>NZ_JBIVDE010000005.1:375877-715294 GCF_044746945.1 Streptomyces sp. NPDC090127 | reverse complement strand
AAGATGGACGGGGTATCAACTAATCTGGCGTTGATTTTTGGCACGCTGTTGAGTTCTCAAGGAACGGACGCTTCCTTCGTACTCACCCTCTCGGGTTTTCCTCCGGGCTTTTTCCCTTCGGTCTTGCGTTTCCGACTCTATCAGATCTTTCCGATCCGATTTCCTCGGCGCTTTCCGGCTTCTTCGGTTTCCCGTTTCGGCCTTCCTGCGTTTCCGACTCTATCAGATCTTTTCGGGCCTGATTCCCAGTCAGCGGGGGTTGTCTTCGCGACTGTTGGGCCGTTCCGACGAGTGAGACTTTAGCGGATTCCTTGCCCCCGACGCTAATCGGGCGGCTCGCGCTCAAACCTTCGAACGCGGATTCCTCATTTCGCAAAAACACACGGAAAGCACGACGGCACGACGAAGCGCTGTCAGCTTGTAATGGATCTTGCGGAATGGCTGTCCGGGGCCGACCGGGGTCGGTGCTCACGTCGGACAACTCGGAGAACACTACGGACCCGACAATCCCGTGTCAACCCCCGTCCTCGGGCGTAGTCTCTCCGTATGACCACGCATGCGCACACCACCCAGTGGTGGGCCGCCTGACCCGGCGGCCCCATCTGACGCATGCACTCAGCGGCCGCCGACTCGGCGGCCGTTCGCGTATCCCCCTCTGGGAGTGCGGCCGACGGGTCGGCGCACGACGGAGCAGGAGTACGTACGTGATGAAGCGGATCTTCAGCGGGATCAAGCCGACGGGGCATCTGACCCTGGGGAACTACCTCGGGGCCGTGCGGCGGTGGGTCGAGGTGGACCAGCACTCCTCGGACGCGCTGTTCAGCGTCGTGGATCTGCACGCGCTGACCGTCGAGCACGATCCGGCGCGGGTGCTGCGGCTCAGTCGGCAGGCGGCCACGCTGCTGCTGGCCGCCGGCCTCGATCCGCAGCTGTGCACCCTCTTCGTCCAGAGCCATGTGGACGAGCACGCACGGCTGTCCTATCTGCTGGAGTGCACGGCCACCGACGGCGAGCTGCGGCGGATGATCCAGTACAAGGAGAAGGGGGCGCGGGCGCTGGTCGCCGGGCAGGGGGTGCGGCTGTCCTTGCTCACGTACCCGGTGCTGATGGCGGCGGACATCCTGGCCTACGGGACGGACGAGGTGCCGGTGGGTGAGGACCAGACGCAGCATGTGGAGCTGACCCGGGATCTGGCGGTGCGGTTCAACCAGCGGTACGGGCAGGTGTTCACGGTGCCGAGGGCGACGCATCCCGCGGTGGCGGCGCGGGTGATGGACCTGCAGGATCCCCGGTCGAAGATGGGCAAGTCGCACGAGGACGCGGCGGGGATCGTCTATCTCCTGGACGACGAGGACACCGTCCGGCGGAAGATCATGCGCGCGGTGACCGACAGCGGGCGGGACGTCGTCCTCGACCGGGAGGGCCGGCCCGGGGTCGCGAACCTGCTCGATGTGCTGGCGGCCTCGACGGGTGGGGATCCGACGGCTCTCGCCGGTGGGTACACGTCGTACGGAGCCTTGAAGCGGGACACCGCGGACGCGGTGGTCGAGCTGCTGCGGCCGGTGCGGGAGCGCCATGCGGAGCTGGCGGCCGACCCCGGCTCGGCGGATCAGGTCCTGCGGGACGGGGCCGAGCGCGCCCGCGGGATGGCCCGGCCGCTGGTGGACCGGGCCTATCGGTCGATCGGGCTGATGCCGGCCGGGTAGGCCCGCGCCGTCGGTCAGCCGTTGCCGGAGGCGAGCTCGCGACTGCGGTCGCGGGCCGCTTCGAGGGCGGCGATGAGCGCGGCTCGTACGCCGTGGTTCTCCAGTTCGCGGATGGCGCTGATGGTGGTGCCGGCCGGGGAGGTGACGGCCTCGCGGAGCTTGACGGGGTGCTCGCCGCTGTCGCGGAGCATCACGGCGGCGCCGATCGCGGCCTGGACGATCAGGTCGTGGGCCTGGGCGCGGGGCAGGCCGAGGAGGATGCCGGCGTCGGTCATGGCCTCGACGAGGAAGTAGAAGTAGGCCGGGCCGGAGCCGGAGAGGGCGGTGGCGGCGTCCTGCTGGGACTCGGGGACGCGGAGGGTCTTGCCGACGCCGCCGAAGATCTCCTCGGTGTGCGCGAGGTGGTCGGGGGTGGCGTGGCTGCCGGCCGAGATGACGGACATGCCCTCGTCGACGAGGACGGGGGTGTTGGGCATGACGCGGACCACGGGGGTGCCGGCGGCGAGCCGTTCCTCGATGAAGGAGGTGGGGATGCCGGCGGCGGCGCTGATGACGAGGCGGTCGGCGGTGACGTGGGGGGCGAGCTCGTCCAGGAGACGTCCCATGTCCTGGGGCTTCACGGCGAGGATCAGGGTGTCGGCGCGCTTGGCGGCGTCGGCGTTGGTGACGGTCTCGACGCCGTAGCGGGCGCGCAGCTCTTCGGCGCGTTCGGTGCGGCGGGCGGTGACCAGGAGGTCGGCGGGGCGCCAGCCGGCCCGGATCATGCCGCTGAGGAGCGCTTCACCGATCTTGCCTGTGCCGAGGACTGCGACGGTCTGGGTCATGGCTCTGTTCACCTCGCCGTAAGGAATACGTGGGGCCATCCTCGCACCGTGCCGGGGCGTGCGGCGGGGGCGTCCGAGGGGCGGTACGCCCCTCGGGGCGCGTCAGGCGGTGCGGCGGCGGAGGGTTGCCGCGCCGAGGGCGAGGACGAGCAGGGCGCAGCCGGCGACGACGAGGGCGTCGCGGATGAAGGCGCCGGTGACGTCGGGGTTGCGGAGGACCTCGTTCATGCCGTCGACGGCGTACGACATGGGCAGCGCGTCGGAGATGCCTTCGAGGACGGGCTGCATCTGGTCGCGGGCGATGAAGAGGCCGCAGAGCAGCAGCTGGGGGAAGATCACCGCCGGCATGAACTGGACGGCCTGGAACTCGGAGGCGGCGAAGGCCGAGACGAAGAGGCCGAGGGCGGTGCCGAGGAGCGCGTCGAGGAGCGCGACGAGCAGGAGCAGCCAGGGCGAGCCGACGACGTCGAGTCCGAGGAGGCCGAGGGCGAGGCCGGTGGCGAGGGCGGACTGGACGATGGCGAGGAGTCCGAAGGCGAGGGCGTAGCCGGCGATGAGGTCGCCCTTGCCCAGGGGCATGGCGAGCAGGCGTTCCAGGGTGCCGGAGGTGCGTTCGCGCAGGGTCGCGATCGAGGTCACGAGGAACATCGTGATCAGCGGGAAGATGCCGAGCAGCGAGGCGCCGATGTTGTCGAAGGTGCGCGGGCTGCCGTCGAAGACGTACCGGAGCAGGAAGAGCATCAGGCAGGGCACGAGGATCATCAGGGCGATCGAGCGCGGGTCGTGGCGCAGTTGGCGCAGGACGCGGGCGGCGGTGGCGAGGGTGCGGGCGGGGCTCATCGCTGGGGCTCCTGGAGGCGTACGGCTTCGCGGGCGTCGGCGGCGTCGACGAGATGGAGGAATGCCTCTTCGACGGTGGCGGTGTCGTTGCGGCGGCGCAGGGCTTCGGGGGTGTCCTCGGCGAGGATCTCGCCGTCGCGCATGAGGAGCAGGCGGTGGCAGCGTTCGGCTTCGTCCATGACATGGGAGGAGACGAGGATCGCGGCCTCGCGCTCGTGGGCGATGCGGTGGAAGAGGTTCCACAGGTCGCGGCGGAGGACCGGGTCGAGTCCGACGGTGGGTTCGTCGAGGACGAGGACCTCCGGGGTGCCGAGGAGGGCGACGGCGAGGGAGACGCGGCTGCGCTGGCCGCCGGAGAGCCTGCCGGCGAGGGCGTCGGCGTGCGAGGCGAGGTCGACGTCGTCGATG
Organism: Streptomyces sp. NPDC090127; assembly: GCF_044746945.1. Lineage (NCBI taxonomy): Bacteria > Bacillati > Actinomycetota > Actinomycetes > Kitasatosporales > Streptomycetaceae > Streptomyces > Streptomyces sp. NPDC090127. The sequence continues at coordinate 711,516 of NZ_JBIVDE010000005.1, read as the reverse complement.
GCGCGGGCGACGGCGTCGCGGCGCTCGGCGCGGTGGGCGCGGCCGGGGCGGAGGACGGCCGAGAAGTAGTCGAGGTTCTGGCGGACGGTGAGGTCGTCGTAGACCGAGGGTGCCTGGGTGACGTAGCCGATGCGGGAGCGCAGGGAGGCGTCGCCGGCGGGGCGGCCGAGGACGTCGAGGGTGCCGGTGACGTTGGCCTGGGTGCCGACGACGGCGCGCATGAGGGTGGATTTGCCGCAGCCGGAGGGGCCGAGGAGGCCGGTGATCCTGCCTGGGGGGACGGTGAAGTCGAGGCCGCGCAGGACGGTGCGGGCGCCTCGTACGACGGTGAGGCCGTGCGCGACGATCGCTTGCGCGGAGCTCCCTTCCGAGTAATTCATCATGCGTTGAATAATGCGCGCGGGGGGAAGGGGGCGTCAAGCGTCGAGCCCCGGCCGGCTGCTGCCGGTCGGGGCTCGATGGGGGGGCTTCTTCGGGGGGGCCGCGCGCCTTCCGCCTGCTACTTACGCTTGGGCTTCTTGCGGGCCGCCGGGTTGCCCGTGCGGGTGCCCCGGCGCTTCTCGTACCGGCTACGGGCCGTCTCGTACTCGGCACGGCGCAGCCCCTCGCCCGGCGCCTCGACGAAGCAGCGGAAGAAGTAGGCCAGGAGGGAGCCGATGAAGCCGATCATCTTGAGGCTGCGCAGCGAGTCCTCGCGGGCCGGGTCGGCCGGGCGCCGGACGAAGCCCTCCCAGGTCTTACGGAAGGCGATGGCGCTGCAGATGCCGAACATCAGCACCACGAGCAGGTTGACGAAGCCGCCGACCTCGGCGATCTCCAGGCCCTGGTAGGCGAAGCGCAGCACCAGGCAGCCCGCCGCGGCGGCGACGAGCGCCCCGAGGGCGACACCGGCGCGGCGCAGCCCGTACCGCCCGTCGTGCTCCACCCAGGTCGTCCCGAAGAAGCGGACCTCCTCGGGCTGGGGACCGGCGGGCACGCCGGCGGAGCTGCTGGTGCCGGTGCTGGTGCTGGTGCTGGGCTTGGCGGTCTGGTCGTCGTCGCTCACGAGGTCGATTATCCCCGCAACCCAGGAGCAGGCGGGGGTACGGGAAGCCGTGGGCGTGCGGCGACGGGTTCGTCGGCCGCGGCGTACGGCGAGGGGCGTGTCAGCCGCAGCGCTTGGCGACGAAGCCGTCGCTGCCCGTCTTCACGTACGCGTCCGAGATGAACTCGCCGGCCGCGATGTTGTCCCAGATGTTCGTCGTGCCGTACGGGCCGGTGACGCGCTCGCCCGTCGTCTGGCAGTTGATCGGCACCCGGACGTCCAGGGCCAGCGTCCGCACGATGCGGTACTGGGTGCCCGGTCCCGAGCGCACGTTGACGCGGTAGCCGGGGGCGACCGGGTAGCGCACCGCGGCCGTCGTGGAGACGCCGTCCAGCGCGGCTGCGGCGGTCTCTGTCGCCGTGTCGGTCGTCATCCCGGCCGTTGTCGCCGTGTCGGTCGCTGTCGCCGTGCCGACCGCGGTGGCTGTGTCGACCGTCGTGTTGTCCATGCCCATGTGCGTACTCCCCCGTTGGCGCAAAAGCGCACCGCTGCGTTTCACTCTCCGCGACGCGCAGGCTAGCAAGCCCCACCGACATCGCGGGGGCCATCGACTAGGCTCCGTGCGTCGCGCACGCGCGCGAAAACGACGCGGAACCACACGGGGGTGGGCGATGCCGCCGTTGCGCTGGACCGGTGCCGACCGGGAAGCGGAAGAGCCCGAGTACGCGGGGGAGTACCGCCTCCAGGCCTGCCTCGGCGCGGGCGGGATGGGCGTGGTGCACCTGGCCACCTCCGCCTCCGGGCTGCGGCTCGCGGTCAAGGTGGTGCACGGACAGTACGCGGAGGACCCGGAGTTCAGGGCGCGTTTCCGCCAGGAGGTGGCCGCCGCGCGCCGGGTGAGCGGCGCCTTCACCGCGCCCGTCGTGGACGCCGACCCCGACGCCGTACGCCCCTGGATGGCCACCCTCTACGTACCCGGCCCCACCCTCGCCGACCAGGTGAAGCGGAACGGGCCCCTTTCCCCCGCCGAGCTGCGCCGACTGACGGCCGGACTGGCCGAGGCGCTCCGGGACATCCACCGGGCCGGAGTCGTGCACCGCGACCTCAAGCCCAGCAACGTCCTGCTGACCGACACCGGGCCGAAGGTCATCGACTTCGGGATCTCCCGACCGGTCGACAGCGATCTGCACACGGAGACGGGGAAGCTGATCGGCTCGCCGCCGTTCATGGCGCCGGAGCAGTTCCAGCGGCCCCGCGAGGTCGGGCCTGCGGCGGACGTGTTCGCGCTCGGCTCCGTCCTCGTGCACGCGGCCACCGGGCACGGGCCGTTCGACTCGGACAGCCCGTACATCGTCGCGTACCAGGTCGTCCACGACGAGCCGGACCTGACGGGCGTTCCGGACGCCCTGGCTCCGCTCGTCGCCCGCTGTCTGGCCAAGGAGGCGGCGGAGCGTCCGACGCCGGCCGAGATCATGGCGGCGCTGCAACCGCCGTCGTACGAGGCGGCGGCGTTCATACCCGCCCAGCGGCGGCCGCTCACGCTGCCCGACCCCGCGCCCGCCGCGGCGGCCGCGGCCTCGTGGGACGCGGACACACCCGTACGGGCCCCGGCGCCACGCGCGCGTGGGCGGCGGATCCGGCCCTCGGTCGTGGCCGTCGCCGTGCTCGCCGTGCTCGCCGCCGGCGGGGCGTTCATGGCCCTGCGGTCGAGCGGCGACGACGCCACCGGGCCCCGGGCGCACCCCGCCGGTGAGGCGGCGGCCCCCTTCGCGGGATGGGAGACCGTGCTGGGCGAGGGCGGTGGACCGGCCACCCCGGCCTGCGTCTCCGCGGCCGACGCCCTCTACTGCTCCGCCCGAGGCGTGGCGCTCGCCCGGCTCGACCCCGCCTCCGGCCGCGTGCTCTGGTCACGGCCGCCCGCGCCCGGGTCGGCCGGTGGGCCCGTGACGCCGCCGGTGCCCTTCGGCGGGCTGCTCGGCGCCGTCGCGGGCGACGGGACCCTGCGGGCGTTCGCCGCCGACCGGGGCGCCCCCGTCTGGGACACCCGCGGCGCCGCCCGTCAGAACGGTGCCAACCCTGCCGGGGCCACGCTGCTCTACGCGACCTCCACCTCGGCCGTCAGGGCCGTCGACGGGGCGACCGGCAAGGAGCTCTGGCGCCGCGCCCTGGCCGGCTTCACCGCGCCTCGCTTCGGCCCGTACGACGAGGCCTCGGGTCTCGTGCCGGTCTTCGAGACCGCCGGCGGAGCCGCTCGGACCACGCTCGGCGCCCTGCGGCCCGAGACCGGCGAGCTCGTCCGGCGGACGCGGCTCGCGGGCGATCTCGTGCCCGTGGACACGGGCGCGAAGGGCGTGGTGTTCCTGCGCTCGTCGAACGCCGACAGCCAGACCGACGCCCTGGTCCGCCACGACCCGGCCGACGGTTCCGTACGCCGGGTCGCCCTGCCGTACCCGCTGGACGACCCGAGGATCGTCGTACGCGGCGACATCGCCTACCTCCTCGACACCGCCGGCCGCCTCACCGCCGTGGACACCGGGGCCGCGCCCGCCGGGCGGGTGCTCTGGGAGCTGGAGACGGCGGCGGGGAACGTGTCCGCGCCCGTGCTCGGGCCCACGGGGCGGCTGTACTTCTCCGTGGCCGACGGGCGGTTGCTCGCCGTCGACACCGGGCGCGGGGCGCTGCTCGGGCAGACCGGTCCCCGGCTCCGGGACGGGCGGCTCGGGTACGCGACGAGCGTGCCGGCACCCGTCGTCCTCGGCGACACGGTGTTCGGGACCGCGCCGGACGGCTCCGTGTTCGCGGTGGACGGGCGGGATCCGGCGGGGTGGTGACGGGGGGCGGCTGCCCGGGGCCCGCTGCCCGGGGGCCGGTCTCGGGCGGTCGGGCCGGCCGACTGCGGGAGACATGAGTGAGCGCGGGGAGGGGGCTTTCGCCCGCTCCCCGCGCCCGGTACTGCCTGGTGTACTGCCTGTTCTGTTCGGCCTGAGCCCTCGGCGTCAGTCCAGCTCCGCGTCAGCCCCAGCTCCGCGTCAGCCCAGCTTCGAGACGTCCCGCACCGCGCCCTTGTCCGCGCTCGTCGCCATCGCCGCGTACGCCCGCAGCGCCGCCGAGACCTTGCGCTCGCGGTTCTTCGGGGCGTAGACCCCGCCCAGCGCCTCGCGGCGGGCCGCCAGCGTCGCGTCGTCGACCAGCAGCTCGATCGCGCGGCTCGGGATGTCGATACGGACCCGGTCCCCGTCCTCGACCAGCGCGATCGTGCCGCCCGACGCCGCCTCCGGCGACGCGTGGCCGATCGACAGACCCGACGTACCGCCCGAGAAGCGGCCGTCCGTCACCAGCGCGCAGGTCTTGCCCAGGCCCCGGCCCTTGAGGAAGGACGTCGGGTAGAGCATCTCCTGCATGCCCGGGCCGCCGCGCGGGCCCTCGTAGCGGATGACGACCACGTCGCCGTCCTTGACCTGCTTGTTCAGGATCTTCTCGACGGCCTCCTCCTGCGACTCGCAGACGACGGCCGGGCCCTCGAAGGTCCAGATCGACTCGTCCACGCCGGCCGTCTTCACGACACAGCCGTCGACCGCGAGGTTGCCGCGCAGGACCGCGAGGCCGCCGTCCTTGGAGTACGCGTGGGCCGCGTCGCGGATGCAGCCGCCGGCCGCGTCCGTGTCCAGGGTCGCCCAGCGCTCGGACTGCGAGAAGGCGGTCGCCGAGCGGACGCAGCCGGGGGCCGCGTGCCACAGCTCGACGGCCTCGTCGGACGGGGAGCCGCCGCGCACGTCCCAGGTCTCCAGCCACTCCTTGATGGAGCGGGAGTGGACGGTGTGGACGTCCTCGTTCAGCAGCCCGGCGCGGTACAGCTCGCCGAGGATGGCCGGGATGCCACCGGCCCGGTGGACGTCCTCCATGTAGTACGTGCCGCCGGGCGCCACGTTCGGGGCGACCTTGGCCAGGCACGGCACCCGGCGCGAGACCTCGTCCATGTCGGACAGGCCGTAGTCCAGCTCGGCCTCCTGGGCGGCGGCGAGGAGGTGCAGGATCGTGTTGGTCGAGCCGCCCATGGCGATGTCCAGGGCCATCGCGTTCTCGAAGGCGGCGCGGGTCGCGATCGAGCGCGGCAGGACGGAGTCGTCGTCCTCGTCGTAGTAGCGGCGCGTGATGTCGACGACGGTGCGAGCCGCGTTCTCGTACAGCGCCTTGCGGGCCGTGTGGGTGGCGAGGACCGAGCCGTTGCCGGGGAGGGAGAGGCCGATGGCCTCGGTCAGGCAGTTCATCGAGTTGGCGGTGAACATGCCGGAACAGGACCCACACGTCGGGCAGGCGTTCTCCTCGATACGGAGGATGTCCTCGTCCGAGATCTTGTCGTTGACGGCGTCGGAGATCGCGTCGACCAGGTCGAGCGTGCGGACCGTGCCGTCGACCAGCGTGGCCTTGCCGGACTCCATCGGGCCGCCGGAGACGAAGACCGTCGGGATGTTGAGGCGCAGGGCCGCGTTCAGCATGCCGGGGGTGATCTTGTCGCAGTTGGAGATGCAGATCAGGGCGTCGGCGCAGTGCGCCTCGACCATGTACTCCACGCTGTCCGCGATCAGGTCGCGGGAGGGCAGGGAGTACAGCATGCCGCCGTGGCCCATCGCGATGCCGTCGTCGACGGCGATCGTGTTGAACTCGCGCGGGATCGCCCCGGCGGCCGTGATCGCCTCGGAGACGATCCGGCCGACCGGCTGGAGGTGGGTGTGGCCGGGGACGAACTCGGTGAAGGAGTTGGCGACGGCGATGATCGGCTTCCGGCCGATGTCCGCGCCGGGTACACCGGAGGCGCGCATAAGGGCGCGTGCGCCCGCCATGTTGCGGCCGTGGGTGACTGTGCGGGACCTCAGCTCGGGCATCGTCGCTCGCTCCTCAGTGTTGCTCGGGGATGCTCAGTGATGGGTGTGCTTGCTGTCGAGCGTACGCCGACCGCCCAAGATCTGGACGGGATGTCCGCATGCCGGACCGGCTGTTCAGTCTTCGGGCAGGGCCGGAGTGCCCGGGGCGGGCTGCCCGAGTGCCGGACCGCCTCACGCTTCCGTGAGGTAGCGCTGGAGCGTGGGGGCCACGTGGGCCACGATCTCCTCCGGGTCGGCGGAGGCCAGCGGCTCGACCTGGATGACGTACCGGAGGATCGCGATCCCGATCATGTGGGAGGCGGCGAGCTCCGCGCGGAACTTCGGGTCCGGTACGTCGAGGTCGGCGGCGATCCGCTCCAGGAGCCGGCGCAGGACGAAGCCGCGCAGCACCTTCGCCGCCGCGTCGTGGGTCAGCGCGGACCGCACGATCGCGAGGAGCGGGGCGCGGCTGACGGGGTTCTCCCAGACGCCGATGAAGTAGCGGGCGAGCCGTTCGCCGATCCCGTCGCGGGGGCCGCCGAGGATCGCGGGGAGGACGAGCGCCGGTTCGAAGGAGACCTCGATCGAGGCGGCGAACACCTCGTCCTTCGTACCGAAGTAGTGGTGCACGAGCGCCGGGTCCACGCCGGCCGCCTTGGCGATGCCGCGCACGGAGGTCTTGTCGTAGCCGCGCTCGGCGAACTGGGCGCGGGCGGCCTCCAGGATGCGCTCGCGGGCGCCGGGCCCGCTCTCCTCCTCCGTACGGGAGGGGCGGCCGCGGCGGCGCGGGGCGGCCGGTCCGGTCATGAGCGGGGCGCTCGGGAGGGGCGGGTGGCGGAGGGCCGGGCTCCGGACTGGCGGGAGGCGGAGGGGCGGGCCGCCGCGGCGGGCCGAGTGGTGGAGGGGCGGGCTCCGGACGGCCGGGGGGCGGACGCCAGGTGCAGCCGGGTGAAGGCGAGGGCCTCCGCGAGGTCCGCCTCGCGTTCGGCCGCCGACATCGCGCGCCGGGTGTTGACCTCGATGACCACGTGACCGTCGAAACCGGTGAGCGCCAGGCGCTCCAGGAGCTCCGCGCAGGGCTGGTTGCCGCGGCCGGGGACGAGGTGCTCGTCCTTGGCCGAGCCCTTGCCGTCGGCCAGGTGGACGTGGCCGAGGCGGTCGCCCATGCGGTCGATCATGGCGAGGGCGTCCGTGCGGGCGGTGGCGGTGTGCGAGAGGTCGACCGTGAAGTGGCGGTAGTCGTCCTTCGTGACGTCCCACTCGGGGGCGTACGCGAGCATCTCGCGGTCCTTGTACCGCCAGGGGTACATGTTTTCGACGGCGAACCGTACGTCCGTCTCGTCGGCCATCCGCCAGATCCCGGTGACGAAGTCACGGGCGTACTGGCGCTGCCAGCGGAACGGCGGGTGGACGACCACCGTGGAGGCGCCGAGCCGCTCGGCGGCGGCCTGGGCGCGCCGGAGCTTGACCCAGGGGTCGGTGGACCAGACGCGCTGCGTGATCAGGAGACATGGCGCGTGGACGGCGAGGATCGGGACCTGGTGATAGTCCGAGAGCCGGCGCAGGGCCTCGATGTCCTGGCTGACCGGATCGGTCCACACCATGATCTCCACGCCGTCGTAGCCGAGGCGCGCGGCGATCTCGAAGGCCGTCGCCGTCGACTCCGGATAGACCGAGGCCGTCGACAGCGCGACCTTCGCATCCGGGATCCGCACGACTGGTTCTGCCACGAAGGACAGGGTACGGGGCGGGGCGCGGACGGGGGAGGTGGTTCCGGTCACCCCGGGGGCGCGGGGGCCGTGTCGTCACTCCTCCGGCAGGTGGTCCAGGCGGCGCAGGATCACGCCCTCGCGCAGGGCCCAGGGGCAGATCTCCAGCTCGTCGACGCCGAACAGGTCCATCGCCGCCTCGGCCACGAGCGCGCCCGCGAGCAGCTGCGGGGCACGGCCCTCGGAGACGCCCGGCAGGCCCGCGCGCTCGACGGCGGTCATGACCGTGAGCTTGGGGACCCACTCCTCCAGGGACTTTCGGGTCAGGAGGCGCTCGACGTAGAGACCCTCCCCCGAACCCGGGGCGCCCGCGATGCGGGCGAGCTGCTTGAAGGTCTTGGACGTGGCCACGACATGGTCGGGCTTGCCGAAGCGGCTGAATTCGCCGACCGTACGGGCGATCTGGGCGCGTACATGGCGCCGTAGCGCCCGTACGTCCGCCGCATCGGCCGGGTCGCCGGGCAGCCAGCCGGAGGTCAGCCGGCCCGCGCCGAGCGGCAGCGAGACCGCCGTGTCCGGCTCCTCGTCGATGCCGTACGCGATCTCCAGCGAGCCGCCGCCGATGTCGAGCAGGAACAGCTTGCCCGCCGACCAGCCGAACCAGCGGCGGGCGGCCAGGAAGGTGAGCCGCGCCTCCTCCTCGCCGGTGAGGACCTGCAGGTCGACGCCGGTCTCGTCCCTGACCCGGGCCAGCACGGCATCCGCGTTCGTCGCCTCGCGCACCGCCGACGTCGCGAACGGCAGCACCTCCTCGCACCCCTTGTCCTCGGCGGCGCTCAGGGCGTCCCGGACGGTCGCGATGAGCAGCTCGACACCCCCGGGGGCGATGGCGCCTCCCTCGTCGAGGAGCTGCGCGAGGCGCAGCTCCGCCTTGTGGGAGTGGGCGGGCAGCGGGCGGGCGCCGGGGTGGGCGTCCACCACCAGCAGGTGCACTGTGTTCGAACCGACGTCGAGGACTCCGAGTCTCATGGGCGGAACGCTACTGCGCCCGCACGCATACGCTGGTGGTGTGCCAAAGACGAAAAAGGCGAAGCCGGGCAAAGACAGTGGCAGCGACAGCACCACCAAGGCGCCCAAGCCCCCCAAGGCCCTCAAGACCTCTACGAAGCAGGGCAAGGCGTCCGGAGCGGACATCGAGCCGGACGAGAAGGGCCTGGACTTTCCGCGTGCCTGGGTCGAGTTTCCCGATCCGGCCGACGACGAACAGGTCTTCCGCTGCGACCTGACCTGGCTGACCTCGCGCTGGACGTGCATCTTCGGCAGCGGCTGCCAGGGCATCCAGGCCGGCCGCGCCGACGACGGCTGCTGCACGCTGGGCGCGCACTTCTCCGACGAGGAGGACGAGCAGCGGGTCGCCTCCCACGTGGCCCGGCTCACACCGGAGCTGTGGCAGTTCCACGACGTCGGCACGGAGACGGGCTGGGTCCAGCTCGACGACGACGGCGACCGGCAGACCCGCCGCTGGAAGGGGTCCTGCATCTTCCAGAACCGCCCCGGCTTCGAGGGCGGTGCCGGCTGCTCGCTGCACATCCTCGCTCTCAAGGAGGGCAAGGAGCCGCTGGAGACCAAGCCGGACGTCTGCTGGCAGCTGCCGGTGCGCCGGACGTACGAGTGGATCGATCGGCCCGACGACACCCGGATCCTCCAGGTGTCGATCGGCGAGTACGACCGGCGGGGCTGGGGCCCGGGCGGTCACGACCTGCACTGGTGGTGCACGTCGGCGACCTCGGCGCACGGCGCCGGGGACCCGGTGTACGTGACGTACAAGCCTGAGCTGACCGAGCTGATGGGCAAGGCGGCGTACGACGTCCTGGTGGAGCTGTGCGAGGCGCGGCTGTCCGCGCAGCTGCCGCTGGTGGCTCCGCACCCGGCGGACCCGGCGGACCCGGCGGACCCGGCGGACCCGGCAGGGCGGTAGCTCCAGCCGCCGGGTCGTCGGACGTTGGATATCGGATATCGGATACCGGAGCCTGGATATTGGATCCGATATCCAGGATCCAGGATCCCGGGTGTGGGGTCCGGACGTGGGATCCACGAGGTCGGATGTTGGATCCGATATCCCGTCGGGCGTGAGGCCCTGCCTATGACGTGGGCGGGGAGTCCGAGTCGCCCGGGGTGCCCGGGTCCGTCGACCGGGGTGGTTCCGTCGTCGGCGTCGGCTCCGTCGTCGGAGGGGGCGTCGTCGGTTCCTCCGTGGTCGGCGGCGGTGTCGTCGGCTCCTCGGTGGGCGGAGGGGTCGTCGGCTCTTCCGTTGTCGGGGGCGGGGTGGTCGGCTCCTCGGTGGCCGGCGGGGGCGTCGTCGGAGGCACCGGGGGTGTCGCGCCGCGGCCGTCGATCCGTACGACCGCGCCCGAGGGGTTCACGCCGACCCGCGCCGACCAGGCGCCCGCGGGTTCGTGGGCCTGGTCCACGGAGATCCGTACCGTCACCGACTCGCCGGGCCGCAGGGTGCCCGAGGCCTGGCTCACGTACAGCCAGGGCGCGTCCGACCAGAGCGACCAGGAGACGGGCGAGCCGCCGGTGGCGGTGAGGGTGAGCAGCGTGGTGTCGCCGTTCCCCCGGGCCGTGACCGTGATCCGGCCGGGGCCCGCCTCGCCCGGCGCGGACGGGCCGACCGGTCCGCCGGGGCTGATCACCTCGACCGAGACGTCCGGGGACCGGCTGCCCTGGGTGAAGCGCGGGTCGGGGGTGGTGCGGGCGTTGCCCGCGTTCGCGTAGTGGTCGTACGGGGAGCCGTCGAGGCCCGTCGGGTCGTCCGCCTCGCTCGCGGTGACCGGGGCGCCGGCGTGGGCTTCGCCGGCGACGGGACCGCTGCGGTACGAGGCCCAGAGGGCCAGGACCGGGGCCGCGACCACGGCGGCGACCACGGTGGTCGTCACCGCGCGGGCCCGCATCCGGTCCCGCCGGGCCGCGTGGTCCTTCGGGTCCAGGGGGAACCCGGCGGGCCCGAAGCGCGGAGCGCCCGCACGCGCGCGGGGGACGTGCAGCATCGCCACGTACGCGGCCGCCCTGGGCGCCTCGACCAGCGGGAGCCGGGCCGGGGTGGGTGCCGTCGCGCCGGGCCACGGGCCACCGGCGCCTGCCCGTTCGGCGGCTCGGCGGCAGCGCGGGCAGTCGTCGACATGGCGGACGAGTTCGGCGCGCAGGGTCGCGGAGAGGAGCACCTGGTGGTCGCCGGTGAGCCGGGCGACGGTCGGGCAGTTGCCGGTCTCGACGACCGCGAGCGCGGCCCGGGTGCGCTCGACCTCGCAGGCGGCCGAGGAGAGCAGTTCGCGGGCGGCGAGCGGATCGAGGGAGAGCACGGCGGCGACCTCGCGGTGGCCGAGGCCGTGCCGGACGGCGAGCTCCAGCGCCTCGCGCTGCTCGGGCGTGGTGCCGGCGGCCTCGGGCCAGGCGAGGAGGGCCAGTTCGGCGCGGTGGCGCTCGGCGACCTCCTCGGAGACCCGCGGCGGCTCGGGCGCGGCGACGACCGGACGCCCGGTGTGCGCGCCCTGCCGCTTGCGGCGCTGCTCGCCGAGGCTGCGCAGGCAGGCCCAGCGGGCGAGCGCGTAGAGCCAGGCCTTGCGCCCCTCCTCGTCCGACGGGCACCGGCCGCGGTGGCGCTCGGCGACGGCGAGGACGTCACCGAGGACGGCGGTCGCGGCGTCGTGGTCGCAGAGCACGGAGAGGCAGTAGGTGAACAGGCCGTCCAGATACGCCTCGTAGCGGGCGGGCGGGTGCTGCCCGACGGTGCGGGCGCCTTCGGCCGGCCGACGGTGCGCCCGGTGCGCCCGGTGTGCGCCGGTGGTGTGGGTGGGGGATTCCAGCCTGCTGCTCGTCACTGGGCGACCGTAGGCAGGACGGGGCGGACTCTTCGTACCGGTTGAACACTTTTAATCCTTACGGGTGAAGGTATCCCTCAAAAGGGGACAGGAACATGGCATTCCGCTGCCGCGGGGGTGCTGCGTGAGGTGCCGTGGAGCCGCCCGGATCCCGGCTCCGCGGTCGCTGTCAGTGGGGGCCGCTACGGTGTGGCGCATGGCTGCCCGTACGAAATCCGCCAAGGACAGGCCGTCCTACCGCTGCACCGAATGCGGCTGGACGACCGCCAAATGGCTCGGCCGTTGCCCCGAGTGCCAGGCCTGGGGGACGGTCGAGGAGTACGGCGCGCCCGCCGTCCGCACCACCGCCGCCGGCCGCGTCTCCACCGCCGCGGTCCCCATCGGCCAGGTCGACGGCCGCCAGGCCACCGCGCGCTCCACGGGGGTGGACGAGCTGGACCGGGTCCTGGGCGGCGGCCTGGTGCCCGGTGCGGTCGTCCTGCTCGCGGGCGAGCCCGGCGTCGGCAAGTCCACGCTGCTGCTCGACGTCGCCGCGAAGGCGGCGAGCGACGAGCACCGCACGCTCTATGTGACCGGTGAGGAGTCCGCGAGCCAGGTCCGGCTGCGCGCCGACCGGATCAACGCGCTGAGCGACCACCTCTACCTGGCCGCCGAGACCGACCTGTCCGCCGTCCTCGGACACCTCGACGCGGTCAAGCCGTCCCTCCTGGTCATGGACTCCGTGCAGACCGTCGCCTCGCCCGAGATCGACGGGGCGCCGGGCGGCATGGCCCAGGTGCGTGAGGTCGCGGGCGCCCTGATCCGGGCCTCCAAGGAGCGGGGCATGTCCACCCTCCTGGTCGGTCACGTCACCAAGGACGGCGCCATCGCCGGTCCCCGCCTCCTGGAGCACCTGGTCGACGTCGTCCTGAGCTTCGAGGGCGACCGGCACGCGCGCCTGCGGCTGGTCCGCGGCGTGAAGAACCGGTACGGGGCGACGGACGAGGTCGGCTGCTTCGAGCTGCACGACGAGGGGATCACCGGCCTCGCCGACCCCTCGGGGCTCTTCCTGACCCGGCGCGACGTGGCCGTGCCCGGCACCTGCCTGACGGTCACCCTGGAGGGCCGCCGGCCTTTGGTCGCCGAGGTGCAGGCGCTGACCGTCGACTCCCAGATCCCGTCGCCCCGGCGGACCACCTCGGGCCTGGAGACCTCCCGGGTCTCGATGATGCTGGCCGTCCTGGAGCAGCGCGGTCGGATCAGCGCGCTCGGCAAGCGGGACATCTACTCGGCGACGGTCGGCGGCGTGAAGCTGTCCGAGCCCGCCGCCGACCTGGCGATCGCCCTCGCCCTGGCCTCCGCCGCGAGCGACACGCCGCTCCCGAAGAACCTCGTCGCGATCGGCGAGGTGGGCCTCGCGGGCGAGGTGCGGCGGGTCACGGGCGTGCAGCGGCGGCTCGCGGAGGCGCACCGGCTCGGGTTCACGCACGCGCTGGTCCCCGGGGATCCGGGGAAGGTGCCCGCGGGCATGAAGGTCACGGAGGTGGCGGACATGGGCGAGGCGCTGAGGGTGCTGCCGAGGAGCCGCCGCGCCGCCGCGCCGCGCGACGAGCGCGGCGAGCAGGGGTAGCTCGGAGAGGGGCGGGCGGAGGGGGCGCGCGGGGCGCCGCGCGCCGTTGCCGCAGGGGCGCTCCGGCGTGCGGCGGAGAGGTGCGGACCGGTGTCGCTAGACTTTGCCCTGGTCTCGCCCATCCGTACGAGCCGGAGGAGAGCAGTGGCAGCCAAGGACGGGAACGAAGCGCTGATGCGCGCGGCCCTCAGCGCGGTCGCTCCCGGCACCGCCCTGCGCGACGGTCTCGAGCGCATCCTGCGAGGGAACACCGGCGGTCTGATCGTGCTGGGTATGGACAGAACGGTCGATTCGATGTGCACCGGCGGCTTCGTGCTGGACGTGGAGTTCGCCGCGACCCGGCTGCGCGAGCTGTGCAAGCTCGACGGCGCGCTCGTCCTCGACAAGGACATCTCCAAGATCCACCGGGCCGGTGTCCAGCTCGTGCCGGACGCGTCCATCCCCACCGACGAGACCGGTACCCGGCACCGCACCGCCGACCGGGTCTCCAAGCAGTGCAACTTCCCGGTGGTCTCCGTCTCCCAGTCGATGCGGCTCATCGCCATCTACGTCAACGGCGAGCGCCGCGTCCTGGAGGAGTCCGCCGCGATCCTCTCCCGCGCCAACCAGGCGCTCGCGACCCTGGAGCGGTACAAGCTCCGTCTCGACGAGGTCGCCGGCACGCTCTCCGCGCTGGAGATCGAGGACCTGGTCACCGTCCGGGACGTCACGGCCGTCGCCCAGCGCCTGGAGATGGTCCGCCGGATCGCCACCGAGATCGCCGAGTACGTCGTCGAGCTCGGCACGGACGGCCGGCTTCTCTCGCTCCAGCTGGACGAGTTGATCGCGGGCGTGGAGCCCGAGCGCGAGCTCGTCGTCCGGGACTACGTACCGGAGCCCACGGCCAAGCGCTCGCGCACGGTCACGGAGGCGCTCACCGAGCTCGACGCGCTCACCCACGCCGAGCTGCTCGAACTGCCCATCGTGGCACGGGCCCTGGGCTACAGCGGCTCCCCCGAGACCCTCGACTCCGCGGTCTCCCCGCGCGGCTACCGGCTCCTGGCCAAGGTCCCGCGGCTGCCCGGCGCGATCATCGAGCGGCTCGTGGAGCACTTCGGCGGCCTGCAGAAGCTGCTCGCGGCCAGCGTCGACGACCTCCAGACGGTCGACGGTGTCGGCGAGGCCCGGGCGCGCAGCGTCCGCGAGGGCCTGTCGCGGCTCGCGGAGTCCTCGATTCTGGAGCGGTACGTCTGATGGGGAGCGGTACGTCCGCGGGCTGACCCGCGGAGGCCGACCTGCGGGGGCGGTACGACGAAGGGGCGGTACGGGATCCCGTACCGCCCCTTCGTCGTACCGCAGCTCCCGTGCTCAGTCCTTGGCCAGGGTGAACGAGGCCGGCGAAACCTTCACGCCCGGCATGGTCGCCTCCACCAGGTACGTGCCCGGCCCCACCGGCCCCGCCGGGGCGGTGGCGCACTGCGGGGCGCTCTGGGCGCGGTCCCATTCCACGGTGTGCGTGATCGTTCCACCCGCCGGGATCCGGAGCAGGATCGAGGCGGCCGGACGCGGGCAGTCCTGGGAGGACCAGACGTCGTCGTCCTGGTTGTCACTGACCGTCAGGACCGCGTTCTTCGGGCCGAGATCGGCCTTGCACGCGGTGGCCGAGGTGTTCTTGGCGACCAGGTGGAAGCGCGGCTTCTCGTCCGGCGCGTACGAGACCTTGGCGCTGCGCAGGGTCAACCGCAGTGCTCCGGCAGTGCAGTTCGGCAGCGGAGAATTGGCCGGAACCTGCTGCCCCGCGCTCGTTCCGGCGCCGCCCGCGCCGCCCGCGCCGTCCGTGTCGCCGTTCTTGCCGCCGCCCTCGGTGCCGGCATCCGACCCCGTGCCGGTGCCCGCGTCCGCACCGCCGTCGCCACCGGTGCCGCCGTTACCGCCGTTACCGCCGTCGCCACCGGAGTTCTCACCGGATCCGCCCGACTCGTCCCGGCCGCCCGGCTGTTCACTGATCGCGGGACCGGAACCGGAGGGCCCAGGGGTGATCGAGGGCGCGGGTGAAGAGCCGTTGGCGCCGTCGTTGGGCTTTCTGCCACCGCCGCCACCGGAGGTGACGACCCAGAGGGCGACGAGCGCCACGAGGGCGATCAGGCACAGCGCGACCGCCCTCCGTCGCCAGTAGATGGAGGAGGGAAGCGGCCCGACCGGATTGCGCAGTGATCCCACGCCACGAACCTTACGAGAGATCGGCGCCAACTCCCGCCCCACCCGCCGCCTCAGGCATCAAGTTTTGCCGATGATCACACCCACCCCACTTTCGTCGGGGGTGATCGTGGTCCTTGGACCAAGGCGGCGGTTGTCGGCCACCGCCTAGCGTCCCGCCCATGGACACCCTCTCGGACGATCTCTATCGCGACGTCACGGACTTCGCCCACACCACTCCGCACTGGTTGCAGGTGCTCACCGAGGTGTGGACGGAGGCCGGACTCCTGCTCTTCGGCGTGCTGTTCCTGACCGGCTGGTGGCGGGCCAGGTCCGCGCCGAGCGGCGCGATGGCCCTCGCCCTGCTCGCCCCGCTCGCGACCGCCTTCGGATACGTGGTGAGCGAGGCGCTCAAGTCGGTGGTGGACGAGGAGCGTCCGTGCCGGGCGGTCGTCGGCGCGCCCGCCTCGCTCGTCCCGTGCCCGCCGACCGGCGACTGGTCCTTCCCCAGCAACCACGCTGCCATCGCGGGCGCGGCGGCGGTCGCGCTCGCGCTGTCCTGGCGCGGGCCCGGGTGGCTGACCGTGCCGATGGCGCTGCTCATGGCGTTCTCCCGGGTCTTCGTCGGCGTCCACTACCCGCACGACGTGGCCGTCGGGCTGTTGCTCGGCGCGGCGGTGGCGTTCCTGGTCGTCACGGGCGCGAAGCGACCGGTCCGGGCGCTGGTGGGGGCGGCGCGGGCGAGCCGGAACGGCGCGGTGGTGTGGTGCGCGGGGCCTGGACCGCGCCCGCACGCCTCCACGCGCCCCGGGGGCGTGCGCCACGGCGCGTACTGATCGCGCGTCGGGCATGCCAGGATCGGAGGTGCGATGACTTCCACCGATGCCTCTTCCTCCGTTCCCTCCGTTCCCTCCGTTCCCTCCATGGCCTCCGGTGCCTCCGGTGCTTCCGGTACTTCCGGTGCTTCCGGTGCTTCCGGTGCTTCCGGTGCTTCCGTTACGGCCGGTGACTCTGTTGCGGCCGGTGCGGCCGGTGCCCCCGGTGCCCCCGTTGTGCCCGGTGCGTCCGGTGGCCCCGGTGCGCCCGTGTTCGGCGCCTCGGCTGCCGCGGCGCCCGGCGCGGTGGCAGCCGCCGAGGTGTCCGCCGCTCTGCACGGGCCCGTCCTCGCCTGGTTCGACCGGCACGCCCGTGACCTGCCCTGGCGGCGCCCCGAAGCGGGGGCGTGGGGCGTGATGGTCAGCGAGTTCATGCTCCAGCAGACCCCCGTCGTACGGGTGCTGCCGGTGTACGAGCAGTGGCTGGCGCGCTGGCCGCGCCCCGCCGACCTCGCCGCCGACGCGCCCGGCGAGGCCGTCCGCGCCTGGGGCCGGCTCGGCTACCCGCGGCGCGCGCTGCGGCTGCACGCGGCGGCCGTCGCCATAACGGAGCGGCACGGCGGCGATGTGCCGAACGAACACGCGGCGCTGCTGGCGCTGCCCGGGATCGGGGAGTACACGGCGGCGGCGGTGGCCTCGTTCGCGTACGGGCAGCGGCATCCGGTCCTCGACACGAACGTCCGCCGGGTGTTCGCCCGGGCGGCGACGGGCGTGCAGTACCCGCCGAACGCGACGACCGCCGCCGAGCGCAGGCTCGCGCGGGAGCTGTTGCCGCAGGACGAGGGGACGGCGGCGCGCTGGGCGGCGGCCTCGATGGAGCTGGGCGCGCTGGTGTGCACGGCGAAGAACGAGGACTGCGGGCGGTGCCCGATCTCCGACCGGTGCGCGTGGCGGCTCGCGGGGAAGCCGGCCCACGCCGGGCCGGCCCGGCGCGGGCAGACGTACGCGGGCACGGACCGGCAGGTGCGGGGGCGTCTGCTGGCCGTCCTGCGGGACTCGGCGGGTCCGGTGTCGCAGGCCGCCCTGGACGCGGTCTGGGACGAGGCGGTGCAGCGGGGGCGTGCGCTGGACGGGCTGGTGGCGGACGGGCTCGTGGAGCCTTTGGAGGACGGGCGGTACCGGTTGCCGCGGGGGTGACGGGGGCGGCGGTTTGAGGGAGGGCGTGCGCGGGGGGCCCGGCGCGTGGGGGCTGGGCGCGTTCGCAAGGGCGCCGGTCTTGTGGGCGCCGGCCACATCGGCGGACGCGCTTGCCAAAGCGCCGGCCACATCGGCGGACGCGCTTGCCAAAGCGCCGGCCACATCGGCGGACGCGCTTGCCAAGGCGCCGGCCACATGGGCGGACGCGCTTGCCAAAGCGCCGGCCGCGTGGGCGCCAGGCACAGGGAGCGGAGGCGCCCGCGAGGGCGCCGTCCCGTGTGCCCACCCGTCCCGCCCAGCGGGACGATTGCCCACACGGGGGGGGTGGGCGACGAGGCTGACGATTGCCCACACGGGCCCCTCCCAATACCCACTCCACCCCCCTGTTACACAACCGATGGACAGCCGTGCGTCCGTCGACGGCTGGGGCGCACAGGCTCGTGACAACTGCTCCGTAGCGTCATCGACGTCAAGCAAACGAGCTGGTCACGGGGATGGAGGCGGTCGGTATGTCGCACGGCGAGGTGCTCGACTTCGAGGAGTACGTACGCACTCGGCAGGACGCGCTGCTGCGCAGCGCCCGTCGGCTCGTCCCCGACCCGGTCGACGCCCAGGACCTCCTCCAGACCGCCCTCGTCCGCACGTTCGGGCGCTGGGACGGGATCGCCGACAAGTCGCTCGCCGACGCCTACCTGCGCCGGGTGATGATCAACACCCGTACCGAGTGGTGGCGCGCCCGCAAGCTCGACGAGGTCCCCACCGAGCAGCTGCCCGACGCGTCCGTCGACGACGCCACCGAGCAGCACGCCGACCGCGCGCTGCTCATGGACATCCTCAAGGTGCTCGCCCCGAAGCAGCGCAGTGTCGTCGTCCTGCGCCACTGGGAGCAGATGAGCACGGAGGAGACGGCGGCCGCGCTCGGCATGTCGACGGGTACGGTGAAGTCCACGCTCCACCGCGCACTGGCCCGACTGCGTCAGGAACTGGAGAGCCGTGGCGTCGAGGACGCCCGTGCTCTGGAGCGCTCGACCGTACGACGGCACGAACGGGGGCAGGACCGGTGCGCGGCCTAGGCGCCAGAATCGACGGCGGCGACGGGCCCGGCGGCCCGCGCCGCCGGTCCGTCAAGGCGGCGAGCACCACGGCGGTGGCCGTGCTCGCCGCCGTCGGCGTGTCCCTGACCGCCTGCTCCACCGGCGGTACGGGCTCCCGCGACGAGGGCGCCGCCCGCGCCGACGAGGTGGCCTCGGCCGCCCCGGCCCCGTCCTCGCCCTCCGCCTCCTCCGGCCAGCCGCCCGCGAAGCGGGTCGACCCGATCGCGCTGATCAAGGACGACCCGAAGATCGGCGCACGGCTGAAGGACGACCTGAAGCCCTGCGTCGCCGACGCGTACCCCGTGGACACCTCGTACGGGAATCTGACCGGCGGCGCCTCGCCCGATGTCGTCGTCAACGTGATGACGTGCGGCGACGCCGTCGGTATCGGCACGTACGTGTACCGCGAGACCGAGGGCGGCTACCAGAACGTCTTCATGGTCGAGGACGCGGCCGTGTACGCCACGATCGACCGGGGCGACCTGGTGGTGACCAAGCAGGTGTACGCCAAGGGCGACCCGGTGGCCTACCCCTCGGGCGAGGACGTGATCACGTACCGCTGGGCGGGCAACAAGTTCTCCCAGCACGACTGGGTGCACAACGACTACAGCCGCGCGGTCGGCGACGGGGGCCTCGACGGCCCCACGACGACCGAGCCGAGCGGCAGCTGAACACGAACGTGAAGTGAGAGGGCGCGCGATGGCCGAGACACATGTGCTGTTCGTCGAGGACGACGACGTCATCCGTGAGGCCACCCAGCTGGCGCTGGAGCGGGACGGCTTCGTGGTGACCGCCATGCCCGACGGGCTTTCGGGCCTGGAGGCGTTCCGGGCCGACCGCCCCGACATCGCGCTGCTCGACGTGATGCTGCCCGGCATGGACGGCGTGAGTCTGTGCCGCCGCATCCGGGACGAGTCGAACGTGCCGGTGATCATGCTGTCCGCGCGCGCCGACTCCATCGACGTCGTCCTCGGCCTGGAGGCCGGGGCCGACGACTATGTGACCAAGCCCTTCGACGGGTCCGTGCTCGTGGCCCGCATCCGGGCCGTGCTGCGCCGCTTCGGCCACGCCGGCGGCCCGGCGTCCGGCCAGGCGGGGGGCGAGGAGACGGGGGCCGAGGGCGGGCTGCTGGTCTTCGGGGACCTGGAGGTCGACACCGAGGGCATGGAGGTCCGCAAGGGCGGCACGCCGGTCGGGCTGACGCCGACGGAGATGCGGCTGCTGCTCGAGTTCTCCTCCGCGCCGGGCACGGTCCTGTCCCGGGACAAGCTCCTGGAGCGGGTCTGGGACTACGGCTGGGGCGGCGACACCCGCGTCGTGGACGTCCACGTCCAGCGGCTGCGCACCAAGATCGGCCAGGACCGGATCGAGACGGTCCGCGGCTTCGGCTACAAGCTCAAGGGATGAGCGCGCCCCGCACAGCGCGCCCCCACCGGAACAGTAGGCAGGTCAGACGGTGAAGCCGCTCGCCCTCCGCACCGGCGTCCGCTGGAAGATCGCCGTCGCCATCGCGGCCGTGGGCGCCCTCATCGCGGTCACCCTCAGCCTGGTCGTGCACAACTCGGCCCGCGTCTCGATGCTCGACAACGCGCGCGAGGTGCAGATGGAGCGGCTCCTCTTCGCGCAGCGGTTGTACGAGAGCTCCAAGCCGAAGGAGCCACGCTTCGGCACCAAGATCAACGACCCGATGCTGCCGCCCCAGCTCGACCAGCTGATGCGCGACCAGCGGCGCGGCACGTACGTCCAGGAGCACAGCCACGGCGGCCCGCCCGACGTCTGGGCGGCCGTGCCGCTCGCCAACGGTGACGTCCTGTCCCTGCACATCCCGTTCGCGGACCGCAGCGCGGCCATCATGGAGGACCTCGACCGTGCGCTGATCATCGGCTCCGTCTCCGTCGTCTTCGGTGGCTGCGCGCTCGGTGTGCTCATCGGCGGCCAGCTCTCGCGCAGGCTGCGCAAGGCCGCCGCGGCGGCCGGCCGGGTCGCGCAGGGCAACACGGACGTACGGGTACGGGACGCGATCGGCGGAGTCGTCCGCGACGAGACCGACGAGCTGGCGCGCGCGGTGGACGCGCTGACGGACGCCCTCCAGGAGCGGATCGAGGCCGAGCGCCGGGTCACCGCCGACATCGCGCACGAGCTGCGCACCCCGGTGACCGGTCTGCTCACGGCGGCGGAGCTGCTGCCGCCCGGGCGCCCCACCGAACTCGTACGGGACCGGGCGCAGGCCATGCGGACGCTGGTCGAGGACGTCCTGGAGGTCGCCCGGCTCGACAGCGCCTCGGAGCGCGCCGAGCTTCAGGAGATCGCACTCGGGGAGTTCGTGGAGCGCCGGGTGCGGGCGCTCGACCCGGAGACGGTCGTGCACGTGGTCCACGAGTCGTGGGTGAGCACCGACCCCCGGCGCCTGGAGCGGATCCTCGGAAACCTGCTCGCGAACGCGGCCAAGCACGGCAAGCCGCAGGTCGAGGTCACGGTCGAGGGCCGGGTGGTACGCGTACGGGACCACGGCCCCGGCTTCCCCGAGGCGCTCCTCCGCGAGGGCCCGAGCCGGTTCCGTACCGGAGCGAGCGACCGCGCGGGGCAGGGGCACGGGCTCGGGCTGACGATCGCGGCGGGGCAGGCCCGGGTCCTGGGGGCGCGGCTCACGTTCCGCAACGCCGCGCCCGAGGGCACTCCGGAGGGGGCGGGCGGCGCGATCGCGGTGCTCTGGCTGCCGGACCACGCGCCGACGAGCACGGGCAGCTTCCCGATGATCAAGTTCCCGGACCAGGCAGGGCTGGGGGGCTAGGTCGGGCCAGTCGGCTAGTCGGCTAGTCGGCTAGTCGGCTAGTCGGCTAGTCGGCTAGTCGGCTAGTCGGCTAGTCGGCTAGTCGGGCTGAGGAGAACTAGGCCGGATCGGGGGGATGGGCCGGACCCGGGCGGACCGGGCCGGACCGAGCGGGACCAGGCCGGACCGGGGGGACTGGGCCGGACCGGCCGGGACAAGGCCGGACCGGCCGGGACCGGGCCGGGCCGGGCCGGCCGGGACCCCCGCGCGGGCACGGGAAGGCCCCGGCACACCTGGTGTGCCGGGGCTTCGTCGCACGTACGGGCCGGGAGCCCTGCCCCGCGTCGGACGGCGCGGGGCCGCCGTCAGACCGTCTCCGCGACCTTCGCCTGCTCGCCGTCCCCCGCCCCGTCCGGCTTCTTCTCCGGTCCGGCGCCGCGCAGGGCGACCTCCTTGACCAGGAAGGCCAGGACGAAGCCGACGACCGCGATCGCCGCGCCGACCAGGAAGGCGGAGTGCGTACCGGCGGCCACCGCGTGCTGGTACGCCTCGCGCAGCGCCTCCGGCAGCTTCGCCAGGGAGGCCGCGTCGAGCTGGGCGGACTGCTGGGTCAGCTCCGAGCCGCCGCGCGACGCCATCTCGTCCTGGACGCGGCTGGTGAAGAGCGCGCCCATGATCGCGACACCGAAGGAGGAGCCGAGGGTCCGGAACAGGGTGGTCGAGGAGGACGCCACGCCCATGTCCTTCATCTCGACGCTGTTCTGCGCGACGAGCATCGTGATCTGCATCAGGAAGCCCATGCCGGCGCCGAGCACCGCCATGTAGATCCCGGAGGTGATGCGCGAGGTGTCGGTGTCCATCTGCGCGAGCAGGAAGAGGCCGATCACCATCAGCGCCGTACCGATGATCGGGAAGATCTTGTACTTGCCGCTGGTGGTGGTGATCCGGCCCGAGACCAGCGAGACGACCATCATCGCCAGCAGCATCGGCAGCAGCAGCAGTCCGGAGTTGGTCGCCGAGGCGCCCTGCACGGACTGCTGGAAGAGCGGCAGGAAGAGGACCGCACCGAACATCACGAAGCCGGTGAGGAAGCCGATCACCGACATGAGGGTGAAGTTGCGGCTGCGGAAGATGTGCAGCGGGACGACCGGGTCGTTCGCGCGGGTCTCGGCCCAGAGGAAGGCGGCGAGCGCGGCGACACCGAGGACGGAGAGGCCGACGATGGTCGCGGAGCCCCAGGCGTACTCCGTACCGCCCCAGGTGGTGACGAGGACGATCGCGGTGATGCCGACGGTCAGCAGACCGGCGCCGAGGAAGTCGATCCGGGTGGAGCGGTCGCGCTTCTTCTTCGGCAGGTGGAGGACGGCGGTGACCATCGCCAGGGCGACGGCGCCGAGCGGCAGGTTGATGTAGAAGGACCAGCGCCAGCCCCAGTGGTCGGTGATGGTGCCGCCGACCAGCGGTCCGCCGATCATGGCGAGGGCCATCACGCCGGCCATCATGCCCTGGTACCTGCCCCGCTCGCGGGGCGGTATCAGGTCACCGATGATCGCCATGACGCCGACCATCAGACCACCGGCGCCCAGACCCTGGACCGCGCGGAAGCCGATGAGCTGACCCATGTCCTGGGCCATGCCGCTGAGCGCCGAGCCGATCAGGAAGATCACGATCGAGGTGAGGAAGACGCCCTTGCGGCCGAACATGTCGCCGAGCTTGCCCCAGATGGGCGTGGAGGCGGCGGTGGCCAGGGTGTAGGCGGTGACGACCCAGGAAAGGTGGGCCAGGCCGCCGAGCTCGCCCACGATCGTCGGCATCGCGGTGCCGATGATCATGTTGTCGAGCATCGCGAGCAGCATCGCGATCATCAGGGCGAGGAGGACGACGCGGACGCTGCGCGGCTGCTCCGCCTCCTCGGCCGGCTGCGGTGATGGTGTCGTGGTGGTCATGTCCTACTCGTCCCCTGGTCTCCCGGTAGCCGACCGGGTCACTTACTTGCCGCCCGGCTAGTTACTACACTGGGGGACGGTAGACGCGTAACTAGCCGGGCGTCAAGTAAGTAAGAGTGTGTGGGAGCGAGCAGACCATGGCCAGAGGCAACACCCGCCAGCGCATCCAGGACGTGGCTCTCGAACTCTTCGCCGAGCAGGGGTACGAGAAGACCTCGCTGCGCGAGATCGCGGAACGGCTCGACGTCACGAAGGCGGCGCTGTACTACCACTTCAAGACCAAGGAAGACATCCTGATCGGGCTCTTCCAGGACCTCACCCGCCCCATGGACGAGCTGATCGCCTGGGGGCAGACCCAGCCGCGCACCCTGGAGACCCGCCAGGAGGCACTGCGCCGTTACCAGCGGGCGCTGCTGGACGCGGCCCCGCTGTACAGGTTCATGCAGGAGAACCAGGCCACCGTGCGTGAGCTCAGCATCGGCCTGACGTTCAAGGAGCGCATGCTCGAGGTGACGGAGCTGGTGCAGGAGCCGGACTTCGCGATGGCCGACCGGGTGCGCTGCGTCAGCGCGATCTTCACGCTGCACGCCGGGACGTTCTTCATGCAGAACGTCGAGGGCGACCTCGAGGAGAAGCACGAAGCCGTCCTCGAGGTCGCCCTCGATCTGCTTGCCCAGGCGCATCACGCGCCGTAGCGGTGGTGACCGTGGCTACGGTCAGATGGTGACGCCCACCGAGCGCAGGAACGCGGCCGGGTTGAGGGCGGAGCCGTAGTTCGGGGTCGTACGGATCTCGAAGTGCAGGTGCGGGCCGGACGAGTTGCCGGTGTTGCCGGACAGGGCGATCTTCTGGCCGGCGCCGACCTTCTGACCGATGTGCACGTTGATCTTCGACAGGTGCGCGTACTGCGAGTACTTGCCGTTGGCGTGCTTGACGACGATGGCGTTGCCGTACGCGGGGCCGTCGCCGCCGCCGTTCGGGCCGGCCTTCACGACGGTGCCGGCGCCGGCGGCCTTGACCGGGGTGCCGGTCGGGACGGCGAAGTCCTGGCCGGAGTGCTTGTGGGCCCACATGGCGCCGCCCTGGTTGAAGCTGGCGCTCAGGGTGTAGCCGCCGACCGGCTTGACCCAGGAGGGGGCCTTCTTGGCGGCGACCGGGGCGGCCTTGATCTTGACGACCTTGGTGGCGGCCGCCTTCTTCGCGGCGGCGGCCTGCTGGGCGGCCAGCTTGGCGGTGGCGGCGTGCGCCTGGGCATCGGCCTGCGCGGCGACGGCAGCGGACGCACCGGTCGCGGCAGACGCGATGGTGGCCTTGCCCTCGGCGGCGAAGGCGGACCCTGCGCCGGCCACCAGCGAGACTCCCAGACCCGCGGTGGCGAGGGCGACGGCGGTGACTCGGGCGGCGGGGTTCATAACGCGCTTCGACATACGGGGGAAAACCTCCGGACAGAACGGGACCCGCCGCAGGCAGTGCGCCGGGCGGGCTGTTGCTCATCCTTGGTAACCCAGCCCCCCATCCGGGGTAAAACCCCCCATCTACGACATTGCGTCGTAGTGATGGGCCGGGAAGTTCAGCCCTTGACGACCCTTAAACCCCCATCACGAAATCGGACATAGAGGGACAGAAGAACCGGGTTATCCGCACGCCGACCCGCATGAAACGGACCTACAGGCCACTTCCCGCACGGTTCGGGACCCATCAGGGCCAAAGCCCCCCACCCGGAGACCTGAACGTCCCGAAGTGACACCAAACGGCAGCACTATTCCGGTTAGTACCCCTTGAAACGCCTGTGCGCCTTGTCACGGAGCCCGCCTCCCGAATGGGACCTGGGTCACGCGACCAGACCCTTCTGGATCACGTCCCGCACTAGGCTGACGCCGTCGAGAACCACAGGGGGGACACCTATGGACCCGTCACTCGTGGCCACCCGCCTCGCCTCCTCGGCGGCGGCCCCACTGCTGAAGAAACTCCTGGTCAGCGACGCGCCAGGGGCGGGCCTCACGGGCTCCGCCCGGCGCATCCGGCTCTCCGGGCTCGTCTCCTTCCGCGGCGAGAAGCGCACCCTGACCGAGAAGGACGTCCGCAAGCTCGCCGCCACCCTCGTCGAGCGGGCCGCGGACGGCCCCGGCGAGCGGCCCTTCCCCGCCGACGAGACCGTGGCACTGGCCGACGCGCTGGCCGCCGCCCTGCTCGCCCTGGGCGACCTGGAGATGGACGACGTCCAGGCCGTCCACCTCGGTCCCACGGCCCTCGCCCGCGCCCTGCGGGCGAAGGCCCCGGCCCCGGACGGCCTGTCGACGGACTCCACCCACTCCCTCGGCTCGCTCACCCAGTGGGCCTGCGTCCACATCCTCGAGTTCTTCACCCAGCGGTCCTCCTTCGTGCCCCGGACGCTGGTCGAGCAGACCAGGGGCCAGGCGGAGCTGACCGCCAAGGTCGACGAGGTCATCCGCCGCACGCCCCGGGTGGACGCCCGGGACGCGGAGTTCGAGCGGCGGTACCTCGCGTACGTGGCGCGGAAGCACGGCAGCCTCACGATCTACGGCGTGGACCTGGAGGGCGCGCCGGAGAAGTGGCCGCTGGACGTGGCGTATCTGTCGCTGGAGGCGACGGCGACGGACTTCGTCCTGGAGGCCGAGACGCCGAGGTGGCCGACTCGCCCGAGCGAAGAGGGCACGTTCCACCTGGCTGGAACAGGGGACGCCTTCACCGGTGCCCTGGCGGCGTCCCACGCAGTCCCGCCCGGGGGCGTCCCGTACACGTGGGTGGTGGGCGAGCGTCCCCAGGACCTCGGCGGCCCCGCCGACCAGGCCCTCGCCCAGCAGGACAAGGTGCTGCTGCGCGGACTCGCCGGCTCCGGCAAGACCACGCTCGTCCAGTGGCTGGCCGTCTCGGCGACCCGCGAGGACCTCGTCGACGACATGGCGTACCTCCACGACCGGATCCCGTTCGTCCTCCCCCTGCGCAGCCTCACCCGCCACGGCGAGCGGCTCCCCAGCCCCGACCGCTTCCTCTCGGCCGTCGGTTGCCCGCTCCCCGCCCCCGACGGCTGGGCGGACCGGGTCCTCGCGGCCGGGCGCGGCCTGGTGCTCGTCGACGGCATCGACGAGATCCCGGAGGCCGAGCGCGAGGGGGCCCGCCGCTGGCTCCGCGACCTCCTCGACAGCTACGACGGCAACCGCTGGCTCGTGACCTCGCGCCCCACCGCCGTACGCGACGACTGGCTGGCGTCCGACGGCTTCACCGAGCTCACCCTCGCCCCGATGTCCACCGCCGAGGTCACCACCTTCGTCCGCCGCTGGCACCGGGCGGCCGGACCGGAGGCGGCACGGTACGAGCAGCCCCTCCTCGACGCGCTCCGCACCACCTCCGACGTCGCCCAGCTCGCCACCAACCCCCTGATGTGCGGCCTGATCTGCGCCCTGCACCGCAGCCGCCGGGGATTCCTGCCGCGCGCCCGGAAGGCGCTGTACGACGCGGCGCTGTCGATGCTCCTCACCCGACGGGACCGCGAGCGGGACATGGGGACGCCGTACGGGATCGAGCTGGGCGAGGCTCCGCAGATCCAGCTGATCCAGCGGATCGCGTACTGGCTGACCCTCAACGGCCGTACGACGATCGACCGTTCGCACGCGGAGTCGGTGGTACGGGAGGCGGCGCCGGCCGTCACGGAGGCGGCCGGGTACGACCCCGGAGCGGTCTTCACCCACCTGCTCCACCGCAGCGGCCTGCTGCGCGAACCGACCGAGGAGACGGTCGACTTCGTGCACCGCACCTTCCAGGACTACCTGGCGGCGAAGGCGCTCGTGGACCGCTGGGACATCGGCGTCCTGGTCCGGCACGCGGCGGACGACCAGTGGGAGGACGTCATCCGCATGGCCGTCGGCCACGCGCGCCCGCGTGAATGCGCGGAGATCTTCGGGGAGTTGCTGCGCGCGGTCGACGCGGCGCCGGACCGCCGTACACGGCTGCGGATCCTGGTGGTGGCGGCGGCTGCGCTGGAGCAGGCGACGGAGGTGGCGCCGGAGATCCGTGAGCGGATCCTGGCCCGGACAGCGGCGGTCATCCCGCCGAGCGGCGCGGAGGAGGCCCGGGAGCTGGCGTCGGTGGGGCGGGCGGTCCTGGACCTGCTGCCGGGGCCGGAGGGGCTGGACGACGAGGCGGCGCTGCACGCGGTCATCACGGCGACCCACATCGCGGACGACGCCACCCTGCCGTACCTCGCGCGGTTCACCGGGCACCCCTCGCTCAGGGTGCAGTCCCAGCTGATGTGGGGCTGGTCCCGGTTCGACGCCGCGGTGTACGCCGAGGAGATCATCACCCGGCTCGACACCTCGCGGATCAACTTCACCGTGACCTCCGACGCCCAGGCGGCCGAGATCGTCCGCCGCGGGCTGCGCCCCGAGGGCCTCGAACTGCGCGGCCGCCTCACCCCCAGGGGTGTGGAGCTGCTGGGCGATGCGCTGGGCGCTGCACGGACCCTCGGCGTGCACGGGGCGATCGGCCGGCTCCTCGGCTCCTTCCCCCTCGGCGATCAGGTGGAGACGCTCGTCCTCGGGACCTGTCCGGAAGAGGGATTCGACGCCCTGCGCCCCCTGACGGCTCTCCGGGAGCTCGCGGTCACCCGGGCTCTCGCCCTGACCGCGGGGGACTGGCGCGCGCTGGCGAGCCTCGGTCGGCTCACCGCGCTCTCCCTGCCCGATGTGGCCGTGGAGAGCCTGCCGGAGACCCTGCGGCTGCCGGTCACGCTGCTGGACCTGGACTGCGATGGGGTTTCCGCCCCGCTGGAGGCGATCGCCCGCGCCTTCCCGGCGCTGGAGCAGCTCGGCCTCTGGGGCTTCGAGGAGGTCCATCTCCACGACCTCACGCCCCTGGCCTCGCTGACGAGGCTGTCCTGCGTCTCCGCCCCCGGCGCGACGCTCACCGGCACCGAGCACCTCTCCCCCACCGTCGAGCTCCGCACATGAGACTCCGCACATGAGGCTCCGCACATGAGAAAGGGGCGACCCCGGACTCTGTCGAGTCCGGGGCCGCCCCTGTCATCCGGTCGGGACGCCTACGCGTCCTTCGAGAGGTTCGGGCCCGCTCCGCCCGTCGCCTGCTCGATCGGCGGGACGTCCGGCAGGGCCGACTTCTCCTCGCCGCGGAAGGTGAACTTCTTCTCCTCACCCTCGCCCTCGGTGTCCACGACCACGATGTGGCCGGGACGCAGCTCGCCGAAGAGGATCTTCTCGGAGAGCGAGTCCTCGACCTCGCGCTGGATCGTCCGGCGCAGCGGCCGGGCGCCCATCACCGGGTCGTAACCCTTCTTGGCGAGCAGCTCCTTCGCGGACTGGGAGAGCTCGAGGCCCATGTCCCGGTCCTTCAGGCGCTCGTCCACCCGGCTGATCATCAGGTCGACGATCTGGAGGATGTCGGCCTCGGTGAGCTGCGGGAAGACGATGACGTCGTCCACACGGTTCAGGAACTCCGGGCGGAAGTGCTGCTTCAGCTCGTCGCTGACCTTCGCCTTCATCCGCTCGTAGTTGGACTTCGTGTCGCCCTGGGCCGCGAAGCCCAGGTTGAAGCCCTTCGAGATGTCCCGGGTCCCGAGGTTGGTCGTCATGATGATGACCGTGTTCTTGAAGTCCACGACCCGGCCCTGGGAGTCGGTCAGGCGACCGTCCTCCAGGATCTGGAGAAGGGAATTGAAGATATCGGGGTGGGCCTTCTCGACCTCGTCGAAGAGGACGACGGAGAACGGCTTGCGGCGCACCTTCTCGGTGAGCTGGCCGCCCTCTTCGTACCCCACGTATCCGGGCGGGGAACCGAAGAGACGGGAAACCGTGTGCTTCTCGCTGAACTCCGACATGTCGAGCGAGATCATCGCGTCCTCGTCGCCGAAGAGGAATTCGGCGAGCGCCTTGGACAGCTCGGTCTTACCGACACCGGACGGGCCGGCGAAGATGAACGAGCCACCGGGACGCTTCGGGTCCTTCAGACCGGCTCGCGTACGACGGATCGCCCGCGAGAGGCCGATGACGGCGTCCTTCTGGCCGATGACGCGCTTGTGGAGCTCGTCCTCCATGCGGAGCAGACGCGAGGACTCCTCCTCGGTCAGCTTGAAGACCGGGATGCCGGTGGCGGTCGCGAGGACCTCGGCGATCAGCTCGCCGTCGACCTCGGCGACGACGTCCATGTCGCCGGCCTTCCACTCCTTCTCCCGCTTGGCCTTCGCCGCCAGCAGCTGCTTCTCCTTGTCGCGGAGAGACGCCGCCTTCTCGAAGTCCTGGGAGTCGATCGCGGACTCCTTGTCCCGACGGACGCCGGCGATCTTCTCGTCGAACTCGCGGAGGTCCGGCGGCGCGGTCATCCGGCGGATGCGCATCCGGGAGCCGGCCTCGTCGATCAGGTCGATCGCCTTGTCCGGCAGGAAGCGGTCCGAGATGTACCGGTCGGCCAGGGTCGCGGCCTGGACGAGGGCCTCGTCCGTGATGGAGACCCGGTGGTGGGCCTCGTAACGGTCGCGCAGACCCTTGAGGATCTCGATCGTGTGCGGCAGCGACGGCTCCGCGACCTGGATGGGCTGGAAGCGGCGCTCGAGCGCGGCGTCCTTCTCCAGGTACTTGCGGTACTCGTCCAGCGTGGTCGCACCGATGGTCTGGAGCTCACCGCGGGCCAGCATCGGCTTGAGGATGCTGGCGGCGTCGATCGCGCCCTCGGCGGCACCCGCACCCACGAGGGTGTGGAGCTCGTCGATGAACAGGATGATGTCGCCGCGGGTACGGATCTCCTTGAGGACCTTCTTCAGGCGCTCCTCGAAGTCACCGCGGTAGCGGGAGCCGGCGACGAGCGCGCCGAGGTCCAGGGTGTAGAGGTGCTTGTCCTTGAGGGTCTCGGGCACCTCGCCCTTGACGATGGCCTGCGCGAGGCCCTCGACGACGGCGGTCTTGCCGACGCCGGGCTCGCCGATGAGAACCGGGTTGTTCTTCGTACGGCGGGACAGCACCTGCATGACCCGCTCGATCTCCTTCTCGCGCCCGATGACCGGGTCGAGCTTGGATTCGCGGGCCGCCTGGGTGAGGTTGCGGCCGAACTGGTCGAGGACCAGGGACGTCGAGGGGGTGCCCTCGGCAGGACCGCCGGCCGTGGCGGCTTCCTTGCCCTGGTAGCCGGAGAGCAGCTGGATGACCTGCTGCCGCACCCGGTTGAGATCGGCACCCAGCTTCACGAGGACCTGGGCGGCGACGCCCTCGCCCTCGCGGATCAGGCCGAGCAGGATGTGCTCCGTGCCGATGTAGTTGTGGCCGAGCTGGAGGGCCTCGCGGAGCGACAGCTCCAGGACCTTCTTGGCACGCGGGGTGAAGGGGATGTGGCCGGACGGGGCCTGCTGCCCCTGCCCGATGATCTCCTCAACCTGCTGGCGGACCGCCTCGAGCGAAATCCCGAGGCTCTCCAGGGCCTTAGCGGCGACACCCTCACCCTCATGGATAAGGCCCAGGAGGATGTGCTCGGTGCCGATGTAGTTGTGGTTGAGCATCCGGGCTTCTTCCTGAGCCAGGACGACAACCCGCCGCGCGCGGTCGGTGAACCTCTCGAACATCGTTAATCGCTCCTCAGAGCGGTCAGTCAGTTAGGGGTCGATCCCCTCCCTGTCCTTCCGCAGCTTAGTCCCGCAAGCGGGGACCGCTCATTCCAACTGCCGACATCCGTCCGGATCACCCCCTTGTCCCTGGGGAGACCTGCTGCCGAACAGCCGACAAATGCTCCAACTCGATGGTGCGAGACGATGTTCCCGCAGGCCAAGCAGTTACCCCCGCCTCCAGTACGCCGATGGCGAACGTGAGACGCGAATCCCCGCGAGTCGTACCTCCTCACTAGGAATGTCTTACCCGCAGGCACGGACACTCCATGCGGCACACCCCGGTTCCCTCCGCTACGGGCGAACATCCTTGCGCTGCCGAATGCACCCGCACGCCCCCCGCGCGGACACGGACCGCAGTCGGGCGAGGACACAGCGTGAGATCCGGGGCGCCCGGCGTAACCAAGGGGACCTCGGGGGCGTTGCCCGGTCATGTCCTTCCTCGCGCCGCGCGTGCCGCCGCCCCGCTCGCCGCTCGACGGTGATCCCGTGCGGTGGTACGAGGAGCGGCTCGGGTGGGCGACGGTGGCTGGCCCGCCGGTGGCACTGGTGACGGGGCTGCGCTTCGACGTCCTGGAGCTGTCCGCCGAGGCGGGCAGGGCTGTACTGCGCAGGACGGGCGCGGGCGGCACCGGGCCGGTGGCCCTTGCGGGGCGGCGGATGCGGCTACTGGTGGCCGCGGGGAGCGCGGAGGAGCTGCCGGGGCTGCTCGACTGGCTGGAGTGGGGCGGGATCTCGCTGGATCTCACCGCGCTGGGCGCCGGCAGCCGGATGGCCGCTCCCGTTCCCCCAGGATGGAGCGGTTCCGGCGCGCCGGGCGCCGCCGTGTGGCTGCGCGCCCCCGAGCCCGGCCGGGCGGTGGAAGCCTCCCTGCCGGCCCTGCGGCCCGCCGCGCGGGCCGACGCGGCCGGCCCCTGCCTCGTACGGCTCGTGGCGGCCGCCGCGGCGGAATGCCACCGCGTACGGCTGCTGAACGCTCAGCAGCCGGCCCGTCAGCGGTTCGCGTCCTCGTAGGCGGACTTGATTTCCGCCGGGACACGGCCGCGGTCGTTCACGTTGTAGCCGTTCTCCTTGGCCCACGCGCGAATCTTCGCGGTGTCCGGACCGGCACCGGGGGCGACGCGACCCTTGCCGCGCGTACCGGCGGTGCGGCCACCGGTGCGCCGACCGCTCTTGGTGTACGGCTCGAGCAGGCCGCGGAGCTTCTCCGCGTTGGCGGTGGTGAGGTCGATCTCGTAAGTCTTGCCGTCCAGCGCGAACGTCACGGTCTCGTCCGCCTCGACACCGTCGAGGTCGTCGACAAGAAGGACCTGAACCTTCTGTGCCACCGGATTTCCTTTCATCGAAAATGCAGTACGCGGAAAGGAAACCGCTTTTCCCTGAAAAACACAAACCCCTGGGAGAGGTTCAGAAGCCTGGCAACGCGGGAAACGTGCGCGATTCGGACATAGAGGTTCCGTGCGGGTTCCGAAGGGGGTTCCGGTGCTGCTTCCGCGCGGGTTCGGAGCGGGTTCGGAGGGGGTTCGGAGCGGGTTCAGAACGATCGTTACGGTCAGAGGTGCAGAAGCATCCGACTGTTGCCCAAGGTGTTCGGCTTCACTCGTTCGAGACCGAGGAACTCGGCGACACCCTCGTCATAGGAACGCAGGAGCTCGCTGTACACATCTCCGTCGACCGGAGTCTCACCGATCTCCACGAACCCGTGCTTCGCGAAGAAGTCGACTTCGAAGGTCAGGCAGAATACCCGGCGCACCCCG
The DNA here is from genome assembly GCF_044746945.1 of Streptomyces sp. NPDC090127. Classification (NCBI taxonomy): domain Bacteria; kingdom Bacillati; phylum Actinomycetota; class Actinomycetes; order Kitasatosporales; family Streptomycetaceae; genus Streptomyces; species Streptomyces sp. NPDC090127. The sequence continues at coordinate 679,056 of NZ_JBIVDE010000005.1, read as the reverse complement.
AGCCAACGGGCGGTGTCCAGCAACTTGTCGAGCACGTGATGTCCGACGCCCGCGCCCTTGAACTCGGGATCCACCGCGAGAGTACGCACTTCGGCGAGGTCTTCCCACATCACATGGAGTGCGCCGCAGCCGACCACGACGGCGTCCTCGTCGCGTTCGGCGACCCAGAACTCCTGGATGTCCTCGTAAAGCGTCACGGTGGCTTTGTCGAGCAGGATGCCCCGGCCGACGTAGGGGTCGACAAGGCGGCGCACCGCGGCGACATCAGCGGTGCGGGCGCGGCGAACGGTGACGGCTTTCGAAGCGGCGGAGGACGGCATGGGGGGACGTTATCGCCCGGTGTCGCCGGTTCCGTCGGCGCCCTCGCCGAGGGTCTCCGGCTGGCCGGCCGCGGCGCCCGCCGATGTGGTCGCGGCGGCTTGCTCCGCAGGTGGGGTGGGGGGCTCGGGGGCGTTGTACCCGACGATTCGGATCGCGTCGTTGAGCGCCTCGCGCTGCTCGCTGGACATCATGCCGAAGAACGCGACGAGGGCGGCCGCGGGGTTGTCGCTCTGCGCCCAGGCTTCGTTCATCAGTGCGGCCGAGTAGGCGGCCCGGGTGGAGACCGCTGTATATCGATAGGCACGCCCGTCGACTTCCCTGCGTACCCAGCCCTTCTGATGGAGATTGTCCATTACGGTCATGACGGTCGTGTAGGCGATGGAGCGTTCCTGCTGGAGATCCTCCAGGACTTCCCGGACGGTCACCGGGCGGTTCCATTGCCAGACGCGTGTCATGACGGCGTCTTCCAGCTCTCCCAATTGGCGGGGCACACCGCCACCATAGTCCGCGAAGCGGGAATGGCCGACTATTGACGGGGAAACGCAACAAAAAGGACGTACGACCTGAAAGCGGTCGTACGTCCTTCGGTGCGAGCGGGCCGGTCCGGCTACGAGGCCGCGCCGTCCGCCTGGCGGGTGGCCTCGGCGCGGGCGAGGGCGGCGTCCACGGCCGCGTCCTCCTTGGCCTTGTTGGGGCCGCCCTGGCTCTTCACGATCGTGACGACGAGCGCGGTGAAGAACACGGCCATCACGACGGGGGGCAGGAGCGCGGATACGTAGTCCATGCCGTCCAGAGTAGCTATCCGGCGGCGCGTTCCTCGGGTGGGGGCGGGGGTACGGGGCGGCGGCGCGGCGGGAACACCTCGGAGGGCTTGGGCGCCGGCCGCTTCGCGGGGGCGGGGCTCTTCGGGGTGGCCGGCTGCTTGGGCTGGTCGGCGACGCGACCACCGGGCAGGGCGAGCAGCCGGACGCGGGGCGCCGGGGTCACCGGCAGCGCCGGCGCGGGCAGCGCGAGCACGGCCGGCGCGGGCAGCGTCGCCTGGCAGACGCGGGCGAGGCGGGCGCGCACGGACCGTTCGGCGAGGACCTGGCAGCGCTCCAGGAGGGCGGCGGCCCGGGGGTTGGCCCGTAGGGCGCGCAGGGCGGCGAGGTCGTCGGCGCCGGGGTCGTACCCCGCGCCGAGGGCGTCCCGGAGGAGTTCCAGATAGCCGGTGAGCGAGCCGGGCAGGGCCTCGCGGTACCGGGTCAGGTCGGCGAGGAGGAACGCCCGGAGCCGGCCTGCCTCGCGGACGGTGTCGTCCACGGATTCGGCGAGGCGCAGACAGTCCTGGACGTCCTCGTCCTGAAGGGGGGCGGGGTTGAGGGCGGTGGCAAGGGCGCGTCGGAGCACACGCAGCTCGTCCGCGCTGAACGCCATGCCGCCACGGGATCCGTATGGCGTGGGCATGAGGTGACGATACGCGCTAATCGGACAAATTTCGTTTACCGATCATCCCCGGGCGCGGCGCACCCGGGGACGGCCGTGCGGCCGCCGTGAGCGGGACACCGCTCCGGGTGCGCCCGACGGCGTGGCCGCTACATCCGCGAGACGTTGCGCTCGTACACCAGCCGCAGGCCGACCAGCGTCAGCCACGGCTCGTGCTCGTCGATCTGGGTGGACTCGCCGAGGACCATCGGGGCGAGGCCGCCCGTCGCGATCACGGTCACGGAGGACGGGTCGCCGTCGCGGCCGACCAGTTCGCGCTTCATCCGGGCCACCACGCCGTCGACCTGGCCGGCGAAGCCGAAGACGATGCCGGACTGCATCGCCTCGACCGTGTTCTTGCCGATCACGCTGCGTGGCCGGGCCAGTTCGATCTTGCGCAGCTGGGCGCCCCGGACGCCCAGGGCCTCGACCGAGATCTCGATGCCCGGCGCGATGGCGCCGCCCGCGTACTCGCCGCGCGCGGTGATCGCGTCGTACGTCGTCGCGGTGCCGAAGTCGACCACGATCGCCGGGCCGCCGTAGAGCTCGACCGCGGCGACCGCGTTGATGATGCGGTCCGCGCCGACCTCCTTCGGGTTGTCCGTGAGGATCGGGACGCCCGTCTTGACGCCGGGCTCGACGAGGACGGCCGGCACGTCGCCGTAGTACCGGCGGGTCACCTCGCGCAGCTCGTGCAGCACCGAGGGGACCGTCGCGCAGATCGCGATGCCCTCGATGCCGTCGCTCAGCTCGACGCCTAGCAACGGGTGCATGCCCATGAGGCCCTGGAGCAGGACCGCCATCTCGTCGGCGGTCCGGCGCGGGTCGGTCGAGATGCGCCAGTGCTCGACGATCTCCTCGCCGTCGAAGAGCCCGAGGACCGTGTGCGTGTTGCCGACGTCGATGGTGAGCAGCATCAGCCCCGCACCTCGCGCAGGTCGAGGCCGATGTCGAGGATCGGGGAGGAGTGCGTGAGCCCGCCCACCGCGAGGTAGTCCACACCCGTCGTCGCGTACGCCACCGCGTTCTCCAGGGTGAGGCGGCCGGAGGACTCCAGGATCGCGCGGCCGGCGACCACGGCGACGGCCTCCTCCGTCTCCAGGGGCGTGAAGTTGTCGAGCAGGATCAGGTCCGCGCCCGCGTCCAGGGCCTCGCGGACCTGGTGCAGCGTGTCGACCTCGACCTCGATCGGGACGTCCGGGAACTGCTCCCGTACGGCCTTGAAGGCCTCCGCGACGCCACCGGCGGCCACCACGTGGTTGTCCTTGACCAGCGCGGCGTCCGAGAGCGACATGCGGTGGTTGACGCCGCCGCCGCAGCGCACCGCGTACTTCTCCAGGGCGCGCAGGCCCGGCGTGGTCTTGCGGGTGTCGCGGACGCGGGCCCCGGTGCCCTCCAGGACGTCCGCCCACGCGCGCGTGGCGGTGGCGATGCCGGAGAGGCGGCACAGGATGTTCAGCGCGCTGCGCTCGCCGGTGAGCAGGTCACGGGTGCGGGTGGTGACGCTCAGGAGCACCTGGCCCGCCTCGACCAGGTCGCCGTCCTCGACGTGCCGCTCGACCTCGAAGGTGTCGGTGCAGACGATCGACATGACGGCCTCGGCGACCCGCAGGCCGGAGACCACGCCCGCCTCGCGCGCGGTGAAGTCGGCGGTGGCGACCGCGTCCTCGGGGACGGTCGCGACCGTCGTCACGTCCACGCCGCCGTCGAGGTCCTCCTCGATCGCCAGGTGGGCGATGTCCTCGACCTGCACCGGGTCGAGGCCGGCGTCGGCGAGCAGCTGCGCGAGCGCCGGGTCGAGGCCGCTCTCGTAGACCTCGTCGGCGCAGCCGCAGCCGTCACCGCAGCCGCCGGTGTCCTCACTGGGGGCGCTGATCTGGATGAGGGGGACGTCCACGGGCTGCGGACGTGCTTCTTCGGGCGTGCTCACGACTGCGGCTCCTTGGATGCGTCGGCGACATCGGCGGTTACGGGCGGAAAATCTGCGGTGGCGGTACGGCGGACCACGAGCCGCCGGTCCGAGGTGAGGCGCACGATCAGGTGGCGCTGCCAGTCCTCGGCGCGCTCGGGGTGGTCCTCACGCCAGTGGCAGCCACGGGTCTCCTCGCGCCGCAGGGCGGCGGCGACCAGGACCTTGGCGACGCACAGGAGGTTCGTCGTCTCCCAGGACTCGACGCCCGGCTCGGCCGCCTTGCCGGAGTGGTCCTCGGCGGCGGTGCGGCTCAGCGCCTCCAGGGCGTCGGCGGCCGCCTCCAGGCTCCCGGCGGAGCGCAGCACTCCGGCGTCCGCGCTCATGGTCCGCTGGATCTCGACGCGGGTCTCGGGCGGGAGCAGCGGAAGCACCGACGGGGCGGCGGGCACGACGGGCGGTCCCTCGCGGTGGGGGCCGCGCGTGGCGATGTCCTCGGCGATCCGCTCGGCGAAGACCAGCCCCTCCAGGAGCGAGTTCGAGGCGAGCCGGTTGGCGCCGTGGACGCCCGTGCAGGCCACCTCACCGCACGCGTAGAGGCCGGGGACGGTGGTCCGGCCCGTCAGGTCGGTGCGGACGCCGCCGGAGGCGTAGTGGGCCGCGGGGGCGACCGGGATCGGCTCGGTGACGGGATCGATGCCGTGGGCGCGGCAGGCGGCCAGGATCGTGGGGAAGCGCGTCGCCCACATCTCCGCGCCGAAGTGCCGGGCGTCCAGGTACATGTGCTCCGCGCCCCGCTCCTGCATCCGGCGCATGATCGCCTTGGCGACGATGTCGCGGGGCGCGAGCTCGGCCAGCTCGTGCTGCCCGAGCATGAAGCGGACCCCGTCCGCGTCGACGAGGTGGGCACCCTCGCCCCGTACCGCCTCGGAGACCAGCGGCTGCTGGCCCTCGGAGTCGGCGCCGAGGAACAGGACCGTCGGGTGGAACTGGACGAACTCCAGGTCGGAGACCTCGGCCCCGGCGCGCAGGGCGAGCGCGACGCCGTCGCCGGTGGAGACGGCCGGGTTGGTGGTGGCCGAGAAGACCTGGCCCATGCCGCCGGTGGCGAGGACCACCGCGGGGGCGTGCACGGCGCCGACGCCGTCGTGCTGACCCTCGCCCATGACGTGCAGGGTCACCCCCGCCGTACGGCCGTCCTCGTCCTTGAGGAGGTCCAGGACGAGGGCGTGCTCGATGGTGCGCACGCCCCGGTCCCGTATCGCGTCGACCAGGGCGCGGGAGATCTCGGCCCCGGTCGCGTCGCCGCCGGCGTGGGCGATGCGGCGGCGGTGGTGACCGCCCTCGCGGGTCAGGGCGATCTCGCCGTCGGCCGTCTTGTCGAAGTCGGCGCCGGTGGCGATCAGGCGGCGGACCGCGTCGGGGCCCTCGGTGACCAGGAGCCGGACCGCGCCGGCGTCGCAGAGCCCGGCGCCGGCGACCAGGGTGTCGTCCAGGTGCTGCTCGGGGGTGTCGCCGTCGCCGAGCGCGGCGGCGATGCCGCCCTGCGCCCAGCGGGTGGAGCCGTCGTCGAGGAGGGCCTTGGTGACGACGACCGTGCGCAGTCCCGCGGCGGTGCAGCGCAGGGCGGCGGTGAGCCCGGCGACACCGGAGCCGATCACGACGACGTCGGCCTCGGTGGACCAGCCGGGCTCGGCGGCGTGCAGCCGTATTCCAGTCACTTGGTGGCTCCGAACATGAGCGGGATGTTGTCGATCAGCCGCGTGCCGCCCACGCGCGCGGCGACGGCGAGGAGGGCCTCGCCGGCGTGGTCGTCGGCGACCTCGGTGAAGTCGGCCGGGTCGACCAGGGCGAGGTAGTCGAGGGTGAGCGGCGGCTCCGCCTTCGCCGCCTCGTCCACGACGGCGCGGGCGGCGGCCCGTACGGCTCCGGCGCCGCCGCTCTCGGACGCCTGGGCGACCGCGTGGGCGTCGGCCGCGGCGCGGGCCTCGCCGAGCCGGGAGAGCGCCTCCGCGCGGGTCTCGGCCCTGCCCTGGGCGCCGGGCAGCGAGGCGGCACGCGCGCGCAGCGCGTGCTGGGCGGCGAGCCGGTCGCTCGCGGCGAACAGGGCGCGGGAGAGGGCGAGCGCGGTGCGGCGCTCGCCGTCGGAGAGGTAGCGGTTGCGGCTGGAGAGGGCCAGGCCGTCGGTCTCGCGGACGGTCGGCACGCCGACGATCTCCACCGGGAAGTTCAGATCGCGCACCATGCGGCGGATCAGGGCCAGCTGCTGGGCGTCCTTCTGGCCGAAGAAGGCCAGGTCGGGGCGGGTGAGGTGGAGCAGCTTGGCGACGACGGTGAGCATCCCGTCGAAGTGGCCGGGCCGGGAGGCCCCTTCGAGGCGCTCGCCCATGGGGCCGGCGCTGATCCGGACCTGCGGCTCCCCGCCGGGGTACACCTCCTCGACGGAGGGTGCGAAGACCGCGTCCGCGCCGGCCTCCTCGGCCGTCCGCAGGTCCGCGTCCAGCGTGCGGGGGTAACGGTCGAGGTCCTCGCCGGCGCCGAACTGCAGCGGGTTGACGAAGACGGTGACGACGACGAACCCGTCCGGCCCGACGTACTCGCGGGCCGTCCGGACGAGGGTCGCGTGGCCTTCGTGGAGGGCGCCCATGGTCATGACGACGGCCGTACGCGGGGCGGTGCGGCGGTTTTCGGCCAGGGGGTCGGCGGTGGCGGCCGTGGGGGCGAGGGTGGGGGCCGCCGTGGGGTGGCCGGTGGGGGGCGTGCCCGCGGGGGCTGGGGTCCGGGCCGTGCGGGCGTGGAGTTCGTCCGCCGTACGGACCAGGGCGAAGGTCGTCGATGTCATCGGTCGGTCTCCCCGTCGGCGAGCACGCCCAGCAGGTCCTCGGCAAGCTCGGGCTTGAGCAGGCCGTGCGCGAGCGCCCGGTCGGCGGTCGTGCGGGCCATCGCCAGATACCCGGCGACGGTGCCGGGCGCGTGCTTGCGCAGCTCGGCGACGTGAGCGGCGACCGTGCCAGCGTCCCCGCGCGCGACGGGGCCGGTGAGCGCGCCGTCGCCGGAGCGCAGGGCGTTGTCCAGGGCGGCGCCCAGGAGCGGGCCGAGCATCCGGTCGGGCGCGGCGACGCCGGCCTGGCGGAGCAGGTCCATGGACTGGGCGACCAGCGTGACCAGGTGGTTCGCGCCGAGGGCGAGGGCCGCGTGGTAGAGCGGGCGGGACTCCTCGGCGATCCACTCGGGCTCGCCGCCCATCTCGATGACCAGGGCCTCGGCGGCAAGCCGCAGCTCCACGGGCGCGGTCACCCCGAAGGAGCAGCCGGCCAGCCGCTGGACGTCCACGGACGTGCCGGTGAAGGTCATGGCGGGGTGCAGGGCGAGCGGCAGGGCGCCGACGCGGCGGGCGGGGTCCAGGACCTTCACCCCGTACCGCCCGGAGGTGTGCACGAGCAGCTGGCCGGGGCGTACGGCGCCGGTCTCGGCGAGGCCCTCGACCAGGCCCGGCAGGGCGTCGTCGGGGACGGTCAGGAGCACCAGTTCGGCCCGGGCGAGCACCTCGGCGGGCGGCACGACCGGCACGTCCGGGAGCAGATCGGCGGCGCGCCGCACGGACGCGTCGGAGACCGCGGAGACGGCGACGGGGCGGTGACCCGCGAGCCGGAGCGCGGCGGCGAGGGCGGGTCCCACCCGGCCGGCTCCGACGACTCCGACGGTGAGTCGCGCGGGTCGGTCTTCCGCTCGGGGTTCTGCTCGGGACTCAGCTGGATGGTTCACGCGGCAACGGCCTTCCGTTCCAGTCCGCGGGGGGTACCGGACGATTTCTGGTCATGCTACGCCAGCGTTTCGCCCTCCTTCGTGGCTGTCCACAGGGTGTGGGCGGTGGTGTGATGATCGGGCCATGGACGAAGGCGTGGACGAAGGCGTGGGCGAAGGCCTGGACACGGGGACGGACGACGGCGTCGGCGAGGACGTGGGCGCGGGCGTGCGCGAGGACGCCGGCGCAGGCGGGCACGCTCCCGTGGACGCGGCCGAAGCCCGGCGCCACCAGGCCGCGCTGTGGGGCGGCGCCCGGCGGAAGCTGGCGTGCTCTCCGGTCGAGGGCACGGTCGGGGAGCGCCTGCGGAAGCTCGCCGACTGGGCCGCGGACGCCGGGGACGACGGCGGCCGGCTGGACGCGTACGGCGACGGTCTCGTCGAGGAGGTCGAGCGGCGGGTCGCCCGGACGCTGGGGCTGCCGGCCGCCGTCTTCTTCCCCACCGGGACCATGGCGCAGCAGGTGGCGCTGCGCTGCTGGGCCGGGCGGACCGGCAGCGCGGTCGTCGCGCTGCACCCGCTCGCCCACCCGGAGGTCCACGAGGGCGGCGCCCTGGGGTCGGTGAGCGGGCTGCGGACCGTCCACCCGACGGACGAGCCGAGGCTGCCGACGGCGCAGGAGGTACGGGACCACCCGGAGCCGTTCGGAACGCTGATGCTGGAACTTCCGCTGCGGGACGCGGGGTTCGTGCTGCCGTCCTGGGACGAGCTGGTGGAGGTCGTGGACGCGGCGCGGGAACGCGATGCGGTGGTGCACGTCGACGGCGCGCGACTGTGGGAGTGCGCCCCCCACTTCGGGCGCGGGCTGCGGGAGATCGCGGGGCTCGCGGACAGCGTGTACGTGTCGTTCTACAAGTCCCTGGGCGGTCTCTCGGGCGCGGCGCTCGCCGGTCCCGAGGACGTGATGGAGGAGGCCCGGGTGTGGCGGCACCGGTACGGGGGCCAGGTCTTCCAGCAGTACCCGGCGGCGGTCTCCGCGCTGCGGGGCCTGGACCGCGAGCTGCCCCGCCTGCCCTCGTACGTGGCGCACGCGCGCGTGGTGGCGGCGTGGCTGCGGGCGGCCTTCGAGGAGGCGGGGGCGCCCTGGTTCCGGGTGTGGCCCGAGCCGCCGCACACCCACCAGTTCCAGGTCTGGCTGCCGTACGACCCGGACGTCCTGACGGCGGCGTCCGTGGCCCTGACGGAGTCGACGGACACGGTCCTCTTCCGCCGCTGGCGCGGCCCGGGGGCAGGCGGCCCGCCGGGGGTGGCCATGGCGGAGGTCACGGTCGGCGAACCGGGCCTCACCTGGACGGAGTCGGACGTCCGGGAGGCGGTACGGGCGTTCCTGGCGCTGCTGCCGTAGGCCGGCGGCGGGGCGCCGGTCTACGCGGGGCGCCGTGGGGCTACGCGGGGCGCCGCGGCCCTACGCCGGCCGACGTGGGCCTACGCCGGCCGACGTGGGGCGCCCCAGGTCGCCGCCTGACGCTGTGCTCCCGGGCCCGGCCACCGGCTCAGCAGGGCCGGGCGCGCGTACGGAGCAGACGGGCGGCAGCCGTCCGCAGGCGGCCCCGGGCCGGACGGCCGGCGAGGACCGCGCGGAAGCGGCGGCGGTCGCGGAGTGCGCGGAGGGTGGCGACGTCGTGGGTACCGGGCGCCGGCGGCATCCGCTCACCGTGCTGGGCCGCGCGGTAGGTGTCGAAGAGGTACTGGTGCATCGCGTTCATGGCCTCACGATGGCGCCGCCCGCCCGCCCCGGGCGTGCCGATTGACCCCGCCCGTCAAACGGTTCGACAGCACCCCCTGACCGCCCCGCACCATAGGGGCGTGAGCGTGACCATCGACATCACCGGGCTGCCGCACGAGCGGATCGTCTTCTGCCCCTCCCCGCTGGGCGAACTGGGCGCGGCGCTGCACGCGCTGTCCGAGCCCGCGCACCACACCGGGCTGCACGCCTGGGCCACGACCACCTCCGCCGGTCTCGAGCCCGAGCTCGCCGACCGGATGCACGAGGCCGACTTCATGTGGCGGTCCACCCGGTCCGACTTCCTGCTGCCCGCCCAGCCGCGCGCGACGCTCGCCGAGGAACTCGCCGACCTCGACCTGATGGACGACGAGAAGTTCGTGGGCTCGGCGCTGGAGATCTCCTGCAGCAGCCAGTACGGCGACGGCGTGCCCTCGCCGCTCGTCGATCCCTCCGCCCGCCGCCGCGTCCTCGACCTGGCCGCCGCGCGCGGTCCGCGCCAGGCCGCGTTCGTGGAGCGGATGCTGGCCGACCCGCCCGGCACGCGCGCGTGGATCCGGCGGCTCATGGAGGACTGCGACGACGCGTTCTTCGCCGACACGTGGAGCCGCGTCCGGGTCCAGCTCGCGGCCGACGCCCGCCACAAGACCGAGCTGCTGCGCCACAAGGGCCTGGCGGAGGCGGTCGCGGCGGTCTCCCCCGCGGTGAGCCTGGAGGAGGGCGTCCACGGCGACCGGATCGTCATCGACAAGCTGGTCCACGGCCGGACGACCGCCCAGGGAGCCGGGGTCACGTTCCTGCCGACCGCCTTCGGCCGGCCGCACCTCTTCGCCCTGCACGCGCCGGGCTGGTGGCCGGTGGTGCAGTACCCCGTCTCCGGCCGCGAACTCGCCGGTACCGCGCCCGTGGAGACCGTCAAGCTCCGGCTGGAGGCCGTCGCGCACCCGATGCGGCTGCGGATGTGCCGCAACCTCGCCCGCGCCTCGTACACGACGAGCGAGCTGGCCGACGCGTACGGGATCTCCGCGCCGGAGGTCTCCCGGCACCTCGCCGTCCTGAAGAAGGCCGGTCTGCTCACCACCCAGCGTCGCGGCCGCTACGTCCTGCACCAGCTGGACGTGAGCGTCGTCGCCCGCCTCGGCAGCGACTTCCTCGAAGCCGTACTGCGCTAGCGCCCGCTCCTGGGCGGCACCGGCGCCTCAGCCCGCGCCGCCGCCCACTCCGGGGCGGCACCGGCGCCTCAGCCCGCGCCGCCGCCCACTCCGGGGCGGCACCGGCGCTTCATCCCGCGCCGCCGCCTCAGACGGCTCAGCCCGCGCCGCCGCCCGCGCGCACCAGGCCCGTCTCGTACGCGAGCACCACCACCTGCACGCGGTCGCGCAGGTCCAGCTTGGTGAGGATGCGGCCGACGTGCGTCTTCACCGTCGCCTCCGACAGCACCAGCCGGGCGGCGATCTCGCCGTTCGACAGGCCCTGGGCGACCAGCAGCATCACCTCGCGCTCCCGGTCGGTGAGCCGCTCCACCTCCTTGTGCTGCGGCTCCTTGCCGGAGGACGGCAGCATCGGCGAGAAGCGGTCCAGGAGGCGGCGGGTCGTGGACGGGGCGACCACCGCGTCGCCGCTGTGCACGGAGCGGATCGCGCCGAGCAGCTCGGCAGGCGGCACGTCCTTCAGCATGAAGCCGCTCGCGCCCGCCTTCAGACCGGAGAAGGCGTACTCGTCCAGGTCGAAGGTGGTCAGGATCAGCACCCGGGGCGCGTCGGGCTCCGAGCAGATCCGCCGGGTCGTCTCGACCCCGTCCAGCTTGGGCATACGGACGTCCATCAGCACCACGTCCACGGCCGTCGACCGCAGCACCTCCAGCGCCTCCACACCGTCGCCCGCCTCGGCCACGACCTCCATGTCCGGCTGAGCGGCCAGCACCATGCGGAAGCCGGTGCGCAGCAGCACCTGGTCGTCGACGAGCATCACGCGGATGGACATGAGGATCCTTAGGGGTCGTCAGTGGGCGGGCTTGAGCGGGAGCAGCGCGCTGATGCGGAAGCCGCCGCCGGGGCGCGGTCCGGCGTCCAGGGTGCCGCCGACCATGCCGACCCGCTCCCGCATGCCGATCAGGCCGTGGCCCCGGCCGTCGGCGCCCCCGTCCTCGTACATCTCGTGGGTCGCGCCGCGCCCGTCGTCCTCCACGAGCAGCCCGAGACCGTCGTCGAAGTAGACCAGACGGACGCTGGCACCGGCGTCCGGACCGCCGTGCTTACGGGTGTTGGTGAGGGCTTCCTGCACGATCCGGTACGCGGTGAGTTCGACGCCGCTCGGCAGCGGACGCGGGGTGCCCTCGATCCGGAAGTCGACGGTCAGACCGGCGTTCCTGACCTGCTCGACCAGGTCCTCGATCTGCTCGACGTCCGGCTGCGGCACGTACTCCCCCACCTCCTTGTGCTCGCCGGTGCGCAGGATGCCGAGCAGCCTGCGCATCTCCGCCAGCGCCTGCCGACCCGTCGAGGAGATCGTCTCCAGGGCCTGCTTGGCCTGGTCGGGCGAGGCGTCCAGGACGTAGGCGGCGCCGTCGGCCTGGACGACCATCACCGACACGTTGTGCGCGACGACGTCGTGCAGCTCGCGGGCGATCCGGGCGCGCTCGGCGGCGACGGCGACCTTGGCCTGCGCCTCGCGCTCCCGCTCCAGGCGGGAGGCGCGCTCCTCCAGCTGTGCGAAGTAGGCGCGGCGGGTGCGCAGGGAGTCGCCGAGCACCCAGGCGAGGGCGAACGGCAGGGTCATGATGATCGTGAAGAAGACGTGGCCCGCCGTGGAGTCGATCTCCTGCTGGTTCGACCAGCGCAGCTGGGAGAGGGTCGCGGCGCTCAGACCGCCGCCGAGGGCCAGGCGGGAGGCCCAGCGGGGGCCGTCGTGCGCGGCGACCGTGTAGATGATCACCAGCATGGCGAAGTCGGCGAAGAACGGCATGAGCCCGAAGGCGAGCTGGGCGACGCCCACGACGACCGTGAGCACCAGCATCTTCTCGGGCTGGCGCCGCCGCAGGGCCACGACCAGGGAGAGCAGCAGCGCGACGACGACGTACGCGACGGGGTGCCCGACCGGCGGGTAGGTCGAACCCACCCACAGCACGGAGAACCCGAGGAGGACGACGGCCCAGAAGCTGTCGACGCCCGTCGGGTGGCTGCGGATGAAGTCGTAGAGGCGCTGCACGTCACCCAGCGTAGGGAAGACGGATAGGTGCAGGGGTCAACCGTGGGGCCGATCCTTGACGCGGGGACCGTACTCCCCAAGGTGGAGACTGGGGCCCGTGACGGATGAGACGTGTCAGTGGCAGGGGTGGCGCGAGGCCACGGAGCAGGCGTTGTACGGCCCCGGGGGCTTCTTTCTGCGCCCCGAGGGCCCGGCGGGTCACTTCCGCACCTCGGTGCACGCCTCCCCGCTCTTCGCGGAGGCGGTCGCCCGGCTGCTGGCCGAGGTGGCGGAGGAGCTGGGGACGGGCGAGGTGTCCTTCGTGGACGTGGGCGCGGGGCGGGGCGAGCTGCTGACCGGGGTCCTCGCGGCCGTATCCCGCCGGGAGGATCTGTCGGTACGGGCGTACGGCGTCGAGCGCGCGGCGCGGCCGTCGGGGCTCGACCGGCGGGTGGAGTGGACGGACCGGGTGCCGGACGGCGTCCGGGGGCTGCTCTTCGCGAACGAGTGGCTGGACGACGTTCCGGTGGACGTGGCGGGCGTGGACGACGCGGGGGTCGTGCGGTACGTCGAGGTGCGGGCGGCGGACGGGGCGGAACGGTTCGGGCGGGCCGTCGAGGGGCCGGACGCGGAGTGGCTGGAGCGGTGGTGGCCGCTCACGGAGCCCGGCGGGCGGGCGGAGATCGGGCGGACGCGGGACGAGGCGTGGGCGGCGGCGGTCGGCCGCGTGGCGGCGGGGCGCGCGGTGGCGGTGGACTACGGGCATGTACGGGGGTCCAGGCCGCCCTTCGGCACGCTGACCGGGTTCCGGGGCGGGCGCGAGGTGGCCCCGGTGCCGGACGGGTCGTGCGACGTGACGGCGCATGTGGCGATGGACGCGTGCGCCTCGGCCGGCGGGGGCGGGGAGGTCGTGACCCAGCGGGAGGCGCTGCGGGGGCTGGGGGTGCGGGGGGAGCGGCCGGCGTTGTCGCTCGCGACGAGTGATCCGGGCGGGTACGTGCGGGCCCTGGGCGCCGCGGGGGCGGCGGCCGAGCTGACCGCGCGCGGTGGGCTCGGGGACTTCCTGTGGCTCACGCGGCGGGTGGACGGCTGAGCCGCGGAACGGCCGGGTGGGGGTCCGGGGCGGTGTCCGGGTGGGGTCCGGGTGGTGGCTCCTGGTGGGGTCCGGGTGGTGGGTCCGGGCGGGGTCCGGGTGGGGTCCGGGTGGTGGGCCCGGGCGGGGTCCGGGTGGGGGTCCGGGTGGTGGGTCCGGGTGGGTCCGGGTGGGGCCCGGGTGGTGGGTCCGGGTGAGGTCCGGGCGGGGTCCGGGTGGTGGGTCCTGGTGCTGCCCGGGTGGCGTGCAGGTCGTGTCCGTTCCGCGGGACGGTTGTCCACAGGGGTTCTGGGGCGCGGACCGTCCCGGGGATACTGTCCCCATGACGGAGACGACGGTCGGAATCGGCGGGGCGGCGGAGAGCACCGACATGGTGCTGAACATCGGGCCGCAGCATCCCTCGACCCATGGCGTGCTCCGGCTGCGGCTGGTTCTCGACGGTGAGGTGATCCAGCGGGCCGAGCCGGTCATCGGCTACATGCACCGGGGCGCCGAGAAGCTCTTCGAGGCGCGGGACTACCGGCAGATCGTGATGCTGGCCAACCGCCACGACTGGCTGTCCGCCTTCTCCAACGAGCTCGGTGTCGTCATGGCCGTCGAGCGCATGCTCGGCATGGAGGTCCCCGAGCGCGCCGTCTGGACGCGGACGCTGCTCGCCGAGCTGAACCGGGTGCTCAACCACCTGATGTTCCTCGGCTCGTACCCCCTCGAACTGGGCGGGATCACCCCGGTCTTCCACGCGTTCCGGGAGCGCGAGGAGCTCCAGGCCGTGATGGAGGAGGTCTCCGGCGGCCGCATGCACTACATGTTCAACCGGGTCGGCGGGCTCAAGGAGGACCTGCCCGCCGGATGGCTCGACCGGGCGCGCGCGGCCGTGGCCGACGTGCGGTCGCGGATGGACGTCTACGACAAGCTCGTCCTCGGCAACGAGATCTTCCGGGGCCGCACACGGGGCGTCGGCGTCCTGTCCGCGAAGGCGGCGCACGCGTACGGAGTCTCCGGGCCCATCGCCCGAGCCTCCGGTGTCGACTTCGACCTGCGGCGCGACGAGCCGTACCTCGCCTACGGGGAGCTTCAGGACACGCTCCGGGTCGTCACCCGCGAGGAGGGCGACTGCCTCGCCCGCTTCGAGTGCCTCCTGGAGCAGACCCACAACTCCCTGGACCTCGCGGACGCCTGCCTCGACCGGATCGCGGAGCTCCCGCAGGGCCCGATCAACCAGCGGCTGCCGAAGGTGCTCAAGGCCCCGGAGGGCCACACGTACGCCTGGACGGAGAACCCGCTCGGCATCAACGGCTACTACCTGGTCTCCAAGGGCGAGAAGACGCCGTACCGGCTCAAGCTGCGCTCGGCGTCGTTCAACAACATCCAGGCGCTCGCCGAGTTGCTGCCGGGCACGCTCGTCGCCGACATGGTGGCGATCCTGGGCTCGCTCTTCTTCGTCGTCGGCGACATCGACAAGTGATCGCCCCCGGTCGGCCGTGATCGGGGTCGGCCATCGTCGGCCCCTGGTCGGCCCTGTTCGGCCCCTGGTCGGCCCACGATCGCGCCGTGGTCGGCCCGTCGCAGCGCGGGACGGCGGGCGGTCAGGCCTCGGCGCGGCGCATGACCACGAAGTCCCTCGGGTCCCTCTCCGGGCGCCGTAGCTCCACCGCGGTCCAGCCCCAGCGTGCGTAGCGCTCGCGCAGCTCGGGCACGTCGAGCGTCATCAGCAGCTGGGGGCCGGCGGCCTCCGCGAGGAGCGCGTCGTGCAGGGCGCGGCCGAGGCCGAGGCCCTGCCGGGCGGGGGCGACGACGAGTTCGGCCAGTTCGAAGGCCTGGTACGCGCCGCCCGAGAGCACGGTGTCGAGCCAGCCCGCGGCGAAGCCGGTCACGGCGCCCTGCGGGTCGAAGGAGGCGACGCAGCGGAAACCGGGCTGTCCCGGGGCCGCCATGCCGAGCAGCCGCTCCACCGTGTGCAGCGCCCCGCGCGGAGGCTCGTGCCAGGGCGGTCCGCAGAACGCCTGGGCGCACAGGGCGATCCACTCGTCCCGCCGCGCGATCAGGCCGCCGGCGGTGAGCGGAGCGGTCGTCAAGAGCCGACCACTCCGCGCAGCTCCGCCACGTCGAGCTGCTCGGTCTCGTCGTGCGCGGTCAGGTCGATGACGTTGCCGATCGCGCGCTGTTCGGGGCTGCGGCGGGCGACGGTGGCGAGGACCTCCTCGCCCACCACGTCCGCCAGGTCGGCGTCCTCCACGGCCTCGATGGCCGGCAGGTCCGCCTTCTCGGCGCCCGGCGCACCCGGCGCACTCGGCGCACCCTGCGCGCCCTGCGTGCCGAAGAAGTCGAAGCCGCCCTCGGGGCGGACGGGCCGGCGGGTGGCGTAGGGGACGATCGCGGAGGCGGCCGGCACGGCCCGTACCGCGGGAACGGCGGACGCGGGGAAGGCGGACGCGGAGGCGGGGAGGGCGGACGCGGGGAAGGCGGCGGCCGCGGACGCGGGGACGGCCGTGAGAGCGGCCGAGGGGGCGGAGACGACGGCGGTCGACGGTCGAGCGTGCTGCTCGCTCCCGGCGGCCGCCGCGTGCTTCCCCTGCGGCTCCTCCGTCTCCCGGGCGCGCTCGGCCAGATCACGGCTGCGGGCCGCCTCGGCCGTACGACGGGCCTCCTGGGCGGCGGCGTTGCGCGTGAGGGCGCGCAGGGCCTCGGCGGCCTGGCGGTAGGCGGCCGGGGTGGGCGTGGATCCGGCGGTCGTCAGCTCCTTGGCCGGGACGGACGACTCCAGGGCGAGCTGCCTGCGGCCTTCAAGGGCGCTGGCCCGCTCGGTCTCGGCGTTGGCGTACCGGCGCAGCAGCGCGGCGTGCTCGCCGCGCAGCCCGGCGAGTTCGACCCGCTTGGCGCGCAGCTTGGCGTCCAGCTTGGTCCGCAGCTCGCGGGACTCCTCCAGGTCGGCCTCGAGCTCCGCTATCCGCTCCTCGGTCCTCCACTGGTCCGCCGTACGCGCGCGCGTCAGCTCCGCGACCTGGCGGCCGGCGCTCCGGTCCCAACTGCGCATGATGACGCCACCGGTGACCGCGGCCGCCGCGGCGGCGGCCACGAGCAGCCGCAGCACCACGGGTTCGGCGAGCAGCCAGGCGCCCGCGGCACAGACGACCGACGCTCCTGCGACCGCGGAGGGCGGCAGAAGCTTGTGCAGGGGAGGTGAATGGCGGTGGCGTCCACGTGGCATGGCCTGAAATTTACCGTGCGTAGGCGCGGTATGGGGTGTCGGCCCGGCAATCTCTTGGCCACTTCTCGCCGTCGCGACCGGGACCCGGTGGGAACCGGGCCGACTCCCCTCCTCCGGGCCTTACTTGTTGACCAGGCCCTTCGACTCCAGATAGGTCTTCGCCACGTCCGCGGGCTTCGCGCGCTCGGCGTCGACCTTGCGGTTCAGTTCGGCGAGATCGGCCGTGGTGAGGACCTTTGTGATCTTGTCGAGAGCGGCCGCGATCTCGGGCGATCCGGCGTCCTTCGCATTGACCACCGGCAGCACATTGTCGGCGTTCTGGAGCTTCTTGTCGTCGTCCAGGAAGACCAGTCCGAAGGACTCGATCGTGGCGTCCGTCGTGGTGGTCAGCACCAGCTGGTCCACGCCGTCCTTGACCGCCTGCTTGGCCTGCGGGGTGCCGACGCCCTTGGGGTCGATCCCGGTCACGTCGATGCCGTAGGTCTTCTTCAGGCCGGGCGCGCAGAACGGCCGTATCGCGCATTCGTCGCCGGCCGCGATCTTCACCTTGAGCTTGGCGGCGCCGAGGTCGGAAAGCGTCTTCAGCTTGTTCTTCTCGGCGAATTCCTTCGAGACCGCGAAGGCGTTCTGGTCGACGGCCTGACCGACCGCGAGGACCTTCAGACCGCGCGGCTCCGCGAGCTTCTTCAGCGCCTCCACCGTGGCGGTCGCGTCGCCGGACGCGACCGGCTTCTCGGCGGCCGCCTTCGGGCCGTTCGCCTTCGCGTTGAGGAATTCCGCGATCGTCGCCGCGTATTCCGGTACGACGTCGATCTCGCCCTTCTCCAGGGAGGGTTCGTACAGCTCACGGTTCTTCACCGTGGTGATGGTCGCGTCGTATCCGGCGTCGTTCAGCACCTGTGCGTAGAGCTCCGCCAGCACCTTGGACTCGGTGAACGCGGCGGCGCCCACGACGAGGGAGCCCTTGGCCCCGCCGGACGAGCCACCGCTGCCGCCCGCCTTGCCCTGCTCCAGGCTGTCGCCGCCGCACGCGGCGAGCGAGACGGTCAGCGCCGCCGTACCCAGTACCGCACCCGCGATACGCGAGGTCCTGCTCACGAGATCACTCCTAGTCGTCCAGTCGTCGTCGTTCCGTGTCACAAGCCGTGTCACAAGCGATTCGTTCCGTGCCGTGCGTTCCTAGGCGCCCGGGGCGTGCGGTGGGCTCAGGCGCGGCGGCCGAGCAGCCGGTCCACGCCCACCAGGGCGCCCTCCACGAGCAGGGCGAGCAGCGCCACGAGCAGGGCGCCGGCGACCACCTGCGGGGTGTTGTAGGTGTTGAAACCGGCGGTGATGATCCGGCCAAGGCCCCCCTGGCCGACCATGGCGGCGATCGTCGCGGTGGCGACGACCTGCACGGCGGCCGACCGCAACCCTGTCATGATCAGCGGCCTGGCGAGGGGCAGTTCGACCTTCCGGAAGACCTGGCCGCCCGACATGCCCATTCCCCGCGCGGCCTCGACGACCGCCCGGTCCACCTCCCGCATCCCGACGTACGCGTTGGTGAGCAGGGGTGGGATCGCGAAGAGCACCAGCGCGATCACCGTCGGCACGTACCCCGCGTTGCGCAGCGGCGAGACCATGAAGAGGGCCAGGACCGCGAAGACGGGTATCGCCCGCCCGACGTTGGAGATGTTCACGGCGAGCGCGCCGCCCCGGCCGACGTGCCCGAGCCAGAGTCCCAGCGGCAGCGCGATCGCGCAGGCCAGCAGCAGCGCGACCCCGCTGACGTACGCGTGCTCACCGAGGCGGTGCCACACCCCTCCGTCGCCCGCCCAGTTGGCGCCGGTGGTCAGCCAGCTCCAGGCGTCCGCCACGATCCCCACCGATCACTCGCCCCCCGGCGCCGTGCGTATGCGGGTCCACGGGGTGAGGAGCCGCTGCACGCCCAGGAGCAGCAGGTCCGCGATCACCGCGAGCAGGACGCACAGCACCGAGGCCGCGAGCACCTGCGCCTTGAAGAACGTCGGCAGCGCGTCCTCGATGAGATTGCCGAGACCGCCCCGACCGACGATCGAGCCGACCGTCGTGAGCGCGATCGTGGAGACCGTCGCCATGCGTATTCCGGCCATCAGCGCGGGCAGCGCCAGCGGCAGTTCGACCTCCCAGAGCAGCCGCCCCGATCCGTACCCCATGCCGCGCGCGGCCTCCCGCGCCTCGGCCGGCACCGCGTCAAGGCCGGCCACCATGTTCCGGACGAGGATCGTCAGGGAGTACAGCACGAGGCCCGTCACCACCAGCGCGGCGGACAGCCCGAAGAAGGGCAGCAGCAGGGAGAACATCGCCAGCGACGGAATCGTGTACAGCAGCGTCGTCAAGCCGAGCACCGGGCCGGAGAACCGGGGCCGCGCCCGCACCAGCAGCGCGAGCGGAAAGGCGACGGCGATCCCGATGAGGACGGACACGGTCGTGATCCCGACGTGCTGGAGCAGCGCGTCCGTCAACTCCTGGCTGCGCGTGCGCAGGTACTCCGCGCAGATCCAGTCGTTCGTCACCAGACAATTCGCCGCGCTCATGTACCCTCCCCCCGGTCACCCGCCGTTGCCGAACGTATGTATGACCGACCCTATCCCCCGGCGCCGACAATCGCCGAGGACCTCACACCGCGGCAACACGCCCTTCACACACACCTGTCACAGAGGCGTCAGAATGGGGAACATGATCCGGTTCGAGCATGTGACCAAGCGGTACGCGGACGGAACGACCGCCGTCGACGACCTGTCCTTCGAGGTCGCCGAGGGTGAACTGGTCACGCTCGTCGGCCCGTCCGGCTGCGGCAAGACCACCACCATGAAGATGGTGAACCGGCTCATCGAGCCGACCGAGGGCCGCATCCTCCTCGACGGCGAGGACATATCCGCGATCGACCCCGTCCAGCTGCGCCGCCGTATCGGGTACGTCATCCAGCAGGTCGGCCTCTTCCCGCACCGCACGGTCCTGGACAACACGGCGACCGTCCCGCACCTCCTCGGCGTCCCGCGCGCCCGGGCCCGCGCCCGCGCCGCCGAGCTCCTCGACCTGGTCGGGCTCGACCCGAAGACCTACGGCTCCCGCTACCCCGAGCAGCTCTCCGGCGGCCAGCGCCAGCGCGTCGGCGTCGCCCGCGCGCTCGCCGCCGACCCGCCGGTGCTCCTGATGGACGAGCCCTTCGGCGCGGTCGACCCCGTGGTCCGCGAGCACCTCCAGAACGAGTTCCTCCGGCTCCAGTCGCAGGTCCGCAAGACGGTCCTGCTGGTCACCCACGACCTGGAGGAGGCGGTCCGCCTCGGTGACCGGATCGCGGTCTACGGCCAGGGCACCATCGAGCAGTTCGACACCCCGGCCCGGGTCCTCGGCGCCCCCGCCACCCCGTACGTCGCCGACTTCGTCGGCGCGGACCGCGGCCTCAAGCGCCTCTCGGTCACCGTGGTCGACACCACCGCGCTGGAGGAGGTCCCGGTGGTCCGCGCGGGCGAAGCCGCGCCCGGGACGGCGCCGGGAGCAGGGCCGGCCGCCGAACCCACCGCCACGCCCACGCCCCCGTCCGGGTCGAACGTCCCGGGCTCCGGCGCCCCCGATTCGAGCACCCCCCGCTCCGGCGCCCCCGGGTCGAACGTCCCGGGCTCCGGCGCCCCCCGCTCCGGTGTCCCCTGGTCCGTCGTCCTCGACGCGGACGGCCGGGTCGCCGGCTGGGTCGCGGCGGACGAGCCCGGCCGCACCCGGCCCGCCCCGGAGCCGGTGCCGCTCGGCGCCTCCCTCCGGGAGGCCCTCGCCGCGCTGCTGCAGCACGACACCGGCTGGCTGCCCGTCACCGACCCCGCCGAAGGCGGCCGGTACGCGGGCGTGCTCACCCCGGCCACCGTCCACCGCGCCCTGCGCGCGGCCTCCCCGGCCACCGACGCCGAGGGGCCGTCCGACGCCCCGCCCTCCAAGACGCTCAGTCCGCGCTGAGCCGCCCGCTCATCCACACCAGGCCCGGCGGGATCTCCCGGTTCCAGGTGTTGAAGTTGTGGCCGCCGCTGTCCAGCGTGATCGAGGAGACCCGCGCCGGGGCCTTCACCTTCTTGACGAAGGCGCGGGTCCCGGACAGGTTCCCCTCGCCCTGCTTCGACGTCGTCACCAGGAACGAGGAGTTCCCCTGCGGCAGGTGGTCCAGGCTCCACAGCAGGTCCGCCCGCCTGCGCGCCGTGTCGTCGCCGTGGAAGAGGTCGCCCGTCGTCATGTCCTCCGCCGCCTTGTAGTACGCCGAGAACCCCGCGCCCGCCGCGAACCGGTCCGGGTGGTGCAGCGCGATCTTCAGCGCGCAGTAGCCGCCCGTCGAGTTCCCCATGAACCCCCAGTTCCGCGCCTTCGTCCCGACCCGGTACGTCTCCGAGACCGCCTTCGGCAGATCCTCGGCGAAGAACGTCTCGGTCTTCGGCCCGCCCGGGACGTCCACGCACTCCGTGTCCCTCGGCGGCGCCACCGTCGGCCGCATCATCACCAGGATCATCGGCCGCATCTTCTTCTCCTTGGCCTGGAGGAAGGCGGTCTTCGGGTACCTCAGCCCCTTCAGCAGGTTCTCCGCCGTACCCGGATAGCCCGTCAGGACGACGGCGGCCGGGAACCTGCTCTTCTCGTACCCCTTCTGGAAGTACTCCGGCGGCAGGTACACGTACGCCGGCGAGGTGATGCCCGACTTCTCGCCCGCGACGACGACCTTCTGTATCTGCCCCCCGACCGAGGGCTTGGAGCCGCCCGGCACGTCCACCGCCCGCGTACCGACGACCTCGAGGTCCTTGGAGCCGGCCGAGTGGTCGACGACCACCCCCATCTCCTGCTCCTGGCCGAAGAGGTCCGCCCAGGAGCCGTAGAAGAGGAACGAGTTGTTCGCCGCGAGGCCCACCGAGGCGAAGAGCGCGAGCTGGGTGGCGAGCAGCAGCCCGATCCGGCCGAGGACGGCCCGGACGCCGCCCCGCGCCAGCCGCGGCCAGAGCCAGACCGTGGCCACGAAGAGCACCACCGCCAGCACGACCGCCAGGGCCAGGACCTTGTTGCTGGTGAGACCCATGAGACGTCCGAGCCCTCTTCCTGAGAAATTCCTGTGGGTGAATGAACCCGCCTCCGGGCGAAGCCGTCCTAGAAGGCGCAAACCTCCGGCCCCGGCCCGCCCCTGACCACCGCGCGGCCGCCGGAGCATGAATCTTGATCCGGAGCCACGGGAAGCACGGGAAGCGATGTCTGTCACGGTAGATGGGGACAAGTCAGGATCGGTTCCGGTTCGGGTACGCCGGATTCTGCACGGACCACCCCCCGAGAAGGTCCCCGCCCTCGTCGGAACGGCCTGCACGCTCATCGGCCTGATCGACATCGCCGCGGGCGTCTTCCCGCGCTTCAGGGCCAGCCGGGTGCACGCCCTCGCCGAGGTCCTGCCCGGCACGCTCGGACCGCTCTCGGCGGCCCTCTCCCTCAGCGCCGGCGTCCTCCTCCTGCTCCTCGCCCACGGCCTCAAGCGCCACAAGCGCCGCGCCTGGCGGGCCGCCGTCGTCCTGCTGCCGCTCGGCGCCGTCGCCCAGTTCGTCTGGCGCCACTCCGTCCTCGGCGCGCTGCTCTCCCTCGCACTGCTCACCCTGCTGGTACGCCACCGGGGCGAGTTCGCCGCCCTGCCCGACCCCCGCAGCCGCTGGAAGGCGCTGGCCAACTTCGTCCTCATGGGCGCCGGATCGATCCTGCTCGGCCTGGTCATCGTCAGCGCCCACCCGCGCCGCGTCCTCGGCAGCCCCAGCCTCACCGACCGCCTCGAACACGTCCTGTACGGACTCTTCGGCGTCGAAGGCCCCGTCGGCTACACCGGCGGCGTCGACTGGACCGTCGGCTACTCCCTCGGCGCGCTCGGCATGCTCACCGCCCTCACCACCGTCTACCTCGCCTTCCGCCCCGAGCACCCCGCCGCCCGACTCACCGAGGACGACGAGACCCGGCTGCGCGCCCT
This sequence comes from Streptomyces sp. NPDC090127, assembly GCF_044746945.1. Classification (NCBI taxonomy): domain Bacteria; kingdom Bacillati; phylum Actinomycetota; class Actinomycetes; order Kitasatosporales; family Streptomycetaceae; genus Streptomyces; species Streptomyces sp. NPDC090127. Next base: position 656,359 of record NZ_JBIVDE010000005.1, on the reverse strand, counting down.
GCTCGCCAGGCACGGCGGCCGCGACTCCCTCGGCCACTTCGCACTCCGCCGCGACAAGGGCGTCGTCTTCTCCCCCAGCGGCAAGGCCGCCGTCTGCTACCGCGTCGTCTCCGGCGTCATGCTCGCCAGCGGCGACCCCATCGGCGACGTCGAGGCCTGGCCCGGCGCCATCGAACGGTTCATGGACGAGGCCAAGGCCCACTCCTGGACCCCCGCCGTCATGGGCTGCTCCGAGACCGGCGGCGAGGTATGGACCCGCGAGACCGGCCTCGACGCCCTCGAACTCGGCGACGAGGCGGTGGTGGACGTCGCGGATTTCTCCCTCTCCGGGCGCGCCATGCGTAACGTGCGCCAGATGGTGAAGCGCATCGAGCGAGGCGGCTACACCACCAAGGTGCGGCGCGTCCGAGACCTCAGCGACGGCGAGCTCGCCCGCGTCCGCCGCGCCGCCGCCGACTGGCGCGGCACCGACACCGAACGCGGCTTCTCCATGGCGCTCGGCCGGATCGGCGACCCCGGCGACGGAGACGCCGTCATAGCCACCGCCCACAAGGCCGACGAGGACGGCTCCACCTCCCCGTACGGCGACCTGAAGGCGATCATCCACTTCGTCCCGTGGGGCCCCGACGGCATGTCCCTGGAACTGATGCGGCGCGACCGCTCCGCCGACCCCGGCATGAACGAGCTCCTCATCGTCGCCGCCCTCCAGGAGTCCCCGCGCCTCGGCATCGAGCGCGTCTCCCTCAACTTCGCCATGTTCCGCGCCGCCCTCGCCCGGGGCGAGAAGATCGGCGCGGGCCCCGTCCTGCGGCTCTGGCGCGGGCTGCTCGTCTTCCTCTCCCGCTGGTTCCAGATCGAGTCCCTGTACAAGTTCAACGCCAAGTTCCGGCCCCGCTGGGAGCCCCGCTTCGTCGTCTACCGCAAGAGCCGCGACCTGCCCCGTATCGGCTTCGCCGCCATGCAGGCCGAAGGCTTCGTGAACCTCCGGCTGCCGCGTCCCTTCGCCCGCCGCAGCGCCGCCGCCGAACCCCGCCCCTGCGCCCACATCGTCGCTCCTCAGGCCGACCGCGAGGTCCGCGCGGCGTGATCCACGGGCCCGCCGGACCCGGCCGGCCCGGACCCGCGCAATCCGGCCGCCCCGCCCGCCCGGCGTACGCCCGGCGCGAGCCCGTAGGCCCCGACCTGCGGCCCTGGCCCTACGCTGGGCGTATGAGTACGTCGATCGGTCGGGGCACGGCCTTGGGCCTGCCGGAGTGGGACCGCTGCGCGGTCATGGGCGTCGTCAACGTGACCCCGGACTCCTTCTCCGACGGCGGCCGCTGGTTCGACACCACGGCCGCCGTCAAGCACGGGCTCGACCTGGCGGCCGAGGGCGCGGACCTCGTCGACGTCGGCGGGGAGTCCACCCGCCCAGGCGCCAGCCGGGTCGACGAGGAGGAGGAGCTGCGGCGGGTCGTGCCCGTCGTCCGAGGCCTCGCCGCCGAAGGCGTCACCGTCTCCGTCGACACCATGCGCGCCTCCGTCGCCCACGCCGCCGTCGCGGCCGGCGCCACCCTCGTCAACGACGTCAGCGGCGGCCTCGCCGACCCCGCGATGGTCCCCGCCGTCGCCGCCGCCGAGGTCCCCTTCGTCGTCATGCACTGGCGCGGCTTCAGCCAGGACATGAACAGCCTCGCCGTCTACGACGACGTCGTCACCGAGGTCGTCACCGAACTGCGCCTGCGCATGGACGCCGTCGTCGACGGCGGCATCGCCCCCGACCGGATCGTCATCGACCCCGGCCTCGGCTTCGCCAAGCTCGCCCCGCACGACCTCGCGCTCGTCGCGCACCTGCCCGAACTGCGCGCCCTCGGCAGGCCCCTGCTCGTCGCGGCCTCGCGCAAGCGCTTCCTCGGCCACGTCCTCGCCCACGAGGGCTCCAGCCCACCGCCCGCCCGCGAACGCGACGCCGCCACCGCCGCCGTCTCCGCCATCGCCGCCCACGAGGGCGCCTGGGCCGTCCGCGTCCACGAAGTCAGGGCCACCGCCGACGCCGTCCGCGTCGCCAGGGCCGTCGAAGGAGCCCGGTGACCCACCAGACCGACACCGCGGCGGTCGAGGCCGCGAACACCGCCTTCTACGAGGCCATGGAACTCGGCGACTTCGAAGCGGTCTCCGCCCTCTGGCTCGACGACGGCGCCAGCCCCATCAGCTGCGTCCACCCCGGCTGGCCCGTGCTCTCCGGACGCGGCGAGGTCCTCCGCTCGTACGCGCTGATCATGGCGAACACCGAGTACATCCAGTTCTTCCTGACGGACGTCAAGGTCGCCCTCGGCGGCGACGTCGCCGTGGTCACCTGCACCGAGAACATCCTCAGCGGCGGACCCGCCGAGGACGGCGCCGAGCTCGGGCCCCTCGTCGGCCAGCTGGTGGTCGCCACCAATGTGTTCCGCCGCACATTCGACGGCTGGAAGATCTGGTCCCACCACGGCTCCCCCGTCCTCACCGAATCGGACGACGAGGAGGACGAGGAACCCGGCGCCTGACGGGATCCGGGGCCCGATCGGGTGAGGCCGGGGATTGGAATCCGGCCCCCTGGGTAGGGGCTGCCCCCAGCCCCTGTGGCCACCGCCCGAACCCCCATGGGCAAGCGCTGTCGGTGCTCGCAGGTAGATTCGATGCTGGACACCCGGCCGTCCGCACCCGGCTGCGTGGCCACAAGAACTACGACAGCAGGAGTGATTCGCGTGGATCGTGTCGCGCTGCGCGGCCTCAAGGCCCGAGGACACCACGGCGTCTTCCCCAAGGAACGCGAGGAAGGCCAGACCTTCATCGTGGACCTCGTCCTCGGCCTGGACACCCGCCCCGCGGCCGCCGACGACGACCTGACGAAGACCGTGCACTACGGCGTCGTCGCCGAGGAGGTCGTCGACGTCGTCCAGGGCGAGCCAGTGGACCTGATCGAGACCCTCGCCGAGCGCATCGCCCAGCAGTGCCTCAAGCACGCCGGCGTCCAGGAGGTCGAGGTCGTCGTCCACAAGCCGGACGCGCCGATCACGGTCCCCTTCGACGACGTGACCATCACCATCACCCGGAGCCGAGTATGAAAGCCACGCACAGCGACCCGACCGTGCAGCCCGTACCCGCCTCCGTCGTCGCGGCGGTGGACGCCGCCGACGTGACCCTGTCGAACCCCAAGTGGGCCGTCATCGCCCTCGGCGCCAACCTGGGCAACCGCCTGGAGACGCTCCAGGGCGCCGTCGACGCCCTGGAGGACACCCCGGGTCTGCGGGTCAAGGCCGTCTCCCCGGTGTACGAGACCGAGCCCTGGGGCGTCGAGCCCGGCTCCCAGCCCTCGTACCTCAACGCGGTCGCCCTGGTGAAGACGACGCTGCCGCCCAGCTCCCTGCTGGAGCGCGCGCACGCCGTCGAGGAGGCCTTCCACCGGGTCCGCGAGGAGCGCTGGGGCTCCCGCACGATCGACGTCGACATCGTGGCGTACGCCGACGTGGTCTCCGACGACCCCGTCCTGACCCTGCCCCACCCCCGCGCCCACGAGCGCGCCTTCGTCCTCGCCCCGTGGCACGACGTGGACCCCGAGGCACAGCTGCCCGGCATCGGCACGGTCGCGGACCTGCTCGCGGGTCTCGGCCGGGACGGCGTCATGCCACGCGGCGACCTGGAACTCCGGCTGCCCGAGTAGTCGTTAGGCTCGGGGAAGACCGCCGGCGGGACGACACGAAGGACACTCGGTGAAGCAACTGCGGCTCAAGGTTCTGGCCGGACTGTTCCTCGCGGCCGGAATCCTGTCCTGGGGCGCCGCGCGCCTCTGGGACGCGGTCGGCACGCTGCCGAGCGTGCCGCTCGCGGCGCCGATCGTCCTCGCGTCGATCGCGGCCGTCCTGACCGCGACGGCCCTCTCCCTCCGCGCCCGCCTGAAGGCCCAGCGCGACCGCCGCCCCGGCGCGAAGGGCGTCGAGCCGCTGATGGCGGCCCGCGCGGTGGTCTTCGGCCAGGCGAGCGCGCTCGTCGCCGCCCTGGTCGCCGGCATGTACGGCGGCACGGGCGTCTTCCTGCTCGGCTCCCTGGACATCCCGTCCCGCCGCGACCAGGCGATCTACGCCGGCTTCTCGGTCCTGGCGGGCTTCGCCGTGATCGCGGCGGCCCTCTTCCTGGAGCGCGTCTGCAAACTCCCGGAGGACGAAGACCCCCAGGGCAAGGGCACGGCCCCGGTGGCCTGAGCCTCAGCGAGGCCCCGGCGCGCGGGGGTTCCACGCCGCCGACGGGCGCGCCGAGCCCTGCGCGGACGAGCCTGACGTGCTTATCGCGCCATGATCAGGCTCATCGCCTCGTTGCGGGTCGCGGGGTCGCGGAGCTGGCCGCGGACGGCCGAGGTGATGGTCTTGGCGCCCGGCTTGCGGATGCCGCGCATGGACATGCACATGTGCTCGCACTCGATGACCACGATCACACCGCGCGGCTCCAGGATGTCCATCAGCGAGTCGGCGATCTGCGTCGTCAACCGCTCCTGGACCTGCGGTCGGCGGGCGTATACGTCGACCAGGCGGGCCAGCTTGGACAGGCCGGTGATCTTCCCTGAGGTCGAGGGGATGTAGCCGACGTGCGCGACGCCCCTGAAGGGGACGAGATGGTGCTCACATGTCGAGTACACCTCAATGTCCTTGACCAGCACCATCTCGTCGTGACCGAGGTCGAACGTGGTGGTCAGGACATCCTCGGGCTGCTGGCGCAGACCCGCGAATATCTCCTGGTACGCCCGCGCCACCCGCGCCGGCGTCTCCCGCAGCCCCTCGCGGTCCGGGTCCTCGCCGACCGCGATGAGGAGCTCTCGTACGGCGTTCTCGGCGCGCTTCTCGTCGAACTCGCCGATCGTGCCCTCGCCGTCCAGCGTCACCGGGTCGGTCATCTGTGCCTCGTTCCGTCCGAAACTCTTGGCGCGAAATGTGCCGCGCCCCCACAGGCTAGAACCTGTGGGGGCGCGGCTTCCATTCCGGGGGACGGAGGTCAGGCCTCCGGGGCCTCCTCCGGGGCGACCTCGATCGCCTTGGTGGTGTCCACGGGTGCCGTGCCGTTCGCGCCGTTCGTCAGGGCCAGCTCCTTGGGGGAGAGGACCGGCGGACGGGTCGAGGGCGTGCGGCGGGACGAGCCCGTCCAGGCCGGGCGGGCCGGGCGCTTGACGATCGGGGCGAAGATCTCGGCGATCTCCTCCTTGCCCAGCGTCTCCCTCTCCAGGAGCTGCAGGACCAGGTTGTCGAGGACGTCACGGTTCTCGACGAGGATCTCCCACGCCTCGTTGTGCGCGGTCTCGATGAGCTTCTTGACCTCTTCGTCGACCAGCGCGGCGACCTCTTCCGAGTAGTCGCGCTGGTGCGCCATCTCGCGGCCCAGGAACGGCTCGGTGTTGTCGCCACCGAACTTGATCGCGCCGAGCCGCTCGGTCATGCCGTACTGCGTGACCATCGCGCGAGCGGTGGTCGTGGCCTTCTCGATGTCGTTCGCCGCGCCCGTGGTCGGGTCGTGGAAGACGAGCTCCTCCGCCGCGCGCCCGCCCAGCATGTACGCCAGCTGGTCGAGCATTTCGTTGCGGGTGGTGGAGTACTTGTCCTCGTCCGGGAGCACCATCGTGTAGCCGAGGGCGCGTCCTCGGGACAGGATCGTGATCTTGTGGACCGGGTCGGAGTTCGGCGAGGCCGCCGCGACCAGGGCGTGGCCGCCCTCGTGGTACGCGGTGATCTTCTTCTCCTTGTCCGACATGATCCGGGTCCGCTTCTGCGGCCCCGCGACCACGCGGTCAATCGCCTCGTCCAGCGAGTGGTTGTCGATCAGCTTCTTGTCCGAGCGGGCGGTGAGGAGCGCCGCTTCGTTCAGGACGTTCGACAGGTCCGCGCCCGTGAATCCGGGGGTGCGGCGGGCCACTGCGCCGAGGTCCACGTCCGGGGCGACCGGCTTGCCCTTCTGGTGGACCTTGAGGATCTCCAGACGGCCCTGCATGTCCGGGCGGTCGACCGCGATCTGGCGGTCGAAGCGGCCGGGGCGCAGCAGGGCCGGGTCGAGGATGTCCGGCCGGTTCGTGGCGGCGATCAGGATGACGCCGCCCTTCACGTCGAAGCCGTCCATCTCGACGAGGAGCTGGTTGAGGGTCTGCTCGCGCTCGTCGTGGCCGCCGCCGAGTCCGGCACCGCGGTGCCGGCCGACGGCGTCGATCTCGTCGACGAAGACGATCGCCGGGGCGTTCGCCTTGGCCTGCTCGAAGAGGTCGCGGACCCGGGAGGCACCGACACCGACGAACATCTCGACGAAGTCGGATCCGGAGATCGAGTAGAACGGCACACCGGCCTCGCCCGCGACGGCGCGTGCGAGGAGGGTCTTGCCGGTTCCGGGCGGGCCGTAGAGCAGCACACCCTTGGGAATCTTGGCGCCGACGGCCTGGAACTTGGCCGGCTCCTGGAGGAACTCCTTGATCTCGTGGAGTTCCTCGACGGCCTCGTCCGATCCGGCCACATCGGCGAAGGTGGTCTTCGGGGTGTCCTTGGTGATCAGCTTGGCCTTGGACTTCCCGAAGTTCATGACTCGGGAGCCGCCGCCCTGCATCTGGTTCATCAGGAACAGGAAGACGACCACGATGAGGACGAAGGGAAGCAGCGAGAGCAGCACCGACAGGAACGGGCTCTGCCGCTCCGGGGAGACGGTGTAGCCCTTGTCGAGGTCGCCGGAGGCGGACTGCTCCTGGAGCGTGGTGGTCAGGTTCGCGCCCTGGTCACCGATGTAGCTGGCCTGGATCTTGGTGCTGCCGCCGTACTTGTCCTTGTCGGCGCCCTTCTTGAGCTCGACCTTGATGACCTGCTCGTCGCCGGTCGTCAGCTTGACCTGGCCGGCCTGCTTGTCACTGATTGCCTGGACGACCTTGCTGGTGTCCACCGTCTTGTAGCCCTCGGACGAGCCGACGACCTGCATCAGCACGACCACGGCGAGGACGGCCAGCACGATCCACATGACCGGCCCACGGAAGTATCGCTTCACGTCCATCCATACGGAGCGAGAACGCCCCGTCCCTCCTGCCCGTAGGTAAATGCTGCTGTGAGAGCTGCTATGAGAAAAAGCTGTTCTTCGGACGGTACCTCAGCCAGGTGACCCGTGACCGCCTTCCCTTGCTCCAACGGCGGGAGGACGGTACGGGTTCCCGTGCGTCAGCCTCCGTAGACGTGCGGCGCGAGTGTGCCGACGAAGGGGAGGTTGCGGTACTTCTCGGCGTAGTCGAGGCCGTAGCCGACGACGAACTCGTTGGGGATGTCGAAGCCGATCCACTTCACGTCGATCGCGACCTTGGCGGCGTCCGGCTTGCGCAGCAGGGTGCAGACCTCCAGGGTGGCCGGCTCGCGCGAGCCGAGGTTCGACAGGAGCCAGGACAGCGTCAGACCGGAGTCGATGATGTCCTCGACGATCAGGACGTGCTTGCCCTTGATGTCGGTGTCGAGGTCCTTGAGGATGCGGACGACGCCGGAGGACTGGGTGCCCGCGCCGTACGAGGAGACGGCCATCCAGTCCATGGTGACGGGGGTGGACAGCGCGCGCGCCAGGTCCGCCATCACCATCACGGCGCCCTTGAGGACGCCGACGATGAGCAGGTCCTTGCCCGCGTACTCCGCGTCGATCTTCGCGGCCAGCTCGGCCAGCTTCGCGTCGATCTCTTCCTTGGTGATGAGCACCGACTTGAGGTCGGTGCCCATGTCCTTCTCGTTCACCCGGGTCACTTTCGTTGCAGCTTGCGTCAGCCTTGCCGGATGACCAGTCTGCCACCCTGCCGTCGTGCCTCGACGCGGCCGGGCAGATTGATGGCGCCTTGTCCGCGCCAGCCGGTGATCAGCCGGTCGACCTCCTCGATGTGGCGGGCGAAGAGGGAGCCCGCGGGTGCGCCCTCGGCGATCATGGCGCGGCGCAGGATGCGGCGGCGGACGGCCGGCGGGAGTCCGAAGAGTTTGGCGCATTCGAGTCGGCCGGTCTCGTCCCGGACGGCGGCTTCGGCGTCGGCGGCCCAGGAGTCGAGGGCGTCGGCATCGTCGCGGGAGAGCTGGGCCGTACGGGCGAGGGCTTCGACGACGCCTTTGCCGAGGGCCTTCTCCAGGGCGGGGAGGCCTTCGTGGCGGAGCCGGGAGCGGGTGTAGGCGGGGTCCGCGTTGTGGGGGTCGTCCCAGACGGCGAGTTCCTGGGCGACGCAGGCCTTGCGGACGGTCTGCCGGTCGAGCTCCAGGAAGGGTCGTCGGTAGCGGCCGGCGGCGCCGGAGACGGCGGCCATGCCGGACAGGGAGCGGATGCCGGAGCCGCGGGCGAGGCCGAGCAGGACGGTTTCGGCCTGGTCGTCGCGGGTGTGGCCGAGCAGGACGGCGGTGGCGCCGTGGCGCTCGGCGGCCTCGTCGAGGGCGGCGTAGCGGGCGTCACGGGCGGCTGCCTCGGGGCCGCCCGCTCCTCGCCCGCCTCCGCCTCTGACGGCGGCGCTGTGGGCCACCCTGGTCTCGGTGCCGACGGTGACGGCGACGGATTCGACGGGGTCGAGGCCGAGTGCGGCCATGCGTCCGGCGACCTCGGCGGCGCGCTGGGCGGAGCCGTCCTGGAGGCCGTGGTCGACGGTGATGCCACCGGCGCGGACGGCGAGCTTGCGGGCCTCGAAGGCGAGGGCGGAGGCGAGCGCCATGGAGTCGGCGCCTCCGGAGCAGGCGACCAGGACCAGGGGGTGCTGTCCGGGTGTCGCGGTGGGGTCGGTCTGGTGGTCGGTGAGAACGTCGTGGAGTACGCGGCGGACCGCCAGGCGTATCGCCGCGACCGCAGGATGGGGACCCATGTCCGGTGCCCTTCGTGAAGGAGTGGGGTGCCTCGGTCGGAGTCTTAACGGTCGGAAGAGGGGGTTCGGTCACTCAGAGTGCGTCGATGGTGACAGAACCTGGCCGTTACCCGAGCATTGCACGCCCCACCCTCCGTCTACGGTCCCTCGGATGGGTGATTGGCGGTGTGTTCTTCCGTCGTCCGTCGCACCTGTCTCAGGAGTCTGCCTTACGGTGCACCCTCGCGACCCAGTCGGCGGGTGCGGCGATCTCCGCCTTGGTGGGGAGGGTGTTGGGGGAGGTCCAGACGCGGTTGAAGCCGTCCATGCCGACCTCGTCGACGACGGCGCGGACGAAGCGTTCTCCGTCGCGGTACTGGCGCAGTTTGGCGTCGAGGCCGAGGAGCTTGCGCAGGGCGAGGTCGAGGCGGGAGGCGCCGCGCGCGCGGCGCTGCTGGAACTTCTCGCGGATGTCGGCGACGGAGGGGACCACCTGGGGGCCGACGCCGTCCATGACGTAGTCGGCGTGGCCTTCGAGGAGGGACATGACGGCGGTGAGGCGGCCGAGGATCTCGCGCTGCTCGGGGGTCTGGACGATCTCGACGAGGGAGGGGCTCGGTTCGCCGTCCTCGCCCTCGGGGCGGCTACCGGCGAGGGCCTGGGCGGCTTCGCGGAGGCGTTCGACGACGGTGGAGGGGTCGACCTCGGTGGCGCCGAGGAAGGCCTGGATCTCGCTCCGGAGGTGGTCGCGGAGCCAGGGAACGGCGGTGAACTGGGTGCGGTGGGTCTCCTCGTGGAGGCAGACCCAGAGCCGGAAGTCGTGCGGGTCGACGCCGAGCTCGCGTTCGACGTGGACGATGTTGGGGGCGACGAGCAGGAGGCGGCCGCCGCCCTTCTCCCCGGCGGGCAGTTCGCGGGTGGCGGGGGCGAAGGTCTCGTACTGGCCGAGGATCCGGGAGGCGAGGAACGACAGCAGCATGCCGAGTTCGACGCCGGTGACCTTGCCGCCGACGGCGCCGAGGACGGCGCCGCCGGGCCCGCCCGAGCGGCGTTCCTGCATCTTGTCCAGGAGCGGGGCGAGGAGTTCGCGGAAGCCGGCGACGTTGGCCTTGACCCAGCCGGCCCGGTCCACGACGAGGACGGGCGTGTCCTGTGGTTCGTGGCCCTCGGGGATCATGCGGGTGAAGGCGCGGACGTGTTCTTCCGAGGCCTTGGCGTGCCTGCGGAGCTCCGCGACGACCTCGCGGGCCTCGTCGCGGGTCACGTCCGGGCCCGGCCTCACCAGTCGGGTCGCGGTCGCGACCGCGAGATTCCAGTCGACCATCTCGGCACCACCGATGCTCGTCATGCGTCAACCGTACGTTCTTCGCCCCGGATCAGGGCAGGTTCGGTACGGGTCCGCCTTGCGGGGCGAGGGCGGCGGAGAGCCGGTCGAGTGCGGGCTGGGCCTGGGACGCGGAGGTGGTGCGGCCGGCCAGGAAGGCGAAGGCGAGGAGGCGGCCGTCGGCGGTGACGACCGTTCCGGCGAGCGTGTTGACGCCCCTCAGGGTGCCGGTCTTGGCGCGGACGAGGCCGGCTCCGCCGAGGGCGGGGCCGGTGTCGAAGCGGGTTTTGAGGGTGCCGCTGAAGCCGCCGACGGGCAGTCCGGTGAGGACGGGGCGCAGGGCGGGGCGGGCCGGGTCGGCCGCTCGGGTGAGGAGGCCGGTGAGCAGGGCGGCGGAGAGCCGGTCGTCGCGGGAGAGGCCGCTGCCGTCGGCGAAGCGGGCGCCGGCGGTGGGCAGGCCGAGGGCGGTGAGCTCGTCCCGTACGGCCGTGCCCGCGCCGGCGAAGCTCGCGGGCTGCCTGCGGGCGAGGGCGGTCTGCCGGGCGAGGGCCTCGGCGAGGTCGTTGTCGCTGTGGGTGAGGGTGCGCTCGACGAGGGCGGAGAGCGGGGCGGATTCGGTACGGGCGAGGAGGGCCGCCCCGGAGTCCTCGGCGGGCTTCGGCGCGCGGCCGGGGGCGGGGGCGCCCTGGACCTTCGTACCGGCCTGGCTGAGGAGGTCGGCGAAGGCGGTCGCGGTGTCGCCCGCGGGGTCGGCGGTGCGCCGGGCGGTGCCGCTGTACGAGTCGTCGAGGCGGCCGGCGTTCAGCATCAGGGCGCTGACGGGGGCGATGTTCTCGTCGGAGCCGATCGGGTGGTGGCCCGGGCCCTGGTAGAGGCTCGTGTCGTGGGCGACGCGTACGGAGGTGACGCCGCGGCCCTTCAGGGCGCGGGCGGTGGCGGTGGCGAGGGTCTTCAGGCGGGCACGGTCGAGCGTGGGGTCGCCGCCGCCGACGAGGGTGACGGTGCGGCCGTCCGGGGAGGCGACGACGGTCGTCGCGATGCGGTGGTCGGGGCCGAGCGCGGAGAGCGCGGCGACCGTGGTGGCGATCTTGATGGTGGAGGCCGGGGTCATGGCGGTGGTGGCGCCCTCCCCGTAGAGCTGCTTGCCGGTGGTGGCGTCGACGACCGAGGCGGTGCGCAGCGGTCCGAGGCCGGGGTCGGCCAGCAGCGGTACGAGGACGGCGGCGAGGTCGCCCGGACGGCCGGTCGCGGGGGTGTCGAGCGCGCGGAGGACGCCGGGGGCGCTCGGGGCGGGCGCGGGGGCGGGGCGGTGCGGGGCGGCGGGCGGTGCGTGATGTGCGCCACCTGTGGGGGCAGCGGCGGCGGCCAGGGCGCGCTCGGCCTTACGCTGACCGTTGTCCCACGGTCCGGCGGCTGTCACCGCTCCGGCGGCCAGGGCCAGACCGAGTACGGCAGAGCACGCCGTGAGCTGCCAGGTCTTCGGCTCCGGCATTGCTGACCAGCCCCTTTCGCGATCACACACAGGCGTGAGGGACACTTAATCACTGCGCGTTGCCGCAGGCATTCACATGTGTTGATTCAGGAGGAGCCACCCGTGGAGTTCGACGTCACCATCGAGATCCCGAAGGGGTCGCGGAACAAGTACGAGGTCGACCACGAGACGGGTCGCATCCGCCTGGACCGCCGCCTCTTCACCTCGACCAGCTACCCGGCCGACTACGGCTTCGTCGAGAACACCCTCGGCGAGGACGGCGACCCGCTGGACGCGCTGGTCATCCTGGACGAGCCGACGTTCCCCGGCTGCCTGATCAAGTGCCGCGCGATCGGCATGTTCCGCATGACGGACGAGGCCGGTGGCGACGACAAGCTGCTGTGCGTCCCCGCCTCGGACCCGCGCGTCGAGCACCTGCGCGACATCCACCACGTGTCGGAGTTCGACCGCCTGGAGATCCAGCACTTCTTCGAGGTCTACAAGGACCTGGAGCCGGGCAAGTCGGTCGAGGGCGCCGACTGGGTCGGCCGCGCCGAGGCCGAGGCCGAGATCGAGGCCTCCTACAAGCGCCTGGAGGCGCAGGGCGGCGCCCACTGAGTGGGCCCACGTTCGACGTCGTGACGGGCGGTGCACCTCTGCGGAGGTGTGCCGCCCGTCTCGCGTGAGGTCGTATGCCCATGGTCATACTGGGCAGAAGGTGCGAATGGGAGTGAGGGCGAGCGGAGTGGTGGTGGAGGCGGACGGCCCGGAGGACCGTAAGCCGCAGTCGGACGAGGCGCGCAGCGCGTTCGTCGCGCCTGCCGGGGTCGAGCCTCCGGTGGTGCAGGAGGAGGAGCATCCCACCTCCGAGTTCGCCGTTCCCCGGGGCCTCGCGCCCGAGCCGCCCCCGGAGCCGGAGGGTTCCGCGTTCGCGCCGCCGTCGACGTACTCGGCGAAGCACGCCCCGCCCGCCTTCACGCCCGCGCACGGGCTGCCGCTGGTGCGGCTGCCCGCGGACGCGCCCTGGCAGGACCGCATGCGGACGATGCTGCGGCTGCCGGTGGGTGACCGGCCGGTCCCGGAGATCGCGCGCAAGGAGGACGAGACGGGGCCCGCGGTGGGCCGTGTGCTCGACCTGACCCTGCGTATCGGCGAGCTGCTGCTCGCGGGCGGCGAGGGCGCGGAGGACGTCGAGGCGGCGATGTTCGCGATCTGCCGTGCGTACGGGCTGGACCGGTGCGAGCCGACGGTCACGTTCACGCTGCTGTCGATCACGCACCAGCCGTCGCTGGTGGACGACCCGATCACGGCGAACCGGACCGTACGGCGCCGGGGCACGGACTACACCCGTCTGGAGGCGGTCTATCAGCTGCTCGCCGACATCAACGCGGACGAGGTCTCCCCGGAGGAGGCGTACCGGCGGCTGGCGGAGATGCGGCGTAACCGGCATCCGTACCCCGGGTGGGTGCTGTCGGCGGCGGCGGGTGTGCTGGCGGGTGCGGCCTCGGTGCTGCTCGGCGGCGGGTTCACGGTCTTCATGGTGGCGGCGCTGGGCGCGGTGCTCGGCGACCGGCTGGCGTGGCTCTGCGCGGGGCGCGGGCTGCCGGAGTTCTACCAGTTCCTGGTGGCGGCGATGCCGCCGGCCGCGATGGGGGTGCTGCTGACGCTGCTCCACGCGGATCTGCGGCCGTCCGCGGTCATCACCGGTGGCCTGTTCGCGCTGATCCCGGGGCGGGCGCTGGTGGCGGCCGTGCAGGACGGCCTGACGGGGTTCTACATCACGGCCTCGGCCCGGCTCCTGGAGGTCGGGTACTTCTTCGTGGCGATCGTGGTGGGCGTGCTGTCGGTGCTGTATCTGGCCGTGCAGTTCGACGCGCAGCTGAATCCGGACGGGGTGCTCAATCCGGTCGAGCGGCCGGTGGTGCAGATCCTGGCGTCGATGGTGCTGTGCGCGACGTTCGCGATCCTGTTGCAGCAGTCGCGGGCGACGGTGCTCTTCGCGACGCTGAACGGCGGGGTGGCGTGGGTGATCTACGCGTCGATCGCGGTGACGGCGGACGGGTCGGCGGTCATGGCGACGGCGGTGGCGGCGGGCCTCGTCGGTCTCTTCGGCCAGCTGGCCGCCCGCTACAACCACACGTCGTCGCTGCCGTACGTGACGGCGGCGATCGGGCCGCTGCTGCCGGGTTCGGCGACCTACTTCGGGGTGCTGGGCATCGCCCAGAACAACCTGGACCAGGGCTTCGCCTCGCTGGCGAAGGCGGCGGCCCTGGCGCTGGCGATCGCGATCGGCGTCAACCTGGGTGGCGAGCTGGCCCGCCTCTTCATGCAGGCGCCGGGCGCGGCGGCGGCCCGACGCGCGGCGAAGCGCACGAGGGGCTTCTGACGGGACCGCCTCCCCGTGCCGGCAGGCGCGGCCCCGGGGGCCGGGAACGGCGGCACCCCGGCTCGGGGGTCCGGGCCGGGGTGCCGAAGGTGCGGGGCGCGCGGGTCAGCGCTTGGCGTGGCGGCCGCGGCCCGGGTTCGAGGAGCCGGGGCCGTCGGGGCCGCCGTCCTCGTCCTGCTGGGCCTTGGCCTTCTTCGACTGCGAGCGGGCGCGGAGGTACTCGATCACGATCGGGATCACGGAGATCGCGACGATCAGGATGAGGATCGCCTCGATGTGCTCGTGCACGAAGTCGATCTTGCCGAGGGAGGCGCCGAGGATGGTCACGCCGGCGCCCCAGAGGACACCGCCGATGATGTTGAACGTGATGAACGAGCGGTAGTTCATCCGGCTGACACCGGCGATGATCGGCGTGAACGTCCGCACGATCGGCACGAAGCGGGCCAGGATCAGCGACTTCGGGCCGTGCTTCTCGAAGAACTCGTGCGCCTTCTCCACGTTCTCCTGCTTGAAGAGCTTGGAGTCGGGGCGCTTGAAGAGGGCCGGGCCGACCTTGCGGCCGAAGAGATAGCCGACCTGGTCGCCGATGATCGCTGCGGCCACGACGAGCGTGCAGACGAGCCACAGCGGCTGGTCCAGCTTGCCCGTGGTGACCAGCAGGCCGGTGGTGAAGAGCAGCGAGTCGCCGGGCAGGAAGAACCCGATGAGCAGGCCGGATTCGGCGAAGACGATGACGAGGACGCCGATCAGACCGAAGGTCTGAATCAGATAGTCCGGGTCCAGCCAGCTCGGTCCGAGGGCAAGCGTATTCACGGGGTTCCGGGCTCCTGCGGTCGCGGTGGGGGCGGGGGCGGCCGCCCCAAGGTATCAACGCATTCTTACCGCCCCGGGTTCCAGCCGGCCTCCACGGGCCCCCGGTCCCGCCTCGCCCCCCGCGCCCACCCGGCCCCTCCGGGATGCGACGGCGGGCGGGCGGTCCGACGCTGGTGGACAGGAGGTGGATGCGGATGGGCATCGAGGACTACGGCGGCGGCCAGGGGCCGCACCCGGACGTACTGGTCGTCACCACGAACGACGTACCCGGCTACGAGGTGCGGCAGATCATCGGCGAGGTCTTCGGACTGACTGTGCGCTCGCGCCATCTGGGCAGCCAGATCGGCGCGGGGCTGAAGTCGATGATCGGCGGGGAGCTGAAGGGTCTGACGAAGACCCTGGTGGAGACCCGCAACCAGGCGATGGAGCGGCTGGTGGAGCAGGCGAAGGCGCGCGGCGCCAACGCCGTGCTGATGTTCCGCTTCGACGTGACGGAGGCGGCGGACGTCGGGACGGAGGTCTGCGCCTACGGAACGGCGGCGGTGATCGCGCCTCGCGCCTGAGCCTCCCGGGCGGGGGGATCTCGGGCTGGGGTTCGGGGCGCGACACCTTCAACTGTCGGGGCGTTGTGCGGCTTTTGTACCCCTATGGTGGGGCGGTGGCCATCGATAAACCGTCGTCCGAGCCTCCGCCCCCCGTCCCGAAGTCCCCCGCCCGCGCCCTGTTCCCGCAGGTCCTGCCCGCCCTCGTGGTGGGCGTCGCGGCGAGTCTGCTCTTCCTCGGGATCGAGTGGGTCTCCGAGGAGTTCGAGCACGTCCTGTGGCACACCCTTCCGGGCGCGCTGGGCATCGGCGGTTTCTCCGTCTTCTGGACGATCGTCATGCTCACCGCGACCGGGATCGCCGTGGGCCTCGTCGTCTGGAAGGTGCCCGGGCACGCGGGCCCCGACCCGGCCGAGACCGGGCTCGGCGGCGCGCCCCTCGCGCCGGCGGTCGTCCCCGGGCTGCTGCTCGCCGGCACGCTCACCCTGGCCGGAGGGGTCAGCCTCGGCCCGGAGAACCCGATCATCGCGGCCAACGTCGCGCTCGCCTACTGGCTCGGCAGGAAGGCGGCGCCCGCCGCGCCCGGTGCGATGTGGGTCGTCCTGGCCTCGGCCGCCACCATCGGCGCCCTCTTCGGCACGCCGGTGGCCGCCGCTCTCGTCATCTCCGAGGCCCTCACCCACCAGCCGAACGCCAAGGGCTCGCTCTGGGACCGGCTCTTCGCCCCGCTGGTCGCCGCCGGGGCGGGGGCGCTGACCACCTCACTCCTCGCGCACCCCACCTTCGACATGTCGCTGCCCCCGCTGACCGACCCGGGGTGGTCGGACCTGCTCGCCTCGATGGTCGTCGCCACCGCCGCGGCCTTCTTCGGCCTCCTCTGCTGCTACGGGCTCCCCCCTGTCCACCGTGCCTTCCAACGGCTGCGGCACCCGATGCTGATGATCCCGGTCGGCGGTCTCGTGCTCGGCCTGCTGGGCGCGCTCGGCGGGTCGCTGACGCTCTTCAAGGGCCTGGAGCAGGTCAAGGAGCTCACCCAGAACATCGGCGGCTACTCGTCGGGCGAGCTGGCCAAGATGGCCGTGGTCAAGCTCGCCGCCCTGCTGGTCGCAGCCGCGTGCGGATTCGTCGGCGGCCGGATCTTCCCCGCCGTGTTCATCGGTGTCGCCTTCGGTCTGTTCGCCCAGGCGCTGGTCCCCGAGATCCATCCCGCCGTCGCCATCTCCTCCGGCGTGCTCGGTGTGCTGCTCGCGACGACCCGGCAGGGCTGGGTGAGCCTCTTCGTCGCGGCCGTCCTCGCCTCCTCGCCCGCGATGCTCTCGCTGCTCTGCGTGGCCTCCCTGCCCGCCTGGCTGGTCGTCACCGGCCGTCCGCAACTCGAACTGGACACGCACGGCGCCCCCCTGCACTGAGGACGCCCAGCACCCCCGAAGGAGTCCCATGCCACTGCACAAGGGTCACGGCGAGCCCGAGCCCGACCGGCATCTCGCCCTCAACCCCTTCTACGGTCAGGCCAACCCGGTCAGCGGCATGACCGAGGCGCCGCCCCGCCACCGGCTGCCCGACGGGCCGCTGCCGCCCACCAGCGCCTACCAGCTCGTCCACGACGAGCTGATGCTCGACGGGAACTCGCGGCTGAACCTCGCCACCTTCGTCACCACCTGGATGGAGCCCCAGGCCGGTGTGCTGATGGCCGAGTGCCGCGACAAGAACATGATCGACAAGGACGAGTACCCGCGTACGGCCGAGCTGGAGCGGCGCTGCGTGGCCATGCTCGCCCAGCTGTGGAACGCGCCGGACCCCTCGACCGCCGTCGGCTGCT
Source organism: Streptomyces sp. NPDC090127 (assembly GCF_044746945.1). Taxonomy (NCBI): domain Bacteria; kingdom Bacillati; phylum Actinomycetota; class Actinomycetes; order Kitasatosporales; family Streptomycetaceae; genus Streptomyces; species Streptomyces sp. NPDC090127. The sequence continues at coordinate 639,189 of NZ_JBIVDE010000005.1, read as the reverse complement.
CGACCACCGGCTCCAGCGAGGCCTGCATGCTCGCCGGGATGGCCCTCAAGCGCCGCTGGGCCAAGAGGAACGCCGACCGCTACCCGGGCAGCGCCCGGCCCAATCTGGTGATGGGCGTCAACGTCCAGGTCTGCTGGGAGAAGTTCTGCAACTTCTGGGAGGTCGAGGCCCGGCTCGTACCCATGGAGGGCGACCGCTTCCACATGGACGCGGAGTCGGCCGCCGCGCTCTGCGACGAGAACACCATCGGCGTGGTCGCCGTGCTCGGCTCCACCTTCGACGGCTCCTACGAGCCGGTGGCCGAGATCTGCGCCGCGCTCGACGCCCTCCAGGAACGGACCGGCCTCGACGTCCCCGTGCACGTCGACGGCGCGTCCGGCGCGATGATCGCGCCGTTCCTGGAGGAGGACCTGGTCTGGGACTTCCGGCTGCCCCGGGTCTCCTCGATCAACACCTCCGGGCACAAGTACGGCCTGGTCTACCCGGGTGTGGGCTGGGCGCTGTGGCGCTCGCCCGCCGAACTTCCCGAGGAGCTGGTCTTCCGGGTCAACTACCTGGGCGGCGACATGCCCACCTTCGCCCTCAACTTCTCCCGGCCGGGCGCGCAGGTGGTCGCGCAGTACTACACGTTCCTGCGGCTCGGCCGGGAGGGCTACCGGGCGGTCCAGCAGACCACCCGGGACGTCGCCCGGGGGATCGCCGAACGGGTCGAGGCGATGGGCGACTTCCGTCTGCTCACCCGGGGCGACCAGCTACCGGTCTTCGCGTTCACCACGACCGACGACACCACCCGCTTCGACGTCTTCGACGTCTCGCGCCGGCTGCGGGAGAGCGGCTGGCTCGTCCCGGCGTACACCTTCCCCGCCAACCGGGAGGACCTGTCCGTGCTGCGCGTGGTCTGCCGCAACGGCTTCTCCGAGGACCTCGCCGACCTGTTCATCGAGGCACTCGACCGGCTGCTGCCCGAACTGCGCCGCCAGTCGGGCCCGGCGACCCGGGACCGGGGCGCCGCCACGTCCTTCCACCACTGAGCCGCGCGTCGACTTCCGGCGGCTTTCGGCGCGACGACCTCCGGTACGGCGGATTCCGGTCCGGGTATTCCGGTCCGGGGATTCCGGTCCGGGGGCTTCCGGTACGGCGGATTCCGGTCCGGGGGATTCCGGTCCGGGGGATTCCGGTCCGGGGGATTCCGGTCGCCGCCGTACCCGCGCGGCGGCGACCGGCGCCGGCGTCAGGCGCTCAGTCGCCTGAACCGCCGTACCGCCAGCGGGAAGAAGACCGCGAGGATGACCAGCGGCCACACCACCGCCGCGAGCACGTGCCCCGGCTCGCCGCCCGGGTTGCCGAACAGGTCCCGTACCGCCGTGGCCGTCGCCGACATCGGGTTCCACTCCACGACCGTGCCCAGCCAGCCCGGCATCGTCTCGGGCGCCGCGAAGGCGTTGGAGAGGAAGCCGACCGGCCAGACCAGGATCTGCACGGCCATCACCAGCTCGGGCCGCCCCGCGACCATCGCCAGGTGGATCCCGATCCAGAGCATCGCGAAGCGCAGCAGGAGCAGCAGACCCATCGCGCCCAGGAAGGCCCCGAAGCCGCCGTGCGCCCGCCAGCCGATCGCGTACCCGACACCGACCATCAGCAGCAGCCCGGCCGCGGACTGGAGCATGTCGGCGACCGAACGCCCCACCAGGACCGCCCCGTCGGCCATCGGCATCGAGCGGAAGCGGTCGATCACGCCCTTGTTGAGGTCCTGGGTGACGGCCGTCATCGTCCCTTCGAGGCCGAAGACCATCGTCAGCGTGAGCATGCCGGGCACGAGGAAGTCGACGTACTCGCCCTCGATCCCGCGCCCACCGCCGACGAGATAGCCGAACATCAGCAGCATCATGATCGGGAAGGCGAGGCCGACCACCATCACGATCGGCCGGCGTGCCCAGTGGGCCAGTTCCCGCCGGGTCATCGTCCAGCAGTCGCTCACCACGTACGCCGCGCTCATACCGTCGCCTCCGCTTCCTTCGCCCTGTCGTCCTGAGCGACCGCCGTGTCGTCCGGCGCGCCCGCCTCGTCGCCCGTCAGGTGGAGGAAGACCTCGTCGAGGGTCGGCCGCCGCAGGGCGATGTCCTCCGCCTCGATCCCGGCCGCCTCCAGGGCCCGTACGGTCTCGGCCAGCGCGGCCATCCGGTCCGTGACCGGGGCGCTGATCCGCCGCCGGTCGGTGTCGACGCTCACCTCCGGTGCGGGCGCGGGCAGCAGCCGGGCCGCCTCGGCGAGCCGTCGGGCGTCGCGGACGACCACGTCGATGCGGTCGGCGCCCACCGCCGTCTTCAGCTCGTCGGCCGTGCCGTCGGCGACGACCCGGCCCCGGTCGACGACCGAGATCCGGTCGGCGAGCTGGTCCGCCTCCTCCAGGTACTGCGTGGTGAGCAGGACCGTCGTCCCGCCGCCCACCAGGGAGCGCACCGACTCCCACACCTCGCCCCGGCCCCGGGGGTCGAGCCCGGTCGTGGGCTCGTCCAGGAAGAGCACCTCCGGGTCGGTGATCAGCGAGGCCGCCAGGTCCAGGCGCCGGCGCATGCCGCCGCTGTACTGCTTGACGGGCTTGCGCCCGGTGTCGGCGAGCCCGAACCGGTCGAGCAGCTCGTCGGCCCGCGCGCCCGCCCGGCGGGCGCCCAGGTGGTACAGCCGCCCGAACATCTCCAGGTTCTGCCGGCCGCTCAGCTCCTCGTCGACGGCCGCGTGCTGCCCGAGGAGCCCCATCCGGCGCCGCACCTCGGCCGCCTGGTCGCGGACGTCGAAGCCCGCCACCCGCACCAGGCCCTCGTCGGCCCGCAACAGGGTGGCCAGGATCCGTACCACCGTGGTCTTGCCCGCGCCGTTGGGCCCGAGCAGTCCGTGCACCGTGCCGCGCCGCACGGCCAGGTCGAGGCCGTCAAGCGCCTGCTTGTCGCCGTACCGTTTCCGCGCGCCCTCGACGACGATCGCGTCCGTCATTCCAGCCTCCCAGCCCAGTAGTCAAACTTGACCACTTGCCCGAAGGTACGCCCCCTCGACGCATTGGTCAAACTTGATTAGTCTCTGTTCACGCGTCGTCGCCCGGATCGGGCTCGCCCGTCGCGAACGGGTTCTCCTCGCCCTCGGCGAGCACCCCCACAAAGGGCTCGCCCTCCCCCGCGAAGGTGTACGCGCCCGCCTCGATCCGCTCGATCAGCCCGAGCGTCCACTCCTTGCCGGCGTCGGACGAGTGCACCCAGAGGTGCATGATCTCGCCGATGTGCCCGAGCTGCTGCGGCCCGCCCTCCGGGGTGTAGTACTCGGTGACGGCCTCGCGCCACTCGTCGAGCGCCCGCACCCGCTGCCGCAGCAGCTCCACCGCCTCCGCCCTCGGCAGGTCCACGATGAAACCGATCCCGGCGGACAGGACGTCCATCTTCTGGTCGTACGTGGTCAGCGCCTCACGCAGCAGCGCGAAGTACTCCGCCGTGCCCTCGTCCGTCACCTCGTACTCCGTGCGCGGCGGGCCGCCGGCCGTGCTCGGCGCGATCTCGTACGCGCGCAGCAGTCCCTGTTTGGCCATCTGCTTCAGCGCGTGGTAGATCGAGCCGGGCTTGGCGTTGGACCACTCGTGCGCGCCCCAGAACTCCAGGTCGTTGCGGACCTGGTAGCCGTGGGCCCGCCCGTGCTGGCGCACCGCGCCGAGGACGAGAAGCCGGATCGCTGACACCCTGGTACCTCCTAGTCAATTTTGACTAGGGTACGCGTCACTCCTGTTCCGCCGCGATCAGCGTGAAGGAGTCCTTGCCGTCGAGGGACTCCCGGACGATGTCCGCGTGTCCGGCGTGCCGCGCCATCTCCTGGACCAGGTGGAGCAGCATCCAGCGGATCGAGACCCGGCCGTCCTTCGGGAACCAGGGCGCCGGGGGCAGCGGGAAGGTCTCGTCCAGGCTCGGCACCGTGCGCACGAAGTCCTCCGTCTCCTTCGTCACGCCCGCCCAGAAGGCCAGCACCTCGGGGACCGTCTCGCCCTCGACGAGCCGGAAGCCGTCGCCCCAGGTCTCCTCGGTGCGGTGCCGCTCGTTCGTCCGCTCCTGGGCCAGCCGCAGCCAGGCCAGTTCCACCTCGGCGACGTGCTTGATCAGCCCGGAGAGGCTGAGCGCGCTGGCGCTCGGGCGGCTCGCCGCCTGCTCCTCGGTGAGGCCGAGGGCGGCGCGCCGGATCGCGGCCCGCTGGGCCTCGACGAAGTTGAGGAACGCCGCGCGTTCGTCGCCGTGGGCCTCCGCGGGAACGAGAGCAACCATGATGTCCGCCTTCCGTGCGACACAAGGGGGGAGGGGCGCCGAGGGGTTCCTTCCCCTCGACACCCCTCACGCTATGCACCCTTGAGGACAGCTACGGTCCTGATTCAGGCCAGAGCCTTGGCCGGGTCACCCTCAGAACGGGAAGCGGCTCCGGCCGTGCTGGATGGAGATCCACTTCTGGGTGGTGAACGCCTCGATCATCGCGTCGCCGTTCAGCCGGCCGATGCCCGAGTGCTTCTCGCCGCCGAACGGCACGATCGGCTCGTCGTGCACGGTGCCGTCGTTGATGTGGATCATGCCGGTGTGGATGCGCTTGGCGACCCGTACGCCCCGCTCGGTGTCAGCGGTGTGGACGGCGCCGCTCAGCCCGTACGGGGTGTCGTTGGCGATCCGTACCGCCTCCTCCTCGCCGTCGAAGGGGATCAGGAGGGCGACCGGGCCGAAGATCTCCTGGCCGAGGACGGCCGCGTCGGCCGGCAGGCCGCCCAGGACCGACGGGGAGACGACGTTGCCGTCCGCCGTGCCGTGCAGCAGCGCGGTGGCGCCGGCCGCCACGGCCTGCTCGACGACGGCCGAGACCGACTCCGCCTGCTGGAAGTTGATGAGCGGGCCGATGTGGGTGGCCGGGTCCGCCGGGTCGCCGACGCGCAGGGTCCGCACCTTCGCGACGAACTTCTCGGTGAACTCCTCCTCGACCGTGCGGTCCACCAGGATCCGGTTGGCGGCCATGCAGACCTGGCCCTGGTGCACGAAGCGGCTGAAGACCGCCGCGTCCACGGCGTAGTCGACGTCGGCGTCGTCGAGGACGATGAGCGCGCTGTTGCCGCCGAGTTCGAGGACCGCGTGCTTGAAGTTCTGCGCGCAGACGGTGGCGACGTGACGGCCGACCTTGTCGGAGCCGGTGAAGGAGATGACCTTCGGGACCGGGTGTGTCAGGAGCGCGTCGCCGATCTCCGCGATGTCGGTGACGACGACGTTCAGCAGGCCGGCCGGCAGGCCGGCGTCCTCCAGGACCTTCGCGACGAGGGTGCCACCGCAGATCGGCGTGTTCTGGTGCGGCTTGAGCACGACCGCGTTGCCGAGCGCGAGCGCCGGGGCGACGGACTTGAGGGAGAGCAGGAAGGGGAAGTTGAACGGGGAGATGACGCCGACGACACCGACCGGGAGGCGGTAGACGCGGTTCTCCTTGCCGTCGACCGGCGAGGGCAGGATGCTCCCCTCGGGGCGCAGCGCGAGATGGATCGCCTCGCGCAGGAACTCCTTGGCGAGGTGCAGCTCGAAGGCCGCCTTCAGGCGCGTGCCGCCGAGCTCCGCGACGATCATGTCGCCGAGCTCCTGCTCGCGGTCCTCGACGATCCGCAGGGCGCGCTCGAAGACGAGCCGGCGGGTGTACGGGTTGGTCTCGGCCCACGCCTGCTGGGCGCGCTCGGCGGCGCGGTAGGCACGGTCGACCTCACCGGCGGTGGCGACGGTGATCGACGCGAGCTTCTCCCCGGTGTACGGGTTGAAGTCGATGATGTCCCACGAGCCGCTGCCCGGCTTCCACTCCCCGTCTATGTACTGGTGAGCCAGGTCGGTGAATGAGGACATGAGGCGAGACCCCTTAACCCGCGGTGGCGGACGCTGTGGCGACTGTGACATGGCGGCACTGATGTCACGTCATCGTACTTACGTCCTACGTGAGTTGGAGGAGACCTCGGAGAAGATCGCGACTTTCGGCCGGATCGGGACTCTCCTCGGCCAGCCGCTCCATCACGCGCGCGTACTGGGCGACCTCCTCGCGCTTGTCGAGGTACAGCGCGCTGGTCAGCTGCTCCAGGTAGACGACGTCGGAGAGGTCGGACTCGGGGAAGCTCAGCATCGTGAACGCGCCGCTCTCGCCCGCGTGCCCGCCATAGCTGAAGGGCATCACCTGGAGCGTGATGTGCGGATGCTCGGAGACCTCGATCAGATGCCTCAACTGCCCGCGCATGACCGCCCGGTCGCCGTACGGGCGGCGCAGCGCCGCCTCGTCGAGGACGGCGTGGAAGTGCGGGGCACGCTCGGAGACGAGGACCTTCTGGCGCTCCAGACGGAGCGCGACGCGACGGTCGATCTCGGCGGCCGAGGCGCCGGGCATGCCGCGGGCGACGACGGCGTGCGCGTACGCCTCGGTCTGCAACAGGCCGTGCACGAACTGGACTTCGTAGATACGGATGAGGGAGGCGGCGCCCTCCAGACCGATGTACGTCTGGAACCAACCCGGCAGCACGTCGCCGAAGCTGTGCCACCAGCCCGCCACGTTCGCCTCGCGGGCGAGCCCGAGGAGCGAGCCGCGCTCGGCCTCGTCGCTGACCCCGTAGAGCGTGAGGAGGTCCTCGACGTCCCTGGCCTTGAAGCTCACCCTGCCCAACTCCATACGGCTGATCTTGGATTCGGACGCACGGATCGAGTAGCCGGCCGCCTCGCGGGTGATGCCGCGCGACTCGCGCAACCGCCTCAGCTGCGAACCCAGCAGGATGCGCCGCACGACGCTTCCGCTCGCTCCGCTCGATTCGACTGCGGTCACGGCTCCAGCCTCTCCTTCGCGGTCTCGGGCCCCCGGATTCTGCCACTAAACGCTTCAGCGCGTACACATTCGATTACGCAAAGAGGGCAAGTTCAGGGCGACTTCCTGATCAAGGCGAAAGTCCTCCGCAGAAGATATGCACAGAATCGGCACGGGGACGGACAGGTCCGGCGCGTGCACGTGCATCTGCCCTTGCATCCAGTGGTCGCATTCGGAACGATGGACCCCGCGCAACCGCACCACATCCGCGATTCGCCGCGATTCCCGGGAGTGCCTCGCATGGGGACGAATGGATCGACCATGCTCGAGCCGTTACGGCAGGGGCTTCCGCCGATCGATCCCGCCGCCGTCTCCACCTCCGCCTCCTGCGCCCTGCCGCCCGCGTACGAAGCGGTGGGCGGCGCACGGAAGTTCACCCGCGCCACGCTCGCGCAGTGGGATCTCAGCGAACGCTTCGACGACGTCGCCCTCGTCGTCTCCGAACTCGTCACCAACGCCCTGCGGCACGCGCTGCCCTCGGACGCGGCCCAGGACCATCTGGACGGGCCCGGGAGGCACACCCCCCCGGTCCGGCTGCACCTGATGCGCTGGACGAGCCGGCTGGTCTGCGCGGTGCGCGACCCGAGCCACCGGAGCCCGGAGAGGCGCGAGGGGGACGAGGACTTCGCGGCGGAGTCGGGGCGCGGGCTGTTCCTGGTCGACTCCTTCAGCGACAGCTGGGGGTGGCACCCGCTGGCCGGGACGCTCCAGGGCAAGGTGGTGTGGGCGCTGTTCCGGACCGGACCGGAGTGACGTCCCGCGTCCACATCCACGTACACGTACACGTACACATCCACGTCCTCGCCGCCGTCGACGGACGAGGAAGGGCCCCGGCGGGAAGCCGGGGCCCTTCCGTATGCCTGTTCCTTACGTCTGTTCCGTGTATCCGTTCCCCGTGCCTGCGTCATACGAGGTGGTCGAACTCCCCGTCCTTGATGCCGAGGAGCATCGCCTCTATCTCGGCGGGCGTGTAGACCAGCGCGGGACCGTCCGGGTGGCGCGAGTTGCGCACGGCCACGTTCCCGCCCGGCAGCTTGGCGAACTCCACGCAGGAGCCCTGGGAGTTGCTGTGCCGGCTCTTCTGCCACACGACACCCTGGAGCTCCGTGGCCGCCATGCCGTTGTACGCGTGATGCGCATGATGCACTGGTAGCTCCCCGAGATGTTTGATGCAGGTGTCAACTTCCTCGGATCATAGCTGTGTTCATATGCCACTGCATGAGCAGATGCACGTGCACGCGGGGTGGCGTAGCGACTACGCGACTGCGTGCGACGTGGTCGCGACAGCGGCAGCAACAGCGGCAGCGGCACGGACAGCGGACTCGGCCGCGAGGCCGGCTGGTGTCGTCGCCCCTGGAGGAGACGTCCTCGCGATCCGGTGGGTTCCCTCCCGGCGCGACCGGCTTGCGGAGGCCGCGGCGTCTCAGGTGGGGGACGACGGCGTGGCGAGGGCCTCCGCCAGGTCGTCCAAGGCGTCCAGAAGCAGACCGGCGCCCTTGCGCAGCAGCGGGTCCTCCATCAGGGGCCCGCAGGTCGCGATCGTCTCCCGGAGCTCGTCCCACTCCGGCGCCCTGCGCTCGCGTACGGCCTTCCCGGCCCGTTCCGTCGAGCGGCGCAGCTCCTCCGCGAGGGTCGCCGCGGCCGGGACGGGCGGGGCGCCGCGCTCCGGCAGGTGCGCCTCCATCAGCATCGCGACCCGGCCGAACTGGGCGAGCGCGTGCTCCGCGTCGTCTGCCGCCGCCCGGGACAGGCCGCGGTGGCGCACCGGTTCGTGGGTGGCCCGGTCGAGCGCCTCCTGCCAGGCGATCCGGGTGGCCCGGGTGTCGAGCAGCGCCTGGCGGACGTCGGCGCAGACCGGGCCGGCCGGATCGGCGTAGTGGGCGACGACGGTGGCGGCGTAACGGCCGTCGGAGACCAGCCAGTCGGCCAGGCGGCCGCGCAGCCGGGGCGTCTCCCAGGCGGGGTAGACCGCGTACGCGAGCATCGCGAGGACCCCGCCGATGAGGGTCAGCACCACCCGCTCGTACACGGTCTGCGTCCAGGCCGAACCGCCCATGCCGAGCAGGAAGACGACGTACGCGGCGACACAGACCTGGCTCGCGGCGTACCCGGTGCGCATCAGCAGGTACATCCCGAAGGCGCTGCCGACGGCGAGCGCGGCGGAGGCGTACACGCCGGGGTCGGCCGCCTGGACGACGCCGGTGGCGAGGCCGACCCCGAGGAGGGTGCCGCCGAAGCGGGCGACGGAACGGGAGTACGTCTGCGAGAAGTCGGGGCGCATGACCATGACGGACGCCATCGGGGCCCAGTAGCCGTGGCCGAAGGGGAGGGCGGTGCCGAGGACGTAGCCGGCGGTGGTGACGGCGGTGACGCGGACGGCGTGCCGCAGGATCGCGGAGTCGGGGCGGAGTTCGGCGCGCATCTGTGCCGCGACGACGGGGGCGAGGCGGAGCAGGGTGGGGCGGGCGCGGGCGTCGGAGGCGGTCTCGGTGCGGGGTTCGGCGGTCTCGACGACGTCGTCAAGGAGGGCGGCGAGGCGGTCGGCGGCGCGGCGCGGCGGTCCGGTGAGGAGGGCGCCGGTGTCGGGGGTGCGGAGGGCGGCGACGGCGCCGGGCGGGAGGTCGACGGCCTCGCCGCGCCGGATCGCGTGGGCGGCGGCGTCCAGGACAGTCGCCGCGGCGGCGAGGATCTCGCGGACGCGGGCGCGTGGGGGGCCTTCGGCGGAGACGCCGAGGGCGGGGTCGGCGAGGGAGGCGAGCACGGGGCGGATCCGCTCGGCGAGGCCCCGGGCGCCGTGGAGTTCGGCGGGGCGACGGCGGGCCTGGCGGCGGGTGACGGCGGCGGCGTTGCGGGCGGTCATGAGGGGGACCGGGTCGAAGGGGGCGACGGGGTCCTGGCGGAGGCGCCGGGCGTAGTCCGCCTCGGCGGCGAGCGCGTCGGCGAGGGCGTCGCGCTGGGCGCCCCAGCGGCGGACCGGGAGGAGGACCACGAGGACGGCCTGGACGAGGCCGCCGACGGCGATCATGGCGGCGTGGCCGGCGGCGCCGGCGACGGAGGTGGGGAGAGTGACGGTGACCAGCATGATCGCCACGTTGGAGGAGGCGATGATGCCGATGGTGGGGCCGGCGGCCCAGGCGAGGCCGGAGAGGAAGGTCCAGAGGGCCAGCAGGGCGAGGAAGAGGGCGAGGTGGGCGCCGGCGCCGGTGACGTAGCCGAGGAAGGTGGAGAGGGCGAGGCTGGCACCGGAGGCGAGGGCGAGGGTGGGGCGGGGGCGCCAGGAACGCTGGAAGGTGGCGATGGCGGCCTGGAAGGCACCGAACGCGGAGCTGATGGCGGCCTCGGTGCCGAGCAGCGCGAGCGTCACGCCGACGACCAGGGCGAGGCCGAGGGCCGCGCGGCCGGCGACGAGCGGCTCGAGACGCCGCCGCTCGACGGTGAGCCCGGAACGGGCGGTCGCTTTCAGGGCCCGCGGCCAGCTCATGGCCCGAGCCTAGCGGCGAACCCCCACGAAGGGCACATTTCGCCCACCCTGGGGCCTTCCGCGTTGTCGGGGGCGTGCTCCTGCCCCGGACCCCCGGCGTCGGACCCCTGGCCCCCGGCCCCCCGCCCCCGCCGCTCCCGGCCCCCGGCCCCCGCCGCTCCCGGCCCGGCGATGGCGCGTCGGACGGTCAGGCGGGGGGTAGTTCGTCGTGGGGGTGGACGCGGGCCGTGTCGGCGGCTGTCGTGCCGTGGGTCCAACCCGCCTCGTCCCACATCGCGCGCACGCGCGTCGTGCGGGTCTGCGGGAACATCTCGTCCGCGCGTGACGTCACCGCCACCTCGCGGGACGCCAACACCGGGAGGAGGGTCGGGGTCTCGGCGGCCACCCGGCGGGAGGTCGCCGCGAGGCGCGTGCCCAGGCGGTTCGCGTACGCCAGCAGGAACGACTGCCGGAAGGACTTCGTACGCTTCCGGCCGCCCGCCCGCTGCTCCGCCTCCGCCCGTGTCATCGCCGCCGTCCCCTGCACCAGGAGCGAGGTGTACAGCAGCTCCACCGGATCCAGGTCCGCCTCGAAGCCGACCACCGTCGAGAAGCCGTACGGCTCGTTCCACACCGCCCGGCAGTGGTTCGCGCTCGCCACCGCGTCCAGCAGGATCGCCTTCGCCTGCTCGTACGGCGGCTCCACGCCGATCCGCATCGCCCCCGGCACGTCCCCCGACGGCGCCCGCGCCGCCAGCGCCGCCTCGTCCAGGCTGTGGCGGGCCATCAGCTCCTGCGCCTTCGCGGTCAGCGCCTCGGCCTCCTCCGGGTACCCCGTCGCCTCGGCCTTCGCCAGCAGCGCCCGTACCCGCGTGAGCATCCGCGGCTCCCCCGCCGTCGGCGCCGGCAACGCGTCGCCGGGCACCGGACCCACCGGTTCCAGCGACGGCAGCCTGACCAGCAGGCGGTACAGCTCCAGCGCCGTCGTCGCCGACGAGAAGCGGTCCGCGCGAAGGGGCCCTGACTCCAGCTCCGTCAGCTGGGACGGCCAGCGGTGCGGCAGGTGCGCGTAGCGCGCCGTCTCCGACGCGATCAACGACCCCGCCAGCCGTACGTGCTCCTCCGCCAGCTCCCGCCGCACCAGCCGCAGGAGATCCGCCGGCTGCCAGCCCCGCTCCCACGCCCGCCGTACGAACTCCTCGCCCCGGCGCGCCAGTTCCGCGTCCGCCGAGCGGTCCGCCGCCAGCAGCGACGCCGCCGTGTCCAGGGCCGCGTCCTCCTCCGTGTACAGGGCCGTCTCCAGCGCCCTGTCTACCGTCGTACTCACCGCTGCCTCGCGTCCCCTTCCTCGCGCGCCCGGCCGCGCTGCCTCCAGGATGGGCCTCACCGGCCGGAACCACGAAACCAGGGGGCGCGGGCAGGCGGGGGCGCCGGTCGGAGGTAGGGCCAGGCCTACCCTTCGTACGCCCCTCAGTGGTCGTGATCGGACGGCGCGGAAACGGTTCGCTTGAGGCATGACCTCAACCACGACCACCACGCCTGCGGCCCGCTCCGGCATCGCCGTCCGGCTCGCGGGCCTCCACCGCCACCACCGCGACGTGCGCGCCCTGGACGGCGTCGACCTGGAGTTCCGTACCGGTACCTTCACCGCCGTCATGGGGCCCTCCGGCTCCGGCAAGTCCACGCTGTTGCAGTGCGCGGCGGGCCTCGACCGGCCCACGGGCGGCACGGTGGAGGTGGGCGGGGTCGCCCTGGAGGGGCTGAGCGAGCGGCGGCTGACGCTGTTGCGGCGGGACCGGATCGGCTTCGTCTTCCAGTCGTTCAACCTGCTGCCGTCGCTGACGGCCGCCCAGAACGTGGCCCTGCCGCTGCGGCTCGCCGGGCGGCGGGTGGCGCGGGGCGAGGTGCGGGCGGCGCTGGAGCGGGTCGGGCTCGACGGGCGTGAGAGGCACCGGCCCGGGGAGCTGTCCGGCGGACAGCAGCAACGGGTCGCGATCGCGCGGGCGTTGATCACGCGGCCGGCGGTGCTCTTCGGCGACGAGCCCACCGGGGCCCTGGACTCCACCACGAGCCGGGAGGTCCTGACGATGCTGCGGGAGCTGGTGGACCGGGACGGCCAGACGATCGTCATGGTCACCCACGACCCGGTGGCGGCGGCCCGCGCGGACCGGGTGGTGTTCCTGGTCGACGGGCGGGTGGTGGGCGAGCTCGACGAGCCGACCGTCGAGCGGGTCGCGGCCCGCATGGCCGGCCTGGAGACGGCGGCGGCGACAGCGGGGACGTCGTCGGCGGCGCGTGGAGCCGGTGCGGAGGTCGTCCCGTGCTGACCGTCGTTCTCTCCGGGCTGCGGGCCCGCTGGACCGCCTTCGTCGGCAGTTTCGTCGCGCTCGCCCTCGGCGTCGGGCTCCTGGCCACCATGGGCCTCGGCCTCTCCGCCACCTTCGACGCGCCCGAGCGCGCCCCGCAGCGGTTCGCCGCCGCGCCCGTGGTGGTGAAGGGGCGGGACGCGGTCACCGTCGACGTACGGCGAGGTCCGCGCACCGCCACCGTCTCGCAGCGACTCGACCGTCCACAGCCTGTGGATATCGAACTGCTGCGCGAGCTGAAGGCCCGGTGGACGGTCACCACCGCCGGGGGCCCGGACGCCGTCGGCGTCCACGGCCCCGCCACAGAGGTCCGTACGGTCGTCGGCGACCGGGCCCAGGTGCTCACCGGGGGCGAGCGCCGGCGCGCCGACCCGGAACCGGAGCGGGACGCCGAGGCGCTCGTCGCCGTCAACGCCCTCCTCGGCACCGCCGGGGGCGTCACCACCTTCGTCTCCGTCTTCGTCGTCGCCTCCACCTTCGCGTTCGCGGTCGCCCTGCGGCGGCGCGAGTTCGGTCTGTTGCGGATGGCGGGCGCGACGCCCGGCCAGGTGCGGCGGATGCTGCTCGCGGAGGCCGCCGGGGTCGGGGTGCTCGCCTCGGCGGCCGGGTGCGCGCTCGGCGCGTGGGGGGCGCCGTGGCTGGCGCGGGTGCTCGTGGAGGGGGGCCTCGCGCCCGACTGGTTCGCGATCGGGGGCGCCGCCTGGCCCTTCCACGTGGCCTTCTGGACCGGCGTGACCGTCGCACTCGCCGGGGCCTTCGCCGCCGCGCGGCGGGCGGGGAGGGTCGGCCCGGGGGACGCGCTGCGCGAGGCGGACGTCGACACCGACGTGCTGCCGCTCGGCCGGGCGCTGCTCGGGACGGGGCTGCTGGTCACGGGCGCGGCGCTGCTGGTGTGGACGTGCGTGGGCGAGCCGTCGGAGCTGCTGAAGCGGAAGACGTACACGACGCTGCCGATGCTGCTGATCACCGGCGTCGCGCTGCTCGCTCCGCTGCTCGTACGCCCGGTGGCGCGGGCGCTGCGGCTGCCGGGGGCGACGGGGATGCTCGTACGGGAGAACAGCGCGGCGGCCGTGCGCCGTACCGCCGCCGTCGCCGCGCCGGTCCTCGTGACGGTGGCGCTGGCCGGCACGCTGCTGGGGTCGTCATCGACGGTCACGAGCGCGAAGGCGGCGGAGGCGCGGGAGCAGACACGGGCGGAGCGGGTGGTGACGGGGGACGACCTGCGGCCGGTGGCGGGCGCGTCGGCGACGGGCGCCACCTCCGTCTTCGTACGGGACGGTGCGGAGGCGCTGGTCAAGTACGGGGCGCGGGCGGTGTACGACCCGGTGGCCTTCGCGGACCTGGCGCGGCTGCCGGTGGTGGCCGGGGACGTGGCCGACCTGGACGACGGCTCGATCGTCGTGAACGAGGAGTTCGAGCGGCGGGCGGTCGGCGACGAGGTGGAGGTGTGGCGCGCGGACGGGAGCGGGCCGGTGCGGCTGCGGGTCGTGGCGGTCCTGGCGCTCGGGACCGGCGACAACGGGCCGTACGTGACCCGGGCGAACGCGCCCGGGGTGGCCGTGGACCGGATCGAGGCTGGGGGCGCCGTGGGCGCGGAGGCGCTGGCGGCGGCCGGCGGCACGGTGCGCGGGGTGGACGCGTGGGCGGCCGCGACGCACCCCACGAGCAGCCCGGAGACCCGCCTGGGGCTGCTCCTGGTCCTCGGGATCGCGCTCGTCTACACGGTGCTCGCGCTCGCCAACACGCTGCTGATGGCGACGTCGGTACGGGGCGGCGAGCTGGCGTCGCTACGGCTCGCGGGGGCCACCCGGGCCCAGGTCCTGCGGGTGGTGACGGGCGAGTCGGCGCTCGCGGTGACGATCGGGGCGGTCCTGGGCCTGGCGGTGACGGCGGTCTGCCTGGCCGTCCAGGGCGCGGCGCTCGCGGCCCTCTCGGCCCCCGTCGCGCTCGCCGTCCCCTGGCCCACGATGGCCGCGACGGCGGCCACCTGCGCCCTGGTGGCGGCAGCCGCCTCCGCCCTCCCCGCGTGGCGCCTGACGCGCTGACCGGCGAAAGTGGGTGGACGGGGCGGTGACCGGGGTCGGAGCCGGGTCACCGCCCCGCCCTCCGTCAGCCCCGGGCGACCGCCGCGTACGAGACGAAGACGGCCCAGGCGGAGGGGGCCAGGTCCAGGTGGGGGAGGTCGATGTCCTTGGAGTCACGGACGTGGACCGTGCCCGGGGTCGTGGCGACCTCCACGCAGGAATCGTTCTCGCTGCCACTGCTGTAGCTGCTCTTGAACCACGCCAGCTCGGACTTGTGGATCATGTCTCTCCCAGCACACGCTTGATGAAGACCAGCGACTCCCTTGGCGTGAGAGCCTGCGCCCGGATCATTCCATACCGCAGATCCAGGATCCGGAGCTGCTTCAGATCGGCGACCGGGCGTCCGTTGAACGCCCCGGGCGACCGCCCCACCCCTTGCCCGTCCCCGAACCTCAGCAGTTCGATGGGGCCGTCCATGCTGGCGTGCGTCTCCACGCCGGTCGGCATGACCTGAAGCGCGATGTTGCGGTGCAACTGGCACACCTCCATGAGGTAGTGGAGCTGCTGGTGCCAGACCATTGTGCCTCCGATAGGGCGGCGGAGGACGGCCTCTTCCAGGACGAAGCTGAGCGCGGGGGCGGGTGAGCGGTCGTAGATCTTGCGGCGGGCCATCCGCCCCGCGACGCCCTTGTCCACCTCTTCCTGCGGATAGGCGGGCTGACGCATCTCGAACAGGGCGCGCGCGTACTCCGGCGTCTGGAGCAACCCGTGGATGCTGTTGCTCTCGTAGACGTTGATCTCGACCGCCCGCGCCTCCAACCGCTTCAGATCGCGCACCTTCTTCGGGTACCGGACCTCCGCCACGTCCTCCTTCATCGTCGCGATGAGGCCGCCGGCCCCCAGTGCCTCGTCCACCTTGTCCAGGAACTCCGGCCGGGGGATGCGGGCGCCGCGTTCCACCTTCCTGATCAGGTCCTCGCCATAGCCGACCCGTTCGCCGAGTTCGACGGCCCGCAGCCCCTTCGCCTCCCGCCACTTCCTGATCTGCCGTCCCACCGCCGCGACCACCGCCGCCCCCGACTCGTCGTCCGGGTCGACCTCCCAGCCCGGCTCGTCCGTCTCGACCACGCTCACGCCCCGCCCACCTCCGTGAAGCCGTACCTGTACTCAGCGCCGCCCTACCCGACGGCCGCGCGGGACAGCCGGGACAACGCCGGACAGTCTCGGGACAGTCACCGTACGTAAGGTTCTCTTCGCTGGGCAGCGTACGCACGGCCCACCACGCTGGGTGACATGAACCAAGAAACCGCCCACGTATTGGCGTCTGTACGCCAGTTCGGAATCCAGCTCTCCGCCACGCCCCGAGGGGCGCGCCTCGGCCGTCTCCTCGCGGTCGAGCAACTGCGCACCTGGGAGCTGGGGACGATCTCCGAGGTCGCGGCCCACGTCGTGGCCGAGCTCGCCGCCAACGCGGTGACCCACGGTCGCGTCCCCGGGCGGGACTTCCGCCTGGCGCTCACGACGACGGCGACCACGCTCCGTATCGAGGTGACCGACACCCGGGCCGACCGCCTGCCGGTCCTGGGGCCCCCGGGCGGTGGCGAGTCGGGGCGCGGGCTCCTCCTCGTCGACGCCCTCGCGGACCGGTGGGGCGTGATGCCCGGACCCGTCCCGCGCAAGACCGTCTGGGCGGAGATCAGACTTCGGTGACCCCCGCACCACCACGCAACCGCGCTGGATCTGGGGCCGGTTGTTCGGCCCATGCTCTCGCCGACCACCCCAGGCATCCGACGGCCCCCGACGGGAGTAGCGTCCCGGCGAGGGCCTGACCAGCGAGGAAGTACCTACGGCAGCAGCACCAACTTGCCCCGCACGTGCCCGGACTCGCTCAGCTCCTGGGCCCTCGCCGCCTCCTTCAGCGGGAGGGTCTCGGCGACGACGAGGCGCAGCCGACCCTCCGCCGCCGAGCGGGCATGGGTGGTCAGCCAGGTGCGGGCGAGGGGCGGCTCGACCGTGACACCGCTGAAGACGATGCCGTGCTCCGCCGCGTCGACCGCCGCGATCGTCACGATGCGTTCCTTCGCGCCGCCCGTCAGCTCGATCGAGACCGGAAGCGTGTCGTGGCCCGCCGCGTCGAAGACCGCGTCGATGCCGTCGGGGGCCGCCGCGCGGACCCGGTCGGCGAGCCCCTCGCCGTACGCCACCGGGATCGCGCCCAGGGACTCCAGGTACGCGTGGTTGCGCTCCGAGGCGGTGCCGACCACCGTCACACCGGCGGCCACCGCCAGCTGGACGGCCACCGAGCCGACCACGCCCGCCGCGCCGTGCAGGAGGAGGGTCTCGCCCGAGGTCACTCCCAGGAGGTCCAGGACCCGCTGCGCGGTCTCCCCCGCGACCGGGATGCTCGCCGCCTGCTCCCACGACAGGCCCGTCGGCTTGGGGGCGAAGACCTCGGCCAGGGCGTACTCGGCGTACGCGCCGGTCGTCGTCCAGCCGAACACCTCGTCGCCGACCGCCACCCCCGTGACGCCGGGGCCGAGCGCGTCCACCGTCCCCGCGAACTCCAGCCCCGGCACCGCCGGGAAGGTCGTCGGGTAGAACTGCTCCACCCATCCGTAACGGCGCTTGTGGTCCACGGGGTTGACGCCCACCGCCGCCACCTTCACCCGGACCTCGCCCGCACCCGGTTCCGGTACCGCGACGCCCGTCTCGTGGCGCAGGACCTCCGGGCCGCCGAACTCCTCGTACACGATCGCTTCCATCTCGGCCTCCACAGCCCCTCGTTCGTCGATGAGGTCAAGACTGCGGCCCCGATCCCCCGCCACCCGCCCGCCCTTCGACCAGTCCCACCCGGCCGAAAGGACAGGTCGACCGGCCCTCCCGCTCATTACGCTGATCCGCATGGACGCGCACACGCTGAACTCCGCGTACGAGATCATCCAGCAGCCCCTCGGCCGGATCCTGCCCAGGCTCTCGGCCGTCCTCGCCCCGCTCGTCCCCCACCGGGCCGCCGCCGAACTCGCCACGCACTGCGCCCACTCGCCCTACAAGAGCGTCGGCGAACCCGGTGCGCTGGTCCCGAGCGCCGCCGAACTCGACCCGCTGCTCGCCGCCGGCACGCCCGGCCGGCCCTGGCAGGGCCGGGCCGTCGTCGCCGGGGCCGAGCGGCCCGTCGTCGCCGTCACCAGCGACGCGACCGCGCGGCGTTCCGTCCTCGTGCTCGTACGGGAGGACGACGCCGCGCCCGTGCCGGACGAGGTCCTCGACGTCACCCAGGCACTCTGGGACCTGGTGACCAGCCACTTCGACCGGTTCGCGGTCGAGGCGATGCCCGGCGCCCTGGCCCGTTCGCGGACCGCCGCCGACACCCGGGCGCGCGTCATCGCCGAGCTGACGACCACGCACTCCTCGGCGCTCTCCGGGATCCTCGCCGTCCTCCGCAGCCGCGCCCTCGACGACGCGTCCGCCCGGACCACCGCCACCGACCTCGCCGTCAACGCGCTCGTCCAGCTGAGGGCCGAGTCCAAGCGGGATCGCTCGATCGCCGAGGAGCCCGCCCACGAGGCCTTCGAACGGCTCGCGGACGGGCTGCGGACGATGCTCCGGCACAGCACCGTGCGGCTCGAACTCGGGCCGCCCGACACCGCCCGCACCCTCGCGGCGGACGTCGCCCACGGCGCGCGGGCGATCGTGCGGGCGCTGCTGCTCCTCGCCCTGGAGCAGGAGTCGGTGAGCCGGGTCCACGTCGGCTGGCAGATCACCGAGCACGAGCTGCGGGCCACCCTGCGCGACGACGGGCCGGGCGCGCTCGCCGGGCACGAGCTGGGCGCGGGCAGCGTCTCCGACCGGCTCGACGTGCTCGGGGGGCGACTGGAGGTCGACGCCGTCCCCGGCTGGGGCACGACCCTCACCGCGAGCCTCCCGCTGGCCACCCCCGACACGTCCGTCGCCGCCGTCGCCGCCGTCGACCCGCTCACCGGTCTCGGGGAGCGGGAGGTCGAGGTCCTGACGCACCTCGCGCTCGGCCACCGCAACCGGCAGATCGCCGCCGAGCTGCACATCAGCGAGTCCACCGTGAAGTTCCACGTCGCCAACATCCTGACCAAGCTCGGGGTCGGCTCCAGGGGCGAGGCCGCCGCGCTCTTCCACAGAGCGGCGTAGCCGGGCGTTGTCAGTGCCGGGTGCCAGACTCGCACCCATGAGCGAGAGGTGGGCGCTGGCCGCCGAGGCGGAGGGGGACGGAGCGCGGCTCGTCCCGCTCGGCCCCGACGGGCTGCCCGCCGGTCCCGTCCTCCAGGAACCGGATCTCGTCGAGGCCGTCCGGTCCCGCCCCGGCGTCGCCCGCTGGGTGTGGCGGTCCACCGCCGAGGTCCATCCGCGGCTCCTCGCCGCCGGGGTGCGCGTCGAGCGGTGTTACGACATCGAGGTCGCCGAAGGGCTCCTGCTCGGCCACGAGGGGCGGCTCGGGGAGCCCCGGTCCGCGGCCGCCGCCCTCGCGCGCCTGCGGAACGCTCCCGTGCCGCCCGATCCGCCCCAGCGAGCCGCCGAACCCGGCTCGCAGGACTCCCTCTTCGAAGCGAGACCCACGGCCACGGCCGTCTCCTTCGAGGGCCTCCTCGCGGTCTACGCCGAGCAGCGGGCCCGTCACGACCGGACGGAGCACCCGGGGCGGATGCGGCTGCTCACGGCCGCCGAGTCCGCGGGCATGCTCGTCGCCGCCGAGATGCGGCGCGCCGGGCTGCCCTGGCGGGCCGACGTGCACCGGGAGCTGCTGCACGAGCTGCTCGGCGAGCGGTACGCGGGCGGCGGCGAGCCCCGGCGCCTCGCCGAGCTCGCCGACGAGGTCTCCGCCGCCTTCGGCCGCCGGGTCCGCCCCGACCTGCCCGCCGACGTCGTCCGGGCCTTCGCGCGGGCCGGGATCCGGGTGCGGTCCACCCGCCGCTGGGAGCTGGAGGAGATCGACCACCCCGCGGTGGCGCCCCTCGTCGCGTACAAGAAGCTGTACCGGATCTGGACCGCGCACGGCTGGTCCTGGCTCCAGGACTGGGTGCGCGACGGCCGCTTCCGGCCGGAGTACCTGCCCGGCGGCACCGTCAGCGGCCGCTGGACCACCAACGGCGGCGGCGCCCTGCAGATCCCCAAGGTCATCCGGCGGGCCGTGGTCGCCGACGAGGGCTGGCGGCTCGTCGTCGCCGACGCCGACCAGATGGAGCCCCGCGTCCTCGCCGCCATCTCCCGCGACCCGGGCCTGATGGAGGTCGCCGGCCACCCCGACGACCTGTACACCCGGCTGTCGGAGCGCGGCTTCTCCGGCGACCGCGACCACGCCAAGCTCGCCCTGCTCGGCGCGATCTACGGGCAGACCAGCGGCGACGGGCTGAAGAACCTGGCCGCCCTGCGCCGCCGCTTCCCGCGCGCCGTGGCCTACGTCGACGACGCGGCCAAGGCCGGCGAGGACGGCCGGCTCGTCCGCACCTGGCTCGGCCGGACCAGCCCGAGAGCCGTCGGCGCGAGCGAGGCCGAGGAGGCGGGCATCCCCCAGGAGGGCGGGGGCGGGGACGGCGCTTCCGAGTCCGGGGAGGGCGAGTTCACCCCGGGGTACGCCTCCGGGAACGCACGGGCGCGCGGCCGGTTCACCCGTAACTTCGTCGTCCAGGGCAGCGCCGCCGACTGGGCGCTGCTGATGCTCGCCGCGCTGCGCCGCGCCACCGCCGGGATGCGGGCCGAGCTGGTCTTCTTCCAGCACGACGAGGTGATCGTGCACTGCCCGGCGGAGGAGGCGCAGGCCGTGACGGAGGCGATCCGCGCGGCCGGGGACGAGGCCGGCCGGATCGCCTTCGGCGACACCCCGGTCCGCTTCCCGTTCACCACGGCGACGGTGGAGCGGTACGCGGACGCGAAGTGAGCGGGGGCGCGAGCCCCCGCCCCCTTCCCGGTGGCCCGGCCCCGGTGAGCGGGCGGGGAACCGAGCCCGCCCGCCCCGGTCCGTGCGCGGACCGTGCGCGGTCCGCCCGGTTCGCCCCCGGTCCGCTCCCGGCCCCGCCCCCCGGTCGGGTCTACTCCGTCTCGAACGTCGACCACTTGTCGCTGAGGGCGATCGCCTTGAGCTGTTCCTTCGTCAGCGCCGGCGTGGTGCGTGTGGCGGCCTCGTGCTGCGCGCCCGTGTTGTACGCCGAGATCACGACCCGGAAGCCGGACGGCGTCAGCGACTCGGCCGTCCACGCCAGCACACCGGCGCCGCCCTTCTCGCCCGGCTCCTCGGTCACCATGACCAGGCGCCCGTCGGGCAGCCGCGTTCCCCCGGCGGTGAGCCGCGGAGCGAGGTCCCCCATGTGGTTCTGCACGTTGATCTGGACAAGGCTCTTGCCCTTGCCGTCGTCCACGACCACGTACGCGAACTCCTCGTCCTGCCCGCCGTCGGCGACCACCGTCAGCCCCTCGGGCATGAGGGTGCGCAGCGTCTTCCGGACGTCGGCGCCGTCGGCGGCCGGCGGTTCGGCGGGCTTGCTCGGGGCGGACTCCGGCTTCGGGGACTTCGGCAGCTTCGCCAGGAGGGGCCGCCAGTCGGCGGAGCTGACCAGGGTCGTCAGCTGCGCGGGGCTGAAGGGCGGGTCGGTGCGGGTGACGGCCGAGTCCTTCGCGGTGGGCGCGTTGTACTCGCTCGCGTCGACCAGGAAGCCGTCCTTCGTCAGCAGGACCGCCCGCCAGTTCTTGGTGTCCGTGCGCCGGTCCGGATACTCGTACCCCTGGAAGACCATCAGCCGGTCGCCGTTCGGCAGCTTCTCGCTGGTGCAGGCGTCGTGCGGGACGTACGTCTCGTCCGGGCACTCCACCTGGTCCGCGCCGGCCTCCCCGCCCTCCCCCGCGCGGTAGAGCCCGACGGAGACGCCCGCCTTGCCCTTGCCGTCGTCGTAGATCCCGGTGACCGCCTGGCCCTTCGCCTCGGGCGCGTCGAACCGCCAGAACGAGCCGTCGCCGGGCGTGTTCGCCTCGATGACGGCGGCGATGTCCTTGAGCCGGAGGGGCCCCTCGACGAGGCCTACCTTGCCGGTCGCGACGGGGGCGGGGCCCGCCACGGAGGAGCCCCGAGCCGCGCCGCCCCCGTCTCCGCCCAGCAGGTCACCGGCGTACACGCCACCGACGCCCACCACCGCGAGCGCGAGCACGCCGCCGGTCACGGCGACCGCCCGGCGGCGCACCCGGCGCCGTCCCCGGGTCAGGCCGCCGGCCGCGAGCGCGCGGCCGTCATCGGCGGCGAAACCGTCACCCGTACGGCGCAGGGCCGCACCGAGCTCGTCCTCGAAACCGTCGTGTCCCTCGTTCAGAGGCATGCCGAATCACCGTCTCCGGTCCATGGATGAAAGTAAGAGTGCGGGAAGAAGTGGGCGAACTGGGAAGAAAGGTCCTGGTCAGCGGCGTGCGAACTCGACGATGCTGCCGCCGAGCCGCTCGCGGAGCTTGCCGAGCGCCCGGGAGGAGCGGGTGCGGACCGCCGCCGAGCTCACGTGGAGCACGTCGGCCGTCTCCTCGACGCTGCGGTCCTCCCAGTACCGCAGCACCACCACCGCCCGGTCCTTGGGCGCGAGCGACGCGAGCGCGTCGAGCAGGGCGATCCGCAGCGCCGGGTCGTCGCCGTCCTCCGGGGCCCGGTCGGGCAGCTCGCCGAGGGGACGCTCGGTCGCGGAGCGTCGCCGCCGGTGGCTGAGGAAGGTGCGGACCAGGACGGTCTGCGCGTACCCGGCCGGGTTGCCGATCCGGTGGACGCGCCCCCACAGCGCGTACATCCGGCCCAAGGTCTCCTGAGTCAGGTCCTCGGCGAGATGGGTGTCTCCGCTGGTCAGCAGGCATGCCGACCGGTACAGATGCCCCGTCCTGGCAGCCGCGAACTCCAGGAACTCGTCCGCGCGGGACTGTCTCATGTCCCTCCCCTCCGTCGCGATGACCGCCCTACACCTTCATGACGCGACGGGCCCGGGGAAATGTTTCACATGAGATTCGAACGAGTTCAGTACCTCCCAGATGTCCTAGATTGCCCAGATTGGGTATCTCTGGGATATGAACGTTTTTCTCGTGGATTCCGCAGAGGTCACGACGGCGGCCGGTGTCTGGCAGTCCGGCCTGGCCCAGGTTCTCGGCGGCCTCGTGGTGGTCGCCATTCTGATCGGCGCGTTCGTGCTGGGGATGAGGGTCCGGGACAAGGAGTCCCCCACGCCCAAGCCCGAGGAGCACCCGCACCGTCCGGAGGGCGGCCTGCCGGGCGAGTCGTCCGAGTACCGCCGGCCGGCCGAGATGCCCCACACCGACGGCGAGCACCGCCTCATGCCGTACGAACTGAAGAACGGCTCCGGTACGGAGACCTCGCCCGAGCCGCCGAGCGAGGAGAAGCGCAAGTGGGACGGCATCTCCAGCGGCGGCTTCGGCAGCGGCGGGACGGGGCACGGCGACTGATGACCGAGGAGCAGGAGTCGCGGTCGCGGGCGATCGCGCACAGCCTGCTGGGTTCCTCCGCCGAAGCGGCGGAGGCCGTACGGGAGGCGCGCACCGAGGCCGACGCCGGTGTCGACGGGGACACCGACGTCGACATCGGTGTCGCGCGGGCCTGTCTGCGCAGGCTGCGGGCGCGTGAGGCGCGGCGCCGCGACCCCTGGGACCCATGGGCCGGGGACGAGCCCGGCGAGTTCGCGGCCCTGGACGCGCTGACGCCCGCCGAGCGGGTGGCGTTCGTGCTGCACGACATGTTCGCCGTGCCGGTCGACCGGATCGCGCCCGTCGTGGAACGCGCCCCGGCGGCCACGCGGCAGCTGGTGAGCCGGGCGGCCACCCGGGTCCGGGACACCGAGGAGCTGCCGGAACAGGACCTGACGCGGCAGCGCGAGGTCGTCGCCGCCGTGCTGACCGCCGCGCGCGCCGGTGACCGGCACGCGCTGCGCGCCCTCTTCGACCCCGACGTGCTCCTCCGGGCGGACGCGGAGGCCGTACGGGCCGGCGCGACACCCGCGCACGGAGCGGGGCCGGTCGCGGATCACCTCGCCGAACGGGCCCGCACGAGTCGTCCCGCGCTGGTGGACGGCGCGGCGGGCCTGGCGGGCCTGGCGGAGGCGGAGGAGGGGACGGTGCGGTCGGTGGTCTCCTTCACGGTGATCGACGGCCGCGTCACGGCCGTGGACGTCCTGATGGACCCGGCCCACCTGGACCGGCTGGCCGTGGAGCTCCTGGACGGCTGACGAAGGCTCTTCCCGCCCGGGGCGATGAGTTCGGTCGGTTCGGGCAGTCTCCCCTCGACCACCCCTCGCACGTCCCTCGACCGCCTCAGGAGAGACCAGACCCGTGGACCAGCTGCTCAGAGTCATGAACTTCAACGTCTCGCGCGACGGATTCGGCGCCGGCGAGCATCAGACCCTCGAACGGCCCTTCGGGCACGCCGATCCCGGGACCATGTTCGCGTGGGCCGGGGCCACCGCGAGCTGGCCGAACCGGACCGACCCCGGGGGGAGCCGGGGGCTGGACGACTACTTCACCCGGGACTTCACCAACAACATCGGGGCCGAGATCATGGGCCGCAACAAGTTCGCGCCGCAGCGCGGGCCGTGGCCCGATCCGGAGTGGCAGGGGTGGTGGGGTGACGAACCGCCCTTCCACACCCCGGTGTTCGTGATGACCCACCACCCCCGGCCGTCCTTCACGCTCTCCGACACCACGTTCCACTTCGTGGACGCCGACCCGGCCTCGGTCCTCGCGCAGGCGCGCGAGGCGGCGCGCGGCAAGGACGTCCGGCTCGGCGGCGGGGCCACGACCATCCGGGAGTTCCTCGACGCCGACCTCGTGGACACCCTGCACGTGGCCGTCTCGGACGTGGAGATCGGGGCGGGCTCACGGCTCTGGGAGTCGCCGGAGGAGCTGCTCGACCGGTTCCACCTGGAGGTCGTGCCCAGCCCGAGCGGCGTCGCGCACCATCTCTTCTGGCGGAGGTGAGCGCCCCGGCGGGCGTTGGGGCGTGTCGCCGACGCGGGTGCTAGCCGAGCGGGCCGCCCGCGCGGGTCGCGATGTGCGCCGGCGGTGCGATGTCCGTCGGCAGCACCGGGTCGGCGACCGGGGTGCCGAAGGTCGTGACGACCGGCAGGACCCCGGCCCAGAGCCCCAGTTCCGCGTCCGGGCTGTCGCCGTCGTCCGGCGGCCCCGAGGCGATCTTCACCGACGCCTCGGTGAGGTCGAGGGCGAGCAGCGAGGTCGCCGCCAGTTCCTTGCGGGTGGGCTGCCGGGCGTACTCCCACTGGCCCGGCGCGCTCTGCTCGGTGAGCGCCCGCAGACCGCGCAGCTTCTCCTCCGGGTCGGTCACCGGGCGCGGAACGCCGTAGATCATCGCGCACCGGTAGTTGACCCCGTGCTCGAAGACGGACCGGGCCAGGACGAGGCCGTCGACGTGCGTCACGGTGACGCAGACGGTGGCGTCGGGCGCCTGGACCAGGCTGCGGCTGGCGACGGAGCCGTGGACGAAGAGGCGGTCGCCCTCGGTGCCGTAGACGGTCGGCACGACCATCGGGGTGCCGTCGACGGTGACGCCGAGGTGGCAGAGGAACCCGGCGGCGAGCACCGCGTCCAGATCGGCACGGCGGTGGCTGCCCTTGTCGCGCATCCGGCGCAGACGGGTGCGCTCGGTGGGGGCCGTGGGGGCCGTGGGGGCGGCCACCGAGTCCTCGTGCGGGGCGGCCGAATCGGCCGGTGCGGCCGGCTCGGTCTGCTCGGTCGCCTCCGCCCCTGCCACGGGGTTCTGTGCGGGGGTGGTGCTCATGGGGTCCTCTTCGTCCGGTCGTGCGGGCACGCGTCCCGGCTTTCTACGTCCTCCGGGCGCGCGCCGCCACCCCCGCCCACCTGTCGGAACGGCGCGCGGGGCGCACCGTCCCTATGGGGCGTCCCGCCCCGCCGCGAGCAGCCGCTCCTCCGCCTCCTCGCTCAGCCCGTCCGCCGTCCTCAACTCGCCCTCCGGCACCGTCCGCTGCCAGGCCCAGGTGTCGGCGACGGTCTCCGACGCCGGGCGGCAGCGCAGGCCCGTCGCGAGGGCGCGGCCGACGTCGCCCGCGTGGATCGCGGCGTGGAAGTCCGTGCCGGGGGGCGCCCACACGGGGAGGTCGGTCCACGGGGAGAGCCCGGCCGCCTCGACCTGCTCCGGGGTGGCCCAGTGCAGACGGGCCGTGGAGCCGGTGGCCCGGACGCAGAGGTCGAGGAGTTCGCCGATGGTGGTGTGGCCCGGCTCGGAGACCAGGTTGTACGGGCCGTGGAGCCCCTTGCCGAGGGCGTCCAGGAGCCAGGTCGCCAGGTCGCGGGCGTCGACGTACTGGAGCGGGGTGTCGCGCGGGCCCGGCGCGGCAACCGGGCCGCCCCGGCTGATCCGGGCCAGCCACCACGGCAGCCGGCCGGCGTTCTCGCGCGGCCCGAGGATCAGGCCCGGGCGCACCAGCAGCGCGCGCTCCGCGCCGAGTTCGCGCTCGACCGCCAGCTCCGCGCCCCGCTTGTCGGCGGCGAAGTCCGTCGCGTCGGCGTCCGGGTCGCCCTCGGCCAGCGGCCCGAACTCGTCGAGGCCGGCGGGCGCGGGCCACGCGTAGACCGAGCGGCTGGAGACGAAGGCGTACCGCCCGACCCGGTCGGCCAGCAGGCGGGCCGTGTCGCGCACCGTGCGCGGTGCGCCCGACCAGGTGTCGACGACGGCGTCCCACTCCCCCGCGGCGAGCACGCCCAGGCCGTCCGGCGCGGTGCGGTCGCCCCGCAGGGCCCGCACACCGGGCGGCGCCGGGTGCTCGCCCCGGTGGAAGACGGTCACCTCCCAGCCCCGGTCGCGCGCGGCCTCGGCGACCGCGCGGCCCACGAAGTCCGTCCCTCCGAGCAGCAACAGCCTCATCGTCGTTCCCCTTCGTTCTCCCGTACGGCGGTGGTCGTTCCGGTGGTCTCTTCCCGCGTGGCCACCGCCGCCGCGTACCCGGGCAGCGTCGGTACGTCGGCCTGGTGCCAGCCGGGGAGGGCGGCGGCCCGCAGCCCGGTGCCGACGCGGACCGTGACCGGTGGCGTGTTGAGGCCCGTACCCGTGCCCTTCAGATACGCCTCCTTACGGGTCCAGCAGCGCGCGAACGCGGCCGGGCGGGCGGTCTCGGGGAGCGCCGCCAGTTCGCGGAGCTCCTCGGGGTGCAGCGCGTTCGGCGCCGTCTCCGCCACGACGTCGGGCGGCTGCACCTCCTCGACGTCGACACCCACGGCCACGTCCGCCACGGCGACGGCCACCAGGTCGCCGGCGTGCGAGAGCGAGAAGTGCGGCCCGGCCCCGTCCGCGACGGCGGGGCGGCCGTGCGGGCCGCCGCACTCCGTGCAGGGCCGCCGGACGATCCGTACCGCCGCGGGCGCCAGGTCCAGCCGCTCGCCGAGGATGCGGCGCAGCGACACATGGGCGACGAGGTAGCGGTCCCGGTCCGCCGCCGTGTGGAAGGCGGCGAGCCTGGCGTGTTCGGCGGGGTCCAGGACCGTCGCGTGGCGGGCGGCCTCCGCGAGGTGCCCGGAGACCCGCCACTGCCACAGGCGCGCCGAGCCGACGGCGGACCCGGCGGCCCGCCCGCGGGAAGGAGGTGTCACCGGGCCGTGCGGTCGCGGTACGCCGCGAAGCGCTCGGCGATCTCCCGGGCGCGGTCCTCGGCCTCCGACAGCTTCATCTCGGGGCAGTCGTAGCCGATCTCCTCCGCGAGGATCGCCATCGCCGACGGTTCGAAGACGACGGTGCCGTCCGCGCGGATCTCGCTGATGCCGTCCTGAACCTGCCCGGAGACGTTGATCGCGTGCGCCTCCTCCGGGGTCATGCCGTCCGGCAGGAGGAGCCGGAACTTGCCGTTCTCGATGGCCACCGGGTAGCCGCCGAGCGCCCCGTCCGCGCCGGGCGCGTGGACCAGCGCGTCCCGCTCGTCGGCCAGCGGCTCCAGGACGCTGAGCGCGGAGGAGGCGGTCATGGTCTGGCCGGGCAGCCCGCCGGTGCGGCGGTACTCGGCGGGCAGCCGGTCGAGGAGCGCCGCCACGTCCAGCTCGCCGGTGACGTCCCGGCCGTCGACGCGGATGCCGAGGCCCATGGCGGCCGGGCCGCTGTTGCCCGTACGGGAGAGGCGGTGCGAGACGTAGTGGTGGGCGACCAGGCGCACCTCGACGTCGGCGGTGGAGCGGCCCAGCTCGTCGGCGGCCACGGAGGTGATGCCGGGGACGTTGTTGGCCACGTTGCCGATGCCGATGTTCGGCGAGAGGCCGACCGCGGCGAGCGCGGGGTGCACGGCGTCGGGGAAGGCGGCGTTGACGACCAGGGCGCGGCTTCCGGAGAGCCGGACGGCCTCCATGGCCTTCATCACCGGCACCAGGTGCATGGGCAGCCAGGGGCCGAAGTTGGCGCGGTACACCCGCTGGAAGGCGGCCTGCTCCAGGGTGGAGATGACCCACCAGGCCTGGTAGCTGACGGCCAGGAAGATGATGTCGGGGCCGAAGGCGGCTATCCGCTCGGCGGTGCGGGCCACGTCCGTGATGTCGGTGCCCGCGTGGCTGACGGTGGTGGTGTAGCCGCGCTGGACGCTGCAGAAGCGGGTCAGGTTGGCGGCGCGCAGCGTGGTCTCCTCGTCGCGGCCGACGAGCTGGAGGTGGCGGTCGTTCGGGCTGTGGGCCAGCTCGTGGAAGACGCGGCGGCCGATGTCGCCGGCGCCGAGGACCATGATCTTCCGGGCGTTTCTCATGAGGTACCTCCGAGGTGTGCGGCAGCGGCGAGGGACGGCGCGGTGGGCGTGGTGCGGTGGGCGTCGAGGACCAGTCGGGACAGCAGGCGCATCGAGGAAAAGGTGACGGCGCCTTCGCGGTGCGGCCCGTCGGCGGGGTCGGGGGTGTACTGGAGCACCCGCATCCCGGCGCCCAGGGCGGCGTCCACCCCGACCGGGCTGTCCTCGATCACCACGCACGCGTCGGGCGTGACCCCGCACCGCTCGGCGGCCCACAGGAAGAGCTTCGGGTCGGGCTTCCAGGCGTCGATGTCGTACGCGGAGAAGAGCCGGCCCTCGAAGTGGCGCAGGATCCCGGCCTTGCCGAGCCGGCTCTCCATGATCGGCAGCGGGCTGTTGGAGGCCACGCACATCCGCGCGCCGAGGGTGGCGGCGAGCTGCTCCAGGGCGTGGGCGACGCCGTCGATGGGCTCGATCCGGTCGCCGATCAGCTCCTCGCACCTGGCGCGGGCGATCGCCATGGCGTCCCTGGGCGGTGCGGTCCCCGTGAGGTCCGCCATCAGGTCCAGGCACTCCTGCATCTTCTTGCCGGAGAACAGCTCGTCGCGCTGCTCCTTGTCCAGCCGCAGGCCCATCAGCTCGCCGACGTGGGCGAGCCCGCCGTTCTCGGCGTCCTGGGTGTCGACCAGGACGCCGTCCAGGTCGAAGACGGCGAACGGCTTCCCGGTGAACTCACTCATAGTCGATCCAGTCCACGTTCTCGATGGCGGCGACGGTCGCGGCCAGTTCCTCATGGGTGACGGCGGAGCCGATGACGGCCGCCGTGTTGCCGCGCGCGCCGATCCGCCAGTCCGCGTCGGCGCCCGGCTCGGCGAGGACGACGACCCGGTCGACGTGCGCGAGGCGGCGCAGCGCGGAGACGTTGCGGATGGCGCGCACCCGCCGGGCCCCGACGGGCGGCACGGTCAGGTAGTGGAAGGCGATCGGCCCGCCCCGCTTGACCTCGGGGGTCTCGTACGGGAGGCCGAGGGCGGCGGCGACCGCGACGCGCGCCGGGTCGGAGGTGCCGGAGCGGACGGCGAGGTCGTCGACCCAGGCGCCGAGCCTGCCGTTGACCTCGATGACCCGGGGCCCGGCGTCGGTCAGCTTGATCTCGACGTCGGCGACACCGTGGATGTTCAGGGCCCGCACCGCCGCGCACGCCAGGTCGCGGACCGCGCGCTCCTCGTCCTCCGGGACGACGGAGAAGCCGCCGTAGCCGCCGCGCTCGCGGAACGGCTCCGCCAGCGCGAACTTGCTGGTGACGAAGACCGGCCGGACGTCGTCGCCGTCGGCGACGCAGTCCACCGCGATGTAGTCGCCCCAGGGCGCCGGGGTCGCCCGGCCCACCAGCAGCTCCTCCAGCATGACCGCCGTCTCGGCGGGCCCGCCGTCGGAGCCGGCGAAGATCCCGTCGAGGACGGCCCGGCACTCCTCGGGGGTGGTGACGGACACGGTGTTGCGGCTGGACGCGCCGATCACCGGCTTGACGATCGCGGGGAGTCCGACGTGGGCGATCGCCTCGTCGGCCTGCTCGGGCCCGGTGAGCGTACGGAAGCGGACGCTGTCGACGCCGAGGTCGGCGAACCGCCGCCGCTGGAGGTCCTTGTGGGTGATCGCGTCCACGTCGGCGGGTCGGTGGTAGCGCAGCCCGAGGGCCTCGGCGAGCCGGACCGTGGGCGCGATCTGGAACTCGCTGAAGGTGATGATGCCCGCCGGGGCGAGGGCGCGCAGCGTCCGCACGGTCTCCGCCTCGGTGCGGCCCGCCGTGTTCACGACGGTGCCGACCATCTCCAGGGTGGGGACCATCTCCTGGGCGTGGGCGGTGTCGGCGGTGACGAACACGAGCGCGCACCCGAGCCCTTGGGCCGCCTCGGCGAGGCGGGTGGGGGCGAGGCTCCCGGCGTCGTAGACGACGAGGAGGACGGGCCGCCCGTCGAGGAGCCCGCCGGTGCCGGTGGTATCGGTAGCGGTTCCGGTCATGTCGGTCAGCCTCCGGCCGGGAAGGCGCCGGCTCGCCGCGCTGCGGTCAGCGCCCGCGCCAGCGACTCGACGGTGGAATGGGTGAACAGGGCCCGCACCGGGATCTCCAGACCGAACTCCACCTGGAGGGCGAGCGCCACCCGGGTCGCGGTCAGCGAGTCGCCGCCCAGGTCGAAGAAGTCGTCGTGCGCCCCGACCTCGTCGGCCCACAGCGCCTCCCCGAACGTCCGGGCCACCGCCCGCTCGGCGGGGGTGCGCGGCGCCACGAACGCGGCCTCCAGGCCGGTGCGTTCACCGTCGGGCGCGGGCAGCGCGGTACGGTCGGTCTTGCCGCTGGTGGTGAGCGGCAGCCGGTCGAGGAAGACGTACACGCCGGGCACCATGTAGCCCGGCAGGGTCCGCCCGCACCAGTCCCGCAGCGCCCCGATGCCGGGGGCCGTGCCGGGCGCCGGGACGACGTACGCCACCAGCGCCTTCTCGCCCTGCGCGGCGCCTGGCACGTCCTCGCGAACGGTGACGACACAGGCCTCGACCTCGGCGTGGGCGAGCAACGCGGCCTCGACCTCGCCGAGTTCGATACGGAAGCCGCGCACCTTGACCTGGTGGTCGAGGCGTCCGAGGAACTCCAGTTCGCCTCCGGGCAGCCAGCGCACCAGGTCGCCGGTGCGGTACACGCGGCCCTCGGCGAAGGGGTTAGCGCCGAACCGTTCGGCGGTCAGGTCGTCCCGCCCCAGGTAGCCCCGGGCCACGCCCGCGCCGCCGACGAGGAGTTCACCCGGTACGCCGACGGGGACCGGGCGGTCCGCGTCGTCGACGACGTAGAGCCGCGTCCCGGCGGTCGGGCGTCCGATGGGGATGACGGTGTCCGTGTACGAGAGCTCGGCGACGGAGGCGTAGACGGTGGTCTCCGTCGGGCCGTAGCCGTTGAGGACGCGGGTGGCGACCCGCGTCATCCGCCGGGCCAGTTCGGCCGGCAGCGCCTCGCCCGCGGCGAAGACGTCCAGGCCGCGCGGCCGGTCGCCGAGGGCGTCCATCAGCGGCCGCAGGGCGGACGGGGTGGCCTGGACGAGGGTGACGTCGTGCCGGTCGATCAGCTCGACCAGGGCGTGCGGGGTGTGGATCTGCTCCTGGGTCGCCCCGATGATCGTGCCGCCGGTGGTCAGCGGCAGGAAGACCTCGACACCGGCGATGTCGAACGTCGCCGAGGTGGTGAAGAGCACCCGCTCGCAGGCGGGCGCGGGGAAGGTCTCCCGCATCCCGGCGAGCAGCGCGAGGAACCCGCCGCGCGTGACGGCGACGCCCTTGGGGGTGCCGGTGGAGCCGGAGGTGTAGAGGACGTAGGCGAGATGCTCGGGCCCCGGGGCGGCGGCGCCCGGGTCGGCGGCCCGCGCGTGGACGGTGGCCGGGGCCGCCGCGCCCGCGGGGGACGTGCCCGCGGAGGCCGTGTCCGCGGGGGCCGTGCCCGCGGGGGACGTGCCCGCTGGGGCCGTGCCCGCGTAGGACGTGCCCGCGGGGGACGTGCCCGCCGGGGCCGCGCCCGCGGAGGACGTGCCCGCGGAGGACGTGCCCGCGGAGGACGTGCCCGCGGAGGACGTGCCCACCTCGGACGCCCCCGCGTCGGCGGCCCCCGCGCCGGACGCCCCCGCGGCGGCGGCCCCTGCGGCGGCGATCGTGGCGCGGTCGGTGTCGACGGCGACGACGGTGCGCGGTCCGGACAGCCGCGCCCGCAGCGACTCCTGGGTGACGACGACCGGGGCGGCCGTGTCCCGGAGTACGAACTCCAGCCGGTCGACGGGGTGTCGCGGGTCGAGCGGCACGTACGCGGAACCCGACCTGAGCACCGCGAGCAGCGCCACGACGAGCTCGGTCCCGCGCTCCAGGCAGACGGCCACGGGCACGTCGGGGCCGGCGCCGAGGCCGCGCAGGTGGCGCGCGAGGCGGTCGGCGCGGGCGTCGAGCTCCGCGTACGTGACCTCCTCGGCGCCGAAGACGACCGCGACCGCGCCGGGTGTCCGGCGCGCCTGCTCGGCGACGAGCTCGGCCACGCCGGGACCCGGCGGGAGATCGGACCGGCCGACCCCCCAGTCGTCGAGCAGCAGCTCCCGCTCGGCGGGGGTCAGCGGGTCGAGGGCGCTGAGCGCGGTGTCCGGGGTCTCGGCGATCGTGGCGAGCAGCGTGAGGTAGTTCTCGACGAACCGCGCGGCGCTCGCGGCGTCGAAGAGATCGGTGGCGTAGCCGAGACGGAGAACGAGCCGCGCGTCCTCGTCCTCGTCCTCGTGCCCGAGCACGAGATCCGGCGGGCAGCCGTGGGCCGCCCCGGCGTCCTGCCCCGCAGGCAGCCCGGACGCCGTGAACAGCGCCTGCGTCAGCGGGTGTCGGCTCGTGTCGGCCCCGGGGGCCAGGCCCTCGGCCAGCCGGGCGAGCGGCAGCGCCGCGGCCCGACCGCGCGCGAGGGCCGCGTCCGCGTCCGCCGCGAGCGCGGCGAAGGCGGGGTCGCCGCTCAGGTCCACCCGTACGACGGCGAAGCCGGTGGCCGGGTCGCCCGAGACGCCGGTGACGCCGGTGACGCCTGCGTCGGCTGCGACGGCTGCGACGCCCGGGACACCGGTGACCCCGGTGACCCCGGTGACCCCGGTGACGGCTGCGACGCCCGTGACGCCCGTCATGGCCGCGTCGGCCGCGCCACCCGGAACCTCCGCGCCGCCCGGGGCGGTCCCGTCGGCCGCGCCGCCCGCGTCAGCCGTCCCTCCGGCCCCAGCGGTGGCGCCCGGGTCGCCCGGGACCCCCACCGCCACGTCGCGCGTCCGGGACCACTGCCCGAGCAGTACCGCGTACGCGGCCAGCAGGACGGCCGGCAGGCCGGTGCCGTATCCGGCGGCGGCCTTGCGCAGGGCGCCGGCGGTGGCGTCCGGGACCTGGCGGTCGACGTGGGCCGTGTCCGCGGCCCGTACGGAGGTCCGCGGCCGGTCCGTGGGCAGCTCCAGCGGTTCCAGGCCCGCCAGTTCGGTACGCCAGTACTCCAGCGCGTCGGTCATGACCCCTCCGTGGTGCCGAGGATCCGCGCCAGTGCCGTGCGGTCCGTCTTGCCGTTGTCGTTGAGCGGCAGCCCGCCCGCCAGGTGCGTGATCGTGCCGGGGACCATGTGCAGCGGCAGCACCTCGCGCAGCCACGCGTCGAACCGGGCGGGCTCGACCTCCCGGCCCGCGTAGGCCGCGAGCAGCGCGGTCTCGCCGTCCGCGCCCGGCAGGGCGAGCACGGCGGCGTCGATGACGTACGGGTGCCGGTGCATCGCCGCCTCGACCTCGCCCAGCTCGACGCGGAAGCCCCGCACCTTGACCTGCTGGTCGAGCCGGCCGCAGTGCACGAGGAGGCCGTCCTCGCGGCGGACCCGGTCGCCGGTGCGGTACCAGTGCCGGTCGGTCAGCTCCGTGGAGCCGTCGTAGCCGACGGCGGGGCCCGCGCCCTCCTCGTAGGAGAGGAACCGGCCGGCGTTCTCGCGCGGGTCGAGGTAGCCGTCGAAGCGCTGCGGTCCGCGCACGCACAGCTCGCCCTCGTCGGCGGGGAGGCCGGCCTCGTCGAGCAGGACGAGGTCCATGTCCGGGAAGGCGACGCCGATCGGCACGGTGCCGCCGGTGAAGGCGGGCCAGTCCGCGCTGTCGCCTTCCAGGCCGTGGTTGGTGCAGCACACCGTCAGCTCGGTCGGCCCGTACACGTTGTGGATGCGGCTGTGCGGGGCGACCTCGCGCCACAGCTCCGCGTGCCGCGCGGTGACCGGCTCGGCACCGAACATGCTGTGCCGGAGGGTGACCGCCCGGCCCAGCGGCAGATTGCCCAGCCGCTGCGCCTCCCGGACCACCGACGGCACCGAGAACCAGTGCGTGAGCCGGCGCTCCACGATGAAGTCCACGGGCCGGAACAGGTCGGCGGCCAGCGGCACGACCAGCGTCGCGCCGCCGCCCCAGGTCCCGAACAGGTCGAAGAGGTGGGCGTCGAAGGTCAGGCCGAAGGTCTGGGTGAGCCGGGCGCCCGGCGCGACCTCGTACCGCGCGATGGTGTGTGCGAGGTACGCCGAGGCGTTCCGGTGCCGGATCGGCACCCCCTTGGGCTGACCGGTCGAGCCGGAGGTGAAGAGCAGGTACGCCTCGCGGTCGACGTCCGTGGGCACGGGCGGCAGCGACCGCTCCGGCACGTCCGCCGACCCGGCCTCGGCCCGCTCCGACTCGTCGAGTTCGAGGACGGTCGGCCGGTGCCGCTCGGGCAGCCGGGCGAAGAGCTCGGTGGTCCTGCCCGCGACCAGGGCCACCTCGACGCCGGCCCGCTGGGCGATGTCGAGGTTGCGCTGCTCGGGGTAGTCGGGGTTCAGCGGCACGACGCACGCGCCGAGCCGCTGGACGGCCAGATAGCCGGCGTACGCGGCGACCGAGCGGCCGGCCGCCAGGGCCACGCGGGTGGGCGTCGAGCCGTGCTTGCGGGCGATGCGGTCGGCGAAGGTGAGGGCCAGGGCCCGCAGTTCGCCGTAGGTGAGGACCTCGTCGCCGATCTCCAGCGCGGGCAGGTCCGGGTGGAGCAGCGCCGATTCCTCGAACAGCTGGTAGAGCGTGCGTGGTTGCCGCTGGTTCATCGGTTCCTCGCTGTCGGTGTGCTGGTCGGGCGGGTGCGGCCGCGGGCGCGCAGGGCCTCGGCGCGGGCCTGCGCCCTGTCGTGGACGCGCTCCCCGGCGGAGACGGTGGAGGCGGACGGCTGCTGCGGGATCCGGGCGCCGAGGAAGGCGGCCATGGCGCGGACGGTGGAGTGCCGGAACAGGTCCACCACGTCGACGTCACGGCCCAGGTCGGCGTGGAGCCGGTCGCGGAGCCGGATCAGGAGAAGGGAGTTGCCGCCGACGTCGAAGAAGTTCTCGGCCGGGCCGACGGCCCGCCCGAGCACGTGCTCCCAGGCGGCGGCGACGATCCGCTCGGTGTCGCCCACCGGCCGAGCCTCGCCCTCCTCTGCGGCCCGCCGGGCCCGCTCGGCGGCCTCGGCGAGCAGCGTGGCGGTCCGCGCCCGGTCGGGGCGCCCGCCGGGCAGCAGCGGCAGGGCGTCGACGACGTGCAGCCGGGCGGGCATCAGATACCCGGGCGCCAGGTCGCGCAGATGCGTGCGGAGCGCGTCGGCGGTCAGGCCGCTGCCGGGGCGGACCACGACGGCCGCGCCCAGGGAGCCGTCGGCCCGGTCCACCAGGACCTGGGCGCGGGCCACGCCGGGGTGGGCGTGCAGCGCCGCCTCGACGTCGACGGCGGCCACCGGGACGCCACGCGAGCGGGTGCGGTCGGCGGCCCGCCCGGCGAACACGAAACGCCCGTCGGGGGTCTGCCGCGCCAGGTCGCCGGTGGCGTACATGCGGGCGCCGGGCTCGGCGGCGAACGGGTCGGGCAGGTAGCGCTCGGCGGTGCGGCCTGCCCGGTCCAGGTAGCCCCGGGTGACGGCCGGGCCGCCGATGTGCAGCTCGCCGAGGGCGCCGGGCACGGCGGGCATGCCGAACCGGTCGAGGACGTGGACCGTGGCCCCGGCGGGGAGACCGAGGGGCACGGGGCCGAAGCCCGCGCGGCCGGACGCCTCGGCCGGTCCGGCGAGCACCGGGCCCGCCGTCTCGGCGCAGGTGTACAGCTGGTGGACCCGCGCTCCCGTGGCCGCCCGTGCGGCGTCGAGCGTCCTCGGGAACAGGGGCTCGCCGTGGGCCAGGGCGGTGGTGGCGCCGGCCGTGAGCAGCACGTCCAGTTCGGCGGGGGTCGCGAGGGCGGTGGCCTCGTCGCGGCCGGTCGGGACGACGGCCCGGCCGCCGCGCGTCAGGGGCGCGAACAGCTCCAGGAAGGCGGCCGGGGAGTCGGGCGGCGCCAGCAGGGCCACCGCGTCCAGCGCGGCCGGGGGCAGTTCCCGGTGGGCCCAGCGCAGCCGGGAGACCAGGTTTCGGTGCTCGGCGACGACCGCGCGCGGCTCCCCGGTGACCCCCGAGGTACGCAGGACCCAGGCGGCGTTGCGGGCCCGCACCCGTACGGGAGGAAGCGCCGCGTCGGCCGTATCGCCCGTATCGGCCGCCCCGCCCGTGCCGCCAGCCTCCACCGCGTCGGGCTCGTCGGCGTCCAGGACGGCGACCCTGGTGTGGTCGAAGAGCGCGCCCGAGAACGCGTCCGCGAGGACCGTCGTCAGAGCCGCGTCCTCGACGGCGAGCCGCAGCAGGAAGGCCGGCAGCGCCGGGTCGAGCGGCACGCACACGCCGCCCGCGCGCACCACGCCCAGCTGCGCGGCGGCCAGCGCGAAGGACGGCGGCACGCAGACCCCGACCGGGGTCTCCGGACCCGCCCCGCGCGCCCGCAGGGCGCTCGCCACCCGCTCGGCGGCGGCGTCGAGTTCGCGGTACGTCCAGCCGCGCGCCCCGGCGGTCACGGCGACCGCGTCGGGGGTACGGGCGATCTGCTCGGCCACCAGCTCGTGCAGGCAGCTCTCGTCGTCGTACGCGGCCGGGGTCGCCGGGACCTCGGTACGCAGCAGCGCGGAGACGCGGGCGGCCGGGTCGGCGCCGATCCGCTCCAGGACGGTCCGCAGCCGGGCCAGGAGCAGCTCGACGGCGGCGGGCTCGAAGAGGTCGACGCGGTAGTCGGTGAGGGCGAGCAGGCCGTCCTCGGTCTCGATCGTGTCGATCGCCAGGTCGGTCTTCATGGTCGGCAGCCGCAGCTCGGCGGCGCCGATCCGGGCACCGGCCGCCTCGTGCACGGGCGCGGCGGGCGAGTGCGTGTACATGACCTGGTAGAGCGGGTGGTAGCTCGGGTCGCGGCGGAGTCCGAGCTCGTCCATGACCTCGTCGACCAGCAGGTCGGGGTGGTCCAGGGCGTCGAGCAGGTCGCCGCGGACGTGGCCGACGAGGTCGGTGAACTCCGGGTCGCCGGACAGCTCGCCGCGCAGCACCACGGGCCGGGTGAGGTAGCCGATGACGCCTGCGCTCTCGGTGGTGTCGCGGCCGGAGAGGGCCATGCCGGTCAGCACGTCCGTGCCGCCGTACTGGCTGAGCACCACGTCGACGGCGGCCTTCAGGACCATGAACAGGCTGGCGCGCCTGGAGCGGGCGAGCCGCCGCAACGGCGCGACCACCGACTCCGGCAGCGACACGGTGACCCGGCCGCCCTCGTGGCCGGCGCGCGCGGCGCGCGGCCCGGCGAGGGGCAGTTCGAGCACGTCGGGCGCGCCCGCGAGCCGCTTCGTCCAGTAGGCGAGGCGCTCGGCGCGCGCCTGCTCGTCCTCGGCGGTGCGCCGGGCGAGGAACTCCGCGTACCCGACGGCCGGCCGGGGCAGCGGGTCGGCCCCGGAAGCCGCGTCACCCCGCGCGAACGCGCCGTACAGCACGGCGAGTTCGGAGGTGAAGAGCTCCAGCGAGGACCCGTCGAAGACGATGTGGTGGACGCCGACGAGCAGCCGGTGCCGCTCCGCGCCGAGGCGCAGCAGCCGCACCCGCAGCAGCGGGCCGCCGTCGAGTACGAAGGGTGTCGCGGCGAAGGCGTCCGCGAGCCCGGCCGCCGCCTCCTCCCCCGTCACCTCGACGGGGTCCAGGTCGAGCGGGGCCGGTGCGCCGATCTCCTGGACGGGCTCCCCGTCGGCGCCGCGCACGATCCGTACCCGCAGCGCGTCGTGGCGCAGGACGAGGGCGTCCAGGGCGTGCCGCAGCGCCGCGAGATCCAGCGGGCCTTCGACGGTGACGGCGAAGGGGACGCTGAAGAACGGGTCACCGGGACGGAGCCGGCCGAGGGCCCACAGCCGCCGCTGGGCGGGGCTGAGGGGAAGCTGTCTCGGGCTCACTTGACCGCCTCCGGTTCCGGCGCGCCCGCCGTGTCGCCGCCCGCGCCGGCGCCCGGGCCGCCGCGCAGCGACGGGACCAGCAGGACGAGGGAGGCGAGGACCAGGACGGCACCCGCCCACACGATGGAGCCGGCGATGCCCACGAGACCGGCGAGCAGTCCGCCGACCACGACACCGACGACGGTGAAGTTGACCATCAGGGCGTTGAGCAGGCCGACCCCGCGGCCGCGCAGCTCCTCGGGGAGGTCGCTGAGCAGCGTGTTGGCGACCGGGACCTGGAAGAGCCCGGAGCCGAGCCCGGCGACGACGCACCACGCGAGGACGGTGACCACGCCGAGCGTGCCCCGGTCGGTGGCGTCCCAGACGGCCCCGGTGGGGGCGAGCAGGAGCAGCGAGGCGCCGAAGAGCACGATCGAGCCGATGAGGAGCGTGCGGTCGGAGAACCGCCGGACCATCGCCGGACCGGTCAGCGCGCCGATGACGCTGCCCGCGCCGAACCCGGCCTGCGCGAGGCCGAAGCTGGTGGCGGGCAGCTCGAAGACGTTCAGGAGCTGGGAGTTGAGGTTGGTGGTGAACAGGCCGAGGACCAGCATCACCGGCACCATCACGAGGGCGAGGAACTTCAGCGACGGCACGGCGAGCACGCCGGAGATCCCGGTGCGCAGGGAGTGCCAGTACCCCTCCCGCCCGCTGTCGGCGCCCCGCACGGGCACCTCCCGCAGGACGGCCATGCTGGCGAGGAGCACGGCGGAGACGGCGAACGTCGCCGCGTCGAGGACGAAGACGAAGGTGACGCTGCCGAAGGCGATGAGCAGTCCGCCGAGCGCCGGGCCGATCAGGTTCAGGGTGTGGTTGGTCGACTGGAAGAGGGCGACCGCGGTCGGGATGCTGTGCCCCCGCACGATGAGCGGGATCGCCGTGATGCGGGCCGTCTCGAAGAAGGCCTTGGCGATGCCGCTGAGCAGGATCAGCACGAGCAGGACCAGCGGGGAGTCCCGTACGACGATCATCGCGAGGACCAGGACGATCCGGACCAGGTCGGAGCCGACCATGAGGAAGCGGGCCGGCAGCCGGTCGGCGAGCGGGCCGACGAAGGCGCCGAGCAGCCCGAACGGCAGGAGCTGGGCGATGACGACCAGCGACACGTACAGCACCGGGTCGTCGGTCTCGGTGGCCACGACGTAGATCAGGGTGATCTTCGTGATCGCGTCACCGAGGAAGGAGGCGACCACCGCCAGCCAGTAGCGGATGTACGTGCGGTCCTTCAGGAGTTCAAGCATGGTCGCCTCCGTCACCGGGCGTGCCGGCGTTCGGTACGTCGTCGTGCGCGTCGTCGAGCACGTCGTCGGTCACGTCGTCGAGGACGTCGTTGAGCACGGCGGCGACACCCTCGATGTGGGGGTGGCGCATCATCGTGTAGTGGTTGCCCGCGACCGTGCGGACGTCGAAGGACTGCCCGGTCAGCTCCCGCCAGGACGAGGCCAGGTCCCAGCTCTCCTCGCCGGCGCGGATGAGCGTGACCCGGCCCTTGACGGGGGCGGGGCGGAAGTTCCACACCAGGCGCAGGTTGGCGACCCACAGTTCGTGGATGTCCCGGATCTGCTCGCGGCCGGCGTCCGGCGGCACGTAGCCGGAGGCGCGGGCGATGTCGAGCAGGTAGTCCAGGTGCCCCTCGGTGTCCATCGCGCGGAGTTCGTCGAGCGGCTTGAGCCGGTCGCCGTAGTCCCACTGGAGGTTGGCGGCGATGGCCTCCACGATCTCGGCCGGGTCGGGCTCGGAGCCTGCCTCGACCTTGGCGGGCGCGTGCGCGTCCATCATGACCACGGACACCTCGGCACCGTCCTTCTCCAGCTCCCCCGCCACGGCGAAGGCGTTGGCGCCGCCGTAGCACCAGCCGGCGAGCGTGTACGGGCCCTCGGGCTGGGTCGCGCGGATCAGGTCGGCGAACTGGGCGGCGCGGTCGCCGAAGCCGTCGAAGGGCAGCTTCCCGTCGACCGGCGGCGGGCAGGCGAGCGCGTACAGCGGGCGGCCCGCGGGCTCGACGAGTTCGGCGAACGGCAGGTAGCAGACGACCTCGCTGCCGGCCGGGTGCGCGAAGAAGACCGGCGCGCCCGTCCCCGTACCGGAGCCCAGCTCCACCAGGTGGACGCCGGTCTCGGCCCGGTATCCCTCGCGCAGCATCCGCGCGAACCGGTCGACGGTGGCGCCCTGGAAGATCGCGGCCATGGGCAGCTGCTGCCCGAACCGCTTCTCGATCTCCGCCATCAGGCGCAGCACGAGCAAGGAGTGGCCGCCCAGGTCGAAGAACCGGTCGTGCAGGCCGATCGGGGAGACCCCGAGGACCTCCTCCCAGATGTGGGCGACCTCGAGCTCGACGGCGTCGCGCGGCGCCACGTAGCTCGCCGCGTCGCGCTCGACGGCCGGGGCGGGCAGCGCCCTGCGGTCGATCTTGCCGCTGGTGTTCAGCGGGAAGGTCTCCAGGCGGACGACCGCGGCGGGGACCATGTAGTCGGGGAGCGTGCCGCGCAGGTGCTCGCGCAGCCGCTCGGCGGTGAGTGTCTCGTCGGCGCTCTCGACGTAGCCGGTCAGCCGCTTGTCGCCGGGCCGGTCCTCGCGGACCAGGGCGACCGCGCGGCGCACCGCCGGGTGCTCGGCCAACCGGGCCTCGATCTCGCCCAGTTCGATGCGGAAGCCGCGCAGCTTGATCTGGCCGTCGTCGCGGCCGAGGAAGACGAGCGTGCCGTCCTCGCGCAGCCGCGCCTTGTCGCCGGTGAAGTACAGCCGGGCGCCCGGGGTCGTCCCGTACGGGTCGGGCACGAACCGCTCGGCGGTCAGACCGGGGCGGCCTCGGTAGCCGCGGGCCACGCCGGCGCCGCCGAGGTAGAGGTCACCGGGCATGCCGACCGGCACCGGTTCGAGGCGCTCGTCGAGGACGTACACCTGGGTGTTGTCCAGCGGACGGCCGATGGAGATCTGCTCGGTGCCGCTCTCCAGGCGGTGGACGGTGGACCAGATGGTGGTCTCGGTCGGTCCGTAGACGTTCCAGGTGAGGCCGGGCTCCACCACCAGCTGCTCGGCGAGCGCCGGGGGCAGGGCCTCGCCGCCGACGAGGACGCGCAGCGAGCCGTCGTTGCGCCAGCCGGCCTCGACGAGGAGGTGCCAGGTGGCGGGCGTGGCCTGCATGACCGTGGCGCCGATCTCGCCGAGCAGCTCGGCGAGGCGCCGGCCGTCGACGGCCTGCTCCTTGGTGACGACGTGCACCCGCGCGCCGCTGATCAGCGGCGCGTACAGCTCCAGGCCCGCGATGTCGAAGGTCACCGGGGTGACGGCGGCCAGGGTGTCGCCGGGGGCG
Organism: Streptomyces sp. NPDC090127; assembly: GCF_044746945.1. Lineage (NCBI taxonomy): Bacteria > Bacillati > Actinomycetota > Actinomycetes > Kitasatosporales > Streptomycetaceae > Streptomyces > Streptomyces sp. NPDC090127. The sequence goes on along the minus strand of NZ_JBIVDE010000005.1, from coordinate 597,532 downwards.
AGCCCGGTCTCCCGGGCCATCGCGAGCAGCAAGTTGACCAGGTTGCGGTGGGTGACCTCGACGCCCTTGGGGCGGCCGGTGGAACCCGAGGTGTAGATGACGTACGCGAGCCGGTCCTCGCCGGAACCGGACGCGGAGCCGGACGCGGCGGACGCGGAACCGGAGCCGGACGCGGAGCCGGAACCGGACGCGGAGGCCGCGGCGGGGGCGGGCGGGGTGGCGGGCGCGGAGGCGGAGGCAGCGGCGGGCGCGGCCGGGGTGGCGGGCGCGGCGGCGATGGCCTCGGCGTCGCCGTCCAGCAGGATCCGCTCGCCGGGGCACTCCGCGAGCGCGTCGAGCAGTCCCGAGCGGGTCAGCAGGAACGCGGCGCCCGCGTCCCCGGTCATGTCCGCGAGCCGCTGGGCCGGATAGCCCGCGTCCAGCGGCAGGTAGGCGCCGCCCGACATCAGCACGCCGAGCAGGGCGACCACGAGGTCCACCGAGCGCTCCAGGCAGACGCCGACGACGGTCTCCGCGGCCACGCCCCTGGCCTGGAGGTGGGAGGCCAACCGGCCGGCGCGGTCGAGGAGTTCGGCGTACGTGAGCTGCTCCGCCCCGCACGAGACGGCGACCGCGTCCGGGGTGGCGGCGGCCTGGCGGCGTACCAGCTCCTCCAGGCAGAGGCCGGGCTCGCGCGCCGCCGCGGTGTCGTTCCACTCGACGAGCAGGGTGTGCGCCTCGGCGGCGTCGACCAGGGACAGATCGCCGACGGCACGGCCGGCGTCCTCGGTCATCTGCTCCAGGACGCGGACGACCTGCCGCGCCATCCGGGCCATCGTGGACTCGTCGAACAGGTCGGTGTTGTACTCGAAGAGGCCGTGCAGGTGGTCGGCGGCGAGCGCCGGGTCGTCGAGGAACCCGAGCATCACGTCGTCCTTGGCGGTGGCGTTGTCGAGCATCAGCTCCTCGACGCGCAGCCCCGCCATCGGCGGCGGCTCCTCGTGGAGGAAGTCCACGAGGATGAAGGACGCCTGGTAGATCGGGGTACGGCTGGGGTCCCGGACGAGGTCGAGCTCGTCCAGGAGGGTGCCGAACGGGATGTCGTGGTGGTCGAAGGCGCCCAGCATCGTCGAGCGGGTCGCCTGGAGCAGTTCGCGCACGGTCATCGAGGGCGCGACCGTGGTCCGCAGCGGCAGCATGGTGAGGAAGTAGCCGACCATCGGCTCGGTCTCGGGCCTGCTCCGGGTGGAGGAGGTGGTGCCGACGACGACGTCCTGCTGGCCGCTGAGCCGGGCGAGCAGCGTCTGCCAGGCCGCGAGCAGGACGATGTTGACGGTGACGTCCTCGCGCTTGGCGAGGCCCCGGACGGCCTGCGTCAGCTCCGGGGTGAGCGGGAACTGGTAGCGGGCGCCGTTGGAGGTCATCAGCGGCGGCCGGGGCCGGTCGGTGGGGAGTTCCAGGACCAGGTCGGAGCCGGCGAGCTGCTTCTTCCAGTACGGCAGGTGCTTGTGGGCGACCTCCTCGCGCAGCCACTGCGGCTGCCACTCGGAGTAGTCCGCGTAGTGCAGCGCGATCTCCGGCAGCCGCGGCTCGCGACCGGTGGCGAACGCCGTGTAGAACTCGGCGAACTCGGCGTTGAAGAGGCCCATCGAGCCGCGGTCCCAGACCAGGTGGTCGACGGTGCCGAGGAGCACGTGCTCCTCGTCGGCGGTCCGCAGCATCGCGATGCGCAACAGCGGGCCCTTCACCAGGTCGAAGGGGGCGCGCATCTCCTCGCTGGCGAGCCGGGCGAGTTCGGCGTCGCGCTCGGCGTCGGGGACGGAGCGCAGGTCGACGTGGCGGACGGGGACCGTCATGGAGTCGTGCACGACCTGGACGGGCGCGTGGCCGTCCTGCTCGAAGGTGGTCCGCATCGCCTCGTGGCGCTTGACGAAGGCGTCCGTGGCGCGCTGCAGCGCGTCCCGGTCCAGCTCGCCGTGGAGCTTGGAGGTGAAGTAGACGTTGTAGAGCGGGTCCTCGGTGTCGAACTGGTGGATGAGCCAGATGCGTTCCTGGTCGACGGTGAGAGGGACGCGGTCGCCGCCGGCGCGCCGGGGGATCGGGGCGTTCGTCGCGGGGGCCTGGGCGCGCTCGCGCATCTTCTTGTCGAGCAGGGCCCGCTGGGCGGGGGTGAGGCCGGCCAGCCGGTCGGCGAGTTCGGTCACGACTGCTGCTCTCCTTCGGGCGTGGCCCGGTACCGGTTCTTGAGTTCGGTGAGGTGTTCCAGGCCCTTGACGACCTGGTCGTTGCCGAGGCCGAAGTCGACCAGGCAGGCCACCTCGTCGACGCCGATGTCGACCAGGTCCTCGATGAGGGACTCGCAGGTGTCGGGGGTGCCGAGCAGCGCGAGGGAGTCGAAGTAGCGCTCGAAGGTGGCGTTCAGCATCACGTCCCGCTCGGCCTCGGAGAGCCGGGAGTACTCGCTGCCGAAGCTGTCCTGCTGGGCCAGGAAGGTCTTCAGGTACGCGGTGAGCGGCTTCCGCACGATCTCCCGGGCGGTGTCCACGTCGGCGTCCAGGAAGGTGTGCACCATCGCGGTGACCTTGGCGCGCGCCGGGTCGTGACCGGCGCCGACGAGCGCCTCGCGGTAGGCCGCGATCTTGTCCTTCAGGTCGGCGGGCCGCTGGGCGACGAGCCCGGTCAGCAGGTACGCACCGGCCTCACCGGCCTTGACGAAGGTCTCGGGGCTGCCCTGCGCCGACACCCAGACGGGCAGTTCGGCCTGGAGCGGGCGCGGCAGGGTCCGTACCGACTGCAAGGAGCCGTCGGCGCGCGGCAGTTCGACGCTCTCCCCGGCCCACAGCCGCTGGATGGTGCCGAGCGCCTCGAACATCTCCTCCTTGCGGCGCGGGTAGCGCGCCTGCCCGTCGCCGGGGGCGAGGAGGAAGTCGTCGGGGTGCCAGCCGGAGGCGGCGGAGAGCGCGGCCCGCCCGCCGGACAGGTTGTCGACGACCGCCCACTCCTCGGCGACGCGGACGGGGTGGTGCAGCGGCAGCACGCAGCTGCCCGCGCGGATCTGGATCCGCTCGGTCTGTACGGCGATGGCGGCGGCCAGCACGGAGGGGTTGGGGTACAGCCCGCCGAAGTCCACGAAGTGCCGCTCGGGCACCCAGATCCCGGCGAAGCCGTTGGCGTCGCCGTACCGGGCGCTCTCCATCAGCAGGTCGTACTTCCCCGGGCCCGCGGCGCTGCCGTCGCCGGAGAAGAAGAACAGGCTGAACTCCATCACGCTGCCGTCGCGGCGGGTCCGGCGCGGGGCGGCGGGCTGCCGGCCGGCGGCCGCCCGCTCCCCCGTCTCCACCCCGGCGGGACCCTTCACGCCCCGCTCGCGCATCGAGCGCTCCAGGACCGCGCGCTGCTCGGGGGAGAGCGAGGCGAGCCGCTCCTGAAGCGCCCGCGCCTGAGCAGCCTGAGCGGCCTGGGTGCCCTGAGCCTCCTGAGCGCCCTGAACGGCCTGAGCGGCCTGAGCGGCCTGAGTCGCCTGAGCGCCCTGAACGGCCTGGGTGCCCTGAGCCACCTGAGCGCCCTGTGCGGCCTGGGACTCGGTGGTCGTGTCGTCGTCAGCCATGGTCAGCTGTCCCCCTTCAGCTTCTGTTCGGCCTCGATGGCGGAGAGGGCTTCGACCTCGCGCAGCATCGCCTCGAACTCGTCCAGGCCGATGGACTCGGCCTGGTGGGCGCGGATCGCCGCCGCGAGCCCGGGAACGGTCGGTGCCTCGAAGACGGCGCTCATCGGGAAGTCGCCGTGCGCCTGCCGCAGCCGGCCCACGATCTGGATGGCGAACAGCGAGTTGTCACCCAGGTCGTAGAAGTCGTCGTCCGGGCCGATCGGGGCCGCGCCGAGCATCTCCTGCCACACGCGTGCCACCGACTGGGCCAGCTCGTCGTCCGGCCACACCGTCGCCGGGTCCCAGTCGCTGTCCTCGGGCCGGCCGCTGCCGAGCGCGTCGGTGAACGAACTCGCGGTCAGACCCTGCTGGTCGGCGAGAACGTCCTGGAAGTCGGCCCGGGAGACCACCAGCTGCGGCAGCCCGCCGGCCAGCGCGGCGCGGGCGAGCGCAAGGCCGTCCGCGACCGGGATGCCCTGGCTGCGGCGCAGCCGCTCGTACAGCTCGCGCACCTCGGGCAGTCCGGCCATCTGCTGCTCGAACCAGTCGTCCCACTCCCACTGCGCCCAGTCCAGGGTCACGGTGGTACGCGCCGACGCCGACGCCGACGCCGCGGCGGCGAAGGCGTCCAGGAAGGCGGCGGCCGCGCAGTTGTCGGCCTGGCCGAAGCCGCCGACGATGCCCGTGGTGGCCGAGCCGGTCAGGAAGAAGTCCAGCGCGTCGTCGGCGAGCAGCTCGTCGAGGAGGAGGGTCGAGCGGACCCGGGCGCCGAGGACCTTCTCGAAGTCGTCGCGCGTCTTGAGCGCGACCAGACCGGTGCCCCGCGCGTCGGCGCAGTGCAGGACGCCGTCGACGGCGCCGAGCAGCGCCCGGGCCTCCTCCACGGTCCGCCGCGCCTGGTCCGGGTCGGCCAGATCGGCGGCGCGATAGGTGACGGCGTCCGGATGGGCGGCGCGCAGCGCGGCGAGCCGCCCGGCGCGGTCCCGCTCGGGCCCCGCGGGCAGACCGGGCCAGTCGGCGGGGGCGGGGAACGCCGGGTCGCCCACCAGCACCAGGCGGGCGCCCGCCCCGGCGAGCTGCTCGGCGAAGCCGAGCCCGGCCTCGCCCGACGCGCCGGTGACCAGGTATCCGGCGCCGGCCTTCCAGGCCCGCTCGACGGGCACGGCGGCCAGCTCGACCGGCGCGAAGGCGCGGGTCAGCCGCTGCGCGCCCCGGTAGGCGACGAGCGGCTCGGCGCCGGGGCCCGCCAGTTCGGCGGTCAGCTGCGCGGTGAGCCGGGTGTGCGCGACGGCGTCGGCGGGCGGGTCGACGTCGATGCTCCGGCAGGTCAGCCAGGCGTACTCCTGCGGCAGCACGGTCACCGCGCCGTACAGGGCCGCCCGCTCCGGCTGCGTCACGGGCGTGCCGTGCGCGTCCTGGAGGTGGTCGGTGAGGACGTCGATCCGTACGGGGGTGCCGGCGCCGCTCCCGTCGAGCGCCTGGGCCAGCGCGACCAGGCTGTGGAAGCCGGTCGCCATGGAGTGGGCGTACCGGTCGGCCGCCGGGCGGACGGTCCCGTCCGCCGGGTCGGTGACCGCCCAGGCGTGCAGGATCCGGTCCGGGCTCAGCCCGTCCTGGGCCAGCTCCTCGAGGATCCGGGCGAGGTGCTCCGGGTCCGCCGGGTCGGCGTCGTAACCGTGCACGGAGGTGCGGGCGTACGCCCCCGCCCCGCGCACCGTGGTGACGCTCTCGCCGCGCTCGCGCAGCGCGGCGGTCCACGCGTCGGTGAGGCCGCGGCCGTCCGCGAGGACCAGCCAGGAGGAGGCGCTCTCGGTCCGCTCCGGGGCGGCGGGCGCGGGGGCCCGGTGCCAGACGGGGGCGTAGGTCCACCTCGACGGATCCGTCCGCGCGGGGGTCGCCGCGGTCGGCTTGGGCAGCAGGAAGCTCCGCCCCTCGAAGGGGTGGCCCGGCAGCGGCACCCGGCGGCGCTCGCCCGCGATGTGCAGCGCCGTCCAGTCGACGGGCACACCGTGGCACCACAGCTCGGCCAGGCCCTCGCGGACGCCGAGGTCCTCGGGGCGCGCCTCGGCACCGGCCCGCGGCTTGCGCAGCAGCGTGACGACGGGCCCGTGGTCCGGGTGGGTCCTGACCAGGCCGCCGAGCTGGCTGCCGGGCCCCGCCTCGACGAAGACGGTCGGGCCGCGCTGGGCGAGGGCGGCGATGCCGTCGGAGAAGCGGACCGCGCGACGGGTGTGGGAGACCCAGTACGCCGGGTCGGTGGCCTGCTCGTCGGTGATCCAGGTGCCGGTGACGTTGGAGAGGAAGGGGATGCGCGGCGCGTTCAGCGTGACCGCGCGCAGGACCTCCTCAAGGCCGGGCAGGGCCGGTTCGACCAGAGCGGTGTGGAAGGCGTGCGAGGTCTCCAGCTCCTTCACCGACACGCCCCGCGCCTCCAGGACGCGGCGGGCCTCGGCGACCTCCTCGGGCGTGCCGGCGACCACGCAGGAGCCGGGTCCGTTGACCGCGGCGATCGTCGCCCGGCCCTCCAGCGCCGTCGTCAGCGTCTCCTCGTCGAGCAGCACGGAGAGCATCCGGCCCGGTGCGAGGTCCTGCATCAGGCGGGCGCGGCGGGCGACCACGCGCAGGGCGTCCGCCAGGGTGAACACCTCGGCCAGGCAGGCCGACACGTACTCGCCGAGGCTGTGTCCGGTCATCGCGTCCGGGCGGATCCCCCAGGAGAGCAGGAGTCGCGCGGTGGCGTAGTCGAGGGCGAAGACGGTCGGCTGGGTGACGAGCGTCTGCCGCAGCCGCTCCCGGCTCTCCTCGCCGTCGGCGGCGAACGCCACCTCCCGGATGTCCCAGCCCAGTTCCGGCAGGAGGAGCTCGGCGCACTCGTCGAACGCGGCGCGGAAGACCGGCTCGGTGCGGTACAGGTCCGCGCCCATGCCCGGGTACTGGGCGCCCTGGCCGGGGAAGAGGAAGACCACGGCGGGCGCCGCGTCGTCCTTCCCCGCGACCGTGCCGGCCCGGACCTGGCGCAGCGCGGCGGCGGCGCTTTCCCGGCTGTCGGCCACGACGGCCCGCCGGTGGGCCAGCTCGACGCGGCCCGACTGCAGGGTGTGGGCGACGTCCGCGAGCGGGGCGCCGGTGCGCGTGAGCGCCTCGGCCAGCCGCTCGGCGGCCGTCCGCAGGGCCTCGGGGGTACGCGCCGACAGCGGCAGGACCTGCCAGTCGGCGGACTTGGAGGCGCCGGTGGCGGTTGCGGCGCCGGTGGCGGTTGCGGCGGCGGCGGTCGCGGCGACGCCCGTGGCGGTTGCGGCGCCGGTGGCGGTCGCGGCGCCGGTGGCGGTCACGGCGGCGGCGGTCGCGGCGACGCCCGTGGCGGTCGCGGCGCCGGCGGCGGTCGCGGCGCCGGCGGCGGTCGCGGCGCCGGTGGCGGTCGCGGCGGTGGCGCCGGGCGCCACCTTGGGCGCGGCCTCCAGCACCACGTGCGCGTTGGTGCCGCCGATACCGAAGGCGCTCACCCCGGCACGCGGGGGCGTGGGACCGGCCGGCGTCGGCCACGGGGTGCCCGTGCCGCTGACCTTGAACGGGCCCTTGTCGAGAGCGAGTCGCGGGTTGGGGGCGCGGAAGTGCGCGGTCGGCGGGACGAAGCGGTGCTCCAGGGCGAGCGCGGCCTTGATCAGACCGGCGACACCGGCCGCCGCGTCCAGGTGGCCGATGTTGGACTTCACGGAGCCCAGATGCATCGTTCCGGCCGCCGCCTCGGGCCCGAACACCTCGTTGAGCGCCTGCACTTCGATGGGGTCGCCGAGCGGGGTGGCGGTGCCGTGCGCCTCGACGTACTGGACGGTGCCCGGCTCGACCCCGGCCACCGCCAGGGCCTCGGCGATGACCTCGGCCTGGCCGTGCGCCGACGGCGCGGTGAAACCGATCTTGGCGGAGCCGTCGTTGTTGACGGCCGAGCCGCGGATCACGGCGTGGATGTGGTCGCCGTCGGCGACCGCGTCCTCAAGACGCTTCAGGACGACCACGGCGACACCGTCACCGGAGACCGTGCCGGAGGCGTCCGCGTCGAACGGACGACATCGGCCGTCCGTGGAGAGGATCGCGCCCTCCTCGTACCGGTAGCCGCGCGGCTCGAACTCCCGTACCGCCACGCCTCCCGCGAGCGCCAGGTCGGACTCACGGCCGAGCAGCGACTGCACGGCCAGGTGCACGCCGACGAGCGAGGAGGAGCAGGCGCTCTGCACGGTGAAGCTGGGGCCGGTCAGCCCGAGCTTGTACGAGACGCGCAGGGCGAGCATGCCGGGGTCGTTGCCGATGGCGACCTGGATCTCGTCCGATATCCGCCCGTCACCACCGGAACCCGAGCCCGACCCGCCCGAGCCCGAGCCGCCCGAGCCGGAACCGGAGCCGCCGGAACCGGAGCCGTCCCCACGGGCGCCGCCGTCGATCCGCTCGCGCAGATAGCCGCTGCCGGACGTGCCCGCGAAGACACCGGTACGGCCCTCGGAGGTGCCCGCCGGGTAGCCGGCCCGCTCCAGCGCCTGCCAGGCGGTCTCCAGGAACACCCGGTGCTGCGGGTCCATCAGTTCGGCCTCGGCGCGGGTGACGCCGAAGAACTCGGCCTCGAAGCGGTCGAACCCGTCGAGCGGGAAGCCCGCCTTCACGAAGGCCGGGTCGGCCAGCAGCCGCTCGGACACACCGGCGGCGGCCAGCTCCTCGTCGGAGTAGGCGCGGCGGCCCTCCTCACCCGCGGCGACCATGCGCCACAGCGCGTCGACATCGCCGGCGCCGGGGAAGCGTCCGCTCATCCCGATGATGGCCACGGACTGCTCGGGCAGCGGCAGTTCCGTCTCGTACGTCATGCGTTCTCCCCGTGCGGGTGGGTAGTGGACTGTGCGGCGAGCAGCTCCTCGACGGCCTCCGCGAGTTCGCGTACCGTCGGCGCGTCGAAGAAGAGCCGTAGCGTCGCGGCGACCCCGAACTGCTCCTTGGTGCGGGCCACCACCTGGGTCGCGAGCATCGAGTGCCCGCCGAGGTCGAAGAAGTCGTCGTCCAGGCCGACCCGGTCGACCGAGAGCACGTCGGCCCAGATCTCCGAGAGGGCCTTCTCCACGGGCGTCCCGGCCGCCTCGAACCCGCCGCCGAGCTCGGGCCTGACCGCGTCGGGCGCGGGCAGCGCGCGGCGGTCGACCTTGCCGTTGAGGGTCAGCGGCAGCCGGTCCAGGGCGACGAAGACGTTGGGCAGCATGTACGCGGGCAGGGTCCGGCCCAGGTACTCGCGCAGCTCGACCGTGCCGTGGCCCACGGCACCGTCCGAGCGCAGCCCGACCGTGCCGGGGCCCGCAGCGCCGTCCGAGCGCAGCCCGACCGTGCCGGGGCCCGCAGCGCCGTCCGAGCGCAGCCCGACCGTGCCGTGCCCCGCGGCGCCGTCCGCCGGGCCCGGTACCCAGTACGCCACCAGGCGCGGATCGCCGACGGAGTCCTCGTCGACGACGACCACGCAGTCGCGGACGGCCGGGTGCCGGGTGAGCGTGTTCTCGATCTCGCCGAGCTCGATGCGGTAGCCGCGCACCTTGACCTGGTGGTCGAGGCGCCCGAGGTAGAGGTGGTCGCCGTCGGCCGTGCGCCGCGCGCTGTCGCCGGAGCGGTAGCGGCGGGCGCCGGGCACGACCGCGTCCGGGTCGGGCAGAAAACGCTCGGCGGTCAGCGCGGGGCGGCCCAGGTAGCCCCGGGCCACACCGGCCCCGCCGACGAACAGCTCGCCCGCCTCACCGGCCGGGGCCTCGGTGCCGTCGGGCGCCGCGACGCTCATGGTCCAGCCGTCGAAGGCGCCGCCGATCACGCTGCCGGCCCCTGAGTCGAGGTCGGCCGAGGTCATCCGGCGGTGGGTGGTGTGCACGGTGGTCTCGGTGATCCCGTACATGTTGACCAGTTCCGGCCGGTCGTCGCCGTAACGGTCGATCCACGGCCGCAGCATCTCGGGCGGCAGCGCCTCCCCGGCGAAGACCACAAGCCGCAGCGCGTCCAGGGCGGCGGGTCGCGCCTCCTGCTCGTACCGGATCAGCTGGCGGAAGGCGGCGGGCGTCTGGTTGAGGACGGTGACGCGCTCGCGGCGCAGCAGCGCGTGCAGCTCCTGCGGGGCGCGCCGGGTCTCCTCCGGTACGACGACCAGCCGGCCACCGTGCAGGAGCGCGCCCCACATCTCCCACACCGACACGTCGAAGGCGGCGGAGGCGAACATCGACCACACGTCGTCGGCCCCGAAACCGAAGTGGCGGCGGGTGCCGTCGAACAGGCCGGTGACGTTGCGGTGTTCGACCATGACGCCCTTGGGAGTGCCGGTCGAGCCGCTGGTGTAGATGACGTACGCCAGGCTGTTCGGCCCGGTGCCGGGGGCTTCGGGGGCGGTGTCGGGGTATCGGGCGAGGTCGGTGGCGCCGGGGCCCGTCACCACGGTGTGGGCGACGGGCAGGCCGCGCCCGGCCCGGTCCGTCACCAGGACGGTGGCTCCGGCGTCGGCGAGGGTGAAGGCGATCCGGTCGTCGGGGCTCGCCGGGTCCAGCGGCACGTACGCGCCACCCGCCTTGACCACCGCGAGCAGCGCGGTCACCAGGGTCGTCGTGCGCTCCACGCAGACGGCGACCGGCACTTCGGGGCCGACGCCGAGCGTCCGCAGGTGGTGCGCGAGGCGATTGGCCGCACGGTCGAGGTCGCGGTAGCTCAGTCGGCCGTCGATGCCGGTCACGGCGATCGCGTCGCCGCGCTCGGCCGCCTGCCGTGCGAACCGGGCGTCGATGGTGCCCGGCAGCCCTGCCGTGGGCACTCCGTCAACGGTCAAGGTGGGTCGTCCTCTCGGAGCCGTCGGAGCCGGACCCCCGGAACCGGACCGCGACGAGGTCCAGAACCGGTCCGTCCGGGAGGGTGATCGCGTCGTGCAGCGCCTGCTCGTAGGCGGCCAGCAGCTCGGCCGGGGTGTCCGGGCCGAAGAGATCGGTGTCGTACTCCAGGGTCAGCGCGACGCCCGCGCCGGACTCCTGCGCGTACAGGCTGAGGTCGTACTTGGCGGTGTCCTGGGGGCCGGTGAGGTCCAGGGAGCAGTGGTCGAGCCCGGGGAAGACCGGCTCCGCCTGCTCCTTGAGGAAGCTGAACATCACCCGGAAGACGGGCAGGAAATCGCGGCTCCGCCGGGAGACCAGGACCTCTACCAGCTTGTCGAAGGGGAGGTCCTGGTGGGCGGAGGCCTCGATCAGCGCGGTACGGGTACGGGCGAGCAGCGCACGGAAGTCGGGGTCGCCGTCCAGCCGGACCCGGACCGGCACCATGTTGATCAGGCAGCCGACGAGGTCCTGGAGCTCCGGCCGGGTCCGGCCCGAGACCGGTGTGCCGACGGTGATGTCGTCGGATCCGGACCAGCCGGCGAGCAGCGCCTGGAACCCGGCGAGCAGCGTCATGTTCAGCGTGACCCGCTCGGCTCGACCGAACCGCCGTATGCGAGCCGTCAGTTCGGCTCCCAGCGTGCGGGTGACGACGGCCCCCCGGAAGGAGCGGCGCCGGGGCCTGGGGTGGTCGGTGGGGACGGCGAGAGCCTGCGGGTTCTCGCCGAGCACGGCGCGCCAGTGGTCGGTGAGGGCGTCCAGGGTGGAGCCCTGGAGCCACTCCCGCTGCCAGGCGGCGTAGTCGGCGTAGTGGAGGGCCGGCACCTGCGGGACGCTCGCGCCGTCCCCGTACAGCAGGCCGAGTTCACGGAAGAAGATCTCCACCGACCAGCCGTCGATGGCGATGTGATGGAACGTCACGACGAGGTGGTGCTCGCACTCCGCGACCCGGAGCAGCCGGGCCCGGAAGGCCGGGGCGGCGGCGAGGTCGAAGACCCACCGGCCCTCCTCGGCGGCGAGGCGGGCCGCCTCGGCCCGCGGATCAGCGGCCGGACCCGCCGTCGGACCCGGCGTCGGACCCGCCGTCGGACCTGCGGTCGGACCGGCCGTGGAGTCGGCGCCGTCGGAGAGGCCGGATGGGCCGGACAGGCCGGATGGGCCGGACAGGTCGGATGGGCCGGACAGGTCGGATGGGCCGGTCAGGTCGGTGTACGGCAGGTCGAACTCGGCGCCCGTTCGGGCCGGTTCCGCGACGACCTGGTGCGGGATTCCCGACGGCGCCTCGTAGGTGGTGCGGAGCACCTCGTGGCGGGCGACGAGCGCGCCCAGCGCCCGGCCGAGCCGGTCCCGGTCGAGGGCGCCGCGCATACGGAGCACGGTCGGCACGTTGTAGAGCGTGGTGTCGGGGTCGATCTGCTGCATGAACCACAGGCGTTGCTGCGCGAACGACAGCACCGGACGCTCCGCGCGGGCCGCCGCCGGTGCCGGTGCCGGTGCCGGTGGAGCCGCCCCCCTGGTGGCGGCGGTGCGCGCCGCCATGGCGTCCCGTACCAGCTTCGCCATCCCGGCGAGGGTGGTGGCGACCGCCAGCTCCCCGGGTGCGACGCGTACGCCGAGTCCGTCGTCGATCCGGTCGGCGAGCAGGTCCAGCGCCGGTGTCCGGCCGCCCAGGGCGTGCCAGTCGGCGTCGAGCGGCACCTCGGTGCGGGCGGGCAGCAACTCGGCCCACATCTGGGCGAGCTCTTCCTCGACGAATCCCATGGCTGTCATGCGTGTGATGTCCCGGGGCGAGAGTGGCGTACGGCGGCCTGGAGCAGGGCGAGGAACGTCGGCGGCAGGCCGCCCAGATAGAAGTGGTCGCCTTCGAAGACGTGGACGGAGGACCCGGCCGTGGAGTGGCCGGCCCAGGCGTACGCCTCTTCCGGCGGTACGTCGGGGTCGGCGTCGGCCACGAAGACGGTGACCGGGCAGCGGACGGCCGCCCCTTCGGCGACCCGGTAGGCGGCCAGGGCGCGCAGGTCGGCCCGGATGGCGGGGAGGACGAGCCGGACCAGTTCGGGGTTCTCGCCCACGTCGGTCCGCGTACCGCCCAGGCCCATGATCCGGGCGAGGACGGCGTCGTCGGCCTCGGCCTCACCATGGGCGCTGTCGGCGACGGCCGGCCGTGCCGTACGGACCGACGGCGCCGAACTCGCCGAGGCGACGAGGGCGTACGGGGCGAGGTCACCGGCGGGGACACCACCACCGTCACCGTCGCTTTCCAGGCGGCGGGCGACCTCGAAGGCGACGACGCCGCCCATGCTGTGACCGAAGAAGGCCGGCCGCCGCCGCAACCGGGGGCGGAGCGCCCCGTACACGCCGTCGGCCAGCTCGGCGACGGAGGCGGCGGGCTCCTCGAAGAGCCGGTTCTCGCGGCCCGGATACTGGACGACGAGCAACTCGACGTCGGGGTCGAGGGCGGCGGAGAGGCCGTAGTAGTAGCTGGCGGAGCCGCCCGCGTGCGGGAAGCAGACGAGGGTGTGCGAGGCGGCCGGCTTCGGGTGGAAGCAGCGGATCCAGGGGCTGGAGGGGAGGCTCGCGACCGCACGCCCCTCGAAGCGGCTGCCGGAACAGCGGCCGTCGGAACAGCGCTCGTCGGAACAGCGGCCGTCGGGACAGCGGCCGTCGGAACAGTGGCCGTCGGAACAGTGACTGTCGGCGGTGCCGGTCATCGGGCGGGCACCGCCTCGGCCAGGACCGTCTGCTGGTCCAGGACCGTCTGCTGGTCCCGGAGCGCCTGTGGGCCTTGGACCTCCCGCACGTCCCGGTGCGTCTGCTGGTCCCGAAGCGACTGATGGACCCGACGCGCCTCGGCGAACTCGACGATCTGTCCGCCCATGGCGAGCAACTGCCCCTGCACGTGCGGGTCGTCGCACTGCCCGTCGGGGCCGAACCCGGTGGTCGCGCTGTTGAGGGCGACGCCCAGCGGCGTGGTCCAGCCGCGCAGGGCGTGCACGATGTCCCGCAGCGCGGCGAGCGTGGTCACCGCCCCCTGCCAGCCCATGCCGACGGAGAGGCAGCCGACCGCGCGGCCGGACAGGTAGGGCCGGGCGTCGTCCCGGAGCTCCTCGGTGTGGTCCAGGGCGTTCTTCAGCAGTCCGGACACCGTGCCGTGGTACGCGGGGCTCGCCAGGACCACCCCGTCCGCCGAGGCCACCTCGTCGAGCAGCCGGCGCGCGGGGGGCGAGCAGCTCGCCGCCCTCGGGTCGTACAGCGGCATGACCAGGTCGGCACCGCCGACGAGACTGACGTCGGCGCCCAGCCGGGCGGCCTCCGCGAGGACCACCCGAAGACCCAGCTCCGCCGTCGAGCCGGGCCGGGAGGACCCCCCGATTCCGACGACCTTCACGGCCTGCTGCATGAACTCCCCGTTTCGCGGCTGCGGTATGTGATGCCCCCTCGGCCGACCGGTCGACCAAGCCGACGACCGATCAAGACCGGCCACAGCCTTCGCCAAGCCCACGCGCCGGTCAACGCTCGCAGGACGGGAGTTCCGATGCCGGGGTTCGGACTTTCCGATGGCGTGACCGACGGCGGCCGGACCCGATCGTTCCCACTGATGGGAGCCATCGGAGATGCCCGTACGGCCCCCCATTGCCGCGCGCCCGCGGGACCCCGATGATCGAACCGGCGCCGATCGCGCCCCGCCCCACGGCCGTGTGTCCGGCACGTACTCCCACAGGATCGACGCCCGGATCCCGCGGCCGCACAGCCGCCCGTCGGTGCCTCCCGCCCCGGGAGCGGCCGGGGCGGTCGTGGCTCCACTGCCTAGCGGATCCGAGAAGCCCATGCTCCTGGCCGACGCCCCGGCCGCCCCCCGTATCGCCGTCGTAGGCGCGACCGGCGCGGTGGGCGGGACCCTGCTCGAACTCATCGAGGACCGCAGGCTGCCGTACCGGCGGCTGCACCTGGTGGCCTCCGCGCGCTCGGCGGGCCGGACGATCCGCGTCGACGGCCACGACCACCAGGTCGCGGAGCTGGACCGGTTCGACTTCCGCTCGGTGGACGTCGCGTTCTTCTGCGCGGGCGCCGAGGTCAGCCGGGAGTGGGTCCCGGTCGCCGTGGCGCGGGGCGCGCTGGTCGTCGACAGCACCTCCGCCTTCCGGACGGCGCCGGGCACCCCGCTGGTCGTCACGGAGCTCGCGGCGGAGCTGCTGGACGCCCGACCGGCGGGCGGGGTGATCGCGGTGCCGGGCGCGGCCGCGGTGCCGGTGGTGCGGGTGGTCCGGGACGTGGAGCGCCGCTGGGGGCTGCGTCGGATCGTGGTCAGCACGTACCAGGGGGCGTCGGACGCCGGGCACGCCGGCATCGAGGAGTTGCAGGACGGGTCGCGGACCGTGCTGCAGGACCCGCAGGCCACGCCGGTGTCCGCGGTGTTCTCGCCGCCGCTCGCCTTCAACGTGCTGCCAAGGATCGGCGAGACGCTGGAGGACGGTTCCACCCGCCAGGAGCGGGAGTTGGCCGAGGAGATCCGCACGGTCCTCGGGCTGCCCGGGCTCGACGTGACGGCGACCTGTGTCCGGGTTCCGGTGGTCGGCGGGCAGGGCGCGGCGGTGTGGGTGGAGTGCCGGGAGGCGGTGGACCGCGGCGAACTGGTCGCGCTGCTCCGGGCGTTGCCGGGGGTCACGGTGCACGACTCTCCGGGGGCTCCCACTCCGGCGGACCTGGACGACCCGGACCGTGTCCACGTGGGCCGGATCCGGGTCGCCGCCACCGCGTCCGACGGTTTCTGGCTGTGGCTGGCCACCGACAACCTCCGGGTCGGGGGCGCGCTGGACGCCGTACGGATCGTGGAGGAGGTGCTCGCGCGCGGCACTCTGTGAGCCCTCACCGTCAGCAGGCCGTCCGGGGCCGTTCCTGCTCCATGAAGCGGATGGTCCCGTCGATGAACACCCGCATCTCGTGCGTGAGTCGGCGTCCGTACCGCCAGGCGATCTGGGTGTACACCTCGAACGGCGCCGTCCAGTCGAGGACCGTCAGCGACTTCGCCTCGACCTCGGCGGCCACCGCCATGGCGGGCAGCACGCTGATGCCGAGCCCGGCGGAGACCCCGCGCTTGATCGACTCGATGTTGCCGAACTGGAGCAGGGGTACGGGTTCGGCCGCTCGGTCGTTGAGCTCCGCCTCGAACATCGCCCCGTACGAACAGCCGGGCTCGGGCGCGAGGATGGGCACGGCGCGCAGGTCGGCGGTGGTGAGGTGGCGGGTGTCGGCGAGCACGTGCCCGGGCGCGGCGACCGCGACGAGCGGTTCGGAGCCGAGGACCTCGGTGACGACCCCGGGGTGCTCGGTCTCGGGCTCCATGAGGACGCCGAGGTCGAAGGTGCCCTGGCGGAGCGACTCGCAGGTGTCCTGGCAGAGGCTGGGGCGCAGGGCGAGTTGGAGGCGTGGGTAGCGGTGGTGGAAGTACTCCAGGACCGGCGGCATGCGGTAGGAGGTGAAGCTCTCCATCGTGCCGATGGTGAGCACCCCCGACGGCTCCCCCTGGCCGGTCGTCCGGTCGCGGGCCTCCTCGACGAGGGAGAGGATCTGCTCCGCGTACGGGATGAGCCGCTCACCGGCCGGCGTCAGCCGGATGCGCCCCCGCAGCCGCTCGAAGAGCTCCACGCCCAACGCCACCTCCAGGCTCTTGACCTGGGCGGTGACGCTGGACTGGGCGTACTTCAGATCCGCCGCGGCGCGGGTGAAGCTGAGCAGCGTGGCGACCCGGTGAAAGGTGGTGAGCTGCTTCAGATCCATGAGCTGTCCCGACGCCGCGGCGGACGAGGAGCGCGTCTTCCGACGGGGGTCACTGCCAACCCATGTCGGCGACGACGGCGGTGACGTCCGACGCGGCGGTGACGTCCGGTGCGCCCTGCTGCACCGGAGCGGCCGCGGCCACGCCCGTGGCCGTACCCGTGCCCGTGTCCGCCTGGGCGACGGCGGCGGGCGCGAGGAGCGCGCCGGTGACCATGGCGAGGAAGGCGACGGTCTTGACCATACGAACGCGAAGCATGACGAATCCCCCTGTGACTTCGTGATCCCTGTGGTCACAGCATCACGACTGGTGACATGGGGAGGAAAGGATTCCGGGTGGCCCGAATGGGTCCTGACCCATTCGGGCCACCCGGGCCGTTTCGGCCACCCCGGGGATAATGACCGGGGACGGACGGAGGGGAACGCGTGCTCGAACTACTGGGACTGGATCAACCGACCGAGGCCGTGTACCGGGCGATGCTCACCCACCCCGAGACGGGAGCTCCCGCGCTGGCCGAACGGCTCGGCATACCGGAGGAATCGGTACGGGAGGCCTGGCGGCGACTGACGGACCTGTCGCTCGCCCAGTACCCCACCCACTCCCCGCCCGGCGCCTCCGCGCCGCCCCGGGCGGTCAGTCCCGAGGTCGGCCTGGAGTACCTGCTGACCCAGCGCGAGGCCGAGTTCGAGCTTCAGCGGCAGCGGATCGCGGGCGCCCGGGCGGCGGCGGAACGGCTGATCTCCGAGTACGAGGAACTGCGCCCGGCGGACCCGCCGGTGGGGGTGGAGCACCTCGCCACCCTGGACGAGATCCGGGCGCGGCTGGCGGTGCTCACCGAGAACGTACGGACCGAGGTGATGGCCTTCGCACCCGGCGGGGCGCAGACCGAGGCGAACATGGCCGCGTCCCGGCCCCTCAACGAACGGCTCCTCACCCAGGGGGTCGCGATGCGCACGATCTACCTGGACAGCGTGCGCAACAGCCCGGCGAGCGTGGCGCACGCCAAGTGGCTGACGGAGCTCGGCGGACAGGTCCGCACGGTGGCGACGCTCCCGCTGCGGCTGACGATCGTGGACCGGACGACGGCGGTCATCCCGGTCGACAGCGAGGACAGCAGCGCGGGCGGGGTCGTCCTCACGGGGCAGGGCATCCTGACGGCCCTGTGCACGCTCTTCGAGACGGTCTGGGCGGGCGCCCGTCCGCTGGGCGAGGCACCCCGCCGCGACGAGGCCGAACTCGACCACCAGGAGGCCGCGACCCTGCGCCTGCTGGCCGAGGGCCACACCGACGAGGGCATCGCCAAGCGCCTGGGCGTCTCCCACCGCACGGCCCGCCGCATCGCCACGGTCCTGATGGACCGCCTGGGCGCCCGCAGCCGCTTCGAGGCCGGCGCGAGAGCGGTCCAGAGAGGCTGGCTCCCCCAGGACCCGTGACAACAGCCCGGCCCCTACCGCACGCTCAGGGGTCGCTGATCGGTCCACACCCGGTCGATGTGCGCGAGGCACTCGTCCTTGGTCCCGGCCATCCCCGCGTCCCGCCAGCCCGCGGGCAGTTCACGCCCCTCGGCCCAGATCGAGTACTGCTCTTCCCCGTTGACGACAACGGTGAACCGCTCCACCCCGCACCTCCACGAACCACCCGGCCGACCATCCCGACCGACGCGACCCCACCCTGATCCCCCCACCCCACCCCCCACAACACCCACCCCATACGACCTCCCGAACACCTCTATCGCCCCAGCCGATCCCCCGCCACGCACCGGACGACGCACTCCCACCCCGCGGGCATCGCCCTCCGAACCGGCGCGTCAGGGCATGAAAAAGCCCCAGGTCACGGCGAGTGAGTCCTGGGGCTGATCCGAGCCGCCTTCGGGATTCGAACCCGAGACCTACGCATTACGAGTGCGTTGCTCTGGCCAACTGAGCTAAGGCGGCATGCCGTGCGATCCCAAGCTTGGGCGCAGCGGCCTCGCCAAGTCTACACAGTTTCCGGGGGTGCTCCTGACCACCCCGTGCGTGCTCCAGGACACCCCCTCACGTGCAGCGCTTCCCCGCCGTCGGGGGCGTGCCGTCGAGGAGGTAGGTGTTGATCGCGGAGTCGATGCAGTCGCTGCCCCGGCCGTACGCCGTGTGGCCGTCGCCCTCGTAGGTCAGGAGCGTGCCGGAGGAGAGCTGGTCCGCGAGGGACTGGGCCCACTTGTACGGGGTCGCCGGGTCGCGGGTGGTGCCGACGACGACGATGGGGGCGGCGCCCGCGGCGGTGATGCGGTGGGGGCGGCCGGTGGCGGGGACGGGCCATGAGGAGCAGTTCAGGGCCGCCCAGGCGAGCCCCTCGCCGAAGACCGGCGACGCCTTTTCGAAGGACGGGACCGCCCGCTCGACGTCCTGCGGGCCGGTGTACGCCGCCGGGAGGTCCAGGCAGTTCACGGCCGTGTTGGCGAACATCAGGTTCGTGTACGTGCCGTCCGCCTCGCGCTCGTAGTAGCTGTCGGCCAGCGCGAGCAGGCCCGCCCCCTCGCCACCCATCGCCCGTGTCAGCGCCTCGCGCAGCTGCGGCCACGCGCCCTCGTCGTACATCGCCGCGATCACCCCGGTCGTCGCCAGCGATTCGCCGAGCCGGCGGCTCTCGCCGGTCGGCACCGGCTCGGCGTCGACCGTACGGAAGAAGGCCTTCAGGTTGCCCGAGGCCGCGTCGGCCGACTCCGTGCCCAGCGGGCAGTCCGGCTTCTGGACGCAGTCGGCCGCGAAGGCCCGGAACGCGGTCTCGAAACCGGCGGTCTGGTCGCGCGCGAGGTCGACCGCGGGCAGCGAGGGGTCCATCGCCCCGTCCAGGACCAGTCGTCCGACCCGGCCGGGGAACAGCTCCGCGTACGTGGCGCCGAGGAAGGTCCCGTACGAGGCGCCCACGTAGTTCAGCCGCTCGTCGCCGAGGACCGCCCGCAGGATGTCCATGTCCCGGGCCGTCTCCACGGTGGAGACGTGCGGCAGGACCTGCCCCGAGCGCTTCGCGCAGCCCGCCGCGAACCCCTTGAAGGCCGCCGTCAGGGCCGTCGTCTCGGCGCCGTCGTCCGGGGTCTGGTCGACCTGCGTGAAGCTGTCCATCTGCGGTCCCGTCAGGCACTCGACGGGCTCGCTGCGGGCGACCCCCCGCGGGTCCACGGCGACCATGTCGTAGCGGGCGCGGACCTGCACGGGATAGCCGATGCCCGCGAAGCCCTGGAGGTAGCCGACGGCCGAGCCGCCGGGCCCGCCCGGGTTGACCAGGAGTGAGCCGAGGCGCTTGCCGGGGCCGGTGGCCGCGACCCGGGAGACCGCCAGCTTGATCTCACCGGCCGCCGGCTTCGCGTAGTCGAGCGGAGCGCGGAGCGTCGCGCACTGGAACTTCGGCGTCCCGCACTCCCGCCAGGTCAGCTTCTGCGCGTAGAAGCTCCGCAGCGCCGGGTCGGGTGTGGTGGGTGCGGCGGATGCGGCGGGGCCGGCCTGCGAGACCGCCGAGGTCGCGCCCGCCGGCGCGGCGGCGTCGCTTCCGCCGGTGCAGCCGGAGAGGATCAGCCCGGCGGCGGCCAGGGCCGTCGTGGACGTACGGAGCAAACGCCTGGGGTGCCTGGAGTCCATCCCCGGAGCGTATCCGTACGAGTACGGAACGTGTCCAATCGCGTGGGCTCGGCAACCTCCCGCCCGGCGGCCCCTCTCACCCGCCCAGCGGGCCCTCGCGCCCGGCGGCCACGTGGCCTCATCCCCCCGGCGGCCTCATCCGCCCGGCTGGCCCTCCCGTCCGACGGGCCCTTCCCCCCGGCGGCCTCATCCGCCCGGCTGGCCCTTCCGCTCAGCGGATGCTCCCGCCCGGGCCTCCGCGCCCAGTCGCGCAGCGGCTCAGTCACGCAGGGGCTCAGTCACGCAGCGGCTCAGTCACGCAGCGGCTCAGTCACGCAGCGGCTCAGTCACGCAGGGGCTCAGTCGCGGAGGGACATCGTCATCGCCTCCACCGCGAGCAGCGGGGCCACGTTCCGGTCCAGTGCCTCGCGGCAGGCGAGCACCGCCTCGATCCGGCGCAGTGTCCGCTCGGGCGGGGTGTCCCGGGCGATCCGCTCCACCGCGTCACGCACGTCCTCGTTGGCGATCGGGGTCCGGGCCCGGAGCTGGAGGGTCAGCACGTCTCTGTAGAAACCGGTCAGGTCGGTGAGCGCGAGGTCCAGGCTGTCGCGCTGCGTACGCGTCTTGCGCCGCTTCTGCCGCTCCTCCAGCTCCTTCATCGCCCCGGCCGTGCCCCGCGGCATCCGCCCGCCCTGGCCGCCGCCGAGGGCGGCCTTCAGCTCCTCGGTCTCCTTGACGTCGACCTCCTCGGCGACCTCCTTGGCGTCCTCGCCGGCCGCGTCGATCAGCTCCTGGGCCGCCTTGAGGCAGCCACCGACGTCACCGACCCGCTGCGGCAGCTTCAGGACGACGGCCCGGCGGGCCCGGGCGCGCTCGTCCGTGGCCAGCCGCCGTGCCCGGTCGATGTGGCCCTGGGTGGCGCGGGCGGCCGCCGCAGCGACCTGGGGCTCGATGCCGTCCCGGCGGACGAGCACGTCCGCGACCGCGTCCACCGGGGGCGTCCGCAGGGTCAGGTGGCGGCAGCGGGAACGGATGGTGGGCAGCACGTCCTCCAGGGAGGGCGCGCAGAGCAGCCAGACCGTGCGCGGCGCGGGCTCCTCGACCGCCTTCAGGAGCACGTTCCCCGCGCCCTCGGTGAGCCGGTCGGCGTCCTCCAGGACGATCACCTGCCAGCGGCCGCCCGCCGGGGAGAGCTGGGCGCGCCGGACGAGGTCACGGGTCTCCTTCACACCGATGGAGAGCAGGTCCGTCCGCACGACCTCCACGTCCGCGTGGGTCCCGACCAGCGCGGTGTGGCAACCGTCGCAGAACCCGCACCCCGGCGCCCCGCCGAGCGCCCGGTCCGGGCTCACGCACTGCAACGCGGCCGCGAACGCCCGTGCCGCCGTCGCCCGCCCGGAGCCGGGGGGCCCGGTGAAGAGCCAGGCGTGGGTCATCTTGGACGCCTCGGGGGCCGGCGCACCGGCGGCATGGGCGGTCACGAGCGTGTCGGCGTCCCGCGCGGCGGCGGCCAGCTGCTCCTCGACGCGCGTCTGCCCGACCAGGTCGTCCCATACGCCCATGTGCCCTCCTCAGGTACGCCCCCCATTGTGGGGCACCCCACTGACACCCCCGGCCGGGCCGACTGCCTCCACCGGATGCCCGATGCCGGGCCGCCAGGCGGCCGGGCCGCCAGAGGGCCAGAGGGGCCGGATGCCGGGCGGCCGGAGAGCCGGATGCCACACGGTCGAATTCCGAACGGCGGCCGTCCGGCACATCGCCCGCCGACAGCGGACGGGCCGCCCCCCTGCCCAGGGGACGGCCCGTCCGTCGTTCACGGCAGCCAGGCCGAAGCCGCCCGCCGCCCGCCGCTCGGCTCAGCGGCCCCGGCCCCGGCCCCGGCGGCGGCCGTC
Organism: Streptomyces sp. NPDC090127; assembly: GCF_044746945.1. Lineage (NCBI taxonomy): Bacteria > Bacillati > Actinomycetota > Actinomycetes > Kitasatosporales > Streptomycetaceae > Streptomyces > Streptomyces sp. NPDC090127. The sequence goes on along the minus strand of NZ_JBIVDE010000005.1, from coordinate 575,783 downwards.
GTTGTCGTCGTCGTCGTGCGGGCCGAGGAGCTCGTCCGCCAGGGTGGGCAGGTCGTCCAGCGGGGTCTCCTCCGCCCAGTCGGAGCGACGCTTCGGGCGGCCCTGCTCGTCGAGCTGGGGCAGTTCACGCGTCCGGTCGTTCGATCCGGCGCCCCCGGACCCGGCCGCCTCGTCGCGGAAGATGCCCGGCGGAACCCGGTCGGCCGGGTCCGTGTCCCGTACGGAAGGCAGGACGGCCGTCTCGTCCGGAGCCGGGATCTGCGGCAGGACCGTCGTCTCCTCGGCGTCCCGCACCGGACGGAGAACCGTGGTCTCCTCCTCGGGCCGGGGAGCGTCCGGCCGGACGACCGGCGTGGGGACGGTGACCTCGTTCGGCGACACCACGGGCACCGTCTGCGTCACGTCGTCGGACCCCGCCGCGGGCCCCGCCGCGGGCCGCCTGCCGGACCGCGCGTCGGCCCGAGCCTCGGACCCCGCCGCGGACCGCCCCTCGGACCCCGCGTCGGACCGCGCCTCGGCCCCCGCGTCGGACCGCCCGCCGGACCAGTTCTCGGATCGCGGGTCACGCCCGCCGTCGAACGCCCCGTCAGCCCGCGCGCCCGGCTTGGCGTCCGGCTTGGCGTCCGGCTTGGCGCCCGGCTTGGCGTCCGGCTTGGCGTCCGGCTTGACGATCGGCGTCGGGACCGTGATCTCGTTCGCCGACTCCGCAGCCGTACGGGTCTCCCGCGCCGCCGACCCCGCCGCCTTCACGGACTCGGCCCGGCGCCGGGCCTCCGCGACCTCCGCCGCCTTCTCCGCCTCCGCCGCGGCCTTGGCCACCGCGGCCGCCTCTGCGGCCCGCGCCGCCTCCGCCGCCTGCTGTGCCCGCGCCGCCTTCTCGGCCTCCGCGGCCCGCGCCGCTTCCGCGGCCCTGGTGGCCTCCGCGGCCCGCGCCGCCTCGGCCGCGCGCTCCGCCTCTGCGGCGGCCGCGGCCTCAGCCGCCGCCTTCCGCGCCGACTCCTCGGCCGCCTTCGAGGCGGCCGCCTCGGCGAGGCGACGGGCCTCCTCCGCCCGCAGCAGGGCCTCTTCGGCCTTGCGCTGCTTCTCCAGGCGGCGCTCCTCCGCCTCCGCGCGCAGCCGGGCCTCTTCCTCGGCCTGCTTGCGGCGGCGTTCCTCCTCGGCGCGGCGGGCCTTCTCCTCGGCCTCGCGCCGCTTGCGCTCCTCCTCGGCGGCCAGCCGGGCCTCCTCGGCACGGCGGCGGGCCTCCTCGGCCTGACGCTCGGCCTCGCGGCGCCGCGCCTCTTCCTCCTCCTGGCGCTTGCGCTCCTCCTCCTCGGCACGGAGCTTGGCGAGCTGCTGCTGGCGCTCGCGCTCCAGCCGCTCCTCCTCCGCCTTGCGCGCGGCCTCTTCCTCCGCCTTGCGGCGCGCCTCCTCCTCGGCCTTGCGGCGCGCCTCCTCCTGGGCCTTCACCTCGGCCTCGGACAGCGGCAGCATCCGGTCGAGCCGGTGCCGTACGACGGTGGTGACGGCCTCCGGCTCCTGACCGGCGTCGACGACGAGGTAGCGGCCGGGGTCTCCGGCGGCGAGGGTGAGGAAACCGGCCCGCACGCGCGCGTGGAACTCCGGCGGCTCCGACTCCAGTCGGTCCGGCGCCTCGGTGAACCGTTCCCGCGCGGCCTCCGGCGAGACGTCGAGCAGGACAGTCAGATGCGGGACGAGTCCGCCGGTCGCCCAGCGGTTGATCCGGGCGATCTCCGTCGGCGACAGGTCACGCCCGGCGCCCTGGTAGGCCACGGACGAGTCGATGTACCGGTCGGAGATCACCACCGCGCCCCGCTCCAGGGCGGGCTTGACCAGCGAGTCGACGTGCTCGGCACGGTCGGCGGCGTACAGCAGCGCCTCGGCGCGGTTCGAGAGACCGGCGCTGGAGACGTCGAGCAGGATCGAGCGCAGTCGCTTGCCGATCGGCGTGGCGCCCGGCTCGCGGGTGACGACGACCTCGTGGCCCTTGGCGCGGATCCACTCGGCGAGCGCCTCGGCCTGGGTGGACTTGCCGGCGCCGTCGCCGCCCTCCAGGGCGATGAAGAAGCCGGTGGGGGCGGGCGCCTGGGCCGGGTCGGCGCCGCGCAGCGCGTCCCGCAGATCGCGCCGCAGCGGTACGCCGGACCGGTCGTCGGTCTTGGCGAGGACGAGCGCGGCGACGGGCAGCAGCAGCGCGCCGACCAGCATCAGCGTGAACGCGGCGCCGCCGTGGGCGAAGACGAAGCTGCCCGAGGCGAGCCGGTGCGGCCCGATCGCGGCGGCGAGCAGCGGCGCGCCGAGCGCGCCGACGGCCATGGCGACCCGGACGACGGCCTGGAGGTGGTCGGTGACCCGGGGGCGCCGGGCGTCCTCGGTCTCCAGGTCGATGAGCGTGTGGCCGGTGTGGGCGGCGACCCCGGCCGCGTACCCGGCGAGGACGGCGAGGAGCAGCACCGTGGCCGTGTCCGGCACGAGGCCCATCGCGAGCAGCGCTATCCCGGTGAGGGCGATCGCGAGGGCGAGGAGCCGGCGGCGGGAGAGTACGGGAAGCACGGAACCGGCGGTCCTGATGCCGACGGCGGTGGCGCCGCTCAGCGCGAGGACCAGCAGCGCGAAGGTGACCGGACCGCCGCCGAGGTCGTACGCGTGGAGGACGGCGACGGCCGCCGCGGCGGCGATCCCGCCGGCGACCGTGGCGCAGGCGATGACGAGCAGTCCGACCGCGCCCGTGCGGCCCTTCTCGGCCGTCGGGCGGCGCAGGCCCTCCAACGGCGAACGCGGCCGCGGCGTCTGGCCGCCGGGCAGCTCGATGAAGTACAGGACGGAGAGGGAGGCGGCGAACAGGCCGGCGGCGACGTACGAGGCGAGGGCGGCCTGATGCAGCGTGAACCAGTCGATACCGGCGCCCAGCAGGTTGCTGAGCAGCGTGGCGACCAGGAGCGCGGCGGCGGCGGCCGGGACGGCCAGGAAGCCCGTCCGCAGCGAGAGTCGGCGCAGCGCGTCGAGGTGGTCCGGCAGCGGGCGTACGGCCGCGCCCTCCAACGGCGGCGCGGGCAGCAGCGCCGGGGCGGCGCCCTCGCGGGCGATGGTCGACAGCCGTTCGGCGGCGCCCGCGACGAAGACGGTGCCGAGCAGGAACCACAGGGCGCTGGCCGGGGTCCAGTCGATCCACAGGGGCGCGACCACGAGCAGCACGATCCGCAGACCGTCGGCCCCGATCATGGTCCAGCGCCGGTCGAGCGGACCGCTGGGCCCGGTCAGGGTGGTGAGCGGACCGAGCAGGACGGCACCGAACACCACCGAGGCGAGCAGCCGGGCGCCGACCACGGCGGCCACGGCCAACGCGGCACCGCGGTACCCGCCGCCGAAGGCCTGCTCGAAGACGGCGGCCTGGAGCCCCAGCAGCACCAGCACAAGCACAGCGAGCACGTCACCCGCCCCACCGACCAACTGCGCGCTCCACAACCGTCGCAAGGGTGGATGGCGCAAAAGCGCCCGTACGGCACGCTCCCTGGAGTCTGCGACAAGCGCGACGTCGGAGTCTGGCTGCTCTGCTCGCGTCATCCGTCCACCCTATCCGGACCCTCTGACTCCCCGTGGCCTCCGTCCGAACAAACGTCGGGTGGCCGGGAAACACGTAAGGGGCGAGGGTCCATGACCCCCGCCCCTTACCCGCTCAGAGCCTTACTCCGACTTCGCCGCTGTCGTCTTCTTCGCGGCCGTCGTCTTCTTCGTCGCGGCGGTCTTCGCCGTCGTCGTCTTCTTCGCGGCGGTCTTCTTGGCCGCCGTCTTCTTCGCCGGGGCGGCCTTCTTGGCGGCCGTCTTCTTCGCGGGCGCCTTCTTGGCCGTCTTCTTCGCCGGCCCCTTGGCCCGCTTCTCGGCGAGCAGTTCGAAGCCGCGCTCCGGCGTGATCTCCTCGACGCTGTCGCCGGTCCGCAGGGTCGCGTTGGTCTCGCCGTCGGTGACGTACGGGCCGAAGCGACCGTCCTTGACGACCACCGGCTTCTCGCTGACCGGGTCGACACCCAGCTCCTTCAGCGGCGGCTTGGCGGCCGCCCGGCCACGCTGCTTGGGCTGCGCGTAGATCGCGAGCGCCTCCTCCAGCGTGATCGTGAAGAGCTGCTCCTCCTCCGTCAGCGACCGCGAGTCCGTGCCCTTCTTCAGGTACGGGCCGTAGCGGCCGTTCTGCGCCGTGATCTCGACGCCCTCCGCGTCCGCCCCGACCACGCGCGGCAGGGACATCAGCTTGAGCGCGTCCTCCAGCGTGACCGTGTCGAGCGCCATGGATTTGAAGAGCGAGGCGGTCCGCGGCTTCACCGCGTTCTTGCCGGTCTTCGGGGTGTCCTCGGGCAGGATCTCGGTGACGTACGGGCCGTACCGGCCGTCCTTCGCGACGATCTGGTTGCCGCTGACCGGGTCCACGCCCAGCTCGAAGTCGCCGCTCGGCTTGGCGAGCAGCTCCTCGGCGTGCGCGACCGTCAGCTCGTCGGGCGGGAGGTCCTCGGGCACGTCGGCCCGCTGGTGGCCCTCGGTGTCCTTCTCGCCCCGCTCGACGTACGGGCCGTACCGCCCGACGCGCAGCATGATGCCGTCGCCGACCGGGAAGGAGGAGATCTCCCGGGCGTCGATCGCGCCGAGGTCGGTCACCAGCTCCTTCAGACCGCCGAGGTGGTCGCCGTCGCCGTTCCCGGCGTCCGCCGCGCCGCCCGCGGTGGAGGCCTCGCCCTCACCGAAGTAGAAACGCTTCAGCCACGGCACCGCCTGGGCCTCGCCCCGCGCGATGCGGTCGAGGTCGTCCTCCATCTTGGCGGTGAAGGAGTAGTCGACGAGCCGGCCGAAGTGCTTCTCCAGGAGGTTGACCACGGCGAAGGAGAGGAACGACGGCACGAGCGCCGTCCCCTTCTTGAAGACGTAGCCGCGGTCCAGGATCGTGCCGATGATCGACGCGTACGTCGACGGGCGGCCGATCTCGCGCTCTTCGAGCTCCTTGACCAGGCTGGCCTCGGTGTAACGGGCCGGCGGCTTGGTCGCGTGGCCGTCGACGGTGATCTCCTCGGCCGACAGCGCGTCGCCCTCGGAGACCTGCGGCAGCCGGCGCTCACGGTCGTCGAGCTCGGCGTTCGGGTCGTCGGCCCCCTCCACGTACGCCTTCATGAAGCCGTGGAAGGTGATCGTCTTGCCGGAGGCGCTGAACTCGGCGTCCCGGCCGTCGGCCGCCCGGCCGCCGATCTTCACCGTGACCGAGTTCCCGGTCGCGTCCTTCATCTGGGAGGCGACGGTCCGCTTCCAGATGAGCTCGTAGAGCCGGAACTGGTCGCCCGTCAGGCCGGTCTCCGCCGGGGTGCGGAAACGATCACCCGAAGGGCGAATCGCCTCGTGCGCCTCCTGCGCGTTCTTGACCTTGCCCGCGTAGACCCGCGGCTTCTCCGGCAGGTAGTCGGCGCCGTACAACTGCGTGACCTGCGCACGAGCCGCCGAGACGGCCGTGTCGGAGAGGACCGTGGAGTCCGTACGCATGTAGGTGATGAAGCCGTTCTCGTACAGCTTCTGGGCGACCTGCATGGTCGCCTTCGCGCCGAAGCCCAGCTTCCGGCTCGCCTCCTGCTGGAGGGTCGTCGTACGGAAGGGGGCGTACGGGGAGCGGCGGTACGGCTTCGACTCGACCGACCGGACGCTGAACGAGGTGTCGGTGAGCGAGGCGGCGAGCGCCCGCGCCTTCTCCTCGTCGAGGTGGAGCACGTTCGCGCTCTTCAGCTGCCCGTCGGCGCCGAAGTCACGGCCCTGGGCGACCCGCGCTCCGTCGACCGTGTTCAGCCGGGCGACCAGCGACGACGGGTCGGAGGAGTCTCCGGCGCGGCCGGTGGAGAAGGTGCCGGTGAGGTCCCAGTACTCGGCGGAGCGGAAGGCGATGCGCTCGCGCTCACGCTCGACGACGAGCCGGGTGGCGACGGACTGGACACGGCCGGCGGACAGGCCGCGCATGACCTTCTTCCACAGGACCGGCGAGACCTCGTAGCCGTAGAGACGGTCGAGGATGCGGCGGGTCTCCTGGGCGTCCACCATGCGCTTGTTCAGCTCGCGCGGGTTGCGGACGGCCTCCTGGATCGCGTCCTTGGTGATCTCGTGGAAGACCATCCGGTGGACCGGGACCTTGGGCTTCAGGACTTCGAGGAGGTGCCACGCGATGGCCTCGCCCTCGCGGTCCTCATCGGTGGCGAGGAAGAGCTCGTCGACCCCGGCCAGCTGCTCCTTGAGCTTCCTGACCTGCGCCTTCTTGTCGGCGTTGACGACATAGATGGGCTGGAAGTCGTGCTCGACGTCGACACCGAGGCGGCGCACCTCACCGGTGTACTTCTCCGGCACCTCCGCGGCGCCGCTGGGGAGGTCGCGGATGTGCCCGACGCTCGCCTCGACGACGTAGCCGGGGCCGAGGTAGCCCTTGATCGTCTTCGCCTTGGCAGGCGACTCGACGATGACGAGTCGGCGGCCGCCCTGTGCGGTCTCGCTGGTCGGGGACAACTTCGCTCTTCTCTCCGGTCGACGCTCGGTGGCACGTACGGCGCTGGCACTCCGCCGGCTCGCACAGCGGCGCCACACCTGGTGACGCTGCCGTCGCTGCGGAGTGTGACGGTACAACCCGCCCCCGTGTCAAACGGCGAAAGCCCGCAACGGCCACTCGAACGGTAACCCGACTCCTGGCATTCCTGCCGCCCGGACTCCCGGTCCTGTGGGGCGCGGCCAAGCGGAACGACCTCGTCACACCCGCCCGAAGCACCACACCCCGAGGAGGAGGAAACTCGATCCGAAGATCGTCGTGAGCGTGGCGGCGACCCGCGTGGCGACCCCCTGCGCGACGGGTTCGCCGTGCGCCACGCGCACCCCCGTCCACAGCAGCAGTGCGGCTCCGAACAGCGCGAACGCCGTTCCGGCGAAGATCGCAGGCCCGCTCTCCATGCCCGTACCCCGTTCCCTTCACGGGCCCTGATGGCCCTGGAGGCCGAGGCTGGCACCTCCCGGCGTCACTGGCGCGAATTCGGGGTGAACGACGCGGGCGGTCCCGTACGGGTTCACGAATATGGCCGGTAGTGCCCCACCGCCGGCCATCTCGTTCGTCACATCGCGGCCGGGCGCGGCGTGTCGGGGGTCACCTCACCGCACGAGGGACCGGGGCGTCGGGAGAGGTGACGGGGCCGCGGCGGATTCGGCTTCCGGCCTCGGCGGCGACCGGACTCCGCCGGGGCGGCTGACTTCGGGCCGTCGGAGAGGCGGCCAGGCCCCGCCGGGGCGTCGGCTTCACGCCGTCGGAGAGGCGATCGGGGCGCCCGGGGTGTCGGCCTCAGGCCGTCGGAGAAGCGGCCAGGCTCCGCTGGGGCGTCGGCTTCACGCCGTCGGAGAGGCGATCGGGGCGCCCGGGGTGTCGGCCTCAGGCCGTCGGGAGCAGGAAGCCCTCCTCCACGAGGAGCCGGATGGCCTGCGGGGTGCGGTCCCGCAGCAGCACCGGGTCCTCGCCCATCAGCTGACCGATCGCGTCCAGGATCCGGCCCGCGCTGAGCGTCCCGTCGCAGACGCCCGCGAACCCGGCGCCCACGTGGTCCACCTTGGTCGCGCGCCGCATGCCCCGGTTCTGCCGCAGCACGACGTGCTCCGGGTCCTCGGCGCCCGGCAGCCCCACCTGCTCCTGCACGACCTCCGGCGCGAGGGTGAAGTGGTCGGCGAGCAGGGCCGCGTCGTCGCGCGACCGCAGGTAGTCCTGGCGCTCGAAGTGGGCGCGCACGGTGTCGCCGAGGGGCTGCTCGACGGGGTGCGGCCACTCCTCGATCACGATCGACGGCTCGGCCGCGCCGGAGGCCACGGCCGCGTTCTTGCGCAGGGTGATCCACCCGAAGCCGACGCCCTTGGTCTTCCGGGCCTCGAACTCGTCCAGCCACGCCCCGTACCGCTCCGCGTACGCCGCCGGGTCCGCGCGGTGGTCGCCGCTGTCCCGCAGCCACAGCTCGGCGTACTGCGTGACGTCCTGGACCTCGCGCTGCACGATCCAGGCGTCGCAGCCGCGCGGCACCCAGGAGCGCAGCCGGTCCTGCCACTCCTCGCCCTCGACGTGCTGCCAGTTGGCGAGGAACTGGGCGTATCCGCCGTCGTTGAGCCGCTCCCCCGCCTGCTGCACGAGCGTGCGGCACAGGTCGTCGCCGGCCATCCCGCCGTCGCGGTACGTGAGGCGGGCGCCCGGGGAGATGACGAACGGCGGGTTGGAGACGATCAGGTCGTACGTGTCGCCGTCGACCGGCTCGAAGAGCGAACCCCGCAACAGCTCCGCCTCGCGGGCCCCGGAGAGCGCGAGGGTGAGGCGGGTGAAGTCCAGGGCGCGCGGGTTCAGGTCGGTCGCGGTGACCAGCGTGGCGTGCTGGGCGGCGTGCAGGGCCTGGATGCCGGAGCCGGTGCCGAGGTCGAGCGCGGAGGACACCGGCGTACGGACGGTGATGCCGGCCAGGGTCGTGGAGGCGCCGCCGACGCCGAGGACGACGCCCTCGTCCTTGCTGCCGATGCCGCCGGCGCCGCCGACCGCGCAGCCCAGGTCGGAGACGATGAACCAGTCCTGCCCGTCGGGCCCGCCGTACGGCCTGATGTCCACGGTGGCGCCGACCTGGCCGCCGCTGCCCTGACCGCCGGTCTCCTGGCCGTCGGTGTCACCGTCCTCCGTGAGCTGGACCAGCCAGCCGTCCTTCAGGCACTCCTCCAGCGGCAGCGCGGCGGCGGCGCGGGCGTGGGAGACGGGGCGCTGGAGGAGGAAGAGCCGCACGAGCGTCTCCAGCGCGGAGTCCCCCCGGGTGGCCCGGAGCGCGGGCACGGTCTCGCTGCGGGCGAGCGCGGTGTAGGCGGGGGCGCCGAGCAGTTCGAGCAGGCCGTCGGCGGTGAAGTCGGCGGCGAGCAGGGCCTCGCGGAGCCGGGCGGCGTGCGCGGGGACGGGGAGGCGGGAGGTCAGGCTGGTCGTACTCACCCCACCATTGTGGCGGCCGCCACCGACAATGCCGCGTCAGCCCCGCCCGACGGCACGGGCCGCCGACCGCCTACCGCACACGAAGGGCCCCGGTCGACGGCACCGGCCGCGTACCGCAGGCACGCGAAGGCCCCGGGCGAGGCGTGCTCGTCCGGGGCCCTCGTACGACACCAGGGGACTCGTACGTCGCCCGGGACTCGTACGACACCACGGGACTCGCACGACACCCAGGGCTCGCACGACACCCAGGGCTCGCACGACACCAGAGGGCTCGCACGACACCCAGGGCTCGCACGACACCAGAGGGCTCGTACGTGACCCGGGGCTCGTACGACACTCGGAGGTCGGTGCTACTCCGAGGACTTGCTCGCGGAACCCGACGGCGTGGCGGAGGCCTTGCCCGACGGCGTGGAGCCCGCCTTCGGGGAGGCGGAGCCGGCGGGCGAGGGGGTCGCCTTCTGGCAGCCCGGCTGCTTCGCCATGGCCGTGCCCAGTTCACCGGACTGGAGCTTGGCCAGCGCGTCCTGGTCCATCTTCTCGATCTTCTTCAGGCCGTCGGCGACGTCCTGCAGACCGTCCGCGAACTTCTGCTGGTTGTTCGGGTCGAGCGCGTCGACCTGCTTCTTCAGCCCCTCGTAGGCCACCGCCGTGGCGTTGAGCTCCGTGACCGCGTCCTGCTGGAGCTTCTCGCCGTTGTCGACCGGCGGAACTCCCGCGCCCTCGATGGCCTTGGCCAGGGCACGGTCCGCGTTGGCGATGTCCTGGAAGGCCTTCGAGTCGGCGGCCTGGATGTCGGCCGGCTTCCCGTCCGCGGCCGTGGAGATGATCAGTTGCTGGGCGTCGGCCCGCTTCTGGATCTGGGGCTTCGCCTGGTCGCAGACCGTCTTGGCCCAGTCGTTCACCTTGTCGCCGTCGTCGCTGCAGCCGGACAGCGTGAGCACCAGTACAGCGGCGCCTGACAGCGCGACAGCAAGCTTCTTGTTCACGGATCGGTCCCTTCCAAGGCTCTCGGCCCCGGAACATACACGCCGAGCGGGCGCCATCCACCTTTCGTGCGACGGATTCGTCCCCTATTGCAGCCGATTGCACCAAGGGAGACACGCCTCACGCCGGTCGCGCCGACGGGCGGACAGCACGTCAGTACGTGCTGCCCGCCCGCCTTCTGAGCTGGTGTTACGAAATCACCGGAGCATCCGGTGAGGCGGCCGATCGGCGCGCGGCGTTGCCTTCGTCACCCACGTCCCCGTTCACGCCGTCGCTCTCGTCGTCCCCGACGACCACGGAGCGTCGCTTGGAGATGTAGACCGCGACGACGATGACGGCGATCGCGAGGATCGCGACCAGGGTCCGCAGTGCGCCGCTGGCGTCGTCGCCGTAGCTGAACTGCACCACGGCGGGCGCGATCAGCAGGGCGACCAGGTTCATCACCTTGAGCAGCGGGTTGATGGCCGGGCCCGCGGTGTCCTTGAACGGGTCGCCGACGGTGTCGCCGATGACCGTCGCGGCATGCGCCTCGCTGCCCTTGCCGCCGTGGTGGCCGTCCTCGACGAGCTTCTTGGCGTTGTCCCAGGCGCCGCCGGAGTTGGCGAGGAAGACCGCCATCAGGGTGCCGGTCGCGATGGCGCCGGCGAGGTACGAGCCGAGCGCGCCGACGCCGAGGCTGAAGCCGACCGCGATCGGCGCCATCACGGCGAGCAGCCCGGGCGTGGCGAGCTCGCGCAGCGCGTCCTTGGTACAGATGTCGACGACCCGTCCGTACTCGGGCTTCTCGGTGTAGTCCATGATCCCGGGGTGCTCGCGGAACTGCCGCCGCACCTCGTAGACCACCGCGCCGGCCGAGCGCGAGACCGCGTTGATCGCGAGGCCGGAGAAGAGGAAGACGACCGCCGCGCCGAGGACCATCCCGAAGAGGTTGTTGGGCTGCGAGATGTCCATCGAGAGATTCATCTCGGAGGCCTTGGCCCCGACGTCGGACACCGCCGTGGCGATGGCGTCCCGGTACGAACCGAAGAGCGCGGCCGCCGCCAGGACGGCGGTGGCGATGGCGATGCCCTTGGTGATGGCCTTGGTGGTGTTGCCGACGGCGTCCAGGTCGGTGAGGACCTGCGCGCCCGCGCCCTGGACGTCGCCGGACATCTCGGCGATGCCCTGCGCGTTGTCGGAGACCGGGCCGAAGGTGTCCATGGCGACGATCACACCGACGGTGGTGAGCAGTCCGGTACCGGCCAGGGCGACGGCGAAGAGCGCCAGCATGATGGACGTACCGCCGAGCAGGAACGCGCCGTAGACCCCGAGGCCGATGAGCAGGGCCGTGTAGACGGCGGACTCCAGGCCGATGGAGATGCCGGCGAGGACGACGGTGGCGGGGCCGGTGAGCGAGGACTTGCCGATGTCCCTGACCGGGCGCCGGGTCGTCTCCGTGAAGTAGCCGGTGAGCTGCTGGATCAGCGCGGCCAGGACGATGCCGATGGCGACGGCGACCAGGGCGAGGACCCGCGGGTCGCCGGGGTGGTCCTGGATCCCGGCCTCGGTGACGCCCTTGAGGTCGGCGTAGGAGGACGGCAGGTAGGCGTAGACGGCGACCGCCACCAGGGCGAGGGAGATCACTGCGGAGATGAAGAAGCCGCGGTTGATGGCGGACATTCCGCTGCGGTCGGAGCGCCGCGGGGCGACCGCGAAGATACCGATCATCGCGGTGATCACACCGATCGCCGGGACGATCAGCGGAAAGGCGAGGCCGAGGTCGCCGAAGGCGGCCTTGCCCAGGATGAGCGCGGCGACGAGCGTGACGGCGTACGACTCGAAGAGGTCGGCGGCCATGCCCGCGCAGTCGCCGACGTTGTCGCCCACGTTGTCGGCGATGGTCGCCGCGTTGCGCGGGTCGTCCTCGGGGATGCCCTGCTCGACCTTGCCGACGAGGTCGGCGCCGACGTCGGCCGCCTTCGTGAAGATGCCGCCGCCGACACGCATGAACATGGCGATGAGGGCCGCTCCCAGGCCGAAGCCCTCCAGAACCTTGGGCGCGTCGGCGGCGTAGACGAGGACGACACAGGCGGCACCGAGCAGACCGAGGCCCACGGTGAACATGCCGACCACTCCGCCCGTGCGGAAAGCGATCTTCATGGCCTTGTGGGAGACGTCCGTCAGATCCTTTTCCGGTTCTCCCGGCGCCGGGGTCGCCTCTCGCGCGGCTGCGGCCACGCGTACATTCGCCCGTACGGCGAGACGCATGCCGATGTATCCGGTGGCCGCCGAGAAAAGCGCACCCACCAGGAAGAACAGAGAACGTCCGGCGCGCTGCGACCAGGTGTCGGCGGGCAGCAGCATCAGCAGGAAGAACACGACGACGGCAAAGATGCCGAGGGTGCGCAACTGCCGTGCGAGATAGGCGTTGGCGCCTTCCTGCACGGCGGCGGCGATCTCCTTCATCGAGTCGGTGCCCTCACCGGCGGCCAGCACCTGGCGTACCAGCACCTGGGCGACGAGCAGAGCGGCGAGCGCGACGGCCGCGATGACGATCACGATCGTACGGTTCTCGTCCGTGAGTACCGCTGCGGCGAGAGAAGTGGGGTGTCCGGCCAGTTCTGGGTTGAAGAGCCCCGCCATTCGTCCTCCTTGACGTTGCGAGCTCAAGATGTGGACGGATTGTAGGGAGCGGAACCTGATCAAAACAGGGCGCCGCAATGGAATTCACCATTGCCACGATCTTCCCACCGAATGCGGTAATGGGCCCAAAGCATTGACACATGATCGATGATCTGGACAAATGAGAAGAGGCCCTGCTCGGCAGGGCCTCTTCTCATGATCTCGAATTGTCCGACCGGAGCGACGGCGACGGGCCGATCGAAGCGGTCGATCGCACCGGGCCGGTCGAAGCGGGTCGATCGGAGCGCGTCGGTCAGGGGAGCACGACCGCCGGCGTCGTCGGCCAGCTCATCCTGATGACCCCGCCCTCCTCGCCGGCCCGCACCTCGACGTCGTCGACGAGCCCGCGGATCACCGCGAGACCCATCTCGTCCTCGCCGTCGGCGTCGTCGAACTCCTCGACCGGAGCCTCGTCCCGCGCACCGGGCACACCGGCGGCATCGGCCGCCGCCACGCCCGCGCCCGGCACCTCGTCGCCGACCTCGATGGAGAACGTCTTCTCCTCCTCGGTCAGCACGACCCGGACGGGAGTGATGACGTCGTTGCTGCGGTGCAGCCCGACGGCGCGGGAGCACGCCTCACCGACCGCGAGTCTGACCTCGTCGAGGACCGCCTCGTCCACCCCGGCCCGGCGCGCCACCGCGGCCGCCACGAGGCGGGCCGTGCGGACGTGCTCGGGCTGGGCGCTGAAGCGGAGTTCGACGGTGGCCATGCGGTCCCCCTGAAAACGTCTGGGCGGGCAACTCGGAGGACCGGGCGTGCCAGACCCGGTTCTCCACTCCTTCTTCCGACCTGGGCCGGCCGTCAGTCGGTGGCGTTGACAGCCTCGTCGACCGTGGTGTGAATGGGGAACACCTTGGTCAGACCCGTGATCCGGAAGATCTTGAGAATGCGCTCCTGGTTGCAGACCAGGCGCAGCGAGCCTTCGTGCGCGCGCACGCGCTTCAGGCCGCCCACCAGCACGCCGAGGCCGGTCGAGTCGAGGAAGTCCACGCCTTCCATGTCGACAACCAGGTGGTAGCTGCCGTCGTTCACCAACTCGACCAACTGCTCGCGCAGCTTGGGCGCGGTATACACATCAATCTCGCCACCGACCTCGACGACCGTACGGTCGCCACTCGGGCCGGACACATTGCGAGTCGACAGGGACAGGTCCACGGATCCTCCAGCACCTTGCTATCGAGCGGTCGTTCCTCAAGTCTCCCCGGCGGAGTCGGGGGACGGATCGCCAGCCGCGATGGCATTCAATCACTTACCAGCAGCCATGCACGACGCCTTGGGAGCATTGTCCGTCACGCCAGTGACACACTCGGTGCCGATGGCCAAGAATCACCGCCCCAGTCGTCCAGCCGGGGACAGGGGCAGCCGCCCCTCTCCCGGCATGGTCCTCGACCGGCTCTCCTCGGGAGAGAGCCGAGCCGCGCGCATCACTCATACGGAGCACTTGCCCGCCCGGGCGGGTCGGCATGCAGTCTGGCCGCATCGCATCCGGCCGGAGGTGATCGCCGCCATCCAGGCGGCGGGCATCGAGCACCCCTGGGCCCACCAGGCCCAGGCCGCCGAGCTCGCCCTGGACGGCGAATCCGTGGTGATCGCCACGGGTACCGCCTCGGGCAAGTCGCTGGCGTACCTCGCCCCCGTCCTGTCGACCCTCCTGGACGGCTCGGAGGCCGCCAACGGCCGGGGGACCACCGCGCTCTACCTGTCGCCCACCAAGGCCCTCGCCGCCGACCAGCGCCGCGCGGTCCGGGAGCTGGCGGCTCCGCTCGGCAACCGGATCCGGCCCGCCGTCTACGACGGCGACACGCCCGTCGAGGAACGCGAGTGGGTCCGCCAGTACGCGAACTACGTGCTGACCAATCCCGACATGCTGCACCGGGGCATACTCCCCTCCCACCCCAGGTGGTCCTCCTTCCTGCGCTCCCTGCGCTACGTCGTGATCGACGAGTGCCACACCTACCGGGGCGTCTTCGGCTCCCACGTCGCCCAGGTGCTGCGCCGTCTGCGCCGCGTCTGCGCCCGGTACGGCGCGGACCCCGTCTTCCTGCTCGCCTCCGCCACCTCGGCCGAGCCGGCCCTCGCCGCGGGCCGGCTGACCGGCCTGCCGGTCGCGGAGGTCGCCGACGACGCCTCCCCACGCGGCGAGCTGGTCTTCGCCCTCTGGGAGCCGCCGCTGACCGAGCTGCACGGCGAGCAGGGCGCCCCGGTGCGCCGTACGGCCACCGCCGAGACCGCCGATCTGCTGACCGACCTGACCGTCCAGGGCGTCCGCTCGGTGGCCTTCGTCCGCTCCCGGCGCGGCGCGGAGCTGATCTCGGTCATCGCCCAGGAGCGGCTCGCCGAGGTCGACCGCTCGCTGGCCCGCCGCGTCGCCGCCTACCGCGGCGGCTACCTCCCCGAGGAGCGCCGGGCCCTGGAACGCGCCCTGCACTCGGGCGAACTCCTCGGGCTTGCCGCCACGACGGCCCTGGAGCTGGGCGTGGACGTCTCGGGGCTCGACGCCGTGGTGATCGCCGGGTACCCGGGCACCCGGGCCTCCCTGTGGCAGCAGGCGGGCCGCGCCGGCCGCTCGGGCGAGGGCGCCCTGGCGATCCTGGTGGCCCGGGACGACCCGCTGGACACCTTCCTGGTCCACCATCCCGAGGCGCTCTTCCAGCAGCCGGTCGAGTCGACCGTCCTCGACCCCGACAACCCCTACGTCCTCGCCCCGCACCTGTGCGCCGCCGCCGCCGAGCTGCCGCTGACCGACGCCGACCTGGCCCTCTTCGGCCCGGCCGTCACCGAGCTGCTGCCCCAGCTGGAGGGCGCCGGACTGCTCCGGAAACGCTCCACCGGCTGGTACTGGACCCGCCGCGAGCGGGCCGCCGACCTGACCGACATCCGGGGCGGGGGCGGCAGCCCCGTCCAGATCGTGGAGGCCGCCACCGGCCGCCTCCTCGGCACGGTCGACGAGGCCGCCTCCCACACCGCCGTCCACGAGGGCGCCGTCCACCTCCACCAGGGCCGTACGTACGTGGTGAAGACCCTGGACCTGAAGGACTCCGTGGCCCTCGTCGAGGAGGCCTCCCCGCCGTACTCGACCACCGCCCGCGACACCACCTCCATCTCCGTCCTGGAGACCGACACCGAGATCCCCTGGGGCGCCGGCCGCCTCTGCTACGGCTCCGTCGAGGTCACCAACCAGGTCGTCTCCTTCCTGCGCCGCCGCCTGATCACCGGCGAGGTGCTCGGCGAGACCAAGCTCGACCTGCCGCCCCGCACCCTGCGCACCCGGGCCGTGTGGTGGACGGTGACCGAGGACCAGCTGGACGCCGCCCGGATCAACCCGGAGATCCTCGGCGGGGCCCTGCACGCCGCCGAACACGCCTCCATCGGCCTGCTGCCGCTCTTCGCCACCTGCGACCGCTGGGACATCGGCGGGGTCTCCGTGCCGCTCCACCCCGACACCCTGCTGCCCACCGTCTTCGTCTACGACGGGCATCCGGGCGGCGCGGGCTTCGCCGAGCGGGCCTTCCACACCGCCCGCACCTGGCTGACGGCCACCAGGGAGGCGATCTCCTCCTGCGAGTGCGAGGCGGGCTGCCCCTCCTGCATCCAGTCCCCCAAGTGCGGCAACGGCAACGACCCGCTCCACAAGCGCGGCGCCGTGCGCCTGCTCACGGAACTGCTGCGGGAAGCCCCGGCAGCGCCCCAGGAGGCCCCGCCCGCGCCCTGACCGCCGGCGCGTACGGCCCGAGGCGCACCGCCGCCGTCACGTCCGCGACGTCGCCCCGCACGGAGCACCGCACCACGGCCGCCCCCTGCGCCGCGGCGACCCGGGCGGCCGCGGCGCAGGCGGTCTCCTCGCCCCACAGGGCCCGGTCGGCGGCGGCGAGCGCGGCCAGATCCGCGGCCCCGCCCGCCCGGTGCCGGGCAGCCACCGCCTGCCCCAGCGCGAGGACGGCGCCGAACACCACGCACAGGACACAGGCCGCGAAGGCGGTCCACACCGTCGCCACTCCCCGGTCCCGGCCGGGGCCCCGCATCGGAGCCACCGCCGTACCCCTCCCGGCCGCGCCGGGAGCCCCCACGCTCCGGCCGCCGCTCACGGCGCCGTCACCCCCACCGTGTCCTCGGCGAGGGCCGCCGCGCCCGCGCGCAGCGTCAGGCCCATCCCGCCGGGACCGGGGGCCGGGGCCTCCACGGTCACCCGCCACAGTTCGCCCGAACGGGTGACCGAGACCCGGGCGCCCTCCGGCGCGGCCGCCCGCGCGGCGGCCTCGGCGCCGGACACCGGCTCCGACCTGGCCACCGCCCGGGCCCCGGCCCGCGCCGCGTCCACGCACTGGATCTGCGCCGCGGCGGCGGCGAGCGCCCAGACCAGGGCCATGGTGAACACCACCAGCGCGGGCAGGACCATCGCCGCCTCCACGGTCACGACGCCCCGGTCGTCAGAACGGCGCATCGAGCGCCTTCCCGATCACGGACTCCAGCGCTCCGGAGACCGATCCACTGGTCACGATCTTGTACAGGATCGTCGCGAAGCCGGCCGCCGCGATCGTCCCCATCGCGTACTCCGACGTGGTCATCCCCGCGTCGCCCCGGGCCGCGGCCCGCCGCACCCGCCACCACGCGCCGCCCGTCCACCGCTTCTGCTTCCCCTGCGTCCCGGTCATGCCAACCCCCATGTGTTGTCGTCGTTTTCGTCTTCGTGTTCGTGGTCGTGTTCGTCGTCGAGTTCGTGGTCGTGTTCGTCGTGGTCGCGTTCGTCGTCGTGCCGGTCTTCGTGGCCTCCGGTCAGTTCCGCAGCAGTCCGGTCGCGAGGCCGATCACCACCGGGGCCACACCCACCGCGAGGAACGCGGGCAGGAAGCAGAGCCCCACGGGCGCGGTGATCAGGACCTGGGCCCGCTGGGCCCGGGCCGCCGCCCTGCGGGCCCGGTCGGCGCGCAGGTCGGCCGCGTGGCGCGAGACGGCCTCGGCCGCGGGCGCCCCGGAGGAGCCGGATCGTTCGAGGCATCGGGCCAGCCCCTCGGCGCCGGGTATCGCGCCGAACCTCCGCCACACGTCGGCCGGTTCGCCGCCGAGCCGCAGCTCCGCGGACGTGCGCATCAACCGCTCGCCGACCGGTCCGCCCAGCGACCGCCCGACCGCCTCCGCCGCCTCGACCGGACCCGCTCCGGCGGACGCGCAGGCCGCCAACAGGTCCGCCGCCAGCGGCAACTGCCGCGCCGCCTCTTCCTGGTCACCGGCCGCTGGTACCCGTCGCGCACGCCACCGCCGTACGCCCAGGCCCGCCGCCACCCCGGCGAGGATTCCCGGCACCCCACCGACGAGGGCACACCCGAGGGCCGTCGCCGCGAGCGGGGCGGCCCAGGTCCGCAGCCACAGCGGCCATCCGCTCCCGAACCGTCGACCGCGCACCGGCCGGCTGCCCAGCAGGGCCTCGATCCGCCTCCGGGTCCTCCGCTCACGTCGCCGGTCGACCACCGTCCAGAACGCCCAGGCCAACGAGGCGAGCACCACGACCAGCACCCCCAGCCTGTGGACGAACCCCCCGGCAGGGCCCACAAGTCCCGCCACAGCGGTCACACCCGCTCCCCTCCTCGCACGATCCGGGCCGCCCACCACAGGCCGACCGCCTCCAGGGCCGCGCCGACGGCCAGACACCCGAGACCCACAGGCGTGTGCAGCAGCACGTACAGCGGGCGGGCGCCGAGCGCCGAACCGAGCACGAGTCCCACGGCCGGGAGCACCGCGAGGACGGCCACCGTCGCCCAGGCACCAGCCAGTTGGGCCCGCAGGCGCTCCCGCTGGTCCCGGTGCTCCCGCAGCGCCGCCTCCAGCCGGTCGAGTCCCGCGGCCAGCCCCGCGCCGCCGTCCACCGCGACCTGCCAGCAGGCCGCCAGACCGGCCAGCCCGTCCGCCCCGTCCTGGCGCGCCGCCCTCCGCAGCGCCCCGGCCACATCGCCGCCGAACCGGGCCGCCGCGAGCACCTCCGCCTCCTCCCGCGGCCCGAGCGCCCCCGCCGTCCTGACCGCGAACAGCAGGGCCCCCGCAGGCTGCCGCCCCGCCCTCAGCTCGGCCGCGACCGTGCCGCAGAGGCCCACCACGGCGTCCGAGCGCGCCTCCCTCGCCCTGCGGAGCGCCGCCGCCCGCAGCCGGCGCCCGACCAGGGGCACCGCGACCGCCCCCGCCACCAACGGCAGCGGAGACTCCCCGAGGACCGCGAGGACCGCCGCCACCGCCAGACAGAGCCAGGCACGCCGCCCCCGCACAGCGGCCCACCATCGCTCGCCGACCGCCCACCAGGACGGACCGGACCGGTCCGGGGCCCTTTCAAGCCCCTGGGCGCCCGGAGCACCGACGCCCGCGAGCACCAGCCGCGCCCTGCGCAGGCCCCGCCCCCGCTCGGCCACCCGCCACAACGCGGCCCCGGCGCACAGCACCGCCGCACCGTGGACCATCGCCCACTGGCTCCCGCTCACGAGCCACCCCCGATCAGCGACCGCAGCCGCTCCCAGCCGCGCTCCCGCTCGAACCCGGACGCGCCCCAGCGCAGCGCGGGAACGGTCACGACCAGACCCTCGCGATCCCGCTCCAGGACATGGATCTCCGCGATCCGCCGGCGCCCCGCCCGGTCCCGTACGAGATGCAGCACCGCCGACAGGCCCGCGCCCAACTGGCTGTGCAGCGCGGCCCGGTCCAGTCCGGCGGCCGTCCCGAGGGCTTCGAGCCGGGCCGGTACGTCCGCGGCCGTATTGGCGTGCAGCGTGCCCGAGCCGCCCTCATGGCCGGTGTTCAGCGCGGCCAGCAGGTCGACCGCCTCCCCGCCCCGCACCTCGCCGACCACCAGCCGGTCCGGTCGCATCCGCAGCGCCTGCCGGACCAGGTCCCGCAGGGTCACCAGACCGGCGCCCTCCTGGTTCGCGGGTCGCGCCTCCAGACGCACCACGTGCGGATGGTCGGGCCGCAGTTCGGCCGAGTCCTCGGCGAGGACGATCCGCTCCCGCTCTCCGACGAGACCGAGCAGCGTGGACAGCAACGTCGTCTTTCCCGACCCCGTGCCTCCGGAGATCAGATAGGAGACCCTGGCCTCGATCAGGGCGCGCAGGATCCGCTCGCCACCGGGCGGGACGGTGCCCGCCCGGGTCAACTCCCCCACGGAGAACGCGCGGGGCCGCACCACCCGCAGCGACAGGCACGTCGATCCGACGGCCACCGGTGGCAGGACCGCGTGCATCCGGGTCCCGTCCGGGAGCCGGGCGTCCACCCAGGGGCGGGCGTCGTCCAGGCGTCGGCCGGCGACCGCCGCGAGCCGCTGTGCGAGCCGGCGCACGGCCGGGGCGTCCGGGAAGCGGACGGCGGTCAGTTCGAGGCCGGCGCCCCGGTCGACCCAGACCCGGTCGGGGGCGGAGACCAGCACATCGGTGACGTCGGGGTCGGCGAGCAGCGACTCCAGCGGGCCGGTGCCGACCAGTTCGCTCCGCAACGCCTCGGCCGCGCCCAGGACCTCCGTGTCGCCCAGGAGCCGCCCCTGCGCCCGCAGCGCCGCCGCGACCCTGGCCGGTGTCGGTTCGGCTCCGCTCTCGGCGAGCCGCCGGCGTACGGCCTCCAGGAGTCCCGCGCCGCCCTCGTGCGCCGTGGCCGTCATGAGACGGCCTCCGGGGCGAGCGCACGCTCCCAGAACGCGGCGCAGAACCGGCCGAGCGGGCCGCGCGCCTCGCCGCCCGGCGGCGCCCCGCCGTCGAGCGCGGCCAGGAGCCCCGGGTCGTGCGGGAGTTCCCCCGCGAGCGGCAGCCCCAGGGTGTCCGCGACCCACTGCTCGTCGATCCCCGGCGCATACGGTCCGCGGACCACGGCGCGCAGGTCGTCCAGCACCCCACCCACGAGGGAGGCGACCCGGTGGGCCGCGGCGACGGCCCGCAACTCGCCCGGGACCACGAGCAGTCCGAGGTCCATCTGGGCCAGCGCCTCGGTCACCGGCTCGTCGATCCGGCGGGGCAGGTCCACGACGACGATGCCGCCCCTCCTGCGGGCCGCAGCGAGCACGGCGCGCATGGCCTCGGCCGGCACCTGGACCTCCTCGCCACGGTCCCAGCTGAGCACCCGCAGTCCGCGCACCGAGGGCAGCGACTCCTCCAGGGCGCCGCCACCGACGCGGCCCTTGGAGGCGACGAAGTCGGGCCACCGCCTGCCTTCGGCCCGCTCCCCTCCGAGCAGGACGTCCAGGCCGCCGCCGAGCGGGTCGCCGTCCACGAGCAGGGTGCGCCGCCCGGTCCTGGCGGCGGCCAGCGCGAGCGCGCAGGCCAGGGTGGAGGCCCCCGCCCCGCCGCGTCCGCCGATGACGCCGACGGTCAGGGCCTGCCGGCCCGCGCCCTCCGCCGCATCGGCGATGCGGTCCACCAGCCAGCTCTCGGCGTCCGGCAGCCGCAGCACACAGTCGGCGCCGATCTCCACGGCTCGCCGCCACACGTCGGGGTCGTCGGGATCGTCCCGTTCCCGGCCGACGAGGATCACCCCCTGCCTGCGCGCCGCCCCACGGCAGCGCGCCGCGGCGTCGTCGCCGACCAGGACGAGCGGGGCGTCGGCCCAACTGGCTCGGCGCTCCGGCACGGTGTGGTGCACCTCGGGCTCGGCTCCCGCGGCGGCGCACAGCCGCAGCAGGTCGTCGAGGAGCGCGAGGTCCTCGGTCACGATCAGCGGGCCGCCCACCCGGACGTCCTCCGACGATCCGGCCGCCCCCAGAGTCCCGCGCACTTCAGAAGCCCCGCGCGCTCCCGAAGCCCCGCGCACCCCCAGAGCCCCGCGCACCCCCCCAGGCCCGCCCGGCCTCCAGGCGGCCGGCGTGCTCGCCTCCCGCGCCGCCCCGCTCCACCTCGAAACGCCGTCCGCCCGCGAAGGCCCCGAGGTCCTGAAAGTCATGGTTCCCGCCACCGCACACGCCCCCTGTCGATGCGATCCCGTCCGCGCTCGTCGCGCGGTCGAGATCGGTGATTCCTGCCGTCCGCGGAGTTCGCGGTCGGAATCACCGTGGCGCCATCCCGGAAATCGTGTGGATCTTGCTCGAAAACTGTGGATAACCCAGCGGATGTGAATATCCCCATGCCCCATACCGGGGATGCCCGGAGAGCAGCCCGGCCGCTACGCTGAGTGACGAAATGGAGGCATCACGACATCGCGGCCACCCGGCCGCGGAGAGGGGGAGAGGTGAGGATTCGACGGACGAAAACGCGTCCGGACATGCGACGACCCCCGCCGGGGGGGAGAGCGGGGGTCGTCTCTCCGGCCGACTCGGGGGGGGAGGAGCCGGACCGGGTTAGCACGGTCGCGAACGATCCGTGACTTCCATGGTGTACCCGAGAGCCTTCTCAGGCAAACCCACACGCCCGAGCGTACGCCGAATGGCGGGCACCTATGCTCGGCTTGTGGAAAACCACTCGTTGCCGCGCACAGCCGCCTTCTTTGACCTGGACAAGACGGTCATTGCGAAGTCCTCGACGCTGACCTTCAGCAAGTCCTTCTACCAAGGCGGACTGATCAACCGCCGGGCCGTCCTGCGGACGGCCTACATCCAGTTCGTCTTCCTCGTGGGCGGCGCCGACCACGATCAGATGGAGCGGATGCGGGAATACCTTTCCGCGCTCTGCAAGGGATGGAACGTCGCGCAGGTCAAGGAGCTCGTCGCCGAGACCCTGCACGAGCTGATCGACCCGATCATCTACGACGAGGCGGCGTCCCTCATCGAGGAGCACCACGCCGCCGGCCGGGACGTGGTGATCGTCTCCACCTCCGGCGCCGAGGTGGTCGAGCCGATCGGCGAGATGCTCGGCGCCGACCGGGTCGTCGCCACCCGAATGGTCGTCGGCGACGACGGCTGCTTCACCGGCGAGGTGGAGTACTACGCCTACGGGCCCACCAAGGCGGACGCGGTCCGGGAGCTGGCGGAGTCGGAGGGGTACGACCTCTCGCGCTGTTACGCGTACAGCGACTCGGCGACCGACGTACCGATGCTGGAGTCGGTGGGCCACCCCTACGCGGTCAATCCGGACCGGACGCTCCGCCGCGAGGCCACCGCCCGGGACTGGCCGATCCTGGCGTTCGAGAAGCCGGTCCGGCTCAAGCAGCGGCTGCCCGCCTTCCGGATGCCGCCGCGCCCCGCGCTTCTCGCCGCCGCCGCCGTGGGCGCGGCCGCCGCGACGGCCGGGCTGGTCTGGTACGCGAACCGACGGCGCCACACCGCCCTTGCCGATCGCTTTGCCCGAATGTGAGCCGACGGCAAAAGAAGCGGAGCCAGGGCTTTCGCTTCCCACTCGACAGGAGTAGAAAGGAATCAGGCCCGCGAGACCTAGGACATCCGAGAGGATCACCTGTTGAGCAAGAAGGCCCCACGGACCACGCACAGAAACTGAGCACCCACGCGACGTCGACCCGTCGATTACGGGCCAGCCGCACCAGGCGACGGGCAAAGTTCCCCGCCTGATGGGCACATATCGAGGACGCTTGGTAACTCGGCGGACGTGCCAGCGGCGGTACCAGGACTGGTACCGCCGCAACCCTGTCCGGGCCGTTTCTCCGGACGCCTCCCCGCAGGCAGCGCCTCGCTGGAGCGCCTCCCCGCAGGCAGCGCCTCGCTGGAGCGCCTCCCCGCAGGCAGCGCCTCGCTGGAGCGCCTCCCCGCAGGCCGCGTCTCGCTGGAGCGCCTCCCCGCAGGCAGCGTCTCGCTGGAGCGCCTCCCTCAGGCCGCGCCGCGCTGGAGCGCCTCGCAGACCGCCGTCGACTCCCGGACCCCCAGCTCCACAGCCCGCCCGCAGTGGGCGATCCAGGCCGCCATACCGTCCGGAGTTCCCGACAGGTACCCCTCGAACGCGGCGAGGTAGGCCGCCCGCCCCTGCTCCGCGTGCCCGACCTCGGCCGGACAGATCGACTTGGGGTCGAGCCCGCTGCCGATCAGCACGATCCGCTCGGCGGCCCGGGCGATCAGCCCGTTGTACGAGGTGAAGGGGCGCAGCGCGAGCAGCTCGCCGTGCACCACGGCCCCGGTCACCAGCGCCGGGGCCGTACCGCCCGCGATGATCAGTTCGGAAAGCCCGTCGAGCCGCCCCGCGACCTCCGCCGGGTCCGGCAGCGGCGCCTCGATCAGCGGTTCGTCGACGGTCTCGCCGAGCTGCCGGGGCCTGCCGACCGAATCGCCCCACTCCTCCGAGGCCGCCCCGCTCGCCGAGGCCGCCCCGTCCGCCGAGGCAGCCTTCAGCGCCCCGTCCGCCGAAGCCGGCCCGGGCGCCGCGTCGCCGACCGCGACCAGGTGCAGCCGGGCCAGCACCCGGAGCGGCGACTGGCGCCAGATGGAGAGCAGTTGGCCCGCCTCGGCGCCCAGCCGCAGGGCCGCGCCGACCGTCCGCGCCTCGGCGTCACCGCCGAAGTCGGTACGCCGGCGAACCTCCTCCAGGGCCCAGTCGGCGCCGGACAGCGCGGCCGAGCCGCGCGCCCCGCGCAGGGCGGCCTCGGAGGTGATCTCGTTGCTGCGGCGCCGCATCACGCGGTGGCCGTAGACCCGGTCGACGGCCTTGCGTACGGAGTCCACCGAATCGGCGACGCCCGGCAGGGAGCCGAGGGCGGCCAGGGGGTCAGAGGCGTGCGTACTCATAAGTAGCGAGGCTACGCGCCCGCGCCGCCCGCCCCACCTTGGAGTGGTCTTCTTCACGGACCTTGACCACTCGACGCAATCATGCCGCTACGCTTCGTGAACATGAAGATCGCTTTCGTAGGGAAGGGCGGCAGCGGCAAGACCACGCTGTCCTCGCTCTTCATCCGCCATCTCGCCGCCAACGAGGCCGCCGTCGTCGCGGTGGACGCCGACATCAACCAGCATCTCGGGACCGCGCTCGGGCTCGACGAGGCCGAGGCGGCTGCGCTGCCCGCGATGGGCGCGCATCTGCCGATGATCAAGGAGTACCTGCGGGGCTCCAACCCGCGGATCGCCTCGGCGGGGTCGATGATCAAGACGACTCCGCCCGGTGAGGGCTCACAGCTGTTGCGGGTCCGCGAGGACAACCCGGTGTACGAGGCCTGCGCGCGGACCGTGCGCCTCGACGACGGCGACATCCGGCTGATGGCGACGGGGCCGTTCACCGAGTCGGATCTGGGCGTGGCCTGCTACCACTCCAAGGTGGGCGCCGTGGAGCTGTGCCTGAACCACCTGGTCGACGGGGTGGACGAGTACGTCGTCGTCGACATGACGGCCGGCTCGGACTCCTTCGCCTCGGGGATGTTCACCCGCTTCGACATGACGTTCCTGGTCGCCGAGCCGACCCGCAAGGGGGTGTCGGTCTACCGCCAGTACAAGGAGTACGCGCGGGACTTCGGCGTCGCGCTCAAGGTCGTCGGCAACAAGGTGCAGGGCCCGGACGACCTGGACTTCCTGCGCTCCGAGGTGGGCGACGACCTGCTGGTGACGGTCGGCCACTCGGACTGGGTCCGCTCGATGGAGAAGGGCCGGCCCGCCCGGTTCGAGCTCCTGGAGGCGGACAACCGGATGGCGCTCCAGGCCCTCCAGGACGCGGCGGACGACTCGTACGCCCATCGCGACTGGGAGCGGTACACGCGCCAGATGGTCCACTTCCACCTGCGGAACGCGGAGAGCTGGGGCAACGCCAAGACCGGCGTCGACCTGGCGGCCCAGGTCGACCCCGGTTTCGTGCTCGGCGAGGAGCTGGCGGTCCCCCAGCCCAGCTGATGCCCAACTGACGGCCGGCTGATGGCCAGCCGATTCAGCGGGCTGAGGGACCACCTGCCCGCGGAACCTCACGGCCTATCGGGGCCGGCTGAGGGACCACCTGCCCGTGGAACCTCAAGGCCTATCGGGGCCGGCTGAGGGACCACCTGCCCGCTCGACCTCAGGGTTTGCCGGGGGCCGCCTGACCCGCCGGGGCGGTGGCGAGCGGCGAGGCCGGGGAGAGCGGCGTCGACGGGGCCAGCGGCTGGGGGGCCAGGAAGGTCGCCCAGCCGCCCTTCGGGGCCTCGCCGACCTTCAGGGTCCGCATCTTCTCGATCACCGCCGGATCCTGGGCGTCCAGCCAGTCCGCGAGCTGCCGGAAGGACACGCACTTCACGTCCTTCTGCACGCACACCGTGGCGATGGTCTCCTCGACGGCGCGCATGTACGTGCCGCCGTTCCAGGACTCGAAGTGGTTGCCGATGATCACCGGCGCCCGGTTGCCGTGGTACGACCGGTTGAAGGACTGCACCAGGCCGTCCCGCATCTGGTCGCCCCAGTACTTGTGCTGGGACGGGTCGCCCTGGGTCTTCGTGCCCGACTGGTTGACCATGAAGTTGTAGTCCATCGAGAGCGTCTGGAACGCGCGGCCGGGCATCGGGACCAGGTGCATCGACAGATCCCACAGGCCGTGGTCCTTCTTCGGCCAGATCTGGTCGTTGACGCCGCTGGTGTCGTAGCGGAAGCCCAGCTCGGACGCGGCCTTCACGAAGTTCTCCCGGCCCTCCAGGCAGGGCGTGCGGGCGCCGACCAGCTCCTTGTCGTAGTCGAACGGCAGCGGTTGCTCGGCGCTCAGGCCGGAGTTCGACTTCCAGCCCTTCACGAAGGACTTGGCCTGCTTGATCTCGCTCTTCCAGTCCTCGACCGACCAGGTGCCGACGCCGCTCTCCGGGCCGCAGAAGTGGCCGTTGAAGTGCGTGCCGACCTCGTTGCCCTCCTGCCAGGCGCCGCGCAGTTCGCGGACGGTGGCGCGGATGCCCTCGGCGTCGTTGAAGCCGATGTCCGAGCTGCCGGCGGCGTGACCCGGCGGGTCGTAGAGGCTGCGCTTCTCCTCGGGCAGCAGGTACACACCGCTGAGGAAGTACGTCATGGTCGCGTCGTACTTCTTCCCCACCTCGCGGAAGTGGGAGAAGAGCTTCTGGCTGTCCTCGCCCGCGCCGTCCCAGGAGAACACCACGAACTGCGGGGGCTTCTCACCCGGCTTCAGCTTCTGCCAGACCGGCTGACGCGGCTGCGCGCCGGTGAAGGCGGTGGAACCGTCACCGATCAGGCGCACCGCGTTCGGCGCGGCTCCGGCTGGGGGCTGCTTCGCCCCGGCGGCTCCGCCGCTCTTGGGCGGCGCCGTCCCCGAGGGGTCCGAGCATCCGGCCAGGCCGGCCAACAGAGCGACGGCGAGGGCACCGGCGCCGAGTGCCCTTCTGCGGACAGTGGTCCTTCTCCCGGCGGCTGACATCCGCCCACCTCTCCTCAGTTCCGTACGGCGTGCGAGCGGCGTCAACGTCGCACCCTGGAGACCGGAAAGATGAAACGACAAGCGGCACGGCGACGGAGTGTCACCCCAACCGGTGAATCATTGCCCTGTTTGCCCCGAAAATAATGCCGCAGTCTTTACTCTCCATTACGATCCATTTACCGAGCGTTGATACTCGCCCGGTCATCCCGCCACTGCACGCCGTGACCCACGGCCGCGACCCCACCTTCGTCCCGCACGAGCCGCGACCGCGCCGCCCCGGAGAAGACGGGAACACATGACTCTCTGCCCACCCATCCGCCGCACCCCCGACGAGCGCCCGCACAGCCCGCCCGGCGGGCCGGCGCGCCGGTTCCGCATCGCGGGCGCCGACGTGTCCGCCTCGATCGCCGTCTTCCTGATCGCGCTGCCGCTCTCCCTCGGCATCGCGCTCGCCACCGGCGCTCCGCTCCAGGCCGGACTGGTGGCCGCCGCCGTCGGCGGCCTCGTCGCCGGCCGGTTCGGCGGGTCGCCGCTCCAGGTCAGCGGCCCCGCCGCAGGCCTCACGGTGGTCACCGCCGAACTGATCCAGCGCTACGGCTGGCGCACCACCTGCGCCATCACCGTCCTCGCGGGGCTCGCCCAGATCGGCCTCTCCGCCCTGCGCGTGGCCCGCTCCGCACTCGCGGTCTCGCCCGCGATCGTGCACGGCATGCTCGCCGGCATCGGCGTGACCATCGCCCTCGCCCAGCTGCACATCGTGCTCGGCGGCACCCCCCAGAGCTCCGCCGTGGACAACGTCCTCGGCCTGCCCGCCCAATTGGCCGACGTCCACCCGGCCGCCCTGCTCATCAGCGCCCTCACCGTCGGCCTGCTCCTGCTCTGGCCGCGCCTGCCCGGGCGTACGGGACGGCTGCTACGGAAGATCCCGGCCGCACTCGCCGCCGTGGCCGCCGCGACTGCCGTCGCCGCGCTCGCCGGGCTCGCCGTCCCGCGCGTCGACCTGCCCTCCTGGAGCAGCCACGCGCTGCCGGGACTGCCCGAGGGCCCCGTCCTCGGCATCGCGGCGGGCGTCCTCACCATCACGCTGGTGACCAGCGTGCAGTCGCTGCTCTCCGCCGTCGCCGTGGACAAGCTGGTGGCCGCCCGCGCGGACCGCGGCCACGGCGTGCCCAGGTCCCGGCTCGACCGCGAGCTGGCGGGCCAGGGCGCGGCGAACGTCGTCTCCGGCGCGCTCGGCGGCCTCCCGGTCGCCGGGGTCGCGGTGCGCAGCGTGGCCAACGTCTCCGCGGGCGCCGTGAGCCGCAACTCCACGATGCTGCACGGCCTGTGGATCGTGCTGGCGGCGCTCTTCCTCGTCCCCGTCCTCGACCTGATCCCGCTGCCCGCACTGGCCGCGCTCGTCATGGTCGTCGGCATCCAGATGGTGAGCATCACCCACATCCGCAGCGTCACGCGCCACCGCGAGGTCCTCGTGTACGCGGTGACGCTGAGCGGCGTCGTCCTCATCGGCATCCTCGAGGGCGTCGGCCTCGGCATCGCGGTGGCCACCGCCGTCGCGATGCACCGCCTCACCAAGACCCGCATCACCCGCGAGGAGCGGGACGGCCGCCAGCTGGTGCGCATCCGCGGGCAACTGACCTTCCTCGCCGTCCCCCGGCTGAGCCGGGCACTTCACCAACTACCCCAAGGAGCCCGGGTGGTCGTCGAGCTGGACGGGTCCTTCATGGACCACGCCGCCTACGAGACACTGCACGACTGGCAGGCGAGCCATGTGCGGCACGGCGGCGCGGTCGAGATGACCGGCCCCGCCGGTGCGCGCATCGCCGAGCACGACGCGGCGTCCCACGCCTGCTGCCGCCCCTGGACCCCGTGGCGCAACCACTGCGGCGAGCACCACCACCCCGCCGAGGAGACACGCCGCGTGACGGGGCACCAACTGGCGAGCGGAATCGGGAAGTTCCAGCGCAACACCGCCCCGCTGGTGCGCGACGAGCTCGCGCGCCTCGCCCGCGAGGGCCAGAGCCCCTCGCAGCTCTTCCTCACCTGCGCCGACTCCCGCCTGGTCACGAGCATGATCACTTCCAGCGGGCCGGGCGACCTGTTCACCGTTCGGAACGTGGGCAACCTCGTGCCGCTGCCCGGCGAGGAGAGCGGCGACGACTCGGTGGCGGCGGCGATCGAGTACGCGGTGGAGGTGCTCCAGGTCCAGTCGATCACCGTCTGCGGACACTCCGGCTGCGGTGCGATGCAGGCCCTCCTGAACAGCACGCCGGACGCCGCCCAGACCCCACTGCGGCGGTGGCTGCGCCACGGGCTGCCCAGCCTGGAGCGGATGGCCAGCCGCAGCCACGCCTGGGCCCGGATCTCCGGTCGGCTGCCGGCCGACGCGGTGGAGCAGCTCTGTCTGACCAACGTGGTCCAGCAGTTGGAGCACCTGCGGGCGTACGAGCCGGTGGCGCGGCGGCTCGCCAAGGGCACGCTGACGCTGCACGGGATGTACTTCCACGTGGGCGAGGCCCAGGCGTATCTGCTGGCCGGGCCGGACGAGCAGCACCGCTACGAGGACGTCTTCGACCGGGTCGCACCGTCCGGACCGTCCGAACCGACCGACGGACCGTCCGAACCGACCGACGGACCGTCCGAACCGTCCGAACCCGCCAAGCAGCCCCAGCCGTCCGACGGACCGTCCGAACCCGCCAAGCAGCCCCAGCCGTCCGACGGATCGTCCGCACCGTCCGAACCCGCCAAGCAGCCCCAGCCGGTCGAACCGTCCGAGCAGTCCCAGCCGGCCGAACCTGCCCAGTCCTCCGAACCGGCCGACGACCGGATCGCGCCGTCCATGATCAAGGAACGGTCGAAGGCCCGCGCGTCCTGAACCTTCCGGCCCGCGCGTCCGTGAGACTGAGTGGCCCCTTCGTCCCACCGCTCGGGACGGAGGGGCCACCGCGCACCCCCGTCGGCGCACAGGTCTAAACCAATTGCCTGGAGGCTCTTGTCACCCGGCCGTCTGACTGATGAGCTATGACGCGGGACACATAGGCACATAGGACGCCCTGGGAAAGGGAGATGTCGTGAGCAACGAAAGCCTGGCCAACCTGCTCAAGGAGGAGCGGCGGTTCGCGCCGCCCGCCGAGCTGGCCGCGGACGCCAACGTGACGGCGGAGGCCTACGAGCAGGCCGCGGCGGACAGGCTTGGCTTCTGGGCCGAGCAGGCGAAGCGGCTCGCCTGGGCCACCGAGCCGACCGAGACCCTCGACTGGTCGAACCCGCCGTTCGCCAAGTGGTTCGCCGACGGCACGCTCAACGTGGCGTACAACTGCGTGGACCGCCACGTCGAGGCCGGCAACGGCGACCGCGTCGCCCTCCACTTCGAGGGCGAGCCCGGCGACAGCCGCGCGATCACCTACGCCGAGCTCAAGGACGAGGTCTCCAAGGCCGCCCACGCCCTGACCGAGCTGGGCGTGACCAAGGGCGACCGGGTCGCGATCTACCTCCCCATGATCCCCGAGGCCGTCGTCTCGATGCTGGCCTGCGCCCGCATCGGCGCCGCGCACTCCGTGGTCTTCGGCGGTTTCTCGGCCGACGCCATCGCCACCCGCATCGACGACGCGGACGCCAAACTGGTGATCACCGCCGACGGCGGCTACCGCCGCGGCAAGCCCAGCGCCCTCAAGCCCGCCGTCGACGAGGCCCTCACCCGTACGGACAAGGTGGACAAGGTCCTCGTCGTCCGGCGCACGGGCCAGGACGTGGCGTGGACCGAGGGCCGGGACGTGTGGTGGGACGACATCGTCGCCCGCCAGTCCGCCGAGCACACCCCCGAGGCGTTCGAGGCCGAGCACCCGCTCTTCATCCTCTACACCTCCGGCACGACGGGTAAGCCGAAGGGCATCCTGCACACCTCCGGCGGCTACCTCACCCAGGCGGCCTACACCCACCACGCCGTCTTCGACCTCAAACCGGAGACCGACGTCTACTGGTGCACCGCCGACATCGGCTGGGTGACCGGGCACTCGTACATCACGTACGGACCACTGGCCAACGGTGCGACGCAGGTCATGTACGAGGGCACGCCGGACACCCCGCACCAGGGCCGGTTCTGGGAGATCGTCCAGAAGTACGGCGTCACGATCCTCTACACGGCACCCACCGCGATCCGCACGTTCATGAAGTGGGGCGACGACATCCCCGCCAAGTTCGACCTGTCGAGCCTGCGCGTGCTCGGCTCGGTCGGCGAGCCGATCAACCCCGAGGCCTGGGTCTGGTACCGCGAGCACATCGGCGCCGGGAAGACCCCGATCGTGGACACCTGGTGGCAGACCGAGACCGGCGCGATGATGATCTCGCCGCTGCCGGGCGTCACCGAGACCAAGCCGGGCTCCGCCCAGCGCGCGCTCCCCGGCATCTCCGCCACCGTCGTCGACGACGAGGCCAACGAGGTGCCGGACGGGGGCGGCGGCTACCTGGTCCTGACCGAGCCGTGGCCGTCGATGCTCCGCACCATCTGGGGCGACGACCAGCGCTTCCTCGACACGTACTGGTCGCGCTTCGAAGGCAAGTACTTCGCCGGCGACGGCGCGAAGAAGGACGAGGACGGCGACATCTGGCTGCTGGGCCGGGTCGACGACGTCATGCTCGTCTCCGGGCACAACATCTCCACCACCGAGGTCGAGTCGGCGCTCGTCTCCCACCCGTCCGTCGCCGAGGCGGCGGTCGTCGGCGCGGCCGACGAGACGACCGGCCAGGCGATCGTCGCCTTCGTGATCCTGCGCGGTACGGCGAGCGAGAACGACAGCCTCGTCGCCGAGCTGCGCAACCACGTCGGCACCACGCTCGGCCCGATCGCGAAGCCGAAGCGGATCCTGCCGGTCGCGGAGCTGCCGAAGACCCGCTCCGGCAAGATCATGCGGCGGCTGCTGCGGGACGTGGCGGAGAACCGGGAGCTCGGCGACGTGACGACGCTCACGGACTCCTCCGTCATGGACCTCATCCAGACGAAGCTGCCGAGCGCCTCCAGCGAGGACTAGGACGAGGCCCACACCTCGGGCTCTCGCGGGCGGGGTGCCGCAAGGCCCGCACCTCGGTCCATCGCAGCCCCGCACCTCGGGCTTCCGCAAGAGGCGCCCCCTCCAGGCCACCTGGAGGGGGCGCCCCTTTGCGTCCACAACGGGCCGGAGTGCGGTGTTGTCCCTAAAGTGAAGATCACCGGACACACCCCGGCTCGTTAGGTAAGGTAAAGATCGCGTCAGAGACGCGACAGAAAAACCTAGGTGCGCCGGGAAGTCTGGTCGGCATGTGCTTCGTCCTGCCCGCCCGACCGGAGGTCACCCACTGTGCCCGCGCCCACACCCACCGACCGTAAGTTCCTCGGCCGTCTGTCGCTGCCCGAGCGACGGTTCGTGGCCGACGCGCTCCGCGCCGAGACCGTCGGTGGCGTGCTCCTGCTCGTGGCCGCCATCGCCGCTCTCGTCTGGGCGAACACCCCCCTCAGCGACAGCTACGACACGGTACGGGACTTCCACATAGGCCCCGCCGCGCTCGGCCTGGACCTCTCGATCCAGCACTGGGCGGCCGACGGCCTCCTCGCGGTCTTCTTCTTCGTCGCCGGAATCGAGCTCAAGCGCGAACTGGTCGCGGGCGAGCTGCGTGACCCCAAGGCCGCCGCGCTCCCCGTCATCGCCGCCCTCTGCGGCATGGCCGTACCGGCGCTCGTCTACGCGGTGACCAACGTCATCGGCGGCGGCTCCATGCAGGGCTGGGCCGTGCCCACCGCCACCGACATCGCCTTCGCCCTCGCGGTCCTCGCCGTCATCGGCACCTCGCTGCCGTCCGCGCTCCGCGCGTTCCTGCTCACGCTGGCCGTCGTCGACGACCTCTTCGCCATCCTGATCATCGCCGTCTTCTTCACCAGCGACCTGAACTTCGCCGCGCTCGGCGGCGCCTTCGCCGGCCTCGCCGTCTTCTGGCTGCTGCTGCGCAAGGGCGTCCGCGGCTGGTACGTCTACGTCCCGCTCGCCCTGGTCGTCTGGGGCCTGATGTACAACAGCGGCATCCACGCCACCATCGCCGGCGTCGCCATGGGCCTGATGCTGCGCTGCACCCGGAAGGAGGGCGAGGAGCACTCCCCCGGCGAGCACATCGAGCATCTGGTCCGGCCGCTCTCCGCCGGCCTCGCGGTGCCGCTGTTCGCGCTGTTCTCGGCGGGCGTCGCCATCTCCGGCAAGTCCATCGCCGAGGTCTCCAGCAACCCCGTCACCCTCGGCGTGATCCTCGGTCTCGTCCTCGGCAAGACCATCGGCATCTTCGGCGGCACCTGGCTCGCGGCCCGCTTCACCCGCGCGGAACTCAACAGCGACCTGGCCTGGCCGGACGTCTTCGCCGTCGCCTCCCTCGCCGGCATCGGCTTCACCGTCTCCCTCCTCATCGGCGAGCTGGCCTTCGAGGGCGACGCCGCGCTGACGGAGGAGGTCAAGGCGGCCGTCCTGATCGGCTCGCTCACGGCGGCCGTCCTCGCCACGATCCTGCTCAAGATGCGGGTCCGCCGGTACGAGGCGCTGATGGCCGACGAGGACCGCGACGAGGACGAGGACGGCATCCCCGACATCTACGAGGAGGACAACCCGGAGTACCACCTCCGGATGGCCGCGATCTACGAGCGGAAGGCCGCCGAACACCGGCAGCGCGCCGAACTGGCGGGGGCATCGCGCGACGAGGGCGACAGTCCGGCATGATCTGAGGGTCGGACCGTAGAAGAGAAGAGGGAGCAGCGATGAGCGACCCGGTCAACGGAGCCGAGCGCAGCCTCGGACAGCTGGTCGCCTCGGCGACCGCCGAGATGTCCGCACTGGTGCACGACGAGCTCGCCCTGGCCAAGGCCGAGATCCGGCAGGACGTCAAGCGAGGAGCCATCGGCGGCGCGTCAGGCGCGACGGCCGCCACCGTGCTCCTCTTCTCCCTGCCGATGCTGAGCTTCGCGCTCGCGTACGGCATCAACGCCTGGACCGGCGGCCACAACGGCAACGGCGGCTGGAACCTCGCCTGGTGCTTCCTGCTCTCCTTCGCGGCGAACGTGCTGCTCGCGGGGGTGCTCGGGCTGTTCGCCTACGGCAAGTTCAAGAAGGTCAAGCCGCCGGAGAAGTCCATCGCCTCGGCCAAGCAGACCGCCGCCGTCCTGCAGAACGCCAAGCCGCACCCCCGCCCCGAACGGGCGGCTCTGCCCGCCGCGGTCCAGGACGAGGTCGCGGCTGTGGGACGCTCGTCCGTATGACCGTCCCTGAGAGCAGCAACGGCAGCGGGAGTCCTGTCGGCAGTCCCGTACGGATCGACGGCCCCTGGACCCACCGCGATGTGGCCGCCAACGGCGCGCGCTTCCACATCGCGGAGATGGGCGACGGGCCGCTCGTCCTGCTGCTGCACGGCTTCCCGCAGTTCTGGTGGACCTGGCGCCACCAGTTGCCCGCTCTCGCGGAGGCCGGCTTCCGGGCCGTGGCCATGGACCTGCGGGGCGTCGGCGGCAGCGACCGCACGCCCCGGGGTTACGACCCCGCCAACCTGGCGCTCGACATCACCGGCGTCGTCCGCTCGCTCGGCGAGCCGGACGCGGCCCTGGTCGGCCACGACCTGGGCGGCTACCTCGCCTGGACGGCGGCGGTCATGCGGCCGAAGCTGGTGCGCCGGCTCGCGGTCTCCTCGATGCCGCACCCGCGCCGCTGGCGCTCGGCGATGCTCTCGGACGTCTCGCAGTCGCGCGCCGGTTCGTACGTCTGGGGCTTCCAGCGCCCGTGGCTGCCGGAGCGTCAGCTCGTCGCGGACGAGGCGGCGCTGGTGGGCCGGCTGATCGAGGACTGGTCCGGGGCCGGCCTGCAGGACGAGGAGGCGGTCGCGGTGTACCGGCGGGCGATGTGCATCCCGTCGACGGCACACTGCTCGATCGAGCCGTACCGCTGGATGGTGCGGTCCATGGCGCGGCCGGACGGCCTCCAGTTCAACCGGCGTATGAAGCGCCCGGTGCGGGTGCCCACGCTGCATCTGCACGGTTCGACGGACCCGGTCATGCGCACGCGCAGCGCGGCCGGTTCGGGCCAGTACGTGGAGGCTCCGTACCGCTGGCGGCTCTTCGACGGCCTCGGGCACTTCCCCCACGAGGAGGACCCTGCGGCGTTCTCCACGGAGCTGATCAACTGGCTCAAGGACCCCGAGCCCGACCGCTGAGACACGGCCGACACACCCTCGCCGTACGCCCGTTCGAGAATCGGCCATGTGCCCGGCGCATACTCCAATTGGCGGGCCCCCGGGCGGTTACCGACCTTGGGCCACGGGCAGACGTCGGGGTATGGGCTGGACGCACGACTACGGTGACACAGCACGCAACCGCCGCTCGGCCGCTGGGCCGGGCTCGCACGAAAGGAGCGGTCCGCAGGAACAGGGCCGTTCACATCCGCCGCAGGACGTCGGGATCCCGCACATCCTGCGCCGCCGGGCCCGCTGGGTCTCGGCCCGGCTCCGGCACACCCGGGACTGAGAGCCCGGGCGCGCCCGCCGCACCCCACCCTCGCCCGCCCCTCCTCGGCTGTGACGCCGGTGACGCCCCAGGACATGGCCTACGGACACGTCCTGGGGCACGTCCCTGGAACAGGTCCTAGGGCACGTCCCAGGAAGACGCCTTAGGGCACGTCCCAGGAACACGCCTTAGGGCACGTCCCAGGAACACGCCTTAGGGCACGTCCTGGGGCCACGGCCCTAAAGTGCGCACCCCTGGGTGTCGACCTGCTGGTTCGCCGCTCGGCCCTGCACGATGTCCTCGCGGATCTCGTCGACCGTCAGGGCGTAGCCGGTGTTCCTGTCGTCGAGGGAGCGGGCGAAGATGACGCCCGACACCTTGCCGTCCGGGGTGAGCAGCGGACCGCCGGAGTTGCCCTGACGGACCGTCGCGTACAGCGAGTACACGTCCCTGCGCACCTCGCCGCGGTGGTAGATGTCCGGGCCCTGCGCGTTGATACGACCCCGCACGCGCGCCGAGCGGACGTCGTACGACCCGTTCTCGGGGAAGCCCGCGACGATCGCGCTGTCGCCGCTGCGGGCGTCCTGCTCGGTGAACTGGAGCGGCTCGGCGTTCAGGTTCGGCACGTCCAGGACGGCGATGTCGCGCTGCCAGTCGTAGAGGACGACCTTGGCGTCGTACAGCTTGCCCTCTCCGCCTATCTGGATCGTGGGCTCGTCGACACCGCCGACGACGTGGGCGTTGGTCATCACGCGGCGCCGGTCGAAGACGAAGCCGGTGCCTTCGAGGACCTTGCCGCAGCTCGGGGCCGTGCCGACGACCTTGACGATGGAGCGCTTGGCCTCGGCGGCGACCGGGCTGCCGGAGAGCGCCGGGTCCGGCGGACGGACGGCGGTGATCGGCTCGTTGGCGAACGGGCTGAAGACCTGCGGGAAGCCGTTCTGGGCGAGCACCGAGGTGAAGTTGGTGAACCAGGTGGACGCCTGATCGGGCATCACCTGCTCCACGCCGAGCAGCACCTTGGAGTTGCGGACCTCCTTGCCGAGCGTGGGCATCGAGGTGCCCGCGAGCGCGGAGCCGAGCAGCCAGGCCACGAGGAGCATGGCGACCACGTTGACCAGCGCGCCACCGGTGGCGTCCAGGGCGCGCGCAGGTGACCAGGTGATGTGGCGGCGCAGCTTGTTCCCGAGGTGGGTGGTGAAGGCCTGACCGACGGACGCGCAGACGATCACCACGACGACGAAGACGACGGTCGCCGTGGTCGAGACCTCGGAGTTGTCCGTCAGCTGGTCCCAGATGACGGGGAGCAGGAGGACGGCGACGAGCCCACCACCGAGGAAGCCGATGACCGACAGGATGCCGACCACGAAGCCCTGGCGGTAACCGATGATCGCGAACCATACGGCGGCGAGCAGCAACAGGATGTCCAGCACGTTCACCGTCTATAGCCTCGCAGATTCGTCTTCGGTCGCCGCCGGGCCGGCCTTCGCCCCGGTCCGGCCTGATCAGCCTGTCATGAGCGCCAGTCGAGCGGGACCTGCTTGGCCCGGTCCCACGGTCGCTCCCAGCCGGCGTAGTGCATCAGCCGGTCGATCACCCCGGCCGTGAAACCCCAGACCAGAGCGGATGCGACGAGGAACGCGGGGCCGTTGTGACCACTGGGGTGGACGGCCGTCGCGCGGTTGGCGGGATCCGTGAGATCCGCCACGGGGACGGTGAAGACCCGGGCGGTCTCGGCCGGATCGACGACCCCGACCGGGGTGGGCGTGCGCCACCAGCCGAGGACGGGGGTGACGACGAAGCCGCTGACCGGGATGTAGAGCTGAGGCAGGACGCCGAAGAGCTGGACACCGGAGGGATCGAGGCCGGTCTCCTCCTCGGCCTCGCGCAGGGCGGCCCGCAGCAGGCCTCCGTCTGCGGGCGGGCCGTCCTCGGGGTCCAGGGCCCCGCCAGGGAAGGAGGGCTGGCCGGCGTGCGAGCGCAGCGAGCCGGAGCGCTCCATGAGCAGCAGCTCGGGACCGCGCTCGCCCTCGCCGAAGAGGATGAGGACGGCGGACTGCCGTCCGGCGCCGCTCTCTGGCGGCAGGAAGCGGCTGAGCTGCTCGGGTCGCACGGTGCGCGCGGCCCGGTCCACGGGGGCGAGCCACTCGGGCAGCCCGTCCCGCCGCACCAGCCCACCGGTACCGACGCCACGCGGCACACCGTCTGCGCGGGGGGCGCCGTCTGCGGGCGGGGTGCCGTCTGCGTGCGGGGCGCCGGATACGGGCGGGGCGCCGGATACGGGCGGGGCGCCGTCGGCCCCCGGGGCACTGTCGCCTCGCGGGGCGCCGTGTACGGGCGGGGCGACGCCTTCGTGCGGCAGAGCGTCGGCTCGCGGGGCGCCGGATACGGGCGGGGCGCCGTCGGCTCGCGGGGCATCGTCGGCTCGCGAAGCATCGTCGGCTTGCGGGACAGCGGCTGGGCGTGCCCCGGCCCCGACGACCGGCGCGTCCGTCGGGTGCTCCGTCGGCGCGTGGCTGATCGACGCGTGGCCGGTCGGCCCGTGCCGGGTCGGCGCGTGCCCGGTCGGCGCGTGCTCCGCCGGGCCGTGCTCCGTCGGTCGGTCCGGCGCGGGCCGATGGGCCGTGGGCCGGTCAGCCGTCGTGGGCCGGTCAGCCGTCGTGGGCCGGTCAGTCGTCGTGGGCCGGTCGGCCGTCGTGGGCCGGTCAGTCGTCGTGGCCCGGTCGGCCGTTGTGGGCCGGTCGGCCGTTGTGGGCCGGTCGGCCGTTGTGGGCCGGTTGATCGCCGGCCGCCCGGCCGTCGGGCCGTTCTCGGCTTCCGTCTCTTCCTCCGTGCGCGTCATAGGCAGACACCCCCGTGTTTCACAACGCGATCCGCGCGTCCGTTCGTTCCCCCCGCGCCTGGGCTCACTCGGCCCCCGGGGAGACGCCGGGGGCGGGGGCCGCCGGGCGGCCCGGATAGTCCGGTGGCGGATTGAGGCGCTGGCCGGGGTAGCCGCCCTTCTCGTACTTCAGGAGCTTCTCGGCCTTCTCCGGGTCCGTCTCGCCCTCTCCGTACGCCGGGCAGAGCGGGGCGATCGGGCAGGCACCGCACGCGGGCTTGCGGGCGTGGCAGATCCGGCGGCCGTGGAAGATCACCCGGTGCGAGAGCATCGTCCACTCGCTCTTCGGGAAGATCTCCGCGACCTCGGCCTCGATCTTGACCGGGTCGTCGCTCTCGGTCCACCTCCAGCGGCGGGCGAGGCGCATGAAGTGGGTGTCGACGGTGATCCCGGGCACCCCATAGGCGTTGCCGAGGACGACGAAGGCGGTCTTGCGGCCCACTCCGGGCAGCTTGACCAGGTCGTCGAGGCGGTCCGGGACCTCGCCGCCGAAGTCGTCCCTGAGGGCCGCGGCGAGGCCCATGATCGACTTGGTCTTGGCGCGGAAGAAGCCGGTGGGCCGGATCAGCTCCTCGACCTCCTCCGGGACGGCCGCGGCCAGGTCCTCAGGGGTCGGGTAGGCGGCGAACAGCGCGGGGGTGGTCTGGTTGACCCGCAGGTCGGTGGTCTGCGCCGAGAGGACCGTGGCGACGAGCAGCTCGAAGGGGTTCCGGAAGTCCAGCTCGGGATGGGCGTACGGAAAGACCTCGGCCAGCTCCCGGTTGATCTTCCGGGCCCGCCGGACCATCCCGAGCCGGGATTCCGGTCTCCCGGCCTTCGCGCGGGACTGCGCGGCCGCCTTCCCGCGGGGCTGCCCGGCCCCCGCCGCCTTCGCCCCCGCCGCCGTCGCCGCGGTCTTGCCGGCAGCCTTCTTGGCCGGCTTCCGGGCGGCCTGCCCGGTGGCCCTTCCGGCCGGCTTCTGTGCGCCCTGCCCGGCGGCCGCTCCGGCAGGCTTCCGGCCGGTCTGCGCGGCAGCCTTCTCGGCAGGCTTCGCGGCGGGCTTCTCCGTAGGCTTCCCGCTAGGTTTCCCGGCGGCCGCCGTGGTGCGTTCAGCCGCATTTGTCCGCTTCGGCGTACCCTGTTCGCCCACAGCGGAATTACCCTTGGCCGACACTCTCCCAGCCCCCTTGGCCTGCGCTCTCACCGGCGAGTTGGACACCCGGCCAGCCTAAGCGCCCCCACCGACATCCGCCCCGGCCACGCCCGATGAGGACCCAATCGGGGCCCTGACGTACGGACGGGCGGTTCGGTACGTCAAACTTGTTGTGATTGATCGCACTGTTTTGTACGTCCGGCATCATGGGAGCAAGATCCCCTGAGCAGGTCGACATAGGAGAGAACTCGTGGACGACGTTCTGCGGCGCGCCCCGCTCTTCGCGGCGCTCGATGACGAGCAGGCCGCGGAGCTGCGCGCCTCGATGAGTGAAGCGACGCTCGCCCGTGGCGACGCGCTGTTCCACGAGGGGGACCCCGGCGACCGCCTGTACGTGGTCACCGAGGGCAAGGTGAAGCTGCACCGCACCTCGCCCGACGGCCGGGAGAACATGCTGGCGGTCCTCGGCCCCGGCGAGCTCATCGGTGAGCTCTCGCTCTTCGACCCGGGCCCGCGCACCGCCACCGCGACCGCGCTGACCGAGGTCAAGCTGCTCGGCCTCGGCCACGGCGACCTCCAGCCCTGGCTGAACGCCCGCCCCGAGGTGGCCACCGCCCTGCTGCGCGCGGTCGCCCGACGACTCCGCAAGACCAACGACCAGATGTCCGACCTGGTCTTCTCCGACGTGCCGGGCCGGGTCGCCCGCGCGCTCCTCGACCTGTCGCGCCGCTTCGGCGTGCAGTCGGAGGAGGGCATCCACGTCGTCCACGACCTCACCCAGGAGGAGCTGGCCCAGCTGGTCGGCGCCTCCCGCGAGACGGTCAACAAGGCCCTGGCGGACTTCGCCCAGCGCGGCTGGCTGCGCCTGGAGGCCCGCGCCGTGATCCTGCTGGACGTGGAGCGCCTCGCGAAGCGATCGCGCTAGCACGCCCCGTACGACGACGTACGAGGAAGGCCGCCCCGGTCGTCGGACCGGGGCGGCCTTCTCGCGTACATAGGTACGACCTCCGTGACTACCGCTTCGTACCGTCCACGATCAGCGGGTTCCCCGTGCCGCCGCCGCACGGAACCGCGTACACCGGGTTCTTCGCCGCGGCCTCCTTGTACGCGTCGATGCACTGGTTCATCAGGACCTTGTCGGTCAGCGACTCGTTGAGGATCTTGTTGGCGCGGGCGATGCCCTCGGCCTCGATACGGCGCCGGTCCGCCTCGGCCTTGGCCGTGCGCGAGGCCTCGGTGGCCCGCTCGGTGGCCTGCTGCTGCTGGATCTTGCGGTCGATCTGGGTCTGCAGGGACGCCGAGGGCTTCACGTTGCGCAGGTTCACGGCGGTGACGGCGATCCCGCGCGGGGCGAGGCGCTCCGTGACGAGCGTGCCGATCTCGGCGTTGATCTTCTCGCGGTCGCTCGCGTAGCCCTGCTCGCTCGTGTAGCGCGCGAAGACGTTACGGACGATCTCCCGGCTGTCCGGGTAGACCAGGCGCTGCTGGATGGACTCCTCGCTGCCCGCCAGGCGGTACAACTCGACCGCCTTGGCCGGCGTGACCGCCCACTTCACGGTCACCTCGACCTCCATCACACCGCCCTGCGAGGAACGGACCTCGACCACGTCCTTGTCGGAGAGGTTCAGGTCGACGGGGCGCGTGGAGAAGGTCGTGACGTCGGTGAACGGCGACTTCACGTGCATGCCCGAGGTCATCGGCTGCCCCACCTTGCCGAACGCGACCGGGACGCCGACCTCGTACGCGCTGACCACGTAGGTCATGCTGGCGATCAGGGCGAAGGCGCCGGCGAGGGCGGCACCGAGCGCCCCCAGCTTCAGCCCCTTCGAGCCGTTGGACCGGCTGACGAAGAACAACACGACCGCTGCGATGAGCAGCAGGATCGATATGACGAACATGGGCTTTCCCCCCGAGAGCTACGGTCAAAGTAAGCGGAGCGTAAAGCACTGCGGGTGCAGCGTGCCCTCGGGGGTGGGGAGTCGGCGGGGTCAGATCAGGCCGTGCTCCCGCAGATACTCCAGCTGCGCCCGCACGGAGAGTTCGGCGGCCGGCCACAGCGAGCGGTCCACGTCCGCGTACACATGGGCGACCACCTCCGACGGCGTCAGGTGCCCGTTCTCGACGGCCGTCTCGACCTGTGCGAGCCGGCCGGCGCGGTGCGCGAGGTAGAACTCCACGGCGCCCTGAGCGTCCTCCAGGACCGGGCCGTGGCCCGGCAGCACGGTGCGGACACCGTCGTCGACGGTGAGCGAGCGGAGCCGTCGCAGCGAGTCCAGATAGTCGCCGAGGCGCCCGTCGGGATGGGCGACCATCGTCGTGCCGCGCCCCAGGATCGTGTCGCCCGTCAGGACCGCCTGGTCGGCGGGCAGATGGAAGGAGAGCGAGTCCGAGGTGTGACCGGGCGTCGGCACCACCCGCAGCTCCAGGCCGCCGACCGTGACGACGTCCCGGGCGCCGAGGCCCTCGTCGCCGAGGCGCAGCGCCGGGTCCAGGGCGCGTACCCGAGTCCCCGTCAGCTCCGCGAACCGGCCGGCGCCCTCGGCGTGGTCGGGGTGGCCGTGGGTGAGGAGCGTGAGCGCGACGCGCTTGCCCAGCTTCTCGGCGGTCGCGATCACGTTCCGGAGGTGGCCGTCGTCGAGCGGACCGGGGTCGATGACGACGGCGAGACCGGAGTCGGGCTCGGAGACGATCCAGGTGTTGGTGCCGTCCAGGGTCATCGCCGACGGGTTGGGCGCGAGGACGTTGACGGTGCGGGCGGTCGCGGGCCCCGAGAGCACCCCGCCCCGCGGCTGTCCGGGCAGCGAACCGGCGGCGGTCATCGCTCGTCACCCCCGCGGTCGGACGCGGATCGCCGGGCATCGGACGCCGGAGCCTCAGCCGGAGCCGGAGCCGGATCCTCAGCCGGAGCCGGAGCGGCAGCCGGAGACTCAGCCGCAGCCGCGGCCGGGGCTCCCGTGCCCTCGTCCGCGCCCGACGGGATGTGCTTCGTGAACTCGTCGTGGCCCGGCCAGCTCAGGATCAGTTCGTCGCCTTCGAGACGCGCCCGCGCCAGTACGGGAGTCATGTCCTGGGCGGCCGCGGCGGCCAGCGCCTCGGCGGCCGAACCGAACTCCGTGAGGCCGCGCAGGGTCGAGACCGTCGGCGGCATCATCGTCAGCTCGCCCCGGTCGTACCCGGCCGCCGCCTCCGCCGGGCGGATCCAGACCGTGCGGTCGGCCTCCGACGAGGCGTTGCGGGTGCGCTGACCGGCCGGCAGGGCGGCCACGAAGAACCAGGTGTCGTACCGCCGCGGCTCGAACTCCGGCGTGATCCAGCGCGCCCACGCGCCCAGCAGGTCCGAGCGCAGCGCCAGGCCGCGCCGGTCCAGGAAGTCGGAGAAGGACAGCTCGCGGGCGACCAGCGCCTCCCGGTCCTTCTCCCACGCGTCGCCGGTGGTGTCCCCGACCACGGTGTCGGCGGTCTCCCCTGCGAGCAGCACGCCCGCCTCCTCGTACGTCTCGCGCACGGCCGCGCAGACGATGGCCTGCGCCTCCTGCGTACTCCCGACGCCGAGGCGGGCGGCCCAGCTCTCCAGCGAGGGGCCCGCCCAGCGCACCGGGTGTTCGTCGCGCGGGTCGACACCGCCGCCGGGATAGGCGTACGCGCCGCCGGCGAAGGCCATGGAGGTGCGCCGCCGCAGCATGTGGACGCTCGGCCCGCCCGTGCCGTCCCGCAGCAGCAGGACCGTGGCTGCCCGTCTGGGAGTCGCCGGGGTGAGTTCACCCACGGCGAGGGCGCGGATGCGGTCGGGCCATTCCGATGGGTACCACTGACCATTCGGCATGGCCGGATGGTATGCGCAACTACCGTCACGCACGAGAGCCGATTCCCCCTGGACGGGAGAACCGGCTCTCGTGAACGACGTACGGCGTACGGCGTACGGGTCCGACCTACGGACGGCGTACGGGCGGAGCTACGGACGGCGTACGGACGGAGCTACGAGCCGTCCCGCTGCCCGCTGCCCGCTACCTGCTGCCCGCTGCCTGCCGTCAGGCGCGGACGTGGACCTCGGCGTCGACGAGCTCGACCTGGACCTCGACCTCGACCGGGGCGTCGAGCGGGAGGACCGCCACGCCCACGGCGCTGCGCGCGTGCACGCCCTTGTCGCCGAGGACGGCGCCGAGCAGCTCGCTGGCGCCGTTGACGACGCCCGGCTGACCGGTGAAGTCGGCGGCCGAGGCGACGAAGCCGACGACCTTCACGACCCGCTTGATCCGGTCCAGGTCACCGGCGACCGACTTCACGGCCGCGAGCGCGTTCAGCGCGCACGTGGCGGCGAGCTGCTTGGCCTCCTCGGCGGTCACCTCGCCGCCGACCTTGCCGGTCACCGGAAGCTTGCCCTCCACCATCGGGAGCTGGCCCGCGGTGTAGACGTACACGCCCGACTGCACGGCCGGCTGGTAGGCGGCCAGCGGCGGCACGACCTCCGGCAGGGTCAGGCCCAGCTCGGCGAGCTTCTCCTCGACGGACCCGGTGCCGTTCGCGGCCGCGCCCATCAGGACTTCTCCCGCTTCAGGTAGGCCACGAGCTGCTCGGGGTTGTTCGGCCCGGGAACGACCTGGACGAGCTCCCACCCGTCCTCGCCCCAGGTGTCCAGAATCTGCTTCGTCGCGTGCACGAGAAGGGGCACGGTCGCGTATTCCCACTTGGTCATGGAGCCGACTGTATCCGCTGCCACAGGCAGCCTCCTGCTTAGGCGGGCGCTCCAGTGGTTAGGCTCGAAGGCGTGAGCAGGCTCCAGGTCGTCAGCGGCAAGGGCGGTACCGGTAAGACGACGGTCGCCGCCGCCCTCGCGCTCGC
This sequence comes from Streptomyces sp. NPDC090127, assembly GCF_044746945.1. Classification (NCBI taxonomy): domain Bacteria; kingdom Bacillati; phylum Actinomycetota; class Actinomycetes; order Kitasatosporales; family Streptomycetaceae; genus Streptomyces; species Streptomyces sp. NPDC090127. Next base: position 531,584 of record NZ_JBIVDE010000005.1, on the reverse strand, counting down.
CCTCGCGACGGAGGGCAAGCGCACCCTCCTCGTGGAGGTCGAAGGCAGACAGGGCATCGCACAGCTCTTCGAGACGGAGGCGCTGCCCTACGAGGAGCGCAAGATCGCCGTCGCTCCGGGCGGTGGGGAGGTCTTCGCGCTGGCCATCGACGCCGAGCGCGCCCTCCTCGACTACCTCCAGATGTTCTACAAGCTGGGCAGCGCGGGCCGGGCCCTGAAGAAGCTCGGCGCGATCGACTTCGCGACGACGATCGCGCCCGGGGTGCGGGACGTGCTGCTGACCGGCAAGGCCTGCGAGGCGGTCCGCCGACGCGAGAAGCACGGCGGCTACAGCTACGACCACGTGATCATGGACGCGCCTCCGACCGGCCGGATCACCCGCTTCCTGAACGTCAACGACGAGGTGGCGGGACTGGCCAGGATCGGCCCGATACACAATCAGGCGCAGGCGGTGATGCGGGTCCTGAAGTCCCCGGAGACGGCCGTGCACCTGGTGACGCTCCTGGAGGAGATGCCGGTCCAGGAGACCGCGGACGGCATCGCGGAGCTGCGCGCGGCCGAACTGCCGGTGGGCGGCGTCATCGTGAACATGGTCCGTCCGCACGTCCTCGACGAGGCGGCGGTACGGGCGGCCTCCGGCGACCACCGGGACGCCGTCGCGCGGACACTGGCGGCGGCGGGGGTGCGCGGCGGTACGAAGCTGGTCGAGCCGCTCCTGGAGCAGGCGGGCGAGCACGCGCAGCGGGTGGAGCTGGAGCGCGAGCAGCGGGCCGTGCTCATGGAGCTGGACGTACCGGCGTACGAGCTCCCGTTCCTGGGGGACGGGGCGGACATCGCGGGCCTGTACCGGCTGGCGAAGGAGCTGCGGAAGCAAGGGGTGGGCGTGTGACGGGTCCGGTGAACGGCACGGCGAACGGTCTGGACTCCGTACCCGTACTCGCGCTCGATCCGCTCATCGACGACCCGGGCACCCGGATCATCGTCTGCTGCGGCGCGGGCGGTGTCGGGAAGACGACGACGGCGGCGGCACTGGGCGTACGGGCGGCGGAGCGGGGCCGCAAGGTCGTCGTGCTGACGATCGACCCGGCGCGGCGCCTCGCGCAGTCGATGGGGATCGACTCGCTCGACAACGTCCCGCGCAGGGTCGACGGCATCAAGGGCTCCGACGGCGGGGAGCTGCACGCGATGATGCTCGACATGAAGCGGACCTTCGACGAGATCGTCGAGGCGCACGCGGACGGCGAGCGAGCCCGGGCGATCCTGGAGAACCCCTTCTACCAGTCCCTGTCGGCCGGTTTCGCCGGTACGCAGGAGTACATGGCGATGGAGAAGCTCGGGCAGCTACGGGCCCGTGACGAGTGGGACCTGATCGTCGTCGACACCCCGCCCTCGCGCTCCGCGCTCGACTTCCTGGACGCGCCGAAGCGGCTCGGTTCTTTCCTGGACGGGACGTTCATCAAGCTGCTGATGGCCCCCGCGAAGATGGGCGGCCGGGCGGGGATGAAGTTCCTGAACGTCGGGATGTCGATGATGACGGGGACGCTCGGGAAGCTGCTGGGCGGTCAGTTCCTGAAGGACGTGCAGACGTTCGTGGCCGCGATGGACACGATGTTCGGCGGCTTCCGGACCCGGGCGGACGCCACGTACAAGCTGCTGCAGGCGCCGGGGACGGCCTTCCTCGTGGTGGCCACGCCGGAACGGGACGCGTTGCGCGAGGCGGCGTACTTCGTGGAGCGGCTGGCGGCGGAGGAGATGCCGCTGGCGGGTCTGGTCCTCAACCGCGTGCACGCCAGTGGCGCCGCCCGGCTCTCGGCCGAGCGGGCACGGGCCGCGGCGGAAAATCTTGACGAGGGTCGCATGGTGGATCAGGAGGATGGGAAGACTGCTGGGCGTGGCTCCCGCGTCACCGCCACCGCCACCGCCGCCTCCTCCGAGCCTTCGGACTCGGCGACCGCCGCCGATCACGCACCAGGCACAGCCCCGAGCAAGGCCGCCGCATCCCCCGCACGTTCGGCACCTCCCGCACGCCCCGCACCTTCCGCGCACGATTCCGCGCACGATTCCGCGCACGATGAGGCTGCCCCCACAGCCGACTCCGGCGCGGACGCCGACGCACACAGCGAGGTTCACGACATCAAGGAGCTGACCGCCGGCCTGCTCCGACTGCATGCCGAACGCATGCAGGTGCTCGCGCGCGAACAGCGCACGCGCGACCGCTTCACGGCGCTCCACCCGGAGGTGGCTGTCGCCGAGGTGGCAGCCCTGCCCGGCGACGTCCACGACCTGTCCGGGCTTCGGGCCATCGGTGACCGCCTCACGGCGGGCCGCATGCCGCAGGCCTGAGCACGCCCGCGTGACGGGCGGGGCCGTATGCCGCAGGCCCTGAGCACGCCCGCGTAACGGGGCGGGGCCGCATGCCGCAGCCCCTGAGCGCTCGTGTGGCGGAGCGGGGCCGCAGTCCTGAGCGCTCGCGTGACGGGGCCCGGCGGGGTCGGGTGGTCATCCCCGCGTCCCTGCACCCGTTCGCGTACGGCGCGTCTCCCACCCGTACCCGGCGGCGCGTACCGCGTCCTACGGCGCCGAGGGGTGGGGGTCAGCCCACCGCCGCGTACGCCTCGTACGTCGCGTCGTCCTCCATCGCCACGGGCAGCAGGCCCGCTCCCCGCTCGTACTCCGTCCGCGCCGTCTCCAGCAGGCGCCGCCACGAGGTGACGGTCGGCCGCCGGCGCAGCAGGGCACGGCGCTCGCGCTCCGTCATGCCGCCCCACACACCGAACTCCACGCGGTTGTCGAGCGCGTCGGCGAGGCACTCGGTCCGCACCGGACACCCGGTGCACACCGCCTTTGCCCTGTTCTGCGCCGCTCCCTGCACGAAAAGTTCATCCGGATCGGTAGTGCGGCAGGCCGCCTGCGCACTCCAGTCAGCTACCCAGCCCATACCGGCGCCGTCCTCTCCCGAATCGAGGCTCCCCCACGGCGGTAGCGGCATATTCACCGCTGCCAGTTGGTGACGTTACGGAAGGTGGGCACAGCGCAACACCCCCTTCGGGCCCAATCTTGAATGGCCCGAACGGACTATGCGTACGCGGCAGATCACCCAGGGGAGTGACCGGAGGACATGCGTGTCGAAACCGGCGAACCGGTACAGTTCGCCCGGTTGTGACGGAGCCACAAGGGGCACCGAGTGACGCATGGGGCGGAATCGGGCAGGGGGTTCCCAGGGTTCGGGGCCAAGGGAGTTCCTGCCGATGTCACACCCGGGTCTTGATGCGGAACCACACTGCTGTGACAGTTGAGAGCAGCTTAGGCCAAGGCCTATACGCCTGTCCGGCGAATGGGAACGTAGCCCGCTCGCGTCGCCGTGCCGTCAGGCCGCCCGCGTCGCCGTGCCGTCAGGCCGCCCGCGTCCGCGTGTCGTCGAGGCCGCCCGCGCGGCCCGCATGTCACGGTCTCGTACGCGAACGCTCCGAGAGGCCCCCGCTCCTACGGAACGCTCATCACTACGGATTAGGCTGCCCCCATGGCAAAGAAGCGCTCGGGCGGAGGTCTGACCGGGACCCAGCAGGCCGCCAAGTTCCTCGGTGTCAGTGTGCTCTCCGGAGCCGTGCTGGCAGGCATCGCCCTGCCCGCGGCCGGCGCACTGGGGCTCGCGGCCAAGGGGACGGTCGAGGGTTTCGACGAGATCCCCTCCAACCTGAAGACCCCACCCCTGAGTCAGCGCACCACCATCCTCGACTCGGAGGGCGGCCACCTCGCCACCGTGTACTCGCGCGACCGGAAGGTCGTGCCGCTGGCGAAGATCTCTCCGTACATGCAGAAGGCGATCGTGGCGATCGAGGACTCGCGCTTCTACGAGCACGGGGCGATCGACCTCAAGGGCGTGCTGCGCGCGATCAACCGCAACGCCCAGTCGGGCGGTGTCTCCGAAGGCGCGTCCACGCTCACGCAGCAGTACGTGAAGAACGTCTTCGTCGAGGAGGCCGGTGACGACCCCGAGAAGGTCGCCGAGGCCACCCAGCAGACCATCGGCCGCAAGGTGCGCGAACTGAAGTACGCGATCCAGGTCGAGGAGGAGCTGGGGAAGAACAAGATCCTCGAGAACTACCTCAACATCACCTTCTTCGGTCAGCAGGCCTACGGCATCGAGGCGGCGGCCCAGCGCTACTTCTCCAAGCCGGCCGCCGACCTGAAGCTGGAGGAGGCCGCGATGATGGCCGGCCTCGTCCAGTCGCCGAGCCGCTACGACCCGATCAACGACCTCGAGGAAGCCACCAAGCGTCGCAACGTGGTGCTCCAGCGGATGGCCGAGGTCAAGAACATCAGCCAGGCGGAGGCGGACAAGGCGAAGGCCGCTCCGATCAGGCTGAAGGTGAAGACCCCGAAGAACGGCTGCATCACCGCCGTCGACGGCGCCGGCTTCTTCTGCGACTACGTGCGCAAGACGATCCTCAACGACCCGGCCTTCGGCAAGACGGTCGAGGAGCGGCAGAAGCTGTGGAACCTCGGCGGCCTGACCGTCCGGACCACGCTCGACCCGCGCGCGCAGGAGGCGGCCAACGAGGCGGCCGTCGCCCACGTCAACGAGGACGACAAGGTCGCCGCCTCGGTCGTCCAGGTCCAGCCGGGCACCGGCAAGGTCCTGTCGATGGGTCAGTCGCGGCCGTACGGTCTCGACCAGAAGCAGCACCAGACCACGCTCAACCTGGCCGTCGGCAGCAAGATGGGCGGCACGACGTACGGCTTCCAGGTCGGCTCGACCTTCAAGCCGATCACGGCCGCGGCCGCCCTGGAGAAGGGGCTGAGCCCCGCGCAGAGCTTCTCCTCCGGTTACGAGATCACCATCCCGGAGAACTCGTTCACGCGCTGCGACGGCAAGCCGGCCGGATACGCCGACTGGAAGGTCGGCAACGAGCTCAAGTCCGAGACCGGCACGTGGGACATGACGAGCGCGCTCGGCAAGTCCATCAACACCTACTTCGCTAAGTTGGAGCAGATGGCCGGCCTCTGCGAGACGGTGCGGATGGCGAAGAACGTCGGATACGAGCGCGAGCTGGGCAAGCAGGTCAAGGAGAGCCCCTCGATCACGCTCGGCGCCATCGAGGCCACCCCGCTCGACATGGCCGCCGGCTACGCGACCTTCGCCAACCGCGGTACGTACTGCACCCCGATCGTCCTCGAGTCGATCAAGACGGCCGACGGCAAGCAGCTGAAGGTGCCGCAGACCGAGTGCTCGCGCGCCATGAGCGAGCGGACGGCCGACACCATCAACCAGATGCTGAAGGGCGTCGTCGAGGACGGCACGGGTACGAAGGCCGGTCTGAGCGACCGCGACAACGCCGGCAAGACGGGTACGACGAACGACCGCAAGGACGCCTGGTTCGTCGGGTACACCCCGAACCTGTCGACGGCCGTCTGGGTCGGCGACGACGTCGGCGAGAAGCAGTCGATGTTCGACATCACCATCGGCGGCGAGTACTACCCGAAGGTCTGTGGTGGCTGCCTCCCCGGCCCGATCTGGAAGATCGCGATGACCGGGGCGCTGGACGCCTCCGAGACCCCGCAGTTCGCCCCCGTCTCCGTACCGCGCGGCGAGAAGCCGGAGGAGAAGGACAAGCCCAAGCCCGGCGACAACAAGCCGGGCAAGCCCCAGAAGCCCGGGAAGCCGGGGAACGACGACGGCCCGGACCTCCCGGACTTCGACCTCCCGGAGGGCATCATCGGCGGGCCCGGCGGCCGGGGCGGCAACGGCCCGTAGGGCATACGCCGTACCGGCACAGGACATGACGAAGGGCGCCTCCCGCGCGGCGGGGGGCGCCCTCGGTCGTATGTGTGCATGCGCATGAGCCTGGGCGGACTTGAGGCCGGGGGCTCAGGGCACGTGCGTGCCCGGGGCCGGGGACCGGCCCGGGGGCTCAGGGCACGTGCGTGCCCGGGGCCGGGGCTCAGCCCGCGAGCAGCTTCTTCACCGCGGCCGCGACGCGCCCGCCCTCGGCCTGGCCGGCGACCTTCGGGTTCACGATCTTCATGACGGCGCCCATCGCGCGCGGACCCTCGGCGCCGGCGGCGCGCGCCTCGGCGACGGCGGCGGCGACGATCTGCTCCAGCTCCGCGTCGTCGAGCTGCTTCGGCAGGTACGCGTCGAGGAGCACGCCCTCCGCCTTCTCCCGCTCGGCCGACTCGGCGCGACCGCCCTGGGCGAAGGCCTCGGCGGCCTCGCGGCGCTTCTTCGCCTCGCGGGCGATCACCTTCTGCACCTCGTCGTCGGAGAGCTCGCGCTTGGTCGTACCCGCGACCTCCTCCTTGGTGATCGCGGTGAGGGTGAGCCGCAGCGTCGAGGAGCGCAGCTCGTCGCGCTCCCTGATGGCGGCGTTGAGGTCGTCCTGAAGCTTGGCCTTGAGCGTGGTCATGCCCCAAGTGTGTCAGGTGCCGCGCCCCACCCGCCCGCCCATTTCCGCCCACCGGGTCTGCGACGATGGGGGGATGCGCGCACGGTACGGGATCCCCCTGAAGGTCACGGCAGGTCTCACGGCGACGGCCGCGGCCGGAATCGTCTACGCGGCGGGCTTCGAAGCCCGCTCGTTCCGGCTGCGCCGGGTGACGATCCCGGTCCTCCCCCGAGGGATGCGGGACCTGCGGGTCCTTCAGGTCTCCGACATCCACATGGTGTGCGGCCAGCACAAGAAGCGGGCCTGGCTGCAGAAGCTCGCGGGGCTGCGACCGGACTTCGTCGTGAACACCGGCGACAACCTCTCCGACACGGAGGCGGTCCCGGAGGTCCTGGACGCGCTGGGCCCGCTGATGGAGTTCCCGGGCGTGTACGTCTTCGGCTCCAACGACTACTACGGGCCCCGGCTGCGCAACCCCGCCCGCTACCTCCTGGAGAAGACCCAGGGGCGGCACGGCCTGAACGGCAACAAGCCGGTGGTGGGCGCGGTGCACAACCCCTGGGAGGGGATCCGGGACGCCTTCGACGAGGCGGGCTGGGTGAACCTGACCAACGCGCGCGGCCGGCTGAAGCTGGCCGGCCTCGACCTGGCCTTCACCGGCCTGGACGACCCGCACATCAAGCGGGACCGCTACGAGCAGGTGGCCGGCGGCCCCGACGAGTCGGCGGACTTCTCGATGGCCGTCGTGCACGCCCCGTACCTGCGGACGCTGGACGCGTTCACGCAGGACGGCTACGGGCTGGTCCTGGCGGGGCACACGCACGGTGGACAGTTGTGCATCCCCTTCTACGGCGCGCTGGTGACCAACTGCGACCTGGACACGGACCGGGTGAAGGGGCTCTCCACGCACACGGCGGCGGGCCGGACGTCGTTCCTGCACGTCTCGGCGGGGTGCGGAACGAACCGGTACACGCCGGTCCGGTTCGCCTGCCCGCCGGAGGCGACCCTGCTGACGCTGACCGCCCGCGACTGAACCGTTTCCCCGAATGAACCGTTTTCCCCCCGAACGGCGCGGCTTTACGGTGGGGGGATGCTTACGCCGAACGCCGCGTCCGTGCCCGCCTCCGCCGTCGTTCCGGCGGTCCGCCGCCCCGTCGCGGCGGTCTTCCGGGGGCTGATCGCGTCGGCGGCGGCGACGGGCGTGGTGATCGAGTGCGCCCTCGGGAGCGTGCCGGTCGTCCTGAGCTTCTTCACCGTCTGGTCGAACATCGCGGTCGCGATCGTCCTCGCGCTCTCGGCCCGCCGGGCCTGGACCGGCCGACCACCGCTGCCGGCGCTGTGGACGGGCGGGGCGCTGCTGTGCGTCTCGGTGGTGGGGCTGGTCTTCCACCTGATCCTGGCCAACGGGTCGAGCGAGTTCAACCAGGCCGCGGAGATCGCGAAGCTCACGGGCGGCAGGGCGGTCGCCAACCAGCTCCTGCACACCGTGACCCCGGTCGGCACGGCCCTCGACTGGCTGCTCCTCACCCTCCCCGGCGCCCTCCGGTGGCGCCACGCCGCCCAGTGGCTCGCGGCGCCGGCGGCGTACCTTGCGTTCGCGCTGATCCGCGGCGCCCTGCTCTCCCCGGACGCCCCGACCCGGTACACGTACCCCTTCCTCGACGTCACCGAGTACGGCTACGGAGGCGTGGCCACCAACGCCCTGGTCCTGGGCCTCGCCTTCTACGCGCTGGGCCTCGTGATCGTCGGCCTGGACCGCGTCCGACCTGCGGTGCGGGGGCGCGAAAACCGGATTTCGTCTCAGGGCGCGGGTGGGCTAAAGTAATCGATGTCGCCGCGACGTGAAGAACAGCGCAGTGACATCGGGGTGTAGCGCAGCTTGGCAGCGCGCTTCGTTCGGGACGAAGAGGTCGTGGGTTCAAATCCCGCCACCCCGACAGCTGAAACACCAGGTCAGGGCCGGTTTTCCTTCAGGGGGACCGGCCCTGACTGCGTTGTATCCGGGTGCCATCTGGGTGTGATCTTGAAACGGGATGTCACCGCTCGGCGGCGCGCTGCTGCAAGAGCCGGTCGAGGATCGGGGTCGGGAGCGCGGGGCGAGGAGCGGCCGGTCGTCCAGGGACTCGTGCCAGACCTCGGTGAGCTGGTCCATGAGGAGCGCGTGCATGGTGTCCGTCACGTGGGCATACCGGGCGCTGACCGATCCGTCCGCGTGGCCCAGACGCTCGTCCGCGAGAAACTTCGGGCAGCCCAGCCCCTCCAGGAGCGTGCGGTGGCCCGTGGCGGAGCCCGTGACGGGTCAGCCGGTCCTTGATCGGCAGCCAGCACGCCCCAGCTGACCCTCAGCGCGAACGCACCGCGGCCCCGGAGCCCAGGAAACTGGGCCCGGGGCAACGGCATTCCCCGGCCCGGTCTCAGGTGGCGGGACGCTCGGCCGTGACGAGGAGGGTGGCGGCGGGCCGGGGGCCGTCGCCAGCGGGCAGCTCCTCGACGCGGATGTCGGTGAACCCGGCCTGGTCCAGGACCTTGGTCCAGACGTGCTCCTGCAGCACCCACCGGTGCATGGTGGCGCTCTCGCCCCCCGGGGTCTTCGCCGGCACCTCGGCGGCCGTGACATCCGGCTGCGCGGGCTTGCCGGACAGGTAGTGGGCGAGGGTGGAGAAGACCAGGTGTCCACCGGGGCGGAGCGCGTCAGCGGCGGCCGGGAGCAGCTCGCGGGGGTCGGTGAAGTCCACCGCCCCGAAGAGGCTGTAAAGCACGTCGTAGGCGCCCGGGTTCACGCGAAGGTGGGCGACGACGTCCGCGTGGACGAAGTGCAGGCGCGGGGCGAGGTCGGCGTACAGGGCGGTGGCCATGCTGTGCTGGGCCGTGGACGCGTCCACGGCGTCGATCCGGTTCGGGGCGTGGTGCACGGCCAGGTGCGCGGCGTGGCGGGCGGTGCCAGCGCCGAGGTCGGCCACGGTCTTGCCGGTGAGGTCGCCGAGGACTTCCGGGCCCGGCCCGTCCTGCTGATCCCAGGTCCAGCGGAAGGAGTCGGGGACGGCGTGGTCCTGCGCGGCGCGGGCCCGGCCGTAGTGGTGCCATAGGTCTGTGGTCGTGGTCGTCACCCGCGTCATCCTGGCGGCACCGCGCGGGGGCTGCTGCCGGTCCCGGCGAAAGTCACCCGGGCGTGCCTCGGCGGCCCGAGCCGTGGGCCCGGACCGACGAGGGCATCACGTGAGGTCAGTGCGAGTCGTTGCCCGGGTGGCAGGGCCCGCAGTCGGCGGCGTCCTCCCACAGCGGGAGGTCCACCTCCCAACCGGCGCGGGCGACGAGATGGGCGGTCTTGATGACCGACCCGTCGTTCTTCATCTCGACCTTGGGCACGTGGTGCAGGAAGTGCCCTCCGTTGTACTTGTCGCACAGCTCGGCGTAGGCGACGGTGTCCAGGATGATCGTGTGGGCGCCGATGTCGACCAGCTTGCTCGGGGCGAGTCCCAGGCCCTGGCCCCGGAGGGACATGGCAGTGAGCAAGTAGGCGTAGCCCTGGCCGAGGACGCGGGTGGCCATGACGGAGTCGTACGGGTAGTCCCGCATCAGCAGGCCCACCTGCTTCTCCCAGAGGTCCGCCGGCACGATGTCACGGGGGGAGCGGGCCGGTCCGGTCACCGGGTCGGTGGCGACGGGGGTGTCGACTGCGGTTGCCATGGTGCCTCCCTTGGATGGTGCCTGCCCCATGAGGTATGGGGCGATGTAACGAGAACACCGCATCCGGCCCCCGGCCGATGATCAACTGGGTTTCCTTGCAAGGCGTTTGCACGTCGTGCAAGCGGTCTCGACGGACGCCGTCCCGCGCCCGTACCGTGGTGGCCCCCGGTCGTGTAGCAGGGGGAGGGACCAGTGCCCGGTGACCCGCTCTGGAACAGCGCGAAGGTCAGGGAGTTAGTCGCCCGGCGACAACCGGGCGGACTCGTACGGTTGGGCCGTGAGCACCGAGAATGGACGCTCGCCGAACTCGGCGAGCACCTGGGGTGCTCGGCGGCGACGGTCTCGCGGATGGAACGCCGGACCCGGGTCACCGACCTGACGCTCATTCACCGGGCCGCCTCAACGGTGGGCGTTCCTCGACACGTCCTGGTGAGTTCTCTGGCGCCCCCCGTTCCTTCCGGATTGGCCAGCACTAGAGTGTCGGCCAGTCCGCACGCCGAGGAGGACCCGATGCGCCGCCGCTCGTTGCTCGCCGCCACGGCGACCGTACCGGCCGCCATGCTGCTCGGCATGGACCGGGCCTTGGCCGACACCCCGCCGCCGACGGGCAGGGGCGCCCTGGACGCCCGCTTGACCTCCGCCCGCGACCTCTTCGACAAGGGGGCCCACACACAGCTCCTCGGTCTGCTGCCGGGCCTCCTGGCCGACGGGCACGCCGCTGCCTCCTCGCGCCGCGAGCTGGACCAGGCCCGAATGTCCTCCGTCTACAGCCTGAGCGCCGCCCTGCTGATCAAGCTCGGCTCGTACGAGCAGGCTCGCCTCACCGCCGACCGCGCGCGCACCTGGGCCGAGGTGTCCGGGTCCCCGCTCGCCGCCGCTGCTGCCTCCCGCGAGCTCGCAATCGTGCTGCGCCACCAGGACCGGGGCGAGGAAGCCCAAACCCTCATGGAGTCGGCCGCGGCCCGGGTGGAGGCGACAGGGCTGCGGACGGACGCGGCCTCGTCGGCCTACGCGCAGATGCTTTGCACCCTGGCCTACACCGCCGCCCGGGGAGACCGGCGCGCGGAGGCCCTGGCCATGGCCGAGGAGGCGCGGCGGGCCGCACGGCGCCTGCCGCTCCAGGCGCCTGCCGGGCGTCTCCTCCCCATCAGCCCGGCCGCCGTGGATCTCTACGCCGTCGGCGTCCACTGGGCCCTTGGCGACGCCGGCGCCGCCCTGGAGGCGGGGCGGAACCTTCGGCCCGAGCACTTCCCCACGGCTGAGCGGAAGGCACGCCTGGGCACAGACATGGCCCGTGCCTGGTGGGCGTGGGGCCGCCCTGAGCAGACCGCCCGCGCCTTGCTCGACGCCCACCGTGCGAGCCCCGGCGAGGTGAGAGACCGACCCGCAATCCGCAGTATCGTGACCGAGTTGGCGCAGCGGCACCCTCGTGCCGTTGGCGTGCGGGAGCTGCACGCCGCCGTGTCCGCCCCGGCGAGCTGAGACCGCCGCCCGTCGGGCCCCATCGGGTCCGGACATGCCTCGCTCCCGGCACCGAGGGGTCCCGGCCACCGTCGACCCGGCCGCAGTCGGCGCTCGCCTGGGTACGACACCCAGTTCTGGAGGCGACACCCAGGTGTCGGGGGCAGCGTTGCACCCTCTCCAACCTGGGCACACGTCTGCGGTACTTCTGCCGATTCTGGGTGTGAACCGGGTGTCGGTCTCCGGAACTAAGGAGTGCGGGAGGGGTGCCCCAGAGGTAGCGCAGACCCAGGGCGGCGGGACGCCGGCCTTGAACCAATACCTCTGACCTGCGCTTATGCGACGCTGCAGTGCAGGTCAGGAGGGTGCGGAGCGCAGGGCCGTTACCCAGCGTCCCTGATTCGGAACGAAGAGGTCGTGGGTTCAAATCCCGCCACCCCGACAGCTCTAAGTACCAGGTCAGGGCCGGCTTCCTTCACTGGAACCGGCCCTGACTCATGCTGCGTGACTAGTCGCGCGGCTGGCCGGCCTCGCCGACGTGGTGCCTTTGGGACCCTTCGTCGACTTCGCCGCTTCGCTCGATGACCTGGGCCGGCGCGCGAGGCGGACGCTCCGCGGCTCCTGCACCCCGCCAGTTACCCCGGAGGTTCGAGGCGCCGCATGGACCTCGCTGAGGCGCGCACGATAGGTGACGACGCGCTCCTCCGGTGCCTGCCCGAGCAGGGGAGCCTCGCGTGACCGCTGCCGAGGACCGAGCCTGGATGGAGCGGGCCATCGACCTCTCACGCACATGCCCGTCGGCAGAGGGAGCCTTTTCGGTCGGTGCCATCATCGTGGGCGGCGACGGGGAGGAACTCGCTCACGGCTACTCCCGCGAGACCGATGCCAGACCATCCGACCCTCCTGGCGCATTCCCTTAATTTCCCCATAGCCTCTATGGCGACCACAAGCCTTGAATAAAGGGGGAACCGTGAAGTTCACGGGGCGAATTTCGATGGTCGGAAGCGCACTCTCAATCACAGTCTCGGCGCTCGTGATGACATCTATCCCTGCAATGGCCACCGTCACAGCGGACCCGCGCGCAGGGAAGTCCGAAAACCACATCGTCAAGAACTACACCAGGGGATTCGTCAACGTCCCGCTGCGTTGCGCAACGTCGACCTGGGGATATCGGCACCTGGTCCCCAAGCACGGATTCAATGACAGCCAGATCGCCAACACTGTGGCACGAGGCAAGCAGAGCTTTGGGTTCTACTACACGAACCTGGCCCAGTGTCCGCCCACGACGTTCAAGGTCGTCTACAACGACGGGGCCCTTGGCGGTACCGGAGTAAGGCCGCAGGGCATCATTATCGCCTACTACCAGGCGGGCCACATTTCATCCATCGCCCCTCAGGCGGCCGCAGCCGCCTGCTAACATCGACGCATGGAGCAAGTGAGCATCCCTCTCCACCTTCAAATGGAATTGGAAAAGTCGTTCGGAGGTCCAGGGGATCCCGCTTTCAAGCTGTCAAGCATCGCGTTCCCACGTGAAGGCGGCGAACTCACTCTGTCCGCGACCGTGGACATCACCCCTGACCGCGAACGCAGCGAGCGGTGGCTCCTCAGCCTGGAGTTCTCCGAATTCGACGCCGCCGCCGCGCATCAGAGCGAAACGGCAGAAGCGCACTCCTGGTTCGCCTTGATGGCGAAGACAAACATCATCGAATGGTGGCACACGCGGAAAACCGAGCCCAACATGCCCCTGCCACCCCGCCGCATCGGATAGACACCCGACCTTTCGGTGAATGCCGCATCGCCCGCCCGGCAGGCATGGGCTCGCACGGGGAGCCGTTTGGGAGCCGACCTCCTCCCCAAGCCCCCGCGACACCTCCCGAGACCACTGCCCGCTCCGACCCTGTGACCAGGCGAAACTGCCGGGCGGGTGCCGGTGGGGTTTCGTGGGCCGCGACGGTAGTGCCCGCGGGTTCTTTCCGGTGGGCTCGGTGCCGTCTCGGGCCGGGCGGGGTCGGGGAGGGTGGGGCGTGGGGGTTCGCGCCGGGGCGTGTGCGGGGAGTCGATCAAGCGGCTCTACGCTGTTACGGCATCGGTGCCGGACGGCGGAGGACGGCGACGCGTGCTTGCTGTCAGGTTGTCGACCGTCGAAAGGCTGGGTCTCAGGTGCTGGTCGCGGACCGATATCGGCTTCATATGTGTGTCGGCCGTGGGGGCATGGGTGAGGTGTGGCAGGCCACCGACGAGGTGCTCGGGCGGTCCGTGGCCGTGAAGTTGATGCTGGGTCACGACTCCGACCCCTCCGCCGGTGAGCGGTTCCGGCTGGAGGCGCAGACCGCCGCGCGGCTGAGCCATCCCCATGTCGTCGGCGTCTTCGACTTCGGTACGTGGGACGGAAAGCTGTTCCTCGTCATGGAGTTGGTCGAGGGGTCCAGCCTCGCCTCCGAGCCCGGGGCGCCGCCCCTCGTGCTGCCGGCGGAGCGGGTGGCCGTCGTGGCCGCGCACGCCGCCGCCGGGCTCGCCGCCGCGCATCGGGAAGGGGTCGTCCACCGGGACATCAAGCCCGGGAACCTGCTGCTCGACGGGGACGGGACCGTGAAGCTCGCGGACTTCGGGATCGCCCGGTTCGTCGACGACCCGTCCGGCGCGCTCACGACCACCGGCCAGATCGTCGGCACCGGTCTCTACCTCGCCCCCGAGCGGGCCCTCGGCCGCAACGCCTCACCGGCCTCCGACGTGTACTCGCTCGGCTGCGTGCTGTACCAACTCCTCACCGGACGGCCCCCGTTCCAGGCCGACACCGCCACCGGCCTGCTGTACCAGCACATCGACACCCCGCCCGCGCCGCCCCGGCAGCTCGGCGTCGGGCTGCCCGCCGCGTTCGAGTCGTACCTCCTCACCATGCTGGCGAAGGAGCCCGAGCAGAGACCCCCGGCCCAGGCCATCTCGGACTGGTTCACCTCGGGTGCCTGGCGGGAACATCCGCTGCCCCAGCAGGCGCCGCGCCAGTCGTCGCAACGGCACCGCCAGCCCCCGACGCAGTCGCGGCCGCAGCAGCAGCCGCAGGCCGGGCATCGGTCGAGGAACAGTGGGTCGGTACAGGCCGTGCAGCCTCGGTCGCGATCCGCGTCACGGTCCCTCCCGCGCTCCGCCCCGCGGCCGGCGACCCGTGCGGTGCCGGTGCCACAGAACGCCCCGCACTCCGGCTCGCACTCCGGCTCGCACTCCGCCGTCGCCGCGCCCCGCCGCCAGACTCGCCGCGCCGAGAGCGGCCTCGCGGCCCTCTCCCGTCGCCGCCCGCGCAAGACGGCCGCCGTCGCCGGCGGCATAGCCTTCGTCGTCTTCCTCCTGATCGGCATGGCCTGGCTGTCCTGAGCCGACCACGGCGTTGACCCGAACGGGGTCCGCCAGGTGGCCCGGAGCAGCCCTGTCCGGTCCCCTGAAGACATGCACCCCCTTCGGACAGCCGCCGAGGCGGCGGCCACCGTTCCCGCCGACGTCGTCTCCGACTCCGGCCCGTCCGCCCTCGCCCTGGGCCTCGGCGCCGCCGCCGTCGCGGGCGCCATCGGCACCGCGGTCGTCCGCATCCGGATGTCGAAGACGATCGACGATCCCTCCCCCCGGACGCCCGATGCCGGGCCTCCGGCGGACCACCGGACCCGGAACCGGCCGGGTTACTGAGAGCGCCTCACGGGAGGTGCCGTCGTCCGCGTCACGGCGTCTCGTACGCGAGCGCGTCGAGTCCGCGCCGGGCGCCTTCCTCGTACGCCCTCATCAACTCCCGTGCCGGTAAGGCCTCACGGAGGGCGCCGTCGCTGTGGCGGCGCGTCGGGACGCAGAACTGCGCGACGCGGTACGAGTCGTCGAAGGCGGAAGCCCGCAACAGGTCCACGGCACCCAGCAGATGCGCCGCGTTCCTCGGCCGCCCCGATCCGATCCGCAGCCGGGCGACGAGCTCCGCCGCGCAGGCCGCCCCGACGACACAGCCGAGCCGGAGGTGCGTGCGCAGCGCGCGCAGGGCGTGCCGCTCGGCGCGCGCCGGGTCGCCCTCCCAGCAGTGGAGTTCGGCCCGGGCGTAATGCGTCCAGGCCTCGGCCATGACGTCCCGGCCCGTCCAGTTCCAGCCCGACGCCCGGTCCAGGGCCTCCTGGGCGGCCTCGGGGTCCGTACGGACCAGGGCGAGCGCGAGGGCCGCCCACACGGCCTCCCGGCTCGGACCCACCTCCGGGTCGTCGCCGATCGTGTTCAGGGCCTCGCGGAACTCCGCGGCCGCCGCCTCCGTACGCCCTTGGAACAGCGCCGTCGAGCCCCGAAGGTGCGCCAGGAGCGCCAGGCAGCGGTCGTCGCCCTCGCGCACGGCGGCCGCCCAGGCCTGGACGAGCAGCGGGTCGGCGGCCTCCGGGCGGCCCGCCTCCAGCTCCAGGTACGCGGCCAACCAGAGGGCGCGGGCGGGCAGCGGGCCCGGGTGCAGGGCGGTGGCGTGCCGGAGCCGTGTGAGGCCCTCCACGGCCCGCCCGCAGGCCGCCCAGAGGAACCACAGCGAGACGGCGATCTCCACGGCCGAGTCCGCCTCGGCCGACGGTGACAGCGGGGCGGTGGTCGGGTCCATGGCGGCGGTCAGGTCGGGGAGTTCGCGCAGGGCCAGCGCGCGTGCGTCCTCCTGTCGTCCGCCGTGCCACCAGGCGGCGGCCCGCCGGGCGACTTTCACGTACCACCTACGGTGGTGCAGGACGACGGCCCAACGGTCCCCGCGTTCGGTGAGCCGGTGGGCTCCGACGGCCCGCATCGGGCGGGGCATCCAGTAGCCGGGCTCGCCGCCGACGCCGTCGGCGGGCAGCAGGGCGCGCGGGGCGAGCCGCTCGAGGACGGCGAGGATCTCGGAGGCCGGCAGCGCGCCGGAGGCGCAGACCTCCCGTACCGCTTCCCGTCCGAAGGAGCCCTCGAAGACGGAGAGCCGCTCCCAGAGGAGCTGCTCGGCGCGGTCGCAGTCGGCGTATCCGGCCTCCGCCGCGGCCCGTTGCGCGGGGGTGAGCCCGTCGACGGAGGGGGGTTGGTCGGACGGCTCGGGGGGTGAGGGCTCCGGTGGGGTGGTCGTCTCGACGGGCATCGTGATCTCCCCCGGCAGCCCCAGGGCGGCTCGCGCCGTGACCAGGATGGTGGGGGCGCCTTCCGCCCGGAGCAGCCCGGCCACCAGCGCCGTGCCCGGCGCGCCGAGGCGGTCCCAGTCCGTCAGGACGAGACATGACGGGGCGCCGGGAGCGGCGAAGCCGCGGCGGAGACGGGCGGCGAGGGCGGGCAGGAGGTCCGGAGCGAGGCCGTCCGCCGGCTCCCACATCACCTCCGCGCCCGCGCCCGGAGCGAGTTCGCGCGCGAGGTCCCGTGCGAGCGCCTGCGCGAGGAGTGTTCTGCCATCGCCCGGCGGGCCGGTCAGGGTGACGAGCGCGCCGCCCTCGCGCAGCCGCGCGCGTATCGCCTCGCCGAACTCCCGCTCCCCGCCTGCCAGGTGCTCCGCCTCGCCCATCGCTACGGTCCCTGTCCTCAGTGTCTCTTCATGGCGTTTCAGAGCTATTGCGGCTTGAATGCCTCTTGCCTCGGGGCCATCCTGGGGCGCCGCGGCGCAGGCACCGGCGGTTTGCCGGAGAACGGCCAGGGAGGGAAATGCGTACCGGGGAATCCGTCCTGGGGGAGGCGGATCTTGCGCTCATCCACGCACTGCAGCTGGCGCCTCGTGCCACCTGGACGGACCTGGCGGCGGTCATCGGCACCAGCCCTGACACGCTCGCGCGGCGCTGGGAGCAGCTGACCGCGGGCGGTTTCGCCTGGGCGGGCATCCTGGCGCGGTACCACGCCTCCGCCGTCGCGCTCTACGCCTGGGTGGAGGTGGACTGCGCGGCCGGCCGCTCCGAGGAGACCGCGACCGAGCTCGCGGGCGACCCGTACACGCACAGCGTCCACCAGGTCACCGGGGAGGCCGATCTGGTCCTGCTGGTCACCTGTCCCGATCTGGTGGCGCTGGACGACTACCTGACGCGGCGCGTGCAGAGGCTGCCCGGCGTGACCCGGTCCCGGACGCAGGTGGTCACGCGGATGCACCCGCTCCGCAACAGCTGGCAGCTCGACCAGCTGACGCCCCAGCAGGCGCAGCGGCTCTCGGAACTCGCAGGACCGGCGGGGCCCGGGCGCAAGCCCCACCGGTTCACCGACACGGACCTCAGGATCCTCCCCGCGCTGGCCGGGGACGCCCGGATCAGCGCCGCCGAGCTCGCCCGGCAGGTCGGTACGAGCGAGTCGACGGTACGGAGGCGGTTGGAGGCCCTGGCGGCGGGCGGGGCGCTCTTCCACCACTGCAAGCCGGCTCCCCGCTTCTCGGGGCGACCGGTGTTCGCGCTGGTCAAGGCGGACGTGCCGCCCCTGGAGGTGGCGTCGGCGTCGGCCGCGGTGGGGCGGCTGCGGCAGACCCGGGTGGTCACCTCGGTGACCGGTCCGCACAACCTGACCGCCGCGATGTGGCTGCGCTCGGTCGACGAGCTGAACGACGTGACGGCGGCGGTCGCCCGCGCCGTCCCGGGCCTGCGCATCACGGGCACCGCCCTCTCCCTGCGCGTCCGGAAGCTGGGCGCCCAGGTCCTGGGCCCGGACGGGCGCCGCGTCCACCACGTCCGCCCGGACATCTGGTGCCGGCCGGGGGAGGGGTAGCGGCAGGGAGGGGGACGGGCTGGGCGGCGGGCGTCGTGACCCGGCCGTGCCGCCGTGCGGGAGTTATCCACAGGCTGCGGACGCGGCCGACGGAATGTCCGCCGTTCGGAGCATGATGGGGGGCATGACCGAGAGCAACGAGATCACCGACATCCCCGCCTGGGAACAGCGGTTCCGGGCCCCCCGCGTGTCCCTGCCCGAGTGGGCCGAGGAGGCGCCCGACCGTTCGCTGTTCGTGTCCAACGCGACGGGGACGTACGAGCTGTACGCCTGGGACCGGGCGACCGGTGTCCAGCGGCAGGTCACGGACCGGCCGAACGGGACGACGGACGGCACGCTGTCGCCGGACGGCCGGTGGATCTGGTGGTTCTCGGACAAGGACGGGGACGAGTTCGGGGTCTGGATGCGCCAGCCCTTCGAGGGCGGCCCGGACGAGCCCGCGGTGCCCGGGCTCGCGCCCTCCTATCCGGCGGGGCTCGCGATCGGCCGGACCGGCACCGTGGTCGTCGGCCGCTCGACGGACGAGGAGGGTTCGACGATCCATCTCGTACGGGGCGGGGCGGCGCCCGTCGAGATCTACCGGCACCCGGAGTCGGCCGGGGTGGGTGACCTCTCGCACGACGGTTCGCTGATCGTGATCGAGCACACCGAGCACGGCGACGCGATGCACGAGGCGCTGCGGGTGCTGCGCACCGAGGACTCCTCGGTGGCGGCCGAGCTGGACGACTCCAAGGGCGGCACGAAGGAGCTGGGGCTCTCCGTGCTGGGCTTCGCGCCGGTGGACGGAGACACCCGGCTGCTCATCGGGCACCAGCGGCGGGGCCGCTGGGAGCCGCTGCTGTGGGACGTGGCGACGGGCCGGGAGACCGACCTCCGCCTCGACCTGCCGGGCGACGTCTCGGCGGAGTGGTACGCGGACGGCTCGGGCCTGCTGATCGTCCACAGCTTCGAGGCGCGCAGCGAGCTGTGGCGGTACGACATCGCGACGGGCGCCCTGGCGCGGGTGGAGACGCCGGCCGGTTCGGTGTCGGACGCCACGGCCCGCCCCGACGGCAGCGTGGAGTACCTGTGGTCCTCGGCAGCGGAGCCGGCGCGGGTGCGTTCGACGGACGGCGGGGTCGTCCTCGACCCGCCGGGGCCGCGGGCGCCCGGTTCGGTGCCGGTGGAGGACGTGTGGGTGGAGGGCCCGGGCGGCCGGATCCACGCGCTCGTGCAGCGGCCCGCCGGGGGCGAGGGGCCGTTCCCGACGGTCTTCGAGGTGCACGGCGGCCCCACCTGGCACGACAGCGACGCCTTCGCCTCGGGCCCGGCGGCCTGGCTCGACCACGGGTACGCGGTGGTCCGGGTCAACTACCGGGGCTCGACCGGGTACGGCCGGGAGTGGACGGACGCCCTCAAGCACCGCGTCGGCCTGATCGAGCTGGAGGACATCGGGGCGGTCCGCGCGTGGGCGGTGGACTCGGGACTCGCCGACCCGGCGAAGCTGGTCCTGTCGGGCGGCTCCTGGGGCGGGTATCTGACGCTGCTCGGGCTCGGCACGCAGCCGGACGCCTGGTCGCTCGGGCTCGCCGCCGTCCCGGTCGCCGACTACGTGACGGCGTACGCGGACGAGATGGAGGCCCTGAAGGCGCTGGACCGGACGCTCTTCGGCGGCTCGCCGGAGGAGGTGCCGGACCGGTTCGCGGCCTCGTCCCCGCTGACGTACGTGGACAAGGTCACGGCCCCCGTGTACATCTCGGCGGGCGTCAACGACCCGCGCTGCCCGATCCGCCAGATCGACAACTACGTGGACCGGCTGGCCGCCCGGGCCGCCGTCCACGAGGTGTACCGGTACGACGCGGGGCACGGCTCCCTGGTGGTGGAGGAGCGGATCAAGCAGGTCCGCCAGGAGCTCGCCTTCGCCGCGCGTCACCTGGGGACCCGGCCGGTAGGGGGGTGAGGCGGCTGCGTACCGTGGAGGGGTGTACCGGTTCCTGAGAACGCCCCGCTGGTGGGGGATCAACGTCTTCGTCCTGTTGGCGATCCCGTTCTGCCTGTTCATGGGGGTGTGGCAGATGGGGAAGTTCGAGGACCGCGTCGACTCCCACCGGGAGGCGGAGCGGGCCCCGGACCCGGGCACGCTGAAGACCGAGCCGCTGGACGCGCTGCTGCCGGTGGACACCGAGACCTCGGGGCGGCACGCGGAGGTGAGCGGACGGTACGAGGAGCAGTTCCTGGTGCCGGACCGTGAGCTGGACGGCCGCGCCGGCGCGTACGTCCTGACGCTGCTGAAGACGGATGACGGCAAGTCCCTGCCGGTGGTACGGGGCTGGCTGCCGGCCGGCGCGAAGGCGCCGGCCCCGCCGACGGGCGAGGTCACCGTGGTCGGCGCGCTCCAGGCGTCGGAGACCGCGGGGACGAAGGGGGTCCGCGCGGCGGGCGGTCTCCCGGAGGGCCAGCTCGCGATGATCAGCGCGGGGTCCCTGGTGAACGTGGTCCCCGACGAGGTCTACGACGCGTGGGTCACGCTCACGGACTCGCCCGCCGGGCTGACCCCCGTCCCGGCGGCGGCCGCGGCGGGCACGTCGCTGGACCTGAAGGCGTTCCAGAACCTCGGCTACACGGCGGAGTGGTTCGTCTTCGCGGGCTTCGTCGTCTTCATGTGGTTCCGCCTGCTGCGCCGCGAGGCGGAGGCCCACCGCGACGAGGCCCTGGGGCTCTGACGCCCTCCGCGCACGGCCCAGGGGCGGTGCCCCGGGGCCCCATGCGCGGGAGCGCCGAGGCCCCTTGGGCCCGGCCCGGGAATGCTGAGCCCCCGAAGCCCCCTGCGCGGGAGCGCCGGGCCCCCTAGGACCTGGCCCGGGAACGCCGAGCCCTCTGGGGGCCTGGCCCGGGACCGGAGCACCCGAAGCCCCCTGCGCGGGAGCGCCGAGCCCCCTGGGGCCTGGCCCCGGAGCGCATCGCCCCCTGGGGCCCTTCCCCCGTCGCCCTAGGACGCGTCCAGTACGCCCGTGCGGTAGATCGTGCCCGCGCACGCGTTGGGGATCGTGGTGACCGCCTGGGGGCCGCCGGGTTCGGCGGTGTGGTTGATCGCGACGCTGCCGTCGGCCGGTGTCCCGTCCATGACGAGCTGCGGGGCCGTGCCCTCCACCGACTCGCTCTCCGAACCGGTGGAGCCCGTGGCGCCCGTCGACGTGTCCTCGCCGCCCTTCGACGGGGTCGGGGTCGGCTCCGGGGTCGGGGTGGGCTCCGGGTCCGGGTCCGGGTCGGGGCCGGGGTCCGGGGAGGTGCCCGTGGTCGGGCAGGTCGACGTGGGGACCCAGGCGAACTTCACCTCGTAGGCGTTGTCCGGCTTGAGGACCAGTGCGGGCGACTGCTGCGAGGGGTCGGGCAGGCCGCTCGCCGCGTCGCCTGCGGTGTGCGTGACGACCGTGATCCTGGACGGGTCGGCCGCACCGAGCGCCTGGAAGCCGACACTGCCCTCGCCGACCACGCACTCCTTGCCGGAGACGTTGGAGATGCGGAACGTGCCGTAGACCTTCCCCTCGGAGTCGGGTCCGCCCGCCTCCGCAGAGCCGACGGCCAGCTGCCCCGCCTCGCAGGCCGGAAGGGAGCCTTCCGGCGACTGCGCGCCGCCGCCCGTGGTCCCGTTCGCGGTGTCCTCGGCGTGGCCTCCACCGCCGACGGCGGCGCCCTGGCTCGGGGCCGCGGTGCCGCTCGGCCTGTCGGCGCCCTGCCCGCCGCCCTCGACGCCGGTCTCCGAGCCGGTGCCGCCCTGTGCCTCCTCGCCGTGGCCGGCGTTGATGGCCTGGTCGGCGGTGATGCCGCCGGAGTTGGCGACGTGCACGAAGGCGGGTACGGCCGTGCCGAGCAGCACGGCGGCCGCGGCGAAGCCGACGACGGCCTGGCGCTTGCGGGTGCGCCGCGCGGGTACGGCCCGGCGCAGGTGGTCGAGGGCGCCGTCGGTGGGCCGGAGGTCGCCCACGGCGCCGTGGAGCAGTCGCCTCAGGGCGAGTTCGTCGCCGTCGAAAAGTCCGTCGTGGCCGTCGGCCCGCTCGTTGTCCGGCCCGTCGTTCACAATCTCGTGTCCCATGTCGTCGCGTTCACCGTCGGGCAGTCCGCTCGTACCACCGGAACTCATGCCGCCGGAGCTCATGCCGTCGCCTCCATCGCGACGCGCAGCGCCGCGATGCCACGCGAGCCGTACGCCTTCACCGACCCCAGGGATATCCCGAGGGTCTCGGCCACCTGGGCCTCCGTCATGTCCGCGAAGTATCGCAGGACCAGCACCTCGCGCTGCCGCCGCTGGAGCCCGCGCATCGCCTTGATGAGCGCGTCCCGCTCCAGCTGGTCGTACGCGCCCTCCTCCGCGCTCGCCATGTCCGGCATCGGCTTGGACAGCAGCTTGAGCCCGAGGATGCGGCGGCGCAGCGCCGAGCGCGAGAGGTTGACGACGGTCTGGCGCAGATAGGCCAGGGTCTTCTCCGGGTCACGGACCCGTTTGCGCGCGGAGTGGACGCGGATGAACGCCTCCTGGACCACGTCCTCGCAGGAGGCCGTGTCGTCGAGGAGCAGCGCGGCGAGACCGAGCAGCGAGCGGTAGTGCGCTCGGTAGGTCTCGGTCAGGTGGTCGACGGAGGTGCCCGCGGACACGACGCCGTCAGCGCTCTCGCGCGGCGAGGGAATGCCGGACACACCGGCCGTCCTGGTGCCCGCGGGCATGGGGGCGATCACCGGCATGCCGCCGGCCGGACGCGGGCGCCTGAGCGGACGCACCACGGGGATGCCGCCGCCCGCGGCGTAGCCGCTGCGTGCGGGAGCCGTGAGCGTGCCGCGGAGCGGGACGACCGCTGCGATGTCGAGTACCTCTGCCACGCCTGTTGGACACGCTTCCCCCCGCCAGGGTTGTACGAGTACGCCACCGTTCTTGACGGTGCACCTATTGCCCTCATGCGTACCCGCTCTTCCCCAATGCCCCGTATTCACAGCACCCATCGCGACGCACCACCTCGGCGCGCAATGAGACGCCCCTTACCCAACTACCGGTTGCGGCAAGGGTGAAGAGCATCGTCGGACATGGCGTCACCCCAGTTCAAGGGGGGCTTGCCGCCGACTTGCTCACAGGTCGTTCACAGATCCTACAAAGTCGAACGATCAGTCGTCGCCGATTTCCGGACGCTCCGGACGAATGATCGACTCCGCGATCTGTACGGCGTTCAGCGCCGCGCCCTTGCGGAGGTTGTCGCCGCAGACGAAGAACTCGAGCGTCCGCTCGTCGTCCATCGACCGCCGGACCCGCCCCACCCAGACCGGGTCCGTACCCACGACGTCGGCGGGCGTGGGGAAGTCGCCCGAGGCCGGGTCGTCGAAGAGCACCACACCGGGCGAGGTCGCCAGGATCTCGTGCGCCCGCGCGACGCTCACCGGCCGCTCGAACCGCGCGTGCACGGAGACCGAGTGCGCGGTCACCACCGGGACGCGGACGCAGGTCGCGGCGACGGGCAGCCCGGGAAGGTCGAGGATCTTGCGGGTCTCCTCGCGCAGCCCCAGCTCCTCCGAGGACCAGCCGTCCGCCGTCAGCGCGCCGGACCAGGGCACCACGTTCAGCGCGACCGGCCCCGCGAACGGCCCGGTGTCGTCGCCGACGGCCCGCCGCACGTCACCGGGGTGCGTGCCGAGCTCGGTCCCGGCCACCAGCGAGAGCTGCGCGCGCAGCGCCGCGACGCCCGCCTGCCCGCTCCCGCTCGCGGCCTGCTGCGCGGTCACGACCAGTTCGACGAGCCCGAACTCGGCGTGCAGCGCGCCCACGGCGACGATCAGCGCCAGCGTGGAGCAGCCGGGGCTCGCGACGATGCCCCGGGGCCGTACCCGTACGGCGTGCGGATTGATCTCGGGGACGACCAGCGGCACGTCCGGGTCGGCCCGGAACGCCGCCGAGGTGTCCACGGCCACCGCGCCCTTGGCGGCGGCGATCGGCGCCCAGCGCGCCGCGATGTCCTCCGGCACGAGGAAGAGCGCCAGGTCGACGCCCTCCAGTGCCTCCTCGCTCAGCGCGAGGACCTCGGTCTCCTCCCCGCGCACGGCCAGCTTGGAGCCGGCCGAACGGGGGGAGGCGACGAGTCTGATCTCGCCCCAGACGTCCGCGTGCTGCGTGAGCATCTGGAGCATGACCGCACCGACGGCTCCGGTCGCACCGACGACCGCGAGCGTCGGCTTACGGGTCATCGCCCGGTGCCTCCGTAGACGACGGCCTCGTCGGAGTCGCTGTCCAGGCCGAAGGCGCTGTGCACGGCGCGGACGGCCTCGTTGACGTCGTCGGCGCGGGTGACGACGGAGATCCGGATCTCGGAGGTCGAGATCAGCTCGATGTTCACCCCGGCGTCGGAGAGCGCCCGGAAGAAGTCGGCCGTGACGCCCGGGTTGGTCTTCATGCCGGCGCCGACCAGGGAGATCTTGCCGATCTGGTCGTCGTAGCGCAGCGAGTCGAAGCCGATCAGGTCCCTCGTCCGCTCCAGGGCGTCGATGGCCTTGCGGCCCTCGGCCTTGGGGAGGGTGAAGGAGATGTCCGTCAGACCGGTCGACGCGGCCGACACGTTCTGGACGATCATGTCGATGTTGATCTCGGCGTCGGCGACGGCGCGGAAGATCGCCGCGGCCTCGCCCGGCTTGTCCGGCACGCCGACGACGGTGATCTTCGCCTCGGAGGTGTCGTGGGCGACGCCCGAGATGATGGCCTGCTCCACCTTGCGGTCCCCTTGCGGCTCGTTGCTGACCCAGGTGCCCTGCAGCCCCGAGAAGGACGACCGGACGTGGATCGGGATGTTGTAACGACGTGCGTACTCGACGCAGCGGTGCAGCAGCACCTTGGAGCCGGACGCGGCGAGCTCCAGCATGTCCTCGAAGGAGATCCAGTCGATCTTCTTCGCCTTCTTCACCACGCGCGGGTCGGCCGTGAAGACGCCGTCGACGTCGGTGTAGATCTCACAGACCTCGGCGTCGAGTGCGGCGGCCAGCGCGACGGCGGTCGTGTCCGAGCCGCCGCGGCCGAGCGTGGTGATGTCCTTCTTGTCCTGGGACACACCCTGGAAGCCCGCGACGATGGCGATGTTGCCCTCGTCGAGGGCGGTACGGATCCGGCCCGGCGTGACATCGATGATGCGCGCTTTGTTGTGGACCGAGTCGGTGATGACACCGGCCTGGCTGCCGGTGAACGACTGGGCCTCGTGGCCCAGGTTCTTGATCGCCATGGCCAGCAGGGCCATGGAGATCCGCTCTCCGGCGGTCAGCAGCATGTCGAACTCACGCCCGGCAGGCATCGGGGATACCTGCTCGGCGAGATCGATCAACTCGTCCGTCGTGTCGCCCATCGCGGAGACCACGACGACCACCTGGTGGCCGTTCTTCTTGGCTTCCACGATTCGCTTGGCGACGCGCTTGATGCCTTCGGCATCGGCAACGGAGGAGCCTCCGTACTTCTGCACGACAAGGCCCACGTGCGCTCCTCGGTCAGTATCTGCCGCAGTCATTACTGCGGTCGGCTCAGTTTAACGAGCGGCCCGGAATCGCCGACCGTATCTCGCATCCTGAGATGTCCCGCTCAGGACGTGATCACGACCGTCGAATCCGGGCCGCCCGTGGAGGACCGCATGCCCGGGAGGAGCGGGGGTACGCGGATCTGTGGGCGGGCTCACATGGTCGGCCACCGGGCTCACATGGTCGGCCACCAGCGTGGACCGTGCGGCCGACGCCCGCCCGGAGGGTCGACGTGCATCAGGTGCGTGGTGAAGTGATGGTCCTCCCCCAGCGCCCGTACGGCGTCGTCGACCACCGCGTCGTACTCCGCCACGGCCCGCTCGACCTCCCCCACCGCCTCGTACAGCCGGACCAGGTTCAGCCGCGACGTCAGCGTCTCGGGGTGGTCCGGGCCGAGCAGGCTCCGCCGCTCCGCGAGGGTCCGCTCGTGCAGGACGATCGCGTCCTCCAGGCGCCCGGCGTCCTGGTAGGCGACTCCGAGGTGACTGCGCACCAGCAGGGTGTCCCGGTGGGCGGGCCCCCGCAGCCGTTCGAGCCCTGCGAGCGCCCCTTCGAGCAGGACGACGGCGCCCTCCTTGTCTCCCAGATGGCGCAGGGTGATGGCCAGGTTGCCGCGGGCCACGTGCGTCTCCGCCCGGCCCTCGCCGGCCACCCGCTCCAGGTCGGCCACGACCCGCGCCTGGAGCTCGGCCGCCGGCTCCAGGTCCCCGGCGATGCCCCAGCACTCGGCGAGGCCCGCCCGGCTGGCGGCGGTCTCCGGGTGGTCCGCGCCGAGCACCCGCTCCCGGCAGGCGACCGCCCGCTCGAACCAGCGCTCCGCCTCCCACGTGTCCTGGTCCGACACCAGGAACCGGGCCCCCCGGTGCACCAGCGCGGCCGTGCCCGCGGTCTCGGCCGCCGGGTCGACGTGCCCCACGTACGTCTCGACGTGCGGGAACAGCGCGCGCCACGCGCCCCACTCCGCCCGGCCGTCGGCGCCCTGCGGCAGGGCCGAGGTCAGCACCTCCTCCGCGACGAGACGGGCCGCCTCGATGTCCTCCGCCCGCCGGTGCGGATCGTTCGCGTCCGCCGTGCGGGCGACGGCCTGGACCAGCCGGTGCACGGAGACGGCGCCGTCCTCGTGCGTCGTCACCATGCTGTGCGCGTCGAGCCGGCCGACCGCCCGGCGCACGAGCGGGGCGGGGCCGAGCCGGTCGAGCAGGTGCCGGGGGATCCGGTCGGGCCCCCACCAGGCCAGGACGCGCAGGATGGTGCCGGTGAGCGGATCGGCGGCCACGAGCCGGTCCAGGGTGAGCCGCCAGGTCCAGGCGACGGCCTGCCGCCCGTCGCCGGGCGACTCGTACAACGCGCCCGGGTACTGCCGTAGCTGATCCAGGTACTCGCCGGGCGTCGTCCGCGTCTCGGCGCAGTACGCGGCGGCCTGGGCGACGGCGAGCGGCAGGTGGCCCAGGGCCGCGCAGAGCTTCCTCGCGTGACGGTCGTACCCGTCCCCGAGGCCGGTGACGACCTGCGCGTACATCGCGTACGCGTCGTCCGTGTCCGGCACCGTCAGGGCCAGGACCTCGGCGAGGCCGTCCCACCCGCCCGCCTGCCGGGTCGTGATCAGGATCCGGCCGCGCCGCCCGGCGACCCGCGCGAGCAGGGGCTCGACGTCGGCGGCCTCGGTGACGTTGTCGAGCACCAGCAGCCACCCGTCGTGCGTGGCCAGCCACTGCAACGCCCGCTCACGCAGGGCCTCCTGCGGGAGTACGTCGATCAGCGCGGGCTGCATGGCCCCGGCGAGGCCGGCGAGCCCGGTGTCGAGGTCGGCACGGCTCTCGGCGGTGATCCACCAGGTGGGCCGGTGGCCCTCGGCCCGCAGGGTCGCCCAGCGGGCCGCGAGCGTCGACTTGCCGATGCCGCCGAGGCCGCGGACGACGGCGAGCCCCTGGCCCTGGTCTCCCAGGTGCGCGTCCAGCCAGGTGAGTTCCCGCTCCCGCCCGACGAACCG
Organism: Streptomyces sp. NPDC090127; assembly: GCF_044746945.1. Classification (NCBI taxonomy): domain Bacteria; kingdom Bacillati; phylum Actinomycetota; class Actinomycetes; order Kitasatosporales; family Streptomycetaceae; genus Streptomyces; species Streptomyces sp. NPDC090127. The sequence continues at coordinate 503,858 of NZ_JBIVDE010000005.1, read as the reverse complement.
CACGGCCTTGCGCGGGACCTTGGACAGCCCGTCCGGGCAGACGGCGGGCGCGAGGGCCTCGGGCGGGAGGAGGACGGCGCGTTCGACCTGGGTGACGTAGTCCCCGGTGACGACCCGCCCGATGTTCCCGCCGGAGGCGACGGCCCGGTCCCCGGCGGCCTCGACGCCGCGCTCGCCGCGCTCGCGTCCCGTCACGCGTCGCCCGTCGACACGCTCCCGATGTCACCACCGGCGGCGACGGACCGGTCACCGGAGGCGGTCACGGAGCCGGGGGTGGGGGTGGAGCTGGGGGCAGAGGTGGGCGCGGGGGTCGGTGCGGGGGCGGGTGTGGAGGTGGGCGCGGGCGTCGGTGCCGGTGCGGGGGTCGGTGCCGGTGCGGGGGTCGGTGCCGGTGCGGGGGTCGGTGCCGGCGCGGGCGTCGGTGCCGGTGCGGGGGTCGGTGCCGGTGCGGGGGACGTACCGCTGCCCGTCGTCGCCGACCCGATGTTGCCGCCCGCCGCGACGGAGCCCGCGCCGGACGCGGTCACGCCCGGCGTCGCCGTGCCGCGGGGCCCGAACTGGCCCCAGAGGGAGAGCCCGAAACCGGCGGCGGTCAGGACGGCCCCGACGACGCTCGCGATCTGGTCCGCCTTGCCGAGGTCGGCTACGGCGACGGCGATCAGCGCACCGACGCCGACGACCGCGAGTCCGACGCCGGTCCACAGAACTGCCTTCGCCCGCCCCTGTGTTGCCATGCGTCCATGATGGCAGCGCGGGGGTGGTGCCGTGCGGGGGTCAGGACATCACCTTCCGTACGAGTCGCGTGAGCTCGGACTCCCCGACCGTCCGCAGACAGTCCTCCAGCAGCTTGGCCCCGAGAAGACGACCGCGAGCCTCGTGGCCTCCCCTGTTGAGCACCTGAATGGTGAGAAGGCGCGAGAGGAGGATGTTCGAGTCGCCTGTGCCCAGGCGGCGTCGGGCCTCCTCGGTCACCTCCTCCGCGAGGGCGAGGGCGCGCTCCGTCTCTCCGGCGGTCGAGAGCGCCAGGACGAGGGTGCGCTTGATCGAGGCCCGCAGGTCGGGGTCCTCCGGCGAAGCCCGCTCGGCCTCGTCCGCGAGCTCCTCGAGAGCCGTCACCTCCATGGCGGCACCGAAGCGGGCTTCGAGCTGCTCGAACCGCGCCCGGATCGTCCGGGGGTGCGTGGGCCCCAGCAGGCTCTGCCACTGCGCGACGTTCTCGGTGAGGAGGTCCGCCGCTCGCTGATGATCAGACTTCCGCAGGACTCGGGCGAGCCCCCTACGGGCTTCCAGGGTTTCCGGATCGTCGGGCCCGAGATCCCGCAGCCGGGCCGCCAGGACATCCGTCAGGAGCTCGGCGGCCCGCTCGGTGTCGCCCGCCCACCCCATGGCCAGGGCGCATCGCTGTACGGCGCTCACCGTGGACGGATGGTCCGGGCCGTGCGATCGACGCAGGGAGTCCACCGCCCGCTCGAAGAGCGGCAGCGCCCGGCGCACGGCCGTGTCCCTGCCGAAGAGCACCCCGGCCAGCTGGAACAGTTCGGCCTCGGCCTCGGTGTCCGCCTCCGGATCGGTGTGTCCGGCCAGCGCCTCGGCGTGGACGGCCGCCTGCCAGCCGGCGGCCCGGGCGCCCCTGTGCAACAGCTGCATGGCAGGGCCACGCGCCCTCGCCCCCGCCGCGTCCGCCCGCACCACCGCCTGCACCAGCCGGTGGACGCTCAGCTCCCCGTCCCGCAGCGTGATCATGCTGTGCGCCGACAGCCGCCGGACCGCCTCCGTCACTTCCAGGGGCGTCCCCAACGGCTGCAGGAACTGGCGCGGAATCCCCTCCGGCGCCCACCACGCGATGACCCGGAGAACCACGACCGCCAACGGCGTGTCCGTCAGGCGGTTCAGTGTCACCTGCCACACCCGCGCCATCGTCCGCGCCGCCTCGCCGCCCTCCGCCGTCGCCGCGAACATCTCGGCGGGGTACGCGGCCAGCAGCTCCAGGTACGTGCGCGGTGTGATGCCCGCCTCCGCGCAGTACGCGGCCGCCTGCTTCAGGGCCAGGGGCAGGTGGCCCAACTCCTCGCAGAGCGAGCCCAGTCCGTCGTCGGCCTCGCACACGCCCGTGAAGAGTTCCGCCGCCTCCGCCGGGCCCAGGACGTCCAGCGCCACCGTGCGGGCGATGTCCTGCCAGCCGGTCGCCCGGCGCGAGGTGACCAGGATTCGGCCGCCCTCGCCCGCCCGGGCGAGGAGGGGGCGCAGGTCCGCCGGGTCGGAGACGTTGTCCAGGACGAGGAGCCAGCCCTCGTGGGTCGCCAGCCACTGCAACGCCCGCTCGCGCAGGGCGTTCTCCGGCAGGACACCCACCACCGACGGCTGCATCGCCCGCGCCAACTCCGCCAGACCCGCGTCCAGTTCGGCCGGCGTCTCGGCCGTGATCCACCAGACCACCGGGTGGTCGCCCACCCGGTCCGCCGCCCACCGCGCCGCCAGCGTCGACTTGCCGATGCCGCCCAGGCCGCAGATGACCTGGACGCCCGCCCCCTCGTCGAGCAGGGCGAGTTCGCGGGCGCGACCCACGAAGAGCTTCGTGCGCTCCGGGAGATGGACCAGGCCCGCCGGGGCGACGTCAAGCGCCTCCGGCGGCAGCAGCGTCGCCCGTTCGACCTGCGTGACGTGGTCGCCCGTGTTGACCTGCCCGATCGCCCCGCCCGCCGCGACCGCCCGTTCGCCGGACGCCTCCGTCCGGGCCGCTCCCCCGCCCATCAGCCCCTCGGCGTTACTTCTGCAGTCCCAGCCCCAGCGGACCCGCGATCTCCTCCGCCATGACCCGGCCCGCCTCCTCCGCCAGGTCGTCCTCCGTCAGGTCCTCGTCCGTGTCCAGGCCGTCGAGGGCGGCCAGCGGCTGGTCGAGCCGGACGTGGGCGACCAGCGACTGGAGGGCGCGGAGGGTCGCCGAGGCCGTCGGGCCCCAGTTGGAGAAGTACGAGAACTGCCACCACCACAGCGCCTCGCTGGTGCGCCCCGCCCGGTAGTGGGCCAGGCCGTGGCGGAGGTCGGTGACGATGTCGGCCAGGTTGTCGGAGATCCGGGCCGGCACGGGCGCCTTGCGGGGCTCGTACGGGTCGAAGACCTCGGAGAAGACGTCCACGGGGTCGAGCATCGCCGCGAAGCGCTCGCGCAGGTCGTCCACGTCCGGCTCCGGGCCCGTGTCCGTCTCGTAGCGCTCGTCCGGGACGATGTCCTCGTGCGCGCCGAGCCGCCCGCCCGCGAGCAGCAGCTGGGAGATCTCCAGGAGCAGGAAGGGCACCGCGCTGTCGGGCTCGTCGCCCTTGGCGACTTCCGTCGTCGCCACGATGAACGACTCGATCGAGTCGGCGATCTGGACCGCGAAGTCGTCCGGGTCCTGCGTGATCGCGTGCAGTGTGGCATCAGACATCGCGGGTGCCTCCTTCGAGCGCGGGCGCGGGCGCGCAGGCCCTGTCGTCATACATCTAGCAGCCGCCGCCCCTCGAAGGCACGCCCCAGGGTGACTTCGTCGGCGTACTCCAGGTCACCGCCGACCGGCAGGCCGCTCGCCAGACGCGTGACCCTGAGGCCCATGGGCTTGATCATCCGCGCCAGGTAGGTCGCGGTGGCCTCGCCCTCCAGGTTCGGGTCGGTCGCGAGGATCAGCTCGGTGATCGTCCCGTCCGCGAGCCGTGCGAGCAGCTCACGGATGCGCAGGTCGTCCGGCCCGACGCCCTCGATCGGGCTGATCGCGCCGCCGAGCACGTGGTAGCGGCCGCGGAACTCGCGGGTCCGCTCGATCGCCACGACGTCCTTCGGCTCCTCGACCACGCAGATGACCGACTGGTCCCGGCGCGGGTCGCGGCAGATGGCGCACTGCTCCTGCTGGGCCACGTTGCCGCAGACCTCGCAGAACCTGACCTTCTCCTTGACCTCCAGGAGCGCGTGCGCCAGCCGGCGGACGTCGGTCGGCTCGGCCTGGAGGATGTGGAAGGCGATCCGCTGGGCGCTCTTGGGGCCGACGCCGGGCAGCCTGCCCAGTTCGTCGATGAGGTCCTGAACCACGCCTTCGTACAACGCCAGCGCCCTTCTCAGAAGTGCTTGTTTCTTACGGTAGTGGCTGCCGGGGCGCCTTAGTAGCCCAGGCCGGGAAGCGGCTCAGAAGCCCAGGCCCGGCATTCCGCCCAGGCCCTGCGCCAGCGGGCCCAGCTTCTCCTGCTGGAGCTGCTGCGCGTTGTCGTTGGCGGCCTTGACCGCGGCGACGACCAGGTCGGCCAGCGTCTCGGTGTCCTCCGGGTCGACCGCCTTGGGGTCGATGACCAGGCCGCGCAGCTCGCCCGAGCCGGTTACCGTCGCGGTCACCAGGCCGCCGCCGGCCTGTCCCTCGACCTCGGTCGCGGCGAGCTCCTCCTGGGCGCGCGCGAGATCCTGCTGCATCTGCTGGGCCTGCTGGAGGAGCTGCTGCATGTTGGGCTGGCCACCACCGGGAATCACGGTCACTCCTGGCTTTTCGCCGGTATCCGGGGGACACCGGGACGACTGATGTTCGGTATGCCGAGCCTACGTGGTCCATGCCCGCCCTGCCGCCACAACTCTTTCGGGTGAGAAACTGCGGGCTCCTCTAGCTGATCAAGACCCCCTTGCGGGCGGAAATCCCGGGATTCCGGGCCCGCAGCCCACCATTCGGCGGTAGGAAGGGCAGGCACCACGTGCACCGCACGCCACAGAGCGTCACGAGCGCTGAGCTGAACAGAGGAGTGCCCCGGTGAGCCAGCAGCCGGAGATGCAGCCGCCGCAGCCGCCCCCCGGGGAGCCTGGGCGACCGGCGCAGCCCGGGGGGTCCGCCGCGCGCCGCGATCTGACCGGGACGCCGTTCCCGCTCGGCGACTGGGGCGAGCCCGCGGAGCGGCTGGACGAGCTGTACCGGTGGGTGGAGTCCCAGGCCCTGCGCACCGCCGAGTGGTACCTGTCGGACCGCGTCTGGAAGCGCCGCTCCGCCCGGGCCCTGCGGGTCGGTACGGCCCTGGGCGTCATCGCGGGCGCCGCGCTGCCGCTGCTCGACCTGACCGACGTGGCGCCGGACGGGGCAGCGGGCTGGGGGTACCTGTCCCTGCTGCTCGGCGCCGCGTGCATGGCGTGCGACCGGTACTTCGGGCTCACGTCCGGCTGGATAAGGGACGTCGCGACCGCCCAGGCCGTGCAGCGCCGACTCCAGGCCCTGCAGTTCGACTGGGCGTCGGAGAGCGTGCGGGAGGTCCTCGGGCCCACCGAGGGGACGGCGAGCGAGGCGGCGGAGCGGTGCCTGGGGGTGCTGCGCCGGTTCTCGGAGGACGTGACGGAGCTCGTACGGGCGGAGACGGCGGACTGGATGATCGAGTTCCGCTCCGGCCCCGCGCCGCTCGCCCTCCAGGCCGTCGGCGCGGGCCCGTCCCGTCCCGAGGGCGGCCACCCCTCCACCCGCTTCCCGCTCCCACCGGGCACCCGTCCCAACATGCCGAGGCAGCGCCCGCCCGAGCCGCGCTGACCGAACGTCCTCGCGTGCGTACGCGAAAGGGCGCCCCCGTCGGCTCCGGGGGCGCCCTTCCCGTCGTCCGGCCGCCCGTCCGCGTATCCGGTCGGCCGTCCGCGTCAGCTCAGGATGATCATCGAGCCCTGGCCGAGGCTCCGGGTCGCCGCCGCGTGCAGCCCCAGCCAGACATGGCGCTCGCGCGCGAACGGGCTGTCGTCGTACGCGATCGGCCTGGCCGGCTCCTCCAGCGAGGTCGGCCGCTCCGGCGGCACCGGCGCGGGCGGCGGGTTGCCCGCGTCGATCCCGATCGCGGGCGCGACGAACTCCAGTTCCCGCAGCAGGCCGTGCGAGGACCCCAGCGGGCCGCCGCCCTCCAGGAGTTCGTCGCTGGAGAGCGGCGCCGGGAAGTCCACGGGCACGTACGCCCCGGCGTGGTCGTAGTGCCAGACGAGGTGGGACTGCTGCGCGGCCGACTCGAACATCTCCAGGAGCTGTTCGTAGTCGCCGCCGAGCTCGTCGACCGGCTCGACGGGCAGGCCGCACAACTGCAGCAGGTAGGCGCGGCGCAGGAAGTGCAGGGCGTCGTAGTCGAACCCGGCGACGGGCGCGACATCGCCGGAGAGCCCCGGCATGTAGGCGTACACCGGCACGGTCGGCAGGCCGGACGCGGTCAGGGCCTTGTCGTAGGCGGCGATCTCTTCGGCGAAGGGGTTGTCGGGGCTGTGGCACAGCACGTCGACCAGAGGGACCAGCCACAGGTCACAGGCCAAGGGACGCTCGCTCTCCGTCAGTTGCAGGGACGGCCAGGGTAGTCGGCGCGGTGCGCACCGCACACCCGGTGGGGACCTGCCCCCGGGCGCCCTCCCCGACACCCCGCCGAGCGGTGCGATCGGCCGGTTCTCGATGCGATCGGCCGGTTCGCGGTGCGATCGGCCGGTCCTGTCACGCCGTGCGCGTCTCCAGGTGGTCCGCCCACTCCAGCGACTGCCGGTTGTACGCCCGCATGACCTCGGCCGCCGCGACCGCGTCGCCCAGGGTCAGCGCGTCCACGAGCTCCACGTGCCCGCTCCACAGCCGGCCGAGGACGTCCCGGTCGGCGCGCAGGTACGGCACGGAGAAGACCCAGGCCTGGACCCGGAGCCGGTGCAGGAAGTCCGCGATGTAGTCGTTGGCGGAGACCAGCCGGCCCAGCTCGCGCCAGTAGCGGATGTCGTAGCCGATGAGGATGTCGAGGTCCCCGGCGCGGGCCGCGCGGGCCGCGGCCTCGCCCCGGCGCCGTATGGAGACCAGCGCGACCCCTCGGGAGACGTCGGGGCCCGGCGGCTGCACGGCGGGGTCGTGGCGGCGGAAGATGCCGTCCACGACGAGCATCCGGGCCTCGACCATGCCGCGGTAGTCCGCGATCGTGAACTGGTGCACGCGGAAGCCGCGGTGCTGGTCGGAGTCGAGGAGCCCCTGCGCGGAGAGGTCGACGAGGGCCTCGCGGACCGGGGTCGCCGAGACGCCGTACTGCTCGGCGATCTGTTTGACGGTGAACTCCTCGCCCGGCTGCAAACGCCCGGCGAGCACCTCGTCACGGAGCGCGTCCGCGATCTGTCGCCGCAGGGTGTTGCGGGTGACAGCTCCGCTCGCGGGCATGATGGTCGGCCCCCTCCGTCCGGCTCTGGGACACCCTAGACCAGACGGAGGGTCCGACTCCGTGACGATTCCTACACCGTGTGCTCGTCGGCCACGCTCAGCGCCGCGTCGAGGGCGGCCAGGCCCTCCTTCGCCTCCGCCTCGCTGACGTTGCAGGCGGGGACGGCGTGGGTGCGGTTCATGTTGATGAAGGGCCACAGGCCGTGCTTCTTGGCCGCCGCGCCGAAGGCCGCCATGGGGGCGTTGGCCTCACCCGTCGCGTTGTACGGGACGAGCGGCTCGCGGGTCTCCCTGTTCCTGACCAGGTCGAGCGCCCAGAACGTGCCCATGCCGCGGACCTCGCCGACCGACGGGTGGCGCTCGGCCAGGTCGCGCAGGCCCGGGCCGAGGACGGTCTCGCCGATGTGGGCGGAGTGCTGGACGACCTTCTCGTCCTCCATGACCTCGATGGTCGCGACGGCGGCGGCGCAGGCGAGCGGGTGGCCGGAGTAGGTCAGACCGCCCGGGTAGGGCCGCTTGTCGAAGGTGGCGGCGATCTCCGCGTTGATCGCGACGCCGCCGAGGGGCACGTAACCGGAGTTCACGCCCTTGGCGAAGGTCATCAGGTCGGGCACGACGTCGAAGTGCTCGGCGGCGAACCACTTGCCGGTGCGGCCGAAGCCGGCCATGACCTCGTCCAGGACGAAGACGATGCCGTACCTGTCGCAGATCGCGCGGACGCCCGCGAGGTAACCGGGCGGCGGGGTCATGATGCCGGCGGTGCCGGGGACGGTCTCCAGGATGATCGCGGCGATCGTGCCCGGGCCCTCGAAGGCGATGGTGTCCTCGAGGTGGGCGAGGGCGCGCTCGCACTCCTGCGCCTCGGTCTCGGCGTAGAACGGCGAGCGGTAGAGGAACGGCGCCCAGAAGCGCACGACGCCCGCGGAGCCGGTGTCGGAGGCCCAGCGGCGCGGGTCGCCGGTCAGGTTGATCGCGGTGGAGGTGGCGCCGTGGTACGAGCGGAAGGCGGAGAGCACCTTGTGGCGGCCGGTGTGCAGCCGGGCCATCCGTACGGCGTTCTCGACGGCCTCGGCGCCGCCGTTGGTGAAGAAGATCTTGTCCAGGTCGCCGGGGGTGCGCTCGGCGATGAGGCGTGCGGCCTCGGAGCGTACGTCGATGGCGAAGGCGGGCGCGAAGGTGGTGAGCTTCGCGGCCTGCTCCTGGATGGCGGCGACCACACGGGGGTGCTGGTAGCCGATGTTGGTGTAGACGAGGCCGCTGGTGAAGTCGAGGTACCGGTTGCCGTCGTAGTCCCAGAAGTACGAACCCTCGGCGCCGGCGACGGCGAGCGGGTCGATCAGGCCCTGGGCGGACCAGGAGTGGAACACGTGCGCGCGGTCTGCGGCCTTCACGGCCGCGCCGGCCTGGGGATCGGGTTCGACATGAGGGGTCATGCCCCCAGGGTAAGGACGCGCAGGTCGGAGCGGCCATGACCATCTTGTCCACCGAGACCGGGGCGGACGCGACACGTTGCCGGGAGGTGATTCCACGCACGGCGACCATTGACAGCATCCTGTCGACATGACAGCCTTCTGTCATACGAGAACGGCACCGCAAAACCGCGCAGGAGGCCCACCATGCCCCGCACCGTCCACCTCGCCGTGTACGACACCCTCGCCGACTGGGAGACGGGTCACGCCACCGCCTGGCTCGCCCGCTCCGGCTTCACGGTCAGGACCGTCGGGCCCGTCGCCGACAAGCCCGTCGCCACCATCGCCGGAACCCGGATCCTCCCCGATCTCGCCCTCGACGACCTGCGGCCGGAGGACAGCGCGCTGCTGATCCTCCCCGGCGCCGACCTCTGGGACACGAGCGACGACCTCGCCCCCTTCGCGGGCGCCGCCCGCCGCTTCCTCGACGCCGGCGTCCCGGTCGCCGCCATCTGCGGCGCCACCGCCGGACTGGCCCGCGAGGGCCTCCTCGACGACCGCGCGCACACCAGCGCGATCTCCTTCTACCTGGCCGCCACCGGCTACCAGGGCGGGCAGCACTACGTCGACGCGGACGCGGTCACCGACGGCGATCTGATCACCGCCGGACCGACCGAACCGGTGGCCTTCGCCCGCGAGGTCCTCGGGAGGCTGGGCGCCTTCGAGGGCGCCAGGCTCGACGCCTGGTACCGCCTCTTCCACGACTCGGACCCGGCGGCGTACGAGGAGCTCAACGCGTGAGCCGGGAGCAGCAGGACGCCCTGTCCCGTACGGCACTCGGCGTCTTCCGGCTGAACGGCCAGTTCCTCGCGGTCTCCGAGAAGTTGGCCGCGCCCGCCGGCCTGACCGCCGCGTGGTGGCAGGTCCTGGGCGCCGTCCTGCCCGAACCGCTGCCGGTCGCCGGGATCGCCCGCGCCATGGGCATCACCCGGCAGAGCGTCCAGCGGATCGCGGACCTGCTGGTGGAGCGGGGGCTCGCGGCGTACGAGACCAACCCCGCCCACCGCCGCGCCAAACTGCTCGCCCCGACCCCCGAGGGCCGCGCCGCCGTCCGGCGCATCGACCCGGGCCACGCGGAGCTCGCGGCCCGCCTGACGGATGCGCTCGGAGGCCTGGACGCCTTCGAGGAGACCGTGCGGGTCCTGGAACGCCTCTCGGGGGCGCTGGAAGCGGTGGAAGCGGCCGGGGCGGAGGGGCGCGGGGCCGGGGCGGTGGGACCGCAGGGGTAGAAGCGGCCGGAGCGGCGGCAGGGCGGACCCGGAGCGACGGATGTGCGGGGAGCCGGGAGCGGGTCCCCGGAACGTTCTGGGCGCGCGGTGCCGGGACCCCCGACCTAGCATGTTGATGTTGCCCCCGTCCCTGACCGGCAGGAGGGCGCCTCATGAGATCCACCCGGCTCCGGCTGCGCAGCGCCTGCGCGCTCGCCGCAGCGGCAGGCATGCTCGTCGTACCGACCGCGGCGGGCGCCGCGTACGGAACGGCTCCCGCGGCCTCCCAGGCCGCCGCCACCGCCGTCACCCCCGCCACCGCCGTCCCGCAGACCGACGACGGCGAGTTCCCCGAGCTGACACCGGCCGTCGCGGCCGAGATCGACAAGGCGGTCCAGGACACCATGCGTCAGACGCGGGTGCCCGGCGTCATCGTGGGCCTGTGGGCCCCCGGCAAGGGCAGCTACGTCAGGGCGTTCGGCGTCGCCGACGAACAGACCGGCACGCCCATGACCCCCGACCTCAACATGCGCGTCGGCAGCGTGACCAAGACGTTCACCGTCACCGCGCTCCTGCGCCTCGTCGACCAGGGGCAGTTGGGCCTGGACGACACCATCGACCAGTACGTCTCCGGCGTCCCGAACGGCGAGCGCATCACCTTGCGCCAACTGGCCGGCATGCGCAGCGGGCTCTACAACTACGCCGACGACCCGGACTTCAACAAGCGGCTCGACACGCTCCCCACCGAGCCCTTCACCCCACAGGACCTGCTCGACTACTCCTTCAAGCACGGCGTGCAGTTCGCGCCCGGCTCGACGTTCGAGTACTCCAACACCAATCTGATCCTCCTCGGCCTGGCCATCGAGAAGGTCACCGGCCGACCGCTCCAGGACGTCATGGAGGACCAGGTCCTGGAACCCGCCGGGCTGCGCGACACGATCTTCCCGACGACCCCGGAGTTCCCCGAGCCGCACGCACACGGCTACACCGCCCAGACGACCTCCGGGGAGATCGAGGACGCCACCGACCTGAATCCGTCGTGGGGGTGGGCCGCCGGGGCCGTCATCTCCAACCTCCAGGACCTGCGCAGCTGGTCCCGGACCCTCGCCACCGGCACGCTCCTGACGCCCGAGACCCAGGCGGAACGGCTGGACACGCAGCCGATCGGCATCCCCAACGCCTCGTACGGGCTCGGCATCTTCGACGTCAACGGCTGGATCGGCCACGACGGCTCCACGCTGGGGTACGAGAGCCTGGTCGTCTACCTCCCCGAGGCACGGGCGTCCCTGGTCATCCTCCTCAACACCGACGTCCTCACCGAAGGCAAGGAGCCGAGTGCCTTCCTCGGCCAGGCGGTGACCCGGGTCGTGACCCCCGACCACATCTACCCCGGCCCCACGCCGGTCGCGCCCCTGCGGAGCGGCGGCTGACCCGGCCCCCCGGCCTCGGGCGGTCAGATGCCGCCCGAGGTCTTGAGGATGTGGGTCGCGATCAGCTTGAACTCCTGGAGCGTCTTCTCGATCTCGGACGCGTAGTCCGGGGCATCGACCGTGACGGGCCAGTCCTGGTCCGCCGCCCGGTAGTGGGCGGTGATCTTCTTCGTCCCGGCGAAGCGCAGCTTCACCCCGGCCGGCCAGTCCCTCGTCATCAGCAGCAGCCCGTACGGCTCGAACCATCCGGGCAGCACGAGCGAGGTGAACCCGCCGGCCCCGCCCGGCGGGATCCGGTCGGCCGGTACGTCGGACTCGTACGCCCGGCTGCCCGGGCCGAGTGTGGCGACGTCGGCGCCCGGCCGGTCGATGATCGCCATCGCCGTGTTCTCCGTACGCGCCTGGAGCAGCGCCGTGTACCGGGCCACGACCTCACCCTGCGCCTCGGAGAGCTTCTGGTTCCGCATGGCGTTCACGAGCATCCCGAGCAGGCTCGCGTCGCCCGCCGCGTCCCGCCGCAGTCCTTCGAGCTCCGTCTCCGAAAGACCGCCGCCGTCGGTCACCTCGGCGAGGTCGGCGAGGATCATGTCCTCGTCCTGGGGGCGTTCCATGGCGACGCTGAAGCTGCCGTTGTTGCGGGAGGTCAGCGAGTTCGTCACCACGTCCTGGAGGGCCTCGTGGTCCGTCGCGGTCCGCGCGTCGAGCACGTTCACGGCCAGCGCCGTGGTGTCGCCGAGGTCGTTGGACCCGGTGTGCGCGATGCCCTGCTGCCCGAGCGTCCTGCGGCCCAGGATGCCGCTGGAGTTGATCGAGTGCACCAGGTCGATCATCGCGGCGATCCTGTCGACCTCGATCGCCAGCTCCTCGCCGTCCTTCACGTCCAGGGACGCGCCGAACTCGGGTCGCTTGAGGTAGTTCAGCACCCTCAGACCCGTCTCCGAGAGGAGGTCGCCCACGTCGCTCGCCGCCAGCACCTGGGCGGGGTCCTCGACCGCCGTGCCGTCGACGGTGATCGCCCGCTGGACCGGAAGGCCGTGGGGGTGGTCGTGGCCGTGGCCGTGGTCCTCCGCGTGGGGCGCGTGACCCGACCGTTGCAGCCGCTGCACGACGTTCGCGTTGCCCACCGTGCCCTGGAGGTGCAGGAGTTCGTGCCGGTGCCCGGCGGGCCCCGGGCCGGACCGGGCGACCCCGCGCCTGATCCGGCCTTCCTTCTCCTCGGTGGCTTCCTTGGTCTGGCGCTCGCGCATCGGGCTCCGCCCCTCCGGGATCGTCGGCGATCTCCGACTCAACCCCACGAACGTCCCGCCACGGAAGGTACGCAAGGGCACATAAGGAGGGGTCACCCGTCGGTCGACGACAGCACTTCCGTGCAAGCGCTCCGCAGCAGGAGGGTGTGGACGAACCGGTCCGGCTCCGTCGGCGGAAACCGCCACGACAGCGGCCAGGTCCGCCCCGTCAGCGCCGGCACCGGTACGTACCCCACGTGGGCCGGACCGGACGTGAAGCGCGTCGCACCCCGGGGCCAGGACCGGTGGGCGGTCGTCCCGGGCGGAACGAGGAAGTAGACCCCGCGCCGCCCGTTCGCCTCGATGACGACCGGCCCCGGGTCGCCGCCGGTGAGCTCTTCCATGCGGTCGGCGAGGCGTCGGCCGTCGGTGCCGTCCACCCGTACCGCGTCGAATTGCACACCGGCCTTACGGAGCTGGAATCCGGAAACGGGAATCCAGCACATGTTCGCTCCACCATTCTCTGAATTCACGGGGACAGTCTGGCGCGTCCCCGCTAGCGTTTTCCACGACTGAGAGGACGCGTCGGCAACCCCTTGACCAGCGCCAACGCCCCTTGTGGTCAGTCGAATTCGGCGGGGAGCGGTTGAGACCGGTTGAGACCGGTTGAGTTCGAATGGGGAGCGCGATGGCGCGATCAGAGAACAAGGAATCGGTGGGTCCTGCGGCGCGGATGGTGGCCGCCGTAGCGAAGAAAATGCGGCTACGGAAGGGGCTGACGCAGGAGCAACTCGGCTCTCGCATGGGGTACACGGGCGCGGCGATCAGCGCGATGGAGCGCCTGCTGCATCCGGTGAGCGACGAGATGATGGTCAAGCTGGAAGAGGCACTGGGGGACGGGACGGGCGTCTTCGAGGAGATGCGGGAGCTCGTACGGCTGGAGAAACTGCCGGAGCAGTTCCGCGACTACGCGCCGATCGAGCAGAAGGCCACGAGTCTCAACCTGTTCTCGATGCACAACGTGCACGGTCTCTTCCAGACGGAGGCCTACGCCCGGGCGCAGATCGCGGGCGGCTACCCACCCCCGTCCGACGCGCGCGTCGAAGAGCTGGTCGAGGCGCGCATCGCGCGCCAGGCGCTCTTCGACAAGGACCCGATGCGACTGATCGAGCTGGTCCTGGACGAGTCGGCACTGGGCAGGAAGTTCGGCAGCGACGAGATCATGCGGGCGCAGTACCTGCATCTGGCGGAGTGCGCCCGCCGGAAGAACGTCACCGTACAGATCCTGCCGATGGATGTCGGCCTGACCGGCGAGAACGCCGGCGATCGCGGCATGCTGAACGTGATCGAGACCGCTGAACACACCCGCCTCGTCTACCTGGAGATCCAGGACGAGAGCGTGATCATCACCGACCCGGTGAAGGTGCGTACGTACGCTCAGCGCTATGCGAAGATCCGGGCACAGGCCCTTGGCACGCGCGAGTCGTTGGGTCTCATCGAGCAGTTGGCGGGAGAAGGTAGATGAGCGAGACCCTGCGCTGGTTCAAGTCCAGCTACAGCAGCTCCAGCGGCGGCGACTGCCTCGAAGTCGCCTTCGACTGGCACAAGTCGTCCTACAGCGACAGCGGCGGCGGCAACTGCGTAGAAGTCGCCACCTGCCCCCACTCCGTCCACCTCCGTGACTCCAAGGTCACCGACGGCCCCACCTTCGCCGTCGCGCCGGCCGCCTGGAGCGCGTTCCTGGAGTGGCAGGACTGACGAGCGACGGCGGCTCCCGGTGCCTCCTCCGAGAGGCCCGGGAACCGCCGTGTCCGTATGCGCTACGTACCCCTGGGGCGTCAGCAGTACAGGTTGGCGCCCGTCGGCACGCCCAGGATCTGGGCGAACTGCTGGTACTTGGTGACCCGGCTCTGGACCTGCGCCGGGTTCTTGCCGTCGCACTCCAGCGCGCCGTTGATCGAACGGATCGTCTGGCCGAAGCCGGCGCCGTTGACCATGGCGTTGTGACCGGTCATCGTGCCGGGGCCGTTCTGGGTGTTCCAGTACCAGAGGCCGGTCTTCCAGGCGACGGCCGCGTCGCGCTCGACGCGGTACGGGTCGCTGAGGAGGTTGATGCCGAGGGCGTCACCGGCGGCCTTGTAGTTGAAGTTCCAGGAGAGCTGGATCGGGCCACGGCCGTAGTACGCGGCCTGACCGGCGGGGCAGCCGTAGGGCTGGCTGCTGTCGCAGTAGTGCGGGTAGTTGGCCGTGTTCTGCTCCACGATGTGGACCAGGCCGCCGGTCTCGTGGTTGACGTTGGCGAGGAAGGCCGCGGCCTCCTGCTTCTTCACCGTGTCGCTGCCGGTGTTGGCGAACGCCGGGTACGCGCCGAGGGCGGCGGTGAGGCCGCTGTACGTGTAGAACGAGTTCCGGCTCGGGAACATCTGGTTGAACTGGGCCTCGGAGACGACGAATCCGGACGGGTTCGGCGGGGTCGTACCGCCGCCGCACGCGCCCTCGTCGCGCCAGACGTCCGAGGAGCCGGGGCGTTCGTTCTGGGTCCACCACTTGGCGTACCAGTTGCGGCCGCTGTACGAGGCGGTCATGCCGCCCGTGTAGACGCTGGAGGAGTTCCAGGCGCCCACGCACGCGGGGGCCGCCCCCGCTGTGGTGGCGGGGACGATGACGGCCAGGCCGACGGCCGTGAGGAGCGCGGACAGGAGTACGAGCAGTCGTCGCATGATGCGCTAGCCCTTCCGTGGGGGAAGGCCAGCGAAGCGCCCTTGGTCTGGACCTGTCAAGGTCTAGACCAACACTTGTGACATATGGGGTTCCGGTTTCTTGTGGTGCCTCAACATTCGTGCGGGGTGCGGCCGTTGCTTCCTGCCAGGTCACCGCGCAGGTCGCGCACGCCGAAGGCGCCGAGTGCCGTGAGGCCCTCGGCGCCTTCGGCGCACCACGACGACTCGGTCAGATCATCAGGATGATGCGGCCGGGACGGTGCCCCGCCTCCGCCCTGCGATGGGCCTCCGCCGCGTGCTCCAGCGGCATCACGTCCGACACCCGGGTGATCAGCTCGCGGGCCGCCACCTTCTCCAGGGACTCCTTCAGCCGGGCGGAGTCCGGCTTGCCGAGGACGGTCTCCACCCGGATGTTCCGCTCGGCGGCCGGCGTGCGGTCGGGGACGAGCGCGATGTACGCGCCGTCGTCCTTCACGGCCTGGAGCAGCGGACCGCCGAGGAACGCGCCGTCGAAAGCTCCGTCCACCTTCTCCGGGACCGCCTCGGCGACCCGCGCGACGATCTCCTCCGGGGTGCCCCGCACGACGCAGTGCTCGGCGCCGAGGACCTTGAGCTCGTGCTGGTCGCCCTCGTGGGCGACGGCCACCACCCGCAGCCCGGCCGCCGCCGCGTACTGGACCGCCAGCCGGCCCACCACGCCGCTGGCCCCGGAGACGAGCAGGGTCGATCCCGCCGGGAGCGCGAGCCGGTCCAGACCGCGCTGGGCGGTGGCCGAGGCCAGCGGGAGGGAGGCGGCCACGGTGAACTCCACGTCGTCCGGGATCGGGGCCAGCCACTCCGGCTCGACCCAGATGACCTCGGCGTACGTGCCCTCGCCGGTCAGCTCCTCGAACCAGGGGACGAAACCGGCCACCCGGGTGCCCTCCGGCATGCCGGGGACCGGATCGAGCAGCTTGCCCGCGAAGTCCGTGCCGAGGACGAACGGGGGCGTCAGGGCGCCCATCAGCACCCCGTACCGGCCCGCGCGGATCCGCAGGTCGGCCTGGTTCACCCCGGCCGCCTTCAGGCGCACCCGGACCTGCCCGGGCCGCTCACCGGCCTCGGGCTCCGGCCGGCGGGCCATCATCAGGACCTCCGGGCCGCCGTAGGCGGTCACTTCGACGACACGCATGCGGTTCCTCTCCGCCTGGCCCCCTCGTGGCCATTACACCCACGCTCCCCAGCCCCGGCAACCGTTGTTCGGCCAACCCGTGCCGGCCGCCGGGGCCGGCTGAACGAAGGGAGAACTCCTGATGGCGGAATAGGAGCTCTCCCACAGAACCGCACACACGTCCGTACCGTCGCATCCGTGGACTGGCTCACCGCCGAGAACGTCATCGCCGTCGGCACCGCGCTCCTCGGTGTCCTCGTCTCCGCCGGCGTCATCGTGTACGAGCGCTTCCAGCAGCGGGGCAAGCGGCTCGGGTACCGCGTCCAGCTGAACACGCCCCTGCGCGACGGCGGCGAGACCGCCGGCACCCTGACCCTGCGGGACGGCGACATCGCCGAGAACGGCTCCACCCTGGTCCTGCTCCGGATCGAGAACGACGGCCAGCGCGACATCGACCACGGGGACTACCTGCCGTCGACCGAGTCCGAGGGGCTGAAGATCACCTTCAGCGACAAGGACGTGAAGGCCGTGGTCGCCACCATCCCCTCGGACTACGCACCGGTCCGGGACGAGATGCGGGCGGGGCCCGGGCTGCGCAAGCAGGGCACCTCCGTCCTCATGCCCAAGGTCTCCCTGGAGCGCAACCAGTACTTCAAACTACTCGTGATGCTCTCCGGCAGCGTGACGGAGCGCGCGATCCAGATCACCGGCATCCGGGACGCGGTGGACGTCCACCGCAACGTGTCCAGAAGCGTCGACGACAAGACACCGACCTTCAGCCCCGCCGCCCGGAACATCACCCTCGTCCTCGCCGCCTGTGTGGTCGCCCTCGCCACGATCATCGTCCGCAGCGACAACCCGCCGCCCATCGGCTGCGCCCGGGGCACCCTGAAGGTGACCGGCTCCACCGCCTTCGCCCCGGCGGTGCGGGAGCTGGCGCGGAGGTACGAGAAGGACTGCGAGGGCGCCACGATCGAGGTGGACGCCCACGGCTCGACAGCGGGGATACGGGAGCTGGCGGCGGCCGGCGCCGCGAACGGCAAGGGCGCGCCCGCGGTCGTCGCGCTCTCCGACGGCCGCAAGCCCGGCGGCTTCCCGCAGCTCCGCGAGAACATGGTCGCCGTCTCGCTCTTCACGCTGGTCCTCAACGACGAGGTACCGGTCGAGAACCTCACCCTCGAACAGGTCCGCGCCGTCTACCAGGGCGAGATCGACAACTGGAACCAGATCGCGGGCGGCCCGGACCGCCGGATCCTGCTGGTCAGCCGGGACGCCAACTCCGGTACGCGGGAGGTCTTCCAGCGCCGGGTGCTCGGCCGCAACGAGCCCGCGAACTCCTCCCGGGACTGCGAGAACCGGGACGACGCCGAGGCCGCGGTCACCCGCTGCGAACTGGACAGCACCGCGCAGGTGCTGGCCACCGTGGCCCGGCTGCCCGGCGCCGTCGGGTACACCGAACTCCGCGCCGTCAGCGGGCAGAAGGGCCTGCACCGGGTGGCCATCGACGGCCGCGTCCCGAACGTGGACGAGATCGGCGCGTCGACGTACCCGTACCGGGAGATCGAGTACGCCTACACCTGGGGCGAGCCGCCGGCCGACTCGCTGACCTCCAGTTTCCTCACCTATCTGCGGCAGGGGCCGGGACAGGACGTCATCCGCGCCCACGGCCATCTGCCCTGCGCGACGCCCAAGGGGCTGCGGATCTGCGGCGACGGATGACCTCGCCCCCGCCGGGCGGTCTGGCATCCTTCGACCGTGGAGCCTTTGGTGGAGCCTTTGAACGCGGAAGACCCGGTCAGCATCGGCCCGTTCCGGCTGCTCGGGCGGCTGGGCGCCGGCGGGATGGGGCGGGTCTTCCTGGCCCGTTCGGCGGGCGGCCGGACGGTCGCGGTGAAGGTGGTGCACGCGGAGCTCGCGGCACAGGACGAGTTCCGGCGCAGATTCGCCCGCGAGGTCGCCGCCCTGGAGCAGGTCGGCGGCACGGGCACGACCCCGCTGCTCGGCTCGGACACGGCGGCCGAGGCGCCCTGGGTGGCCGTCGGCTACGTCCCCGGCCCCTCGCTGCGGGTCGTGGTGGGCGAGGAGTTCGGGCCGCTGCCGCCCACGACGGTGCGCTCGCTGGCCGCCGGGCTCGCCCGCGCGCTCACCCATGTGCATGACGCCGGGCTCGTCCACCGCGACCTGAAGCCCTCGAACGTCCTGCTGACCGTGGACGGACCGCGCCTCATCGACTTCGGCATCGCGCGCGCCGTGGAGACCGTCACCGACGGCGGACTGACCAGCACCGGCGCGCTGGTCGGGTCGCCCGGCTTCATGTCCCCCGAGCAGGTGCGCGGCGAGAAGCTGACGGCCGCGTCCGACCTCTTCTGCCTGGGTTCGCTGCTCGTCTACGCGGCGACCGGCCGCTCCCCCTTCGGTACGGCGGACAGCGGCGTCCACGCCACGATGTTCCGCATCGCGCACGACGATCCGGACCTGACGGACCTCCCGGCCGAGCTGAGCGGGCTGGTCCGGGCCTGCCTCGCCAAGGACCCGGCCCGCCGCCCCTCGGCCGCCGAGCTGGCCGAGACGGTCACGGTGACCGACCCCTGGCTCCCGGCGGACGTCCTGGCCCGGCTCGGTCGCCACGCGGCCCGGCTCCTGGAGGCGGAGACCGCGCCGACGGCGGCGGGGTCGCGCTCGGCGTCCGGGCCGCGCTCGGGGTCCGGGCCGCGCTCGGGGTCCGGGCCCCGCTCGGCGTCGGGGCCCGCGGACCCCACCCCCGTACCGGGACCGAGGCCGCGCCGCCGCCCCACCCGCCGTACCGGCCTGGTCGCCGCCGCGACCGCCCTCGTGGTGGCGGCGGCCGCCGGCCTCACGTACACCTTCTGGCCGGAGCCGGGCACCGGAGGCGACGGGAAGAACCGGGCAGGGGGCGCGACCGGGAGCGTCTCGGCCCGCCCGGCGGGGATCGTGCCCGCCGCCTTCCTGGGCGCCTGGGAGGGCGTGCTGCGCGGCTCCGCCGACAGCCCCAGGGACGCGGCGCGGATCGAGATCAGCCAGGGCGCGGCGGGCACGAAGGCCGCGGTCTACACCCGTACGTCGGAGGAGCAGATGTGCATGGGCCGCTCACGGCTCGTCTCCGCCGACGAGGACAAGGTGGTCCTCGGCGAGTCCGACGTGACCACGAGCGTCCCCTCCCAGCGGTGCACCCCGCTCGCCCACCAGACACTCACCCTGCGCTCCCCCGATGTCCTGGAGTGGTCCTCGGGCGCGGCGAAGGCCACCTTCCGCAAGGCGCGCTCGGGCACGGCGATCGTGCCGGAGGCGTTCGTCGGGTCCTGGAAGATGGAGAACGACCCGCTGATCTACGGCGACAACGCCGACCGCTACACCGACGAGGTCACCATCTCGCAGGGCCCCATCGGCGCCCCGGTCGTCCGCATCCAGCGTGGCTTCCCGCGCCTGGACGACGAGGGCGCCGTCACCCCGGACTCGGTCACCTGCACCTTCACGGCCCTGCTCGCCGCCGCGGGCGCCCCGCTCGTCATCGCCCCGGGCACCGCCGACCCGGACCTGTCGGACCCGGACTGCGAGCGCGTCGGCACCGGCAGCTACCTGGAGATCGACCGCTTCAAGGGCCGCGAACGGCTGCTCCTGCACCCGATGCTGGACGGCGAACCGGGCGAGTACTACCGGCGCTGACCTGACCGGGACCGGACCGGGACCGGACCGGGACCGGACCGGGGCCGGGGCGGGGCGCGCGTCGGCGGGGCCCGGAACGCCGGAGGGCCCGCGCCCCGGGTGCGGGGTGCGGGCCCTCCTGCGCGGTGGTCGCCGCGGGGGTCGTACGGCCTACTTGAGGAACGAGTTGATCTCGATCGTCTCCGTGCGGCCCGGGCCCACGCCGATCGCGGAGATCGGGGCGCCCGACATCTCCTCCAGGGCCTTCACGTACGCCTGCGCGTTCTTCGGCAGGTCGGCGAAGGTCTGGGCCTTGGTGATGTCCTCGGACCAGCCCGGCAGCATCTCGTAGATCGGCTTCGCGTGGTGGAAGTCGGTCTGCGAGTACGGCAGCTCCTCGACGCGCTTGCCGTCGATCTCGTACGCGACGCAGACCGGGATCTGCTCCCAGCCCGTCAGCACGTCGAGCTTGGTGAGGAAGAAGTCCGTCAGGCCGTTGACCCGGGTCGCGTACCGCGCGATGACCGCGTCGAACCACCCGCAGCGACGGTCACGGCCGGTGGTGACACCGCGCTCGCCACCGATGCGCCGCAGCGCCTCGCCGTCCGCGTCGAAGAGCTCCGTCGGGAACGGGCCGGCGCCGACACGGGTCGTGTACGCCTTGAGGATGCCGATGACCCGGCTGATCTTCGTCGGGCCCACACCGGCGCCGGTGCAGGCGCCGCCGGCGGTCGGGTTCGAGGAGGTGACGAAGGGGTACGTGCCGTGGTCGACGTCCAGGAGCGTGCCCTGGCCGCCCTCGAAGAGCACGACCTTGTCGTCGTCCAGCGCCTGGTTCAGGATCAGGGTGGTGTCGGCGACGTACGGCTTGATCTGCTCCGCGTACTGGAGCATCTCCTCGACGATCTGGGCGGCGTCGATCGCGCGGCGGTTGTAGAGCTTGGCGAGCAGCTGGTTCTTGCCCTCCAGCGCCGCCTCCACCTTCTGGTTGAGGATCGACTCGTCGTACAGGTCCTGGACCCGGATACCGACGCGGTTGATCTTGTCGGCGTAGGTCGGGCCGATGCCGCGTCCCGTGGTGCCGATCTTGCGCTTACCGAGGAACCGTTCCGTCACCTTGTCGAGGGTGACGTTGTACGGAGTGATCAGATGCGCGTTACCGCTGATCAGGAGCTTGGACGTGTCAACGCCTCGCTCGTTCAGTCCGCTCAGCTCGGAGAGCAGGACCGCCGGGTCGACGACGACTCCGTTCCCGATCACCGGGGTGCACCCCGGGGAGAGGATTCCGGAAGGGAGAAGATGCAGCGCGTACTTCTGGTCGCCGACGACGACGGTGTGGCCGGCGTTGTTGCCGCCCTGGTAACGCACTACATAGTCAACGGATCCACCGAGGAGATCGGTGGCCTTTCCCTTGCCCTCGTCACCCCACTGAGCACCGAGCAGCACAAGTGCGGGCACAGGCGTACACCCCTTCCGGGTGGGGCATGTCCAAGGTCAGGGGCCGAGGCCGCCTCACCGGTGTGCCCCGGAATAGACGAAGCCCCTGGCGCAATAGCGCAAGGGGCTCTTGCACAAAGATGCTACCCGAGGAAGGACCGAGGTGTCGGCTCACGACCAGCTGCTGGTGGTCATCGACCCGGTCGCCCGCCGAAGTGACGGCGAGTCCGTACGGATCGCGAAAGATGTGTTGTGTGCGGGGGCAGAGGCGAAGATCTGCCTTCCGGACAACCCGGAGGAGTTCTCCCGGGCCCTTGCCCGGCGCGGCTCGCGGCGCCTGGTGGTGGTCGGGGACGACCGTGCGCTGCTACGCACGGTGACCCTGCTGCACCGGGAGCGTGAGCTCGCGGACGGGGAGCTGTCGCTCGTGCCGATCGGGGCGCAGGGCTCGCTGGAAGTGGCGTACGCGCTCGGCGTGCCGCGCGGCACGGTGCCGGCCGCGCGGGCGGTGCTCGACGGGGTGGCGCGCCGCCTCGACCTGCTCGTCGACGACAGCGACGGGGTGGTGCTCGGCGATCTGCGCATTCCGGCCGGGCGGAGCCCGGCGGTGCGCGCGGTGGAGCCGCCGTCGGTCTGGGGGACCTGCCGGTCCCTGGTCCGCACCCTGGTCCGGCCGGCCCCGACGCAGGCCGTGCCGCGCGTCCACCGGCTGCGGGTGGAGGCGGACGGCGTGCTGCTCAGCGACATCGGGGCGCCGGTCGAGGGCGTGCGCGTACGGTCCCTGGCCGGCCTGGCCGCGATCACGGTCCAGCCCCTGTCCGCACCTCCCGTCCACGCCGACGCCCGCATCCTGACGGTCTCGGGTCCGGACTTCCGCTACCGCGCGGACGCGGTGGTGTCGGGCCCGGTGCGGCGGCGGACGTGGACGGTGCGGGAGGAGGCGTGGCGGCTGACGCTGCCGAGGGCGTAGGGGAGGGGCTGAGGGGGTGGCGGTGCCGCCTGGGCGCCCACCACTTGCCTTGCCTATCGTTTTTCAATAGATTCCCATCGGGACTCGATCGAAGGAGCCACGATGGGAAGACTGACGGTGTTCGCCCTGCGCGCCGTGCTCATGACGCTGTTCGCCGGCTCGGCGTGCGTCCAGGTGCTGGTGGTGGCGCAGACGGCGTTGGACGCGGATGACTCCGGCGGCGAGCTCTCGGACCTGCGCGTCCCGCTCCTCCTGATCTTCGTGCTGGGGATCGTCGCCGCCCAGGTCGTCCTGGTCTGCGTCTGGCGACTGCTCACGATGGTGCGGCGCGGGACGGTCTTCTCCCTCGCGGCCTTCCGGTACGTGGACGTCATGACCGGCGCGTTCACGGCCGCCGCCCTGCTGGTGTTCGCCCTCGGCATCCTGCTGGCGCCCGGCGAGGCCGTGGCACCGGGAGTCGTCCTGATCCTGGGCGGGATCGGCCTGGCGACCCTGGGGGTCGCGCTGATCGTGCTCGTGCTGCGCGCACTGCTCGCCCAGGCGGTCGCGCGCGAGGTCGAGGCGACGGCGCTGCGGGCCGAGCTGGACGAGGTGATCTGATGCCGATCACCGTCGACATCGACGTGATGATGGCCCGGCGGAAGATGTCCGTGGGCGAACTCGCGGAACGCGTCGGGATCACCCCGGCCAACCTGGCGGTGCTCAAGAACGGCCGCGCGAAGGCGGTGCGCTTCACGACGCTCGCGGCCCTGTGCGAGGTCCTGGGGTGCCAGCCGGGGGACCTGCTGCGGTGGGAGCCGGGGGAGGAAGCCCACGAGGACGGCATGGAGGACACACCCGCTGTTTCGGCCTCCGCCGAGGCCTCGCAGGCCCCCCAGGCCCCCCGTGGCTCCCAGGGCTCCCAGGGCTCCCAGGGCTAGGACCTGCCGCTGTCGCCCCGGGTCGCCGCCTTGTGCTCGCGCCAGCGGTCCAGGAGGCTCAGCATCTCCTTCTGGAGGAACTCGAAGAACTCGGCCGTCTCCACCGTCCGGCGGCCCGCCGCCGTGTCCGGGCCGAGGATCTCGGAGCCGTCCCGGAGCACCTTCTCCCAACGGGTCAGGATCGCGTCCCGGCGGGTGAGCGACTCGTACCAGACCTCGTTGTGCAGGACGTACCGGTCGCGGCGCGAGCCCGGGTCGCGTTCGCGGCTGACCATGCCGACCTGACTGAGGTAGCGGATCGCGCCGGAGACGGCCGCCGGGCTGATCCGCAGCTGGTCGGCGAGTTCCGCCGAGGTCATGGACGCGCTCTCGGAGGCGAGCAGGGCCGCGAAGACCCTGGACGCCATGCGCTGCATGCCCGCCTCGGTGAGTTCGGCGGCGAAGCGCTCCACGAATCGGGACACCGCCGCATCCTCGCCCGCGCCGGTCGTCGTCATCTCGCTCATCCCCCGACTTTATACGCTTCCTTAACTTCACAAGTTTGTGAAAGTCGCGTACGTTCAGAATCATGACGAAGGCAATCACGGTGGCCGGGCTGCACAAGGCGTTCGGCCGCACCCAGGCGCTCGACGGCCTCGACCTCGCCGTCGAGAGCGGTGAGGTCCACGGCTTCCTGGGACCCAACGGCTCGGGCAAGTCCACCACCATCCGGGTCCTCCTCGGGCTGCTGCGCGCCGACTCCGGAGCCGCCCAGCTCCTCGGCCGGGACCCGTGGCGCGACGCCGTCGAGCTGCACCGCCGTATCGCGTACGTCCCCGGCGACGTGACGCTCTGGCGCAACCTCTCCGGCGGCGAGGTCATCGACCTCTACGGCCGGCTGCGCGGCGGACTCGACACGGCCCGGCGGGCCGATCTGATCGAGCGGTTCGAGCTCGACCCGACGAAGAAGGGCCGGACCTACTCCAAGGGCAACCGCCAGAAGGTCGCCCTCGTCGCCGCCTTCGCCTCCGACGTCGACCTGCTGATCCTGGACGAACCGACCAGCGGACTCGACCCGCTGATGGAGGAGGTCTTCCAGCGCTGCGTGGCGGAGGAGCGCGAGCGCGGGCGGACGATCCTGCTGTCCTCGCACATCCTGAGCGAGGTCGAGACCCTCTGCGACCGGGTGAGCATCATCCGCAAGGGGCGGACGGTGGAGAGCGGTTCGCTGGCGGAGCTGCGCCACCTCACCCGTACGAGCGTCACCGCCGAACTCTCCGGCGCACCGGGCGGACTCGCCCACCTCCCCGGCGTCCACGACCTGGACGTGCGGGGGCACCGGGTCAGGCTCCAGGTCGAGACGGACAAGCTCGACGCGGTGCTGCGCTCGCTGGCGGAGTCGGGGGTGCGCTCGCTGACGAGCACCCCGCCCACGCTGGAGGAGCTCTTCCTGCGGCACTACGCGCGGGAGGTGGCGGCGCGATGAGCACGCTCACCGTGCAGTTGACGGGTACGGGCACGCTGACGCGGCTCGCGCTGCGCCGCGACCGGCTGATGACGCCGCTGTGGGTCCTCGTCACCGGCGGCCTGGTCGCCGGTGGGGTCGGCACGCTGGAGGGGCTGTACGGGACGGCGGCGCAGCGGGCGGAGCTGGCCGTGTCGATGACCGCCAACAGCTCGATGCGCTCGCTGTACGGGCCGGTGTTCAGCGACTCGCTCGGCGGCCTGGTGGCCTGGCGCTTCGGCACGTTCGCCGCGACGCTGGCCGCCGTGATGAGCCTGATCATCGTCGTACGGCACACGCGGGAAGAGGAGGAGACGGGCCGTCAGGAGCTGCTCTCCTCCGCGGTGGTGGGCCGGCGCGCGCCGCTGACGGCGGCGCTGCTGGCGGCGCTGGCCGCCAACGCGGGGGTCGCGCTCATCGTCGTGGCGGGGCTCTGGGGGCAGGGCCTCGGCGGCGCGCTGGCGCTCGGTCTCGCCGTCGGCGGCACGGGGATGTTCTTCGCGGCGACGGCGGCGATCGTGGCGCAGCTGACGGAGAGCGCGCGGCTGGCGAAGGGGCTGACGGCGGGGGTGCTGGGGCTCGCCTTCGCGCTGCGGGCGGCGGGGGACGCGGGCGGCTCCGCCGGCTCGTCGGCGCTGACCTGGCTCTCGCCGGTCGGCTGGGCGGAGAACGTCCGGGCGTTCGGCGGGGAGCGGTGGTGGGTGGTGCTGCTGATCGCGGGGGCGGTCCTCGCGCAGGCGGCGGTGGCGTACGGGCTGGCCGGCCGGCGGGACGTGGGCATGAGCTTCCTGCCGGCGCGGCCCGGCCCCGCGGAGGGGGCGCTCGGGACGGCGGGGGCGCTGGCGTGGCGGTTGCAGCGGGGGGCGGTGCTCGGCTGGTCCCTCGGCTTCCTCCTGGGCGGTCTCGTCTTCGGCGGGATGGTGGAGGGGGCGGCGGACCTCGTCGGCGACAACGAGCAGGCGCGGGAGATCTTCGAGCGGATGGGCGGGCAGAGCGGTCTGACCGACGCGTTCCTGGCGACGATGATCGGGATGTTCGGGATGCTCGCGGCGCTGTTCGCGGTCGGGGCGGTGCTGCGGCCGCACGGCGAGGAGCTCTCGCAGCGGGCGGAACCGGTCCTGGCGAACGCGGTGGGGCGGGTGCGCTGGGCCGCGGGTCACCTGCTGATCGCCTTCGCGGGCGCGGCGCTGATCATGGTGCTGGCGGGGCTCGGCCTGTACGTCTCGTACGGTCGGGACCTGGGCCCCGTCCTGGGCGCCTCGCTGGCCCAGCTGCCGGCGATCTGGACACTGGCCGGGCTGACGGTCCTCCTGTGGGGCGCGTTCCCGAGGGCGGCGGTGGCCGGGTGGGGCGTGGCGGGGCTGTGCCTGGCGCTCGGCTGGATCGGCCCCGCGCTCGACCTGCCCCAGGCGGTCCTGGACCTCTCCCCCTACGGCCACCTCCCGAAGCTCCCGGGCGCCGCGATGACATGGGCCCCGGCGCTGACCCTGATGGCCCTGGCGGCGACTCTGACCACGGCGGGCCTCTGGCGCCTCGGGCGGCGGGACCTGATCACGTCGTGACGGGAGCGCGCCTCGGGGGCGCATTTCGGGGCGCACCTCGGGGGCGCACCTCGGGGGCGCGCCTCTGGGGCGCACCTCGGGAGCGCACCTCGGGGGCGCACCTCGGGAGGGCACCTCCGGGGCGCACCTCGGGGTGCACCGGGCGGGGGTCAGGTGTGGACCAGGAGCTCCGGGACGCCCCGGATGACGTAGCCCGGGTTCCATCGCGGCTCCGCCGCCAGGCGCAGGCCCGGGGCCCTGGCCAGGAGCTCTCCGAAGAGGGTCGTCAGTTCGAGGCGGGCGAGCGGGGCGCCCAGGCAGTAGTGGATGCCCGCGCCGAAGGTGATGTGCGGGTTGTCCGTGCGGGTGAGGTCCAGGGCGTCCGGGTCCGGGAAGCGGGCCGGGTCCCGGTTGGCCGAGCCGAAGAGGAGCGCCACCTCGGAGCCGCGGGGGATGACCACGCCGCCGATCTCGATGTCGTCCAGGACCCACCGCTCGAACATCTGCAGCGGAGTGTCGTAGCGCAGAACTTCTTCCACAGCTGTGGACAACATCTCGGGCGACCCCGACGCCCGCAGCGCCGCCAGCTCCTCCGGGTGGCGCAGCAGCGTCCACCAGCCGTTCACGGTCGTGTTCACCGTCGCCTCGTGGCCCGCGTTCAGCAGAAGCACGCACGTGGAGACCATCTCCTGCTCGGTGAGCCCCTCGACGCCCACCAGGGCCGAGATCAGGTCCTCCCCCGGGTCCGCACGCCTCCGCCCGATCAGCTCCCGCAGGTAAGCGGAGAAGTCCAGCGACGCCCGCACCGCCCGCCGCGCCGTCTCCTCCGAGGGGTTCAGCTCGAACATGCCGCAGATGTCGGCCGACCACGGCCGCAGCATCCGCCGCTCCTCGTCCTCCTCCGGCACCCCGAGCATCTCCGCGATCACCGCCACCGGCAGCGGCTCCGCCACGTCCGCCAGCAGGTCGCCGCCGCCCCGCGCCACCAGGCCGTCGACCAGTTCCGCCGCCAGCCTCCGTACCGTCGGCGCCAGCCGCTCCACCGTGCGCGGCGTGAACGCCTTCGACACCAGGCGGCGGATCCGGGTGTGGTCCACCGCCTCCAGGTCGAGCAGACCGTGGTCGTTCAGCGTGTGGAAGGGCTCGTGCGCCGCCGGCGGGGCCGTACGGCCGAACTCCTCGTGCGTGAAGCGATGCGTG
Organism: Streptomyces sp. NPDC090127; assembly: GCF_044746945.1. Taxonomy (NCBI): domain Bacteria; kingdom Bacillati; phylum Actinomycetota; class Actinomycetes; order Kitasatosporales; family Streptomycetaceae; genus Streptomyces; species Streptomyces sp. NPDC090127. The sequence goes on along the minus strand of NZ_JBIVDE010000005.1, from coordinate 476,300 downwards.
TACGTACGCCCCAGGCGCCGGTCCCGCAGCAGCGCCGACACGTCCTCGTAGTGCGGGATCAGCCACTGCCGGGTCGGCCCGAACCAGTGCGCGCGGCCCGCCGCCCGCAGCGCGGCGTAGGCGGGGTACGGGTCCGCGACGAACGAGGGCGACCAGGGGTCGAAGGGTGCGTCGAAGGAGGCGTCCATGGACGGGAACCTACCCGCCCACCTGGACCAGTCTCGCCTCGTACGCGAACACCGCCGCCTGCGTCCTGTCCCGCAGCCCCAGCTTCACCAGGATCCGGCTCACGTGCGTCTTGATCGTCGACTCGGCCACCACCAGATGGTCCGCGATCTCCGCGTTCGACAGCCCCTGCGCGATCAGCACCAGGACCTCCGTCTCCCGCTCCGTCAACTCCCCGACCTGCGACAACGCCGGTACCTTCGGCGACTCCGCCGCCCGCGCGAACTCCGTGATCAGCCGTTTCGTCACCGTCGGCGCGAGCAGTGCCTCGCCGGCCGCCACCACCCGGACGCCGTCGGCCAGCTGCCGTGCCGACGCGTCCTTCAGCAGAAAGCCCGACGCCCCGGCGCGCAGCGCCTGGTACACGTACTCGTCGAGGTCGAACGTCGTCAGGACCAGCACCTTGGCGTCCGCGTCCGCCGCCACGATCTCGCGCGTCGCGTCGATGCCGTTCAGCTCCGGCATCCGGATGTCCATCAGGACCACGTCCGGGCGCAGGGCCGCGACCTGGGCGATCGCCTCCCGGCCGTTGACGGCCTCTCCGACCACCTCGATGTCCGGCATCGCGCCGAGCAGCACCGAGAAACCCTCGCGGACCATCATCTGGTCGTCGACGATCAGCACCCGGATCACTGGTCCGCCACCTCCTCACGGACCACGGGGACGAACGCCGTGACCTCGAAGCCGCCGTCCTCCGTCGGCTCCGCCGTCATCTCGCCGTTCAGCATCGTCACCCGCTCGCGCATCCCCGTGAGGCCGTGCCCCGCCCCCGGGGACGGTTTGACCAGGCCGCGCGCCGGACCGTTGACGATCCGCAGGCCGATGCCGCCGAGGACGTAGCTGACCTCCACCTTCGCCCCCGCGCCCGGCGCGTGCCGCAGCACGTTGGACAGCGCCTCCTGGATGATCCGGTACGCCGAGAGCTCCACGCCCTGCGGCAGCTCCCGGACCGCGCCCGTGACCGTCTTCTCGACGTCGAGACCGGCCTCGCGGACGTTCGCGACCAGCCCTTCGAGATCGGCGAGGGTGGGCTGCGGGGCGTCCGGGGCCTCGTAGTCCTCCGCCCGGACGACACCGAGGACGCGCCGCAGCTCGGTCAGGGCGGCGACCGCGTTCTCGCGGATGGTGACGAAGGCCTGCTCCAGCTCCGGCGGCGGGTTCTCGACCCGGTAGGGCGCGGCCTCGGCCTGGATGGCGACCACCGACATGTGGTGGGCGACGACGTCGTGCAGCTCGCGGGCGATGGTGGTGCGCTCTTCGAGGAGGGTCCGCCGGGAGCGTTCCACGGCGGTCACGGTCTGCTGTGCGGTGACCTCCCGGGTGGCCTGGCTCCGGATCTGGACGACGGTCACGACCAGCAGCGCGAGCGCGGACGGGAAGAGGACGCCGAAGGCCTCGGGTTCGGTGCTGTTCGCGAAGAAGCCGGTGGCGAGGAAGGCGTACGCGGCGGAGACCGCCCACATCCACGCCGCCGTACGGGGCCGGGTGCGGGCGGCCACGACCGTCAGGACCACCACGTGGGCGAAGCCCGAGGTCGGGCCCCAGGGCCAGCCGTCCCCGGACGAGCCGAGGACCGTGACGAAGGGGGTGAGGGCCAGCGAGGCCCAGAACGCGAGGACCGGGCGGACCAGGGTCAGCAGCACGACCAGGGCGGGCAGCCCCGCGAAGGCGAGGACGATCAGCCCGTTGCCGGACGCGATGCCCGTCCCCACCGCGAAGAGGAAGAACGCGATGGTGACCACGAGCGCGTGCGGGGTCCAGCGGGCCTTGGTGCGTATCCGCGCCGGGAGCCGCCGGATCACCGGGCCGTCGAGCCCCAGTGGCGGCAGCGGCCGATAGGCGAAGGCGCCCTGGAAGAGGTCCTGGCGCAGCCCGCCGAGCGCGCCCTGGACCAGGCGGAACTCGGGGGCGCGGCTTGTCTCGGGGATCTGGGTCCGGGTCTCTGTCACGCCGGCAACGGTACGGGGGCGGCCCGGACCCGGTCGTCCCCATGGAAGCGGATCCTTCCCTGTCCGTCTTGAGGAGGACGGGGGACGACGGTGGGCGCCGGGGGCGCCGATGTGGGGGCGGGGGGCGGGCGCACGCTCACCACGCCAGCTGGGCGATCTCCTCCGCCACCACCGCGCACGCGTCCGCCGCCGGGTCGATCAGGGGGAAGTGGCCGACGTCCGGGAGGAGCGTGAGGCCGACCGTCTCGCCCGCCTTCGCCGCCGCCTCCACATAGGCGTCGGCGACCGCCTGCGGGACGACGACGTCGTCGCGCCCCTGGACGACCACCGTCGCGATCCCGGTCGGCAGCAGCAGGGCCGGGTCCGCGTGCCGGGCCCGTACGTCGAACTCTCCCTCGCCGCCCAGGAGTTCGGTCACCGCTCCACCGCACACGCCCAGCTCCACGGCCCGGTCGAAATGCGCGATCGGAGCCAGCGCCACCACCCCGCGCAGCGCGGGCGGCACGGGCAGGTGCCAGGGCGCGTCGGAGGCCAGGACGTGCCGGGCGGCCGCCCACAGGGCGAGGTGGCCGCCTGCGGAGTGGCCGGTGAGCACGATCCGGCGCGCGTCCGCCTGCGGCAGGTGCGCGGCGGCCAGCGCCGGTACGGCGTCCAGCGCGGCGGCCACGTCGTGGAAGGTCTCCGGCCAGCGGCCGGCCACCGGTCCCGTACCGCCCTGCCGGGGGAGGGCGCCGCCGCGCCGGTACTCGACGTTGGCGACGGCGAATCCCCGGCGCGCCAGATAGTCCACGAACGGGGTCAGATGCCGCCGGTCGTACGGCGCCCGCCAGGCACCGCCGTGCAGCGCGACGACGAGCGGCGCCCGCTGACGGCCGTCGCGCGGCGCGTAGAAGTCGACGACCTGGTCGGGGTGTTCGCCGTACGCGGCGGACGCGTCCGGGGCGACGGCCGGATGCGAGAACGCCGACGCTTCTTCGGCGGCGTCGCGCGCGGCGGGGTCGGGCATGCTGTTCCAACCTCTCGGGGACGGGGCCGAATTGGCCTGACCTGCGGGGACCGTATCAGCACTGACGCCCCCACAGATCAAGCGATCATCGGACCGTCCGACCGCCGACGGGGAGGTCGGCGGCCGGCCCGGACATGCCCTGGACACCCCCTAGAGCGGTACGTCCGCCGGTACGTCCGTCAGGACCTCCGCCAGGATCCGCGCCGCCCGCTCCGCGTCCGCGAAGCCGACGTACAGCGGGGTGAAGCCGAACCGGAGCACGTCCGGGCGGCGCAGATCGCCGACCACCCCGCGCCGGATCAACTCCGCCATGACGGCGGGCGCCTCGGCGCACCGCAGCGCGACCTGGCTGCCGCGCTCCCCGTGCGCCCGGGGCGTGAGGGACACGACCCGGTCCGCCGGCGCGTACGCCGTCACGCACTCCTCGAAGAAGTCCGTCAGGGCGAGGGACTTGGCCCGGACGTCCTCGATGCCGACGCCGTCCCAGACGTCGAGCGCCGATTCGAGCGCCAGCATGGACAGGATGTCCGGCGTACCGACCCGGCCCCGGACCGCGCCGTCGGCCGCCGCGTACCCCGGGGTCATCCCGAACGGGTCGGCGTGCGAGTTCCAGCCCGGCAGCGGGGAGTCGAAGGCGCCCTGGTGCCGCTCGGCGACGTACAGGTACGCGGGCGAACCGGGGCCGCCGTTGAGGTACTTGTACGTGCAGCCGATCGCCAGGTCGACCCCGTGCTCGTCCAGGCCGACCGGCAGGGCGCCCGCGCTGTGGCACAGGTCCCAGACCGCGAGCGCGCCCGCCGCGTGCAGGGCGGCCGTGATCCCGGGCAGGTCGTGCAGTCGGCCGGTCCGGAAGTCGACGTGGTTGACGAGCGCGGCGGCGGTGCGCGGGCCCGCCGCGTCCGCCATGGCCGCCGGGTCGACCGGCACGATCGTGCGGCCGGTCATCCGGGCCGCCGACTCCGCGATGTACCCGTCCGTGGGAAACGTCGTCGCGTCGACGAGGATCTCGTCCCGGTCGTCCGTGCTCAGCCGGGTCGCGGCGACGACGGCCTTGAAGACGTTCACGCTGGTCGAGTCACCGACCACGATCCGGCCGGGGGCGGCGCCGACGAGCGGGGCGATCCGGTCGCCGATCCGCTCGGGCGCGGTCCACCAGCCGCTCTCGTCCCAGGAACGGATGCGCAGCCGCCCCCACTCGCGGGCGATGACGTCGGCCATCCGGTCGGGCACGTGCGCGGGCAGCGCGCCCAGCGAGTTCCCGTCCAGGTAGACGGTCGCGTCGTCCAGGACGAACTTCTCGCGGAGCTTGGCCAGCGGGTCCCGCGCGTCCCTGCGGAGCGCGTCCTCGCGCAGGGGGGCGGAGGCGGATCCGGAGGCGGTCGCGGTGGCCGACCCGGTCGCGGAGGCCGGCCCGGTCGCGGAGGCCGGCCCGGTCGCGGACGTCCTCGCCGATCCCGCCGATCCCGCCGTTTCCGCCGATCCCGCCGATCCCGCCGTCTGCGCCGTCCCCGCCGCCTCCGTCACGGTCTCCGTCGCGGTCTCCGTCGCGGTCTCCGTCGCGCTGTGCTCAGACATGGCTGCGCGCCGTCCACAGCTCGGGGAACACGTTCTTCTGCGCGCGCTTCTCCAGCCACGCCACGCCCGCCGAGCCGCCGGTGCCCGTCTTGGAGCCCATGGCCCGCCGGGTGGCGACGAGGTGGTCGTTGCGCCATCGCCAGACCAGTTCGGCGACGTCGCTCAGCGCCTCGCCCAGCCGGACGAGTTCGGCGTTCTGGTCGGCGTCGGCGTATATCCCGGCCCAGATCTCCTCGATCTCGGGGGACGGCTCGTACTTCTTCGCCAGGTCCCGGCCGAGCACGGCCCGCGGCACGGGCAGCCCGCGCCGGGCGAGGAGCCTGAGGACCTCGTCGTACAGGCTCGGCTCCTGCAGCGCCTTCTCCAGCTCGGAGTGGACCCGGGGCGCCCCGCGGTGCGGCGCCAGCATCGACGCGGACTTCTCGCCGAGCAGGAACTCCATCCGCCGGTACATCGCCGACTGGAAGCCGGAGCCCTCGCCGAGGGCCGAGCGGTAGGAGTTGAACTGCGCGGGGGTGAGCTGGGCCAGCGGCCGCCAGGAGTGGTTCAGCGCCTCCAGCTCGCGTACGGAGCGCTTGAGCGCGTCCATCGCGACGGGGATCCGGTCCTCGCGCAGCGCGCGGCTCGCGGTCTCCCACTCGTGGACGATGACGGTGAACCACAGCTCCATGACCTGGGTCGTGACCAGGAAGACCATCTCGCCCGGGTCGTCGGAGCGCAGGTGCTGGAGGTGGGTGAGGACGTCGGCCTGGACATAGTCCTCGTACGGCGTCGTGCCCGCGAAGTCGAGGTTCGGGTCTTCGACCGAACCGGCTCCGGAGGCATCGGGGAAGGTGGACATTTCTGTCTCCTCGATACGCAACTACCGGGTAGCGGTCCGCTCCTTCCGTGTGGCAAGTGGAGCCCCGGTCCCCTCGGGTCCGCCCGCCTCGTCGCGTGCGGTCCCATGCGCATCATGGCACGACCGGGCCCTCGATGTAGCTCCCGTCTTCGTCATACGGATACGCGTTCGAGCGACAACCCTTGAGCCCCTTGATCTGCTGCATCATCACCGGCGCGAGCTTCCCTTGGCCCGGACAGGTCATGTGCATCCGGATGCCGATCTCGTGCCCGACCTCGTGGTTGATGATCAGATGCCGGTACTCGGCGGGGGTGCCCGTGAACGTCGGCGAGCCGAGCAGCCAGCGCTTCAGGTTCACCACCACGCCCTGGGTGGTCTCGCAGTTCAGCTCACCGCGGGTGTTGAGGCCCGCGGCGAGGCAGAGCCTGTCGGCGGTCGTCGGAGTGGCGATCCGGATCACGAAGTCGGCGTTCTCGGTGACCAGCTGGAACCTGCCCCGGCCGTGCGCGGCCCAGCCGCGCGGATGGGCCAGGATCCGCTCGATCTCGGCGGCGGCCTCGCTCGCGGAGAGGTCGATGCCGTCCTCGACCTGGACGCGGTAGCGGCGCAGGGTGCCGCCGGTGCCGACGGGATCGCCCGAGGACGTGGCGCCCGCGAAGGTGCCGGCGCCGCTCGCGGGCACCTTCGGCTTCTCGGGCTTGGGCGACGCCTTGGGCTTGGGGGCGACGCTGGAGCGCGTGGGCGCCGGCTTCGTGGGGGCGGGGGTGGTCGGGATCGCCGTGGTCGGCTCGTCCGTGGGGGCGGCGGCCGCGGCGTCGGCGGGGCCGGTGCCGGCGTTGTAGTGGGCGAGGGCGGCGCCGCCGCCGAGGGCCAGCGTCACGAGGGCGAGCGTCGGCAGGACCAGGCGTCCTATGGGGCTCCGCCTGGAGCGGCCCCGGCCGCCCCGGGCCCGTCGGCGGTTCTGACTTCGTCCTCGGCTGGTGGGTGCGGCGGCGCGCTTGCCCAAGACAGACTTCTCCCCTGCGTCGGCCGGATGGGGGGAAGAGGGTGGGGCCTCTGCGCCGGCTGCTCTCGGAACAACGGTCCGGAGGATCGTACCGACCCTTCGAACAGCATCGAACGCGCCGCGCCGCCGGGCCTGTGGGCCGTGTCCGGAAATGCCGGGAGCACCCCCGGGCGGGCCCAGGGGTGCTCCACGTGGTGCGCGCGGGGCGCGTGTCAGCCGAGGGTCTCGGCGGCCGTCTCCGAGGAGTCCCGCAGGAAGGTCGAGCAGCGCTCGTACTCGTCCTTCTCGCCGATCTCCCCGGCCGCCCGCGCGAGCGCGTGCAGGGCCCGCAGGAAGCCGCGGTTCGGCTCGTGCTCCCACGGCACCGGGCCGTGGCCCTTCCAGCCGCTGCGCCGCAGCGCGTCCAGACCCCGGTGGTAGCCGGTGCGGGCGTACGCGTACGACTCGATGACGCGCCCGCCCTCGTACGCCTCGTCGGCGAGCTGGGCCCAGGCCAGCGAGGACGTCGGGTACTTCGCGGCGACGTCCGCCGGCGCCGTGCCGGCCGCGAGCAGCTCGCGCGGCTCCGGGTCGTCGGGCAGGTGGGTGGGGGGCGGTCCCCCCAGCAGGTTCTCGTGGATGGCCATGGGGCAAGTCTGCCTCAGCGAACCGCCGTCGATCTCCAGGGCCTTCCCCTCACCCCCGCCTCATCGGTCCCCCGGACCCGAGCGCCCCTCGGGGCCCGGTCCGCCGCCCCCGCCTCATCGGTCCCCCGGACCCGAGCGCCCCTCGGGGCCCGGTCCGCCGCCCTCCGTCGCGGCGGCCCCCGGGTCCAGCGGGGGCGCCGTCACCCCGCAGTGGACCTTGCACTCGGGGTGGCAGTCCGCCTCGCCGACCGGTTTGCGCACGGTCGCCCACGCCAGGACCGCCCCTGCCACCATCAGCCCCGCGCACATGGGCATCGCCCGCCGGAACGTCTCCCCGAACTCCTCCGCCGAGCGGTACGCCTCCGGCCCCATCCCCGCCAGCGTCGGCAGCGCCGCCACCGCGAGGAGACCGGCGGCCCGCGCGGCCGCGTTGTTGATGCCGCTCGCCAGGCCCGCCCGCGCCACGTCCACCGAGGCCAGGACGGTCGCGGTCAGCGGGGCCACCACGACGGTCAGGCCGAGGCCCAGCACGGCCATGGCCGGCAGCACGTCCCGGACGTACGAGGCGTCCTCGCCGACCCTCAGCATCAGGAGCATCCCGCCCGCGCACAACAGCGGCCCCACGGTCAGCGGGATCCGGGGCCCGATCTTCTCCCCCAGCTCGCCGGACTTCGCCGAGAGCAGCAGCATCAGGATCGTCGTGGGCAGCATGGCCGTGCCCGCCGCGAGCGCCGAGTAGCCGGAGACCACCTGGAGCTGGAGGGCGGCCAGGAAGAAGAAGCCACCGAGCGCCGCGTACACGCACAGCGTCACCAGGTTGACCACCGTGAACAGCCGGGACGCGAAGATCGCCGGCGGCACCATCGGCTCGGCCCTGCGCCGCTCCAGGACGACGAAGGCCGCCCCGACCGCGATCCCGAGCCCGGCGGCCCACCAGGCCTCGGCGATCAGCGCGTACGTCACGAGGGCGAGCGCCGCCGCGCCCAGGACGGCGCCGAGGACGTCGAAGCGGCCGTGGGCGGTCTCGTCGCGTGACTCGGGCACGTGGCGCAGGGCGACCGGCACGCAGAGCAGCGCCAGTGGCACGTTCAGCAGGAACACCCACCGCCAGCCCGGACCGTCGACCAGCCAGCCGCCGACGAACGGCCCGATCGCCGCGCCGACGCCACCGAAACCGGACCACAGGCCGACGGCCTTGGCCCGGTCGTCCGGATGGAAGCTCGCCTGGATCAGCGCGAGCGAACCGGGGGTGAGCAGGGCGCCGCCGACGCCCTGGAGGGCGCGGGCGGCGATCAGGATCCCGGCGTTCGGGGCGAGACCGCAGAGCAGCGAGGCGGCGGCGAACCACACGATGCCGACGACGAACACGCGCCGCCGGCCGTACCGGTCACCCAGCGCGCCGCCGAGCAGGATCAGCCCGGCGAGGGTGAGCATGTAGGCGTTGACGGTCCACTGGAGCACGGCCATGTCGGCGTCGAGGTCCTCCCCGATGTGGGGCAGGGCGACGTTGACGACGGTCGAGTCGAGCAGCGCCATCCCGGAGCCGAGCACGGTGGTGAAGACGATCCACCGCCCCGTCCCCGAGGCGAGCCTGATATCCATGCCTGCCATGCTCCTCGCGGGCGCGGACCCGTGCACGTCATGCGCTCCGTCCCGCCGGCTCCACCGCGCACGAGACCGGGGCCCTGCCGCGCTCCGTCCCGCCGGCTTCGGCGCGCACGAGGCCGGGGCCCCTGCCGCGCTCCGTCCCGCCGGCTCCGGCGCGCACGAGGCCGGGGCCCTGCCGCGCTCCGTCCCGCCGGCTCCACCGCGCACAAGGCCGGGGCCCTGCCGCGCTCCGTCCCGCCGGCTCCGGCGCGCACGAGGCCGGGGCCCCTGGTGTCACGTCGTGCGCAGCCTCGTCGCCGCCCTCACCAGCGCGTCCACCCCCCGCTCCGCCTTCTTCCTCGGGCAGCCGACGTTCAGTCGGACGAAGCCGGGCGTGCCGTAGACGCCGCCCGGCATGATCGCGACCTTCTCGACCTCCACCAGCTCCCGCTGGAGCGCGTCCTCGGCGATCCCGAGCGGGCGCAGGTCGATCCAGGCCAGATAGCCGGCCTGCGGAGGCGTCCAGGTCACCCCCGGCAGCCCCGCCGCGAGCCGCTCCTCAAGGAGCCGCATGGTGCCCGCCACGTACGCCCGCAGCTCGTCCAGCCACGGCCCGCCCTGCCGGTACGCGGCGATGTGGGCGGTCAGCGAGAGCACCGCCGGGGAGGCGAGCCCCTCGCCGGTCTCCATCCGGCGGACGAACGCCGCCCGCTCCTCGGGGTCGCCGACGATCCCGTACGAGCCGGTCAGCGCGGGGAAGTTGAAGGCCTTGGTGCCCGAGGTGATCAGGGCCCACCGCGCGCCGTGGCCCGGCTCCACGATCCGGGTCCACGGCACGTGGACCCGGCCCTCCGCCACCAGGTCCGCGTGGATCTCGTCGCTGACGACCGCGACGCCGTGGCGCTCGGCGAGCCGCGCGAACTGTGCGAGCTCCTCCTCCCGCCACACCCGCCCCGTCGGGTTGTGCGGCGAGCAGAGCAGCAGCATCCGGCTGTCGGGCCGCGCGAGCTCCGCCTCCAGCGCGCCGGTGTCCCCGACCGGGACGCCCCGGAGCTCGCGCCCCAGACCGGTGACGGCCTTGCGGAAGCCGTCGTACGTCGGGGTGTGCACCACCACGCCGTCGCCGGGCTCGGTCCACATCTGGAGGAGCTGCGAGAGCTGGCTCAGCACGGACGGCGCGTAGACCAGCGCCGAGACGTCGATCGCGGTGTCGTGACGGGTCGCGTACCAGTCCCGTACCGCCTCCCGGAAGTCGCCGAGGCGCCAGTCCGTGTAGCCGAAGACCCCGTGGTCGACCCGCTCGCGCAGGGCGCGGAGCACCTCGGGCGGGGAGGCGAAGTCCATGTCGGAGATGGTGAAGGGGAGCAGCTCGCCGACCCCGAAGCGGTCCGCGATGCCGTCCCACTGGACCGACCACGTGCCCTGCCGGCCTATCTCACGGTCGAAGTCGTACGTCGTCGTCACTCAGGCCTCCTGGAGCGCGGGAAAGCTGCGGTGCTGGAGATACGAAGGGCCCGGCACCACCGGGTGCCGGGCCCTTCGTACGGTCACTGCCTGTCTGTCGCTTACTTCAGCTTCGTGCCGGTCGAGCGCAGCGCGGCGCACGCCTCGGTCACGCGCGTCGCCATACCGGCCTCGGCGAGCTTGCCCCACGTGCGCGGGTCGTAGGTGGACTTCTTGCCGACCTCGCCGTCGACCTTCAGGACACCGTCGTAGTTGCGGAACATGTGGTCCACGACCGGACGGGTGAAGGCGTACTGGGTGTCGGTGTCGAGGTTCATCTTCACGACGCCGTTCTCCAGCGCGGTGGCGATCTCCTCGGCGGTGGAGCCGGAGCCGCCGTGGAAGACGAAGTCGAACGGGCTGGCCTTGCCGAAGCGCTCGGCGACGCCCGCCTGGAGGTCCTTGAGCAGCTCGGGGCGGAGGACGACGTTGCCCGGCTTGTAGACGCCGTGCACGTTGCCGAAGGAGGCGGCCAGCAGGTAGCGGCCCTTCTCGCCCAGGCCGAGGGCCTCGGCGGTGCGGATCGCGTCGTCGACGGTGGTGTACAGCTCGTCGTTGATCTCGTGGGTGACGCCGTCCTCCTCGCCACCGGTCGGGGTGATCTCGACCTCAAGGATGATCTTGGCGGCGGCGGCCTTGGCCAGCAGCTCCTGGCCGATGGCCAGGTTGTCCGCGAGGGTCTCGGCGGAGCCGTCCCACATGTGCGACTGGAAGAGCGGGTTGCGACCGGCCTTGACGCGCTCGGCGGAGATGTCGAGCAGCGGGCGGACGTAGCCGTCCAGCTTGTCCTTCGGGCAGTGGTCGGTGTGCAGCGCGACCGTGATGTCGTACTTGGCCGCGACGATGTGGGCGAACTCCGCCAGGGCGACGGCGCCCGTGACCATGTCCTTGTTGTGCTGGCCGCCCAGGAACTCGGCGCCACCGGTCGAGATCTGGATGATGCCGTCGCTCTCGGCCTCCGCGAAGCCGCGCAGCGCGGCGTGCAGGGTCTGGGAGGAGGTCACGTTGATGGCCGGGTAGGCGAACTTGCCTGCCTTCGCCCGGTCGAGCATCTCGTTGTAGACCTCGGGGGTTGCGATGGGCATTCGTCCGCTCCTTGTGATGTGCGGGTGGGTGCGTTACTTGACCCTGACCTGGGGCGACGTCATCGTCGGGGCCCATCTTTCCAGACTCTTGTGCGGACACCATGACGAAGGGGCGGAGCGTTTCACGTGAAACACTCCGCCCCTGGTCAAATCCCCAGGTCAGGACCGCCACCGGCGGGCCCCCGGGACCTAAGTCACGACTTCGCCTCGATCAGGCGAGGCCCAGCTCGTCCAGCGCGAACGCGTAGAGGTACGGGACGCCCGCGGTGGTGCTGATCTTCTCGCCCGCGCCCGTCGCCCGGTCCACGATCGTGGCGACCGCGACGACCTCGGCACCGGCCGCGCGCGCCGCCTCGACGGCGGTCAGCGGGGAGCCACCGGTGGTGGAGGTGTCCTCGACGATCAGGACGCGACGGCCCGTGATGTCCGGGCCCTCGACCTGGCGCTGCATCCCGTGCGCCTTGGCGGCCTTGCGGACCACGAAGGCGTCCAGACGCTTCCCCTGGGCGGCGGAGGCGTGCAGCATCGCGGTCGCCACCGGGTCGGCGCCGAGCGTCAGGCCGCCCACCGCGTCGAACTCCAGGTCGGCGGTCAGGTCGAGCATCACCTGGCCGACGAGCGGAGAAGCGGCACCGTCCAGCGTGATCCGGCGCAGGTCGACGTAGTAGTCGGCCTCCAGACCCGAGGAGAGGGTCACCTTGCCGTGCACCACGGCCTTGTCCTTGATCTGCTGGAGCAGGTCAGCGCGTACGTCAGTCATGCTCATGAGCTTAAAGCCGCCGCCAGGTCCAGGTGGTCGCGATCTCCAGCGGCTCGATCGGGGTCACGTACCGCGGGTGGGTGTTCAGGCCGTTCGGCGGGCCCGACTGCGGCTCCACGCAGACCGCCTCCGCCTGCTCGTCGTAGAGGACGACCCACTCGGCGCGGCTCGCCACCTTCAGCTCCAGCTGCTCCGGCCAGGTGAGCGTGACATCGACGCCTCCGGGCATCCCGAAGCAGTCGTCCCACGGACCGGGGGTGGGGCCGATCCGCCGTCCGGTGGGGAGATGGTCCTCGCCGCGCTCCTCCTGCCACTCGGGCGCGAAGTCGACGCGCACGGGAGCGCCGCCGTCGAGGGAACGGTGGAACCAGGGGTGCCAGCCCGCCTGGGCCGGGAAGGAGTCGTCGTACGTCTCCACACCGAGCTGGAGCGTGAGCGCGTCCTCCGTGAGGGCGAAGGTCTGGGTGACCCGCCCCGTGTACGGCCAGGGGTCGCCGAGCTCGTAGGTGAACGCCGCCGTGCGGTCACCGTCCGCTTCGGCCGCCGTGCGGGCGGCCTTCCAGACGGCGTCGCGGCCGGTGCCGTGGATGGCGTGCGGCGGGGAGTTGAGAGGCAGCTGGTGCTTCTCGCCGCCGTTGCGGAACTGGCCCAGCTCGATCCGCCCGCACCAGGGCACCATCGGGAAGCAGCCGTACCGCTCGCCCTGGCGCAGCAGCTCCGTGCCGCCGATGCGCAGGCTCTCGATACGGCAGCCGCTGTCGGGGTTGATGGTCAACTCGGCGTCGCCCGCCGTCAGTCGTGTCTGCTTGCTCACGACCCCGACAGTAGACGGGGTTCAGCGTCGGCGGCGCAGCGCCCGGCCGACGACCACCGCCGAGGCGATCGCGAGGGCGGCGGCGGGGGCGATCCAGCGCAGGGTGGCGCCCGCCGAGGTGGTGTCCGGGGCCGGAACGGGGGCGTACCGGCCGCGCGGTGGGGCGTGGTCGACCTCCTCGGCGCTCCGCCCGATCATCGTCCGCCGGGCGTGGGCGGCCTCGGCGGCGGGGGGTTCGGTGGGGTACTCGACGGGCGCGTCCCCCTCGAAGTCGCTGCCCTCGAAGGGGTCGAGGGAGGGCGGGGGGACGGGCGCCTCGAAGACGGACGGGCGGTGCGGCTCCTCGATGCCGTCGTCGACGCCGTCGCTGTCGCTGTCGGCCTCGTCGTCGTCCTCGACGTCGGCGTGGGCCTGGGCGGGGGCGTGCGCGGCGGAGTCGGGGACGGGTTCGGACACGGAACCGGCCGCGGACCCCGCAGCCGGCGCGGAGTCGGCATCGGCCGCGGAGTCGGCATCGGCATCGGCATCGGCGTCGGCCGCGGATTCGGCGTCGGCCGCGGATTCGGCGTCGGCCGCAGGGGCGGAATCGGCATCGGCCGCGGCCGCGGATTCGGCGTCGGCATCGGCATCGGCCGCAGAGTCGGCATCGATGCCGGAGTCGGAGGGGGAGTCGACGTCAGCGACGGCGTCTCCCGCGGCGGGCACCGTGCCGTTCACGGCCCCGGTCGCGGCCGCCGCCAGGGAGGCCGTGAACTTCTCGATCAGCCGCTGGGCCGCCGACTCCCGCGCCTCGTCCGGGAGGTCGGCGAGTCGGCCTGTCGGCTTCACGGTGCCGGTGAAGGTGAGGGTGGTCCCGTCGGCCAGCGGGGTGAGCACGATCGTCAGGGCGAGCGTCGCCGAGCCCGTGCCGCGGACCTCGGAGCCCGTGCCCTCGACGGCGACGGCGCCGCTCTCCTCGGCCAGCCGCAGCGCGCCCTGGTAGGTGATCGTGTGGCCGCCGGCCCGGATCCTCATCCGGCCCGCGAGGGGGCCCGCCCCCGCGTCGGCGTCCTGCTGGAGGCCGGGGACGCAGCGCGCCACCCGCGCGGGGTCCGTCAGGGTCTCGCGGAGAACCTCGGCCGGTACCGGAACGAACACCTCATGCTCCATGGCATACGAGCCTACTCAGCCCGAGCGCCGCCGTCGCCTGTTTGCCCCCGGGCCCCGTCCCGTCCCGTCCGTCGCAGGCGTTCCTCCCCCGCCCCGCCGTCAGCCGCCGTACCTCGGGTGGACCAGCGTCGACGGCGGCGGTGGGGCGTCCCGCTCGTTCCGGGTGCGCTCGACGGCCCTGGCCCCGGTCACCAGGGCGCCGACCGTGAGGGAGCGCAGCGGGGGCGTGTCGGCGGGGAGGGCCAGCTCGGGCGGGTAGGTGCCCGCGGCCGCGAGCAGGTACCCCCAGTCGGCCGCCCCGGCGTCCGGCGCCCCGTGCGTACCGCCCGTACCGTCTGCCCCGCCCGTACCACCCGTACCACCCGTACCGTCTGCCGCGCCCGTACCACCCGTACCGCCCGTACCGCCCGTACCGTCTGCCCCGCCGGTGCCCGCCCCGCCGGTGCCGCCCGAGCGGTCGGCCCGGTCCGGGCCCGCGGCGCGCTGCGCCCCGCGGCCGTGCGCGCTGTAGGGGCGGGTCGCGAAGCCGGCCGCGCGGAGGGTGGAGTCGACGGTCCAGTACGTACGGGGGGAGGCGGCGGCCGATCCGGCGTGGACGACGAGCCGCCCGTCGTCGGCGAGGATCCGGGCGGCCAGGCCGTAGAACTCCTCGGAGTACAGCTTGGCGCCCGCCGAGATCCCCGGGTCGGGGAGGTCGGAGATCACCACGTCGTACCGCCCGCCCGCCCCCGCGCCCGCCGCCGCCCCGCGCAGCCAGCGGAAGGCGTCCGCGTAGGCCAGGCGGACGCGCGGATCGCTCAGGGCGTGGCCGTTGAGCGCGGTGATCTCGGGGTTGGTCCGGGCGAGCCGGACGACTCCGGGGTCGATGTCCACGACGGTGACCGACCGGACTCCGGCGTGGCGCAGCACCTCGCGGGCGGCGAGGCCGTCACCGCCGCCCAGGACCAGCACGCGCGCGTGCGGACCGTTCATCGCGGGGTGCACGAGCGATTCGTGGTACCGGAAGGCGTCCTCGCCGCCGGCCCGCAGCCGTCCGTCCACGAAGAGGTCCGGCGGGCGGCCCCGCTCCCCCGTCACCACCACTTCCTGGAGGTCCGTCCGCACGGCGACCCGCACGTCGTCCCCGTACACCGCGCGGCGCGCGGCCTCCTCGAAGTCGTCGACGAGGGCGGTCGCGGTGGCGAGGACCGCGAGGACGGCCAGGTTCGCGCCGATCAGCAGCGCCCGGGACCGGCCGGTCAGGTCGCGCCGGAACAGCCACAGCACCAGGCCGCCGCCCGCCACCGCGTTCACCCCGCCGGTGACGAGCGCGCCGGTGAGCTGGCCGAGCCAGGGCAGCAGCAGGAAAGGGAAGGCGAGGCCGCCGACCAGGGCGCCCACGTAGTCGGCGGCGAACAGGTCGGCGACGGTCCCGGCCGGATCGGCGGCGCTCTCCTTGTCCCGCGCGCCGGGCGCACGCGCCGAGCGCGCCGACTCCGCCCGCTGGATGAGCGACATGAGGAGCGGGATCTCCGCCCCGATGAGGACGCCGATGGCGAGCGAGAACGCCACCAGGACGTACTGCGCCTCGCCCACCCAGGCGAAGGCCGCGTACAGCACCAGGGCGGAGCAGCCTCCGATCAGCGCGAGGCCGCACTCCACCAGGCCGAAGCCGACGGCGGCACGGCAGCGCAGCCGCTTGGCGAGCAGCGAGCCGACGCCCATCGCGAAGACCATGAGGGAGAGCACGACGGAGGCCTGGGTGACCGAGTCGCCGATCAGGTACGAGGCGAGCGCGACCAGTTCCAGTTCGTAGACGAGTCCGCAGGCGGCGCAGACGAAGACGACGACGAGGACCGGATACCGCACCGTGCTCGGCCGTACGGGCAGCCGCGTCACCCTCTTGGGTGGCATGGTCAGGGGCGGATCGATCATGTTCGTAACGCTACGTCACACACCTGTCGCCACTTGTCACCCACACGAGTGCACATGGGGCTTCCAACCGGCGCATTACAGTGAAGCGGACATACGGACGCCGATCTGCGTCCGGGTGACCACCAACTGCCCTTCCTGCGGGTACGCGTGCCAGGTGCGCCACCGCACCTGGCCCTCGTGGCGCTGCGCCAGCATCGCCGTGAAGGCGTGCGGGGAGCCGGGGAACGTCCCCGCGAGGCCGTTGGGGTGGTCGGCGACCAGCGCCAGCAACTCCTGTGCGCGGCCCGCGAAGGAGCCCTGCGAGAGCTTCTCGACGCGGGCGGCGAATTCGTACTCCCACCCGCCGACTCTCTTGGAGACGCCCAGCGGCAGCGGCGTACTGCTGCCGGGCATACAGGCGACGGTCTCCGAGCAGCTGCGCTCCTCTTCTTCCAGTAGTACTTGGTGGGAGGCGCCGAGCAGCCTCAACTGGAGCTTGGCGCCTGTCAGTTCGAGATCGAGCACGGCGAGGGCGGGCAGCGGCTCGCGCCCGAGCGCCCAGGCCAGATCGGCCGCACGGGTGTCGGTGTAGGAGGTCTTCAGGGTCGTGAGCATGGGTCGGCTCCGCAAACACGGTTTGACGGGTGGGCCGGGGGCGCCCCGGAGAAGGGTTCAACGGGAGTGGGGGATCGCCGACTCGGGTCCACACACGGTCCGAGGGCTGGTCTCTTATCAACGCAGAGGGAATCACGGACTTCGAGCGACTCGCAGCGCTTTTACCCAACTTGCCGTGGTTTACATCCCCTTCGGGGACCCAACAGTTCAATTGTTCAAAGAAACCTGTTCGTCCGGCTCCGACACGAAGGTGCCCGGCGGATATTCACCCGCCGGGCACCTGGTGATCGTGAGGGCGACTGCCCCGTGTCAGTCGCCCTCGTGCCGGTCGGCCGGGTCAGTCGCCCCCGCCACCACCGCCACAGCCCCCGCCACCACCACCGCCGCCACCGCCGCAGGACGAGCCTCCGTCGGAGCCGCATCCGCCCCCGCCGCCGCTCGACCAGCCGCCCCGCCGCCGCCGGGCGCCGGGCCGCGACCCGCCGACGGCGGACACGAAGCCCAGCACGACGATCAGTCCGATGAACGCGATGACCACAACTTCCATCTGCAACACCCCCGTAGGTCTGTGCGAGGGGGATGCCCTTCTCCGCGCGAGCCCAAAGCGCACTTGAGGAAGTCCAGAGCTTCGGCCCAGGATGACGGGCATGACACGACCGCTGCTCAACCGCCGGCTCGCTCCGTTCGGCACCACGATCTTCGCCGAGATGTCCGCGCTGGCCGCCACCACCGGCGCGATCAACCTCGGGCAGGGCTTCCCGGACACCGACGGCCCCGACGAGATCCGCGAGGCCGCCGTCCGGGCGCTGCGCGACGGACGCGGCAACCAGTACCCGCCCGGCGCCGGCGTACCCGAACTGCGCACCGCCGTCGCCGAGCACCAGCTGAAGCGGTACGGCCTGGCCTACGACCCCGACGTCGAGGTCCTCGTCACGGTGGGCGCCACCGAGGCCGTCGCGGCCTCGCTGCTCGCGCTCGTCGAGCCCGGCGACGAGGTGATCGCCCTGGAGCCGTACTACGACTCGTACGCCGCCTGCATCGCGATGGCCGGCGGCACGCGCGTACCCGTCACCCTCCGGCCGAGCGACGGCGCCTACCACCTCGACCTGGACGAACTGCGCGCCGCCGTCACCGACCGGACGCGGCTGATCCTGCTCAACACCCCGCACAACCCCACCGGCACCGTCCTCACCCGCGCCGAGCTGACCGCGATCGCCGAGCTCGCCGTCGCCCGCGATCTGCTCGTCGTGACCGACGAGGTCTACGAGCACCTGGTCTTCGACGGCGCCGAGCACGTGCCGATCGCGAGCCTGCCGGGGATGCGGGAGCGCACGGTCACCATCGGCTCGGCGGGCAAGACGTTCTCGTTCACGGGCTGGAAGGTCGGCTGGCTCACCGCGAGCCCGGAGCTGACGGCCGCCGTCCGGTCCGCCAAACAGTTCCTCACCTATGTGGCCTCCGGCCCGTTCCAGTACGCCGTCGCCGAGGCGCTCCGGCTGCCGGACACGTACTTCGACGCCGTCCGGGAGGACCTGCGCGTCAAGCGGGACCTGCTGAGCGACGGGCTGGCGCGGGCGGGGTTCGAGGTGTACCGGCCGGCCGGGACCTACTTCGTCACCACCGACATCCGCCCGCTGGGCGAGTCCGACGGCTTCGCCTTCTGCCGGGCGCTGCCCGAGCGCGCGGGCGTGGTCGCCATCCCCAACGCGGTCTTCTACGACGACCGGGAGGCGGGCGCGCCCTTCGTCCGCTTCGCCTTCTGCAAGGGCGTCGACGTCCTCCAGGAGGCCGTCGACCGCCTCCAGAACCTGAAGGGCCTGACGGGGTAGGCGGAGGGGGCCCCTGCGTCAGCGCCGAGGAACCGCCGCACCGTCGGATCCTCCGTCAGCGGGCGTTCGCCTCAGGCTGGGGACGCGGCAGCTCGTCGAGGTCGAGGGTGAAGGGGCGGCCGTCGGCCAGCGGAATGGGAAGCTTGCCCGTGCCGTACTTGCCCGTCGGCCCCGAACAGGACCGTGTACCCCTTGGGTAAATCGGTGTGCACGATCGCGTCGACGCTCATGGACGGCCCCTTCCGTGTGCCGTCAGGCTACGGCGCGCGGTGCAGCGGCATCGAGCCTGACGGCGCGGTGGTCAGATCGGCCCAGGACAGTTTTGCGTGGCGCTCCTCGCGGGGTTTTTTCACTCGGGTGGGTCGCACGGTCGCGCGCGCCCCCTCCGTGGCACGCCGATTGTCGGGTAGACCGATTTGTCGGGCTGACCCCGGTTCCCGTGCGCACGGAGGTGCACCCTGTCCGCCGAGACTCTCGACCGCCCGGCGTCGACCGCCGCCGTCCGGAGCGTCCCGCGCTGGCGGGCCTCGCTGCACCGGGCCGCGCCCGCGCTCGGCCTCTTCGCCGCCGCGCGGCTGACCGGGATGCTGGTCCTCGCGGCCTGGTCCTGGCACCTCGGGCGCTCGCCCCGGGCCCTGCTCGCCACGTCCTGGGACTCCGGCTGGTACTCCCGGATCGCCGCGCACGGCTACGGCCACACGCTCCACTGGCAGGACGGGCTCATCCAGTCCGACCTGGCCTTCTTCCCGCTCTACCCGGGTCTGATCCGGGCCGTCACGACCGTCCTGCCCGTCACGGGCGGCACCGCCGGGCTGCTGCTGTCCTGGCTGTCGGCCGGCGTGGCGGCCTGGGGGATCTACCTGATCGGCGAGCGGCTCTACAGCCGGTCCACCGCCGTCGTGCTCGTGCTGCTCTGGGGCGTGCTGCCGCACTCGATCGTGCTGTCGATGGCGTACACCGAGCCGCTGATGACGGCCCTGGCCGCCTGGTCGCTCTACGCGCTGCTCACCCACCGCTGGCTGTGGGCGGGCGCCCTGGCCGCGCTCGCCGGACTGTCCCGGCCCAACGGGATCGCCATCGCGGCGGCGGTCGGTGCGGCGGCGGCGTACGAGCTGTGGCGGCGGCGCGGCCGGGTCGGCGCGCGGGTGTGGGTGGGGGCCGGTCTCGCGCCGCTCGGCTGGCTCTCGTACCTGCTCTGGGTGGGCGCGCGGCGCGGCGACCTGCTCGGCGGCTACTTCGCCGTCCAGGACGGCTGGACCTCCCGCTTCGACCTCGGGAAGGGCGCGCTGGTCTTCGTCCGGGACATGCTGCGGGGGCCGACGCAGTTCGGCTTCGCGACGGCGCTGCTCTTCACGGGCGCGGGCGTGCTGCTCTTCGCGCTGCTCGTCCTGGTGGAGCGGCCGCCGCTGCCGGTCCTGGTCTACACGGCCGTCCTGGTGGTGATCACCGTCGGCGGCTCCGGGTTCTTCGAGTCCAAGCCGCGTTTCCTGCTGCCCGCGTTCCCGCTGCTCCTCCCGCTGGCCCAGGCACTGACGAAAGCCCGGCCGAGGGCGGCGATCGTGGTGATCGCGGCCCTGGCCGGGCTGTCGTTCAGCTTCGGTGCCTACGCGCTGACGCTCGCGCGCATGGCCCTGTGAGGGGGCCGGGGGCTACTCGCCGCCGGTCTCCTTGTCCTCGGGGGTCTCCAGGCCGAACTGCTCGACGAGCCACTTGTCGAACTCGATCGAGGCGCGGACCCAGCTGACGGTGGAGGACACGAAGTGCTCCAGCGCGACGCCGGTGCCGATCAGCATCTGCGCCTCGCCGATGAGGCGGAGGGTGGCGGAGCCGTCCTCCTCCTCGTGCAGGTGCGTGTAGACCTTGGGCCACAGGGTGCGGCGGTTCCAGTCGTCGATCGCGTCGAGAATCCTGGAACGGTCGTCCGCCGAGTGCGGGCGGTCGTAGAACGTCCGCACCGAGAAGACACGCTGGTCCTCCTCGCCGCGGAACATGAAGTACGTGCGGAATTCCTCCCACGGCGCCGCGAGGTCACCCTCGTCGTCGACGACGTACTTCAGCTCCATCTGGTCGAGGAGCTGCTTGACCAGGTCCTGGTCGGGGACGACGGGGCCCGCCGGTCCTGCGGCCTGAGGCTGGGGCTGGCCCCCGAAATTCGGAATCGAGGACGGGTCGATGCTCACCGTGAATATCCCTTCGTACGGTTGCCGCCATCCTCCCCCATGCCGGGCGGTCCGGCGCAAGCCCCGTCTGCCGCGATCCGCTGCGGGCTGACAAACTCTCGGCACATGGGGGAATTCACGGGGAAGAAAGTGGCGCCGGTACGGCCGCGCCTGTCGACCTGGATCTGGGTGAGCGCACTCGTCACGGTCCTGTGCGGGGGCCCGCTCGCCCTGCTGGTGTGGGGCGCGATGGCCTGGGACGCGACGGGCGACGCGAAGCCGGTCGACTGCGCCGAGGCGATGGACTTCGCCCGCGGGTCGCTGCCGTCCGGCGCCGAGGAGCCCCGGTGCACGGCGGCCCACTGGCAGGACACGTACGTCACCGTGGAGTTCCGGATGGAGCGCGCCGCGTACGAGCCGTGGCTCGCGGCCGTCTATCCGGACCGGGAACCGGACTCGACCTGCGACCACGGGATCAGCGCCTGCTCGGAGATCTCCTTCGACGAGGCCCTCTTCGTGGAGGTGGGCGTGGTGTACGAGGACGGTGACACCGCCCTCGTACACCTCAGGGCCTGGGGCGCCTGACCACTGCGGGCGCTTGACCACTGCGGGCGCTTGAACACTGCGGGCGCTTGACCACTGCGGGCGCCTGGCCGCTGCGGGCGCCGGCCCCTACGGGCCGCCTGATCCCTACGGCCTACTGCGCCGCGCCCACGATCAGGCCGTCCTCGAAGCGGTCGACCCGGACCGTGTCGCCGTCGCGGACCTCGCCCGCGAGGATCTCCTTGGCGAGCCGGTCGCCGATCGCGGTCTGGATCAGCCGCCGCAGCGGGCGGGCGCCGTACGCCGGGTCGTTTCCCTCCTCCGCCAGCCAGGCCAGCGCCTCCGGGGTGACCTCGAGGGTCAGCCGGCGCTCGGCGAGGCGCCGCGCGAGCCGGTCGATCTGGAGCTGGGCGATCCGGCCGAGCTCGGCCTTGTCGAGGGCCGAGAAGACCACCAGGTCGTCGAGCCGGTTGAGGAACTCCGGCTTGAAGCTCGCCCGGACGACCTCCATGACCTGCCGCTTCTTCTCCTCCTCGGAGGTCTGGGGCTCGACCAGGTACTGACTGCCCAGGTTCGAGGTCAGGACCAGGATGGTGTTGCGGAAGTCCACCGTCCGGCCCTGGCCGTCGGTGAGCCGCCCGTCGTCGAGGACCTGGAGCAGGATGTCGAAGACCTCCGGGTGGGCCTTCTCCACCTCGTCGAGCAGCACCACGCTGTACGGCCGGCGGCGCACCGCCTCCGTGAGCTGGCCGCCCTCCTCGTAGCCGACGTAGCCGGGAGGCGCGCCGACGAGCCGGGCGACGGAGTGCTTCTCGCCGTACTCCGACATGTCGATGCGGATCATGGCCCGCTCGTCGTCGAAGAGGAAGTCCGCGAGCGCCTTCGCCAGCTCGGTCTTGCCGACACCCGTGGGACCGAGGAAGAGGAAGGAGCCGGTGGGGCGGTCGGGGTCGGCGATGCCGGCGCGGGTGCGGCGCACGGCGTCGGAGACGGCCCGGACGGCCTCGGTCTGGCCGATCAGCCGCTTGCCGAGCTCGTCCTCCATGCGCAGCAGCTTCTGGGTCTCGCCCTCCAGGAGGCGGCCCGCGGGGATGCCGGTCCAGGCGCCGACCACGTCCGCGATGTCGTCGGGGCCGACCTCCTCCTTGACCATGGTGTCCTTGGAGACCTCCTGCTCGGCCTCGGACGCCTCCTCCAGCTCGCGCTCCAGGGCCGGGATCTCGCCGTAGAGCAGCTGGGAGGCGGTGTCGAAGTCGCCGTCGCGCTGGGCGCGCTCGGCGCGGCCGCGCAGTTCGTCGAGCTGCTCCTTGAGCTCACCGACGCGGTTGAGGGACTGCTTCTCCTTCTCCCAGCGGGCGGTCAGCCCGCGCAGTTCCTCCTCGCGGTCGGCGAGGTCGCGGCGGAGCTTCTCCAGGCGCTGCCTGCTCGCCTCGTCGGTCTCGTTCTTGAGGGCGAGCTCCTCCATGCGCAGCCGGTCCACGGAGCGCTGGAGCTCGTCGATCTCCAGGGGCGAGGAGTCGATCTCCATACGGAGCCGGGAGGCGGCCTCGTCGACGAGGTCGATGGCCTTGTCGGGCAGGAAGCGGGAGGTGATGTACCGGTCGGAGAGGGTGGCGGCGGCCACCAGCGCCGAGTCGGCGATCTGGACCTTGTGGTGGGCCTCGTACCGGCCCTTGAGCCCGCGCAGGATCGCGATGGTGTCCTCGACGCTCGGCTCGGCGACCAGGACCTGCTGGAAGCGGCGCTCCAGGGCGGGGTCCTTCTCGATCCGCTCGCGGTACTCGTCCAGGGTCGTCGCGCCGACCATGCGCAGCTCGCCGCGGGCCAGCATCGGCTTCAGCATGTTGCCGGCGTCCATGGCGGAGTCGCCGCCGGCGCCCGCGCCGACGACGGTGTGCAGCTCGTCGATGAAGGTGATGATCTGGCCGTCGCTGGCCTTGATCTCGGAGAGGACGGTCTTCAGGCGCTCCTCGAACTCGCCGCGGTACTTGGCGCCCGCGACCATCGCGCCGAGGTCGAGCGAGACGAGCCGCTTGTTCCGCAGGGACTCGGGGACGTCGCCCTTCACGATCCGCTGGGCGAGCCCCTCGACGACGGCGGTCTTGCCGACGCCGGGCTCTCCGATGAGGACCGGGTTGTTCTTGGTGCGGCGGGAGAGGACCTGGACGACACGCCGGATCTCCTGGTCGCGCCCGATGACCGGGTCGAGCTTGCCCTCGCGCGCGGCGGCCGTGAAGTCCGTACCGAACTTCTCCAGTGCCTTGTACTGACCCTCCGGGTCGGGTGTGGTCACCCGGCGTCCTCCCCTGCTCTTCTCGAACGCGTCCAGCAGCCTCTTCGTATCGGCCCCCTGCCGGGCCAGTACCTCGCCGGCCTGTCCGCCCTTGGCCGCGATCCCCATGAGCAGGTGCTCGGTGGAGAGGTAGTCGTCCCCGAGCTCCTTGGCGCGCTTGTCGGCGTCGGCGATGACGGCGAGCAGCTCACGGTTGGGCTGCGGGGGCGCGACCGTGGATCCGGTCACGCTGGGCAGGGCGGCCAGCAGCCGCTCCGCTCCGGACCGTACAGCGGCCTGGTCGGCGTCGACGGCGGCGAGCAGGTCCACGATGTTCTCGTTGTCCTGGCCCGCGAGGAGGGCGAGCAGAAGGTGGGCGGGGGTCAGGTCGGCGTGCCCCCCTGACACGGCGCGGCTGCTCGCCGCGTTGATCGCGTCCCGGCTCCTGTTGGTCAGTTCGGCGTCCACGTGCGCTGTCTCCTCCTCGGCGTCCGCTGAGTCGTCCTATGACTCATCCAGCGTACACAAAGTTGAGTCTATTCCGCTCAAGGTGTCGCACATGGCTCTGCCACGGGTAGGTTCCGGGCATGGCGACTGACCCGCGGAACCCGGACGACTCGTATCTCAGCTTCTGGCGCGAGTACCACATGTGCACCCTGACGACCCCCCGCGCGGACGGTACGCCGCACGTGGTGGCGGTGGGCGTGACGTACGACCCCGAGGGCGGCGAGAACGGCATCGCCCGGGTCATCACCAACAAGCACAGCCACAAGGTCGCCAACGTCCTGGCGGCGGGCGCGAAGGGCGCGCGGGTGGCGGTCTGCCAGGTGGACAAGGGCCGCTGGGCGACGCTGGAGGGCGTGGCCCACATCCGTACCGAGTCGGCCGTCGTCGCGGACGCGGTGGACCGCTACGCGGCGCGCTACGGCCGGGTCCCGGCGCCGAACCCCGACCGGGTGGTCATCGAGATCGCGCTGACCCGCGCGATGGGGCGCGCCTGAGGCGCCGGCCCGGTGGGCCCCGCGTCGGGGTTACGGGGGCAGCACAACGGCGCCATCGCGTTTCAGGTCCGCGATGGCGCCGCTGTGTGGGGGAAGTACCTGAGCGGTCTACAACGACGGGGGAACCACTCAGGCACTGCGGGGGGTGGCGGTGATGGTCTCTGCCTCGACGAGCTGGTGGTCACGCTGGTCGAGATTGACGAAAATCATGCCGTACCGGATGGCACAGCGGACGGGCTGCGGGGCGCCACGTGGCTTCCGGAGACATCGGTAGGCGCGAATATCCTCATCGTCTCCACGCCTGATGATGATGGGCTCACCGAAGAGGGTGACCATCAACGAATCGCCACCGTGCGGCACGGCTGTGACGAGGTCGATGAAATGCCACCCCGAGCGGTAGGCAGCCGCCATCTCACGCCGGAATCGAGGATCTTCGGGAACCGTCATGCCCCCACGGACCCCCAACCAGGGTCGGAGACGGCTGCGGGCGCGACGCCCCAGCCCGGGTCACTCGCCGCGATGGCGCCCCAGCCCGGGTCACTCGCCTTGGCGACGACCTGCTGCGGAACGACCCCCCAGCCCGGGTCCCCACTGGCCGCCACCGCGCCGACCGCGGCAGCAGCTATGAACGCGACACCAACTACGGTGCGTATGAGCTTCTTGGCCATGACCGAGCAACCTCACTTGGTGTGTATCTCCTGCTCCCCCGCAGGCACGACGATGGCTCACTCCTCACGTTTCCACCACTGGCTCAATGCATCATGTTCCTGTATCGGAAAAGCCTGGGGGTGTACATATGCGAATAGAACCGGATAAAACGGGGCATCCTCATACGCACGCCGAGCTGTGCGAAGCGGGCACACGGGTCTATAAAGAGGCCCTGCGAACGGGACGTATCGCCCGGTCGGACATCGAGTCCACGCCCTGCCTGATGGACCTCGACCTCCTGCGGCCCGACCCCGACGACGTGCAGTGGCTCCGGCCGGTTCCCCCCTCGGCCGCCCTGGCCCGGCTCCTGCTCCCGATCGAGAAGGAGATCCAGGAGCGTAGACGGCTCAGCATCGAACTCTCCGACGCGTTCGAGCCATTCATGAACGTCAGTGTCCAGGACCCCTCGACCACGCACGCGATCACCGTCCTGGAGGGCCTCACGAGGATCAACACCTCCCTGGACCGGGTGGTGGCCGAATGCTCCTCGGAGCTGCTGACCGTGCAGCCCGGCAGCGGCCGCAGCGCCACCACCTTCGGCGAGGCCCTCCGCCGCGTCCGGCCGCTCCTCGGCCGGGGCATCCGCATGCGCACGCTCTACCAGCACACGGCCCGGCACCAGCCGATCACCCTGGCCTATCTGGAGCGCATCGGCCCCGAGGTCGAGGTCCGCACCCTCGAGGAGATCATCGACCGGCTCATCATCGTGGACCGCAAGGTCGCCTTCGTGCCCGCGAGCCGGGACCGCCAGGTCGCCCTGGAGCTGCGCCACACCGGCCTCGTGGAGTATCTCGTCGGCGTCTTCGAGCAGTTCTGGCTCCAGGCGACCCCGCTGGAGAACCCGGTCACCTACCAGCCGCCGCTGGACGGCATCAGCGGCATCCAGCGCTCCATCGCCAACCTCCTCGTCGAGGGACACGTCGACGAGGCCATCGCCCGCCGGCTCGGCATGAACGTCCGGACCTGCCGCGCCCACATCGCCAAGCTCGCCTCCGCACTCGGCAGCGGCAGCCGCGCCCAACTCGGGTACCTCATCGCCCAGTCCGGTCTTCTGGAGCAGGAACACTGACCTTGTACGTACAGATCGACCTCGACGGCCCCGCCGGAACCCTGCGCGTCTCCGGCTACGGACTGCCCACCGTGGAGCTGGTCCGCGCCCCCGGTGACGAGCCCGACCCGCTGATCCCGATCGGCACCCGCGCCGCCGGACGCCTCGCCCTCACCGTCGACGGCGCGCCCGCGCGCATCCGGCCCGGCAGAGGGCGGCTGCTGCGGCGCTCGTACCGCGTCGACGCCCGGGTCGCCGGCGCCCGCTACCGGCTCGTGCCCTGCTCGTACGCCGAGAGCCGGCTGCTGCGCGACGGACGCCCGCTGGGCACCCTCCAGTCCACCGGGGACGGCACGGTCGACCCCGACTGGGCGGCCGGCACCGCACCCGAACCGCTGGACCGGGCCGTCGGCACCGCGCTCGCCGCCGCCTTCGGCACGGGGGCGGCGCCCTGGTGGGACACGGCGACGAACATCGTCGCCGAACTCATCCCGTGAGACGGGGCCGAACCGAGCCCGTGCGGCGATGACTTCGGTTCGCCGAGCCGGTAGCCGGCTCGACGAAGGCCCGGCACGGCGAAGGCCCGGCACGGCGAAGCCCCCCGCGCGGCTGGCGTGGGGGGCTTCGTCGTACGGGGAACGGCTCCGGCTACTCGCCGGAGCGCTTCGGGCGCCAGACCACCAGCGCGCTCGCCTGCTGCACGTCCTGATACGGCACCAGGTCGCGCCGGTACGAGGCGTGCACCTGGGCCTCGCGCTGGCGCATCGCCGACGCCGCGCCCTCCACGGCCGCCGACAGCTCGGCGACGCGCTGCTGGAGCGCGGTGACCTGGTTCTCCAGCTCGATGATGCGCTTGATGCCCGCGAGGTTGATGCCCTCGTCCTGCGACAGCGCCTGCACCGTGCGGAGCAGTTCGATGTCACGGGCCGAGTACCGCCGGCCGCGCCCGGCCGTCCGGTCGGGGGAGACCAGACCGAGGCGGTCGTACTGCCGCAGGGTCTGCGGGTGCAGGCCCGACAGCTGAGCCGCCACCGAGATGACGTACACCGGCGTCTCGTCGGTCAGTTCGTACGGATTGCGGCTGCGTCCCGGTCTGATGTCCATCGGGTCACGCTCCCTTCGCGGCCTGGAACAACTCTGCCCTGGGGTCCTCGCCCGCCGTCGCCTCACGGTAGGTCTCAAGGGCCTCACGGGCCTTGTCGTCGAGCTCCTTGGGCACCGCGACCTCCACCGTCACCAGCAGATCGCCGCGCGTCCCGTCCTTGCGGACCGCGCCCTTGCCGCGGGCGCGCATCGTCCGGCCGTTGGGGGTCCCGGCCGGCAGCTTCAGGGTGACCGCGGGACCGCCCAGCGTGGGCACCTTGATCTCGCCACCGAGGGCCGCCTCGTCGAAGGTGACGGGCACGGTGACGGTCAGGTTGTCGTCCTTGCGGCCGAAGACCGGGTGGGCGTCGACGTGGACCACGACGTACAGATCGCCGTGGGGACCGCCGCGCTCGCCAGGAGCGCCCTTGCCGCGGAGCCGGATCCGCTGCCCGTCGGAGACGCCGGCGGGGATGCGGACCTGCATCGTGCGGGAGGACTTGGCCCGGCCGCTGCCCTTGCAGACCTCGCAGGGGGTCTCGGCGATCAGGCCGCGGCCCTTGCAGTCCACGCACGGGTCGGTCAGCGAGAAGCCGCCGCCGCTACCGCGCGAGACCTGGCCGGTGCCGACGCACGTCGGGCACACGCGGGGCGTGCCGTTCTTGTCGCCGGTGCCCGAACAGGCCTTGCAGGGCGCCTGGGAGGACATCCGCAACGGCACCGTCGCGCCGTCCACGGCCTCGGTGAAGCTGAGCGTCACCTCGGACTCGATGTCCTGGCCGCGGCGCGGCTGCGTACGCGGACCCGCGCCGCCGCCCGCGCCCCGGTTGAACAGCCCGCCGAAGACGTCGCCGAGGCCGCCGCCGAAGCCGCCCGCCCCGCCCGCTCCGCCGGGCCCCTGGGCGCCGCCGAAGAGGTCGCCCAGGTCGAAGTTGAAGTTGCCGCCGCCGCCCGGGCCTCCGGCACGGAAGCCTCCGTTGCCGAAGAGCGCGCGGGCGTCGTCGTACTCCTTGCGCTTCTTGGGGTCGCCGAGGACGTCGTTCGCCTCGGAGATCTCCTTGAAGCGCGCCTCCGCGCTCGTGTCGTTCTTGTTGGCGTCCGGGTGGTTCTCGCGGGCGAGCTTCCGGTACGCCTTCTTGATCTCGGCGTCGGTGGCGTCCTTGGGGACGCCGAGAACCTTGTAGTAGTCCTTCTCGACGAAGTCCTTCGTGCTCATCGACGTCCCTCCTCTCGGACGATCTTCGCGCTAGCCCTCTTCGGGGCCACCGCTCTCCTCGTCTGCCGACTTCTCTTCCTTCGCGGCCGGCGTCGCCCCGGGCTGGGGCTCGGCCACCGCCACGCGCGCGGGCCGGATGGTCCGCTCGCCGATCCGGTACCCCGGCTGCAGGATCGCCACGCAGGTCGTCTCGGTGACGTCCGGCGCGTAACTGTGCATCAGGGCCTCGTGGATCGTCGGGTCGAAGGGCTCGCCCTCCTTGCCGAACTGCTGCAGACCCATCTTGGCGACGACGGTCTCCAGCGATTCGGCGACCGACTTGAACCCGCCCACGAGCTCGCCGTGGTCACGGGCCCGGCCGACGTCGTCGAGCACGGGCAGCAGCTCCGTCAGGAGGCCCGCGATCGCGATCTCCTTGACGGTGACCCGGTCACGCTCCACCCGTCGGCGGTAGTTCTGGTATTCGGCCTGGAGCCGCTGGAGGTCCGCGGTGCGCTCACCGAGCGCGCTGCGGAGCTGGTCCAGCTGCGCCGTCAGGCCGGCCGTCTGTGCGGCGTCCCCGGCCGGGACCGCCGAGCCCTCCTCGGAGGGGGTCTCGGCGGCTTCGGCGGCGTCGTCGGCGCCGGAGGGGACGTCGGGCTTCTCCTCGAAGCCCGGGGTCTCCTCCGTCATCAGGCAGCGCCGCCCTTCGCGTCCCCGGGCTTCTCGTCGTCGACGATCTCCGCGTCGACGACGTCGTCGTCGGCCTTGGCCTCGCCCTGCGGGGCCTCGCCGCCGGCGGCCTGCGCGGCCTGGGCGTCGGCGTACATGGCCTGGCCGAGCTTCTGGGAGACGGCCGCGACCTTCTCGGTGGCCGTACGGATCTCCGCGGTGTCCTCGCCCTTGAGCTTCTCCTTCAGCTCGGCGACGGCGGTCTCGACCTCGGTCTTGACCTCACCGGGGACCTTGTCCTCGTTGTCCTTGAGGAACTTCTCCGTCTGGTAGACGAGCTGCTCGCCCTGGTTGCGGGACTCGGCGGCCTCGCGGCGACGGTGGTCCTCGTCCGCGTACTGCTCGGCCTCCTGGCGCATCCGGTCGACCTCGTCCTTCGGCAGCGAGGAGCCACCGGTGACGGTCATCTTCTGCTCCTTGCCCGTGCCCAGGTCCTTCGCGGTCACGTGCATGATGCCGTTGGCGTCGATGTCGAAGGCGACCTCGATCTGCGGGACGCCACGCGGGGCCGGCGGCAGACCCGTCAGCTCGAACATGCCGAGCTTCTTGTTGTACGCCGCGATCTCGCGCTCGCCCTGGTAGACCTGGATCTGCACCGACGGCTGGTTGTCCTCGGCCGTCGTGAAGATCTCGGACCGCTTGGTCGGGATCGTGGTGTTGCGCTCGATGAGCTTGGTCATGATGCCGCCCTTGGTCTCGATACCAAGCGACAGCGGGGTCACGTCGAGGAGCAGGACGTCCTTGACCTCACCCTTGAGCACACCGGCCTGCAGGGCGGCGCCGATGGCGACGACCTCGTCCGGGTTCACGCCCTTGTTGGCCTCCTGGCCACCGGTCAGCTCCTTGACGAGCTCGGCGACGGCCGGCATACGGGTGGAGCCACCGACGAGAACGACGTGGTCGATCTCGGAGAGCTGGATGCCCGCGTCCTTGATGACGTTGTGGAACGGCGTCTTGCAGCGCTCCAGAAGGTCGGCCGTCAGCTGCTGGAACTGCGCCCGGGTGAGCTTCTCCTCCAGGTGCAGCGGACCCTCGGCGGAGGCGGTGATGTACGGCAGGTTGATCGACGTCTCGGTGGAGGACGACAGCTCGATCTTCGCCTTCTCCGCGGCCTCGCGGAGACGCTGGAGAGCCATCTTGTCCTTGGCCAGGTCGACGCCGTGGCCGTTGGCGAACTGCTTCACCAGGTAGTCGACGACGCGCTGGTCCCAGTCGTCACCACCGAGGTGGTTGTCACCGTTGGTGGCCTTCACCTCGACGACGCCGTCACCGATCTCCAGGAGCGACACGTCGAAGGTGCCGCCACCGAGGTCGAAGACGAGGATCGTCTGGTCGTCCTTGTCCAGGCCGTACGCCAGGGCGGCCGCGGTCGGCTCGTTGACGATGCGCAGGACGTTGAGGCCCGCGATCTCACCGG
The DNA here is from genome assembly GCF_044746945.1 of Streptomyces sp. NPDC090127. Lineage (NCBI taxonomy): Bacteria > Bacillati > Actinomycetota > Actinomycetes > Kitasatosporales > Streptomycetaceae > Streptomyces > Streptomyces sp. NPDC090127. Next base: position 445,679 of record NZ_JBIVDE010000005.1, on the reverse strand, counting down.
CCTCCTTGGTGGCCTGACGCTCGGAGTCGTTGAAGTACGCCGGGACGGTGATGACCGCGTCGACGACCTTCTCGCCCAGGTACGCCTCGGCGTCGCGCTTCAGCTTCTGCAGGATGAAGGCGCTCATCTGCTGCGGGTTGAAGTTCTTGCCGTCGATCTCGATCTTCCAGTCGGTGCCCATGTGGCGCTTGACCGACCGGATGGTCCTGTCGACGTTGGTGACCGCCTGGCGCTTGGCGACCTCGCCGACCAGCACCTCACCGTTCTTCGCGAAGGCGACGACGGACGGCGTGGTCCTGGCGCCCTCGGCGTTGGTGATGACGGTGGGCTCGCCGCCTTCCAGAACGCTGACGACGGAGTTAGTCGTGCCCAGGTCGATGCCGACCGCACGTGCCATTTCAATTCCTCCAGCTGACTGACTTGAGTGGATCTGACTCAAGGATGCACGACGACGCCGAGTGCGTCAACAGACCTGAGCGGAGGCGACTCAACTCTTCGCCCTGAGAGGCGCTCAAAGGGCCGCCGATGGCGCGTCATTGCCCGATGTGGACCCCTCACCCGTGAGAGAGTCCGGGAAACCCCTGCCGGGCAAAGCGGGAGTACCGGGCATATCCCACGAATATCCCATGAACGTCACTCGAAAGGGTGTGGGGAAGCGTCATGACGGCCAAGCGCGCACTCGACCTCTTCGGCGGACTCGCCCTGCTGGCCGTCCTCTCCCCCCTGCTCGCCGCCGTCGCCCTCTCCCTCGCACTCGCGACGGCCGGCGCGGGCGGGGTGCTGCGCCGCCGCACCGTCGCGGGCCGGGGCGGGCGGGCCTTCACCATGTGCACGTTCCGCACGAAGAGCCCGCTGGCCGGACTGCCGCTGCTGCTGCACGTCGTACGGGGGGAGATGTCCCTGGTCGGCCCGTGCCCGCTCACGCCCGGGCACCGCGAGTGCGTCGGCGAGTCCCGCCGCCGGCTCTCGGTGCGGCCCGGCATGACCGGGCTGTGGCAGATCAGCGGCCGGTCGGAGCTGCCCTGGGAGGAGCGCGAGCTGCTCGATCTCCACTATGTGGACCATCACTGGCTCGGAATGGACCTGGCCATCCTGGCGCGTACGCTTCCAGCAGTCCGCAGGCGTCGCGCGGTACGGCCCTCGGCAAGGCTTGCCTGAGCGACACAGATCACCGCAGGCGCCGCTACAGGGCGGCGCCGTGAGGCGGTAATCTCAGCACGGACTGAATAAGTTACCGCTTAGTAGTGCCACACTCGACGGTGTCGGCACTCCGCCTCGCAGGCCCGCCCGAGGAGCCCCTCATGCAACTCGCCGCGATCATCGTGTCGATCGCCATCACGGTGGTGGCCGTCGCGCTGTTCGGCCGCGCCACCGCGCAGATCTACCGCTTCGTGAAGCTCGGTCAGCCCGTGCCCGCGGGCACGCGCACCGGCGATCCCAAGCAGCGCACCATCACGCTGGTCAAGGAGTTCCTCGGCCACACGCGGATGAACCGCTGGGGCGTCGTCGGCGTGGCGCACTGGTTCGTGGCGGTGGGCTTCTTCTCGCTGCTGCTGACGATCGTCAACGCCTTCGGCCAGCTCTTCCAGGCCGACTGGCTGATCCCGATCATCGGCGACTGGCTGCCGTACGAGATCTTCACCGAGTTCCTCGGTCTGATGACGGTCCTGGGCATCGTGACCCTGATCGTGATCCGGCAGCTCAGCAAGCCGACCAAGGCGGGCCGCAAGTCGCGCTTCGCGGGTTCGAAGACCGGCCAGGCGTACTTCGTCGAGGCCGTCATCCTCATCGTCGGCCTCTGCATCATGACGCTGCGGGCGCTCGAAGGCGTCCAGCACCACGTGACGAGCTGGGAGCCCGGCTTCTTCGCCTCGTACCCGCTGATCGCGCTGCTCGACGGGCTCGACCTGGGGACGATCCAGCAGCTCACGTACGCCGTCGCGGCGCTCAAGATCATCACGTCCTTCACCTGGATGATCACGGTCTCGCTCAACACCAACATGGGTGTGGCCTGGCACCGCTTCCTCGGCTTCCCGAACATCTGGTTCAAGCGGAACGCCGACGGCTCCACCGCGCTGGGCGCGCTCCAGCCGATGACGACGGGCGGCCAGGAGATCGACTGGGAGGACCCGGCCGAGGACGCCGTCTTCGGTGTCTCCCAGGTCGAGCAGTTCTCCTGGAAGGGCATCCTCGACTTCTCCACCTGCACCGAGTGCGGCCGCTGCCAGTCGCAGTGCCCCGCCTGGAACACGGGCAAGCCGCTCTCCCCCAAGCTGCTGATCATGTCGCTGCGCGACCACGCGCACGCCAAGGCGCCGTACCTGCTCGCGGGCGGCGGCAAGGACATGGAGGGCGAGGAGAAGGCGTCGGCCGAGGCCCTCGCCGACGTCCCGGCGTCCGCCCTCGCGGAGGCCGAGCGTCCGCTGATCGGCACCGCCGAGGAGAACGGCGTCATCGACCCGGACGTCCTGTGGTCCTGCACCACCTGCGGCGCCTGTGTCGAGCAGTGCCCGGTCGACATCGAGCACATCGACCACATCGTCGACATGCGCCGCTACCAGGTGATGATCGAGTCCGCCTTCCCCTCGGAGGCCGGCACGATGCTCAAGAACCTGGAGAAGAAGGGCAACCCCTGGGGCCTGGCGAAGAAGCAGCGCGTCGAGTGGACCAAGGAGGTCGACTTCGAGGTCCCGATCGTCGGCAAGGACGTCGAGGACCTCACCGAGGTCGACTACCTGTACTGGGTCGGCTGCGCGGGCGCCCTGGAGGACCGGGCCAAGAAGACGACGAAGGCCTTCGCCGAGCTGCTGCACATGGCGGGCGTCTCGTTCGCCATCATGGGCGGCGAGGAGAAGTGCACCGGCGACTCGCCGCGCCGCCTCGGCAACGAGCCGCTCTTCCAGCAGCTGGGCCAGGAGAACGTCGCGATGCTGAACATGGCGTTCGGCGAGGACGACGAGGACGAGTCGACCCGTAAGCCCAAGTCGGCGAAGAAGATCGTCGCGACCTGCCCGCACTGCTTCAACACGATCGCGAACGAGTACCCGCAGCTGGGCGGCGAGTTCGAGGTCATCCACCACACGCAGCTGCTCCAGCACCTCATCGACGAGGGCAGGCTGATCCCGGTGACGCCGGTCGACGGTCTGATCACGTACCACGACCCCTGCTACCTGGGCCGCCACAACAAGGTCTACACGCCGCCGCGCGAGATCATGTCCGCCGTCCCGGGCCTGCGCCAGCAGGAGATGCACCGCCACAAGGAGCGCGGCTTCTGCTGCGGCGCCGGCGGCGCGCGGATGTGGATGGAGGAGCGGATCGGCAAGCGCATCAACAACGAGCGCGTCGACGAGGCCCTGTCCCTCAATCCGGACATCGTCTCCACCGCCTGCCCGTTCTGCCTGGTCATGCTGACCGACTCGGTCAACGGCAAGAAGAACGAGGGCAAGGCGAAGGAGTCCGTGCAGGTCGTGGACGTGGCGCAGCTGCTGCTCGACTCGGTGAAGACGAAGCCGGAGGACGCCCAGGCGGACGAGCCGGAACCGGTGTCGGCCGAGTAGCGGTATCGCGTACGCAGGAAGAGGCCGCCCCGCGCGCATGCAGCGGGGCGGCCTTCTGGCGTCACGGGCCCCCGGGAGGGCCCCGACGCCTCCCCCCGGGCCCCCTAGGGGATGTCACAGCTCAGTGGCAGCTCAGGGGCGGAGGCGCGGAGTCGCAGCGGGAACGGGTACGTTCGATGACGTGGCTGGATTCAGGAACGGACGCGGCCGGGACAACCGCCCCCCGCAACAACAACCGCAGCAGGCGCCGTACGGGTACAACGCGGCCCCGCCGCCCCACCCGCAGCAGCAGTGGCCGCAGCAGGCCCCGCAGCAGGGCGGCGGCGGTTACGGGGAGCCGGAGTACTTCGGGGACCCGCACGGAGCGCAGCAGCAGCACCACCCGCAGCAGCACTACGCGGCGAACACGCCGGGGCACACGCAGATGTTCAGCGTGAACGAGGACCCCTACGGCGACGCGGCGACGTACGACGCGCGTACCGCCGCCGCCCCGTCGGGCCCGCGGCTGCCCTGGAAGGCCCTGCTGAGCGGCATCGTGCTCCGCCCGGGCCCGACGTTCCTGCAGATGCGGGACCACGCGGTGTGGGGCCCGGCGCTGACCGTCACGTTCCTCTACGGCCTGCTGGCGATCTTCGGCTTCGACAAGGCGCGCGAAGAGGCGATCAACGCGACGCTGTCGACGGCGATCCCGTACGTCCTGATGACGGGCGTGGGCTTCGTCGTGGCCGGCCTGATCCTGGGCGCGGTGACGCACACGCTGGCCCGCCAGCTCGGCGGCAGCGGCTCCTGGCAGCCGACGGTGGGCCTGTCGATGCTGATCATGTCGATCACGGACGCGCCCCGGCTGCTCTTCGCGCTCTTCCTGGGCGGCGAGAACGGCCTGGTGCAGATCCTCGGCTGGCTGACCTGGCTGGCGGCGGGCGCGCTGTTCACGATGATGGTGAGCCGCTCGCACGACCTGCCGTGGCCGAAGGCGCTGGGCGCGTCGGCGATCCAGCTGGTGGCACTGCTTTCGCTGATCAAGCTGGGCATGCTGTAGGGCACCCCGTAAGGGGCACCCCGTAAAGGCCCGTACGGAGAAGGCCCCCAGCCGCAGGACGCGGCTGGGGGCCTTCTCGTGGATCCGGGAGGGTCAGGCGTCGAGGACCTGGCCCTCGCGGCGGACGACGGGCGGCTCGACGGACCAGGGGAAGTTGATCCACTCGTCGGTCTTCTTCCACACGTACTCGCACTTCACGAGGGAGTGCGACTTCTCGTAGACGACGGCGGAGCGGACCTCGGCGACGTGGTCGACGCAGAAGTCGTGGACCAGCTTGAGCGTCTTGCCGGTGTCGGCGACGTCGTCGGCGATCAGCACCTTCTTGTCGCTGAAGTCGATGGCGTTCGGGACGGGCGCGAGCATGACGGGCATCTCGAGCGTGGTCCCGACCCCGGTGTAGAACTCCACGTTGACCAGGTGGATGTTCTTGCAGTCGAGGGCGTAGGCCAGGCCGCCGGCGACGAAGACACCGCCGCGCGCGATGGAGAGCACGATGTCGGGCTCGTAGCCGTCGTCGGCGATGGTCTGCGCGAGCTCGCGGATCGCGCGCCCGAAGCCCTCGTAGGTGAGGTTCTCCCGTACGTCACTCATTGCCGTCACACCTGGGTCCGATGGAAGTTCAGGAAGGAACGGGAGGCGGTCGGTCCACGCTGGCCCTGGTACCTGGACCCGTACCGCTCGCTCCCGTAGGGGAACTCGGCGGGCGAGCTGAGCCGGAACAGGCACAGCTGGCCGATCTTCATTCCCGGCCACAGCTTGATGGGAAGGGTGGCGAGGTTCGACAGCTCCAGGGTCACGTGCCCCGAGAAGCCGGGGTCGATGAACCCGGCGGTGGAGTGCGTGACGAGCCCGAGCCGTCCGAGGGAGCTCTTGCCCTCCAGCCGCGACGCGATGTCGTCGGGGAGGCTGATGACCTCGTAGGTCGAGGCGAGCACGAACTCACCGGGGTGGAGGATGAACGCCTCGTCGCCCTCCGGCTCGACCTCGCGCGTCAGGTCGAGCTGCTCGACGGCGGGGTCGATGTGGGGGTAGCGGTGGTTCTCGAACACCCGGAAGAAGCGGTCAAGCCTCACGTCGATGCTCGAGGGCTGCACCATGGATTCGTCGTACGGGTCGATACGCACCCGTCCGGCATCGATCTCGGCCCGGATGTCCTTGTCTGAGAGAAGCACGCCCCCACGATACGCAGAGGGCGCGGACCTGCCCCAATCGGGCAGACTCCGCGCCTGTGCCGCCATCAGCGCTGCTCGAGCTCCACGGGCACCGCATGCCGCAACCGCGCACACCGCGGACACCGCACGAGCCGCCCTGGCCCGATCCGCCCGGCCCCGAGCTGCTGCAACGGGAACGAGGCAGTACTGAACACGTGCCCTTCGGCACAACGGACGACGGTGCGCTTCATCGAACCCATCAAGTCCCTTCCCCGACAAGTGGTGGACGAGAGAGCCACATTAGGGGATGAACGGGACAGGCCTCCAGGCGGCACTCCGTCCCGGAGTCACCCGTCACACCTGGCGGATGGGGTACAGTGTCCGAGTCTGCGGTACTGATCAACAGGCCGCGATGCGGATGTAGTTTAATGGTAGAACATGAGCTTCCCAAGCTTATAGCGCGGGTTCGATTCCCGTCATCCGCTCCACGACAAAGCCCCAGGTCAGCGACCTGGGGCTTGTTTGTTGTCTAGACCTCTCGGGGTCAGCGTGCCATTCGCTTGCCATAAGTGCCGTAACGGGTCATCGGATTGAGCCTGAACGCGCAACCGGCGACCACTCGGCGTCGAGCGCTTTCGCATACCGAGACGCGCAGGGAGTGATCCGCGTCATCTCGCTCGTGCGCCGCTGGGCGGAGTCGGAAGCGAGGGTGAAGGCGATCCTGCGTGGACCCGCCCCGAAGGACGGAGCCCTTCTCGCGACCGTCCTCGACGCCCCCTGCTCGCGGTCATCGCCGCCCAGCCGGCCGAGTCGCCGCGCCGCCGGCAGGAGTACACCCTGCGCCGACCCTTCCCGAGCCGGCTGACCAGATTCTCGCGGAGTCCGAATGACACCGCCTTCGCCCGCGAAGCCCACGCCGGGCTCTCACCCGAAGCCCGTACGTTGACGTTCTCACCCTTGCGGGCGGCGATTCCGGTGACGGTCAGGCCGTCCGCGCTCTGTTCATGGAGGACGACCGTGCGGTGGGCGGACTGGAAGGCGTCCGCGCCACCGGAATCCTTCCCGGAGGAGAAGGTGAAACCCGGGGCGACGGCGTCGCGGAAGGCGGCGGCGTCCTGGTCCACGAGAGCCGTGACGAAAGCGCGCACGGCGGGCTGGGTCAATTCCTTGGGAGTGATCACCCACCAACCCCGTCAGCTACACACTACGACCATGGATCCACGCACGATGCGCGGCCCGAAATGAATTCAAGCGCGTCCGAAACCGCAAGCGCGCCCGTCTCCGCCTGCGGGGGCGCCGATCGCCAGGAGCGGCCAGGTCGCCGGAGCGAGGCAATGGATCACCGACCACCGAGATGTGACCATCCGGCGGTACACACGGAGCGCACTCAACTGACTACCATGCGTCAGAACTTACGGACCGGTTCCGCCCGATCCGGCCCGCTTCCCGGCTGGCTCTGGAGGTTGCCATGACCCTGTTGGACAGCGACGTCTACGGAAGGAAGCTGGCGGCTCGGTTCGCCACGTTCGATCTCGACCACGACGGCACGATCACCGTCGGCGACCTTGAGGCGATGGCTCGCCGGATTCTGGAGCGGTACGAGCTGTCCGAGGCGTCCGCCAAGGGCAAGGCGCTGATGGCCGGTGCCCGTCACTACTTCGCGGGGCTCGCCGAGGCGGCCGACACCGACGACGACGGAGTGCTGACCCGCGAGGAGTTCATCGGAGCGGCGGGTTCCCGGCTGCGGGGCAACCCTGACGGCTTCACCGACGTCATCCGGCCGTGGGCCGAGGCAGTCGTGGCCGTCGCGGACGTGGACGGCGACGGAAGGGTGGACCTGGCCGAGTGGACGCGCATGCTGCGCGCCATGGGTGCCACCGAGGCAGGGGCGCCGGTGCAGGCGAGGCGCGTCGACACCGACGGCGACGGTGCGGTCAGCGTCGATGAAGTCGTCGCGTCCGCGGTGAGCTTCTACATCAGCGACGAACCCCATGACGAGTTCGGTGAAGGCTGACCGGTGGTGTGCCCCGCGGCCCCTGGGCGGTTGCCCGGGGGCCGCGGCCGTGGACGGCTCGTGGCGAGTCCTCGAGGAGTGGGTACGCGATTACCTGTGCCGCCCGCACCCCGACCTCGGCCGTCGCGGACCGGTCTGCCCGTACACCCGGCGCGCCATGGAGCAAGGGGCGCTGTACGGCGTGCTGTGGCCCCACCCCGTGGGTGGTCCTCAGGACATGACCATGGTCATGCAGCCCTACGTACAGTGGTTCGAACGTCGTTGTGGGGAGGCGTCCGATCACGCCCTGCTGGTGGGTTTTCCGGCTCTGCCGGCGCGCGAGTGGGCCCCCGTCATCGAGGGCGCCCAGCGGCTCCTGAAGCCCTCCCTGGTGCGGCAGGGGCTGATGATCGGCGAGTTCCACGACGGTCCGCCGTCCGCCCCCGGCGTGCGCAACCCGGCCTTCCGTCCGCTGAGCAGCCCGTTGCCGCTGCTGGCGCTGCGGCGCATGGTCCGCTCCGACGGCGTCTTCCTCGCCGATGATCCTGAGCACCGGGCCGCGTACCGTGCCCGCTTCCCTCACGCTCTGCCCTACCCGCGCACCACGGAGTGACCCATGGACCTTCCCGGCGGATCCGCCCCCTCAGGCGTCGACACCAGCGTCCCGACGCCACGGTCGGCGGACGGCATGGAGGCCGGCGCCCGTCACATGTCGGCGGACGAGTTCCGGCACTGGGGTCACCTCGCGGTCGACTGGATCGCCGCCTACTGGGAGGGACTGCCCGACCGTCCCGTGACGCCACCGGTCACCCCCGGTCAGATCGCCGACCGCCTGCCGCCCCAAGCCCCCGCGACGGGCGAGGAGTTCGAGTCGCTCCTGGAGGACTTCGACCGGCTGATCGTGCCGGGCCTGGCGCATTGGCAGCACCCGGGCTTCCTCGGGTTCTTCCCCATGACCACCTCGGGACCGGCGGTGCTGGCGCAGATGCTCACCGCCGGCCTGAACACCCAGGGCATGACCTGGGCCACCAGTCCGGCCGCCACCGAGCTCGAACAGCGCGTCATGGACTGGCTGGCCGATCTGATGGGGCTGCCGGACCGCTTCGGCGGCGGCGGAGTCATCCAGGACACCGCGTCGTCGGCCATGGTGGTCGCGCTGGCCGCTGCCCTGTGGCGCCGCGCCGGTGACCGGTGGCGCGACCACGGAAGCGGCTCCCGCTACACCGTCTACACATCGACCGAGGCCAACTGCTCGGCGCTGAAGGCCGCCCGCCTGTGCGGCCTGGGAGACCTCCAGTTGCGCCACCTCGACGTCGACCCGCACACGCGGGCGCTGCGGCCGGACGGGCTGCGGCGGGCGATCGAGGCCGACCTCTCCGCGGGGCTGGTGCCGGTCGCCGTGATCGCGACGATCGGGACCACGTCCACCACCGCGATCGACCCACTGCCGGCCATCGGCGACATCTGCCGGGACCACGACCTGTGGCTGCACGTCGACGGCGCCTACGCGGGCGTCGCCGCGATCTGCCGGGAAATGCGCTGGATCAACAGCGGCCTCGAACACGCCGACAGCTACAGCGTCAACACGCACAAGTGGCTGCTCACGGGGTTCGAGTGCAGCCCCATGTGGTTCGCCGACCCCACAGTGGTCACCCAGGCACTGAACACGGCCCCAAGCTATCTGCGTGACGTCACGGACGACGCACGAAAGGCGCCCGACTACCGGGACTGGCAGGTCCCCCTCGGTCACCCCTTCCGGGCGCTGAAGCTGTGGTTCACCCTGCGCTGGTACGGAGCCGAGGGCCTGCGCGCCCACCTGCGCCAGGGCATCGAACACGCCCGTCTGTTCGCGGAGATGGTCCGAGGGGACGAGCGGTTCGAAGTCGCCGCCCCGCACCCGTTCGGACTCGTCTGCTTCCGTCTGCGCGCGGACGACGCGGCCAACGCCCTTCTTCTGCGACGACTCAACGCCACCGGCGACCTGTTCCTCAGCAGTACGGAGGTAGCCGGACGCTTCACCCTCCGCCTGGCCGCGGGCGGCACCGCCACCACCGAGGACCACATCCGTCACGCATGGGACCGCATCCGCACCGAGGCCACCGACCTCGGGCAGGGCGGGTGACCGGACGTACCAACGCGCCACGAAGACGGTCCGCCCCTCGTGGCAGATGCCTGGAGGGGCGGGCCGACGGCGAGTCCACCGACCGCCGTGTCACTCCTCGGGGGTGATGTACGCCTCGTACTGCTGCGCGGTCATCAGCTTGTCCACGGCAGCACTGTCACGACACCTGATCTCGATGAGCCAACCGTCGCCGTACGGTTCCTCGTTGAGCAGCTCCGGAGAGTCCTTCGCGGCGTCGTTCACCCGGACCACCTCGCCAGTCACGGGCATGTACAACGAGTTCCACGCCTTGACCGACTCCACGGCGCCGAACTCCTCCCCCGCGTCGAGGCTCTTGCCGAGCTGCGGAGCCTCGAAGAAGACGATGTCGCCGAGCTGCTTCTGAGCGTGATCCGTGATGCCGACGCGTGCGGTGGACCCGTTCAGGCGAATCCACTCGTGATCGTCGGTGTAGCGCAGGTCGGTGGGGTTGTCCATCGGGTCGTTCTCCTTCGGGTACGGGGTGCCTGACGGCCCGACGGCGACGCGGGCGCTGTCCGTGCTCGTTGCAACGACCGAGTACGGGAAAGGTGCCGACGGCCTGCCCCTCCCCGCGGACCCGGCGCCCAGCCCTCACGGCGTGGAACCTCGGTCATGGCGGAAGAGGGCCGAATCGCCGTCGCTCACGAGAGTGCGGTGGGGCGAGTTCCCGCTCGGAGCACGGCCCGGGAAGGTCCGGGGCGCGACCGCGCCCCGGACCTGGCGGCTCGTCAGCCGAAGACGACGGACCGCACCTTCAGACGTTCCGAGGCCCCGCCGGTGTGCGGGCGGAGGGTGAAGGAGTCGCCTTGGCAGCCGGGCTCGGTGAAGACCGTCGCATAGGCGTCGGTGCGGTTCTTCGGCGAATGGCCGGGTTCGGGATTCTCCTGGCCGACGCCGGGGAGATTCAGGCACTCACCGCTGGCCGGGTCGTTCAGGAAGCCGGTCGCCTCATAGCCCTCGACGGTCACGTAGTCGTAGCGGAACTGCCCCGAAGCGGCGGAAGCAGAGGCAGGGACAGCGGCGAGGAGCAGCGCGGCACCGAGAACGGCGGTGAAGGCGGAGCGAAGACGCATCAACGGGTCTTTCTGCTGGTGGGAGGGTTGCCGTGGCCATCTCTGCCCGGTCATCGGGCTCGCATCCCTGCATGACACGCATGGATGAAGGCGAAACGATCTTGCATTCCTCCGAACGGCTTCCGGCCCTGCCGAGCCTGGCGCCGGTCAGGTCGTGCGCCGGTTGCCCTCGGCGCCGGCACGGCCCCTTCGTTCGACGCCGGTGCGGTGCAGGTTCGCCCCCGTCTCCGCACCCCACCCAGGCCGCGTGCACAACGTGCCAGTAGGGCCGGTGAGCTTATAGCGCGGGTTCGATTCCCGTCATCCGCTCTTGAACGAAGCCCCAGGTCGATGACCTGGGGCTTCGTCGTTGTCCGGAGGCGGCAGGGCTCCGGGCGGCGCGGGCGCGGGCGTCAGACGGTGCGGCGGTTGCCCTCGTTGTCGCACGGCAGGTCGGCGGCCGTGTGATGGGCGAGAAAGTCGCGGGTGGCCTGGCGTTCGACCTCGGTGATGGCGGTGGGCTGGACGTCGATGATGCCGCCGAAGGGGCGGTCCACGTCGCGGATGATGCACAGCGTGGCGGTGAGGAGCGCGGTGATGACGACGAGAGTGATGATCTGTCCGCGGTTGTTGCGGCGGGGGATGCACGTCCCGAGGGCCATCACGGTGATCACCAGCGTCGCGAGCAAGAACCAGAGGATCGCGCTGGGGATGCTCGCGGTGGCCTGGGTCAGGCGCTCCTCGCGCTCCTCCGACCGCTTGTTGTCGGCGGCCACGAGCATGCCGAAGACCGGCTTGCCCTCCACCTCGCGGAAGACCCGGCGGAAGTCGGTGGACCAGACACTGGGAGCTGCCGAGCCCTTGCCGTCGGCCATGGCCGGCCACTCCTGGAGGCGTACGGCACGGGCGTAGCAGACGGCGTCCGCCTGGACCTCCGCCCGCTGCGCCGCGGGCGCGTACTCGGCAGCCTCGACGAGCTGGTCGACGGCCCGGGCCTCACCGCGCGAGGCGACCTCGGCCTTGCCGTACGAACCGTTGGCGGTGACCAGGACGAAGGCGAGGAGCAGCACGGTCAGGGTGAGGAGGGGGCCGACCAGGTCCTTCACGGCCATGCCTGTGTCGTCGTCCTCGTTGAGGAGGCGTGGCCGCAGCCAGCGGTTGGCGGCGAGGCCGGCGAGCAGGGCCAGTACGGCGACGACGATCACGAGGATCACGGACGGACACCTTCCGGGTGGGATGCGGGGAAGCCCCGGCGTACGGGGCGCCGGGATCATGTCCCGCACGCACACCACCCGGAACAGCGGAAACGTCACCTCGCCCCCGAACGAGCGACTCCCTTGCGCCGGAGAGCCCCCGCGCCCGGGCCGCGCCCCGGCGGGGCGGTGCCGCCGAACCGGACCGCTCTCCGCCGGCCCGCGTCGACCCGACCGAGCGGCACCTCAGTCGTAGAGGAGGGACGCGGACGAGGTGGTCGCGCCCTGCCGACCGGGCGTCGTGTACGCGAAGTTGAGCACCGTACGCCGGACCCCCGGGCGCCCGAGCGGGGTGACACGGTGGGCGGTGGTGTCGCTGCGCAGCAGATAACCGTCGCCGGGGCGGTGGTGCACGCGCCGGGCGCCGGGCGCGTCGAGGGCGTCGAGGTCGCCACGGCCGGGGTGGAACTCCAGCAGTCCGCCGTCGGCGGCATGCGGCGGGGCCTCGAGGAAGAGAACGAGAGCGAGCGGGTAGTCGTCGGTGTGCGCACCGTGGGTGTCCCCCGGCCGGTGCAGGACGTTCAGAACGTGGCGTTCGACGGGGTCGTGCACGGCGACGACCGCCTCACCCAGCAGCGAGGAGAGCAGCCGCATCAGATCCCGGTCCTCGTAGAGACGGGTGATGACCGGTGAAGCGTGCGCGATCCTGTGACCGCCGAGCGTGGTCATGTGCCGGGGGCTGTCCGCCATGCAGGGCATGCGGAAGTCGCGCCGCGCCGCATCGGTCTCCAGCCGACGCGCTTCCGCGGCGAGCGTCGCGAGGCCGGCGGGGCTGACGAGCCGGGGCAGGGTGACGTATCCGTCGTCGGCGAACCGACGGCGCAGCGACTCCCGACGTGCGGGGAGGGGCAAGGAGAACACGGCCGATGCATCCCTCACGGCCGCGGAGGGCAAACCCACCTCGCCCTGTCCGACCGCATACAGATGGCGCGGGGCCCCTGAAAGACGTCCGTGGACGCGTGCCCCGGAGGTCATCGGGACTCCGGGGCCGCGTGCCCCGGAGGTCAGCGGGATACCGGCTCCAGCCAGGGGACGCAGGCCACGGTGGTTCTCGAGACCTGCTTCGAGCGGCCGCTGTCGCCGCTGACCGCTGACCGCTGACCGCTGACCGCTGGCCGCTGGCCGCTGACCGCCCGAGCCTGGAGCGCGGGTTCGATTCCCGTCATCCGCGCTTGGACGAAGGCCCCGGTCAGTGACCGGGGCCTTCGTGCGTCAGCTCTGCGCGGTGTCGCCGTCGCCCGTCGGCGCCGTGTCGTCGGCCGGCCGCGTCGTGTCGTCGGTCGGCTGCGTGGTGGCTTCGGCCGCGCGGGTCTTCTCGCGCATCTTGCGCACCAGTTCGGCCTTCTGGTCGGCGGCGCCCTGGCGGTCGAGGTTGCGGTGCGGACCGTTGTTCTGCCGTTCGGCGCGGGACAGCTTCTTGCGCTGGCCGCCGCCCTGGCCCACGGGGTTGTTGATGTTCTTGCTGTCGGTCACGGGTTCTCCCGGTGGTGATGTGAAGTGATCTACGGATTCATCGGTGGGGACGGGCGCGGCGACGTCGAGGGACGTCAGCAGGGGCCCGTCACTCTCACTCGGGAATCGGCGTCTGGAAGAACATGACAACGACGGTACCCGGTTCCGTCGGCCCCTCACACCAGGCTTCTCGTCGCCCCCGCGTCGGCCGGGGGGAGCGTCAGGCGGAGGGTCGCGCCGGTGGGCGGGGTGTTTTCGGCGGTGAGGTCGGCCTGGTGGGCTCGGGCGATCTGGCGGGCCATCGCCAGGCCCAGGCCCGAACCGGGGAGGGCGCGGGCCGCGTCGGCTCGGTAGAAGCGGTCGAAGACGTACGGGAGGTCCTCCGGGGAGATGCCCGGGCCGTGGTCGCGTACCGACAGGTCCGTCGTCGTGAGGGTGATCTCGACCGGGGCGCCCGGAGGGCTGAACTTCGCCGCGTTGTCCAGGAGGTTCGTCAGCAGGCGGGAGAGGCGGGCCGGGACGCCCGGCAGCGTGTGGGTGCGGGCCGCGTCGTCCGTGTGGACCGTGAAGACGGTGCCGGCCCAGTGCGTGCGGGCCGCCGCGACCGCGTGGTCCACCAACTCCGCCAGCCGCACCTCCTCCACCAGGGGCTGCGGCTCCTCGTCCCTGGCCAGTTCGATCAGGTCGTTGACCAGGCCGGTCACCTCGCGGAGCTGACGGGTGAGCGCCCCGGCGGCCCGGTCGCGCTGCGCGTCCGTGAGGCGGTCGGCGCGGGCCAGCAGCTCGGCGTTGGTGCGCAGCGCGGTCAGCGGCGTCCGCAGCTCGTGCGAGGCGTCGGAGACCAGTCGGCGCTGGGCGGTGACCGACTGCTCCAACTCGTCCAGCATGGTGTTGAAGGTGATCGCCAGGCGCGTCACCTCGTCGTCGCGGTGCGAAGGGGAGGCCGGCGCCCCCGGCGGCAGCTCGATGCGGTGGCGCGCGTCGCGGGTGGCGGCGATGCGTTCCGCGGTCGCCGTCAGCCGGGCCACCGGCGCGAGCCCCGAGCGCGAGACCCACGAGCCGAGCCCGGCCGCCAGCAGCACGCCCGCCGCGCCGACCACGGTCAGCAGCCAGGTCGCCTGCCGCACGCCCTTCTCCACGCTGTCCGCGAGCAGGGCCACCTGGAGCGCCCGGCCGTCGCCGAACGTCGTGGTGAGCATCCGGGCGGGATGACCGAAGAGCGTGATGTTGGTGTAGTACGGCGCGCGCGTACCCGCCGCGACCTCCCGCGCCGGCCGGGAGACCGGCAGCAGATAGCGGTCGGCGTCGCCCGCCGGATCCGCCGGGACGACCTGCGCGCAGGCGGGCGCCGACAGGAAGCGGCACTCGCCCGCCAGGACACCGGGCGCCTCGCCCCGGCTCTGCTGGGTCACCCGGGTCGCCGACTGCGTGAGGCTGAGGTCGAGTTGGTGGTACAGCTCGTAGCGGACGACGAAGAACGCCGCCGTGCAGACGATCAGGGCGACCGCCGCCACCGCCGACGCCGTCGCGACCGCCAGGCGCGTACGCAGCGGGCGGCGCCGCCGCCACCGGGCACCGAGGCGCCGCCGGGCGCTCACGCCTCGTCCAGGCGGTAGCCGATGCCGTGCACCGTCTGCACGAGACGCGACTCGCCACCCGCCTCCAGCTTGCGGCGCAGATACCCCACGTACACCGCGAGGGAGTTGGACTCGGGCCCGAAGTCCTGGCCCCATACCCGCTCCAGGATCAGCTCGCGCGGCAGCACCTGGCCCGGGTGGCGCAGCAGCAGCTCCAGCAGCGCGAACTCGGTACGGCTGAACTCCAGCGGCCGCCCCGCCCTGCTGCCTGTCCGCGTCGCCGGGTCCACCACCAGGTCCGCGAAGGCCAGCCGCTCGTCGGTCCCGTCCGCCAGGCCCGGTTCCGGCGCGAACCGCCGCAGCAGCGCCCGTACCCGCGCCGTCAGCTCGTCCAGCGCGAAGGGCTTCACCAGGTAGTCGTCGGCCCCCGCGTCGAGCCCGTCGACCCGCTCGCTGACCGAGCCGAGCGCGGTCAGCACGATCACCGGCGTACGGTCGCCCAGCGCGCGCAGCCTGCGGCACACGGCGAGCCCGTCCAGGACCGGCATCATCACGTCCAGCACGAGCGCGTCCGGCTGCCACGCCGCCACCTCCGAGAGCGCGGCGAGGCCGTCGGCCGCCTCCCGCACCGCGTACCCCTCGACGGCCAGGCCGTCGGCCACGGCGGCACGTACCTCCGGCTCGTCGTCGACCACCAGGATCCTCGTCGGCTTCCCTGCCACGCCCCTCGCTGCGTCCATGAGGCGAAGACTGCCAAACCCGCCCCCCGGAATCTCTTAGAAGCTTCTTAGCCCGCCCCGCGAGTGTTCCGACCCATGCGCACACCACTGTCAGTCGTGATCGGTGCGGGCGGCACCGGCGGCCACATCTACCCGGGGCTCGCGCTCGCCGAGGCACTGCGCCGGGCCGACCCGGACGCCGTGATCTCCTTCGTCGGTACGACGAGAGGCCTCGAAGGCGAGCTGATACCGGCCGCCGGGTACCGCCTCCACACCGTCGACATGATCCCCTTCGACCCGGCGCTCGGCGCCAGGCGCTACCTCCTGCCCGCCGCGCTCCTGAAGTCCGGCGCCCAGTGCCGCGCCATCCTGCGCGATCAGCGGGCGCAGGTCGCCGTCGGTATGGGCGGCTACCCGAGCGCGCCCGTCATCCTCGGGGCCAGGCTCGCCGGACTGCCGAGCCTGATCCACGAGTCCAACGCCGTCCCCGGCCGGGCCAACCAGTTCGCCGCCCGGCTCACTCCGCACGTCGCCGTCGCCTTCGACACCGGCCACCTGGCGGGCGCGGCCACCACCGGCATGCCGATCGCCGCCGCGCTCGCCGCGCTCGGCTCGCTGCCCGGGCCGGGCCGCGCCGCGCTGCGCGCCGAGGCCCGGAGCGCCCTGGGCGTGCCCGAGGGGGCCAGGCTCGTCCTGTTCAACGGCGGCAGCCTGGGCGCGGCCCGGCTCACCGAGGCCGCCGTCGGGCTCTCGCACCGCTGGGCGAACCGCGCGGACGTGCACCTCCTCGTGAAGACGGGCCCCTCCGCGCTCGACACGACGGCCCGACGCCTCGGCCCCGGCGCGCGGGCGGTCGCCTACCTCGACCGGATGGACCTCGCCTACGCCGCCGCCGACCTGGTGGTGTGCCGCGCGGGCTCGGCCACCGTCGCGGAGCTGGCCACGGTCGGCGTGCCCGCCGTGCTCGTCCCGTATCCGCACGCCCCCGGCGACCACCAGACCCACAACGCGCGCGTGCTCACCGACGCGGGCGCGGGCCTGCTGCTCGCCGACGCCGACACCACGGCCGACCGGCTCGCGGCCCTCGTCGAGCCGCTCCTCACCGACCCGGCGCGCCTCGCCGTGATGGCGCGCGCCGCGGATCCGGGCCCGCACGCCCGCGCCGCCGAACTCCTCGCGGAGCGGGTCGTGGACCTCGCCTCGCACCCGTACGAAAGGCAGACCGCAGCATGACCACCGGCATCCCCACCAGCACGGCCACCACACCCGGCGCGAACGCGCCCGTGCCCACCGAACCCGCCGTCCCCACGGACCCTGCCGTCCCCACGGACCCTGCCGTCCCCACGGACCCTGCCGTCTCCACCGACCCTGCCGTCCCCACCGACCCTGCCGTCCCCACCGACCCTGCCGTCCCCACCGACGTCGCCTCCAGCGCCTTCACGGTCGGGGCCCCGTCGTCCGCCCCCGCGCCGCTCGACTGGAACGGCCGTACCGTCCTCGTCACCGGCGCCGAGGGTTTCATCGGGTCCACCCTGGTCGACCTCCTCGTGGCGCGGGGCGCCCGGGTCCGCGCCTTCGTCCACTACAAGCCGTACGCCGAGAAGGGCCACCTCGCCCGGCACATCGGTGGCGGTGACGTCGAGATGATCGCGGGCGACGTGCGCGACGCCGGGCGGGTCATGGACGCCGTCGCCGGCTGCGACACCGTCTTCCACCTGGCCGCGCTCATCGGCATCCCGTACAGCTACGACTCGCCGGGGGCGTACGTCCAGACGAACGTCGTCGGCACGGAGAACATCGCCGAGGCGTGCCGGCGCCACCAGGTCCGGCGCCTCGTCCACACCTCGACCAGCGAGGTCTACGGGACGGCCCGCACGGCCCCGATCGGCGAGGACCACCCGCTCCAGCCCCAGTCGCCGTACTCCGCCTCGAAGATCGGCGCGGACATGATGGCCCTGTCCCACTGGCACGCCTTCGAGCTGCCCGTCACGGTCGTACGGCCCTTCAACACCTACGGACCCCGCCAGTCCGCGCGCGCCGTGATCCCCACCATCCTCGCCCAACTCCACGCGGGCGCCCGGGAGATCAGGCTCGGCTCGCTCACGCCGACCCGCGACTTCACGTACGTCACGGACACCGCGCGCGGCTTCCTCGCGATGGCCGACTGCGACCGCGCGCTCGGCCACGTCGTCAATCTGGGGAGCGGTCAGGAGATCGCGATCGGCGACCTGGCGCGTCGGCTGATCGAGGCGTCGGGACGGGACGCGCGGGTGGTGGTCGACAAGGCCCGGCTGCGGCCGTCGGGCAGCGAGGTCGAGCGGCTTCTGTCCGACAACACGCGCGCCCGCGACTGGTCGGGCTGGCGGCCCGAGGTGGACCTGACGGAGGGGCTGAAGCAGACGTCGGACTGGGTGGCGGACCACCTCCACCTCTTCGCACCGGACCGCTACCAGGTCTGAGCCGCACGGGGGGCGGGTCGAGGCGGGCGCGGGGCGTGGGCTGCGCAGGGCGTGGGCTGCGCAGGGCGTGGGCTGCGCAGGGCGTGGGCTGCGCAGGGCGTGGGCTGCGCAGGGCGTGGGCTGCGCGGGGCGGCCGCGGGCGGTGCCGTTCGTCGTCAGTGGTGTGCCGGGGTGCGGGCCAGCCGGGTCGTCACGGCGGTCAGCCACAGCAGGCCCAGGGCCGCGCCCGCGGTGAACGCCAGGACGGAGGCGGCCGAGGCCGTGAAGCCGACGAGGACCGCCACGGGCACGGCGCGGGACGCCAGGGCCCAGCCCCGCAGGCCCCGGGCGGCGAGCGGTCGGGCCAGCACGACGAACGCGGCGCACAGGGCGAGGTAGCCGACCATCCCGGCGACCATGTGGGCGGCGCCGTGGCCGCTCATCACGGTCGCCTCGGCCGCCCCGACGGGGAAGCCCGCCCCGGCGTCGGCGGGAAAGAGCGCGGCGGCCCAGAACGAGGCACCGAAGAGGCCGATCAGCACGGGCCCCCAGGTCCCGCCCGGCGCGCCGCGCAGCGCCCCCCGCAGCCCGGTGGCGGCGACGACGAGCAGGGCGCCGGTGACCAGGAAGTTCACCGTCTGGATCCAGCCCGGATCACCGAGGGCGAGCTGACTGATCGCGTTCCGACCGAAGTCGAAGCCGTCCCGCAGGAGCCCCTGGACGAGTCCGCCCACCAGGAACAGCGGCCCCGCCACCGCCCCGCCGACCAGGGCCCACCACGCTCGCGGGCTCGACGGGGACACGGCGGGGGAGACGGGGCGGGGCGCGGTGAGGGTGCCGGTCATGGAGGGCCTTCCTTGCGTCGGTGGTGTCGCTCATATGACCGACGGCAAGGAGGGAACTCATCGCTCCCGGCGCGGGTTCGTCCTGGTCGGCCGACCGGCGGCCGCCCCGCCGCGCCTCAGGTGACGGGCGACGGCGGCGGGATCGGACCCGGGAGGGGGCCGGGGGACGGGTGGGGCGGCGGGCTGGGGGCCGGCGGAGGCTCCGGGTCGGGTTCCGGCTGGGGCGGGGCCGGTGGGGTGGGATCCGGGGTGCCTGGCGAGGGGACCGGGCCCGGCAGGGGGCCGGGCTGGGGCGCCGGTCCCGGGCCGGGGGGCGGGGTGGGGCTCGGGGGGACCGGGTCGTTGGGGGGTGTGCCCACGGGTTGCCTCCGTTCGCTCGGGTCGCTCGCTCGCTCGCGTTCTCGCGTTCTCGCGTTCTCAGGAAGGCGGCTACCCGGGCGCCGCGCGATGACACCGGCCGTGCTCTCAGGCGGTGCGGGCGCGGGCGTCCGGGGCGTTGCGGGCGCGGGCGTCCGGGGCGGTGCGGGCGCGGGCGTCCGGGGCGGTGCGGGCGCGGGCGTCCGGGGCGGTGCGGGCGGTGGTCTCAGGCGGGAGTGACGGTCACGGAGCGGAGATTGAGGCGGTGCGGGCGCGGGCGTCGGTCCGGGGCCGTGCTCTCAGGCCGCGCGTACGTCCGTCGGGGTGCGGTGGACGATGCGGAAGCGGTGGCTCTCGCGTGCCAGTTCCCGGCCCTCGGCGTCCAGGAAGCGGCCCGTCACCTCGTACGTCCCGCATCCTCTGCCGACCGGCAGCCGCTCCGCCGGGAGCTGGATCTCGTACGGCCCACCCGCGCGGAAGCCGCCGAGGACGTTGTGGGCGGTGGCGATCAGGTTCCCCGCGTGCGACCGCTCCTCCTCGAAGCTCAGGCCGTCGACCCCCTCGTCCGTGCGGAAGGTCAGCGCGACGCCGACCACCGCGCCCTCCGGCAGCTCGACGGCCTCCGGTCTCTCCGTGCCCAGGGGCACCGGGAACCGGCCGAACTCGTCGGAGACCAGGGCCACGTCCATCAGCTCGAAGACAGCCATACGGATTCACGACCTCTCGCCCTCCACCGTACGCCCTGATGGGCTGCGGGCCATACGGGTTGATCTTGCGGCTCCGGTGCCGGGCCGATCAATCGTTTCCGCAGGTTGTGCGACATGCCGACCGGGGGCCGCGGGCGGGCTTCGGCGGTCGCGGATGGCGGTCGACCGTCCGGGGCGGGCCGGCTAAGACGCACGCGGGATGCGATCGATGCAGGGGACGGCCACCGCTCGCTCGCACGCGAGGTACGTCCCCGACGTCGGCGTCCCGGGCAGGTGGTGCACGCGTCCCCTCACTCGACCCCCTCACTCGACCCTCAGGAGTTCCCTCGATGCGCATGTTCGCGCGCCTGGCGACCGCCGCCCTTCTCGCGGTCTCCCCCGCCCTCGGCACCGCCGCGTCCGCCACCGTCCCGGAGCCGACCGCCCCCGTCCCGCTGCAGACCTCGGCGAACGCGATCCCCGGCACTTACATCGTCACCCTCGACCACCGGATCGACGCGGCCGTGTCGTCGGCGAAGTGGGGGCTGAAGCCGACCTTCGTCTACCAGAAGGCCCTGAACGGGTTCGCTGCCCCGATGACCCCGCTCCAGCTCAAGGCCGTCCGGTCGACCCCGGGCGTGAAGGCCGTGGAGCAGGACGCGACCGTGTCCGCCATCCCGTCCCTGCCCGCCACCGCCGCCACCCGCGCGCCCGCGTCGTCCTGGGGCCTGGACCGGATCGACCAGCGCTTCCTGCCGCTCGACAACACCTTCACCACCGGCGGAAACGGCGCCGGAGTCACCGCGTACATCCTCGACACCGGCATCGACTACGGCCACGACGAGTTCGGCGGCCGGGCCTCGTTCGGCTTCGACGCGATGGGCGACGGGCGGGCCGGAGCGGACTGCAACGGCCACGGCACGCACGTCGCCGGTACGGTCGCGGGCAAGACCTACGGCGTGGCCACCAAGGCGAAGCTGGTCAGCGTCCGCGTCCTCGGCTGCGAGGGCAAGGGCAGCTACTCCGGGATGATCGCCGGCTTCGACTGGGTCGCGCGGAACGCCAAACAGCCGGCCGTCCTCAACGGCTCCCTCGGCGGACCGGCGTCGGGCGCGCTCAACAACGCCGCCAATTCCCTCACCGACGCCGGAGTCCTGCCGGTCATCGCGGCCGGCAACGACGCGCAGGACGCCTGCAACGTCTCACCGGCGTCCGCCACGCGCGTCGTCACCGTCGGGGCGAGCGACCGGTACGACCGGGAGACGTCCTTCTCCAACTGGGGCCCCTGCCTCTCCCTCTACGCACCGGGGCAGGCCATCACCTCGGCCCGGCTCGGCGGCGGCACCGTCGACCTGAACGGCACCTCCATGGCCGCCCCGCACGTCGCCGGCACCGTCGCGCTCTACAAGCAGGAGCACCCCACCGCCGCCCCGGCCGAGATCGCGCGGTGGCTCGACGCCAAGTCCACCAAGGACGTCCTGAGCAACATCAGCAAGGGCAGCCCCAACCAGCTGCTGTTCACCGCCGGGTCCTGAGGCGGAAGCGGGTGGTCGCCGCCGACCCGTCTGCCGGCGGCCACCCGATCCCGGCGGCCACCCGATGCCGACGGCGACCACCCGATCCCGGCGGCAGCCGTCCGCTCCCTGCGGCGCCCGCCTCACGTTTGCTCCTGCTTGTCCCGCTTGATCCCCGTCTCGCGCGCATACCGGTCCGCGCCCCGGGGCAAGCGCCCCAAGAGATTCGCATCCGGAGAGGACATGATGAGCGGCGCACAGAAAGTCCGGGCGGGCAGGCGCACCGTCGAGGTCGGCAAGCCGGAGAAGGTGCTCTTCCCCGACCCCGGCATCACCAAGGCCGACCTCGCCGCGTACTACCGCACCGTCGCCCCGCGCATGCTGCCGCACCTGCGCGGCAGGCCCCTGATGCTGGAGCGCCATCCGGACGGCGTCGACGGTTCGGGGTTCATGCAGAAGGACATCCCCGCGTCCTTCCCGGACTGGGTCCACCGCGCCGAGCTGCCCAAGGAGGGCGGCACCGTCACGTACGTGGTGGGTGAGGACACCGCCACCCTGGTCCTCCTCGCCGACCAGGGATGCGTCACGCTGCACCGCTGGCTCTCCCGGGCGGACCGGCCCGACCACCCGGACCGGATGGTCTTCGACCTGGACCCGGCCGACGACGACGGCAGCGGCGACGGCTTCGCTCACGCCCGGGACGCCGCCCGTCTGCTCCACGAGCTCCTCGACGACCTGGGGCTCCCGGCGCTGCTGATGACCACCGGCTCGCGCGGTCTGCACGTGGTCGTACCGCTGGACCGGAGCGCGCCCTTCGACGACGTACGCGCCTTCGCGGCCGACGTCGCCACCGTTCTCGCCGACCGGCACCCGGACCGGTTGACCACGGCGGTGCGCAAGCAGGCCCGCGCGGGGCGGCTCTACCTCGACATCCAGCGCAACGCCTACGGCCAGACCGCCGTCGCGCCCTACTCCGTACGCGCCCTCCCCGACGCGCCCGTCGCGGCCCCGCTCGCCTGGGCGGATCTCGACGACCCGGAACTCGACGCCCGCCGGTGGCACCTCACCGACGCGGACCGGCTCCTCACGGAGAACCCCTGGAGCCCCGCGCCCCGGCCGCACTCGCTCGGCCCGGCGGCGGACCGGCTGCGCCGCGCCGCCACCCGCACGTGAAGCCCGTGCCCCCGACCCCAGCCCCACTCCAGGAGGAGGCCATGACCGCATCGCCCCGGCAGCCGCTGGCCGAGTACCACCGCCGGCGTGACTTCGCCAAGACCGCCGAGCCCGAGGGCGGCGGCGGCCGGAACGGCGGGACCTCCGAGGACCAGCCGTCCTTCGTCGTCCAGATCCATGACGCGACCGCGCTGCACTTCGACTTCCGCCTGGAGGTCGACGGGGTCCTGAAGTCCTGGGCGGTCCCGAAGGGGCCGTCGAGCGACCCGCACGACAAGCGGCTGGCCATGCCGACCGAGGATCATCCGCTGGAGTACCGGGAGTTCGAGGGCGTGATCGGGGCGGGCGAGTACGGCGCGGGCACCGTGATCGTCTGGGACGAGGGCACCTACCGCAACCTCTCCACCGACCGCCGCGACCGGCCGATCCCGTTCGCCGAGGCCCTGGAGCACGGGCACGCGTCGTTCTGGCTGGACGGCCGGAAGCTGCACGGAGGGTACGCGCTCACCCGGACCCGCTCCGGTGACGGCGGAGAACGCGAGACGTGGCTGCTGGTCAAGCGTGCCGACGCCCGCGCCTCCAGCGCCGGAACTCCCGACCCCTGGCGCGCCCGTTCGGCGCGCAGCGGCCACACGCTCGGGCAGATCGCCCGGGAGGCCACCGCGTCCGACGGAGCCGGGGCGTGACGACGGCGCCGGTGACGGTGACGGTGACGGTGACGGCGACGCGCGATGACGACGGAGCCGGTGACGTGTCATGACGAGGGCAGGCGACCGGCACCCACCGGAAGGAGAGACGACCGATGGACACCTCCCAGATGATCGAGGAGCTGCTGCGGGAGCACGGGCGGACCTACGCCGACGAAGCCGGCATCACCCTCCACGACAAGCCCTCCCCGCTCTACCGGCTCCTCGTCCTCACCGTCCTGTGCTCGATCCGCATCAAGGCCGAGACCGCCACCGCGGCGGCCCGGGAGCTCTTCGCGGCCGGGATGCGAACGCCCCAGGCCATGGTGGACGCCACCTGGCAGGAGCGCGTGGACGCGCTGGGGCGGGCACACTACGTCCGGTACGACGAGAGCACCGCGACCGCGCTCGGTGACGGCGCGACGCTGCTGCTCGACCGCTTCCACGGCGACCTGCGCGAACTGCGCGACCAGGCCGAGGGCGACCCGGCGAAGCTGCGCGAACTGTTGCAGGAGGTCCCCCGGATCGGGCCCGTGGGCGCCGACATCTTCTGCCGGGAGGCCCAGGCCGTCTGGCCCGAGCTGCGGCCGTTCTTCGACGAACGCTCCCTCGCGACCGCCGCCGACCTCGGCCTCCCCCACACCCCCGCCGGCCTGGCCCGCCACGTCCCCCCGGGGGATCTCGCCCGCCTGGCCGCCGCCCTGGTCCGCGTCAGCCTGTCCAGGACCGCCGTGGACGAGCTGACCGCCTAGCCGGGCGCGCCCCGGTCCTCGGGGCGTCAGAGCGTCAGAGCGTCACGGCGCCAAGGTGTCACGGCGTCACGGCGTCACGGCGTCACGGCGTCACGGCGTCACGGCGCCAAGGCGTCACGGCGTCACGATCGGGAAGCCCGGGTCGGCCTTCGTCCGGTACGAGAAGAGGCGGTTCAGGAGCGCCGGGTCGCCGGTCGTGTCGATGCCGGCGAGGCCTTCGCCCGTCAGGAGGCCGAAGAGCTGCGGCCTGGTGAGGGTGAGCGTCAGCCCCGCGAGGGTGCGCGGCTCGGCGAGGCCGCTCCGGTGGGTGAGGGCGCCGTTGTGCAGGGTCAGGCGGTGGCGGCGGCCCTCGTCGGTGAGGACGAGGTCGATGACGAGGTCCTCGTCCCAGGCGCGCGGCCCGTCGATCCGGACGGCGATCGAGTCCAGGAGCATGTCCGTGGTCAGCGCCGACGCCACCTCGGGGCCCGTGGTGTCGATGGTGGCCGGGTTGACGCCGTGGCGCAGCTCCATCGCGGAGTTGAGGTAGAAGTTGCGCCACGTGCCGTTCTCCGCGCCGTGCCCGAGCCTGTCGTACACGCCCGCCAGGGCCTCCTTGGCGGCCGTGTCGTCGGGGGCGGCGAAGACGAGGTGGTTGAGGAGGGTGGCCGCGAAGCGCAGGTCGCCGTCCTCCACGTACGCACGGGCCTTGGCGAGGGTGTCGGCGGGACCGCCCATCGACTCGACGTACCGGCGGGCGAGGTCGACCGGCGGGTGCTCCCACAGATGGGCCACGTTGCCGTCGAACCTACCCCGGACTCCGTACCCTCCGGCAGGACACCGCGGGAACCGCCGAAGTGGTCGCCGTGGGAGTGGGTGTAGACCAGGCCGGTGACGAGACGTTCGCCGCGGTGCGCGCGGTAGAGCGCGAGGCCCTCGGCGGCCGTCTCGACGGACACCAGCGGGTCGATGACGATCACCCCGCGCTCGCCCTCGACGAGCGTCATGTCGGCCAGGGAGCGTGCGCGGAGGGAGCGGGCGGGAGGGGGCGCAGCCGTACGGGAGCGGGGCGGGAGCGGGCGCAGCCGTACGGGAGCGGGGCGGGAGCAGGCGCAGCCGTACGGGAGCGGGACGGGAGCGGGCGCAGCCGTACGGGAGCGGGGCGGGAGCGGGCGGCTGCGCTCGGGAGCCTGCCCGGGCTTACGGCACCAGGCGGACGAAAGCCACCTCGAAGTGGTCCACCGAGACCACCCGCTGGCCCTCGCGCTGGGACGACTC
Source organism: Streptomyces sp. NPDC090127 (assembly GCF_044746945.1). Taxonomy (NCBI): domain Bacteria; kingdom Bacillati; phylum Actinomycetota; class Actinomycetes; order Kitasatosporales; family Streptomycetaceae; genus Streptomyces; species Streptomyces sp. NPDC090127. The sequence goes on along the minus strand of NZ_JBIVDE010000005.1, from coordinate 420,035 downwards.
GGCCCTGACCTGGGCCGCCTCCTCCTCGCTCCCCACCATCGTGGCCTCGTCCTCCCACAGGGTCAGCGTCCGCGCCCGGCCCGTCGCGCGGTCCACCAGGTAGTACGCGCCCCGGAAGCCCGGCAGGTGCTCGACCAGCTTGACGACCGCCTCGGACCTGGCGGTCAGGTCGCCCTCCGGCGGAACCGGTGACCCCTGGTAGGTGCTCAGCCTCGCGAACATCGACGGACGTCCCTTCCTCGGCCCGCCCCGGCCTTCCGCGGCCGGGGACGGGCGGCTCACGACCAGCCTGCGACGACGGGCCGTACCGCGCATGCCGGGGCGACAATGGGGGTGAGGAGGCGGTAGCCGTGGCGCAGTACATCGCCGTGACCGCGCTGAGCCATGCCGGGCTCATGCGCGAGCACAACGAGGACAGTCTGGTGGTCGGTCCCTGGACCTTGGGCGGGACCGTCACCGACAGCCCCCAGACCCTGCTCTTCCCGCTGGACAGACCCCTGCTCGTGGCCGTGGCCGACGGGCTCGGCGGGCAGCCGGCCGGCGAGGTGGCCAGTGCCCTGGTGGTCCGGCGGCTCGCCGCGTTCGGGCACGACCTCGACAGCCCGGAGGCCGTCGGCGAGGCGCTGGAGGCCTGCAACCGGGCCGTGTACGCCGCCGCCGAGGGCCGGCCCGAGATGGCCACCATGGGCACGACCGTCGCCGGGGCCCTCGTCCTGCCGGACTCGCTGGTGGCGTTCAACGTCGGCGACAGCAAGGTCTTCCACTCGTCCGGTTACGGGCTCCGCCAGGTCAGCGTGGACGACAGCCCGCCGCCGACGCCCGGGCAGCGCACCACCTCCGCCGTCACCCAGACCCTCGGCGGCAGCCACACGTTCAGCTCCGTCACCCCGCACGTCGCCGCCTTCCCGCTCACCCGGGGCGACCGGTACCTCGTGTGCAGCGACGGACTCACGGACCCCGTGCCGGAGGAGGACATCGAGGAGCTGCTGCGCGTCCACGACGACGGCAAGGCGGCCTACGAGCTGTGGAAGGCGGCCATCGAGGCCGGCGGACCGGACAACATCACCCTCGCCCTCATCCGGATCGGCGAGATCGGGGAAGCCGGGCAGTGAGCGTCACGGCCTGAGGCGGGCTGCCGGCCCGCCTGCGGGTCCCCCGTTCGGCCCCTCTTCCGGCCCTTCCTCTGTTCCCCCGTCCGGCCCTCCACCCGTTTTCCCCTCCGGCCCTTCGTCGAGCCCTCGCGTCCGCTCCCCGTTCCCGTCGCCGTCCCTGTCCCCGTCCCGCTCCCCCTCCGCGAGGAACGTCGTCACCGCGAGCGCCAGCAGCAGCGTCAGCGCCAGGCCCACCACCACCCAGCCCGTCGGGTGGTCCCAGAGGACGTACGTCAGGACGGCCGCGGCCACCAGGATCCAGGTGATCCAGCCGCGGTGCCTCCGCACGAACGGGCCGACGGGGCCCGTGCGCAGCCCCACGCGGTCCGCCGTCGCCCGGGTCGCCGCGATGCCCGCGTGCCACACCTGGCGGACCACCGTGGCCGAGCACCCCGGCCCGGACAGCCAGGCCGCGAGCGCCACCACGACCCCCAGGACCACCACCATCCGGATCGTCGTGCGCAGCAGCCGGACCATCGCGTCGTAGACGGAGCCGGCCGCGGGCTGCGAGACGGTGTCGGGCAGGGCGTTGAGATAGATCGTACGGAACACGGTCAGGCCGGCGGCCAGGACCAGGGCCGCCGCCGCGAAGCCGAGGGCCGCCGCGATCAGGGAGCGCCGGCGGTGCGCCGAGAGCAGCACCCCGGCCGCCGCGAGCAGGACCGCGAGCACCGGCAGCCAGCCGCCCATGAGTTGGAGCAGCCGGAACCCGGTCTTCACCTTCCCGACGTCGTCGGCCTTGAGCAGCGTGAAGTCGGTGTGGACCTCGGGGATCTTCGCGGCGACCGTGAGACCGGCGTCCACCAGTCGCTGCTTGACCCGGTCGATGACGGGCGCGAGGTCCAGCGTCACCGTGTCGTTCTTGATCTCCACCGCGCCGTCGCCGCTGCCGGTCAGCGCGCGGACGACCGAGGTGTGGACGGCCCGGTTGGCGTCGGTCCAGATCGTCTCGAAGGCGTCCGAGGCGACGACCTCCTCCGCCTTGTCGTGGACGAAGCTGCGGACGGCGTCCTCCAGGGAACTCCCCAGCCGTCCCAGGGCCTTGGCAAGGAGCGGGCGCTGCTCGGGGGCCACGCCCTCCAGGAGGTCGTCGAGGTCGATGTGGTCCATGACCGCGCCCGTGACCCGGTTCGCCACGGCGGCCTGGACGTCCCGGTCGGCGGCGAGCGGGGCGACCGTGGCGACGTAACGGTCGGTGTCGCCCACGACGTCGGCCGTCCAGGCGGCGAGGGCGCCCAGCGGGGCCAGGACACAGCCGAGGACGATCAGGAGCGCGGCGAGGAAGGAGCGCGACCGGTGGCGCGGCGGCCGGGCCTCGCCTCCCGCGGCATCCGCCTCCAGGGCGGCGACCCGCGTCCGTAGCGCGTCCAGTTCGCCGGAGCTCATGCGTTCTCCCTCCACGGTGCAAATCAGGCCAATTGTCGGGGCGGGTGGCGGGTTTGTCGCTCCGGACCGGTCCGTTCGCCGACCGTCACCCGGGTGCCGCAGCACAGCGGGCACGGCCGCACCGCCTGCCGTACGATCCGGGCTGTCGATCCGGGCTGTCGTACCCGTTCCGGGCTGTCGATCCGGGCTGTCGTACCCGTTCCGGGCTGTCGTACGGGACCGGGCCGCGCGATCATGAGGGCATGAAGCCCCGCTGCGCCGTACTCGACGACTACCAGGGCGTCGCCCTCGCCTCCGCCGACTGGAGTCCGCTCGCCGACCGCGTCGACGTACGCGTGCTGCGCGAGCATCTGACCGACCAGGACGCGCTCGTCGCGGCCGTCGAGGACTGCGAGATCCTCGTCGTCATGCGGGAGCGGACCCCGCTCGACGCCGGGCTGCTGAAGCGGCTGCCCCGGCTGCGGCTCGTGATCACGTCAGGGATGCGCAACGCCTCGATCGACCTGGCGGCCGCCGCCGCGCTCGGGATCACCGTCTGCGGTACGGCCAGCAGCTCCGAGCCGCCCGCCGAGCTGACCTGGGCGCTGATCCTGGGGCTCGCCCGGCACGTACCGGCCGAGGCGGGAGCGGTCCGCGCGGGCGGGCCCTGGCAGTCGACGGTCGGCACGGACCTCGCCGGGCGGACGCTCGGACTCGTCGGCCTCGGCAAGATCGGCGGCCGAGTGGCGCGGGTGGGGCTCGCCTTCGGGATGGAGGTCGTCGCCTGGAGCCCGCACCTCGACGACGAGCGGGCGGCGGAGCACGGGGTGGTGCGCGCGGCCGGCAGGCGGGAGCTGCTGGAGCGCGCGGACTTCGTGTCCCTGCACATGGTGCTGGCGGAGAGCACGCGGAACCTGATCGGGGAGGACGAGCTGCGCGCGATGCGCCCCTCGGCGTACCTGGTCAACACCGCACGGGCGGGCCTGGTCGACGAGCGGGCGCTGCTGCGGGCGCTCCGGGAGGGCTGGATCGCGGGCGCCGGGCTCGACGTCTTCCCCACCGAGCCCCTCCCGGCGGACGACCCCCTGCGCACCCTCCCGAACGTCCTGGCCCTGCCGCACCTGGGGTACGTGACGCGCGGCAACTACGGCCGCTACTTCGGCCAGGCGGTGGAGGACATCGAGGCGTACCTGGCGGGGTCGCCGGTACGGGTGCTGGGGTAGGCGGGGGAGGACATCGAGGCGTTCCCGGCGGGGTCGCCGGTACGGGTGCTGGGGTAGGCGGGGGAGGACATCGAGGCGTACCTGGCGGGGGCGCCGGTACGGGTGCTGGGGTAGGCGGGGGAGCTCACGGGCGGGGGTCGTTCACACCAGCTCCCCGCGGACCAGGGCCAGGAGTTCGTCGTCCGTCAGGCCCAGCTCCCTCGCCTCCGTCACCAGCTCCCGGGCCCGCTCGGCGAGACGGGCGCGGGCACCGACCGGGGCGCCGGGGACGATGGCCGCACCCCGCCCCCGGCGGAGTTCGATCAGGCCCTCCTCGCGCAGGCGCTGGTAGCCGCGCAGGACCGTGTGGACGTTGACGCCCAGCGAGTCGGCGAGCTCCCGGGCGGTCGGGAGGCGTTCGCCGGGGCTCGCCGAACCGTCGGCGAGGGCCCCGCGCACGCAGGCGGCGATCTGGTCGCCGAGCGGTACGGCGGAGGCGGGGTCGACCCGGAAGAGCATGGTCAGACCCTCCCACGCCGTTCGGCCAGGGTGTTCAACAGGGCGGCGGCCGTCCGCGCGTCGGACACCGTGACGGCGAACTCCCGGCCGCCCGCCCGCTGCACGACCAGGCCTTCCCCGGAGCGCAGCACCATGCCCGTGCGGTGGGCGCGGACGCGGTAGCCCCAGCCGCCGAACTCCGCCAGGGCGTCGATCTCCCGGGCGCTCGCGCTCGCGACCTCGGCGAGCGGGATCCGCACCCGGGGCCAGGGAGCGAGCGCCGGGCGCAGGGTCAGACCGCGCCGGTCGACCGTGACCCGGATCCGGGACAGTCCGAGGACGAGCGCCCCGGCGACGGCGAGGACGAGCGCGACCGGCCACGGCGCGAGGAGCACGGCCACCGGGGCCGCCGCCGCAAGGACCGCGCCCGCGACGGTCATCGGGTGCGAACCCGCGCCGCGCGACCAGCCGGCCACCTCGCTCGGGCCGAGCGGCAGCGTCTCGCCCGTCCGCTCCTGGGAGCCCGGAAGCTCAGGGTCCACCGGGACGAGGCGCGTCAGCGCCCACCCCACGAGCGCGGCGATCCCACCCGCACCGGCCGCGACCGTGAGGTCGACCAGTGGGGAGACGACCTGGGTGGCGTCGGCGATGTCCAGGTTGTTCCGTACGAGCAGGGCCATCAGCGCCCCCGTGGCACCCGCGGTCGACCACGCGCCCCAGAGCGCGCCGCGCCGCACGAGCACGGTCCAGCCGGCGCCCAGGGTCAGCAGGAGAGCGGAGCCGAGCAGGGCGTACGGGGTCAGGCCGGTCCAGCCGTCGGCGCGACCGTCGACACCGAAGTGGGTGGCGAGCGGCTCGGGCAGCCGGTCGGCGAGAACGCCGAGGAGGGTCAGATGCAGGGCGAGCGCGAGCGCGAACGGCAGCGCCGCGAAGGCGCGCAGACGGGTCGGGACAGGGTTCATGGCGACCTCCCGGATGATTGATTGTTAGTACTCTACTAGAACAATGCAATCAGAGGTCAAGGGGCCTGCCGGTCGCGACGGGCTCGTGACGGCGCGGGCGGCCGTGTGGGACCGTGGAGGTATGCCCGTACCCGTGATCCTCGACTGCGATCCCGGTCACGACGACGCGTTCAACATCCTGCTGGCCGCCGCCCATCCGGCCGTCGAGCTCCTCGGCATCACCACCGTCGCGGGCAATCAGACCGTGGAGAAGACCACCCTCAACGCGCGCCGCGTCTGCGACGTCGCCGGCATCCGCGGGGTGCCGATCGCGGCGGGCCGGGACCGGCCGCTGCGCGGCGCGCCGGACCGCGAGCAGCGCGTCGCCGAGGACATCCACGGCGGCTCGGGGCTCGACGGCCCCGGCTTCGGCGAGGGCGAACCCGACGTCCCGCAGGACCCGCGCGACGCCCGCACCCTGATCCGGGAGACCCTGCTCGCGCACCCCGCGCCCGTCACTCTCGTCCCGACCGGGCCGCTCACCAACATCGCCACGTTCCTGATCGCCCACCCGGAGCTGATCCCCCGGATCGAGCGGATCGTGCTGATGGGCGGCTCGACCGACCGCGGGAACACCACTCCGGCGGCGGAGTTCAACATCCTCTGCGATCCGGAGGCGGCGGACATCGTCTTCTCCAGCGGGCTGCCGATCACGATGTTCGGCCTGAACGCCACCCACCAGGCCCGGGCCACCGCCGACGTCGTCGCCCGGATCGCGGCGCTCGGCACGCCGCTCTCCCGGCTCTGCACCGAGCTGCTCACCTATTTCGCCGGCACCTACCGCGACGTGTACGGCTTCGACGCGCCCCCGCTGCACGACCCGCTCACCGTGGCACACCTGGTCGACCCGTCGCTGATCAGCCTCGCACGGGCGGCGGTGACGATCGAACTGACCGGGACGCACACCCGGGGCGCGACGGTCGTGGACCTGAACGGGGTGACGGGCCGGCCGCCCAACGCGGACGTGGGGATGGAGGTCGACGTCGCGGCCTTCTGGGACCTGATCGTCGACGCGGTCCGGGTCCTGGGCGAGCGCGCCTGAACGGGTGCGGCCCGAGCGCGCTTGCCCGGACGGGACGGGGGCCGAAGGCGCCTGAGCGGAAGGGCCCGAGCACACCTGACCGGCCAGGCCCCGACCGCTCCTGAACGGCCAGGCCCCGCGCCGACAGCTCCGCGCCGACGGCCCCGTCCCCGTGCTCAGACCGCCAGTGCGTCCCGGAGCGCCTTCGCGAACTCCGTCGGGGCGCCCTGCTGGCCGTACTCGCCGCCCAGGAAGCCGCCGTGGTGGCTGGGGAAGACGGCGGGTTCGGTGCCCAGCGCGGCGGCGACCCCGACGCCCGCGCGGTGGGCCAGCTCGCCTTCCGACTCCTCGCCCACGGCGACGACGATGCGGGTCGGCGCGGCCCTGAGCGCCTCGAAGTCGGGGAGGTAGCCGGTGCACGTGCGCAGGTTCTGGCCGAGCAGCGCGTCGTCACGCGTGCCGTCGTCCTCGGTGGGCAGCCCGAAGGCGGCGGGCGAGGGGGCGGGCTCGTCGGCCCAGTTCGCGGGGATGGGGCCCTTGCGCATCGTCACGGCGATGAACTTCGCCATCGCGGGGCCCATGCCGTCGCGCAGGTAGGTGTCGCGGATGTCGGCGCAGAGCTCCAGGGCCGGCTCCCGGTCCGGCAGCACCTGCACCGTCGGCGGCTCGTGCGCGACGAGCGTCCGTACGAGGTCGCCGTGGCGGGCGACGAACGCGAGCGCGTTCACCGCGCCGCCGCTGCTGGCGAAGAGGTCGACCGGGCCCGCGCCGACCGCCTCGACGACCCGCCGCAGGTCGTCGGCGTGCTCCTCGGGCGTCGTCTCGGCGGCGCCGTCGGTGCGGACGCTGCGGGCGACGCCCCGGGGGTCGTAGGTGAGGACGGTCCGGTCGGCGAAGTGGGAGGCCAGCGTCGTGAACCCGGAGGCGTCCATGGGCGAACCGATCAGGAACAGCGGGGTGGCCTCCTCGCCCGACCCGTCGGCGGCCCGGACGTCGTAGCGCAGGGTGGCGCCGGTCCCGTCCAGCGTGTGGGTGGCGATGCGGGCGTCGTTCTCGGCCATGGTCTTCTCCTCGGGTCTCGCACGGTCAAGGGGTAGACGGCCGGCGCCGCCGAAACTCATCGCACCCCCTGGCGAGACGAAACGTCTTGCGGCAGCACTCCCGGCGCCCTACAGTCGAACCCAACGAGACGAGACGTCTCGTTGGGTTCGAAGTGAGCCGCTGCCCCGTCCCCGACGAATGGAGACCCCCTCTTGTTCCGTGTCCAACTCACCGACGTCACACGGCGCCACGACGACCGGCTGGTCCTCGACCGCGTCTCCCTCACCGTGCGGTCCGGCGAGCGCGTCGGTGTGGTGGGCGACAACGGCGCCGGGAAGTCCACCCTCCTGCGCCTCCTCGCCGGCCTGGAGCGCCCCGACAACGGCACCGTCGCCGTGGACGCCCCCGGCGGCGTCGGCCACCTCGCCCAGACCCTGGACCTCCCCGGCACGGCGACCGTCGGCGACGCCGTCGACCTCGCGCTCGCCGACGTACGGAGGCTGGAACGGGCGATCCGCGACGCCGAGGCGACCCTCGCCACCACCGGGGACCTCGACGGGTACGCCGCGCTCCTCGCCGCGTACGAGGCACGCGGCGGGCGGGACGCCGACCGACGGGTCGAGACGACCCTGCGGCACCTCGGCGACCGCGAACCGCTGCGGCGCGACCAGCCGCTCGCCACCCTCTCCGGCGGCCGGCGCTCCCGCCTCGCGCTCGCCGCGACCCTCGCCTGCGACCCCGAACTCCTCCTGCTCGACGAGCCGACCAACGACCTCGACGACGAGGCCGTCGGCTGGCTGGAGGAGCGGCTGCGCGCCCACCGGGGAACAGTCGTCGCCGTCACCCACGACCGCACGTTCCTCGACCGGGTCACCACCACCGTCCTGGAGGTCGACGGCGCGCAGCACACCGTCCGCAGGTACGGCGACGGCTACGCCGGCTACCTCACCGGCCGCGCCGCCGAACGGGCCCGGCGGGAACGGAAGTACGAGGAGTACCGCACCGAGCTCGACCGGTGCAGGACCCTCGCCGACACGAACATCGACCGCTTCACCGCCATCCCGCGCAAGGCCCCGGCGTCCTTCAGCGGGGCGGGCGCCTTCCGGGCCCGGTCGCGGGCGCACGGCGCGATGAGTCGCATCAGGGCCGCCCGGGAGAGGCTCCGCCGACTCACCGAACACCCGGTGCCCGCACCCCCGGAACCGCTCCGGTTCACGGCCGCCGTCGAGGGCCGCGCGGCGGGGGCGGTCGCCCTGACCGACGTACGGGTGGAGGGGCGGCTGCGCCTCGACTCCCTGCACCTGGCACCTGGCGAACGCCTTCTGGTGACCGGCCCGAACGGCGCCGGGAAGACAACGCTTCTGAAGGTCCTGGCGGGTGAACTGGCCCCGGACGACGGTACGGTGACGGCGCCGCCCAGGGTCGGCATGCTCCGCCAGGACGTCGGCCCGGCGGACGACCCCCGCACGGTGGCGAAGGCCTTCGGCGAGGGCCGCGAAGAGGAACTCCTGCGCCTCGGCCTCTTCGCGGCGGCCGATCTGGCCGTTCCTGTCAGGGAGTTGTCGACCGGCCGGCGCCGGAAGCTGGAACTGGCCCGCCTGGTCACCCGCCCGGCGGACCTGCTCCTCCTCGACGAGCCGACCAACCACCTCGCCCCCGGCCTGGTGGAGGAGATGGAGGCCGCCCTCGCCCACTACCCCGGCACGCTGGTGATCGTCACCCACGACCGCCGCGTCCGCGCCGGCTTCCGGGGCCGCCGCCTCGAACTGGCCCCGATCGCCGCGTCCGCGAGCCCGGCATGATCCACAAGAGACCCCCCAGGGCCAGTTCCGTGGACCAGCCCGCGAGCCCGGCGAGATCCGAACGACAGGACTAGTCGTCGCCCTCCAGGTCGCCCTCGGTCTCCAGGAAGACCTGGCGCAGGGCGGCCAGGGTCCGCGGGTCCGGCTTCTCCCACATGCCGCGCGACTCGGCCTCCAGGAGGCGCTCCGCGATGCCGTGCAGGGCCCAGGGGTTGGCCTCCTTCAGGAAGGCCTGGTTCTCCGGGTCGAGGACGTACGTCTCGGTGAGCTTGTCGTACATCCAGTCGGCGACCACGCCCGTCGTCGCGTCGTAGCCGAAGAGGTAGTCGACCGTCGCCGCCAGCTCGAACGCGCCCTTGTAGCCGTGGCGGCGCATCGCCTCGATCCACTTCGGGTTGACCACCCGGGCCCGGAAGACCCGCGAGGTCTCCTCGACCAGCGTCCGGGTGCGGACCGTCTCCGGGCGGGTCGAGTCGCCGATGTACGCCTCGGGCGCCGTCCCCGTGAGCGCGCGGACGGTCGCCACCATGCCGCCGTGGTACTGGAAGTAGTCGTCCGAGTCGGCGATGTCGTGCTCGCGGGTGTCCGTGTTCTTCGCGGCCACCGCGATCCGCTTGTACGCGGTCTCCATCTCGGTGCGCGCCGGGCGGCCTTCGAGACCGCGGCCGTAGGCGTAGCCGCCCCAGACCGTGTAGACCTCGGCGAGATCCGCGTCCGTCCGCCAGTCGCGCGAGTCGATCAGCTGGAGGATGCCCGCGCCGTACGTGCCCGGCCGCGAGCCGAAGATCCGGGTGGTCGCCCGCCGCTCGTCGCCGTGCTCGGCCAGATCGGCCTGCGCGTGCGCCCGTACGTAGTTGTCCTCGGCCGGCTCGTCGAGCCCGGCCGCCAGCCGTACGGCGTCGTCGAGGAGCCCGATGACGTGCGGAAACGCGTCCCGGAAGAAGCCCGAGATGCGCAGCGTGACGTCGACGCGCGGCCGCCCCAGCTCGGCGAGCGGGACCGCCTCCAGGCCGTTCACGCGGCGCGAGGCGTCGTCCCAGGTGGGGCGGATGCCCAGCAGGGCGAGGGCTTCGGCCACGTCGTCGCCGGCCGTGCGCATCGCGCTCGTACCCCAGAGGGAGAGCCCGACGGACGTCGGCCACGCGCCGTTGTCGGAGCGGTAGCGCTCCAGGAGCGAGTCGGCGAGCGCCTGCCCGGTCTCCCACGCGAGGCGGGAGGGGACGGCCTTGGGGTCGACGGAGTAGAAGTTCCGGCCCGTCGGCAGCACGTTGACCAGGCCACGAAGGGGCGATCCGGACGGGCCCGCCGGGACGAAGCCGCCGTTCAACGCGTGGACGGCGTGGGTGAGTTCGTCGGTGGTGGCGGCGAGGCGCGGGACGACCTGTTCGCAGGCGAACCGCAGGACGGCCCGGACGTCCGGGCCGTACGCGGCGGCGACCGCCGGGACCGCGTCCACGGACCAGCCGGCCGCCTCCATCGCCTCCACCAGCTCGCGCGCCGTGGCCTCCGCCTCGTCGGCGGTCGTCCGGGTCGCGGCCGACTCGTCCAGGCCCAGCGCCTCGCGCAGCCCCGGCAGGGCCTGCGTACCGCCCCAGATCTGCCGGGCGCGCAGGATCGACAGGACCAGGTTGACCCGCGCCTCGCCCTGCGGCGCCCCGCCGAGCACGTGCAGACCGTCCCTGATCTGCGCGTCCTTGACCTCGCAGAGCCAGCCGTCGACGTGCAGCAGGAAGTCGTCGAAGCCGTCGTCCTCGGGGCGGTCCGCCATCCCCAGGTCGTGGTCGAGCTTCGCCGCCTGGATCAGGGTCCAGATCTGCGCCCGGATCGCGGGCAGCTTGGCGGGGTCCATGGACGAGATCTGCGCGTACTCGTCGAGCAGTTGCTCCAGGCGCGCGATGTCGCCGTAGGAGTCGGCGCGGGCCATCGGCGGCACCAGGTGGTCGACGAGGGTCGCGTGCACGCGCCGCTTGGCCTGCGTGCCCTCGCCCGGGTCGTTGACGAGGAACGGGTAGACCAGCGGCAGGTCGCCGAGCGCCGCGTCCGGGCCGCACGCGGCCGACAGGCCCGCGTTCTTGCCCGGCAGCCACTCCAGGTTGCCGTGCTTGCCCAGGTGGACCATCGCGTCCGCGCCGAAGCCGCCGTCCTCGGCGCGCGCCGCGATCCAACGGTAGGCGGCCAAGTAGTGGTGGGACGGCGGGAGATCGGGGTCGTGGTAGATCGCGATCGGGTTCTCGCCGAAGCCGCGCGGCGGCTGGATGAGGATCAGCAGGTTCCCGCGCCGCAGGGCCGCGAGGACGATGTCGCCCTCCGGATTGCGGGAGCGGTCGAGGAACATCTCGCCGGGCGGCGGGCCCCAGTGCCGCTCGACGCCCTCGCGCAGCTCCTGCGGCAGGGTCGCGTACCAGCGCTTGTAGTCGGCCGCCGGGATGCGGACCGGATTGCGGGCGAGCTGCTCCTCGGTCAGCCAGTCCTGGTCGTGGCCGCCGGCCTCGATCAGGGCGTAGATCAGCTCGTCGCCGTCGCCGGAGACCAGGCCGGGGATCTCGTCCTCGGGCCCGAAGTCGTACCCCTCGACGATCAGCCGCCTGAGCAGGGCGACGGCGGAGGCGGGGGTGTCCAGGCCGACCGCGTTGCCGATCCGGGAGTGCTTCGTCGGGTACGCGGAGAGGACGAGCGCGAGCTTCTTCTCGGCGTTCGGGATGTGCCGCAGCCGGGCGTGACGCACGGCGATCCCGGCGACCCGGGCGGCGCGCTCGGTGTCGGCGACGTACGCCGGGAGGCCGTCCTCGTCGATCTCCTTGAAGGAGAACGGGACGGTGATCAGCCGGCCGTCGAACTCGGGGACGGCGACCTGGCTGGCGGCGTCCAGCGGGGAGAGCCCCTCGTCGTTCTCCTCCCAGGCCGCCCGGGAGCCGGTGAGGCAGAGTGCCTGCAGGATAGGTACGTCGAGGGCGGCGAGCGCGCCCGCGTCCCAGGCCTCCTCGTCCCCGCCGGCCTGGGCGTCGGCGGGCGTGGTGCCGCCGGCCGCGAGGACGGTGGTGACGACGGAGTCGGCGCCCTTGAGCGTCTCGATCAGCTCGGGCTCGGGGGCCCGCAGGGAGGCGACGTACAGCGGCAGGGCGCGGGCGCCGGCGTCCTCGATCGCCTCGCAGAGGGAGTCGACGAAGGCGGTGTTCCCGCTCATGTGGTGGGCGCGGTAGTAGAGCACGGCCACCGTCGGACCGGTCTCCGTGCGCGCGGTGCGCTCCAGGGGACCCCAGGTGGGCGCGGCGGCCGGGGCCTCGAAGCCGTGGCCGGTGAGCAGCACGGTGTCGGAGAGGAACCGGGCCAGCTGCTCCAGGTTGGCCGGGCCGCCGTGCGCCAGGTAGGCGTGGGCCTCGGTGGCGACGCCGACGGGGACGGTGGAGGTCTCCATGAGCTGGGCGTCGGGCGCCTGCTCGCCGGAGAGCACGACGAGCGGCTTCCCGGTGGCGCGCAGCGCGTCGAGCCCGTCCTCCCAGGCCCGCAGCCCGCCGAGGAGGCGGACGAGGACGAGGTCGGCGCCGTCGAGCAGCCCCGGCAGGTCGTCCAGGGCGAGGCGGGAGGGGTTGGCGAACCGGTAGTCGACCGGACCCCCGGCCGCGCGGGCGCTGAGCAGGTCGGTGTCGGAGTGCGACAGCAACAGAATTCGCATGCGTGCGCAGGCCTTCCTCGGGGTTGTCCGCGCCCCGGGTGGTCGTGTGGACGGCAGGAGTTCCTGACTCACCCGGCCCCTCGCGGGACCTGGCTCACAGTGGCGGGACCGCGCCGGAATCTCACCGGGCTTCCTCCCCGGGGTCCTGGGACCCCATGCCGATCCGAATAGTAGATCGTGCGTCCTCCGGGCCTGGCGGGGACCGCTGGTGACGTCGGTATGCTCGCCGCCATGCCGCCCACCCCACCCACCTCACCCCTGCCGGGCGAACCGCCCGTACGGGACCGTGGCGACGCCTGCCCCGGGGCGCTTCGGCTGCACTCCGCGGACGACGGCCGCCTGGCTCGACTGCGGCTGCCCGCAGGGTTGTTGACGGTACGTCAGGCACAGGTCCTGGCCTCCGTCGCGGAGGGCCTGGGGGACGGCCGGATCAGCGTCACCTCACGCGGGAACGTGGAGCTGCGCGGCCTCGGCGAGGGGTGCGGGGCGGAGCTGGCGGAGGTGCTCGCGGACGCCGGGCTGCTGCCCTCCGCGACCCATGAGCGGATCCGGAACGTGGTGGCCTCACCGACGGCCGGGCTGGACGGACTCGGCTGCGGTGACGTGCAGTTGTGGGCCCGGGAACTGGACGCGCTGCTCTGTGGGCGGGAGTGGACGGCGGCCCTGTCCGGTCGGTTCCTCTTCGTCCTGGACGACGGGCGCGGGGACGTCGCCGGGCTCGGCGGCGATGTGACGTTGGTCGCAGGAGAGACGTCCGTACGGCTCCGGGTGGGCGACCAGGTCTTCGCGGTCGCCCCGGTGGACGCGCCCCGGGCCGCGCTCGCCGCGGCCGGTGCCTTCCTCGACGCCGCCCACGCCGCGGGAAACGGCGCCTGGCGGGTCCGGGAGCTGCCCGGGGAACACGTACCGGGCCTGGCCGAGGCGCTCGCGGCGGCCGGCGTACCGGCGGAGCCCGTACCGGCACCCACGCCTCCGCGGACCGCGGCACCCCCGCCGGCCCCCGGCCTGCTCGGCGAGCACGCCCTCCACGTCCTGACCCCCCTCGGCCGCCTCACGGCCGCACACCTGCGCGCGCTGGCGGAGAGCGCGGCGGGCGGGGAGAACGCGGACGGCACGGAGAAAGCGGACAGCGCGAAGAGAGTGGACAACCCGGCGAACGCGGCGGCGTCCCACGGGGAGCTGCGGCTCACCCCCTGGCGTGGGGTCGTCGTCACCGGCTTCGCCGACCGGGCGGCCGCACGGGAGCGGCTCGCCGTCCTCGACACGTACGGCCTGATCACCGACCCCCGCTCCCCCTGGGCGGGCGTCGGCGCCTGCACCGGCCGTCCCGGCTGCGCGAAGTCCCTCGCCGACGTCCGCGCCGACGCCACCCCGGGCCACGGCGGCGCCCCGGAGCACGACGCCACCCCGGGCCACACCGACGCCACCCCGGGCCACGCCGACGCCCCCGGCGGTCTCCCCGTCGCCCTCCCCGTCCACTTCTCCGGCTGCGAGCGCCGGTGCGGCCACCCGCAGGCCGAGACCTGGGTCGACGTCGTCGCCACCGGCGAGGGCACCTACCTCGTCGACGGGCGGCCCACCCCCCGTACCGACCTCCCCGACGCCGTCGCGGCGGCCCGCACCCCCTCAGCAACCACGAGATGAGCGAGAGCACCAGGATGTTCGACTACGAGAAGGACGGCGCGGAGATCTACCGCCAGTCCTTTGCCACGATCCGCGCCGAGGCGGATCTCGCCGCCCTGCCCGCCGACGTCGCCACGGTCGCGGTCCGCATGATCCACGCCTGCGGCATGACCGACCTCGTCCGCGACCTCGCCCACTCCCCGCAGGTCGTCTCCCGCGCCCGCGCGGCCCTGCGCGCCGGCGCGCCGATCCTGTGCGACGCGCAGATGGTCGCCAGCGGTGTCACCCGCAAGCGGCTGCCCGCCGACAACGACGTGGTCTGCACGCTCTCCGACCCCGCCGTGCCCGCGCTCGCCGCCGAGCTCGGCACCACCCGCAGCGCCGCCGCCCTCGAACTCTGGCGCGACCGCCTCGAAGGCTCCGTCGTCGCCATCGGCAACGCGCCGACCGCGCTCTTCCACCTCCTGGAGATGATCGCCAAGGGGGCGCCGCGCCCGGCGGCCGTCGTCGGCATACCGGTCGGCTTCATCGGCGCCGCCGAGTCCAAGGACGCCCTGGCCGCCCAGCAGCTCGGCCTCGACTACCTCGTCGTCCGCGGCCGGCGCGGCGGCAGCGCCATGACCGCCGCCGCGATCAACGCCCTCGCCCACGAAGCGGAGATCCAGGCATGAGCGCGCACCCGACCGGCAAGCTGTACGGCGTCGGCCTCGGGCCCGGCGACCCGGAGCTGCTGACGCTCGCGGCCGTGAAGGCCATCGCCGCCGCCGACGTGATCGCGTACCACTCGGCACGCCACGGCCGTTCCATCGCCCGCTCGATCGCGGCCGAGCACCTGCGCGCCGACCACATCGAGGAGCGGCTGATGTACCCGCTCACGGTGGAGACCACGGACCACCCCGGCGGCTACCGGGGCGCGCTCGACGACTTCTACGAGGAGGCGGCCGCCCGCCTCGCCGCCCACCTGGACGCCGGCCGCACCGTCGCCGTGCTCGCCGAGGGCGACCCGCTCTTCTACGGCTCGTACCAGCACATGCACAAGCGGCTCGCGCACCGGTACGACACCACCGTCATCCCCGGTGTCACCTCGGTCAGCGCGGCGGCCGCCCGGCTCGGGGAGCCGCTGTGCGAGGCGGAGGAGGTTCTGACGATCGTCCCGGGCACGCTGCCGGAGGACGAGCTGACGGCCCGGCTGGCGGGCACGGACTCGGCGGTCGTGATGAAGCTGGGCCGTACGTTCCCGACCGTGCGCCGCGCCCTGGAGCGCGCGGGCCGCCTGGAGGACGCGCGGTACGTGGAGCGGGCGTTCATGGCGGGCGAGCGGACGGAGCTCCTGGCGGACGTGGACCCGGAGACGGTCCCGTACTTCTCGGTGGCCGTGCTGCCCTCCCGGGTCGACGCCGTGGCGCCGGAGTCCCGCGAGCGGGGCGAGGTCGTCGTCGTCGGCACCGGCCCGGCGGGGGCGCCCTGGCTGACGCCGGAGTCGCGCGGCGCGCTCGTCAACGCCGACGACCTCGTCGGCTACACCACGTACCTCGACCGGGTGCCGGCCCTCCGCCCCGACCAGCGGCGGCACGGCTCGGACAACAAGGTCGAGTCCGAGCGCGCCGAGTTCGCCCTCGACCTCGCGCGGCGCGGGCGCCGGGTCGCGGTCGTGTCGGGTGGCGACCCGGGCGTCTTCGCGATGGCGACGGCGGTCCTGGAGGTGGCGTCGGAGGAGCGGTACGCGGACGTGCCCGTACGGGTCCTGCCGGGCGTGACGGCCGCGAACGCGGCGGCGGCCGCGGCGGGCGCCCCCCTCGGCCACGACTACGCCACGATCTCCCTCTCCGACCGCCTGAAGCCCTGGGAGGTCATCGCGGCCCGGCTGCGCGCGGCGACGGAGGCGGACCTGGTCCTGGCCCTCTACAACCCGGGCTCGAAGTCCCGCACGCACCAGGTGGCGGCCGCCCGCGACCTGCTGCTCGAACTCCGCTCGCCCGAGACCCCGGTGGTCGTGGCGCGGGACGTCGGCGGCCCGGAGCAGTCGGTCCGGGTGGTGACGCTGAAGACCCTGGAACCGAGCGAGGTCGACATGCGCACGCTGCTGCTGATCGGCTCGTCGCAGACCCGCGCGGTGGAACGCCCGGACGGCCGCACGCTCACCTGGACACCGCGCCGCTACCCGGAGGTGTGAGAGGCCCCACCCCTCGCCCCTTGCGAAACCGCCGATCCGAACCCCCGGTCGTCTCACTCGTACGCGGAGACGACCGGGGCGGCCATGGGTCCGTCGATGCTCATCGCGGGTAGTCCGCGAACTCCCTCGCGTCGCCCTGCGGAGCCTCGGCTGCCAGCTCGGCCCACACGAGCTTGCCTGCGCCGATCCTGGGAGTCACGCCCCACCGCGCCGCCAAGACGTCGACCACGGGAAGCCCCCGACCCCTCGTGGCATCCTCACCGTGCAGCGCCATCGAGGGGCGTGCCCCCGAAGCATCGTGCACCTCGATCCGAAGGCCGTCGGGCGAGGGAATGTACCGGGTCTCGACCTCTCGGCCCGGCACGCGCCCGTGCCGTACCGCGTTGGTCAGCAGCTCGGAGAGGACCAGCAATGCGTCATCCTCGATGCCTTCCATGCCCCAATTCGCCAACGCTGTACGCAACTCGGCGCGTGCCCGCCCTACAGAGCCGGCAGTCTGCCGCCAGCGGCGTACCACCATCACCGGCTTGTCCTGATCCATCACGCGACCACCACGCGGGAATCAGATGCGGCCGTACTGGGATTCCCTGCAGAGCGAGCCGCAGAGCCCGGCGCCGCTGTCGCTGACATCAGGCCTTCTCTCCTTGCTCGTGCGCGCAGTAGTGCACAGACGCGATGGATGGGGTCCATTGTGTTGACGCTCCTTTGCAGCGACCGGTCTGACGGTCGCGGGGGTGTAGTCGTGGGCTGGCAGCCCGGGGACACCGGCGGCGAGGGTCGGCGAGCAGATGCCGTTGGCGCCGCTGACTACAGGCCGGCGGTGAAGGGCACGGCGGTCGGATGTCCGGCGGCTTTACCGGTGTTGTCCCTACGCATGGCAGTCATGCCGAGGTCGGCCAGGCGAGGAACGCAGGCGACATCGAGCTGCTCGACCGGGTGCAGCAGGCCTCGCTCACAGGACTCCGCCACCCAGACCGTGCAGTCAGCTGCCGGATAGGCAGGATTGATCCCGATCTCGCCCTTGGGGAGGAACCCGTTGAACGGCGTCGCGATCCCCCTCTCGTTCCAATAACTCCACGTCCGCAGAGCCTTTGCCTGCTCGAAGGCGAGATAGAGATGGGGGTAGCGGTCGAGGAGCCGCATCTCACGGAAGATCGCCTGGCCCAGGAGAGACGGCGCGGTCTCAGTGAGCTCGTCGAAGTCCGCTCCGCGGAAGCTGAAGGCGATCGCGTCCTGACGAGGGTCGAGAGCGAGGGCGGCGAACAGGTGCGCCAAACGGTCCCGCACATAGATCGCTGCGCCGGGCGCCAATCTGGGGTCGATGCCGGCGATGATCTCGCACAGACGGGCGTGCCCGGGGTGGAATCGGGAGAGGTCGAACAGCTTGTCCATGCCGGTGACGGCCGAGAACGCCAGCTTCTTGCAGAGGCGGTTGTTCATCTCGCCGGTCTCGGCATACGTCCTGGTCTCCAGCGTTGTGGAGTGAAGCATCAGGTACTCCGAGAGGACTTCGAAGTACAGGTAGCCCAGGAACGGCATCCCCCGCACAGCGACGGCGAGCCGATCGACGAACTCGTCCGGTGGCGTCCGCATGCCCGTGGCGTTGGCCAAGGCAATGTCCAGGAACGGTGCGACCGTTCGGATCTGCTGGAGCACGGTGTGCCTCAACCGTGCGTCCTCGGCATGGGTGAGGAAACTGCGGTGGTGCAGGTAGGTCCGCAGGTGGATGCGGCCCAGGCGCAGATAGTCGATACCCATGGCCGGGACCGGAGCGGCGGGGATGAGCTCGATGACCAGGCTGCGAGTGTGCGGCTTGGTCTCCAGCAAGTAGGCACCGAGGTTGTGCGGGCGCAGGCCGGTGGCCTCGGGAGTGAGCGGCACGCAGTACAGGGCTGCCAGGAGACAGCCGGAGGAGGCGTAGAGCTGGCCGCTGGCCCGGATGGCGTCCAGTGCTGTCGTGGTGTGCATCAGATGGATGGTTCCGCCGCCGACCAGCGTCTGCGTCATGGCGTTGTCCGTCAGCAGCCGGCCCTGGGGGGTGTCGTACCGCAGGCGGTGGCGCCAGTCGGCTTCGCTCTCGGCAAGAGAGACGGGCACCGGTCGGGTAGTGGCTCTGGTGTAGTCGGTATGGGCGTCGTCGAGTTCGGTGTCCACGGCAGGTCCTCTACTGGCTGCGGGTAAGCATCTGACGGGCGGTGACGAGTGCAAGGGTTTGGGTGGCGCCTTCGAGGTGGGCCCGCTCGCTGCGCACGACGAGGGCGAACGCGGCAGCTGGGAGCCAGTCGGGCAGCGCGAGGCGCAGGCGGGAGACCTCCGGCCACCACCGCCTGAGCGGCAGGCGGTAGCGATCCAGGCAGTCGGCTGCCTTGAGCACGTCCACCAGGTGCGGAGCAGCCCGGTAGGCGCGCCGCTGCGGGCCGGTGAACCTCTCGTACGGCACGTCGTGCAGAGCGATCGCCGTCGCCGCCCGGTACAGCGCGGCCATCGACACCTGGCGGTCGAGTGCGCCGGTGATGGCGTCGGAGTTACGCAGGAACCAGGTAGCGGCGCGCCACCCGTGTCCGGGGTCCTCCCGGTCATCGCGGCGCCGGCAGTCGTGGACGGCCCCGGCGGCACACACGGCCGCGACGTCCTCGCCTTCAAGGCCGTACTCCTCGGCGAGCAACACGGCGATCAGGCTGACTCGGGCGTTGTGACGTACGCCGTGGTTGGTGTCGGCCAGGGATGGAAGGGCGAACCAGGATGCCGGTGGTACGAGCATCTGACCAGGCCGTGGGAAGCTGGGCGCGGCGTCGAAGTTCGCCGGCCGGTTGCTCTCGATCCACCTCAGCGTCACGTGGTCCATCGGCTGGTGGGCGGGCAGTCGGCGCTCCTGGGCGAGTTCTCGAAGGCTGGCACGTGGCTGCGGGGTGAGTTCGGGCATGGCTTCCTTCAACACACGACAGAGGGGTGCGGGCGGGCGTGAAGCTGGGCGTGGCGATCCTGACGATGGGCACACGGCCCACGGAGCTGGCGGATCTGCTGGCGTCCGTCGAGCGGCAGACGGCCCCGGCCGCGCGGACCGTCGTGGTCGCCAACGGGTGCGCACTGCCGGAGCTGCCGTCGTGGGTTCAGACCGTGCAGCTGGCGCAGAACCTGGGGGTGACAGGCGGCCGCAACGCGGCTTTGGAGCACCTACGGGACATGGACCTTGTGCTGGACCTGGACGACGACGGTCTCCTCGTCGCCGACGACGTCTTCGCCACGATCGCGGCACTCTTCGAGGCGGACGACAGGCTGGGTGTCGTCGGCTTTCGCATCGCGGACGAGACCGGACTGACCCAGCGCCGTCACGTGCCCAGGCTGCGGGCCGGTGACCCGATGCGCGGCGGTCTGGTGACCGGGTTCCTCGGGGGCGCGCACGTACTGTCCACGAGGATGCTGGCTCAGATCGGCGACTGGCCGGAGGCGTTCTTCTTCGCGCACGAGGAGACCGACATGGCATGGCGGGCGATCGACGCCGACTGGCACGTGCGCTACGAGCCGCAGTTGTTGCTGCAACACCCTGCGACATCCCCGGCCCGGCACGCGTTCTTCTATCAGGTCAACGCCCGCAACCGGGTCTACCTGGCGCGTCGGCACCTGCCGATGGCACTGGTCCCGGTCTATCTGGGGGTGTGGGTGGCGCTCACGGTGGTCCGCACCCGCAGCCCCTCCGGTCT
Source organism: Streptomyces sp. NPDC090127 (assembly GCF_044746945.1). Taxonomy (NCBI): domain Bacteria; kingdom Bacillati; phylum Actinomycetota; class Actinomycetes; order Kitasatosporales; family Streptomycetaceae; genus Streptomyces; species Streptomyces sp. NPDC090127. The sequence goes on along the minus strand of NZ_JBIVDE010000005.1, from coordinate 399,784 downwards.
CAGGGCATGGTTCGGCGGGTTCGTCGAGGGTTGGCGCACGCCGTGTGGGCCCCGTCGTCCGATGCGCTGGCGCTCTGTGTTCACCCTCGCCCGCCTGGGCCGCCCGCCGGTGATCTGAACGCCTCACGCGGCTGTCTCCCCGGCCTGGGCGTACAGCCACGCCGGGATGGCCTCGGGGGTCTTCCTCAGCCAGGCCGTATACCGCCGAACGCCGTCCTCGACGCGCACTTGCGGCTCCCATTCCAACAGCTGCCGCATCATCCTCGTGTCGGCGCATCCGCCGAGCGGATCGCCCTGCGGCCGTGGTGTTTCGGTGATCCTGGCGCCGGGGTAGTGGCGGCGCACCAGGTCGGCGACCTGGCGGACGGACGTGGCTCGGCCGGTGCCGACGTTGACCGTGGCGCGGTGCGCGTGCGCGGTGACGGCGGCCAGTAGCGTCGCATCCGCGACATCGTCGACGTGGATGAAGTCGCGGATCTGACGGCCACCACCGTTGAGGTGCAGCGGCAGACCGAGCGCGGCCCGCATGGCGAACCACGCCACCGCCCAGCTGTGGCTGTTCTCCTTGACCACCTGAGGCTCGCCATAGACGGAGAAGTACCGCACGATCGCGTACGAGTCGATGTCGCGGCCCAGGGTCAGAGCGGTCTGGTGCTCACCCCACACCTTGGTGTTGGCGTAGACCGACCCGGGGTTCGACGGGTCGCTCTCACTGAACCGGCCCCTGGCGCCCCCGGCAGCTGTGCCAAGGCCGTAGACGCTGGCCGAGGAGACGAAGACAAGCCGCTTCAGGGTGCTGGAGTGCCGGACCGCGGCATCCAGAACGGTCTGGGTGCCGTCGATGTTGGCCCGAAGCGCCGATGCCGGGTTGCGGGTGCATTCGGCGACATCGGCCAGGGCCGCGGCGTGAATGACGAAATCGCTGTGCGAGATCACGTCGTCCATCAGCGCGGCGTCGGTGATGTCACCCGCGATCACATCTCGGTCTCTGGGAGAGACGTTGAACACGGACGAGCAGGTGGAGGATCCGTAGGCGTCCAGCCGGCCCACGGCGAGCGGATGTGCCCCGACGGCTCGGAGCTTGTGCACGATGCGGCTGCCGACGAGCCCGAACCCGCCAGTCACCGTCACGGTGGCACCGGACAGATCAGCGAAGCGATTCATAGTGTTCACGCAGGACAGCCCTTCTCGACAGCTCCGTGCAGGAGTTGCACGGCATGGCACTGCCCAGGAGAGCACCGGCGGCGCAGGCGTCCCAGGGGACGGCTGTGTGTCCGGTGTGTGCCCGACCCAGGCGAACTGGGCACGCAGAGCGACCGGTTGAGGCATGGTGGAAGGGAAGGCATGGGCACCGACACCGGGGGGCGGCATGGAGCTGGACCGGCATCCGCTGGCGCATCTGCGCCGACAGCGTCACTGGTCCATGGCCGACCTCGCCCGTCTCCTGCGCGCCCAGGCCCAAGCGCGCGGCCTGCGCAGCGGCATCGATCGCAACCGCGTCTGGCGCTGGGAGAACGGCACCACACCCAACGAGGAGAGCCAGTCCCTGCTGGCATGCCTTCTCGACGTTCCCGACGGCGTGACCGAGCGGCTCAGGTGGCCTGACTGGTTGCCCGCCTTCGAACAACCCGCCGTGTTGAGCCCGTCGGGAAGTCGGGCCGCGCTGAGAGAGGTGCAGGTCACCCGTATGGACCGACGATCCTTTCTGGTAATGAGCAGCAGCAGCCTCATCGATCTCGCCGCCGACTGGGCCCGTATTGAGCCGCGCCACCTCGGCCAGGCGCTCGGCGGGAAACAGGGCGTCGACACCGAACTGCTGGAATGGCTCGAGCGGCGCTCTGCCGAGCTGCGAGCGATGTCCTCCGGGCCGCACTCGCACGTCGGCTCCCTCATCGACGCCCACCTGCACACGACGGTCGATCTCATCGCCCAGGACCGTTATGCCCCGGAAGCGGGGCGGCGTCTGCACGCGGTGGCCGCGGACCTCGCGCACGTGGCGGGCTGGCTGCGTTTCGACGCCGACCGGCACGCCGATGCCCAACGGCACTGGCAGGCCGCTGTCCACGCCGCCCACCAGGCCGGTGACCGGGATCTGGCCGCGGTCGCGCTGTCCGACCTCGCCTATCAGGCCACCTGGCTCTCCCGGCCCGCCGATGCGGTCCGCATCCTGGAACACGCCCGCTCCCGGACCCGTGCACCGGCCGCCCTGTCCCTGCTTGATGTGCGCCGCGCCCGCGCCTGCGCGGTGCTCCAGGACCGTTCCAGCGCCCAGCGCGCGCTGGCCTCGGCGGAGGCCGAACTGGAGCGGGTGCGCCTACAGTCGACACCCTCCGTGGTCTCCTGGATGTCGGTGGCGGACGTCAACGCCGACGCGGGGCGGTGCTGGCTGGACCTCGGTGATCCGGCGCTCGCCGGCGCCGCGATCGATGCCGGACTGGGCGAGCTCGATCCACGCCGCGCTCGCACCAAGGCAGTCTTCCTGACGTACCGGGCCGAAGGCGCACTCCGCAGGTGCGACGCCCCGGCTGCTGCCGCCGATGCCCGCGCCGCCCTCGACACCGCCCTCGGTTCAGGAGCGGCCCGCTGCGTCGACCTCGTCTCGGCATTCATCAGCCGCCTGGACGGGAGATCCGAGCGCCCGATCGCAGAGCTTCGCGAGTACGCACGCGACAGCCTCGCCGGGTGACCCGGCCGCGCCAGGTGCCGAGGCAGGCCTGGACAGCGGCCTTATTCTGACGCGAGATGTTCGTGCGTGTCGGACCCGACCCACGCGGGTCGCGAGGTCCGCGATCGACCTATGCGAAGGCTTCCCCGGATCCGTCGTCGGGGCGTCGGCCGCTGCCACCGACCCGTGCGGCTCCCCCGTCGGGACAGGCGGACACCACCCACGCCGCCGCCTCCTCGACCGTCGTCGCGACCGGGGCGCCGGCCGGGACGGGTGGGCGGCGGATCACGACGACCGGGATGCCCGCCTCCCGGGCCGCCGTGAGTTTCGGGGCGGTCGCGGCGCCGCCGCTGTCCTTGGTGACGAGGACGTCGATGCGGTGGCGCGCGAGCAGCTCCCGCTCTCCGGCCAGGGTGAACGGGCCCCGGTCCAGGAGGACTTCGGTGCGGGCGGGCATCGGGGGCTCGGGCGCGTCCACGGACCGTACGAGGAACCACTGCGGGCAGTCCGCGAAGGCCGCGAGCCCCATCCGCCCGGTCGTCAGGAACACCCTCCCCCCAGGACCTCCGCCGGCACGGTGCCCCCGTCCGAGCCCGGTCAGGGCGGTCGCCGCCTCCGCCAGGGAGCCGACCGGGTGCCAGTCGTCGCCGGGCGCCGGTACCCAGCCGGGGCGGCGCAGCGCCAACAGGGGAACATGGGCGGTGGCGGCCGCCCGGGCCGCGTTGAAGCTGATCGTCTCCGCGAAGGGGTGGGTGGCGTCGATGACCGCGTCCACGCAGTGCGCGCGCACCCACTCCACGAGCCCCTCGACACCGCCGAACCCGCCGATCCGGACCTCCCCGGCGGGCAGCCGGGGCGCGGCGACCCGCCCGGCGAGCGAGCTGGTGACCCGTACGGAGCCGTGGAGAATCTCGGCGAGCGCGCGGGCCTCCGTGGTCCCGCCGAGAATGAGTACGTGCACGGGAGCCATGGGAGTCCCTTCATGAGTGCGGGCGGCGGGCGCGAGGCCCAACTCAAGCACACCGGTCTGCGGCCCGGCTGGACGACCGGTGCGTGCGCGACGGCGGCGACCACGGCCGCGTACACCGCGCTGCTCACCGGCGACTTCCCGGACCCCGTGTCGATCACGCTGCCGAAGGGGGCCCGGCCCGCGTTCGCGCTCGCGGCCGAGAGGCTGACCGGTGACGCGGCGATGGCGGCCGTCGTCAAGGACGCCGGCGACGACCCGGACGTCACGCACGGCGCGCTGATCCGCTCGACGGTACGGATCCTCCCGGCCGGCTCCGGCGTCGTCTTCCGCGCCGGTCCCGGCGTCGGTACGGTCACGCTGCCCGGCCTGCCCCTGGAGGTCGGCGAGCCGGCGATCAACCCGGTCCCGCGCCGGATGATGCGCGAGCACGTGGCGGAGGTCGCGGCGGCGCACGGCGGCAGCGGCGACGTGGAGATCACGGTCTCCGTCGACCACGGCGAGGAGATCGCCCGCTCCACCTGGAACCCGCGCATCGGGATCCTGGGCGGCCTGTCGATCCTGGGGACGACCGGTGTCGTCGTGCCGTACTCCTGCTCGGCGTGGATCGACTCGATCCGCCGGGGCGTGGACGTGGCCCGCGCGGCCGGGCTCCGCCACGTCGCGGGCTGCACCGGCTCCACCTCGGAGCGGACGGTGACGACGCTCTACGACCTCCCCGAGATCGCCCTGCTCGACATGGGCGACTTCGCGGGCGCCGTCCTCAAGTACGTCCGCCGCCACCCGGTCGACCGGCTCACGGTCTGCGGCGGCTTCGCCAAGCTGTCCAAGCTCGCGGCGGGCCATTTGGACCTCCACTCGGCCCGCTCCCAGGTCGACAAGGTCTTCCTCGCGGAGCTGGCCCGCACGGGCGGCGCGTCCGAGGCGCTGGCCGTGGAGATCGCGGAGGCGAACACGGGCCTGGCCGCCCTCCGCCTCTGCGAGGCGGCCGGCGTCCCGCTCGGCGACCTGGTCGCCGCCCGCGCCCGCGACGAGGCCCTGACGGTACTGCGCGGCGCCCCGGTCACCGTCGACGTGGTCTGCATCGACCGGGCGGGGGCGGTCGTCGGACGGTCGTCGCAGGCGCGTCGGTAAACCCCGCGCCCGGAACACCACCCCCGGCGTTTCCCCGTACCGGGTGCGGACCGCACCCCGCGAACCTAGCCTGGGTCGGGTCAGTACCCCCGTCGAGAGGGAGTCCCATGGCCAAGCGCGGCAACAAGAAGCGGGCCCGCAAGAAGAAGAAGGCGAACCACGGCAAGCGTCCCAACGCCTGACCGTGACGAGTGGCGGAGGCCGGGTCCCGAGGGGCCCGGCCTCCGCCCGTGCCCCGAGGTCGGCGTCCCGTCCCGCTCAGCAGACGACGCCGCAACCCGCCCCCGCTCAGCAGACGACGCCGGCAACCCGCCCCCGCTCAGCAGACGTGGCGGTCGCGCGCCGGGTCGTACAGGTGGCTGTCGCGGAACTGTGAGGCCGCCAGGGTCCGGCCGACCAGGATCACCGCCGTCTTCGTGATGCCCGCCGCCTTCGTCTGCTCCGCGATGTCCGCCAGGGTGCCCCGCAGCACGACCTCGTCCGGGCGGCTGGCCATCGCCACCACGGCCGCCGGGCAGTCCGCGCCGTAGTGCGGCTCCAGCTCGGCGACGACCCGGTCGACGTACCGGGCCGCCAGGTGCAGGACGATCAGCGCGCCGCTGCGGCCCAGGGTCGCCAGGTCCTCGCCCTCCGGCATCGGGGTGGCCTGCTGGGCGACGCGGGTGAGGATCACGGTCTGGCCGACCGTCGGCACGGTCAGCTCGCGCTTCAGCGCGGCGGCCGCCGCCGCGAACGCCGGGACGCCCGGCACCACCTCGTACGGGATGTCCAGCGCGTCGAGCCGGCGCATCTGCTCCGCGACGGCGCTGAAGACGGCCGGGTCTCCGGAGTGCAGCCGCGCCACGTCCTGCCCGGCCTCGTGGGCGCGGACGATCTCGGCGACGATCCGGTCCAGGTCCAGGTCGGCCGTGTCCACCAGGCGCGCGTCGGGCGGGCACTCGGCGAGCAACTCGCGCGGCACCAGGGAGCCCGCGTACAGGCAGACCCCGCAGGCGGCCAGGGTGCGGGCACCCCGCAGGGTGATCAGGTCGGCCGCGCCGGGGCCCGCGCCGATGAAGTAGACGGTCATGCTCCAACTCCCGCTTTCGTTACGGACCACTGGGTCACCGGCATCGCCTGCCGCCAGCCGGTGAAGCCGCCCACCGGGACGGCCTGGGCGACGGCGAGCCGCACGAGCTCCCCGCCGTGCTCGCCGTACCGGCGCGCGAGCAGTGCCTCGGACTCCAGGGTCACGGTGTTGGCGACCAGACGGCCGCCCGCCGGCAGCGCGTCCCAGCAGGCGTCGAGCAGGCCGGGGGCGGTCAGCCCGCCGCCGATGAAGACCGCGTCGGGGGTCGGGAGGCCGGCGAGGCCGGCGGGCGCGGCGGCGGTGACGACCCGGAGCGCGGGGACGCCGAGGGCGTCGGCGTTCCGCGCGATGCGCCCGGCCCGCTCGGGGTCCTTCTCGACGGCGACGGCCCGGCAGGAGCGGTCGGTGCGCATCCACTCGATGCCGATCGAGCCCGAGCCGCCGCCGATGTCCCAGAGCAGTTCGCCCGGCGCGGGCGCGAGTGCGGCGAGCGTCGCGGCGCGGACGTACCGCTTGGTGAGCTGGCCGTCGTGCGCGTACACCTCGTCCGGAAGGCCGGGTACGGCGCCGAGCCGCAGCGCGTCGGGGGAGCGGACGAGGTCGAGGGCGATCACGTTCAGGGGGTCGGCGGGCCCGGTCGGCCAGGCCTCCGCCGAGCCGTCCACGATCCGCTCGCGGTCCGAGCCGAGCTGCTCCAGGACCCGCATCCGGCTCCCAGCGAAGCCCTTGGCCCGCAGCAGGCCGGCGACCTCGGCCGGCGTCGAGCCGTCGGCGCTCAGGACGAGCAGGCGTCGCCCGTCGTGTAGCCGGGCGGTGAGCGAGGCGAGCGGCCGGCCCACCAGCGAGACCGTCTCCACGGCCTCCAGGGCCCAGCCCAGGCGGGCGCAGGCGTACGAGACGGAGGAGGGGTGCGGCAGGACGTGCAGGCGCTCCGCGCCCACGGTCTCGGCGAGCGTGCGCCCGATCCCGTAGAACGTCGGGTCGCCGCTGGCGAGGACGGCGACGGCGCGGCCCTCGTGGGCGGCGAGGAGGCCGGGGACGGCGGGCCGCAGCGGCGAGGGCCAGGCGACGCGTTCACCGGGGCAGTCGGCGGCGGGCAGCAGGTCGAGCTGGCGGGGGCCGCCGATCAGGACGTCGGCGGCGCGCAGGACGCGACGGGAGCGGGCGGGCAGGCCGTCCCAGCCGTCCGCGCCGATCCCGACGACCGATATCGCACCGCGTGCGGGCCGTGCGAGGGGAGGGGCAGGGGGAACGGAGCTCACGTCGCCGAACTCTACGGGAGCGCCTTCCGGCCCCTTCCGCACGGCCGTGGAATAGGAGAGGGGGTCGCGCCGTTGGCGAAGATAGTTTACGATTCAACCAACAGCAGGAGGGGCAGCCGCCCCCGGCGAGAAGGCGAGAGGTGAGCACGATGCAGTTCGGGATCTTCACCGTCGGTGACGTGACGACCGACCCCACGACCGGCCGCGCCCAGAGCGAGCACGAGCGGATCAAGAACACCGTCGCCATCGCGCTCAAGGCGGAGGAGGTCGGGCTCGACGTCTTCGCGACCGGCGAGCACCACAACCCGCCGTTCGTCCCCTCCTCCCCGACCACGCTCCTCGGGCACATCGCCGCGCGGACGGAGAAGCTGACCCTCTCCACCTCCACGACGCTGATCACCACCAACGACCCGGTGAAGATCGCCGAGGACTACGCGACCCTCCAGCACCTCGCCGACGGCCGCGTGGACCTGATGATGGGGCGCGGCAACACCGGCCCGGTCTACCCGTGGTTCGGTCAGGACATCCGCCAGGGCATCCCGCTCGCCATCGAGAACTACGCGCTCCTCCACAGGCTGTGGAGGGAGGACGTGGTCGACTGGGAGGGGAAGTTCCGCAGCGCCCTCCAGGGCTTCACCTCCACGCCCCGCCCGCTGGACGGCGTCCCGCCGTTCGTCTGGCACGGCTCCATCCGCTCCCCCGAGATCGCCGAGCAGGCCGCGTACTACGGCGACGGCTTCTTCGCGAACCACATCTTCTGGCCCAAGCAGCACACCGAGAAGATGGTCCGCCTCTACCGCCAGCGGTACGCGCACTACGGCCACGGCACGCCCGAGCAGGCCATCGTCGGTCTCGGCGGCCAGATCTTCATGCGCAAGAACTCCCAGGACGCCGTACGGGAGTTCCGCCCGTACTTCGACAACGCGCCGGTCTACGGCCACGGCCCCTCCCTGGAGGAGTTCAGCCGCGAGACCCCGCTGACCGTCGGCTCCCCGCAGGAGGTCATCGAGCGCACCCTGTCCTTCCGGGACTACGTCGGCGACTACCAGCGCCAGCTCTTCCTGGTCGACCACGCCGGCCTGCCCCTGAAGACCGTCCTGGAGCAGCTCGACCTCCTCGGCGAGGAGGTCGTGCCGGTCCTGCGCAAGGAGTTCGCCAACCTGCGGCCCGCCGGTGTCCCGGAGACCGCCCCGCTCCACCCCGCCGTCACCCGCACCACCACCGAGAACCAGGAGGCCTGAGCGTCATGCAGACCCTGAAGCTGGTCGCCGTGTCCGCCGGGCTCAGCGCGCCCTCCTCCACCCGGCTGCTCGCCGACCGCCTCGCCACGGCGGCCCGGTCGCGCCTGACGGAGCAGGAGTACGTCGTCGAGGTCCGGGTGGTCGAGCTGCGCGACCTCGCCGTCGACATCGCGAACAACCTCGTGACGGGCTTCCCCTCCGGCCGGCTCCAGGAGGCGATCGACGCGGTGACCGGCGCCGACGGGCTGATCGCGGTGACGCCCGTCTTCACCGCCTCGTACAGCGGTCTGTTCAAGTCCTTCTTCGACCTGATCGACCCGGCCGCGCTGACCGGCAGGCCGGTGCTCATCGGCGCGACCGGCGGCACCGCCCGGCACTCCCTGGTCCTCGACCACGCGCTGCGCCCGCTCTTCGCCTATCTGCGGGCGCTCGTCGCCCCGACGGCCGTCTACGCGGCCTCGGAGGACTGGGGTTCGGGCGGCGACGAGTACACCGACGGACTGCCCTCCCGCATAGCCCGGGCCGGGCACGAGTTCGCGGACCTGGTCGCGGCCAGGGGCCCCGCGGGCGCGACGGACGAGGACGAGGTCGTGCCCTTCGAACGGCAGCTCGCCGACCTCCGCCTGGATTAGCGTCCCCGCTGGTCGTCGGCGACCGTGGGGCACGCGGGTTTCAGGGCGGCGGTCCTGGGCTCCGTCTCCGCCAACATGGCCCAGCACGCGCCGTGTCCGGTGGTCGTCGTCCGGGGCGAGTGAGGCCGGGGCCGCCCCCGCGTTTGCCGTGCGGGGGGAGCCCGGCGGGCGCATGATGCCCTCATGGACATCAAGCTGGAACTGATCGGCGTGCCCGTCACCGACATCGACCGGGCCAAGGCCTTCTACGAGCAGGTGGGGTTCCACGCCGACCACGACATCCCGGTCAGCGACGACATCCGCTTCGTCCAGATGACCCCGCCGGGCTCGGCCTGCTCGATCGCCTTCGGCAAGGGCATCACGGAGATGGCCCCGGGCTCCCTGGACAACATGCAGGTCGTCGTCACGGACATCGAGGAGGCGCACGCCGACCTCACCCGGCGGGGCGTCGAGGTCAGCGAGATCGACGACCAGCCGTGGGGCTCCTTCGTCTACTTCGCCGACCCGGACGGCAACCGCTGGGCGGTCCAGCAGACGACGCCACGGGGCAAGTGAGCCACAAGGGAAATGAGCCACGGGGGAAGTGAGCCACGGGGGAAGTGAGCGGGTGCGGTCGGAGAACCCCGCCCGCACCACCCGTCACTTGCGGTTGTAGAGCCGCATCGTGATCGCGCCGAAGACCACCACGAACAGCGCCGACCACGCCAGCGACCACGCGATGTCCGCCGCCGGCCAGTTCCCGGCCATCAACTCCCTTACCGCCGTCGCCAGATGCGTCACCGGGCTGTTGTTCACGAAGGCCTGCAGCCAACCCGGCATGGTCTTCGGGTCGACGAACACGTTGGACAGGAACGTCAGCGGGAAGATCACCATCATGCTGACGCCCATGACGGACTTCTCGCTGCGCAGCATCAGCCCGAACATGGTCCAGATCCACGAGAACGAGAACGCGAACACCACGAGCAGCGCGACCCCGAGCAGGACGCCGACCACCCCGCCGTCCGGCCGGAAGCCGATCAGCATGCCGACGGTGAGCATGACCACCGAGGCGATCACATACCGCACCACGTCGCCCAGGAGATAGCCGACCATCGGCGCGGGCCGCCAGATCGGCAGCGTACGGAAGCGGTCGAAGACGCCCTTCTCGATGTCGGTGTTGACCGAGACGCCCGTGTACATCGTGATCATCACGACGCTCATCACGAGGATGCCCGGCAGCAGGAACTGGATGTACGCCGAGATCGACCCGGCCAGCGCGCCTCCGAAGAGGTACGTGTACATCAGCACCAGCATGATCGGGAACGCCGTCACGTCGAACAGCTGCTCCGGCACGTGCTTGATCTTCAGCATGGCGCGCCAGCCGAAGGTCAGCGACGCGGAGAGCGCGCTCGGGCGTGGCGGCCGGGACTGCCCCACGAGCAGCGCCGCGAGCTCGTCCGCCTTCGGGGCGACGAAGTCGAGGCTGTCGGTGGTCTGCGTGTCCTTGCCGGTGGTGACGGTGGTCATGCCGCCGTTCCTTTCCTGTCCGTCAGCGCCAGGAACACCTCGTCGAGGCTGGGCTGGCCGAGCCCGAAGTTGTCGACCGTGATGCCGGCCCGCGTCAGCTCCGCCAGCGCCCGGGCGGCCTGCTCGGCGGCGCCGAGGTCCGACCCGTGGCCGTCGACGGTGACGGTGAGCGCGACCGGGTCCGGGTCGAGCTGGACCGGGGCCTTCAGGGCCTCCCGGAGCACCCGCTCGGCCTCCGGGCGCTGCTCGGCCTCCCGAAGTCGTACGTGCACCGAGCCCGAGCCCACGGACGCCTTCAGCTCGCCCTTCGTCCCCTCCGCGATCACCTTGCCGTGGTCGATGACGGCGATACGGGAGGCCAGCTGGTCCGCCTCGTCCAGGTACTGGGTGGTGAGCAGGACCGTGGTGCCCTGGGCGACGACCGCGCGGACGATGTCCCAGACCTGGTTGCGGCTGCGCGGGTCGAGCCCGGTCGTCGGTTCGTCGAGGAAGAGCAGGTCGGGCGTGTTGAGGATGGACGCGGCGATGTCGATACGGCGCCGCATGCCGCCCGAGTAGTTCTTGACCTGCTTGTCGGCGGCCTCGGCGAGGCCGAACGCCTCGAGCAGCTGCGCGGAGCGGCCGCGGGCGTCGGCGCGGCTGTGGCCGAGGAGGCGGGCGAGCAGGACGAGGTTCTCCGTACCGGTGAGGTCCTCGTCCACGGAGGCGTACTGCCCGGTGAGGCTGACCCGGCCGCGCACGGCGTCGGCGTCCTTGACGACGTCCTTGCCGAAGACGTGCGCCCGGCCGCTGTCGGGGCGCAGCAGGGTCGCGAGCATCTTGACGGCCGTGGTCTTGCCGGCGCCGTTGGGGCCGAGGACGCCGTAGACCGTCCCGGCGGGGACCCGGAGGTCGATGCCGTCGACGGCCCGGTTCGTGCCGAAGACCTTGACCAGGCCCTCGGTCTCGATGGCGAGGTCGGTCATGCGTGGTCCTCCCGGCTGCCGGGTGCGAGCGCTTCCCACCAGTCTCCGACGAAGGCGGCCGGGATGCCAGGGGGAACGCCTGTACGCAGGGGCGGGGGACGGCAGCTACCGGGAGGCGCGGGGGCCCACGCCACAGCCCACCCCGCTCGGGGCGGGGCGGGCTGTGCGGGCGGGGCAGACGTCTCCAGCGGCGACGGTCGCCGCGGGCGTCTACAGCGAGGTCGTGGGCGGGGACGGGCGGTGTGAGGCCGGGGGCACCGGCGGCTGGGACGCGCGGCGGGCGGGCGCCGCGGGCCTGGCCCGCGCGGGCGGGGCCGGCTCGTGCGTGTACAGCAGGTAGAACGCGGTGACGAGCGTGCCCGCCGCCACCACCAGGCCCAGGATCACCCCGGACAGGATGCTCGCGTCGGAGAGGCTGAACAGGAAGCCGACCGCGCAGCCGGCGAGCGCCGCCCAGGCCGCCGCGTGCAGCTCGCGCGGCAGGACGTGCCCGAACTGCCGCACCGCGTACACCGCGCCGGCGAGGACCACGCCGGCGACCAGGCCGAGGACGACCTGGCCCCAGGTGATGACGCCTCCGGAGCGCTGGACGGCGGCCGCGTAGATGCCGTAGGCGAGGCCCAGGGTCACCGGCAGCCCCCAGCCGTGGGTGTGGATGTGCCGTCGGGTCGGTGTCGCTGCGTGTGTGGCCATCGCAGGCGCTCCTTCGCTCTCGCCCCCTCACCACCACCTTCACCCTCAAGGGCACACCCGGAGCCCCCGCCCCCGCAACCCGACGGGACGGGGGCCGGGCCCCGACCCCCGTACCGGACGGGTCAGCTCGCCGGGGCGGGCCGTACGGCGACCGCGTCGATCTCGAAGAGCATCCCGGGCAGCGCCAGGGCGGCGACGCCGCTGAGCGTCTGCGCGGGCAGCCGCTCGCCGAAGGCGCCGTGCAGCGCCTTGCCCAGCACCTCCAGCTTGGCGAGGTCGTGGTCGACGATGTACGAGCCGAGGCGGACGACGTGCTCGAAGCCGAGCCCGACGCCTTCGAGGGCGAGCCGGAGATGCGTGAAGGCCAGCTCGACCTGGGCGGCGAAGTCGCCGGGGACGGGGGCGCCGGTCCTGTCGGAGGCGTACTGGCCGCCGATGAAGACGAGTTCGCCGGGCGCGGAGGCGGCGTGGCTGTAGCCGAAGGGCGCGGGGTCGTGGAGGGCGGCCGGGTTGGTGAGGGTGCGCTGGTCGGCGGGCTGGTGGCCGGTGGTGGGCTGGTGGCCGGCGGTGGGCTGGTCCGTGGTGGGCTGGTCGGTGGTCATGAGGTGGGGTTCCTTCCGGAGAGTGCGGCCGTCAGGCAGGCGGCCAGGGTGAGCGCGGCGCCCGTGGCGAGCACCACGGTGAACGTGGTCGCGTCGGTGACGAGCCCGCCGAGGAGAGCGCCGAGCGCGATGGAGAGGCAGAAGACGCTGACGTAGAGGCCGGTCGCGGTCTCCACGTCCTCGGGCGCGGCGACGGCCATGAAGAAGGACTGGAGGCCGACGGAGACCCCGCCGTACGCGAGCCCCCACAGGATCAGCAGGGCCGCGCCGGCCGGGGGCGCGCCGCCCGCGAGGGCGAGGGCGGTGAGCGCGACGGCGAGCCCGGCGCCGAGGGCGGCGAGGGTACGGAGCGGGGAGCGGGCGGCCCGGGGGCCCGCCAGGAAGTTCCCGGCGACGCCCGCGATCCCGTGGCCGAGGAGGAGCAGGCCGACGAACCGCTCGGGCACGTGGGCGTGTTCGGTGAGGACGGGCCGCACGAAGGAGTACGCGAGGAAGTGCCCGGTCACGAGGAGGAGGGTGAGGAGCAGGCCGACGCGAACGCGTGCGTCGCGACGCGGCAGGCGCAGCAGTGTCGCGACCCCGCCACCCCGTCCCGGCCCTCCCGCCGCGCCCGGCAGGGCGGGCAGCAGGGCCGCCAGGGCGCCCGTCGCCAGCACCGCCATCACCCCCACCGCGGCGAACGCCCCTCTCCAGCCCGCCCGTTCCGCCGCCACCGTGGCCGCCGGTACGCCGAGCACGGCGGCGGCCGAGACCCCGCCGAAGATCACCGCGGTGGCCCGGCCCACACCGGCGGCCGGGACCAACCGGGGCGCCAGGCCGCCCGCGAGCGCCCAGAAGCCGCCGATGGCGACCCCGAGCAGGGCCCGGGCGCCCAGGACGGCGGCCATGTGGTTCGCGAGGGCGGTCCCGAGGTTGGCGGCGGCGACCAGGGCCATCAGCAGGACCAGGACGGTCCGCCGGTCGGCGCCGGCCGCCCGGGTGGCGATCAGCGGGGCCGAGACCGCGGCGACGAGGCCGGGGACGGTGACCGTCAGGCCCGCCGTACCGGTGGATACCCCGAGGTCGGCGGCGACCGGCGTGAGCAGGCCGACGGGCAGCAGCTCCGCCGTCATCACGGTGAAGATGCCGAGCGTGACCGCGCCGACCCCCAACCGGCCGGAACGCGTACGGCGACCGCCACCCTCCCTTACCTGGATATCTAACATCCAGAATCACCCCCTGAAGACGTGTGTGTGTCCAATTCGGCCCGGAGGTCGGCATGCGGACGCCGGCTCGGACATCGGCCCGGACGTCGTCGACTCAGACGTTGGCGAACCAGCGGCGGATACGGTCCGGGGCCGACGGCGCCTGGCGCTCCGCCTGCTCTCGGACGCCGTCCAGCGTCCGGGCCGCCAGCTCCCGTCGCCAGGCCAGCTCCGCCGCGCCCATCGCGCCCGCGATCGCGCACTCCGCCGCGTACCCGTCGGCCGGGCCCGCGCCCGGCCCCTGCCGACGGATCTCGCCGCAGCGGAACGCCTCCTCCGGGCCCTCGATCGCCGTGACGACGTCCATCAGGGTGATCCGGTCCAGCGGTCGCGCCAGCCGGAAGCCGCCCTTGGGGCCGGAGGCGGAGGTGAGGATCCCGGCCCGGGTGAGCGCCTGGAGCTGCTTGTTGAGGTAGGCCGCGGGCAGCTCGTGGTAGGCGGCGAGGCGCGCCGCCGTCACCGCCCGCTCCGACCCGATCCAGGCCAGGTTGAGGCAGCTGTGCAAGGCCCACTCGACGCCCTCGTTCATCCTCATATCCTGGATATTAGATGTCCAGGATCATCGGGGCAACCCCCCGCCGTCCGGCCCCTGTTCCGCCAGCTCGGCCAGCCGGGCCAGCGCGCCCGCCAGGACCGGGAGCGGGGGTGACGCCAGCCCCACGCGGACCGCGTCCGCCGCGCCCCGCGCGAGCCCGCGCCCCGCCCCACGCCCCGCCCCGGCCGCCGCCCCACGCCCGGCGCCGCGACCCGCCCCGGCCCCCGCGCCGCGCCCGTCCACCGCGAACGCCGGGCCCGGGGTCAGCGCGATGCCGCGTTCCGCCGCCGCGGCCACGAAGGTCTCCGCGCGCCAGGGCGCCGGCAGCTCCCACCAGCAGGAGTACGCGTGCGGGGCGGTACGGATCCGGTACGCGCCCAGGTGGCGCAGCACCAGCGCCTGCCGGGCCGCCGCGTCCGCGCGCTTCGCCGTCACGAGCGCGTCGACCGTGCCGTCCGCCGCCCACCGGGTCGCCGCCGCCAGCGCGAGCCCGCCCGCCGTCCACGCGCCGGAGCGCAGCGCCCGCGCGAGGTCGTCCGCGAGCCGGGCGTCCGGGGCGACGAGATGGCCGACGGTGAGGCCGGGCGCGAGGCGCTTGGAGAGGCTGTCCACGAGCACCACCCGCTCCGGGGCGTGCGCGGCGAGCGGCGCCGGGGCGTCCGGGACGAGGAACGCCCAGGTGGTGTCCTCGATCGCGGTCAGACCCGACTCCCGCAGCACGCCCGCCAGTTCGGCCCGCCGCCCCGGACTCGCCGTCAGGGAGAGCGGGTTGTGCAGCGTCGGCTGGACGTACACGGCCGCGAGCGGGCTCGTGCGACGGGCCGCCGCCAGCGCGTCGGGGCGCATCCCCTCCCCGTCGAGCCCGATCGGCACGAGCCGCACCCCGAGCCGCTCCGCCACCGTCTTGACCAGCGGATACGTCAGTGCCTCGACGCCCATCGCGCCTCCCGGCGGGACGAGCGCGGAGAGCGCCGCCGCGATGGCCTGGCGGGCGTTGCCCGCGAAGAGCACCAGGTCCTCGTCGGGCTCCCAGCCCGGCCGTGCCAGCACCTTCGCCGCGGCGGCCCGCGCCTGCGGGGTGCCCGTGGCCGCCGCGGGGCGGCTCGTCTCCGCGCCCAGGACGTCGGCGCGGGCGAGCGCCGCGAGCGCCCGCCCCATCAGCTCCGACTGGCCCCGCGACACCGGGTAGTTGAGCTGGAGGTCGACCGGCGCCTGCCCGGTCGCCTCGGCGAGCGCGAGCGCGGCGCCCGGTGGCGGCGGAGCCGCCCGTACGAACGTCCCGCGTCCCACCTCGCCGACGACGAGACCGCGCCGCGCCAGCTCTCCGTACACCCGGATCGCGGTGGAGTCGGCGATCCGGTGGCGGCGCGCGAGCACGCGCTGCGGGGGCAGCCGGTCGCCGGGGCGCAGCCGCCCGTCCGCGATCCGCCGCGCGATCAGATCGGCGATCCGCCGGTACTCCTCCACGCGACACCCTCCCGCGGCCACCTCGGCGTGCGCCCCGCCGGCACGCCACCCGCACGACCATCCGGCCGCCCCGCACGCCCCCACGCACTCCGGCGACATTGCACCGAGAGCATAGGATCCCATTGCACCGAGCCGGAGCCGCTGCCTAGCCTCCGACCATGCCTTCCGCAGAGATCGACGGACTCACGATCGGCTACGAGGACAAGGGCGCGGGCCCCGCGCTCGTCCTGGTCCACGGCCATCCCTTCGACCGTTCGATGTGGCGCCACCAGATCGACCGCTTCGCCGCCACGCACCGGGTCGTCGCCCCCGACCTGCGCGGCTACGGCGCCACCACCGTCGTCCCCGGCACCACCCCGCTCGCCGCGTTCGCCTGCGACCTCGCCGCACTCCTCGACCACCTCGGCATCGAGGAGTTCGTCCTCGGCGGCCTCTCCATGGGCGGCCAGATCGTCATGGAGTGCTACCGCCTCTTCCCGCACCGGATCCGCGGTCTGCTGCTCGCCGACACCTTCCCCGCCGCCGAGACGGAGGAGGGCAGGGCCGGGCGGTACGCGATGGCCGAGCGGCTGGTGCGCGAGGGCATGCGGGGCTACGCCGACGAGGTCCTGGACCGGATGGTCGCCCCGTACAACACGCACGCCGCGCCGCACGTGCACCGGATGATGCTCGCCACCGACCCGGAGGGCGCGGCGGCGGCGCTGCGCGGCCGCGCCGAGCGGCCCGACTACCGCGCGCTGCTCGCCACCGTCTCCGTACCGGCGCTGGTCGTGGTCGGCCGCGACGACGCGTACACGCCGGTGGCGGACGCGGAGGCGATGCACGCGGCGCTGCCCGACTCCACGCTCGTCGTCGTCGAGCGGGCCGCGCACATGCCGAACCTGGAGCGTCCGGAGGAGTTCGACACGGCGCTCGCCGCGTTCCTGCGCGCGCTCTGAGGGGCGGGCGTCACTCGTTCGGACCAGCTGGGCGGTCGGTGGCGAACCAACCCCCGCACGATGAGCCCATGAGCCAGAACACCGCACCTCCCCGCAGGCAGAACACCGGTTCGGGCGCAGCCTGGTCGTCCGGCGGCACCCTCTTCGCCGGTGTGCTGATGCTGGTCATCGGCATCATGGACATCCTTCAGGGCATCGCCGCCATCGCCGAGGACGACGTCTACACGCGCGTCGGCGACTATGTCTTCAAGTTCGACCTGACGAGCTGGGGCTGGATCCACCTGATCCTCGGCATCGTCGTCGCCATCTCCGGCTACGGAATCCTCAAGGGCTCCGAGTGGGGCAGGGCCGCCGGTATCACGCTGGCCGCGCTGAACACGATCGCCCAGTTCCTCTTCCTGCCGTACCACCCGTGGTGGGCGCTGTTCTCCATGGCCATCTCGATCTTCGTGATCTGGGCCCTGGCCACGGACGACGACCTCGGCAAGGGCGCGTACCCCGACCCCAAGGCCCCGCGCGGGCCGGGCACGCCGGGCACGCCCGGAACGGGTACGGGAACGCCCGGCACGGGAACGCCCGGCACGGGAACGCCCGGCACGGGAACGGGAACGCCCGGTACGGGTACGCCCGGCACGGGCACCCAGGGACCCGGCGCGCCCGGTACCGGAACGCGCGGTCCCGGCGCGGTGTGACCCGCACCCGCACCCCGTCGGGCACGAGGACGGCCGAGGGCGCCCGGGCGCTGCGACACTGACGAAGTGGAGCAACTCCTGGCAGCTCAGCCGTCGTCCGTGCCCGAACCGGGCCCGACGACCCCCCGGCCCGGGCGGCTCCTCGCCGCCTGGGCCGCCGGTCTGCTCATGGCCGTCCCGACCGTGGTCACCGGCTGTCGGCTCCTCGACACCGACGCGTTCACCCCCGTACCGCAGGCGCTGTCGTTCCTCCCCTGGCTCACGGTCCCGGCCGCGCTCGCGGTGCTGCTCGCCCTGCGCGCGGGGCGACGCCTGCCGGCCGCCTGGGCGGTGGTCGTCGCCCTGACCACGGCCTGGTTCACGCTGCCGTACGGGCCGGGCGCCACGACCGCGCGCGGCCCGGTCGTCGAGCGGCTCCGGGTGCTCGCGTCGAACGTGGAGTTCGGCGAGGCGACGGACGCGCTGATCGGGGCGGTGCGCCGGGAGCGGCCGCAGCTGGTGTACGTCTCCGAGTGCGACCGCGCCTGCGTCCGCACCCTCACCGGCGCGCTGGGCACGAGCCTCCCGCACCGAGCGGCGGTGGACGGCGAGGGGTCGACGGGCTCGGTGATCCTCAGCGCGTACCCGCTGACCGCGCGGCCCCCGATCCCGGCCGCGATGGGGATGCCCGGCGCCGCCGCCCGGATCGGCGGCCGGAGCGTCGACGTCCGCCTCGCGCACCCGCTGCCGCCGATCCCGCGCCAGGTCGACGCGTGGCGGCGCGAGCTGGGGCGGGTGGCGGAGTTCGCCGGCGCGGCGCACCGCGCGGGCGGGCCGGTGCTGCTGGCCGGCGACTTCAACGCCTCCCAGGACCACGCCGCCTTCCGTGCCGTCCTCGACGCGGGCCGGCTGCACGACGCGGCCCGCCTCGCGGGCGCGGCCCGGATCCCGACCTGGCCGCGCGAGCCAGCCCTGCCGCCGTACGTCCAGATCGACCATGTGCTGGTCAGCGACGACTTCCGGGTGCGCGCGGTCCGCTTCCTCGACCTGTCGGGCTCGGACCACCGGGCGGTCCTGACCGACCTCGACCTGCACGCGGGCCGCTGATCGGCCACGCTGGAAGACATGGACCACATGCACGACGACGAGCAGATCCTGGAGAACATCGGCGGCCTCGTCGAGGAGGAACGGGCTCTCCGGCAGCGGATGGGCGGGCTCCTCCCGGAGGAGCTGACCCGGCTCGCCGAGCTGGAGGTGCAACTGGACCAGTGCTGGGACCTGTTGCGCCAGCGTCGCGCGAAGGCCGAGTTCGGCGAGGACCCGGACACGGCGGCCGTCCGCCCGGCGGCAGAGGTGGAGGGCTACCGCAACTGAAACCGGGGCGAACCCACCCACGCCACGTACCGTAGGCCCATGGCACGCCCCACCCGCCTCACCCCGCCCGCCTGGCTCACGGCCGGGCTACGGCCCGCGTCCGCGCCGATCCCCTGGGCCGCCGTCGCCCGTGCCTCCGTCGCGCTGTCCACACCGCTCGCCGTCGGGCTGGCCGTCGACCAGCCCGTCTACGGAGCCCTGGTCTCCATGGGCGCCCTCTCCGGGGTCATCGGCGACACCGCCGACGCGTACCGGATGCGGTTCTACAACATCGCCGTCCCCCAGCTCTTCGGCGCCCTCGGCGTCACCCTCGGCAGCCTCGTGTACGGCGACGGATGGCTCGCGGTCGTCGTGCTCACCCTGATCGCGCTGGTCTCCGGGATGATCTCCTCGATCGGCGCCGTCGCCTCCGTGTCCGGCCTGCTGCTGCTCCTCAACGCGGTCGTCGGCGTCGGGCTGCCGATGCCCGACCCCTGGTGGAAGCCACCCCTGCTGCTGACCCTCGGCGGCGCCTTCGTCCTCGTCCTGACCCTGCTCGGCTGGCCGCTGCGCGGCGGCGTCCCCGAGCGGACCGCCGTCGCCGGCACCTACCGGGCCGTCGCCGACGTGCTCGAAGCCACCGGCACGACCGCCGCGTACGAGGAACGGCGCCAGGCCGTCACCACCTCCCTCAACCAGTCGTACGACCTCGTCCTCGCCCGCCGCGCCCGCGAACACGGCCGGGCGCCGATCCTCGTGCGCCTGCTCGCCCAGCTCAACGCCGTCATCCCGCTCGTCGAGGCCGCCCCGGCCGCCCACGTCGCCGCCCTCCGCTTCCACCGCCCCCTGGCGCCCGCGGTCCCCGCCGCCGTCCGCGCCCTCGCCGACGCGATCGAGCAGGGCCGCACCGACACCCCCGACCTGGACCTCCCGCCCGCCGTGCGCCCCTCCGAGAAGGCCGTCGAGCACGCCCTGCGCCACGCGGCGACCGTCGTCCACGAGGCGGAACCCAACCCCTTCAACATCGACGACCGCCTCGGCCGCCCCGCCGCCCTGCGCGTACGGGCCCGGCGCGTCGTGCGCGGCGTCCTGCTCTCCGAGGCCTCCTGGCGGTACGGGCTGCGGCTCGCCCTCTGCATCGGCCTCGCCCAGGCACTGGTCTCGCTGA
The DNA here is from genome assembly GCF_044746945.1 of Streptomyces sp. NPDC090127. Classification (NCBI taxonomy): domain Bacteria; kingdom Bacillati; phylum Actinomycetota; class Actinomycetes; order Kitasatosporales; family Streptomycetaceae; genus Streptomyces; species Streptomyces sp. NPDC090127. The sequence goes on along the minus strand of NZ_JBIVDE010000005.1, from coordinate 379,672 downwards.
TCGACGTACCCCGCTCGTACTGGGTCGCCCTCACCGTCACGTTCGTGCTGAAGCCCGACTTCGGCTCCGTCTTCTCCCGGGCGGTACTGCGCGCCTTCGGCACGGCGGTCGGCCTGGTCACGGCCGCGCTCGTGCTCGCCGAGGTGCCGCGCGGCTGGTGGGACGTGCCGGTGATGATCGTGCTCGCCGCCCTGATCCCCGCCTTCTCCGCGAAGGGGTACGCCTTCCAGACCGCGGCGATCACCCCGGTCATCCTGCTCCTCTCCGACCTCCTCAACCGGCAGGGCTTCGACCTGGTGCTGCCCCGGCTCTACGACTCCCTCATCGGCTGCGGGATCGCGCTGGTCGCCGGCTATCTGCTCTGGCCGGAGTCCTGGCACAGCCGGATCGGCGACCGGCTCGCGGACTCCGTCGCCGACTCGGCCGCCTATCTGGCGCTGGCGTTCTGCGCGCCCGCCGAGGAGGACCCGGGCGCCCGACTGCGGGCCCGACGGAAGCTGTACCGCGACCTGTCGGCCGTACGCACCGAGTTCCAGCGCGCCCTGACCGAACCGCCGCCGACCGGCACCGTCGCCTCCGCCTGGTGGCCTCTGGTCGTCGCCGTGGAACGGATCGTCGACGCGACGACCGCCGCCCGGGTCCGCGTCAACCACGGCGCGCCACCGCCCGAACCAGCCGAAGTCACGGCCGTGGAGCACCAGTTGCGCGAGCTCGCGGACGGGCTGCGCGGCACGGACGTGCTGGTGGAGGTACGGGCCGAACTGACCGGCGACGAGGAGGGGGTGCTCGCCCCGCTGCGCCAGGAGGTGACCGCCGCCCGCGCGATCGCGACACCCCGCCCGACGGCGGTGGAGTGAGCCCCTCTCCCCGCCCCCGACCCGGCCAAACACCCCTCTGAGGGCGCACGGATGCCCTTACCGGCGGTCACCGAGCAGAACCCTCCATGCCGCCGTTACCGGAATCCTCCGGTGCGACTACGATGCGCTCGATTCACCTTGATCCGTGCGCGGTCCGGCGAACAACTGACTCGGCGGCACGGTCGATTCGTCCTGCACCGCTCCCGTGCCACCCAAGGACATCCGCCATGCGCACCACCACCGGCAGAGGGCTCCAGCCCAATGTCCTCGGGACCTTCGACACCGTCGTCATGGCAGTCGCGGGCAGTGCGCCCGCCTACTCCCTGGCCGCGACGACGGCCGTGCTCTTCGGCGCGGTCGGCCTGGCGGGTCCGGCGGCGCTGCTCTACTGCGCGATACCGATGCTCGGCATCGTCCTCGCCTACGCGCGCCTCGGCCGGATCGACGTCAACGCGGGCGCCGGATACTCCTGGGTGGGCCGGACCCTCCACCCCTTCCTCGGCTTCCTCTCCGGCTGGGCACTCGTCGTCTCCGCCACCGTGTTCATGGTCGCCGGATCGCTGCCCGCGGGCGCGCTCACGCTCTCCCTCGTCGACCCCGGCCTCGCCGACAACACCCCGCTCGCCGCCGCCGTCGGAGCCGGCTGGTTCCTGATGATGCTGCTCGTCGTCCTGGGCGGCGCGCGGCTCACCGTACGGGCCCAACTGCTCATGTCGGGCGTCGAGATGCTCATCCTCGTCGCGTTCATCCTGGCCGCCCTGCTGCACCGGGGCCACGCGACCGCCTTCGACTGGTCCTGGTTCGGCTTCGGCCACTTCGACGGCCCGGCCGGCTTCGCCTCCGGCGCGCTGATCGCCGCGTTCTACTACTGGGGCTGGGACGTCACCAGCAACCTCAGCGAGGAGACCCGAGACAGCCGGCGCACCGCCGGACTCGCCGCGCTGGTCGGCGTCGGCGTCGTCTTCCTGCTCTTCGAGGCGTTCACGGTCGCGGTCAACGTGCTGCTGACCTCGGACCAGATCGCCTCCGGCGGCGCGAACGTACTGGCCGTGCTCGGCCAGGAGATCTGGCCAGGCGTCGGTGGAAAGCTGCTGGTCGCGGCGGTCCTGCTGTCCACGGTCGCCACCCTGGAGACCACCCTCATCCAGGTGACCCGCTCCCTCTTCGCGATGGGTCGCGACCGGACGATGCCGGCGGCGCTCGGCACCGTGCACCGGCGCTGGAACACCCCGTGGGTGGCCATCGCCACCGTCGGCGGCTCCGCGCTGCTGATGTTCGGCGCGGCGGCGGCCGCCGGTTCGATGAGCCGGATCCTGCGGGACGCGGTCTCCGCGATCGGCCTGCTGATCGCGTTCTACTACGCCCTGGCGGGCCTCGCCGCCGTCGTCGCGTACCGGCGGATGCTGCTGACGTCCGTACGGAACTTCCTCATCGGCGGCGCCTGGCCGCTCCTCGGCTCCGCGTTCATGCTGTGGGCGTTCGTCGAGTCGCTCGGCGAACTCTCCACGACCGCACTCGTCGTGGGTCTCGGCGGACTGCTCGTGGGCGTGGTCCCGATGCTCGTGTACTGGCGCCGGGGCAGCGCGTACTACCGCCCGGCGCGGCTCGACGCGGCGCGCGCCCTGGCGGCGGCGGAACCCTTCGCACCGAGCACGTCGAGGGCGCGCCGGACGGACGAGTCGCTGGCGACGGACTTCTGACACCGGGCTGACTTCCGAGGGAGGACCTGGATGGCCGCTTTCCGCCGATCGGCACGCTCGGGGCGTCCCGGGCGCTTCACCCCCGTCTTCGACCCGGACTTCGGCGACCGCGCGCTCACCGAGGCGCGGCACGACATCGTCATCGGGCGCTGGCAGGGCGTACGGGATCTGCTGCGCGCGACCGGCGGGGACTGGGCGCGCCGGACGCACCGGATACGGCTTCTCGCGCACGCGGCGGCGGGCAGTTCGGCGGTGGAGGCGTGGCGGGCTGCCGAGCCGCACAGTCCGGACGCGGCGGTGCTGCGGGCGGCGACCGAGGTCGTACGGATCTTCGACACGGCCATCGCGGCCGGCCGGGGCACGGTCGTGGACCGGGCGCGGGTCGACGCGACGGTCGACGCCTGCCTGCGGGCGGCGGAGGCGGCGCCCACGGACCCGATGCCCTGGGTCTCGCTGCTCTCGGTGGCGCGGCTGTACGAGGGCGGCGTGACCCGCCGCCAACTGCGGCAGTGGTTCGACGAGTTGCGGCACCGCGACCCGTACAACACCGAGGGCCACGCGCAGGTCATGCGGTACCTGTCGGCGCGCTGGCACGGCACGCACGGGGCGATGTACGACTTCGCGCGGGACGCGGCGGGCGTGGCGCCGCCCGGCTCGCCCCTGCCGATCCTGGTGCAGGTGGCGCGGGTGGAGGAGTACCGCTACATCGCGGACGGGGCGCTGGGGCGGGGCCCGGTGCGCGGTTTCGACCAGCACTGGAAGCACGAACTGGCGGTGGACGAGCTGCGCCGTACCCACGACCGCTGGATCGGCGGCCGTGAGCCGGACGCCGCGGTCGCCCCGGAGGAGGTGCCGGACCTCAACTACCTGGCACACGCGGCCTGCTACGCCGGCCAGGTGGAGGTGGCGCGCGAGGTGCTCGGGATGCTCGGCACGCGGGCGGCGTGGGTGCCGTGGGCGTACACGGGGGACCCGGAGGAGCAGTTCACCCGGTTCAGGGAGGGCTTGGGGGCGGGCGGCCCGCCCGGGTGAGGCGGGCGCGGGCGGCGCAAGGGGTGAGCCGGGGGCGTGCGGCCCCCCGGGGCAGTGGCGACGGGTGAGCCGTGGTGGTGGTGGTGGGGGGGGGGGGGGCCCCCCCCCCCCCCCCCCGCGCACCCCGCGGGTGAGACGCCCCAGTGGCGCCCCGCCCGGCGCCCCACCGAGACCCCCCCCCGGCCGACGAACTATCCCGGGCCCGC
>NZ_JBIVDE010000005.1:0-375867 GCF_044746945.1 Streptomyces sp. NPDC090127 | reverse complement strand
GGGGGGGCGGGGGGGGGGGGGGGGGGGCGGCCCCCGGGGGGGGGGGGGGGGGGGGGGGGGGGGGGGGGGGGGGGGGGGGGGGGGGGCCCCCCCCCCCCCCCCCCACGGCTCACCCGGCGGTTCAGACGCCGATGTCGCGACCGTCGCGGCGCCAGACGGAGACGACCGCCGGACGGACGATCTTGCCGGGTCCGTCGGGCCACTCCGACTTCGGGTTCTCGACGGAGGCGCCGTCGAGCTCGCCCGGGTGCTGGACCGCGACGATGACACGACGGTCCTGGATGATCGGCCCGCAGGTCTCCGCGCCCTTGGGGACGGTCAGGAACTGCTTGAGCTCACCGCGCCGCTCGCCCTGCGTGGCGACACCGAACAGGCCGTCGTGCGAGCCGAGCTGGGCACCGTCGGTGGAGATCCACAGGTTGCCGTGCGGGTCGAAGGCGACGTTGTCCGGGCAGGAGATCGGGGAGACCCGCTCCTTGGGGAAGCCGGCGAAGTACGTGGCCGGGTCCTTCGGGTCGCCGGCGACGAGGAAGAGGCGCCAGGCGAAGCCGTCGCCCGCCGCGTCGTCGAAGTTCTCGGCGAGCTCCAGGATCTGGCCGTGCTTGTTCAGGTTCCGCGGGTTGGCCTCGGTCGCGCCCTCCTTGCCGGGCTTGCCGCGGTCGGTGTTGTTGGTGAGCGCGATGTAGACGCGGCCGGTGCGCGGGGACGGCTCGACGTCCTCAGGGCGGTCCATCTTGGTGGCGCCGACCTTGTCACCGGCGAGGCGGGTGAAGACGTACACCTCCTCGGCGGTCATGCCCTCGACGTGCGAGACGTCGCCGGTGGCCAGCGGGATCCAGACGCCGGAGCCGTCGAACTCGCCGTCGGCCGGGTGCGTGCCGGTGCCGTCGATCTGGGCGGCGGGGCTGTCGCCGGTCAGCTTGGCGACGTACAGGGTGCCCTCGTCGAGCAGGGTGAGGTTGTGCTCGCGGGCGGCCCGCGAGGAGCCCTTCATCATCCGCTTCGAGGAGACGAACTTGTAGAAGTAGTCGAAGCGCTCGTCGTCGCCCATGTAGACGACGGGGCGGCCGTCCTCGGTGAGGCGGGGCTGCGCGGCCTCGTGCTTGAAGCGGCCGAGCGCGGTGCGCTTCCTCGGGGTCGACTCGGGGTCGTACGGGTCGAGCTCGACGACCCAGCCCTGGCGGTGGACCTCGTTGGGCTCCTGCGCGAGGTCGAAGCGCCTGTCGAACCGCTCCCACTTGCGCTCGGAGGCGCCGGTGCCGACGCCGTAGCGCTTGTCGGTGGCGGTGGAGCCGTTGGCGAAGTACTGGTTGAAGTTCTCCTCGCCGTGCAGCGTGGTGCCCCAGGGGGTGGTGCCGCCGGCGCAGTTGTTGAGCGTGCCGAGGACCTTGCGGCCGGTCGGGTCGGCGGAGGTCTTCAGGAGCGCGGAGCCGGCGGCGGGGCCGGTCAGCTCGAACTCGCTGGTGGTGTGGAGGCGGCGGTTGAGCGTGTGCCGGGTGACGGGGGTGAGCTTGCCGGAGCGGCGCTCCTCCTGGACCACGACGACGGAGAGACCGTGCGCGGCCCAGGCGATCTCGACCTGCTCGCGGGTCGGGTCGGCGGCGTCGTACCCCTTGAACATCAGGATCTCGTCGGTGTACTCGTGGTTGGCGACCAGGAGCTGACGGTCCCGCTCCCCGGGGAGGGGGAGGAGGCTCAGGAAGTCGTTGTTGTAGCCGAACTGACCGGCCTGCGCGGCGGCGGTCTGCTTGGCGGCGTCGAAGGCCGGCGCGCCGCGGAGGATGGGCTCGCCCCAGCGGATGACGACGTTCTGGTCGTAGCCGGTGGGGACGGTGACCTTGTCGGCGGTGTTGGGCGCGACGGGCGTGAAGCGCAGGCCACGGGCGCCGTCGGGGCGGAAGACGCCCTTGGAGACGGCGGAGGCGGCATCGGTGCCCGGCGCGGAGGCGGCGACGGCGGGCGTGCTGCCGGAGCCGACGACGGCGCTGCCGGCTGCGGTGGCGACGGTCACGACGGCGGCGGCGCGCATCATGGAACGGCGGGAGAGGGCGCCGGCTATGACGTCGCCGACGTACTCGTTGTCGCTGGTGTTGGGCACCTCGTGGAAGCAGGCGTCACCACAACGGAACCGGCAGGTGAGGGCGGAACGGCCGCCTCCGTGCGGGTTGGTGCTCAGCAGCGGCAGCAGTTTGCGCACTTGATCCTCCTCCGGCGCGGAACCGCGCCGCCCCTTGGTCCCGACATGGTGTCGGGAATTGGTCCGGCGGTGACGTTATGTGCACACCTCTGCACGGGGGAGGCGCGGAAGTGAACGCCGAATGAATGGGCAGGAACGGGGGGAGCGGCGAGGCCGTTTCGGCCTGTCCTGAAGGGCGGGGTCGGGGCGGTTTCACGACGCGCGGAGGGTCGATAACGGGCCACCGAGGGCGACACACCGGAGGCCGCTAACCTTACGTGTCCGCCCTGGCCAGGGATGATTCCTCCCAGTACGGACATTCACCGCACTCAACTCATGCGAAAGGCCTCGCCCATGGGCATTCGGAGCTTGCTGCGCAAGGTGTTCGGACGCGACCGTGCGGAACAGCACGCTGATTCCCCGGCAACCTCCGTCCCGTCCCAGGCGGCGCCCTCGTCGGCGCGGGAGGACGTGACGAGCACGTCGGGTGCGGTGTCGGGCGGTACGGCGTCCTCGGCGACGGTGGCCTCTGCGGGGTCGTCGACGACTTCAGGCCCCTCGACGACGACCTCTGCGGGTACGTCGACGGCTTCAGGCCCCTCGACGACGGCCTCTGCGGGTACGTCGACGGCTTCAGGCCCCTCGACGACGACCTCTGCGGGTACGTCGACGACCTCGGGCTCGTCGGCACCCGCACCGACGGCAGCGGAACGGGACGCGGCCCAGCGCGCGGCGGACGACCTGGTGGCAGCCGCCTTCGACAACCCGAAGGTCCCGGCGGCCAGGACGGCGACGTCGTCGACGTCGCCGTCGGCTGCGGCGTCGGCTGCGGCGTCACGGGCAACGGCGGCTGACGAGCGCGGGGTTGACGCGGGCGAGGCGTCCGGGACGGCGGGGACGCAGCCGAAGGCGGCGCCGGCTGAGGCGGCGGGGGCCGCTGAGGCTGAGGCGTCGGCTGAGGGCGCGGAGGCGGTTGCCACGGAGGCGGCTGAGGCGAAGGCGGCTGAGGCGAAGGCGGAGCCGGAGACGGCTGCCGCCGAGCCGAAGACTGGTACGGCGGAGCCGGAGACGGCTGCCGCCGAGCCGAAGACTGGTACGGCGGAGCCGGTCAACGCGGAGCCGGTCAACGCGGAGCCGGTCAACGCGGAGCCGGTCAACGCGGAGGCGGTTGAGGCGGAGGCCGAGGTTTCGGCACCGGAGACCGAAGCCGCCGAGGCGGAGCCGAAGGCTGCCGTGGCGAAGGCGGACGCTGCTGCGGCGGAGCCGGTCACCGCAGAGGCGGCTGGCGCGGAGGCGGTTACCGCCGAGTCCGAGCCGGAGGCGGCTGAGGCGAAGTCGACGGACGTCGCGGAGGCGGCGCCTGAGGCCGAGGCCGAGACGGCAGGCACCGTGGAGGCCGCCGTGGCTGCCGAAGCGGAGCCGGGTACGGCCACGGCGGAGCCCGAGACCGACGTCGCGGCCGTGGCCGAGACGTCCGACGCGGACGAGGCTGTCGCCGAGCCCTCGGCCGCCGTGGACGCCCCTGAGCCGGAGGCCACCGAGGTGGCCGAGGCGGGCGACAGCACCGAGGCCGACACCACGCCCGAGCCGGTCGCGGCGAAGCCGAAGCCCCGGACCAGGAAGCCGAAGGCCGGCGCCGCCGTTGCGGGCGAGCCCAAGTCCGCCACTCCGGAGGCCCCGGCGGCCGAGGCCGACCAGCAGGCCGACGCCGTCGACGCGCCGGTGGACGAGGCCACCAAGGCTCCGGTCCCGACGGCCCCGACGGCCCCGACGGCAGAGGCGACCGTGGACGTCGCTGAGGAGCCCGAGCCCGTCGCGGCGAAGGCCGAGCCGCAGGCCACCGCTCCCGAGCCCGTCGCGGCGAAGGCCGAGCCGCAGGCCGACGCCGAGCCCGAGGCCCCCGCCCCGAAGCCCACCACCACCACCCTCACCTCCCCCCCGACCCTCACCGACGCCCCCCAGCTCACCGACGCGTACGTCGCCGCCGGAGAGGTGCTCGAGGAGCGGGGGCTCGTCGGGGCGCGGGTCTCCGTGTACCTCGTGGTGGACCGGTCCGGGTCCATGCGCGGGTACTTCAAGGACGGGTCCGTGCAGCGGCTCGCCGAGCAGACCGTGGCGCTCGCCGCCCACCTCACCGAGGACGCGACCGTCACCGCCGTCTTCTTCTCCACCGACATCGACGGCACCGCCGAACTCCGCCCCGCCGGCATCGACGGCCGCATCGACGAGATCAACGCGGGCCTCGGCCGCCTCGGCCGTACGAACTACCACCGTGCCGTCGAAGAGGTCCTCGCCCACCACGAGAAGGCCGACCCCACCCGCCCCGCCCTCGTCGTCTTCCAGACCGACGGCGCTCCCGAGTCGAAGACGGCCGCCACGCAGGCGCTCGCCGAGGCCGCCGAGCGCCCGATCCACTGGCAGTTCGTCGCGTGGGGCGAGGAGGACAACAAGGCCTTCGACTACCTCCGTAAGCTCACCGCCCCCCGTACCGGCCACTACCTCGCCGGCCCGGCCCCCGCCGAGACCGCCCACGCCGACTTCTACCGCGGGCTGCTCTCCACCTGGGAGGCCTGACCGGGACCGACGGCGGGTCTGGTGGTGACGGCGACCGGCAACGTCACCGTCACCACCAGGCCCCCGCCCTCCCCCACCGCCCGCGCCACCGCGCCCACGGTCCCCCCGTGCGCCGCCGCGATCGACCGCACGATCGACAGGCCGAGCCCCGCCCCCGGCCCCATCCGGTCGCGCCCCTCGCCCCGCCGGAAGGGCTCGAAGAGGCCCGCCACGTCGGCGGCCGCGATCACCGGCCCGGTGTTGGCGACGGTCAGCACACCACCGTCCACGCGGACGTCCACCGATCCGTCCGGCACGTTGTAGGCGACGCCGTTCGCGACGAGGTTCCGTACGAGCTGCCCGAGCAGCACCCGGTTCCCGAGCACGACGCCCCCGCCACCAGGGGCGCACTCCACCCCGTACGTCTCGCACTCCTCCGCGACCACCGCCCCCAGCTCCACGTCCTCCCGGGCCTCAAGACCCCGCTCGCTCCTGGCCAGCATCAGCAGCCCGTCGATGAGGCGCTCGCTGCGCCGGTTGCTGTCCAGGAGCACCTGCTTGACCTCGGTCGAGTCGTCGAGACCGATCTGGATCGCGGCGCGCTGCGTGGCGAGCGGGGTCCGCAGCTCGTGCGAGGCGTTCGCGATGAACCGCCGCTGGCTGTCGAAGGCCGCCTCCAGCCGCCCGAGCAGCGCGTCGATCGTGTCGCCGAGCTCCTTCAGCTCGTCGTCCGGCCCGCTCGCCGCCACGCGCTCGTGCAGGTTCCGCTCCGAGAGCCGACGGGCCCGTGCGGTCATCTCGTGCACCGGCCGCAGCACGCGCCCCGCCGTCCACCACCCCACCGCGACGGCGCAGAACGCCATGACGACGAGCGCCAGGCACGACCACATGAGCATCTGCTCGCCGGCGGCCCGGCTGACGTCGTCGCTCAGCCGGTAGGCGGTGACCGTCTCGAACGGCGCCACCGCCCGCACCCGCGCCGCGATCTGCGCCGCCTCGCCCTCGGTACCCGCCCGGGAGAGCAGGTTCACCACCGTCAGTAGGCACCCGCCGAGGACGACGAAGACACCCCCGTAGACGAGCGCGATCCGGGTCCGGATGGTCGACCCGGCCCCGAGCAGTCCCGTACCCGCACCCGCTCCCCTACCCGTACGGGCACCCATTCCCGTACCCGCACCGGCCCCCGCGCCCGTACCCGTACGCGGGCCTCCGCCGCTCACAGCGCGTACCCCACTCCCTGCACCGTCCTGATCAGCCCCGGCTCGCCGAGCTTCCCGCGCAGCTTGCTCATACAGACCCGCACCGCGCCCGTGAACGGGTCGGTGTGCGCGTCCCAGGCCCGCTCCAGGAGCTCCTCGGCGGAGACCGTCGCCCCGTCCGCCTCCAGCAGGATCTGGAGGACGGAGAACTCCTTCGGCGACAGGTCCAGGGCCCGGCCGTCCCGTGTCACCTCACGCCGTACGGTGTCCATCTCGACGTCCGCCCGCGCGAGCCTCGGCGGTACGGGCCGGGCGCTGCGCCGCCGCAGCGCGCGCACGCGGGACACCAGCTCGGGGAACTCGAAGGGCTTGCCCAGATAGTCGTCGGCGCCGAGATCGAGGCCCTCGACGCGGTCCTCGGTGGAGGCGGAGGCGGTCAGCATCAGGATCCGGGTGCGGGCGGAACGGGCGACGAGCGCGCGGGCCACGTCGTCGCCGTGGATGCGGGGCAGGTCGCGGTCGAGGACGACGACGTCGTAGTCGTGCAGGCCCAGGTAGGCGAGGGCGGCGTCGCCGGTGTAGACGGTGTCGACGGCGAAGCCCGCCCGTCGCAGGCCGGTGGCGAGGAGCTCCGCGAGGACCTCCTCGTCCTCGGCGACAAGTACGCGCATGATCTCTTCCTCGCTGCTGGGCACGGCTCTTTCTACGCCGCTCAACGTTTCGCGGACGTCTCCGCGCTCCCGCACCGGGCCGCCGCCCGCCGTCCGCCGTCCGCCCCCGCATATCGATGTGAGTGGATCTTGAAGTGGCCGTTAGGATTTCGACCATGGCGGCCACTGGATCCGAGAAGCAGGGGGCGAAGGCGTTCTACGTCTCGACCCCCATCTACTACGTCAACGACGCTCCTCACCTGGGCCACGCCTACACGACCGTCGCAGGCGACGTGCTCACGCGCTGGCACCGTCAGCGCGGCGAGAAGGTGTGGTACCTCACCGGCACGGACGAGCACGGTCAGAAGATCATGCGCACGGCCGAGGCGAACAACGTCACGCCCCAGGCCTGGTGCGACAAGCTCGTCGAGGAGGCCTGGAAGCCCCTCTGGGAGCACCTGAACATCGCGAACGACGACTTCATCCGTACGACGGAGAAGCGGCACACGGATCGCGTCCAGGAGTTCGTGCAGGACCTGTACGACAAGGACGAGATCTACAAGGGCGGGTACGAAGGTCCGTACTGCGTGGGCTGTGAGGAGTACAAGCTCCCGGGCGATCTCATCGAGGCCGAGGATGGCACGAAGCTGTGCCCGATCCACAAGAAGCCGGTGGAGATCCTCAAGGAGGAGAACTACTTCTTCAAGCTGAGTGAGTACGGTCCGAAGCTGCTGGAGTTCTACGAGGCGAACCCGGGCTTCATCCAGCCGGAGTCGGCGCGCAACGAGGTCGTGAACTTCGTCAAGCAGGGCCTTCAGGACCTGTCGATCTCGCGCTCGACGTTCGACTGGGGCGTCCCGGTGCCGTGGGACGAGAAGCACGTCATCTACGTGTGGGTCGACGCGCTGCTGAACTACGCGACGGCGGTCGGCTACAACGAGAACCCGGAGAAGTTCGCGGAGACCTTCCCGGCCAACGTGCACCTGGTCGGCAAGGACATCCTGCGCTTCCACGCGGTGATCTGGCCGGCGATGCTGATGGCGCAGGGTCTGCCGGTGCCGGGCAAGGTGGCGGCGAACGGCTGGCTGATGGTCGGCGGCGAGAAGATGTCGAAGTCGAACCTGACCGGCATCAAGCCGCAGGACCTGACCTCGCACTTCGGTGTGGACGCGTACCGCTGGTACTTCCTGCGCGCGATCGCCTTCGGCAGCGACGGCTCGTTCTCGTGGGAGGACTTCACCGCCCGCTACACGAGCGAGCTGGCGAACGACTACGGCAACCTGGCGTCGCGTGTCGCGGCGATGGTCGGCAAGTACTTCGACGGCGCCCTGCCGGCGGCGACGGCCGACGGCGAGGCGGAGACGGCGGTCCACGAGGGCCTGGCGAAGGCCGTCGCGCTCGCGGACGCGAAGATCGGCGAGGAGCTGGACTTCCAGGGCGGCATCCTGGCGATCTTCGACTTCGTGAAGCAGGTCAACGGCTACATCACGGAGCAGGAGCCGTGGAAGGTCGCCAAGGACGAGTCGGAGGCGGGCCGCGCCCGTCTGGCGACGATCCTCTACACGGCGGCCGAGTCCCTCCGGGGCGTCGCGGTCCTGCTGAACGCGATCATGCCGGAGACCTCGCAGGCCCTGTGGGACTCGCTGGGCGCCGAGGCGTCCCTGGGCGCGCTGGCCGCGCAGCCGGTCCAGTCGGCCGGCGAGTGGGGCCAGCTCCCGACGGGCGCGACGGTGACGAAGGGCGCGGTCCTCTTCCCCCGCCTGGAGGACCCGAAGAAGGCCTGACACCACCCCGCACCACCTGTGGCCGCCGCCCCCGCACCGCCGGGCCGGCGGCCACAGCCGTACCCGCCCCCGCGCCGGGCCGGACGGCGCACGGGACCCACGGGACATGGCCGGTATCGACTCTTTGTTCGTTGCTCGTGGAAACGCTCGCATGGCAGCATGCGTGAGTGACGGAGAACGGGGACGACCTACCGAAGCCTCAACGGGTTTCGAGACTCACCGAATTGGCCGATGCGCCGCGCCCGACCCCCGCCCCCGCGCCGGGCCGGACCCGGTCGGCCACGGAGCAGAGCGAGGAACGCGCCTCGGCGCGCCGCGACTTTGCGCGGTTGCTCGGCGAATTCCGGCGTACGGCGGTACTGGTGCCGTTCGACGGCTCCGGAAGCCTGTGGACCTCGGACTTCAACGGGGTCCGGTGGATCTGCGCGTTCTCGGACGAGGAGGCGCTGGCGCGGTTCGCGGCGGCACGGGGTGAGGCCGGGCGGGAGTGGACGTACCGGACGGTGCTGGGCGCACGGTTGCTGGATGTGATGGTGCCGATGCTGCCCGGGCCGGGCGGGGTCGCGCTGGACGCGGGCAGTGCGGACGGGACGGTCTTTCCGCCGGTGGCGGGGATCGTCCCGGATGAGGTGGCGGTGGATCTCGGGGGAACGGGGACGCGATGAGTGGGAGTGAGCCTGAGCTCGCGGCGCCGGCGGCCGCGCTGGCGGAGATCGCGAAGGGCATCGATCTGGCCCATTCCGAGCTGAAGGACCTCGGGATGATCGGTCAGGCGTCGACGGGGCGCGGGTTCTCCGACCTGGCCCTGTCGGGGCTCGAGTTGGGGCACGGCGGGCTGACGGCGCAGTTCGAGTCGTTCTGCGACCGGTGGGAGTGGGGCGTTCGCGCACTGACCGCGCGCGGAAACGGTTTTGCGCAGGGAGTGGGCCTGTCGGCGGGTTCGTTCGCGGAGCAGGAGCAGTACGTCAAGGACTCGTTCAAGATCGGGGTGAACTCGCTCAACGGCAATCCGCATCTGTCCGAGGACGAGGTCAAGCAGATGAGCTGGGACACCGTCCGTGACCAGCACATGTGGGACGACGCGGACTGGAGCGGCGAGTCGTTCACCGAGGCGCACGGCGAGGTCGAGCAGACCTGGAGGAACACCGCGTACGACGTCGAGGACTCGATGCTCGACTCGATGGAGCGCTCGGGTGTGCTGGACCCGAAGCTGCGTGACGGCATGGACAAGGAGCTCAAGGAGGCGCTCGATCCCGATCAGGCCACCATCGACCAGGCCGAGCAGCCGCGGTGGGGGGAGAGCCGCTGATGGTGAACTGGGACCTGGGCGATCTGGTCGACAAGGGGATAGACAAGGTCGGCGACGGCGTCGACAAGGGCAAGGAACTCGTCGGTGAGGGCGTCGACTACGTCACGGACAAGGCCGGCGAAGGCCTTGACCGGGTCGGTGCGCACGACTGGGCGGACGCGGTCGAGGACTGGGGCGACGAAACGGCCTCGTCTCTCGGTGCGGAGGTCGGGGAGCAGCAGCTCGGGCAGACCGAGGAAGCGAACGAGCTGATCCACGGCAAGCCGGAGAAGATCGCCGCCGCGGTGCAGAACCTGCGGGACTTCCATCGAGCGTTCGACCTCGTCGGCGGCGGGATGAAGAAGCTCGACTCCGCCCACTGGAAGGGCGAGGCGGCGAACGCCTTCCGGGAGAAGTTCCAGACGCTGCCGACCGACTGGCTGCATGCCGCTGACGCGATGGAGGACGCGGCCACGGCACTGGAGACGTACTCCAAGGCCGTCGTGAGCGCGCAGGGCAAGGCGCGTGAGGCGATCGCGCTGTACAAGGAGGGCGACAAGGACTCCAGGACGGCCGTCGACGCGTACAACAAGAAGGTCGACGCCTACAACGCGGCCCGCACCGGGGACAGCCCGCTGCCCCACCCGGGGAAGTTCTCCGACCCCGGTGGGGCCAAGCGGCAGCAGGCGCGGGAGATCCTCGACGACGCCCGTCGGGCCCGGAACGAGGCGGGCGAGACCGCCAAGGCCGCGGTGCGGGCCGCTCTGGCCCACGCGCCCAAGGAGCCGACGGGCCGCGAGCGGGCCAAGCTCGAACTGATGGACTACGGCGTGGGCCAGGGCATCGAGCTGGCCCACTTCGGCGGTGGCGTCGTCAAGGGCACGGCGGGCCTGGTCAACTTCGTCCGCTCGGTCAACCCGACCGACCCGTACAACCTGACCCACCCGGCGGAGTACTACAAGGGCGTCAACATGACGCTCGCCGGCCTGGTGTCCACGGTCGCGAACCCGGACCGGGCGCTGAAGAACGCCTGGGACGCGGCGAAGGGAGACCCGTCGGAGTTCATCGGCCGCCTGCTCCCCGAGGTGCTCGGCACGAAGGGCGGCGGGGTCGTCAAGGGCGGTCTGCGTGCCGGCCTGGACACGGCCAAGCGCCCGCCAGGAGGCAAGCTCCGCTCGGACGGGGACAAGCCGGGCGGAAGCCGCGCGGACCACGAGAAGGACCCGTCCACCAGCGGCAAGACGTGTGGCGACACGGCGTGCAAGAACGACCCGATCGACATCGCGACGGGCCGGATGCTGCTGCCCCAGACGGACATCGCCCTGCCCGGCTCACTCCCGCTCGTCTTCCGACGCACCTTCGACTCCTCGCGCCGCTCGGGACGCTGGTTCGGCCCGGCGTGGTCGTCAACGGTCGACCAGCGGCTGGAGATCGACTCCCAGGGCGTGGTCTTCAGCTGTGACGAAGGCAGCCTGCTCGCCTACCCGCACCCCGCCCCCGGCGTCCCCGTCATGCCCACGCACGGCCGGCAGTGGCCCCTGGACCGGATCGGCGACGGCTACACGATCACCGACCCCGGCACGGGCAAGGTCTGGCACTTCGTCGACCACAGCGCCGAACTCGCCCTCCTGGCCCAGATCGACGACCGCAACGGCCGCTGGATCGCCTTCGAGCACGACGAGGCGGGCGCCCCGACGTCGATCGTCCACCACGGCGGCTACCACCTGAAGCTCACCACGAGCGAAGGCCGGGTGACCGCCCTCCACCTGGCCGGGGCGGCGGCGGACGGATCCGACCAGGAGATCCTGCGCTACGGCTACACCGACGGCCACCTGACCGCCGTCACCAACTCCTCCGGCCGCCCGCTGCGCTTCGGCTGCGACGAGCACGGCCGGATCACCTCGTGGACCGACACCAACGGCAGTCACTACGCCTACGTCTACGACGACCAGGACCGCTGTACCTACCAAGCCGGCGGCAACGGACACCTCGAAGCGACGTTCACCTGGGTCGACACCGACCCGACGACCGGGCTCCGCCTGACCACCCTCACCAACGGCATGGGCCACACCGAACGTCATCTGATCAACGACCGCGCACAGGTCGTCGCCGAGATCGACGCGACGGGCGCGGTCACCCGCTCCACGTACGACCGTCACCACCGCCTGCTGTCCCGCACGGATCCGCTGGGCCACACCAGCCGCGCCACCTATGACGAGCACGGCCACATGACGGCCCTGGAACGCCCGGACGGCCGACAGACGCGGGCCGAGTACAACGAACTCGGGCTCCCGACACGCATCGTCGGCACCGACGGCAACGTCACGCGCCAGACCTTCGACGAGCGCGGCAACCGCACGTCGGTGACGGAGCCGTCCGGAGCGACCACTCACTTCTCGTACGACGAGATCGGCAACATCACGGCCGTGACAGACGCGCTCGGGCACACCACGACGGTTGTCAGCAACAGCGCCGGTCTCTCTTTGGCCGTGACGGATCCGTTGGGGGCGACCACGCGCTGCGCACGCGACGCCTTCGGCCGCCCCGTGTCGATCAGCGACCCCCTCGGTACCGTCACGCGCCTGGAGTGGACGGTCGAGGGAAAGCTCGCTCGACGCGTCGAGGGGGACGGCAGCGAGCAGTCATGGGCCTATGACGGCGAAGGCAACTGTGTCCGCCACGTCGACGCCATGGGCGGCGCCACTACCTTCGAGTACACGGACTTCGACCTGCTGACTGCCCGGACCGGGCCGGACGGGGCCCGCTACGAGTTCCACCACGACGCACGCCTCAACCTCGTTCACGTCACCAACCCCCAGGGGCTGACCTGGGACTATGTGTACGACCCGGTAGGCCGGGTGACCTCGGAAACCGACTTCGACAACCGGACACTGACGTACGGAAGAGACTCGGCGGGTCGGCTCGTCTCCCGGACGAACACGCTCGGGCAGACCATCCACTACGAGCGGGACGAGCTGGGCCGGGTCGTCCGCAAAGTCGCGGCGGGGGCGGAGACGACATTCGCGTACGACTTCGCCGACCACCTCGCGGAAGCGGTCAGCTCCGACTCCACCACCACTCGCCTCCGCGATCGCTACGGCCGCCTCGCCTCCGAGACCGTCAACGGCCGAACGGTGTCGTACTCGTACGACGAGCTCAGCCGTCGTACCGGCCGAACGACCCCGACCGGCGCGGTGAGCACCTGGACGTACGACGCGGCGGGACGACGGCGCTCGCTCACCACGTCAGACCTGTCCCTCATATTCGAACACGACGCCGCCGGCCAAGAGACCGCTCGCCGCATGGGCGACGCGGTGACCCTGGCGTCCCAGTACGACCCCTTGGGCCGCCTCACCACCCAAGAGGTCGTCGGTTCGGGCGGCAGCATCCAACGTCGCGACTACACCTACCGCGCCGACGGCAACCTCATCCGCCTGGACGACCAGCTCGCAGGCGGGAAGACGTTCGAGCTGGACGCGGTCGGCAGGGTCACGGCCGTCCGTGCCGCGGAGTGGACGGAGCGCTACGCATACGACGAGGCGGGCAACCAGACAGACGCTTCCTGGCCTGCGCCTCACCCCGGCCAGGAGGCCGTCGGCCCGCGTACCTATGTCGGCACGACCATCGCCCGGGCGGGGGACGTCCGATACGAACATGACGCGTTGGGCCGCGTCACACTCCGGCAGAAATCCCGCCTGTCGCGCAAGCCAGATACGTGGCGCTACGAATGGGACGCCGAGGACCGTATGCGCTCGGTGACCACCCCGGACGCGGTGGTCTGGCGCTTCACCTACGACGCTCTCGGCCGCCGCATCTCCAAACAGCGCCTCGCCGCCGACGGCACGACGGTCGTTGAGAACGTCACGTTCACCTGGGACGGCACAACTCTCTGCGAACAGACCGCGGAATCGCCGGACCTGCCCCACCCGCTGGTCCTCACCTGGGACCACAAGGGTCTACACCCCCTGATCCAGAGAGAGCGTCTCCTGGGCCGGGACTCGCCCCAAGAGGTCATGGATTCGCGCTTCTTCGCCATCGTCACGGACCTGGTCGGCGCTCCCACAGAACTAGTGGACGACTCGGGCACGCTGGCCTGGCGCACTCGCACCTCGCTCTGGGGCACCACGACCTGGGCGTCCACGAGCACGGCGTACACGCCGCTCCGTTTCCCAGGCCAGTACTTCGACCCGGAGACGGGCCTCCACTACAACTACTTCCGCCACTACGACCCCGAAACAGCCCGCTATCTCAGCCCTGACCCCCTGGGCCTGTCCCCGGCGCCCAATCCTGCGGCGTATATCGCCAACCCTCACACGTGGGCGGACCCTTGGGGGCTGTCGGGCTGCAAGACCTTCAAGCCAGGGGAGATCCTCGGAGACGTCGGCAAGATCAAGGGGTGGGTGCCGGGATCCATCCCAGCTGAGTCGTGGGAAGTGCTTCGGGACATGGAGAAGTACAACATGGGTTGGTGGGGCGGTCCCGATTTCCACGGCCCGAAGTGGTGGACCGAGCCGTTCGAGAACAGTGGAAAGAACGACGGCTATCGCCTTCCCACGCACGAGCCCTCAGGGGAGCCGATCACCTATCAAGAATATGGAACATATCCGGCAGCGGATAACCCCAAACCAGGCGGCGAACGCTGGGTCTTCGGCAGCGACGGCTCCGCCTACTACACTCCGACCCACTATCAGACGTACATTGTGGGCCAAAGTCCTCGATGGGCAAGGTAATGAGAGAAGAAGCAGAGTCGATTCACCTGTCCCCTTGGATGCACATCATCACGGCGGGCGGTGGCATACCAGTCGACGAGCTCCTGCCCGCATCGGGCAGCACCTATGTGGCACGCCTCGATGGCCGTGAGATGCCCGACGAGACGTCGGCCTTCCAGCATTTTTGGGAAGTGCTGAAGTTCCCCGACTATTTCGGCTGGAACTGGGACGCTTTCTATGACTGCTTGCGCGACCTCCGATGGCTCTCCTCCGATCACCACATCCTGATCATCGAATCCGCCGACAGAGCGCTCGCCGAGGACGACTCGGCCCGCACGGAATTCTTCGAGTCCTTGTGGCGGGCCGGTCAATCGTGGTCCTACACGAAGCGCCCAGAGGGAGCAACGCTCAGTAAACTCTCCGTTGTTCTGTCGTGCGCCGAGGAGTCGACAACCGGCCTTGCGCGGATGCTCGGAGACATTCAGGACCCGCCCGGCGGCTAGCAGGGCAGTAACCGCGCGTCTGTATGCACTACGAAGGGCCCGGAACCGTCGTTTCGGTTCCGGGCCCTTCGGATTCGAGGCGGCGAGCTGCTACCGCGCCGCGTCCGGGTGGACCGCTTCCGTCACCGGGCGGTCGGTCGGGGTCTTCGGCTCGACCGGCTTGCGGAGCTGGAGGTTCAGTTCCTTCAGGCGGGACTCGTCGAGTTCCGTCGGGGCGCCCATCAGGAGGTCCTGGGCGTTGCCGTTCAGCGGGAAGGCGATCGTCTCGCGGATGTTCGGCTCGTCGGCCAGGAGCATCACGATGCGGTCCACGCCCGGGGCGATGCCGCCGTGCGGCGGGGCGCCGTACTCGAAGGCGCGGAGCATGCCCGCGAACTCGTGCTCGACCGTCTCGCGGGAGTAGCCCGCGATCTCGAAGGCCTTGAACATGATCTCGGGCTCGTGGTTCCGGATCGCGCCCGAGGAGAGCTCGATGCCGTTGCAGACGATGTCGTACTGCCAGCCGAGGACGTCCAGCGGGTCCTGGCTCTCCAGGGCCTCCAGGCCGCCCTGCGGCATCGAGAACGGGTTGTGCGAGAAGTCGATCTTGCCGGTCTCCTCGTCCCGCTCGTACATCGGGAAGTCCACGATCCACGCGAAGCGGAAGACGTTCTCCTCGAACTGGCCGGCGCGCTTCGCGGCCTCGACCCGAACCGGGCCCATGATCTTGGAGACCTCGTCGAACTCGCCCGCGCCGAAGAAGATCGCGTGGCCCGGCTCCAGGCCGAGGCGCTCGGTGAGGACCTTGACGTTCTCCTCGGTGAGGAACTTGGCGATCGGGCCGGTCAGCGCGTTGCCTTCGCCGACGCGGACCCAGGCCAGGCCCTTCGCACCCAGCGAGACCGCGAAGTCGCCCAGCGCGTCGAAGAACTTCCGCGGCTGGTCGCCCGTGTTCGGCACCGCGAGCGCCCGCACGTGCTTGCCCGCGAAGGCCTTGAACTCCGACTTCTCGAAGACGTCCGAGATGTCGACGAGCTCGAGGGACGTGCGCAGGTCCGGCTTGTCGTTGCCGTACTTGAGCATCGACTCGCGGAACGGGATCCGCGGGAAGGGCGAGGTCACGGGGCGGCCGCCGCCGAACTCCTCGAAGATCTCCGTCATCAGCCTCTCGATCGGCTGGAAGACGTCCTCCTGCTCGACGAAGCTCATCTCGACGTCGAGCTGGTAGAACTCGCCCGGCGACCGGTCCGCGCGGGCGTCCTCGTCGCGGAAGCACGGCGCGATCTGGAAGTAGCGGTCGAAGCCGGAGATCATCAGCAGCTGCTTGAACTGCTGCGGCGCCTGCGGCAGCGCGTAGAACTTGCCCGGGTTCAGTCGGGACGGGACGACGAAGTCACGGGCGCCCTCGGGAGAGGTCGCGGCGAGGATCGGGGTCGCCATCTCGTTGAAGCCGAGGGCCACCATCTTCGAACGGATGGAGGCGATGACGGCCGAGCGCAGCATGATGTTGCGGTGCATGCGCTCGCGGCGCAGGTCGAGGAAGCGGTACTCGAGCCGCCGCTCCTCGTTCACGCCGTCGTCCGTGTTGACGGTGAAGGGGATCTGCTTGGCCGCGCCGAGGACCTCGACCGTGGCGGCCTCGATCTCGATCTCGCCGGTCGGCAGCTCCGGGTTGACGTTCTCCGCGCCACGCGAGACGACCTTGCCGTCCACCCGGACGACGGTCTCCTTCGTCAGCTTGTCGAGCACCTCGGCCGCGGCGGTGCCGGGCCGGGCGACGAGCTGCGTGATGCCGTAGTGGTCGCGGAGATCGATGAAGAGGATGCCGCCCAGGTCGCGCCGATTGTGCAGCCAGCCGCTCAGCCGGACGTCGGTGCCGACGTCAGAGGCGCGGAGCTCGCCGCAGGTGTGGGACCTGTACCGATGCATCGTCGTTCATCCAGTCTTCGGGATCTACGGGAACCAGGGGGTGTGCGCCGTCGTGACGCGTCGTGACGGCAGACCCGCCCAAGCCTACCGGGCGACCCAAGATCGCATTTCGAATACGCTCGGTGGCGACCTGCTGTCCGATATTCATAAAGTGGGGCAATGCGCACCGAGGACGTCCTGGCCGCGATCGCGACCGGCCTGTGGCGCTGGGACAACGCATCCGGGACCGTCACGCTCGATGCCGAGGCGGCCCGGCTGCTCGGGCTGCCCGCCGAACCGGTCCAGCTCACCGAAGCGGCCGTACGCTCCCGCTTTCATCCCGTCGACTGGAACGAGATCGACGGGGTCGTGAACCTCGCCGTCGCCGAGGGCACCCTCGCCGAGGCCCGGCTGCGGATCATGGACGGCCACGGACGGGTGATCCGTACCGTACGGAGCAGGTCCAAGCCGCTCATCGAGGGCGACGACTACCAGCTCGTCGGCACCCTCCAGGAGGTCGCCGAGCCGCAGCCCGGCACCGCCGCCCGTACGCCCGTCACCGGCGACTGGCGCCGCTCCCGCGAGGCGTTCCTGCTCGACGCCGGCCGGGCGCTCGCCGAGGCCCGTTCGACCGCCGAGGTACTGCGGGTCGCGGCCTCCCTCTCCATGCCGGGGTTCTCGCCCGACGGGCTCGCCGTCTTCGGGGTCGCCGGGGAGCGCCTGACGATCATCGGTCACCACGGCCACAACGTGGGCGACGAGAGCCCCTTCAGCTCGATGTCGGTGGACACCGACTACCCGGCGGCCGAGGTCGTACGGACCGGGCGGGCGATCTATCTGCCGTCGCCGGACGAGTACCTGCGGCGCTTCCCGGTGACCTGGCCCCTGGCGCAACGTTTCGGCAGGCAGTCCTGGGCGTACCTGCCGCTGATCGTCGCGGGCCGCACCATGGGCGCCTGGATGGCCGCCTTCAAGCACCCCGTCCCCTTCACCCCGGACGAGCGCTCCGTCCTCACCACCGTCGCCCGGATGCTGGCCCAGGCGCTCGCCCGCGCCGGTGTCGCCGAGTCCGAGCGCGAGCTGTCGCTGGGCCTCCAGCGCACGATGATGCCCGTCCTCGGCCCCGGCATCCCGGGCCTGCACGTCGCCGCCCGGTACGTGCCGACCGGCGGCGGGCTCCAGGTCGGCGGCGACTGGTACGACATGATCCAGCTGCCGGGGGGCCGGATCGCGCTCGTCATCGGCGACGTCCAGGGCCACGACGTGCGCGCCGCCGGCCTGATGGGCCAGCTGCGGATCGCCCTGCGCGCGTACGCCTCCGAGGGCCACCGGCCCGACGCCGTCCTCTCCCGCGCCTCCCGCTTCCTCTACGGGATCACCAACGGGGACACCCCCGAGAGCCGGCGCCGGGAGGGCGCGGGCGGCGACCGGGGCGCCCCGGACGGCGGACCGCGCTTCGCGACCTGCCTCTACCTGGAGATCGACCCGGTCACCGGCGTCGTGGACATCGCGCGGGCCGGCCACCCCGACCCGGCGGTCCGCATGACCGACGGAACGGTTCTCCTGCGTCCCACGGCCGGCGGGCTGCCCCTCGGCATCGACCCCGACACCGACTACCCCACGACCCGGTTCACCCTGGCGCCCGGCGAGACCCTCATGATGTGCACCGACGGGCTCCTGGAGACCGGCGGCCACGACCTCGACTCCGGCTGGGAGCGCATCCGGTCGCTGCTCGAAGGGCACGACGGCGAGTCCCTGGAGGAGCTCGCCGACAGCCTGGTCGAGGCCGTCCACGGCCCCGGCTCGCACCACACCACCGGCCCGCTCGCCGACCGTCGCGAGGACGACATCGCGGTCCTGCTCCTCTCCCGCCAGGGCCCGACCGCCCGCGAGGCCCCGCGCCGCACGATGATGACCGTCGCGCAGGCGGAGCCCGAGCGGATCGCCGCCGCCCGTCAGCACCTGCGGCAGCTGCTGCACGACTGGTCGGACGAGGACCAGGTCGACTCGGCGGTCCTGATGGTCTCCGAGATGCTCACCAACGTCCTCATCCACACGGACGGCGACGCGCTTCTGATCGCCGAGGTGAACTGCACCGACGGCGCGCGGCGGCTGCGGGTGGAGGTCGCCGACGCCAGCGACGAGCTGCCGCACAAGCGGCACCCGGGGGAGATGGCGTCGTCGGGGCGCGGCCTGGTCCTGATGGAGATGCTGGCGCACGCGTGGGGCGTGGACCCGCAGGGCGAGGGCAAGTCGATCTGGTTCGAGCTGAACGAGCCGCCCCTGGAGCGGGGCGAGCGGGGCGATCCTCCCTTCGAGGGGAACGATCCGCCCTTCGAGGGGGACGGTCGGCCCTTCGAGGGGAACGAACGGAACGGGTCGGGTTTCGAGTGGGACGTCTCCGCGTTCGAGCGGGAGGAGCCGGCGGGGGAGAAGCCCCAGGCGTAGGACGCGGCCGGCCCGGCACCGCGCGCGGGGCGGGTGCCCTCGGACCGGGCTTGCGCCCGGGCGGAGGAGTCGGTACGACGGGCCCGCCGCCCGCGCGCCGGGCGGGTCCTCGCGGAGGAGTCGGTACGACGGGCCCACCGCCCGCGCGCGGGGCGTGCGCCCGCGGAGGAGACTGGTGTCGTACGGCCGCCTCCGGGGGGACCTCGGAGCACCTCATGGACACCCACAAGGTCGGAAGCGACACCACCGTGCTGGCCGACAGCCTCGAAGTACCGGGGATCGGCCACATCCCCGCCAACGCCTACGTCCTCAAGGCCACGGAACCCGTCGTCGTCGACACCGGCCTCTCGGTGGCCGACCGCGACTTCGTCAACGCGCTCGGGTCGGTCGTCGACCCCGCCGACATCCGCTGGATCTGGCTCACGCACCCCGACCGCGACCACACCGGTGGCCTCTTCGACCTGCTGGTCGCCGCCCCGCGGGCGAAGGTCGTGACCACCTTCATCGGCGCCGGGATCATGTCCACCGAGCGCCCGCTGCCGATGGACCGCGTGTACTTCCTCAACCCCGGCCAGTCGATGGACGTCGGGGACCGCGTGCTCGACGCCTTCCGGCCGCCGCTCTTCGACAACCCGGCGACCGTCGGCTTCTACGACGAGAAGACCCGGATCTGCTTCACCTCCGACTGCTTCGGCGGGCCCATGCCGAGCGCCGAACTCGCCGAGAGCGGGCACGCGAACGACCTCAAGCCGGAGGAGCTGCGGCAGGCGCAACTGCTGTGGGCGACCGTGGACAGCCCGTGGGTGCACATCGTGGACGCGGAGAAGTACCGGGCGTCGATCGCCCCGCTGCGGGACATGAACCCGGAGATCGTGCTCAGCACGCATCTGCCGCCCGCCGTGCGGATGACGGGCCTGATGGTGGAGACGATCACCATGGCGCCGGACTCGGACCCGTTCGTGGGCCCGGACCAGGCGGCCCTGGAGCAGATGCTCGCCTCCTTCGAACCGGGCGGCATGCCGGCCGCCACGTGAGCGGGGCGGCCCTGTGAACCCCGCCGCTACCCCGTCTCCGGCGCGGCCGCCTCCTGGTTCCCGTACCGGCCGCGCAGCTCGCCGATCACCCCGAAGGCGGCGGCCGTGACGGGCACGGCGAGCAGCATGCCCAGGATCCCGGCGACGGACGCGCCCGCCGTGATGGCGAGCATGACGAGGGCCGGGTGCATCTGGACGGTACGGCTCTGGATCGCGGGCTGGAGGACGTTGCCCTCGATGACCTGGACGGCGAGGACCACGCCCAGGGCCCAGAGCGCGATGACGAACCCCCGGTCGGCGAGGGCGACGAGCACGGCGACGGCACCGGAGAGGAAGGCGCCGAGGTACGGGATGTACGCCGTGACGAAGACGAGCGCGCCGAGGCCCACGGCCCCGGGGACCCGCAGGATCAGCAGCCCGACGGTGATGAGGACCGCGTCGACGAGGGCGACGAGTGTCGTCCCGCGCATGAACCCCTCGACGGCCTCGAAGGCGCGGCGGCCCATGGCCTCCAGCGTGTCGCCGGTCGAGTGCGGGGCGAGCGCGCGCAGGGCGCCGGCGGCCTTGTCGGAGTCGCGGAGGAAGAAGAAGATCAGGAGCAGGGCGAGGACGGCCATGGCGGCGACCTGACCGACGACGCTGAGCCCGGTGAGCACCCCGGACGCGGCGGTCCCGCCGAACTTCTGGAGCAGCGACTTGGCGTTCTTGGCCAGGTCGTCGATCGACGTCCCGGCGGCGCCCAGGTGCTCGGCGATGTCGAGGGCCGCCTGGCGCAGCGAGGCGATGATCTGGTCGCCGGTCTCGATGAGCGCGACGACCACGATGTAGGCCGCGCCGCCGACGAAGGCGAGGACGGCGAGGACCGTGAGTCCGGCGGCGAGCGACTTCTGCACCTTCATCCGCAGCAGCCGCCGGTAGAGCGGTCCGAGCAGGGCGGTGCCGAGGATCGCGAGCAGGACGGGTGTGACGGCCGTCTGGAACACGACGCACAGCCAGATCCCGACCGCGGCCACCCCGGCGACCAGCAGAAACACGGCACACCAGGCGGCGGTCCGCCGGGCGGCTTCGGGAAGGAGGGGCCTCTGCGTCTGCACCCACTCACCGGACCACGCCCGGCGGCGCGCCGTCCTGCGCTACGAGCCGGACGAGTGACGCCCCGTCAGACCGGGCCCGGGGCGCGAGCGCCGGCGGGGGCCGAGGGGCGAGGGCCGGGGGCCCGAGGGGCCCCGCTGCCCGCTGCCCGCTCCTCGCTCCTACTCGCCCATCCCATGCACCGCCGGGATCGTGCCGAGGCGGCCCGCCTGGAAGTCCTCGAAGGCCTGACGGAGTTCGGCCTGGGTGTTCATGACGAACGGGCCGTAGTGCGCCATCGGTTCGCGGATCGGCCGGCCGCCGAGGACGACGACCTCCAGGTCGGGCGTGTGCCCGTCCTGCGTCTCGTCCGCGCGGACCGTGAGCGCGCCGCCCTTACCGAAGACGGCCGTCTGGCCCATGTGGATCGGCCGGCGCTCGGCGCCGACGGAGCCGCGCCCGGCGAGGACGTAGGCGAGGCCGTTGAAGTCCTCGCGCCACGGCAGCGTCACCTCGGCGCCCGGCCGGACGGTGGCGTGCAGCATCGTGATCGGGGTGTGCGTGATGCCCGGCCCGGCGTGGCCGTCGAGCTCGCCCGCGATGACGCGGATCAGCGCGCCGCCGTCGGGGGAGGTCAGCAGCTGCACCTGGCCGCCGCGGATGTCCTGGTAGCGCGGGGCCATCATCTTGTCCGATGCCGGCAGGTTCACCCACAGCTGGAGGCCGTGGAAGAGGCCGCCGCTGACGACGAGGGACTCCGGCGGGGCCTCGATGTGGAGCAGGCCCGAGCCGGCGGTCATCCACTGGGTGTCGCCGTTGGTGATGGTGCCGCCGCCGCCGTTGGAGTCCTGGTGGTCGAAGACGCCGTCGATGATGTACGTGACCGTCTCGAAGCCGCGGTGGGGGTGCCACGGGGTGCCCTTGGGCTCACCGGGCGCGTACTCCACCTCTCCCATCTGGTCCATCATGATGAACGGGTCGAGGTACTGGTAGTTGACCCCGGCGAACGCACGGCGCACCGGGAAACCCTCGCCCTCGAAGCCGGTCGGGGCCGTGGTCACGGCGAGCACGGGGCGGGAGACGGCGTCGGCCGGGGCGGCGACGCGCGGCAGGGTGAGCGGGTTCTCGACAGTCACAGCGGGCATGGCGGGACCTCCTTGTGCGACCAGTTTAGTTGAACAATGAACTTCCTGCCACTCGGAACGCGGAACGCCCGGGAGGAATTCCTCCCGGGCGTTCTCCCACGTCTCCAGCCTGCGTCAGCCGTACATCCGGCGCATCGCGAAATCGACCATCTGCTCGACGGCCTTCGCGTCGAAGACCATCCGGTGGTCGCCCTCCATGTCGAGGACGAAGCCGTAGCCGGTCGGCAGCAGGTCGATCACCTCGGCGCCGGTGATGACGAAGTACTTCGACTCCTTGCCCGCGTACCGCCGCAGCTCCTTGAGTGACGTGAACATGGGGATGACCGGCTGCTGGGTGTTGTGCAGGGCCAGGAAGCCGGGGTTGTCGCCGCGCGGGCAGTAGACCTTCGAGCTCGCGAAGATCTGCTGGAAGTCCTCGGCGGACAGGGACCCGGTGGTGAAGGCCCGTACGGCGTCGGCGAGCGAGGGCGGCGACGGCTCGGGGTACAGCGGCGCCTGCTGGCCGTACCCGCCCTGCATGCCCCCCTGCATCCCGCCCTGCATGCCGGGCATCCCGCCGGCCATCGGCTGCTGCGGCGGCGGGGCGTACTGCTGCTGGGCGCCCGGATTCTGCTCGTAGCCGTACATGGCGCACAGCCTAGCGAGTGGGCGGAGGCGGCGATTGTCGTCACAGATGGCGGCTGAGGGGTTGCATCTTATTACCGACGGGTAGCATCATCGGAGAGAGCGATTAGCTACTCGCTGGTACGTGTACGAGGAACCTGCCTCCCCGATCCTTACGGAGCCGTCGCCATGGGGCACTACAAGTCGAATCTCCGCGACATCGAGTTCAACCTCTTCGAGGTGCTCGGGCGCGACAAGGTGTACGGCACCGGTCCGTTCGAGGAGATGGACGTCGAGACCGCCAAGAGCGTCCTGGAGGAGCTGACCCGCCTCTCCGAGAACGAGCTGGCCGAGTCCTTCGCCGACGCCGACCGCAACCCCCCGGTCTTCGACCCCGCGACGAACACCGCCCCGGTCCCGGCGAGCTTCAAGAAGTCGTACCAGGCGTTCATGGACTCCGAGTACTGGCGTCTCGGCCTGCCCGAGGAGATCGGCGGCACCACCTCCCCGCGTTCCCTGATCTGGGCCTACGCGGAGCTGATCCTCGGCGCGAACCCGGCCGTGTGGATGTACTCCTCCGGCCCGGCCTTCGCCGGCATCCTGCACAACGAGGGCAACGACGCGCAGAAGAAGATCGCGCAGATCGCCGTCGAGAAGCAGTGGGGCTCCACCATGGTCCTCACCGAGCCCGACGCGGGCTCGGACGTCGGCGCCGGCCGCACGAAGGCGGTCCAGCAGGAGGACGGCTCCTGGCACATCGAGGGCGTGAAGCGGTTCATCACGTCCGGTGAGCACGACATGTCGGAGAACATCCTCCACTACGTGCTGGCCCGCCCCGAGGGCGCCGGACCCGGCACCAAGGGCCTCTCCCTCTTCCTCGTGCCGAAGTTCCTCTTCGACTGGGAGACCGGCGAGCTGGGCGAGCGCAACGGCGTGTACGCCACGAACGTCGAGCACAAGATGGGCCTCAAGGCATCCAACACGTGCGAGATGACCTTCGGCGACCAGCACCCCGCCAAGGGCTGGCTGATCGGCGACAAGCACGACGGCATCCGCCAGATGTTCCTCATCATCGAGTTCGCCCGCATGATGGTCGGCACGAAGGCGATCTCCACCCTCTCCACGGGCTACCTCAACGCCCTGGAGTACGCCAAGGAGCGCGTCCAGGGCACCGACCTGGCGAACTTCATGGACAAGGCCGCCCCCAAGGTCACCATCACGCACCACCCCGACGTCCGCCGCTCGCTGATGACGCAGAAGGCGTACGCGGAGGGCATGCGCTCGCTCGTCCTCTACACGGCCGCCGTGCAGGACGCGATCCAGGTCAAGGAGGCCGCGGGCGAGGACGCGAAGGCGCTGGTCGGCCTGAACGACCTGCTGCTGCCGATCGTGAAGGGCTACGGCTCCGAGAAGGGCTACGAGCAGCTCGCGCAGTCGCTCCAGACCTTCGGCGGCTCCGGCTTCCTGCAGGAGTACCCGATCGAGCAGTACATCCGGGACGCCAAGATCGACACCCTCTACGAGGGCACCACGGCCATCCAGGGCCAGGACTTCTTCTTCCGCAAGATCGTCCGCGACCAGGGCGCGTCCCTGAACGCGCTGGCCGAGGAGATCAAGAAGTTCCTCGCGGTCGGCACCGGCGGCGAGGAGCTGGCCGGCGCCCGCGACGCGCTCGCCAAGGCGGCCGTCGACCTGGAGGCCATCGTCGGCACGATGCTCACCGACCTCACCGCGACCGGCGAGGACGTCAAGAACATCTACAAGGTCGGCCTCAACACCACCCGTCTGCTGATGGCCTCCGGCGACGTCGTCGTCGGCTACCTGCTGCTGAAGGGTGCGGCCGTCGCCGCCGAGAAGCTGGCCGCCGGCGCCTCCGCCAAGGACCAGGCCTTCTACGCCGGCAAGATCGCGGCCGCGAAGTTCTTCGCCGCGAACGTCCTGCCGGGCGTGGGCGCCGAGCGCGCGCTCGCCGAGGCGGTCGACGGCTCGCTGATGGACCTGGACGAGGCCGCGTTCTAGTACACGACCTGGACCTGGGCGAGGTCGCGTACGCGTACGTGACCCCGTCCACTGAGGAACGGCTCGCTCCCGGGGAGGGGAGTGGGCCGTTCCGTTTTTCCCCGGCCAGCGGCCCCTGAGGGGAGGGGCCGCTTCCGTCTATCGGGGCCCCGGCGCCGCATTCCGGGGCCTGCGTAAGGTGAACCCATGACGAGCACCGCCCGCTTCGACCGCGGCCACACCGACGACCTCATGACGTTCCTGGCGGCTTCCCCGTCGCCGTACCACGCGGTGGCGAACGCCGCCGAGCGCCTGGAGAAGTCCGGCTTCCGCCAGGTCGAGGAGACCGCCGCCTGGGACGGGACGACCGGCGGCAAGTACGTGATCCGCGGCGGCGCGCTCATCGCCTGGTACGTGCCGGAGGGCGCGTCCCCCCACACCCCGTACCGGATCGTCGGCGCCCACACCGACTCCCCCAACCTGCGCGTGAAGCCCCAGCCCGACATGGGCGCGCGCGGCTGGCGCCAGGTCTCCGTCGAGATCTACGGCGGCACGCTGCTGAACACCTGGCTCGACCGCGACCTCGGCCTCGCGGGCCGGCTCACCCTGCGGGACGGCAGCCACCACCTGGTGAACGTGGACCGTGCCGTGCTGCGCGTCCCGCAGCTCGCGATCCACCTCGACCGCCAGGCCAACGAGGGCCTCAAGCTGGAGCGCCAGCGCCACATGCAGCCGATCTGGGGCCTCGGCGACGTCCACGAGGGCGACCTGATCCGCTTCGTCGCGGAGGAGGCCGGCCTGGACGCCGAGGACGTCAGCGGCTGGGACCTGATGGTGCACGCCATCGAGGCCCCCGCCTACCTGGGCCGCGACCGCGAACTCGTCGCCGGGCCCCGCATGGACAACCTGATCTCGGTGCACGCGGGCGTCGCCGCCCTGGCCGCCGTCGCGGGCCGCGCCGACCTCCCGTACATCCCGGTCCTCGCCGCCTTCGACCACGAGGAGAACGGCTCCGAGGCCGACACCGGCGCCCAGGGGCCCCTCCTCGGCAACGTCCTGGAGCGTTCCGTCTACGCCCGGGGCGGTGCCTACGAGGACCGCGCACGCGCCTTCGCGGCCTCCATCTGCCTCTCCTCCGACGTCGGCCACGCGGTCCACCCCAACTACGCCGAGCGCCACGACCCGACCCACCACCCGCGCCCCAACGGCGGCCCGATCCTCAAGGTGAACGTCAACCAGCGGTACGCCACCGACGGCGGCGGCCGGGCCGTCTTCACGGCGGCCTGCGAGAAGGCGGGCGTGCCGTTCCAGTTCTTCGTCTCCAACAACGACATGCCGTGCGGCACGACGATCGGCCCGATCACGGCGGCCCGGCACGGCATCAGCACGGTCGACATCGGCGTGGCCTGCCTCTCGATGCACAGCGCCCGCGAACTCTGCGGCGCGGAGGACCCGTACCTCCTCGCCAACGCGCTGGTCGCCTTCCTGGAGGGATGACGGACGGCCCGGCGGAGGGATGACGGGCGGAAACCCGGGTACCCGATCCCAACTACCCCCTTAGGAGGCGGGATTCATGGGACTGGGAGGGTGCATCATCCTCATAGCCGTCGGCGCGATCCTCACGTTCGCGACGGACTGGGAACTCGACGGCATCAACCTCGACCTGGTGGGACTGATCATGATGGCGGTCGGTCTCATCGGCGTGGCGACCTTCACCAGCATCGCCCGGCGCCGACGGGTCGTCGTTCCGCCGACCGCACCGACGGTCGTCGAGGAGCGGCGCGACCACGGGTACTGAGCCGCCGCGCCCCGCGCGGGGAAACATCCGGGAAAGGTGTCTCCTGGCACCGTCGGCCCCATGGATCTCATGGATCGTCACGAGGGCCCGCCCCGGGGGAAGTTCATCGCCTGCCTCGCCGCGGCCGTGCTGACCGGCACGGCCGTGGCGGGCTACGGCATCGCCACGTTCGACGAACGCCCGCCCTGGGGCACCGACATCGCCTACGAGGGCGGCTACCTGCAGGCCGTCCGGATCCGCAAGGCGGACGTGACCGGGCAGCGCACGCGCGCCCTGCTGGCCGGTGAGTGCGCGAGCATGCAGCGCACGGGGTGGGGCGGCGACCGGGCGGTGCACGACCCGGCCGCCTGGGTCTCCGGCTGCCTGGACGGGGCGGCGAACCGCCCCTCCAGGAACCAGGGACTGGTGCACTAGCACCGCCCGGGTCCCGGCACCGCACTGCCCGCGACGATCCCGGGACCCGGCACCGCACGTGCCGCCGAGGATCCCGGGGCCCGGCACCGCACGTGCCGCCGAGGATCCCGGGGCCCGCCGCTCGCGGCCCTCCGCCTGCGGCCCGCCGCCCTACGCCCGGCGCCCGCCGCCCGGCGCTCGGCCCTCCGCCCGCCGCTCGGCGCCCGCCGCTCGAGGCAGCCTGCCGCCCGCCGCCCTACGCCCGGCGCACGAGGCGCCCGCCGCCTTAGCCGTCCATGCCCGCGAGGATGAGCGGAAGCCGGGATACGCCGTCCGCCGTCACCTTCACCGGAACGCCCCAGTCCTGCTGGTGCACATGGCAGGCCGGGTACTCGTTGGCCGGATCGTCGTCGCAGGACGCCGCCATCGCCGAGACGTGCAGGACGCCCTCGGTGACCGCCGGGTCGAGGTCGAGCTCCCGGAACAGGTCCGTACCCGTACCCTCGCCGCCGCGCAGCAGCTCCGGCGGGGTCGAGGAGACGAGGAGCCGGGTGGAGGGGCCGTAGCGCTCGTCCAGCTTCTGGCCCGTCGGCGCCTGGAAGACCACGTCGAGCCGGAGGCGGCCGGGCGCGACCTCGGTGGCCTCACGCTGCGTGCGATGGGCGACCGCCTCGACCTGGACCGCCTCCTCGGGCAGCCGCAGCCGGGTGAGCCGGTGCCGGGCCGACTCGACGACGACGATCTCGTCCCCGGCGAGGACGGCGTCGCTCGGCTCGCGCAGGTCCGTCGCCAGCGTCGTCACCTCGCCGGTCGCGGGGTCGAAGCGGCGCAGGGCGTGGTTGTAGGTGTCGGCGATCGCGACCGAGCCGTCGGGCAGGGCCGTGACGCCCAGCGGGTGCTGGAGCAGCGCCTGGCCGGCGGCGCCGTCGCGGTGGCCGAAGTCGAAGAGGCCGGTGCCGACGGCGGTGTGGACGACGCCCTCGGGGTCGATCCAGCGGACGGCGCTCGTCTCGGAGTCCGCGATCCACAGCCGGTCCTCGGTGGCCGCGAGCCCCGAGGGCTGCGCGAACCAGGCCTCGGCGGCCGGGCCGTCGACCAGTCCCTCGTTGGTCGTACCGGCGGCGACCCCCACGGTGCCCGTCTCGGGGTCGTACGTCCATAGCTGGTGGACTCCGGCCATGGCGATCCACACCTTGCCCTGCCACCAGGCCACGTCCCACGGCGAGGACAGGTCCACGTCGAGGGCGGGGCCGGAGGTCGGCGACCCCTGCCACCACTGCTTCCCGGTGCCGGCGATCCGCTCGATCGCACCGCTCGCGGGGTCGTACGTGCGCAGCGCGTGGTGCACGGTGTCGGCGACGACGACCTTGCCGTCGGGCAGCAGCGCGAGCCCCTGCGGCTCGCGGAACTCGCCCTCCCCGATCCGCCGCACCAAAGTCTCGCCGTCCGGCTCCAGCTCGACGAGCTGGTGACGGGTGGTGTCGGAGACGAGGAAGTTGCCGTTCGCCAGGAGGACGGCCTTCCCGGGGAAGCGCAGGTCGGTCGCGACCGGCTCCGGCGCCACGTACGGCCCGTCCCCGCGCCGCAGCGTCCCCTTGGCCTCGTGCTCGGCCTCCAGCTCCTCCACGAGCGTCCGGATCGCGTTGGCGTGCCCCTCGCCCGCGTGCTGGGCGACGACGTACCCCTCGGGGTCGATGACGACGAGCGTCGGCCAGGCCCGTACGGCGTACTGCTTCCAGGTCGCCAGCTCGGGGTCGTCGAGGACCGGGTGGTGCACCTCGTACCGCTCGACGGCGTCGACGACGGCCTGGTGCTCGGCCTCGTGCACGAACTTCGGCGAGTGCACCCCGACGATCACCAGCGTGTCGCGGTGCTTCTCCTCCAGGTCACGGAGCTCGTCGAGGACGTGCAGGCAGTTGATGCAGCAGAAGGTCCAGAAATCGAGGATCAATATGCGACCTCGGAAGTCGGCGAGCTGCAGATCCTTCCCGCCGGTGTTGACCCAGCCCCCCTTGCCGATCAGCTCGGGGGCACGGACACGGGCACGCTTGCGGGGTGCGGGCGCGGGGGTGGGCGCCTGGGCAGCATCGTTCATCCTTCAAGCTTGCCATCCGGGTACGAACACCGGATCACGCGCACATGGCGGCGCCGGGCCGGCGCGTTGGGTCTCCCGCCGGGTGGCTCGTTCGCACGGAGTAGACCGCTGTCCGGCGGGGAACGCATCTCGGCATGAAATATCTCGTACGGGACAAAATCTTCGCGATCGGCGACGACTACTGGATCGAGGACGAGCACGGCGACCACGCCTTCCTCGTCGACGGCAAGGCCATGCGGCTGCGCGACACGCTGGAGCTGAAGGACCCGCTGGGGCAGGTCCTGGTCACGCTGCGGCAGAAGATGTTCAGCCTGCGGGACGCGATGACCGTCGAGCGGGACGAGCGGCCGCTCGCCACCCTCCGCAGGAAGCGGCTCTCGCTGCTCCGCAACCACTACCGCGTCACCCTCGTCGACGGGACCGAACTGGACGTCAGCGGACGGATCCTGGACCGGGAGTTCACCGTCGAGTACGACGGCGAACTCCTCGCCCACATCTCCCGCCACTGGTTCCGCGTCCGCGACACGTACGCCGTGAACGTCGTCCGCGAGGACGCCGACGTGGCTCTGCTCATCGCCGTCGCGGTGTGCGTGATCCGGATGGCGGAGCGGGAGAGGGAGGACTAGGCGCCCGACCAGGCACCCGACCAGGCACCCCTGCGGCAGAATCCCCGCGGCACCGTTCCCGCGGCACCATCCCCGCGGCGGAAAGCCCTCCGGCTGAGGGCCCAGCGGCAGAAAGCCCTCCGGCTGAGGGCCCAGCGGCAGAAGGCCCCACGGCTGAGGGCCCAGCGGCAGAAGGCCTACAGCACCCGGTCCTTCAGCGCCGGGAACTGCTCCCTCGTCGTCGTCACCCGCGCCGGGTCCAGCTCGACGCGCAGGGTCTCCTCGCCCGGGCCCGCCTCCGCGAGGACCTCGCCCCAGGGGTCCACGACGATCGAGTGGCCCGCCTGCTCCACGCCCGCGTGGGTGCCGGCGGTGCCGCAGGCCAGCACGTAGGCCTGGTTCTCCACCGCCCGCGCCTGCGCCAGCAGCGTCCAGTGGGCGCGGCGGCGGGCCGGCCAGCCCGCCGGGACGACGAAGGCCTGGGCGCCCGCGTCCACCAGGCCCCGGAAGAGCTCGGGGAAGCGCAGGTCGTAGCAGGTGCCGACGCCCACGGTGAGTTCCGGGAGGGCGACCGTCACCAGTTCGTCGCCGGCCCCCATCATCACGGCCTCGCCCTTGTCGAAGCCGAAGCGGTGGATCTTCCGGTAGCGCGCGGCCAGTTCCCCGGCCGGGGAGAAGAAGAGGGAGGTGTTGAAGAGCTCCCCCTCCGCCGCCTCGACGATCGAGCCCGCGTGCAGCCAGACCCCCGCGTCACGGGCGGCCGCCGCCATCGCCTCGTACGTCGGACCGTGCAGCGGCTCCGACTCCGCGGCGAAGGACTCGTAGGCGAACGCGCCCATCGGCCACAGCTCCGGCAGGACCACGAGGTCCGCGGCGCCGCGCTCCGCGCGCACCAGGTCGGCCACCCGCGCACGGCGCGAAACGACCGGTTCGTCCGGGTCTACTGCGATCTGGATGAGGGAGGCGCGCACACTACCACCGTCCTGGCATTCGAGCCGTCAACACGGGCCTACGATCGTCACACGAAAGCACTGCCGGGGTGCCTTCGGGCAGCGTAACTTAGCGTCCGAGCCTCCCACGCAGTCTTGTCTCCAGCCCGCCTGTCCGCTCGATCGTCAGCCCGTGCACCGCAGAACCGCCGAGGGGTCCCGTGACCGTCCATCCCAGCCTCCAGACCTACGCCGACGCCTGGACCCACTCCATCGAAGCGATATCCGAGCTGGTGCAGCCGCTCGTGGAAGGCGAATGGAACCGCGCGACACCGTGCCCGGGCTGGTCGGTGCGCGACATCGTGTCGCATGTGATCGGCATGGAGTGCGAGATGCTGGGCGATCCGCGCCCCATCCACTCGCTGCCCCGCGATCTCTACCATGTACGCAGTGAGTTCGCCCGCTACATGGAGATGCAGGTCGATGTGCGGCGGCACCACACCGGCCCCGAGATGACCTCGGAGCTGGAGTACATCCTGATCCGCCGTGCCCGTCAGCTGCGCAACGAGAACCGCGGGCCCGAGCATCTGATCCGCGCCCCCCTCGGCGCCGAGCAGACGCTCGAAGTGGCCTACCGGATGCGCGCCTTCGACGTCTGGGTCCACGAGCAGGACCTGCGGGCCACCCTCGGCCGGCCGGGCAACCTGGACTCCCCCGGGGCGCTGGTGACCCGGGACACCCTGCTCGCGGGGCTGCCGAAGGTCGTCGCGAAGGACGCGGGCGCGCCCCCGAACTCGGCGGTCGTGGTCGATGTGCACGGTCCGGTGGAGTTCCTGCGGACGGTCCGGGTGGACGCCGAGGGCCGCGGTTCGGTCGACGGGGCGCCGTCACTGGGGCCCGCGGTGACGCTGGCGCTCGACTGGGAGACGTACGTGCGCCTGGCCTGCGGACGGGTGCGGCCGGCGGCCGTCGCCGACCGGATCAAGATCGAGGGTGACGTCGAGCTGGCCCAGGCCATCCTGGACAACTTCGCCGTCACCCCCTGAAGGCCGGCCCTACGCCGGTACGTGCACGGCCTCCACGCGGCTGGCGACCAGGCGCTCCTTCTCCCGCCGTGCCGTACGGGACTTCAGCCGCAGGATCTGCACGACGCCCAGCGCCTCCAGGACGAAGACCGACGCGAAGGCGATCCGGTAGTTGTCGCCCGTCGCGTCGAGGAGGATGCCGACCGCGAGCAGTGTCGTCATCGAGGCGGTGAAACCGCCCATGTTGACGATTCCGGAGGCCGTGCCCTGACGCTCCGGCGGGTTGGCGGGGCGGGCGAAGTCGAAGCCGATCATCGAGGCGGGTCCGCAGGCGCCGAGCACCGCGCACAGTGTGATCAGGAGCCACATCGGCGCCCGGTCGCCGGGGTACGCGAGGGTGGCGCCCCACAGCAGCGCGGTCGCCGCGACCGTACCGAGGGCGAGCGGGGCCCTGGCGGTGTGGTGGCGGGCGATGATCTGCCCGTACGTGAGGCCCACGACCATGTTGGAGAGCACGACGAGCGTCAACAGCTCGCCGGCGACGCCCTGGGAGAGGCCCTGCGCCTCGACCAGGAACGGCAGGCCCCACAGCAGCAGGAACACCATCGCCGGGAACTGGGTCGTGAAGTGCACCCACATGCCGAGCCGGGTGCCCGGCTCCCGCCAGGACTCGGCGATCTGGCGGCGGACGAAGGCTGCTCCGGCGTGCGGCGCGGGCGGCGGTTCGTGGCCCTCGGGGTGGTCCTTGAGGAAGAGCAGCAGCAGGACGAGGACGACGGCGCCCGCGATCGAACTGCCGACGAAGGTGGCCGTCCAGCCGAGGTCGTGCAGAGCGCGGGCGATGAAGATCGTCGAGACGAGGTTGCCGGCCATCCCGAAGAGCGCGGCGACCTGGGCGATGAAGGGGCCGCGCCGGGCGGGGAACCAGCGGGTGCCGAGCCGCAGCACGCTGATGAAGGTCATCGCGTCGCCGCAGCCCAGCAGGGCGCGGGCGGCGAGCGCGGTGCCGTACGAGGGGGAGAGCGCGAAGCCCAGCTGCCCGACGGTGAAGAGCACGACGCCGATGGTCAGCACCTTCTTGGTGCCGAGCCGGTCGACCATGAGACCGACGGGTATCTGCATGCCGGCGTAGACCAGCAGCTGGAGGATGGAGAAGGTGGAGAGCGCGGACGCGTTGACGTCGAAGCGGTCGGCGGCGTCGAGTCCGGCGACGCCCAGGGACGTACGGAAGATGACGGCGACGAAGTAGACGGCGACGCCGACGCCCCAGACGAGGGTGGCGCGCCGGCCGCCGGGCGGGTCACCGGGGAGGGTGACGGCGGATCCGTATCCGTCGCGGCTCACCGGTCGTCACCCCGGACCAGGTCCTTGACCCAGCTCAGATGCCGGCGGACGCAGTGGGCCGCGCCCTCGGTGTCACCGGCCTTGATCCGCTCCAGGATCTCGGCGTGCTCGGTGATGTTCTTGGCGATCCGGTCGGGCTGCGACTGCATGACGGCGACGCCCATCCGCAGCTGACGGTCGCGCAGCTGGTCGTAGAGGCGGGCGAGGATCTGGTTGCCGGCGTGCTTGACGATCTCGGCGTGGAAGGAGCGGTCGGTGACGGCGACCTCGGCGAGGTCCCCGGCCTCGGCCCGCCGTTTCTGCTCCTCCAGGAGCTCCTCGAGCCGCTCGACGAGCGCGGCCGACGCGGGGACGGCGCGGCGTACGGCGAACTCCTCGACGAGCAGCCGGGTCTCGACGACATCGGCGATCTCCTGCGCGGAGACGGCGAGGACGAGGGCGCCCTTCTTGGGGTAGAGCTTGAGCAGCCCTTCCATCTCCAGCTTCAGCAACGCTTCCCGTACGGGGGTCCGGGACACCCCCACGGCCTGGGCGAGCTCGCCCTCGGTCAGCAGCGTCCCGCCCTCGTAACGGCGGTCGAGGACGGCCTGCTTGACGTGCATGTAGACGCGGTCGGCTGCGGGAGGCGCGGAAGGCATGCGCACAGCATAGATACAACAGGGGTGCAACAGGCAGGCCCGTCCGCGATGCGGACGGGCCTGGCCTCAGGGAGGCGTCACGGGCGACCACCTCGCCCAGCCACTCAGCTCCAGGTCATCAGGCGCTTCGGCTGCTCCAGGATCGCGGCGACGTCCGCCAGGAACTTGGAGCCGAGCTCGCCGTCGACCAGCCGGTGGTCGAAGGAGAGAGCCAGCGTGGTGACCTGACGCGGCCTCACCTTGCCCTTGTGGACCCAGGGCTGGAGCTTGATCGCGCCGACCGCCAGGATCGCGGACTCGCCCGGGTTCAGGATGGGCGTACCGGTGTCGACGCCGAAGACGCCGACGTTGGTGATGGTGAAGGTGCCTCCCTGCATCGCCGCCGGGGTCGTCTTCCCGTCGCGCGCGGTGGCGACCAGCTCGCTCAGGGAGCGCGACAGCTCCGGCAGCGTCTGGGCGTGCGCGTCCTTGACGTTCGGCACGATCAGACCGCGCGGGGTGGCCGCGGCGATCCCCAGGTTGACGTAGTGCTTGAGCACGATCTCCTGGTTCGCCTCGTCCCAGGCCGCGTTGATCTCCGGGTTGCGCCGGACGGCGACCAGGACGGCCTTGGCGATGAGGAGCAGCGGGTTGACCCGCAGACCCGCCATGTCCTTGTCGGACTTGAGCTCCTCGACCAGCTTCATCGTGCGCGTGATGTCGAAGGTGATGAACTCGGTGACGTGCGGTGCGGTGAAGGCCGAGCCGACCATCGCCGCCGCCGTGGCCTTCCGTACACCCTTGATCGGCGTACGCGTCTCCCGGGCGTCCGGGGACACCACGGTCGCGGGGGCCGGCGCGGACACCGCGGCCGGGGCCGCGACGACGGGCGCGGGGGCCTCGACGGCCGGCGCCGGGGCGGCGGCCGCGTGGACGTCCTCGCGGGTGATGATCCCGTCCGGGCCGGTCGGCGTGATCGCCGCCAGGTCCACGCCCAGGTCCTTGGCCAGCTTCCGTACCGGCGGCTTGGCCAGCGGGCGGGCGGCGGTCGCGGTGCCGGCCGTGGCGGCCGTCCCGCCGTGGCCGTTCAGCTCGCCCTGGATCGCGGCGGCGGCCTGCGCGGGCACGCCCCCGCCCTTGCGCGCACGGCGCTTGGTCGAGCTGGCGGCCACGCCGTACCCGACCAGAACCGGCTGCCGGCCCTGCGGCTCGGCCTCCTCGGCCGGCTCCTCGACCGGAGCCTCCACGGGCGCCTGGGCGACCGGGGCCTGCGCCGCCGGGACGTCCCCGCCGATGTTCACCGAGATGATCACCTGGCCGACGTCGACCGTCGTGCCCTCGGGGAAGCACAGCTCGTGGACGGTGCCGTCGAACGGGATCGGCAGCTCGACGGCCGCCTTCGCCGTCTCGACCTCGCACACGACCTGGCCGTCGGTGACGGTGTCACCCGGCTGCACGTACCACTTGAGGATCTCGGCCTCGGTGAGGCCCTCGCCCACGTCGGGCATCTTGAATTCGCGGATCGTCACGATGCTCTCCTCCCAGCCCGTCAGTACGCCAGCGAGCGGTCGACGGCGTCGAGCACGCGATCCAGACCCGGCAGGTACTCCTCCTCCAGGCGCGCCGGCGGATACGGCGCGTGGTAGCCGCCGACCCGCAGGACGGGGGCCTCCAGGTGGTAGAAGCAGCGCTCGGTGATCCGGGCGGCGATCTCCGCGCCCGAGCCGTAGAAGACCGGGGCCTCGTGGACCACGACCAGGCGGCGGGTCTTCTCGACCGAGGTCTGGATGGTGTCGAAGTCGATCGGGGACATCGAGCGCAGGTCCAGGACCTCGATCGACTTGCCCTCCTCCTGGGCGGCCGCGGCCGCCTCCAGGCAGACCTTCACCATCGGGCCGTACGCGGCGAGCGTGACGTCACTGCCCTGGCGCGCCACCCGGGCCTTGTGCAGCTCGCCCGGGATGGCCTCGGTGTCGACCTCGCTCTTGTCCCAGTAGCGGCGCTTGGGCTCGAAGAAGATGACCGGGTCGTCGCTCTGGATGGCCTGCTGGAGCATCCAGTACGCGTCCGACGAGGTGGACGGCGAGACGACCTTGAGGCCGGCGACATGCGCGAAGAGCGCCTCGGGGGACTCCGAGTGGTGCTCGACGGCGCCGATGCCACCGCCGTACGGGATCCGGATGACGACCGGCATCTTGATCTTGCCGAGCGCGCGGGCGTGCATCTTGGCGAGCTGGGTGACGATCTGGTCGTACGCGGGGAAGACGAAACCGTCGAACTGGATCTCCACGACGGGCCGGTAGCCGCGCAGGGCCAGGCCGATCGCGGTGCCGACGATGCCGGACTCGGCGAGCGGGGTGTCGATGACCCGGTCCTCGCCGAAGTCCTTCTGCAGACCGTCGGTGACCCGGAAGACACCGCCGAGCTTGCCGACGTCCTCGCCCATGATGAGGACCTTGGGGTCGGCGTCGAGGGCCGTGCGGAGCGACTCGTTGATCGCCTTGGCCAGGGGAAGCTTCTGTACAGCCATGGTTACTTGACCTCGCCCTCAGCCGCGGAGTCCGCGAACGACGCCTGGTAGGCGGCGAACTGCGCCCGCTCCTCGTCGACGAGCGCGTGCCCGTCCGCGTAGACATTCTCGAAGATCGCCATGTGGTCCGGGTCGGGCATGGCACGGACACCCTCGCGGACGCGCTTGCCGAGCGTCTCGCTCTCCGTCTCCAGCGCCTCGAAGAAGGCGGCGTCGGCGTGGCCCTCGCGCTCCAGGTACGCCTTGAGGCGCAGGATCGGGTCCTTCGCCTCCCAGGCCTCGCGCTCCTCGTCGGCGCGGTACTTGGTCGGGTCGTCGGAGGTGGTGTGGGCGCCCATGCGGTACGTGAACGCCTCGACGAGGGTCGGGCCCTCGCCGCGGCGGGCGCGCTCCAGGGCCGAGCGGGTCACGGCCAGGCAGGCGAGGACGTCGTTGCCGTCGACGCGGACGCCCGGGAAGCCGAAGCCCTGGGCGCGCTGGTAGAGCGGCACACGGGTCTGCTTCTCGGTGGGCTCGGAGATCGCCCACTGGTTGTTCTGGCAGAAGAAGACGACGGGCGCGTTGTAGACCGCGGAGAAGGTGAAGGACTCGGCGACGTCTCCCTGACTGGACGCGCCGTCACCGAAGTACGCGATCACGGCGGAGTCCGCGCCGTCCTTGGCGACGCCCATGGCGTAGCCGGTGGCGTGCAGGGTCTGCGAGCCGATGACGATCGTGTACAGGTGGAAGTTGTTGGTGTTGGGGTCCCAGCCACCGTGGTTCACACCGCGGAACATGCCGAGGAGGTTCGTCGGGTCCACCCCGCGGCACCAGGCGACGCCGTGCTCCCGGTACGTCGGGAAGACGTAGTCGTCGTCGCGCAGGGCCCGGCCGGAGCCGATCTGTGCCGCCTCCTGGCCGAGCAGCGAGGCCCACAGTCCCAGCTCGCCCTGGCGCTGCAGCGCGGTGGCCTCGGCGTCGAAGCGGCGGGTGAGGACCATGTCCCGGTAGAGGCCGCGCAGCTCGTCGGCGCTCAGGTCGATGTCGTACTCGGGGTGCTGGACGCGCTCCCCTTCGGGCGTCAGCAGCTGAACAAGCTCGGGCTCCGAAGTCTGGGACTTCTTGGCGCTCGCGCTGGCGCTGGCCGTGCGCTTGGTGCCGCTGCTGCGTCGCGTCGTCTTGCGCGCGGCAGTGCTCTCCACGGTCACGTGCGTACTCCTCCGTCGGTCCGGCCCCCGGGGTTGCCGGGAAAGGCCAGTGCGGCTCGCCTTGTCCGGACGTGCGCACGGGGTGGGTGCGACTCGGCCGGGTCGGGCGTGACAGGTGCCCCGGCGAGCGCCCTGTCATAGGCACGTTACCCACTGCTTCACATTACTGCGAAACCCCATTTGACCTGCGATTTTGCTTGGATTTCCAAGTAAATCGAGAAATACGGGAACAGTAGCTGGTCAGCGCGCTGGCAACAGCCTCGCGGGCCGCCGGAACACGGGCACGTTATCCCGCGCACCCCGGGCACGGGAAGAGCCAATATGTGAGACTGACTGCGTGCGCGAAGATGGAAAAATCCGGGTATTTCTGCTGGACGACCACGAAGTCGTCCGGCGCGGCGTCCACGAGCTGCTCTCCGTGGAGGACGACATCGAGGTGGTCGGGGAGGCGGGCACGGCGGCGGACGCCCTCGTCCGGATTCCCGCGACGCGCCCCGATGTGGCCGTGCTCGACGTGCGGCTGCCGGACGGCAGCGGCGTCGAGGTCTGCCGTGAGGTGCGTTCGCAGAACGAGGACATCAAGTGCCTGATGCTCACCTCGTACGCCGACGACGAAGCGCTTTTCGACGCGATCATGGCCGGGGCCTCGGGATATGTCCTCAAGGCCATTCGCGGCAACGAACTGCTATCCGCGGTACGGGACGTGGCGGCGGGGAAGTCCCTGCTCGACCCGGTCGCGACCGCCCGCGTCCTGGAACGACTGCGGGACGGAAACAACCCCAAGGGTGACGACAAACTCGCCCATCTGACGGAACAGGAGCGCAAGATCCTGGATCTGATCGGCGAGGGCCTGACCAACCGGGCCATCGGCGAACGGCTCCACCTGGCGGAGAAGACCATCAAGAACTACGTCTCCAGCCTGCTGTCGAAGCTGGGCATGGAGCGTCGTTCGCAGGCCGCGGCCTACGTGGCCCGTATGCAGGCCGGCGCCGAGCGGCACCACTGAGGACGCGGGGAGCACGGGTACCCGTTCGGCCCGACCCGGTGCGGACCCCGATTCGGGACCTACGTCCCCGGCGACGCGGGGCAGGCGCCCCTTTCCCGGCGGTCAGCCGGTGGCGGAGAGTGGAACCCATGTCCACCGAGGAGATCCGCGCCATCGAGCTGCTGAGCCGCGTCTCGTACGGCAGGGTGGCGACGAGCATGCGCGCGATGCCGTTCGTCGCCCCCGCCCGGCACATCGTGGACGACGGCCGCGTCCTGCTGCGCATGCACCGCGGCCTCGGCTACCACCGGGCCTGCGCGGGCAGCGTCGTCGCCTACGGCGCGGACAACTTCGACTCCGGCGCGGAGAACCTCTGGTCCGTGCAGTTCACCGGCACCGCCGAGGTCGTCGAGCCGACCGAGGAACAGCTCGCCGCCTTCGGCCCCGCGCCGCAGGTCGTCGACGGCGAACCCTTCGACCCGGTCTTCATGCGCGTCGAGCCCCAGTTCGTCACCGTGCACCAGCTCGACTACACCACCGAGCGACATCTCCGGCACGTAGCGTGATCTAACATCTGGGGAGTGCCGCGCTCATCTGAAACGCTCGCTCCGCCCGTCGGTGTCCTGCTGCGCCGCTACCGCGAGGCCGGCGAGCCGCTCTCCTGCGAACCGGTCACCCAGGGCCTCCTCAACCGCGGCTACCGCCTCTGCACCACCCGTGGCGCCTACTTCCTGAAGCAGCACCTCGACGCCCCGACCGCCGACCGGGACACCATCAGCCGCCAGCACCGCGCCACCCAGCGCCTGCACGCCCTCGGTCTGCCCGTCGCCCCGCCGCTCGCCGACGCCGCCGGCCGCACGGTCGCCGTCATCGGCGGCCACTGCTACGCCCTGCACCCCTGGATCGACGGCCGCCACCGCGACGGCGCCCAGCTCTCCACGGGCGGTTCACGGCGCCTCGGCGCGCTCCTCGGGCACGTCCACACCTGCCTGGAGCAGGTCATGGAGTCCCCGCCGCCCGGCGACGGGCACCAGAGCGCCCACCCCGAGGACACCCTCCGCGTCATCGACGAGCTCCTCCGCCTCGCCCGCGCCCACCGCCCCCGCACCGGCTTCGACGTGCTCGCCGAGCACCGGCTGCTCGAACGCCGGGGACTGCTCGCCGAGCACGCCCACCGCCGCCCGCCCCGGGCCGCCTCGGCCGGCTGGGTGCACGGCGACTTCCACCCGCTGAACCTGCTCTACCGGGGCGCCGAACCCGCCGCGATCGTCGACTGGGACCGCCTCGGCGTCCAGCCCCGCGCCGAGGAGGCCGTCAGGGCCGCCGCCATCTTCTTCG
Source organism: Streptomyces sp. NPDC090127 (assembly GCF_044746945.1). Lineage (NCBI taxonomy): Bacteria > Bacillati > Actinomycetota > Actinomycetes > Kitasatosporales > Streptomycetaceae > Streptomyces > Streptomyces sp. NPDC090127. Next base: position 335,973 of record NZ_JBIVDE010000005.1, on the reverse strand, counting down.
TACGACCGGCGGGCGAGCTGGCGCTGGAGAAGGTGCGGGCGTACGCGCGGGCCTACCGGCGGGCGGCGGGCGCGGACGAGGCGGAGCTGGCGTCGGCGGTGCACCGGGTGTGGTGGGAGCGGCTCAACGACTTCTGGATACTGCGCTGGCGCTACCAGCTCCACGACCGAAGGGCCGACCCGCAGTTTCCTGCGGCGTCGGCCCTGGCGGTGTGGTGGACCCGCGAGTACGAGGCGGTACGCGACGCGTTCGCCGGGTGACGGCCCACGGCCGCCCGGGGGTGGGTCAGGGGGTGGTGGCGCCGGGGCCGCCGCCGGTGGGCTGCCCGGTGTTCCCCTCGATGGTCGCCGGCGGGTCCGTGTTCTCGTCGGTCGGGGTGCCGGTCGGCTCGTCCGTGGGCTCACCCGTGGCGCCGCCGTCGTCCGAACCGTCGTCCGTCGGCGTCGGCTGGGTGGTCGGCGGAGTGGTCTGCGGGGTCGTCGGGGGCGTCGTCGACGGGGTCCACGAAGGCGTCCAGTTGTCCTGGTTGCCGCCCGTCGACCCCCCGTCGGGCTCCTGGGTCTCCTCGGTCGGCTCCTGCGAGGGACTCGGGCTCTCCGAGGTCGGCGTCGGCGAGGTCGTCACGGGCGTCTTCGGCTTGTTGCTGCCCGGGTCGCCCGCCTTGTCCAGCGCGTACACGACACCTGCCACGATCGCGATCAGCGCGAGCGACAGGAACAGCAGCACCTTGCCGCGCCCGCCCTTGCTCCCGCCCTGGTGGCCGTAGCCGCCGTGGCCCGCGCCGTCGTAGCCGCCGTCGTCCGGGTTGACCGGCGGCAGGATCGGGCGCTGCGCGGTCTCGTGGTGCATCGGGTGCCCCATCGCCGTCGTCGCCGCGACGCCGCCGATCGGGGTGTGGCCGCCCTCGTGCACCTCGACCGGACCGGTGTTCCACGTGCCGGTGTGGCCGCCAGCCTGCTGGAGCATCTGCAGGCTGTACTGGATCAGCCCGCGCATCTCCTCGGCGCTCTGGAACCGGTCGTCCGGCTCCTTGGCCAGCGAGCGCATCACCAGGCCGTCGAGCTCCGGCGGCGAGGCCTGGGCGACGTCGGACGGCGGGATCGGCGCGTCCTGCACGTGCTGGTAGACCACCGAGAGCGGGGTCTCGCCGGTGAACGGGGGACGCAGCGCCAGCAGCTCGTAGAGCAGACAGCCGGTGGCGTACAGGTCGGAGCGGTGGTCGACGGCCTTGCCGAGGGCCTGCTCGGGGGAGAGGTACTGCGGCGTGCCCATGACCATGCCGGTCTGGGTCATCGTCGACTGCGCGCCGTGCAGGGCGCGCGCGATGCCGAAGTCCATCACCTTCACCGCACCGCCGTGCGTGATGATCACGTTCGCCGGCTTGATGTCCCGGTGCACGATGCCGTGCTGGTGGGAGTAGGCGAGCGCCTCCAGGACACCGGAGACGATGATCAGGGCCTGCTCGGGGCCCGGCGCCTCGGCGCTGATCAGCAGGTCCCGGATGGTGCGGCCCTCGACCAGCTCCATCACGATGTACGGCACGGACTGGCCGCCGACGACGTCCTCGCCGGAGTCGTACACCGCGACGATCGCGTGGTGGTTGAGCCCGGCGACGGACTGCGCCTCGCGCGTGAAGCGGGCCTTGGAGACCGGGTCCTCGGCGAGGTCGGAGCGGAGCAGCTTGACGGCGACGGTGCGTCCGAGCCGGACGTCCTCGGCGGCGAACACCTCGGCCATGCCACCGCGCCCGAGGCGGTGCGTGAGCCGGTACCGTCCGTCACCGACCACTCCGCCCTCGCCCCAGGACTCCGCCGCAGCGCCCGACAGGCCGCCGCCGCCTGCTTCGGATTCGGGTGCCATCAGTCCTCGCCGTCATGTGTCTGTCGTGTGGAGCCGTGCCGTCGTCACGCTACAGGCTTCGTCCGACACCACGGTCCGAGTGGACCGGCCATCCAACCCCTTGTGCGTACGCCGCCGCAAATTCTGGTCGGTTCGTGTAACGCTTCCGAGACGCTTCTTGCGCGGAGGGTCACGGAACGGGCATGCGGCTTGACGTGTCGGTGCCCTGGGGCAGACTTGGCCAGGAAATTCACGATCAGCGCCGCCACGCGCGCGTAGGGGGAGCACGAATGAGCCAGGACGGCGCCCAGGGCCGCTATGCGGGCGGTTCGGTCGCGAACGGCCGGTACCAGCTGCGCGACCTGCTCGGCGAAGGCGGCATGGCCTCCGTCTACCTGGCGTACGACAGCGCGCTCGACCGGCAGGTCGCCATCAAGACGCTGCACACCGAACTCGGCCGGGAACAGTCGTTCCGCGAGCGGTTCCGGCGCGAGGCGCAGGCGGTCGCGAAGCTTTCGCACACGAACATCGTCTCGGTCTTCGACACCGGTGAGGACACCCTCGACGGCTCCGTCATGCCGTACATCGTCATGGAGTACGTGGAGGGTCAGCCGCTCGGCTCGGTCCTGGCCGACGACGTACGGCAGTTCGGCGCGATGCCCGCGGACAAGGCGCTCAAGGTGACCGCCGACGTCCTCGCCGCCCTCGACACCAGCCACGAGATGGGCCTGGTCCACCGGGACATCAAGCCCGGCAACGTGATGATGACCAAGCGCGGCGTGGTCAAGGTGATGGACTTCGGCATCGCGCGCGCCATGCAGTCCGGTGTCACCTCCATGACGCAGACGGGCATGGTCGTCGGCACGCCGCAGTACCTCTCCCCCGAGCAGGCCCTCGGCCGCGCGGTGGACGCCCGCTCCGACCTGTACTCGGTCGGCATCATGCTGTTCCAGCTGCTCACGGGCCGGCTGCCGTTCGACGCGGACTCGCCGCTGGCCATCGCGTACGCGCACGTGCAGGAGGAGCCGGTCGCCCCGTCCTCCATCAACCGCTCGGTCAGCCCGGCGATGGACGCGCTCGTCGCCCGCGCGCTGAAGAAGAACCCGAACGAGCGTTTCCCGAGCGCCTCCGCGATGCAGGACGAGTGCCTGCGTGTGCTGTCGGCGGGGCAGACGGGCGCGCCGATCATCGTCGCGGGCGGACCGGTCAGCAGCGGTGCGGGCGTGGGCTCGGCGGTCTTCCCGCCGATCGGCACCCCGCCGCCCGCGACCCACGGCGTTCAGCACCCGTACCAGCAGCCGACGCCGCAGCCGTCTCCCTACGGTCCGCCGACCCCGGCCCCGACCTACGGGTACCCGCAGCAGGCGCAGACCCCGCCGCCGTCGCCGATGTACCAGACGCCGACCCCCGGGCCGTACGGTCCCGCGCCGCAGAATCCGACGGTGGGGGGCGCGTCCGGGGGTTCCGCAGGAGGCTCCCGGCGGGGCGGGCCGATGATCGTGGGCGCGGCGGTCGCCGCCCTGCTCGTCATCGGTGGCGTGATCCTCGCGGTCAACCTGAACAAGGACGACGACCCGGGGAACAACGCGGGCGGCGACCCGAGCCAGAGCCAGTCGGTCGCGCCGGGGCACAAGGGTCCCGACCTGACGAAGACCATCGACAAGAAGAAGTGCACCGAGCCGAGGGAGTCGAGCGACGACCCCTCGAAGTTCGAGATCCCCGACTTCACGTACAAGAACATCCAGTCGGTGAAGGACTGCATCCAGGCCGCCGGCTGGAAGCTCACCAAGCAGACCCCGGTGGACGAGGCGACGTACGGCGAGGGCACGGTGCTCAGCCAGTACCCGCCGGCCGGTGAGGACGCTGCGAAGGACGACGCCGAGTTCACCCTGGAGTACTCGACCGGCAACCCGCCGCAGTAGCCCCGTCGCGTGATCAGCCCTCCCGGACGGGTTTCCGGGAGGGATCTTCGGACGGTTTTCTCTGGCGGCCTTCGGTGGGCGTCATCCGTGCGCGGGCGCCCGGATGCCGGAATTGTCCCGCTATGTGACGCTGAGTTGGATACCTCGGCGGCTCGGCACGGGAGGGGGGGTCACCCAGTGACTCCAGGACTCCGCGGCACGCGGACGCGGGCATTGCGGGTGCGGGTGATGCGGGTGCACGTCATGCGGGTGCAGATCATGCGTATGCGGGCCGGGCGGGTGCGGCTCCCTCGGGCGCGGCGGGCGCGGGCGCTGCGGGCGCGGGCGCTGCGGGCGCGCGTCCGGGCGGGTGCGCTGCGCCGGCGGGCGCCGTGGGCATCGCTTCTGCGGACGCCTGCGCCGCGGGCTCCTGCGCCGCGGGCTCCTGCGCCGCGGGTGCCCGTGTCGCGGTGGCGGGCGCTCGGCCCGCTGGTCGCGTGTGGGCTGATGGTCGGCGCCGGACCGGTGGCGTACGGGTACGAGCGGCCCGGTCCGGCCTCCGCGTCGGCGCCCCGGGCCTCGTCGCCCTCCTTCTCGTCCTCGTCCTCCTTCTCGTCCTCGCCCTCGTCCTCATCCTCGTCCTCCTCGTGGACGCCCTCGAAACGAGGCCCCCGTGCATCGGCGTCGGCCACGTCGAGGCCCCCGACCCCCTCCGGCTCCCCTCCCTCCCCCTCCTCGACCGCCCCCGCCTGGACCGGCCGCCCCATCCCCGGCGCCTCCGGCCCGCCCCGCGCGTCCACCTCCGCCGCGCCCGCGCCCCCGGGGTCGGCGTCGGCCTCCGCGCCCCCCGGACCCGTCCCCTCCGGTTCGCTGGCCGGCCGTCCCGCCGGGGTGGGCCGCGAGCGGCCCGGCCGACCCGCCGCACCGCCGAGGCCGAGCGGAGCGGACGCGTCCGTCGACCCGTCTCGTACCAAAACCGCAACAGCCGAGGAGCCTTCGCAGGAGCCGCGCGAGGAGGCGGACGAGACCGCCGAAGCGGTACCGGAGACGGACGCCACGGATTCCGCTTCGCCGCCCGCGAGCGCGCCGGCCGCGGCGCCCCGGATCGGCGCCCGTACCGCCGCCACCTCGTCTCACCGGCAGATTCCCGTGGTCACGCTCGGCGCCGGGCTCGCGCTGATGGGGCTCGGGATCGGCTTCCTCGGCCTCCGGATGCGGCGCCGCTGAGGGGCCCCCATCCCCCGCACGACCGCGTCCGTCCCCCTTGAGGCGGACGCGGAAGCTCCGTCTCAGGTCGCTTGTCGGCGTCGACATACTCGGTATACATACTGAGTATGTCGATCCGCCACGGGCTTCTCGCCCTCCTCGAACGCGGGCCTCGCTACGGCTCGCAGCTCCGCACGGAGTTCGAGTCCCGCACGGGCTCCACCTGGCCGCTCAACGTCGGCCAGGTCTACACGACCCTGAACCGTCTCGAACGGGACGGCATGGTCGCGCAGGACGGCGAGGACGAGGCCGGTCATGCCCTCTACTCGATCACCGACGGCGGTCGCGAAGAGCTGCGGACCTGGTTCGAGAAGCCCGTGGACCGCACCAGCCCGGCCCGTGACGAGCTCGCCATCAAGCTCGCCATGGCCGTCGGAGCGCCCGGGGTCGACATCCGGAACGTCATCCAGTCCCAGCGCCGGCACACCGTGAAGGCGATGCAGGACTACACCCGGCTCAAGGCGCAGGCGCTCACCGCGCTGGAGAGCGGCCGGTCCCAGGAACGCGACGACGTCGCCTGGCTCCTCGTCCTGGAACAGCTCATCTTCCAGACCGAGGCCGAGGCCCGCTGGCTCGACCACTGCGAGGCCCGGCTGATCCGGCTCTCGACGACCGCCGTCGGCGCGGCGGACGCCCCGCCTCCGGAGCCCGCCGACCCGGCGACACCCGCGTCACGGCACGCGACCTCGCCCGCGCCACCGACCTCCGACGAGGCGCACCGCCCGGCGCGACTGCGCTGACCCCGCGGCCGCGGCTCCCGGGCGGCTCCCGGGCGGCTCCCGGGCGGCTCCCGGGCCGTGTGACCCGGCGGCCTGTCCGGCGCCACCTCTCCATCCGTTCCTTCCGTTTCTTCCGTCTCGTCCGTCCCATCCGTTTCATCCGCACCAGCCGCTCCGTACGAGAACGCCGTCCGCGTCCGTACGCCCAAGGGGGACCCCTCCATGTCCACAGCGCAGCCCGTGCTGCAACTCCAGAACCTGACCCGCGTCCATGGCTCCGGCGCCACCGAGGTGCACGCCCTGCGCGGCATCGACCTCGCGGTCTACCCCGGTGAACTCGTCGCCGTCATGGGCCCGTCCGGCTCCGGCAAGTCGACCCTGCTGACCATCGCGGGCGGCCTCGACATCCCCACCTCCGGCCGGGTGATCGTCGAGAACACCGACATCACCACCGCCGACCGCAAGGCGCTCGCCGCCCTGCGCCGCCGCAGCATCGGGTACGTCTTCCAGGACTACAACCTCATCCCGGCGCTGACCGCCGCCGAGAACGTCGCCCTGCCCCGCGAGCTGGACGGCGTCTCCGCCCGCAAGGCCCGCGTCGAGGCCGTGGCCGCGCTGGAGGAGATGGACCTCGGGCACCTCGCCGACCGCTTCCCCGACGAGATGTCCGGCGGCCAGCAGCAGCGCGTGGCCATCGCCCGCGCCCTCGTCGGCGACCGGCGCCTGGTCCTCGCCGACGAGCCCACCGGCGCCCTGGACTCCGAGACCGGCGAGTCCGTCCTCGCCCTGCTGCGCTCGCGCTGCGACGCCGGGGCGGCGGGCGTCCTCGTCACCCACGAACCGCGGTTCGCCGCCTGGGCCGACCGGGTCGTCTTCCTGCGGGACGGCGCCGTCGTCGACCAGACCGTGCGCAGCGAGGCCGACTCGCTCCTCTCCGGCCAGGCGGGCGAGCGGTGAACAACTGGCTCCACTCCTGGCGCGCCGCGGTCCGTATCGCCCGCCGTGACGCCTGGCGGTCCAAGGGACGCAGTTTCCTCGTCCTCGCGATGATCGCCCTGCCCATCCTCGGCGTCAGCGCCGCCGACCTGACCCTGCGCAGCTCCCAGCTCTCCCCCGAGGAGAACCTGAGCCGGAAGATCGGCGCCGCCGACGCCCGGTTCACCGACGCCTCCGTGAACGGCGTGCCGATCCTCCAGCAACCGGACGGCGAGTCGAGCACGACCGCCGAGGACTACGGGGACAGGGTCTGGCCGAGCGGCCCGACCGATGTCACCAAGACCTTCCCGGCCGGCGCGACGGTCCTCACGGACAGCACGGGCAGCGCCAAGCTGACCACCGCCCACGGCCTGCTCCAGAGCGAGGTCCGTGAGCTGAAGGCCGCCGACCCGATCGCCCGGGGGATCATGAGCCTCCAGGACGGCCGCTTCCCCGAGAAGGCCGACGAGGTCGCCGCGACCACGCACTTCCTGGAGACCAGCGGGCTGGGCATCGGCTCCACGCTCTCCGCGCGCGGCGACGACCGGACCTTCCGCATCGTCGGCTCATACGAGCTCCCCAACGACCTGAAGACCCACCAGATCAACGTTCTCCCGGGCGCCTTCCTCGCCTCGTACGCCAAGACGATCGCGAAGAGCGGACTGAACGGGGGCGAGGCCTTCACGACGTACCTGGTGAAGTCCGCCGGTGGTTTCACGTGGAACGACGTCCAGAAGATCAACACCAAGGGTGTGGCCGTCACCTCCCGTGCCGTGCTCCTGGACCCGCCCGCCAAGGCCGACGTGCCGCTCTACCAGAAGGAAGGCTGGGGGGACTTCGAGACCAGCGCGGGCGCCCAGGCCGCCGAACTCGCCGCGGCCGGCACGATCGTCGGCCTCGCCATGCTGGAGATCTGCCTGCTGGCCGGGCCCGCGTTCGCCGTGGGCGCCCGCCGCTCGCGCCGTCAGCTCGGCCTCGTCGGCGCCAACGGCGGCGACCGTCACCACATCCGCGCCATCGTGCTGAGCGGCGGCCTCGTCATCGGTTTCGCGGCGGCCGTCACCGGCACCGTGCTCGCGCTGATCCTGACGTTCGCACTCCAGCCCGTCCTCGAAACCGCGATGGGCCAGCGGTTCGGCTCCCTCGACATCCGCCCGCTGGAACTGCTCGGCATCGCGTTCATCGCCGTGCTGACCGGCCTGCTGGCCGCGATCGTCCCGGCCGTCACCGCGTCCCGGCAGACCGTCCTCGCGTCACTGACCGGCCGCCGCGGTGTCCGCCGCAGCAGCCGTGTCCTGCCGCTGGTCGGCCTGGGCGCCCTGCTCCTGGGCGGTGCGATCGCGCTCTACGGCTCGGTGATCTCCGACCAGTTCGCGATCGTCGCGGCCGGCAGCGCCCTCGCCGAGCTCGGTGTCGTCGCCATGACGCCGGCCCTGGTGGGTCTCTTCGGCCGCGCCGGCCGCTGGCTGCCGCTCTCCCCGCGCCTCGCGCTGCGGGACGCGGTCCGCAACCGGGGCCGTACGGCACCCGCCGTCGCCGCCGTGCTCGCCGCGGTCGCCGGCACGGTCGCCGTCTCCACGTACACGGCCAGCCGCGAGGCCCAGAACGAGGCCGGCTACACGGCGAGTCTCCCGCACGGCGCGGTCTCCGCGCTCGTGATGGAGGACGGCGGCCGGGACGTTCCGGCGGTGCGGGACGCCGTGCAGCGGCTGCTGCCCGTCGACTCCCGCGCGGACGTCCAGCGCGTCCAGGTCGGCAAGCCTAGCTGCGCCCCGTACAGCGAGAGCCCGGGCTGTGGCCGCTACGAGATGGTCATCCCGAAGGCCAACGAGTGCCCCCTGTGGGCGAGCACCGACGACGGCTCGGACCCGGCCGCGAAGTTCACCAAGGAGCAGCGCCGCACGTTCGCCGAGGGCTGGCGCTGCAAGGAGAACAGCGGCGGTGACCTGCCCGGCAACGTGTACGTCGAGGGGGGCCTGCTGATCGGCGACGTCGCGCTCCTGAAGGTCCTCGGCGTCACGGACGCGGGCGCGGAGAAGGCCCTCGCCGAGGGGAAGGTCGTCTCCTTCGCCAAGGCCCCGATCGACGCGGCCGGGAAGATCAGCATCAAGGTGATCGCCGACAACAAGAAGGCGAACGAGGCTCAGCAGGAGAACAAGCCGGTCCCCGGCGAGGTCACGACCCTCCCCGCCCACCTGGTGACCGGGCAGAACGCCTACGGCGTGCGGGCTCTCCTCACCCCGGAGGCCGCCAGGACGGCCGGCTTCACCGCCGTACCCCTCGGCTCGTTCTTCTCCACCGACACGATGCCCGGCGCCGAGCAGCGTCAGAAGCTCGACGGGGAGATCGCCAAGATCGGCAGCGAGGTCGCCTTCCACGTGGAGGAAGGATTCGTCAGCGACATGAGCATCGTGCTCCTGGCCCTGACCGTCTTCGCCGGCCTCGTCACCATCGGCGCCGCGGGTATCGCCACCGGCCTCGCGCAGGCCGACGCCGAGGCCGACCTGAAGACCCTGTCCGCCGTCGGCGCGCCCCCGCGGGTCCGCCGTACCCTCAGCGGCTTCCAGTGCGGGGTGGTCGCCGCGATGGGCGTGATCCTCGGATCGGCGGCCGGAGTGCTCCCGGCGATGGGGCTGCGGCTCACCGAGGAGCGCCAGGAGCTGCGGTTCTACCAGGAGAGCCTCGACAACGGCTGGGGCACGACGTCGGACGTGCCGTACGTCCCGATCGTCGTCCCCTGGGAGACGCTCGCGGCGCTGCTGATCGCCGTACCGCTCGGTGCCGCGCTCCTGGCAGCCCTGGTGACCCGCTCGCGCGGGGCCCTGGCCCGCCGCGAAGCCGCCTGACGGGTCCCGCGACGCACGGCGAAGGTCCGTGCACGGTCCGTTGCCGTCCTGTGCCCCTGGAGAAGGGTGGATCACCCTTCTCCAGGGGCACACCGTGTGGTGAGGCACGTGTGCGAGAGAATGGCGGCATGGAGATGCCGAGGAATGAACGGTCGCAGGAGACTCCCCAGGTCCTCATCGTGGGACAGGACGGGATGGCACTCGGCGGCGCTCAGGGTGACGACGAATCCCGCGAGGTCCCGGTGACGGAAATGGTCGAGCAGCCTGCGAAGGTCATGCGGATCGGCAGCATGATCAAGCAGCTCCTGGAGGAAGTACGCGCGGCTCCTCTGGACGAGGCGAGCCGTGTCAGGCTCAAGGACATCCACGCGAGCTCGGTGAAGGAGCTGGAGGACGGGCTCGCGCCCGAACTGGTCGAGGAACTGGAGCGGCTCTCCCTGCCGTTCACCGACGAGGCGATTCCGTCCGAGGCGGAACTGCGGATCGCGCAGGCCCAGTTGGTGGGCTGGCTCGAAGGCCTCTTCCACGGCATCCAGACGGCGCTGTTCGCCCAGCAGATGGCGGCCCGCGCCCAACTGGAGCAGATGCGACGGGCGCTCCCGCCGGGGGCGTCGTCCGACGATGACGACGACGAGCACGGCCGAGGCCACGCGGTCCGCTCGGGCCCCTATCTGTAGAGGCACCCGCAGAGGTCCGTCGGTCACCGAAGGCCCGGCACACGATGTGTGCCGGGCCTTTGGCGTGCCGGGCACGTGGTGCGTCCGGGCAGGTGGCGGGGCCTTGGGCGTGCCGGGCACGTGGTGCGTCCGGGCAGGTGGCGGGGCCTTTGGCGTGCCGGGCACGTGGTGCGTCCGGGCAGGTGTCCGGGCCTTGGGCGTGCCGGGTACGGAAGATCAGGCGGGCTGGGGCGCCAGGAGCAGGATCTTGCCGACGTGGGAGCCGGCCTCCAAGGCCCGGTGCGCCTCGGCGGCGTCCCGCATCTCCACCGTACGGTCGACCACCGCCCGTACCGTCCCGGATCCGATCAGCGGCCACACGTGCTCGCGCACCGCGGCGACGATGGCCGTCTTCTCCTGGAGCGGGCGGGCCCGCAGCGTGGTCGCGGTGATCGCGGCCCGCTTGGCCAGCAGCGCGCCGAGGTTCAACTCACCCTTCACACCGCCCTGCAGGCCGATCACGGCCAGTCGGCCGTTGACCGCGAGCGCCTTCACATTGCGCTCCAGGTACTTCGCCCCGACGATGTCCAGGATCACGTCGGCACCCGCGCCGTCCGTGGCCTTACGGAGTTCCTCGACGAAGTCCTGCTCGCGGTAGTCGATCAGGATGTCCGCGCCCAGCTCGGCGCAGCGCGCGAGCTTCTCGGGACCGCCCGCGGTGACCGCGACCTTCGCGCCGACCGCCTTGGCGAGCTGGATCGCCATCGTGCCGATGCCGCTCGCACCGCCGTGCACCAACAGCGTCTCGCCGGGGCGCAGATGGGCGATCATGAAGACGTTGGACCAGACCGTGCTGGTCACCTCGGGCAGCGCCGCGGCCGTGACCAGGTCCATGCCCTCCGGTACCGGCAGCAGCTGGCCGACGGGGACGACCACCTTCTCCGCGTACCCGCCGCCCACGAGCAGCGCACACACCTCCTGGCCGACCGACCAGCCGGAGACGCCCGGCCCGAGAGCGGCGATCCGGCCCGAACATTCGAGACCGGGGTACGGGGACGAGCCCGGCGGCGGGTCGTAGAAGCCCTGGCGCTGGAGCAGGTCGGCACGGTTGACGGCGCTCGCCACCACCTCGACGAGCACCTGGCCCTCGGCGGGCACGGGATCGGGCACCTCGGCCCAGACGAGGGCTTCGGGGCCGCCGGGTTCCGGAATCGTGATCGCATGCATGGCGGCGAGGCTACTCGGGCGGCGTGGACAGTGGAGTGACGGCCGCCGCGCGCACGATGGTGATCACACGGTCCGTCAACTGCAGCGGGCTGGCGGCCGGATCGTCGTAACCGAGCAGCCGGTGCCCGCGCAACACGCTGACCACCAGGTCCTCGGTCTCCCGCACGTGCTTGCCGACCTCGGACTTTATGACCGGCCGCTCCACCAGATCGAGGCCCGACCCCTGCTGGATCAGATCCTCCATCACCGTGCCGGCGCTGGGGCTGAGGACGGAGAGCCCGAGCAGCCGGCCGGCCGCGCTGGCGCTGGTGATCACGGCATCCGCACCGGACTGCCGCAGCAGGGGTGCGTTCTCCTCCTCCCGTACGGCGGCGACGATCTTCGCCCCCTTGTTGAGCTGCCGGGCGGTGAGCGCCACCAGGACGGCGGTGTCGTCGCGCTGGGTGGCGATGACGATCTGCCGGGCCTTCTGCACCTCGGCGCGGAGCAGCACGTCACTGCGGGTGGCATCGCCCAGAACGCCGACGAAGCCATCGGAGTTGGCCGTCTCGATCACCTTGGTGGAGGGATCGACGATGACGATCTGCTCCTTGCGCAGACCGGTCGCGCAGAGTGTCTGGATCGCGGAACGGCCCTTGGTGCCGAAGCCGACGACGACGGTGTGGTCGCGCAAGGTGGACCTCCAGCGGTTCAGCCGCCACTCCTCCCGGGTCCGCTCGGTGAGGACCTCGAGAGTGGTGCCGACCAGAATGATCAGAAACAGCACGCGCAGGGGCGTGATCAGCAGGATGTTGACCAGCCGCGCGGAATCGCTGTACGGGACGATGTCGCCGTAGCCCGTGGTGGAGAGGGTGACGGTCGCGTAGTAGGCGCAGTCGAGGAAGTCGAGGGTCTCGTCGGCGTTGTCGTGATAGCCCTCGCGGTCCAGATAGACGATGAGGGTCGTCACGGCGAGCACGCTCAGCGCCATCATCAGCCGCTTGGCGACCTGCCGCAGGGGCTTCTCGACGACCGGCCGGGGCATGCGGATGCGGGTGGGGGACAGCTTCTCGTCGGCGTGTCGGGCCATGACGTCACGGCTGGGAAGTTTCACGTGAAACACCCTCCTTCCGCACGAAGGTTTCCGGGCCCGGGGAGTCCGGTCGGGGGTGGGGACGCGGGCCTCGGGAGTGAGCTCGGCCAGGGGAGGTCGAGGACCTCCACTTCGTCGCCGGGGCGCGCGCCACCGGGCGGGACGACGGCCATCCCCTCCGCCGCCGCGATCCCCCGGAGCATCGCGGGCCCGTGGTAGCGCAGGGGAACGACCTGCTCGTCGCGGTGGACGACCGGGACGAGCCGGGTGTCGTGAGGATGTCCCTGCACCTCGTCCGCGATGAGGCCTCGATACGGCGGCGGCATCGGGGTGGCGCCCGCGAGGGCGCGGAGCAGCGGCTCGGCGAGGGTGAGCAGGCCCGAGACGGCGGCCAGGGGGTTGCCGGGGAGCCCGACGAGGTGACGGTCGCCGTCGAGACGCGCGAGCACCATCGGGTGACCGGGGCGGACCTTCACGCCGTCGACGAGCAGGGTCGCTTCCGCCTTGGCGAGCACGGGGTGGACGTGGTCGACGGGGCCCGAGGCCGTGCCGCCGGTGGTGATCACCACATCGGCCACGGAGCCGGTGACGGCCGTCGCGAGGGCGTCGGCGTCGTCGCCGATCCTCCGGGTGGCGAGCACCTCGGCGCCCAGCGCGTCGAGCCAGGGACCGAGCATGGGGCCGAGGGCGTCCCGGATCAGCCCGTCGTGGGGGAGTCCGGCGGTCAGCAGCTCGTCACCGAGGACGAGGACCTCCACGCGAGGGCGGGCCGGGGTCGGCAGCTCGTCGTACCCGGCGGCCGCCGCGAGGCCGAGGACGACAGGGGTCACCTGGGTCCCGGCGGGCAGCAACCGGTCACCGGCACGGCATTCCTGTCCCCGGGGGCGGATGTCCTGGCCGGGCACGACCTCGCGCCGGGCATGCAGATGACCGGTCGCGTCGGTGCGGGCGTGCTCGCTGCGGATGACCGCCGTGGTCTCGCGCGGTACGCGGGCTCCGGTGGCGATCCGGACGGCCGTACCGTCCTGCAGCGGGGCGGCGGGGGCGTCGCCGGCGAGCAGCGCCTCCTCGCGTCCTTCCGCACCGTCGGCGCGGATCACCCAGGGGCCGGGCCCGGCGACCGCCCAGCCGTCCATGGCCGAGGTGTCGAAGGACGGCAGATCGGTGAGCGCGTGGAGCGGCTCGGCCAGCACCTGGCCCAGCGCCTGGTCGAGAGGCGTACGCAGGGGTGGGCGCGCGGCGCCCACGGCGGCGCCGGCCCGTGCGGCGAGGGCGCGTGCGGCGGGCCAGGCGGTGGCGCGGTGGGGTTCATCGGGGGCGGAGGAGGAGGCGGACGCGGATGCGGACGTGGATGCGGACGTGGATGCGGATGCGGATGCGGATGCGGACCTGGGATCGGCGCCACGCTGCGGGGCGACGAGGGCGAGGACCTCGTCCACGCCGTCGTCGTCGTCGCCTACGTCGTGGGGCCTCATCCGGCCGTGTCCCGCTCCGCTTCGGCGGCCCAGCGGTTGGCGAGAGCGGCCGCCCTGCGCGACGCCTCCGCGACGGCCTCGGGTCCATCGGCCGTGCCCGCAGCGGCGGCCTGCGCGGCCGCGTACCCGACCAGGAAGGTGGTCAGCGGCGCGGCGGGGCGGGCGACACCGTGAGCGGCGTCCCTTGCGAGATCGAGCAGGACGCCGGTGTCCACGTCGATCTCGATGCCCAGCTCGTCCTTGACTGCGGTGATCCATTCGTCCAGCACGTTCCCATGCTCCCTGATCCGGGCCCGGGCCGCGGCGATGTCCTCCCAGGTGTCGCAGTCGAAGGAGGCGAGGGGGCCTGCGGTGACCCGGACGACCCGCAGCCCCTGGGTGAGCAGACGCAACGGGAGCCCGGAGAGGGAGCCGTGCGTGGTGACGAGGTGAGCGAGTTCACGGCGGAGGGCGTCGGTGCGGTAGGCGGCGACGAGCGGCTGGTCGCGGCCGTCGGCGTCGACGAGGAGGGCCGCGTCGACGTCGGGGGCGGCGGTCAGGGCGTCGAGGAGCCGTCGGCCGGTCTCCTCGTCGAGGAACGGCAGGTCGGCGGAGAGGACGAGCACGGCCCCGGCCGCGACATCGCGCACCCCGGCACCGAGCGCGGCCAGCGGTCCCCCGCCGGGCGGCTCCTCCCTGGCCCACACGACGGGCCGCACGGTCGCCCGCCGCCCCCCGACGACCACGGTGCGCCCGGCCCCCCGGCACCCGGCGAGCACCCGGTCGAGCAGCGCCCGCCCGCCGACGCGTACGCCGGGCTTGTCCACCCCACCCAACCGCTTGGCGGCCCCACCGGCCAGCACGACGGCGTCATACAAGGTCGTCACCCCAGCAGTATGAGCCGCCCCCACCCCCAGAACCCCCAGCCGTCTCAGGGAAGGAGACGATCCGTAGCCAGCGGGCGCGAAAGGGGGCTGGACGCCTGCCCACAGAGAAGCCCGGTGACGCCGACCAGGACACGGCAGCCACTGGACGGTCAGGCGACGGTTGGAGCCGCCTGCCGGGCGCAACAGGCGTGCCCGGCACGCGGCACTGAGGCACGGACCGCGGCAGCCAGCTCACCGACCCCCGGTAGGCGCCGACCTCGGCAGGCGGCTCACCGACCCCCGGTGGGCCCCGACCTCGGCAGGCGGCTCACCGACCCCCCGGTAGGCGCCGCGATTCGGCAGCCAGCTCACCGCCCCCCGTGGGCGCCGACCTCGCAGCCAGCTCACCGAACCCCGGTGCGCGCCGACCCGGGCCGGCCGACACGGCCGCCGGGCGTTCAGGGCCCGGCGGCCGGGGCCCCTGCGGGCCAGAGCGCAAGCGCCGAGCCCTGCCGGGGTGGGCGCGCGGCCGGGCTCGGCAGCGGAAGCGCCCCCGGCTGACGGGCGGGGCGCCGGGCGCCCGCCGCCCCGCCCGTCAGAGCGTGCGGAGGAGGATCGCCGGGTGTTCGACGCAGTCGGCCACGTAACGGAGGAAGCCGCCCGCCGTGCCTCCGTCGCAGACCCGGTGGTCGAAGGTCAGCGACAGCTGGACGACCTGGCGGACCGCCAGTTCACCTTCGTGGACCCACGGCTTGGGGATGATCCGGCCCACGCCGAGCATCGCCGCCTCCGGATGGTTGATGATCGGCGTGGAGCCGTCCACCCCGAACACCCCGTAGTTGTTCAGCGTGAACGTCCCACCGGTCAGGTCCCCCGGCGTCAGCTTCCCCTGCCGCGCCGACTCCGTCAGCCGCGCGAACTCCTCCGTCAGCGACTCCACCGTCCGCGTGCCCGCGTCCCGGACCACCGGAACGACCAGACCGCGCTCGGTCTGCGCCGCGAACCCGAGGTGCACGGCAGGCAGGCGGACGATCTCCCGCGCGGCCGTGTCGACCGTGGAGTTGAGCTCCGGGTGGCGGGCGAGCGCATGGGTGCAGATCCGGGCGAGCAGCGCGAGCAGCGAGACCTTCGGGCCACCTGCGGCGTTCATCGCGGCCCGCGCCGCCATGAGTTCGGTCGCGTCGGCGTCCACCCAGCAGGTCGCGTCCGGGATCTCCGTACGGCTGCGGGAAAGCTTGTCGGCGACGGCCCCACGGACGCCGCGCAGCGGCACCCGCTCACCTCCGGCCACAGCCGTCCCGTCGGCCACGACGGCCGGAGCCGGACCCGCGGCGGCGGTCCCGGCGGCGGCCAGGGCGGACTCCACGTCGGCCCGCAGGATCAGCCCGTCCGGGCCCGATCCCCGTACCTCCCGCAGGTCGAGCCCCTTGTCCCGCGCCAACTTCCGCACGAGAGGCGAGATCACCGGCACGGGCCCCTCAGAAACCACCGGAGCCGGAACCGAAGCCGGAACCGGAACCGAAGCCGGAACCGGGACCGCCGCAGAAGCCGGCACCGCAGCCGAAGCCTGCGCCGCGACCGAGGCCGGCACCGCAGCCGAAGCCGACGCCGGGCTCTCGCGCCGCACCCGGCGACGCCTGGCCGCCGGTCCGGCCGTGCCGTACCCGACGAGCACGTTGCCGGAGTACTCCGAGGACTCGGCCGCCTCGGGGTCCGCAGACCCCGTCACCGCCCCCGCCGAACCTGAGGCACCCGACGTCCCCGACGTACCGCCGACCGCGACCGTCAGCAGCGGCGCTCCGACCGGCAGTTCCGTGCCCTCCTCGCCGAAGCGGGCGGTCACCACACCCCCGTACGGGCACGGCACCTCCACCATCGCCTTGGCGGTCTCCACCTCCACCACCGGCTGGTCGATGGCGACGACATCGCCCACGTTCACCAGCCAGCGCACGATCTCCGCCTCGGTGAGCCCCTCGCCGAGGTCGGGCAGCTTGAACTCGAGCACCTGTGCCATCAGTTCCCCGCCTCCCACTGCAACCGCGCCACCGCGTCGAGGATCCGGTCCACGCCCGGCAGGTGGTGCCGCTCCAGCATCGGCGGCGGGTACGGGATGTCGAAGCCGGCGACCCGGAGGACCGGCGCCTCCAGATGGTGGAAACAGCGCTCGCTCACCCGCGCCGCGATCTCCCCGCCCGGCCCGCCGAACCCGGCCGACTCGTGCACGACGACGGCGCGCCCGGTGCGCCGCACCGACGCGCAGACCGTCTCCTCGTCGAACGGCACCAGCGAGCGCAGATCGACCACCTCCAGGTCCCAGCCCTCGGCCCGCGCGGCCTCCGCCGCCTCCAGGCAGACCGGCACGGACGGCCCGTACGTGATCAGCGTCGCGCTGCGCCCGGCGCGCCGCACCACGGCCTTGCCGATCGGCTCCACCGGCGTCGGCGCCTCGGGCCGCCAGTCGGCCTTCGACCAGTAGAGCCGCTTGGGCTCCAGGAAGACGACCGGGTCGTCGGAGGCGATCGCCGCCCGCAGCAGCCCGTAGGCGTCCTCGACCGTGGCCGGGGTCACGACATGGAGCCCGGGGGTCGCCATGTAGTACGCCTCGGAGGAGTCGCTGTGGTGCTCCACACCGCCGATGCCACCGCCGTACGGCACACGGATCACCAGCGGCATCGGCATCGCGCCGCGCGTGCGGTTCCGCATCCGGGAGACATGGCTGATCAGCTGCTCGAACGCGGGATAGGCGAAGGCGTCGAACTGCATCTCGACGACCGGCCGCAGCCCGTACATCGCCATGCCGACGGCCGTCCCGAGGATGCCGGCCTCGGCCAGCGGGGTGTCCGTGCAGCGGTCCTCGCCGAACTCCTTGGCGAGCCCGTCGGTGACCCGGAAGACGCCGCCGAGCGTGCCGACGTCCTCCCCCATGACGTGGACCGTCGGGTCCTCGGCCATCGCGTCGCGCATCGCCCGCTGGAGCGCCTGCGCCATGGTGGCGGGCTTGGCGGCGACCGCCTTGGCCGCCGTCTTCTGCGCGGTGGTCATCACGCCTCGCTCTCGGCGTCGAGCTCGGCCCGCAGCTGCGCGGCCTGCTCGCGCAGTTGTGCCGTCTGCTCGGCGTAGACGTGCGCGAACAGATCCATCGGATCCAGGACCGGCTCGGCGTTCATCCGCTCGCGCAGCTGCGCCGCCATCGTCTCGGCGGCCTCGGCCGCCGCCCGCCTGCCGTCCTCGTCGAGCAGGCCACGCTCCGTCAGCTCCCGCTCCAGGAGCAGGATCGGGTCGTGCGCCCGCCAGGCCTCGACCTCGCTGTCCCCGCGGTAGCGGGTCGCGTCGTCGGCGTTGGTGTGGGCGTCGATCCGGTACGTGACGGCCTCGACCAGCGTCGGTCCGCCGCCCCGCCGCGCACGGGTCACGGCCTCGGTCAGCACCTGGTGGACGGCGACGGCGTCGTTGCCGTCGACGAGCCGGCCCGGCATGCCGTAGCCGACGGCCTTGTGGGCCAGCGAGGGGGCCGCGGTCTGCTTGGCGAGGGGCACGGAGATCGCGAAGCCGTTGTTCTGCACGAGGAAGACCACGGGGGCCTGCCAGACGGCCGCGAAGTTCAGCGCCTCGTGGAAGTCGCCCTCGCTGGTGCCGCCGTCACCGACCATGGCGAGAGCGACCACGTCGTCGCCCTTGAGACGGGCCGCGTGCGCGAGGCCCACCGCGTGCGGCAGCTGGGTGGCGAGAGGGGTGGACAGCGGGGCCACGCGGTGCTCGCGCGGGTCGTAGCCGGTGTGCCAGTCGCCGCGCAGCAGCGTCAGCGCCTGCACCGGGTCCAGGCCGCGGGCGACGGCCGCGAGGGTGTCGCGGTACGAGGGGAAGAGCCAGTCCCGCTCCTCCAGGGACAGCGCGGCCGCGACCTCGGCGGCCTCCTGCCCGGTGGTCGACGGGTAGACCGCCAGCCGGCCCTGCTTGGTGAGCGCCGTGGCCTGCGCGTTGTACCGGCGGCCGCGGACCAGCTCCGCGTACAGCCGCCGCAGCAGCTCGGGGTCGGTGTCGGCCGCCGCGTCCGTGCCGAGGACCCGGAAGGGCTCGGCGTCGGGCAGCAGCGGGGCGGGGTCGGTGCGCGGCTTCCACGCCGGGGGCGGGGTGGGCCGGTAGGCGGTCGAAGCACCGGGCGGCTCTTGGACTGTCGAACTGCGCTGTTGCAACGAGTCCACCTCCTCGTGGGAGCGGGCACAAGACCCGAAGGCGGGTGGCGCGAATGTGGTGCGCCTCACCTACCGATTGTTCGGTCGTGGATCCATTTTGGCTACAGGCGCCCTCAGCCTGTGGACAATCGGTTCTCCACAGCCTGGGATGGAGGCATGTCGTCCATGGATGAGAGGTGGGGGGACATGGCGGATGAACAAATGGCCGACGGCTGGGAGCAGACCCTGGCCCAGAGCCCGGCCGGTGTGCCGCAGGGCCCGCCGGCCCGCCCGCTCGACGCGATCGACCGGGACATCCTGCGCATCCTGCAGACGGACGGTCGCGCGTCGATACGCTCCGTGGCCGAACGGGTGCACGTCTCCCGCGCCAACGCCTACGCGCGGATCAACCGGCTGATCGACGACGGCGTGATCCGCGGCTTCAGCGCCCGGGTCAACCACGAGCGCGCGGGCCAGGGCGCCTCGGCGTACATCACGCTCAAGATCGTCCAGAACTCCTGGCGGACTGTGCGCGAGCAGCTCCAGGCGCTGCCCGGAGCCGCGCACATCGCCCTGGTCAGCGGGGACTTCGACGTGCTCCTGCTGGTGCACACGCCGGACAACCGGACGCTGCGCGAACTGGTGTTGACCAAGCTCCAGTCCATCCCGGAGGTGCTCTCCACGCGCACGCTGCTGGTCTTCGAGGAGACGGACCTCGACCCGGACCACTGACCGGCCCGGGCGGGCCCTGACAGCCCGGGCGGCGGCCCCCTGGCTGCCCGGGCGGCGGCCCCCTGGCTGCCCGGGCGGCGGCCCCCTGGCTGCCCGGGCGGCGGCCCCCTGGCTGCCCGGGCGGCTCCCCTGACGGCACAGGCGGAGGGCCCCCTGACAACCCGAGCGCCGGCCCCTGACGGCCCGGGCGAGCCTGTAGGCGCCCATCCGCGCCCACAGACACCGCCGAACGGGTCTCAGCGGGCCGTCCGCAGCCCGTCGAAGGCGAGGTGGACGACGGTGTCGGCGAGCTGCTCCCGCTCGGCGTGGGCGCCCGGCAGCGGCCGGTACCACTCCACCAACGAGTTGATCATGCCGAAGAGCAGCCGGGTGGCGAGCTTGATGTCCACGTCGGCCCGCAGGTCCCCCTCGGCCACGGCCGCCTTCAGCAGATCGGCCACCCTGTGGTCGAACTCGCGGCGCCGCTCCATGGCCCAGCGCTCGGTGTCCGTGTTCCCGCGGACCCGCAGCAGCAGCGTCACGTACGGCAGCTCGGCCATCAGCACCTCGACGGTGCGCCGGGTCACGTACTCGACCCGCTCGATGGCCCGCCCACGCCCGGCGCCCTGCTCGTCGAGGATCCCGAAGAGCCCGTCGAGCGCGCGGCTCACCGCGCGCCGCAGCAGCTCCTCCTTGCCCGCGACGTGGTGGTAGATCGAGGACTTGGAGATCCCCGCGGCCTTGGAGAGGTGCTCCATCGAGGTGCCGTCGTAGCCGCGCTCGTTGAAGACCCCGACGGCGACGGAGAGCAGCGTCTCCGGGGTGTAGGTGTCGCGCTTCGCGGTCGTCACGCCGTCGCCCCCTCGCCGGCCGCGTCCATGTCACGCCGGTCTGCGGCCGCCTGCTCCGCGGCGACGCGGCGGCGCAGGGCCTGCGAGGGCGCGTAGCGGCCCGTCGGGTACTCCTCGTGGAGGTGGAGAAGGGTCTCCAGGACCCAGCCCGGGCCCAGCTCCTCGGCCCAGGCGAGGGGACCGCGCGGATAGTTCACGCCGAGCCGCATCGCGGTGTCGACGTCGTCGGCGTCCGCCACCGCGCGCGTGGCGGCGTCGTACGCGAAGTCGGCGAGCATCGCGACCGTCCGGGCGACGATCATGCCGGGGACGTCCCGGATGACGCTGACCCTCTTGCCCGCGGCCTGGAAGAGACCGATCGCCTCCTGGAGGGAGGCGTCCTCGACGGTCGCCGCGGGCGCGAGGACGATCCGCTCGCAGGTGGCGAAGTCCAGCGCCAGGTCGATGTGGATCACCGGCATCTCGGCGTCGTCGGCGGCGGTGCCGTCGGCGAGGAAGAGCCGGGTACCACTGGGCAGCTCGAGCCAGCCCGGGTAGCCGGGCACCGCGTCGTCGGCGCGCTCGACGGCGATCCCGGACGCCTCGAAGAGCCCCACCAGCGCCTGCGCCTGGTACAGGTCCCCCTGGACCGTGACCGAGGCCGGCGGCGTGGCGAGCGGTGCGGTGTGCGGTGCGGGGGCCGGCGCGCCTTCCCCGTACGGGAACCAGCCGTGCCCGGACTTGCGGCCGAGCCGCGCCGACTCGACGAGGCGGCGCTGGGCGAGCGACGGGGTGAACTTGGGGTCCTGGAAGAAGGAGTCCCAGACGGACCGGGTGACGGCCTCGTTGACGTCCTGGCCGATGAGGTCGGTCAGCTCGAAGGGGCCCATCCGGAAGCCGCCGCTCTCGCGCAGGGCCGCGTCGATGGTGGCGGGGTCGGCCGCGCCCTCCTCGTACACGCGAAACGCCTCCGCGTAGAAGGGCCGGGCGATCCGGTTGACGATGAAGCCGGGGGTGTCGGCGCAGCGCACCGGCGTCTTGCCCCAGCTCTTGGCGGTCGCGTACGCGCGCGTGGCGGCCGATGCGTCGGTGGCGAAGCCGCTGACGACCTCGACGAGCGGCAGCAGCGGCGCCGGGTTGAAGAAGTGCAGCCCGACGAACCGTCCGGGCAGCCGCAGCCCTCCCGCGATCGCGGTGACGGAGAGGGAGGAGGTGTTGGTGGCGAGGAGGGTGTCGTCGCCGACGATCTTCTCCAGGTCGGCGAACAGCTGCTGCTTGACCGGGAGGTGCTCGACGATCGCCTCGACGACCAGCGCCGCGTCGGCCAGCTCCGTCAGCTCGGCCGCGGCGTGCAGCCGGCCCACGGCGGCGTCGCGCGCGGCCCCGTCGAGACGTCCCTTCTCGACCAGCCGGTCCAGCCGGGCGACGAGGGCGGTCACGGCCTCTTCGGCGCGGCCGGGAGCGCTGTCGTAGAGCCGTACGGGGTGTCCGGCGACGAGCGCGACCTGGGCGATTCCCTGGCCCATGGTCCCGGTGCCCACGACGGCGACGGTACGGCTCCGGTCGAGGGCGTCGGTGCCGGGATCCGGCGCCGTGGCCGGGGCGGCGTCCGGCGCGGAGTCGCTCACATTGGCGGTCATACGACTGATCCTCCCCGATGGGTTGTCCACAGCTTCGACAGACCCCCTTGTCCCGACCGATCGTTCGGTTACTCTAACTCTGTCCGCTCGTCCCTGCCCACCCGTCTTCCACGACCAGCCGTCGCGGAGGACCACGCGCAGTGCCGCACGCGCCGAACCGATCTAGCTCGACGAGGAGTTGGTCCCGCCATGGCCGCCGCTCAGCTGACCACCGACGCTCTGGCCGAGAAGCACCGGTCCACACTCGACCAGGCTCTCGACACCATCCGCACCCGTGCCTACTGGTCGCCGCACCCCGAGCACCCCAAGGCCTACGGCGAGAACGGCTCGCTGGACGCCGCCGCCGGTCTCGAGGCGTACAAGGCCCTGCTGAACACCCGCTTCGAGCTGGACCAGCCCGGCACGGACGGCTGGACCGGCGAGGAGACCTCGCCCTACGGCCCGGCGCTCGGCATCGAGTACCCGCACGCCGACATCGACGTCCTGCTGCCCGCGATGCGGGCCGGCATGGGCGCCTGGCGCGACGCGGGCGCCGAGACCCGTGCCCTGGTCTGTGTGGAGATCCTCGCCCGCATCTCCGCCCGCACGCACGAGTTCGCGCACGCCGTCATGCACACCAGCGGCCAGGCCTTCATGATGGCGTTCCAGGCCGGCGGCCCGCACGCCCAGGACCGCGGCCTGGAGGCCGTGGCGTACGCCTACGCGGAGCAGACCCGCACCCCCGGCGGCGCCGACTGGTCCAAGCCGCAGGGCAAGCGGGACCCGCTGGAGCTGACCAAGGCGTTCACCCCCGTCGCGCGCGGCATCGCCCTCGTCATCGGCTGCAACACCTTCCCGACCTGGAACGGCTACCCGGGCCTCTTCGCCTCCCTCGCCACCGGCAACCCCGTCCTGGTCAAGCCGCACCCCCGCGCCGTCCTGCCGCTGGCGCTCACCGTCCGCGTCGCCCGCGAGGTCCTCGCCGAGGCCGGTTTCGACCCGAACCTGGTCGCGCTGGCCGTCGAGCGGCGTGGCGAGGGCATCGCCAAGACCCTGGCCGTCCGCCCCGAGGTCCGGATCATCGACTACACCGGCTCCACCGCCTTCGGCGACTGGCTGGAGGCCAACGCACGCCAGGCGCAGGTCTACACGGAGAAGGCCGGCGTCAACACGGTCGTCGTCGACTCCACCGACGACTACAAGGGAATGCTGTCCAACCTGGCGTTCTCCCTCTCGCTGTACAGCGGCCAGATGTGCACCACCCCGCAGAACCTGCTGATCCCCCGTGACGGCATCACCACCGACGCGGGCCCCAAGTCGTACGACGAGGTCGTCACCGACCTGGCGTCGGCCGTCGGCGGCCTCCTCGGCGACGACGCGCGGGCGAACGCGCTGCTGGGCGCCCTGGTCAACCCGGACGTGAAGGCGCGTCTGGAGGCCGCCGCAGGCCTCGGCGAGGTGGCCCTGCCCTCCCGCGAGGTGGCGAACCCGGACTTCCCGGACGCTGTCGTCCGTACACCGGTCATCGTCAAGCTGGACGGCTCCCGGAAGCACTGGGACGGGGCCGACACGGACGCCGCCTACTTCTCGGAGTGCTTCGGCCCGGTCTCCTTCGCCGTCTCCGTCGACTCGACGGCCGACGCGCTGGAGCTGCTGCGGCGCACGGTCCGCGAGAAGGGCGCGATGACGGTCGGGGCGTACACCACGTCCCCCGACACCGAGCGCGCCGTCGAGGAGGTCTGCCTGGAGGAGTCGGCCCAGCTCTCGCTGAATCTGACGGGCGGGGTGTACGTCAACCAGACGGCGGCGTTCTCCGACTTCCACGGCTCCGGCGGGAACCCGGCGGCGAACGCGGCGCTGTGCGACGGAGCGTTCGTCGCCAACCGCTTCCGTGTGGTGGAGGTCCGCCGCCAGGCGTGATCCGGTCGGATCACGCGCCCGGGGTGATCTCCGCGTACCGCTGCACCCACGCGTGCATCGCGACCGCGGCGGCCGCCCCGGCGTTGATCGAACGGGTCGAACCGAACTGGGCGATCGAGCAGACCATCTCCGCGTGGTTCCGGGCCTCCTCCGTGAGGCCCGGGCCCTCCTGGCCGAAGAGCAGCACACAGCGACGCGGCAGGACGGTCCGCTCCAGCGGCACCGCGCCCGGCAGGTTGTCGATGCCGATGATCGGTACGCCCTCGGCGGCCGCCCACGCCGTCAGCGACTCGGTGTCGGGGTGGTGGCGCACGTGCTGGTAGCGGTCGGTGACCATCGCGCCGCGCCGGTTCCAGCGGCGCCGCCCGACGATGTGGATCTCCTTCGCCAGAAAGGCGTTGGCGGTCCGCACGACCGACCCGATGTTGAAGTCGTGGCCCCAGTTCTCCACCGCGACGTGGAAGTCGTGCCGCCGGGTGTCCAGGTCGGCGACGATCGCCTCCCGCGTCCAGTAGCGGTAGCGGTCGACGACGTTGCGCCGGTCCCCGCCGGCCAGCAGCTCCGGGTCGTAGCGCTCGCCGTCCGGCCAGGGCAGCGGATGCGGCCCCACGCCGACCTCGGGGGCGTACCCCTCGTCGTACTGGATCGGCTCGGACTGTTCAGCGGTGCTCACCCCACGAGGGTACGGGGGGCGGCCTCCTCGTCCGTACGGCGCTGGTCGGGCACCCCGCCGCGCGGCCGGGACAGCAGTCGGTCCCTGCCGCGCCCGGCCCGGGTGCCCAGCCACACCAGGAACGCGGTCGGCAGGAACACCGCGTCCGCGGAGATCATCGCCAGCGAGAAGAGCGGGAGCCCGAGCAGCACGGCGATGCCGGCGTGCTCCAGCATCATCGCCACCAGCAGCACGTTCTTGACCTTGCGGTTGAACAGGGCGAAGGGGAAGGCGACCTGGATCAGCACGGTGCCGTAGGTCAGCACCATCACCATCACGCCGCTGGATCCGAGCAGGTCGGAGAGGAGCGGCCAGGGCGAGAAGTAGTCCAGCTGGAGCGGGTAGTAGAGCGCGGTGCCGTCCTGCCAGCGGGAGCCCTGGATCTTGTACCAGCCGGCCGTCGCGTAGATCAGACAGACCTCGGCCATGATCACGACGAGGGCGGCGTTGTGCGTGAGGTTGGCGAGGACGTCGAGGAGGGTGCGCGGTTCGCCCGGGGCGTAGCGGCACACCACCCACCACAGCGCGTTGCCGAGCCAGAGCACCCACAGCAGTACCAGCAGCCAGGTCGTGCCGTTGGTGTCGGAGTAGTACGTGGCGGCGAGCAGGAAGCCGCCGAGCACCGTCCACAGCAGCGGCCCGACGAGATCTCCCCGCGCCTCGCCGCCGCTCTCAGGGCCGTCCTGGCGGGCGGCGGCCTCGCGGGCGTCCGGCCGCCGGGCCCGGCGGGCGTCGAGGGACCAGACCTGACCGCAGCGGGTCAGGACGAGGTAGATCGCGGCGAGGTGGATGACGTTGTCCCCGCCGTCCCCCACGAAGACGGAGCGATTCTGCAGGGACAGCACGCCGACCATGAAGACCACCGACATGGCGCGGGTGCGCCAGCCGAGGAGCAGCAGGAGGGCGGAGAGCAGGGCGAGCGCGTAGACGGTCTCGAACCAGATCGCGCTGTCGGACCACATGAGCACCGTGAACGCGTCGTTCTGGGCGATCAGCCGGCGGCCCATCCCCCACGCCCAGGGGCCGTCGGGGCCGTAGAGCTCGTGCCGGTGGGGCAGCTCGCGCAGCAGGAAGAGCAGCCAGGTGAGCGCGAAGCCGATGCGGACGATCGCCGTCTGGTACGGGCCGAGAGCCGCCGCCGTGACCCGCTGGACGCCTCGCGCGAGCCGCCGGTCGAAGGGCTCGGGGGAGTCGGGGAGGGCGTGCCCGGCGCCGGGTGTGGACGATCGGTTCATCGGCCGGCCTCCGTGCGGTCGTCCCGGGCCCCGCCCGGCAGATCGGCGACGCTCACCTTCCACCACGGCAGCTCCGTGCGGACGGGGTCCGTGTCCCTCTTCTCGGTGCTCCACGCCGGGGCGGGAACGGGGCGGGTGATCGAGCGGATCTGGATCCGCTCCACCGTGCCGCCGAGGTTCTGCCCGTCGAGGCGGAGCAGGACGATCCGGCGGATGTACTCCTCGGAGAGCCGGCCGCGCAGACCGTTGGGCCGGTGGTCGTCGGTGTGGGTGTTCACGTAGAAGTCCCATGCCCTGCGGAGCGCGTTCTGTTCGCTGTGGCTGGGCACGAGGCTGCCCCGGATCGCCTCCGCGTCCTGCGCGGTCAGATCGATCCAGCCGGTGGTGCGCGGGGCGCCGGGAGCCCCGGCGACCTCGGCGCGGGCCTGGACCGCGACGTTCTGCTGGAGCGGGTTGGGGGCGAAGAGCTTCCAGTTCTGCTCGAACTCGGGATAGATCCACTCGTCGACCGCCGCGCCGTGCTGCTTGGTCAGCGTGTTCGAGGGCGCGACGTGGAGGAACACCATCGCGAGGTGGACACAGGCGAAGACCGCGACAGCGGCGAGCGCGACCGCCGCGACGACCTGGTACGGAAGCGAGAGCGAGGCGATCCCGGCGCCCTGCCCGCGTCCCCCGGACGGCCCCGGTCCCGGCGCCGGCTGCTTCTCGTGTGCGCCCGCGTCGACCTGCGCTTCCATCCCGCCCCGATCCCGATCCGTCCACCCTCGGTCATCCACAGGGTTGACACCATACGGGCCGCCGACCGACCATTGAAGTCATTCAACCGAACGATCGGTCGGTAGGGGGTCCGATGACCGCAGGGACGGCAGCGACCGCAGTGACCGCGGACGCACAGGACGCGCGGGGCGCCGCGCACGGCACGCCGGACGCGGCCACGGCTGCGGCCGAGGCAGCGGAGCGGGCGGCCTACGAGGCGGTGTTCGACGCCGCCGTCGCCGCCGACGAGCGCATCGAGCCTCGCGACTGGATGCCGGACGCCTACCGGGCCTCCCTCGTCCGCCAGATGGCCCAGCACGCCCACTCCGAGATCATCGGCATGCAGCCGGAGGCCAACTGGATCACCCGCGCGCCCTCGCTGCGCCGCAAGGCCATCCTCATGGCCAAGGTCCAGGACGAGGCCGGCCACGGGCTGTATCTGTACAGCGCGGCGGAGACCCTCGGCACCAGCCGCGACGAGCTTCTCGACAAGCTCCACTCCGGCCGCCAGAAGTACTCCTCGATCTTCAACTACCCGACGCTGACCTGGGCCGACGTCGGCGCGATCGGTTGGCTCGTGGACGGCGCCGCCATTACGAACCAGGTCCCGCTCTGCCGCTGCTCCTACGGCCCGTACGCCCGCGCGATGGTCCGCGTCTGCAAGGAGGAGTCCTTCCACCAGCGCCAGGGGTACGAAGCGCTCCTCGCCCTCTCCCGGGGCACCGAGGCCCAGCACGCCATGGCCCAGGACGCGGTGAACCGCTGGTGGTGGCCCTCGCTGATGATGTTCGGCCCGCCCGACGACGCGTCGGCGCACTCCGCCCAGTCCATGGCCTGGAAGATCAAGCGCCACTCCAACGACGAACTGCGCCAGCGGTTCGTGGACATCGCCGTCCCCCAGGCCGAGGCCCTCGGACTCACCCTCCCCGACCCGGAGCTGCGGTGGAACGAGGAGCGCGGGCACTACGACTTCGGCCCCCTCGACTGGGCCGAGTTCCAGGACGTCCTCAAGGGCAACGGCCCCTGCAACGAGCAGCGGCTGGACCAGCGGCGCCGGGCCCACGAGGACGGGGCCTGGGTCAGAGAAGCAGCGGCGGCATACGCCGGAAAGCACGGGGAGGCACGGGCATGACCACCGATGGATGGCCCCTGTGGGAGGTGTTCGTGCGCTCGCGCCGCGGACTGTCCCACACCCACGCCGGCAGCCTGCACGCACCGGACGCCGAGATGGCCCTGCGCAACGCCCGGGACCTGTACACACGCCGCAACGAAGGCATCTCGATCTGGGTGGTGCCCTCCACCGCGATCACCGCCTCCTCGCCCGACGAGAAGGACCCCTTCTTCGACCCGTCGGCGGACAAGCCCTACCGCCACCCGACCTTCTACGAGATCCCCGAGGGGGTGAAGCACCTGTGACCCGGCCCCACGGCACGACCGCCGCCACCGACACGGCCGTATCCATCGGCACCATGCCTGTCTCCGCCGGCACGGCCGGCACCGCCGTGATCGCCGAAGCCGCCCTGGCCCTCGGTGACGACGCCCTGGTGCTCTCCCACCGGCTGGGGGAGTGGGCGGGCCACGCCCCCGTCCTGGAGGAGGAGGTCGCCCTCGCGAACATCGCGCTCGACCTGCTCGGCCAGGCACGCGTCCTGCTCTCCCTCGTCGGGGACGAGGACGAGCTGGCCTACCTCCGCGAGGAACGCGCCTTCCGCAACACCCAGCTCGTCGAACAGCCCAACGGCGACTTCGCCCACACCATCGCCCGCCAGCTCTACTTCTCCACCTACCAGCGGCTCCTGCACACCCAACTGGCGGCCGGGGACGGCCCGCTGAGCGGGCTCGCGGCCAAGGCCGTCAAGGAAGTCGCCTACCACCAGGACCACGCCGAACACTGGACCCTCCGCCTCGGCGACGGCACCCCCGAGAGCCACGACCGCATGCAGCGCGCCTGCGACGCCCTCTGGCGCTTCACCGGCGAACTGTTCCAGCCCGTCGAGGGCCTCGACGTCGACCACGAGACCCTGCGGACCGCCTGGCTCGAATCCGTCACCGCCGTCCTCGACAAGGCCACCCTCACCGTCCCGAGCGGCCCCCACACCGGCGGCTGGCGGGCGGGAGCCGGCCGGCAGGGCCTGCACACCGAGCCCTTCGGACGGATGCTCGCCGAGATGCAGCACCTGCACCGCAGCCACCCGGGGGCGACATGGTGACCACCATGACCGACCTGGAGCAGGAGCTGAGCCGGATCGCCGGCGCCGTCCCCGACCCCGAGCTGCCCGTGCTCACCCTCGGCGAGCTCGGAGTCCTGCGCGGCGTCCAGGTCCTCGGCCCCGGCCGCGTCGAGGTCGAACTGACCCCGACGTACACCGGCTGCCCCGCCATCGAGGCCATGTCCTCCGACATCGAGCACGCCCTGCACGAGCACGGCATCCCCGAGGTCTCCGTCGTCACCGTCCTCGCCCCCGCCTGGTCCACCGACGACATCAGCGACGAAGGACGGCGCAAGCTCGCCGAGTTCGGCATCGCCCCGCCCCGCCCCCAGGGCCCGGCCGGCGGCCCCGTCCCCCTCACCCTGGCCATCCGCTGCCCCCACTGCGGCTCCACCGAGACCGAACTGCTCAGCCGGTTCTCCTCCACCGCCTGCAAGGCGCTGCGCCGCTGCACGGCCTGCCGCGAACCGTTCGACCACTTCAAGGAGTTGTAGATGGTGTCCTCAGGCGCCGGCCGAACCGGGTTCCACCCGCTCCGGGTGAGTGAGGTCGAGCAGCTCACGGACGACTCGGTGGCCGTCACCTTCGCCGTCCCCGCCGAGCTGCGCGACGCCTACCGCCACACCCCCGGCCAGCACCTCGCCCTGCGCCGCACCGCACGGGACGGCGAGGAGATCCGCCGTACGTACTCGATCTGCGCACCCGCCGCGCCCACCGGCGAGGACCCCGTCCTGCGCGTGGGCATCCGGCTCGTCGACGGCGGAGAGTTCTCCACCTACGCCCTGAAGGAACTGGCCGTCGGCGACACCGTCGAGGTCATGGAACCCATGGGCCGCTTCACCCTCACACCCCGACCCGGCCACTTCGCCGCCGTCGTCGGCGGCAGCGGCATCACCCCGGTCCTGTCGATGGCCGCCACCCTCCTCGCCCAGGAGCCGGACGCCCGCTTCTGTCTCGTCCGCAGCGACCGCACCGCCTCGTCCACGATGTTCCTCGACGAGGTCGCCGACCTCAAGGACCGCTTCCCTGAGCGCTTCCAGCTCGTCACCGTCCTCTCCCGCGAGGAACAGCAGGCAGGCCTCCCCTCCGGACGCCTCGACCAGGAGCGGCTGACCGGCCTGCTCCCCGCGCTCCTGCCCGTCGAGGACATCGACGGCTGGTTCCTCTGCGGCCCCTTCGGCCTCGTCACAGCGACCGAACGCGCCCTGCGCGGACTCGGCGTCGACCGCTCCCGGATCCACCAGGAGATCTTCCACGTCGACGACGGCTCCGCCCCGGCCCCGGCCCCCACCACCACCGCACCCGTCCACGCCACGCTGACGGCCACCCTGCACGGCCGCTCCGGCAACTGGCCCGTCCAGGAAGGCGAAACGCTCCTCGAAACGGTGTTGCGCGCCCGCGCCGACGCCCCCTACGCCTGCAAGGGCGGCGTGTGCGGCACCTGCCGCGCCTTCCTCGTCGGCGGCGAGGTCCGCATGGACCGGAACTTCGCGCTGGAACCGGAAGAGACCGAAGCCGGATACGTCCTGGCCTGCCAGTCCCACCCGGCCACCCCCGACGTGGAGCTGGACTTCGACCGCTGACCGACCCCGCGCACCCATTCCCTTCCCCTAGAACCTGTTCTATCTTGACGATCCGTCAGGCAGGGCAACGGGAGGGCATGGCCGTGGACTTCACCTTCACCGAGGAACAGCAGGCTGCCGTCGAGGCGGCCAAGGCGGTCTTCTCCGGCGTCGCCCCCGACGCCGTACCGAGCCCCGCGCTCACCCCCGGAGCCGTCGCCGACGACTTCGACCGCCCGCTCTGGTCCCGCCTCGCCGACGCCGACCTGCTCAGCCTCGTACTCGCCCCCGAACACGGCGGCGCAGGCCTCGACACCACCGCCCTCTGCCTCGTCCTGCGCGAATCCGCCCGCGTCCTCGCCCGCGTCCCCCTCCTGGAGACCAGCGCGGTCGCGATGGCCGTCGAACGGTACGCCGACCCGCGCACCGCCGCCGCACTCCTCCCCCGCGTGGGCCGCGGCGAACTCGTCCTCACCGCCGCCTCCAACGGCCACACCGGCCACGACCCCGCCGAACTCGCCGTCACCGCCCGCCGCGACGGCACCGACTGGATCCTCGACGGCCTCCAGACCGCCGTCCCCTGGGCCCACGGAGCGGACAGGATCGCCGTCCCCGCGCACACCGGCGAAGGACGGACCGTCCTCGCCCTCGTCCCCCGCAGCCGGCCCGGTCTCACCCTCGCCGCACAGTTCTCCACCAGCGGCGAACTCCTCGCCGAACTACACCTGGACTCCGTACGCCTCGACAGCGCCGACGTCATCGACACCGACGGCGCCTGGGACTGGCTCCGCGGCGTCCTCGCCACCGGCACCTGCGCCCTCGCCCTCGGCCTCGGCGAGAACGTCCTCACCATGACGAGCCACTACACCGGCACACGCGAACAGTTCGGCCACCCCGTGGCCACCTTCCAGGCCGTCGCCGTCCAAGCCGCCGACCGCTACATCGACCTGCGCGCCATGGAAGTCACCCTCTGGCAGGCCGCCTGGCGCATCAGCAGCGGAGCAGGCGGCCCCCTGCCGCCCGCCGCGGACGTCGCCGTCGCCAAGATCTGGGCCTCGGAAGGCGTCCGCCGCGTGGTGCAGACCGCCCAGCACCTCCACGGCGGCTTCGGCGCCGACACCGACTACCCGCTGCACCGCTACCACGCCTGGGCCAAACAGCTCGAACTCGCCCTCGGACCGGCGGCCGCCCACGAAGAGGCCCTCGGCGACCTCCTGGCCGCCCACCCCCTCGGCTGACCCCACCCGGAACCGCGCCCCGAGCCGCGAACGGATCAGGCCACGAAGCCCGGAGCCCCGGCCTCCGTCACCACCGGCCGACCGGCCGCGTCCCAGGCGATCATGCCGCCGTCGACGTTCACCGCGTCGATCCCCTGCTGCACCAGATACTGCGTGACCTGAGCCGACCGGCCACCCACCCGGCACATGACGAACGCCCGACGCCCGTCGGCCACGGCCTCGGTCACCTCACCGAACCGGCCCACGAAGTCACTCATCGGCACGTGCAGCGCACCGTCGGCGTGCCCGGCCGCCCACTCGTCGTCCTCACGGACGTCCAGCACCAAGGCGTCGGCCGGCACGGAAGCCACGTCCACCGAGGGGAGCGGGGCGAAGTTCATGGGACAGGCCTTCTCTCGTACGTACGGCTCGAAGGGATCGAGCTCGGTGGAAACCTACTGCACCTGCCGCATCAGCGCGGCAAGCTCGGCCTCCCGCTCGGAGACCTGCGCGAGCAGCTGCTCGGCGATCTCCTCCAGGAGCCGATCGGGGTCGTCGGGCGCCATCCGCAGCATGGCGCCGATCGCGCTCTCCTCCAGCTCCCGAGCGACCAGCGTCAGGAGCTCCTTGCGCTGCGAGAGCCACTCCAGCCGCGCGTACAGCTCCTCGCTCTCGCTGAGCCGCTCCGGCTCCGGCACGGGACCGGCGGCCCACTCGGCGGACAGCTCGCGCAACAGCGTGACGTCACCGCGCGCGTAGGCCGCGTTCACCCGGGTGATGAACTCCTCGCGCCGCGCGCGCTCGTCCTCCTCGCGCGCCAGGTCGGGGTGGGCCTGCCGGGCCAGCTCGCGATACAGCTTGCGGGCCTCCTCGCCGGGCCGGACCCGCTTCGGCGGCTGCACGGGCTGCTCGGTCAGCATCGCCGCGGCCTCGGGGGAGAGCCCGTCCGAGTCGATCCAGTCGTGGAAGAGCTCCTCGACACCGGGCATCGGCATGACGACGGCCCGCGCCTCCTGCGCCCGTCGCAGATCCTCGGGATCCCCGGTCCGGGCGGCGCGCGCCTCGGCGATCAACGCGTCCAGCTCGTCGAGCCGCGCATACATCGGGCCGAGCTTCTGGTGGTGCAGCCGGGAGAAGTTGTCGACCTCGACACGGAAGGTCTCCACCGCGATCTCGAACTCGATCAGCGCCTGCTCGGCCACCCCGACGGCCTTCTCCAACCGGGCCTCAGGCCGCTCAGCCCCACCCACACCGGGGCTCGTACCCGCACCGGCGCCGACGGTGCCCTCACCCGCACCCACACCCGTGCCGGCGGCTTCGCCCGTACCGGCGCCCTCACCCGCGCCGGTACCGGTGTCCTCGCCCGTACCCTCGCCTGCGCCCGGGTCCACGTCCTGGTCCACGCCCACGTCCTCGCTCCGGTCCGTCACCCCACCAGCCTACGATCCCCGGGGGCCCCTCCCCCCTCCCTCCCCCGCCCCGCCCCCCGATTCCTCAAGCCCCACAGACCCACAGACCGTGGCACCCCGGCCCTGCTGGATCCGGGGCAGCCGAGGTCGTCACACTCCGAGGTCGGCCGCTATCCGGCCGTCGCGTATCGCCGTGACCAGGTCGGTGTGGTCGGCCGTGGTGCGGTCGGCGTAGGCGACGGCGAAGGACGCGATGGCCTCGTCGAGCTCCTCGTTCTTGCCGCAGTAGCCCGCTATGAAGCGCGGGTCGGCGCTGTGGGCGTGGGCGCGGGCCAGTAGTGCGCCGGTCATGCGGCCGTAGTCGTCGAGCTGGTCGGGGGTGAGCGCGGCCGGGTCGACGCTGCCCTTGCGGTTGCGGAACTGGCGCACCTGGAACGGGCGCCCGTCGACGGTGGTCCAGCCGAGCAGGATGTCGCTGACGACCTGCATCCGCTTCTGGCCGAGCACCACGCGCCGTCCTTCGTGCCCCGCGTCCGGGGTGGTGAAGCCGACGGCCGGGAGGTGGGGGAGCAGCGCGGAGGGCCGTGCCTCCTTCACCTGGAGGACGAGCGCCTCGCCGCGGTGGTCGAGCAGCAGCACCACGTACGAGCGGGTGCCGACGCTGCCGGTGCCGACGACGCGGAAGGCGACGTCGTGGACGGCATACCGGGCGAGGAGCGGCAGCCGGTCCTCCGAGACGGTCTCCAGGTAGGGGCCGAGCGCGGTGGCGACGGCCGCAGCTTCCTCGTCGGGGACGCGGCGCAGGACGGGCGGCGCGTCCACGAACCGGCGTCCTTCGCCGTCGCTGGCGGCCTCGGTCGACCTGGCGGCGAAGCGCGCGCTGGTGTTGTTCCGGGCCTTGGCCGAGACGCGTTCGAGGGTGCCGACCAGGTCGCGGGCGTCGGTGTGGGAGACGAGCTCCTCGTCGGCTATGGCGTTCCATGCGTCGAGCGCGGGGAGCTTGGCCAGCAGGCGCATGGTCCGGCGGTAGGCGCCGACGGTGTCGAACGCGGCGGCGCGGCAGGTGTCCTCGTCCGCGCCCGTTTCGCGTCCGGCGAGGACCAGGGAGGAGGCCAGTCGCTTGAGGTCCCATTCCCAGGGGCCGACGACGGTCTCGTCGAAGTCGTTGAGGTCGATGACGAGGTTGCCGCGGGCGTCTCCGTAGAGGCCGAAGTTGGCGGCGTGCGCGTCGCCGCAGAGCTGGGCGGCGATGCCGGTGACGGGGGAGCCGGCCAGGTCGTGGGCCATGAGCCCGGCGGAGCCGCGCAGGAACGCGAAGGGGCTCGCGGCCATGCGTCCGACGCGCATGGGTGCCAGTTCCGGCACGCGGTCGCGGTTGGACTCCTCGACGGCGCGGACGGTGTCGGGTCGGTCGGCGGCGAGGGCGAGGGTGTCGTGGGCGGTGCGCGGGACGCGCTGCCGCAGGGCCTTGCCCTTCTTCTTCGGGGAGTCGGTGACTCCTCCGGCGGCTCGCCGGGCGAACCCGGGCACGTGCGGTACGCGCCCGCCGTCCGTGTCTCGCTGTCCCGGTACCGCTGTCCGGATCTCGCCCATGGGACGTCCTCCCCCGATGTCGTGCTGTCCTGTGCTGTGCCGTGGTGTTCAACATCAACCAGGGATGACGGTACGCCGGGTTCGGCGGCCCGTCTTCCCCTGTGGACAACGGCCTGTGGACAACGGTCCGGCCGGCGGGCGGCCGCCTCTCAGACCCCGACGGCCTCCTCCATCTCCTCTTCCATCTCCTCCCCTTCCGCCGCAGCTCCGGCCACGGTCGCGGACCCCGTCGCAGGGCCTGTACCGGCCACCGTCACGGGCCCCGTCGCGGCCGCGGCCCCGGCCGCCGTGTCGGCCATGTTCCCGCGTCGTGTCTCGGCCGCCGCCGGTGCGGTGGCGGCGCGGCGGCGTGCCTCGGCCAGAGCCGCGCAGCCCATGACAGCCGCTCCGGCGAGGAGCCAGAGCGCGAGGGTCAGGACGTGCCCGCCGAGGGCGTGGCCGTCGAAGTAGACGTGGCTGCGGACGCCCTCGACGAAGCCGGCGCCGTTCCAGAAGGCGTGCAGGGAGCCGAAGAAGCCGGGTTGCAATTCGGGGCGGTAGATACCGCCGGAGCTGGTGAAGTTGAGCATGACGAAGAGGACCATCACGCCGAGGGTGGTCCAGCGGCGCAGGAAGGTGTGGAGGCCGACGCCGATCAGCAGGATGCCGGCGGAGTACAGCCAGGACATCGCCCAGACTCCGCCGAGTCCTTGGTCGACGAGGTGGAACATCGGTCCGGCGAAGACCGCGCCGACGAGGCTGACGACGAGGGACGTTCCGGCGGCGAGCAGGGCGCGGACGCGCAGGGGTAGGACGGCGCCCGCTCCGCCGATGACGGCGACGGAGGCGTAGGAGCCGATGCTGAGGGCGACCAGGAGGAAGAAGACGCCCTGTCCGGTGGGGTCTCCGTCGGAGACGGGGGCGACGTCGGTGACCTTCAGGGGTGCGTCCTGTCCGGCGGCGACCTTGGTGAAGACCTTTTCGACGGCCATGGCGCTGGTGTCGGAGGAGGCGGACGCGACGAGGAGCTCGGGGCGGGCGCCGGGGAGGTAGGCGCCGAAGGAGTTCTGCTCGCGCAGGGCGGTGACGGCCGTCTCCCGGTCGGGGACGGTACGCACGTCGAGTGCGCCGTCACCCTTGTCGTGCAGGGTCTGGGCGAGGACCTGGGCCGTGGGCCCGGAGCCGACGACGCTGACGGGCAGATCGTGGGGCTGGGGAGCGTGGAACGCGCCGAGGTAGGCGAGCCCCATGCCGATGCACATCAGCAGCGGGGTGAGCAGATGGCCGAGCACATGACGCAGCGCGCCCGTCAACGCCGATCCCGTAGATGAGGCAGATGAGGCAGATGAGGCAGATGAGGCAGATGAGGCAGATGAGGCGGGGAGTCCTGCGGTCACCGAGCACCTCCATGGTTGGTCTTTACAACTGAATACCCTTGTATCGTACACCTAAATTGTCGTGTGGTTGTAGTATGCAACTGAACCCTGTCGGGCAACCCCACGGAGCGCACCATGACCGACGGCGACGACACGCGAAGGACTTCCGTCGACACCATCCAGCGGGAGCTGACGGCCTTCGCCCGCCGCGCCCGCGCCGCGGCCGCCCGGCTCCATCCGGAGCTGCCGCTCGTGTCGTACACCCTGCTCGCCCACATCGTCGACCAGCAGGGCTGCCGGGCCACCGACCTGGCCGCCCACTACCTGCTGGACAAGTCGACGGTCAGCCGCCAGATCGCCGCCCTGGAGAAACTCGGCCTGGTCGAACGCCGACCGGACCCGGAAGACCACCGGGTCCAGGTCCTGCATCCCACGGCGGCGGGCAGCCACCTCCTCGCCGCCACCCAGGCGAGCCGCCAGGCCGCCTACCAGGAGCGCCTGAAGGACTGGTCGGCCGAGGACCTCGCCCGCTTCGCCGGCTACCTGCTCCGCTACAACGCGGCAGGCGCCGCAGGCCTCCCCGGCACCGCGCCGAGCCCCGCCCCGCGCGCCACCGCGACGGAGGCCTAGAGCCCGGCGTCGCGCGCCAGCAGCGCCGCCTGGACCCGGTTCTCGCAGCCCAGCTTCGCCAGGATCCGGCTGACATACGTCTTCACGGTGGCCTCGCTCATGTGCAGGCGCCGCCCGGCCTCGGCGTTGGAGAGACCCTCGCCGAGGAGGGCGAGGACGCCGCGCTCCTTCTCGCTCAGCGCCGCCACCCGCCCCCTGGCCTGCTCCGCGCGCGCCACCTCACGGCCCGAGGCCAGCTGCTCCACCACGTGCCGGGTGGCGGCGGGCGAGAGATACGCGTCACCCGCCGCCGCGGCCCGCACCGCGCGGATCAGTTCGGCCGGCGCCGTGTCCTTGAGCAGGAAACCGGCACCCCCGTGCTCCAGGGCCCGCAGCACGTTCTCCCGCTCGCCGAACGTCGTCAGCACGATCACCCTCGTCGAGGGCGCCACCCGGCGCAGCTCCGGAAGTGCGGACAGCCCGTCGAGCACCGGCATCTGGATGTCGAGCAGCACCACGTCGGCGACGTGCGCGCGCACGTGCTCGACGGCCTCCCGGCCGTTCGCGGCCTCCGCGACCACCTCGATGTCCTCGTCCGAGGTGAGGATCATCCTGATCCCGGCCCTGATCAGCGGCTCGTCATCGGCGA
Source organism: Streptomyces sp. NPDC090127 (assembly GCF_044746945.1). Lineage (NCBI taxonomy): Bacteria > Bacillati > Actinomycetota > Actinomycetes > Kitasatosporales > Streptomycetaceae > Streptomyces > Streptomyces sp. NPDC090127. The sequence continues at coordinate 298,593 of NZ_JBIVDE010000005.1, read as the reverse complement.
TCACGACCCTGATGCGCTGCCCTGCCACAGCTACTCCCCCACGGCTACCGGTTCGGGCGGGTCAGCACTAGCGCGTGACCTCGTACGACTTCTTCTCGATCAGCTTGCCGTCCTTGAAGCAGAACCGGTAAACCGGCTCCGTCTCAAAGGTGCTCCCCACCTCGGAGGACATCAGCACCAGGCACTTCGCACCCTCGGGCTCCGCGGGGCCCTTGCCGTGCAGTCCGGTGGTGGCGATGGTGTCACCGGACGGCAGCCGGTCGCGGACGTCCTGCTCGGCCGATCCGACCGTGACGGCGTTGTAGTCGGCCGGGTCGATCATGCCCTTCTCCAGGGACCCGACCAGGAAGTAGACGCCGAAGCCTCCCGCCACCAGCAGCAGCACCAGAGCCGCGAAAGCGATGCCGCATCCCAGCGCGACCCCGCTGCCCGTGCTCCTGCCCCCGCGTATCGCCATCGCCAACTCCCGTTCCGTCACCGTCCAGTCGGCCTGCCCGACCGGGACGGCACCACGGTGTCCCACCAGGGGCCTCGGCGACTGCTGCCGGAAGTCGTCGGCCGCATCGACCAAAGGCGCGGCCTCCACCACGCCGTACGGCAGCATCCCGGCGACCCGGAACCCCCCGCCGTCGGCCGGCCCGGCGTGGACGATGCCGCCGACGAGCCGGGCCCGCTCGTGCAGCCCGGTCAGCCCCTGCCCGCCACTGACCACGCCCTCGGGGGCCTTCTCGGCCGCCTCGTTGACGATCTCCACGACCAGGGAGTCCGGCTCGTACCGCACCTCCACGTCGATGAGCGCGCCCGGCGCGTGCTTGTACGCGTTCGTCAGCGCCTCCTGGACGATCCGGTACGCGGCGTGGTCGGCGGCCGGTGGCAGGGGCTGGTACTCCCCGCGCCGCCGCAGCTCCACCCGGTTCCCCGCGGCCCGCGCCGCCTCGACGAGCCCGTCGATACCGGCGGTCCCCCGCGCCGCCCGTCCCGGACCGTCGCCCGTCCCCGTCGGCAGCGCCGCGGTCTCCGCCCCCGCGTGGACGCCGTCCCGCAGGATGCCGACGACCTCACGCAGCTCGTGCATGGCGGTCACCGAGGCGTTCCGCAGCACCCCGACGGCTTCCCGCTGGCGGTCGGTCAGCTCCCGGTCGACCTCCAGGGCGCCGGTGTGGACCGCGATCAGTGCGAGCTGGTGCCCGAGGCTGTCGTGCATGTCCTGGGCGATCCGCTGCCGTTCGAGGAGCCTCGCCTGCCCGACCACCATCGCCCGCTCGCGCAGCAGCTGGGCGTTGCCCTCCTGCAGGGCGTGCAGCAGGGTCCTGCGCTGCGTCCAGTACCGGTTGGCGAGGCCGGGCGCCAGGGTCGTCGCCAGGAAGTACAGCGTCGACATGAAGACGATGGTCAGCGTCCGGTGCAGGTCCCAGATCTCGATCAGGCTGGCGGAGACGTTCAACACGTATGCGACGGTGTAGGCGATCAGCGCCCGGCCGGCCCCGGGGATGTACCGACCCGACGACCAGCCGACGAGTATCAGCAGGACGACGAAGCCGGGCACCACCGGCGCGAGGCCTCCCGTGACGATGAGCACAGTCACGGGCAGCCGACGGCGCAGCAGCGACAGCACGGAGGCCGCCAGGCCCACCGCGGCGAGCCACCATCCCTCGCCGCCCAGCAGCTCCTCGGTGCCGGAGGCGAGCAGCCCCATCACGACGGCGAGCACCACCTCACCGGCGGTCCTGCGCCGCGACCACATCCCGGGCGCCGCGAACCAGTCCCACGCGGCGTCGGCCCCTGCCCTGATCTTCGAAGTCGCGTCCACGGTCGCACCTTAGGCAGCGCCCCGCCTCACCGGCGGCCCTCTTTCGTCGCGCACACCAACGACGAACGTCGCCTCTCTCACACCGTCAGCGCCCGCACCCACGCCGCGCCCACCACCCAGCAACGCAGAAGCCCCGTAGGTCGATGACCTACGGGGCTTCCGTCTGGTGCGCGAGGGGGGAGTTGAACCCCCACGCCCTTTCGGGCACTGGAACCTGAATCCAGCGCGTCTGCCTATTCCGCCACCCGCGCATTGGGTGTGCTCCGGGCTCCTGCACTTTTCGGTGCGATCGCCTGGCGACATCTGAAGATTAGCACGTCGCAGACGGTGGATTCACATCCGTTGTTTGACCCCCTCCCCGAGCGAACAGGGACACAGGGACCAGCAGGGTCAAGGGAGAAGGTCGGGGGAAGGTAGGGAGAAGGTGGCGACGAATCCTCGGGGGAGGGCCGACGGGTAACGGGAGGAACGGGACGGACGCACCCGCCGCTCGGCCCCACTCCTCCTGCTCGCTCCTCGGGTGCGGGACACTGTCCAGGGGCCGCCTCTACGATCCATGGGGAAGGTCTGTGAGAGGTGACACTCGTCCACAGGGCAGAGAAGGGGAACCAGCCGATTTCCCGACGCGTGGATACGATCAGTAAGCAGTACCAGGACGACAACGACGGAGGAGGTGCCCCATGGGAGTCCTGAAGCGTTTCGAACAGCGGCTCGAAGGTCTGGTCAACGGCACCTTCGCCAAGGTCTTCAAGTCCGAGGTCCAGCCTGTCGAGATCGCGGGCGCCCTCCAGCGCGAGTGCGACAACAACGCGACGATCTGGAACCGCGAGCGGACCGTCGTCCCCAACGACTTCATCGTCGAGCTGAGCACGCCGGACTTCGACCGCCTCAGCCCGTACTCGGGCCAGCTCGGCGACGAGCTCGCCGGTCTGGTCCGCGACTACGCGAAGCAGCAGCGGTACACCTTCATGGGCCCGATCAAGGTCCACCTGGAGAAGGCCGAGGACCTCGACACCGGTCTGTACCGGGTGCGCAGCCGCACTCTCGCGTCGAGTTCGTCACAGCAGCAGTCGCCCGCCGCGGGCCCCCAGCCGGGCGGCCACGCACCCGGCGGTCACGCACCAGGCGGTCACGCACCCGGCGGCCAAGCCCCGGGCGGCTACGGCTACCCCCCGGTCGGCGCCCCGCCGATGCCCGCGGCCCCGCCGCCGGGCTCGGCCGGTCAGCGACCCGGCCAAGGACCCGGCCAGGCGCCCGCCGCCGGCCGTCCCACGGCCGGCGGCCCCGGCCCCATGCCCGTCTCCGGCGCCCCAGTGCGCCGGTGGATCGAGATCAACGGCACCCGCCATCAGATCTCACGCCCGACTCTGGTCCTTGGCCGCAGCACCGACGCGGACGTGAGGATCGACGATCCCGGCGTCTCCCGCCGGCACTGCGAGATCCGGACCGGAACGCCCTCGACGATCCAGGATCTCGGATCCACCAACGGCATCGTGGTGGACGGGCAGCACACCACCCGCGCTACGCTCCGCGACGGCTCGCGGATCGTCGTGGGCAGCACCACCATCGTTTACCGGCAAGCCGAAGGGTGAAGCGGGGGCAATGTCAGAGCTGACCCTGACGGTCATGCGGCTGGGTTTCCTGGCCGTTCTGTGGCTGTTCGTGATCGTGGCCGTCCAGGTCATTCGGAGCGACCTGTTCGGCACGCGTGTCACGCAGCGCGGTTCGCGCCGCCAGGACGCCCGTCCGCAGCAGAACACGCGCCAGGCGGCCCAGCCGCCCCAGCAGCGCGGTCAACAGCAGAACGGGGGCGGCGGCCGCCAGCGCCGCGGCGCCCCGACCAAACTCGTCGTCTCCGAGGGGACGCTGACCGGCACGACGGTCGCCCTGCAGGGGCAGACCATCACGCTGGGCCGTGCCCACGACTCGACGATCGTGCTGGACGACGACTACGCGTCCAGCAGGCACGCCAGGATCTATCCGGACCGGGACGGCCAGTGGATCGTCGAGGATCTCGGGTCCACCAACGGCACGTATCTCGACCGGACCCGCCTCACGACCGCCACGCCGATTCCGCTGGGCGCGCCGATCCGCATCGGCAAGACCGTCATCGAGCTGCGGAAGTAGTGCTACGTCATGTATGAGTGCGAGCGGAGCGAGCGGGCCGAGGCGGTCCCCACGACGGACCGCGCGGCGGACCGTCAGGTCCGTGCCGCGTACCGGCACGGGCTCCCGACCGGAGGGTGGGCAGTGTGGCTCGAGACCGGCTGTACCCCGAGGCGGCGGCGACGGGGCAGGTGCGCATGAGCCTGTCACTGCGCTTCGCCGCCGGGTCGCACAAGGGCATGATCCGCGAGGGCAACGAGGACTCCGGCTACGCCGGGCCGCGGCTGCTCGCCATCGCCGACGGCATGGGCGGCCAGGCCGCCGGTGAGGTCGCCTCGTCCGAGGTGATCTCCACCCTCGTCACGCTCGACGACGACGTCCCGAGCTCCGACATCCTCACCTCGCTCGGCGCCGCGGTGCAGCGCGCCAACGACCAGCTGCGGATGATGGTCGAGGAGGACCCCCAGCTGGAGGGCATGGGCACCACGCTCACCGCCCTGCTGTGGACGGGTCAGCGCCTCGGCCTGGTGCACGTCGGCGACTCGCGCGCGTACCTCCTGCGGGACGGGGTGCTCACGCAGATCACCCAGGACCACACGTGGGTGCAGCGGCTCGTCGACGAGGGCCGGATCACCGAGGAAGAGGCCACGACCCACCCGCAGCGCTCGCTCCTGATGCGCGCGCTCGGCAGCGGCGACCACGTCGAGCCGGATCTGTCGATCCGTGAGGTCCGGGCCGGCGACCGCTATCTGATCTGCTCCGACGGGCTGTCCGGAGTCGTCTCGCACCAGACGATGGAGGACACCCTCGCCAGCTACCAGGGCCCGCAGGAGACCGTGCAGGAGCTGATCCAGCTCGCGCTGCGCGGCGGCGGCCCCGACAACATCACGGTGATCGTCGCGGACGTCCTCGACGTCGACGGCGGCGACACCCTCGCCGGTCAGCTCAGCGACACCCCGGTCATCGTGGGCGCGGTCGCCGAGAACCAGGTGCAGCAGTCCGACGGCGGGGCGATGCAGACGCCCGCCGGCCGGGCCTCCGGTCTCGGTCGCACCGGTGGGCACCAGCAGCAGCCCGGCGGCCAGCCGCCGCAGGGCTTCGGCCCGCCCGGCAGCGGTGAGGAGCACGGGTACGGCGGGATGCCGCCGCAGGGCTCGTTCGGGCAGTACACGGACGAGGACTTCGACAAGTACGAGAAGTTCGAGAAGCCGCGCACCGGTCTCAAGTGGCTGAAGCGGATCTTCTTCCTCGCCCTGGTGGTCGGCGTGGTCGGCGGCGGTCTGTACGGCGGCTACCGCTGGACGCAGACGCAGTACTACGTCGGCTCCAAGGACCAGCACGTCGCGCTCTACCGGGGCATCAGCCAGGACCTGGCGTGGGTCTCGCTCTCGGACGTGGAGAAGGACCACCCCGAGATCGAACTCAAGTACCTCCCGCCCTACCAGCGCAAGCAGGTCGAGGAGACCATCGCCGGCGGCAGCCTCGGCAAGGCCGAGACGAAGGTCTCCGAGCTCTCCCTGCAGGCCTCGGCGTGCAAGAAGACCGAGCAGCGTCGTGCGGCCGCCGAGAAGGCGGCCGACCAGGCGAGCAAGCCGCCCGCCGACGGCTCGACCCCGTCCGACAAGCCCACCACAGCCGCTCCCTCCCCGGGCCCCACCCTCACGGAGGAAGAGCAGAAGCTGGCCTCGAACTGCGGCAAGCAGTAAGCACCCGTAGGGGGCCTTTCACCACCATGAGCGTTGTCACCAACACGACCACCATCGGCGCCATCGAGGCACCGAGCCGCCGGAACACCGAGCTCGCACTGCTCGCGTTCGCCGTCGTCATCCCGGTCTTCGCGTACCTCAACGTCGGTCTGGCGATCGACGGCGAGGTGCCGTCCGGCATGCTCGGCTACGGCCTCGGCCTCGGCCTGCTCGCCGCCGTCGCGCACCTCGTCGTGCGCAAGTTCGCGCCGTACGCGGACCCGCTGCTGCTGCCGCTCGCGACGCTGCTGAACGGTCTGGGCCTGGTGCTGATCTGGCGTCTCGACCAGTCGCCGCGCATCATCGCCCGGTACAAGACGTTCACCCCGGACGCCCCGAACCAGATGCTGTACTCGGCGATCGGCATCGCCATGTTCGTGGGTGTGCTGCTGATCCTGAAGGACCACCGGGTCCTGCAGCGCTACACGTACATCTCGATGGTCGCGGCGCTCGTCCTGCTGCTGCTGCCGCTGGTCCCGGGCCTCGGCGCGGACGTCTTCGGCGCCAAGATCTGGATCAGCGTGGGTGGTTTCTCCATCCAGCCCGGTGAGTTCGCCAAGATCGTCCTGGCGGTCTTCTTCTCCGGCTATCTCATGGTGAAACGCGACGCGCTGGCCCTGGCCAGCCGCCGCTTCATGGGTCTCTACCTGCCGCGCGGCCGTGACCTCGGCCCGATCCTGACGATCTGGGCCGTCAGCCTCCTCATCCTGATCTTCGAGAACGACCTCGGTACGTCGCTGCTGTTCTTCGGCATGTTCGTGATCATGCTGTACGTGGCGACGGAGCGGACCAGCTGGATCGTCATGGGTCTGCTGATGTCCGTCGCCGGCGCGGTCGGAGTGGCGTCGTTCGCCGGGCACGTGCAGTCCCGGGTGGCGGCCTGGAGCGACCCCTTCGGCTGCCTGAAGACGGCGCCCGAGGGGTCCAACATGGCCGCCGCGTGCGACCAGATGTCACAGGTGCTGATGTCCTTCGGCTCCGGCGGCATCCTCGGCACCGGCCTCGGCCAGGGCAACTCCGACCTGATCGGCTTCGCCGCCAACTCCGACTTCATCTTCGCCACCGTCGGCGAGGAGCTCGGTCTGACCGGCGTGATGGCCTTCCTGCTGCTGTACGGCCTGATCATCGAGCGTGGTGTCCGTACCGCCCTCGCGGCCCGTGACCCGTTCGGCAAGCTGCTCGCCATGGGCCTGTCCGGCGCGTTCGCGCTGCAGATCTTCGTCGTCGCCGGCGGTGTGATGGGGCTCATCCCGCTGACCGGTATGACGATGCCGTTCCTCGCGTACGGCGGTTCCTCCGTGATCGCCAACTGGGCGCTGATCGGCATCCTGATCCGGATCAGCGACACCGCGCGCCGCCCGGCGCCCGCCCCCGCCCCGTCCCCCGACGCCGAGATGACCCAGGTGGTCCGTCCGTGAACAAGCCCCTGCGCCGGGTCGCGCTCTTCTGCGGCCTGCTGGTCCTCGCCCTGCTGGTCCGGGACAACTGGCTGCAGTACGTCCGTGCCGACGAGCTGACCACGCACCCGCGGAACAAGCGGGTCCAGATCGAGCGGTACGCCAACGAGCGCGGCAACATCATCGTGGACGGCAAGCCGATCACGGGCTCGGTCGACTCCCAGGACCCGTACTACCGCTTCAAGCGCACGTACACCGACGGCCCGATGTGGGCCCCGGTGACCGGGTACGCCTCGCAGGCGTACGACGCCAACCAGATCGAGAAGATCGAGGACGGCATCCTCACCGGCAACGACGACCGGCTCTTCTTCGACCGCACCCTGTCGATGTTCACGGGCGACAAGAAGAAGGGCGGCAACGTCGTCACGACGCTGAGCGGCGCCGCCCAGAAGGCCGCCTTCGAGGGCCTCGGCAAGAAGACCGGCGCGGTCGTCGCCATCGAGCCCAAGACCGGCAAGATCCTCGCGCTGGCGTCCACCCCTTCGTACGACCCCTCGACCTTCGCCGGCTACTCGGCCAAGGACGAGAAGGCCTGGGTGGCGCTGGAGAGCGACAAGAACAAGCCGAAGCAGAACCGCGCGCTGCGCGAGATCTACCCGCCCGGCTCCGTCTTCAAGGTCGTCACGGCGGCCGCGGCGCTGGAGAACGGCAAGGTCAAGGACATCAACGCGGCGACGGACACGCCGGAGCCGTACAACATCCCGCTGTCCCGTACGCCCATGGTCAACCACGCCAGCGGGTGCGAGAACGCCAGCCTGAACAAGGCGCTGGAGGTCTCCTGCAACTCCGTCTTCGCCAAGCTCGGTGACGACGTCGGCCGCGACAAGATGGTCGAGATGGCCGAGAAGTTCGGTTTCAACGCCGAGCAGTTCACGCCGGTCCGCTCGGCCGCCTCGGTCTACGACAAGCAGGCCGACCGCGGCGGTAACGCGCTCTCCTCCATCGGCCAGTTCAACACCGCGACCACCCCGCTCCAGATGGCCATGGTCACGGCCGCGATCGCCAACGACGGCAAGCTGATGAAGCCGTACATGATCGACAAGCTGGAGTCCCCGGGCGTCGACGTGATCAAGCAGAACGAGCCCGAGGAGATGAGCCGCCCGGTCTCGCCGGAGAACGCGCAGAAGCTCCAGCAGATGATGGAGAACGTCGTCTCCAACGGGACCGGCGGCAACGCCGACCTCAAGATGGACGGCGTGAAGGTCGGCGGCAAGACGGGTACGGCCCAGCACGGCGAGAAGAACGCCAAGCGCCCCTACGCCTGGTTCATCTCGTACGCGAAGACCGACCAGGGCTCGCCGGTCGCGGTGGCCGTGATCGTCGAGGACTCCGCGGGCACCACCCGTGAGGACATCTCCGGTGGCGGCCTCGCCGCCCCGATCGCCAAGGCCGTGATGAAGGCGGTACTGAAGAGCAAGAGCTGACCTTGCGTCCTGGCACCGGCCAGGTACCGGTCAGGTATCAGGTGATGGTCACGGGCGGATCGCCCTCCCGTGGCCGGTAGCCTTTGCGCGAACAGCACACCGCCGGACCACACACGGGTGCGGTCGGGACAGACGGAGAGGGCTGGATCAGTTATGGAAGAGCCGCGTCGCCTCGGCGGCCGGTACGAGCTGGGCTCGGTGCTCGGCCGTGGTGGCATGGCAGAGGTCTACCTCGCCCACGACACCCGGCTCGGCCGCACCGTCGCCGTGAAGACGCTGCGGGCCGACCTCGCCCGCGACCCGTCCTTCCAGGCCCGGTTCCGCCGTGAGGCCCAGTCGGCCGCCTCGCTCAACCACCCGGCGATCGTCGCCGTCTACGACACCGGCGAGGACTACGTCGACGGGGTCTCCATCCCGTACATCGTGATGGAGTACGTCGACGGTTCGACCCTGCGTGAGCTGCTGCACTCCGGGCGCAAGCTGCTGCCCGAGCGCACGCTCGAGATGACGGTCGGCATCCTCCAGGCGCTGGAGTACTCGCACCGCGCCGGCATCGTGCACCGCGACATCAAGCCGGCGAACGTCATGCTGACGCGCACCGGCCAGGTCAAGGTCATGGACTTCGGCATCGCGCGCGCCATGGGCGACGCGGGCATGACCATGACGCAGACCGCCGCGGTGATCGGCACCGCCCAGTACCTCTCCCCGGAGCAGGCCAAGGGCGAGCAGGTCGACGCCCGCTCCGACCTGTACTCCACCGGCTGCCTGCTGTACGAGCTGCTGACCGTCCGGCCGCCGTTCATCGGCGACTCGCCGGTCGCGGTCGCCTACCAGCACGTACGGGAAGAGCCGCAGGCACCGAGCAACTTCGATGCCGAGATCACGCCCTCGATGGACGCCATCGTCCTGAAGGCGCTGGTCAAGGACCCCGACTACCGCTACCAGTCGGCCGACGAGATGCGTGCCGACATCGAGGCCTGCCTCGACGGCCAGCCCGTCGCCGCGGCCGCGGCGATGGGCGCCGCGGCGTACGGCGGCGGTTACGGCAACGGCTACGGCGGCTACGGCTCCGACGACCAGCCGACGACCGCCCTGCGCCAGACCGACGCGGCCGGCCAGACCTCCATGCTCCCGCCGGTGAACCCGGACGACGGCGGCTACGGCTACGACGACCGCCCGGACCGCCGCCGCCAGAAGAAGTCGAACACCTCGACGATCCTGCTGGTTCTGGCGGGCGTCCTGGTCCTGGTCGGCGCGATCCTCATCGGCCGCTCGATCTTCGAGACCAAGGCGGAGCCGCAGCAGGTGACCGTGCCGTCACTGGTCGGCCACACGCTCGCGGAGGCCAAGGGCTCGGCGACCAACGCCCAGGTGCAGGTCGTCCAGTCGGGTTCCGAGCGGTGCGAGCAGCCGAAGGGCAAGATCTGCAGCCAGACGCCCGTGGCGGACGGCACGGCGAAGATGACCGTCGGCGAGACGATCTCCGTCGTCGTCTCCGAGGGCGCGCCGCAGATCGAGGTCCCTGACGTGACGGAGAAGTCCCAGGAGAGCGCCGAGCAGCTCCTGAAGGACAAGGGCTTCAAGGTCGTCGTCAAGCAGGAGGAGTCCGACGAGGACCCGGGCAAGGTGCTGAAGCAGAGCCCGGACGGCGGTGCCAAGGCCGAGCAGAACTCCGAGGTCACGATCACCGTGGCCAAGCAGGAGAAGTCGCAGCTGCCGGACGTCACGGGCCGCGAGGTCAACCAGGCGATCCAGCAGCTCAACCAGCTCGGCTTCACCAACATCGCCCAGCAGCAGGAGGACTCCCAGCAGCCGGCCGGCACGGTCACCGGGATGACCCCGAGCGGCAACTCGAACCAGCCGAAGGACGTCCAGATCACGCTGAAGGTCTCCAAGGGCCCGCAGCAGACGCAGACGACGATCCCGACGGGGCTGACGGGCAAGAAGTTCGAGGAAGTGAAGCAGCAGCTGGAGGCCCTGGGCCTGGTCGTGCAGCAGCAGGGCTCGGACAAGGGCGACGCCGTGGTCTTCGGCACCAACCCGCCGGAGGGCAGCCCGATCACCACCGGCCAGACGGTCACGGTCTTCTCGACGGGTGGCGGCGGCAACGGCAACAACGGTGGCAACGGCGGCGGCTTCTTCGACTAGCCCCGCGGACGCGGTACCGCGAAAGAGCCCCGGCATCCCGAAGGTTGCCGGGGCTCTTCACGTGCCTCGGGGGGAGCGGGTCGGCCCTGCGCGTACCCCGTGCGGTGGGACCCGTTGCGGTTACCGCAGCTCCGCCGGCGGGGTGCGGTCCGCGTCGACCTTCTCCGTGCGGACCAGCTCGCCCCAGACGATGTAGCGGAAGTCCGAGGTGTACATCGGGGTGCACGTGGTCAGCGTGATGTAGCGGCCCGGCTTGGCCTTGCCCGACTCCTTCGGGACCGGCTGGAGGACGTCCACGTTGTACTTCGTCGTCTGCGGCAGGCTCTTGTAGACCTTGTAGACGAACCACGTGTCCTTGGACTCGAAGACGATCGAGTCGCCGCTCTTCATCTTGTGGATGTTGTGGAACTTGGCCCCGTGCCCGTCGCGGTGCGCCGCGAGCGTGAAGTTGCCCTGCTTGTCCTGCGGGAGGGCCGACTTCACGGGGTCGGTGTAGTAGCCGGCGACACCGTTGTTCAGCGTCTTGGGGTCGGTGCCCTTCTTGACGAGTATCTCGCCGTCGCCCATGGCCGGGACGTGCAGGAAGCCGATGCCGTCCTTGGTGTCCAGGGCGCCGGGCCCGGCCGCCCAGCGGTCGCGGACCTGGTCGCCGTCCTTGTCGGCGGCCCGGTCGGCCAGGACGTTCGTCCACCACAGCGAGTAGACGACGAAGAGACCGAGCACCAGGCCCGCGGTGATGAGGAGTTCGCCGAAGAGACTGATGCCTCCGGCGATCCAGTTGCGCGCACGTGCCACTGCGTCGTCCCGTCCTGAAGTGTGGGTCGTGGTTCTCGTAGGGGCTCAGCCTACGAGCGCGTCCGGCTTCCCCTTGCTGCGCGGGCGTTCCTCGACCATCTTGCCCCACACGATCATCCGGTAGGTGCTGGTGAATTCGGGCGTGCAGGTCGTCAGCGTGATGTAGCGTCCCGGCCCCTCGAAGCCGGACTGCTTCGGCACCGGGTCGATCACCGAGACGTTCGACGGGGCCGTCTGCGGCAGGATGCTCGCCATCTCGTACGTGTAGTACGCGTCCTGCGTCTCCACGACGATCGGGTCGCCGGGCTTCAACTGGTTGATGTACCGGAACGGTTCGCCGTGTGTGTTGCGGTGTCCGGCCACCGCGAAGTTGCCCTGCTTGTCGCCGGGCATCGCCGTCTTGAGGGTGCCCTCGCTGTAGTGGCCGACCATGCCCCGGTCGAGGACCTTGGGCTTGCTGATGCCCTCGGCCACGGGGACGACCACGTCCAGCTTGGGGATGTACATGATGGCGAAGCCCTGCCCCGGCTCGAAGACGCCGGGCGCCCTGCCCTTGGACCAGGAGTCCTCGATCTGCCCCTTGGCCTGGCTCGCCTGCTGATCGGCCCGTACGTTCGTCCACCACAGCTGGTACGTGACGAAGAGCAGCATCACGACGCCGAAGGTGATGAACAGCTCACCCACCACGCGGCTGGCGACGACGCCGACGCTGTCCTTGGCCGCGCGGGCCGCGCGCCGGGCCTCGACGCGGGACATCGGAGCGGCGGGGGCGCCGGGTGCGGCGGCGGAGGTCTCGACGTCGGGTTCGGCGGCCGGGCCGCCGCGGCGGCCCTTCCCCCTGCCCTTGGCGGCGCGTCTGCGCTCGGCCCGGCCGGGGCCGGGAAGGGGCGTCACAGCCGCCTCAGGCGTCCCGGCGGCCTCATCGGCCCGCAGGGCCATCGTCTCGTGCCGAGGCTCGTAGGGGGCCTCGTAGGGGGCCTGCGGCGCTTCGTACGGGCTCTCCGCGGCCGGTGCCGGGCCCGGGCCGGTCGGGCCGGGGACGGTACGCGGGGCGGGCACGGCCTCCGGTATCGGCTCGTACGCGTACTCCCGCTGGTACGGCTGCTCAGGCTGGTACGGCTGCTCAGCCTGGTACGGCTGCTCAGCCTGGTACGGCTGGCCGGGCTGGTACGGCTGCTCCCGCTGGTACGGCTGCTCCTGCGGGTACGCGTACTCCTGCGGGTACGGGTACGCCGACTCCTCGTACCGCGGCATGGCCTGCGTCTGCGGCGGTACGGGCTCCTGCCCGTCGTCCGGATCGTTCGTCGCCCGGAACCACGGCGACCCCGTCGTCACGCGACGGCCTTGCCCACCACCGGCGCGAGCCCGGCCGACCGGCCCACCGCCCCCTTGTCGCCGCACCGCTCCAGCCAGTTGGCGAGCATCAGGTGACCGTGCTCGGTGAGCACCGACTCGGGGTGGAACTGCACGCCCTCGACGTCCCGTTCGCGGTGGCGCAGGCCCATGATGATGCCGTCCTCCGTGCGGGCCGTGACCTCCAGCTCGTCCGGCAGCGTGCCGGGCTCGGCCGCCAGCGAGTGGTAGCGGGTCGCCGTGAACGGCGACGGCAGGCCCGCGAAGACTCCCTGGCCCTCGTGCGTGACGAGCGAGGTCTTGCCGTGCAGCAGCTCGGGGGCGCGGTCGACGACACCGCCGTACGCCACGGCCATCGACTGCATACCGAGGCAGACGCCGAAGACGGGCACGTCGGTCTCGGCGCAGTGGCGGACCATGTCGACGCAGACCCCGGCCTGTTCGGGCGAGCCGGGGCCGGGCGAGAGCAGGACCCCGTCGAAGCCGTCCTGGGCGTGGCTCAGCTCGACCTCGTCGTTGCGCAGGACCTCGCACTCGGCGCCGAGCTGGTAGAGGTACTGGACGAGGTTGAAGACGAAGCTGTCGTAGTTGTCGACGACGAGAATCCGCGCGCTCACTGGCCGTCCACCGTCACATCGTTGAACGGAAGCAGAGGCTCCGCCCAGGGGAACACGTACTGGAAGAGGGCGTACACGACCCCCAGGACGAGGACGAGCGAGATGAGGGCCCGTACCCACGCGTTGCCCGGCAGATGCCGCCAGATCCAGCCGTACATGACGTCCGCTGCCCCTTCCGTTCGTTACGGGCACCAGAGTACGGGGCGGAGGATCGTTGGGGGGTCAGCCCGCCAAAGCCGGCGGCTTGCCCTGCGTCACAGGCTGGGTGGCGTCGAGGTGCGCCCAGACGATCAGCCGGTGGCTGCTGCCCCATTCCGGCTCGCAGGTGGTGAGGGTGAGGTAGCGGCCGGGCCCGTCGAAGCCGGACCTGCGCGGCACGGGGTCGATCACGCCGACGTCGGTGGGGACGGTCCGGTACGGGGCGCGCTCGACGCGGTACGTGAACCAGGTCGTGCCGTCGGTGAGGACGATCGCGTCACCCGGCCGCAACCGGGGGAAGTCCTTGAACGGATCTCCGTACGTGCGCCGGTGACCCGCCACGGAGAAGTTGCCGGTCGCGCCGAGGCGGGCGGTGGAGGCGTAGTGGCCGAGGCCCTTCTTGAGGACGGCCGTGGTCGTGCCCTCCAGGACCGGCCATTCCCAGTCCTCGCCGAGCCGGGGGACGTACATGACGGCGATGCCCCGGCCCGCCGTGTACGGCTCCGGGGGCGGGGCGGCCGTGACGGCCTCGGCGACGGGCCGGTCCACCCACGCCCGCTCCAGGAGGTCGATCTGGCCGGCCGTCGCGCTCTCGGCCCGGACGCCGGTCCAGTGCAGGACGTAGACGACGAAGAGGACGATCACGGTCCCGACGGTGAGGCACAGCTCGCTGAACGTCCTGACGATCAGTCGCACCGCCACCGGCCGGGCCTCCCCGCAGTGAGCTCCGTCGAGCTCCGTCAGCTCCGTGTGAGCTCCGCCGGCCCGTCGGCTCCGTGAGCTCCGCCGGCCCGTCGGCTCCGGGTGGGCTCCGTCAGCTCACGGGCTTCGCGTAGTGGAGATCCACTGTGCCGGAGTAACCGGGAAGAGTCATCGCCTTGTGCTCGTCCACTTTCCAGCCGAGCCCGTAGGCCTTCACGTACAGCTGGTAGTTCTGCACGGCCGGCGAGGCGGCGAGCGCCTCGGCGAGCTTGCCCCGGTCACCCACTGCGGTGATCTTGTACGGCGGTGAGTAGACCCGGCCCTGGAGGATCAGGGTGTTGCCCACGCAGCGCACGGCGCTGGTCGAGATGAGCCGCTGGTCCATGACCTTGATGCCCTGGGCGCCGCCCTGCCAGAGCGCGTTCACGACCGCCTGGAGGTCCTGCTGGTGGATGACGAGGTCGTTGGCCTGCGGCTCGGGGTAGCCGGGGGCGGCCTGGGCGTTCGGCGGGGCGTCGTTCAGGGTGACGGTGAGGCCGGGCCCGGACGTCTCGGTGGTTCCCGCGGCCTCCTCCAGGGCGTTCAGCCGCTTGTCCTCGGCGCTCGTGGAGCCGTCGTCGCGGGCGGCGAGGGTGTCGACCTGGTCGCGCAGGGCGGCGGTGGACTCGTCCAGGCCCGCGTTCTTGTGGCTGCGCTCCTCGATCAGGTCGGAGAGCCTGAGCAGGGAGGCGTCGGTCCGGATGTTGGTGCCCTTCGCGGTGTTGAAGCTGGTCACGAAGATCAGCCCGGCGAGCGCGAAGACGGCAGCCGTGAGCACCCGGACGGGGCGCCACCTGGAGGGTCGGCCCGGCCCGGAGGAAGAGTCGGCAGAATTGCTCAACGTACCCTGATCCCCTTCGGTGCCGTGGAAGCACTACGCTAACGGACGCCCGGGGGACGCAGTGGTCCTCCTACGTCACCCAGCCGTCCCACCCCGGCGCCAGCCACAGTTCCCTGCGCGGTCACGCAGCGCATCGACAGGAGAGTCCCTCGTGCCGAAGTCACGTATCCGCAAGAAGGCCGACTTCACGCCCCCGCCCGCCAAGCAGGCCACCAACATCAAGCTGACCAACCGCAGCTGGGTGGCACCGGTGATGCTGGCGCTGTTCCTCATCGGGCTCGTGTGGATCGTCGTCTTCTACGTCACCGACGGCTCGCTGCCGGTGAAGTCCCTCAACAACTGGAACATCGTGGTGGGCTTCGGCTTCATCGCGGCCGGGTTCGGCGTCTCCACGCAGTGGAAGTAGCGGGCACCCGACCCGCCCGTCAAGCCTTGCCCTGAACTTATCCACAGCGTTGTGCACAGCACTGGATAACTTACGAAGATCTGTGGATAACTCAGGCCGGGTTGACGCCGGTGTGACTGCGTCACTACCGCCCCGCGCCTGCCACGCCCCTCGCTCCCGCTGGAAAAGCCCAGCTCAGGAGCGGGGGGCGCGGCCGTTCTCCACCAGGTGCACACAGCTCGCCACACACTGTGGATAACTCTGGGGAAAGCTTTCGGAGCCGCTCGTCCGCGACCCCCCTCGCTCATGTGGTGAGGCTGGCCGACCGGGCCAGGACCATCGCCAGGTCGATCAGGAGCACCAGTCCACAGGCTCCGTACTGCACGAGGTTCCGCCGGGCCTTCGGTGCGTGCAGCAGGCCGTAGGTCACCAGGGCGCCGCCCACGAGACCGCCGATGTGCGCCTCCCAGGAGATCCCGGGCCGGGTGAAGGTCAGCAGCAGCGAGAGAGCGACGAAGAGGGCGACCGGCCGCATGTCGTACCGCTGCCGTCGGGTGAGCACCGCCCAGGCGCCGATCAGGCCGAAGACCACGCCGGAGGCGCCGAGCGAGGGCTGGTTCGACGGGGCCACCACGAAGGCGAGGGCGGAGCCGGACAGTCCGGAGAGCAGACAGAGCGCGGCGAACCGGATGCGGCCGAGCTCGGGCTCGACGATGCCGCCGATCACCCAGAGCCCCAGCATGTTGAAGACGAAGTGCGCGACCTCCTGATGGAGGAAGGTCGAGGACAGCAGCCGGTACCACTCGCCGTCCGCGACCCCCACCAGCTCGCCGAGCGGCGGGCTGTAGGCGTAGCCGATCAGCGTCAGCTCGTCCACGAGCCGGTCGCCGGCCACCTGGGCGGCGATGAAGAGGGCGAGGTTGAGCGCGATGAGGATCTTGGTGACGAGACGCCCGTCCGACGCGACCCGGCCGCCGGCGAGCGTGCGGGGCTGGTTGGCGTCCGGCGCGTGACCCGTGCCGGAGCCGCCCCGGACACAGTCCGGGCACTGGAAGCCGACGGAGGCCGAGACCATGCACCGCGGGCAGATCGGCTTCTCGCAGCGGGTGCAGCGGATGCCGGTCTCGACGTCCGGGTGGCGGTGACAGCGCGGCAGGCCGGACTGCGGCTCCATGGAGGTCCCTCCCGAGGAGATGGGGCGGCGAGGCGGCGCCCCGCCTTCCTGATACGGACGGGCGGGGCGGAAAGGTTCCCTGGTCGACCCGGCGCCGGGCGGCCGACCCGTCGGCGGGGTGTCGCATGGTGGCCGTCGGGACCGCTCGTCGGTGGCCGGCGGGACCGCTGGTCAGTGGTCGGCGGGTCGGCGGGTCTCGATGACGACCGACTCGAGGACCACGTCGCTCAGCGGCCGCTTGGTGTTCGGGTTGACCGGCACGCCGGCGATCGTGTCGACGACCTTGCGGCTCTTCGCGCCGACGACCTCCCCGAAGATCGTGCGCTTGCGGTTCAGCCAGGTCGTCGCGCCGACGGTGATGAAGAACTGCGAGCCGTTGGTGCCCGGGCCCGCGTTGGCCATCGCCAGCAGATAGGGGCGGTCGAAATAGAGCTCGGGGTGGAACTCGTCGGCGAACTCGTAGCCCGGCCCGCCCGTGCCGTTCCCCAGCGGGTCCCCGCCCTGGATCATGAAGCCCTCGATGACCTGGTGGAAGACGGTGCCGTCGTACAGCCGGTCCGCGGCGACCTTGCCGGTCGCCGGGTGCGTCCACTCCCGCTCGCCCTGGGCGAGTTCGGTGAAGTTCCTGACCGTGTTCGGGGCGTGGTCCGGCAGCAACCGGATCTCGATGTCACCCCGGCTGGTCCTGAGAGTGGCGTAGAGCTGCTCGGCCACGGTCCGCCTTCCCGTAAGTCTGCCCACTGACGCGCATCGCATCCTCGCACGGAAGCGTCAGGGCATGCCCCGGATGCCAGCCCCACATGCCGGACGGCGATCGGGCAGGCATGATTTCGAAAAGGACGGAAAGGCGAATAAACGACACCGCCACCGAGTAGGAGGATCCCGTGACCCGGATGGACAGCGTGCGCGCCGCGACCGATTCGGCCAAGGACAGCGTGCTGCACGCTGCGGAAGTGGTCGCGCCCTATGCGGACACCGCCAAGGAGCAGGCCGCTCAGTACGCCGGAACGGCCAAGGACCAGGCCACGCGCTATGCGCACGAGGCTCGCGTCCGGCTCGCGCCGAAGGTCTCGAAGGCCGCTCAGCAGGCCCGTGTTCAAGCTCGCGTGCAGTACGACGCCCGTGTCGCACCGCATGTACCGCCTCGGGTCGACGACGCCGCGCAACGCGCCGCGCTGGTGACCCGTAGGGCCGCCCGTCAGGCGGCCGACTACACCGTTCCGCGTGTCGAGCACGCGGTCGCCGCTACCGGTCCCGTTCTCGACGAGGCCGGGTCGCGTTCGGTGGCCGCCTGGGCCGCGCTGCGCGGACAGGTGACACCGAAGGAGATCCAGAAGCTCGTGCGCAAGCACGAGCGCCGTGCCAGGGCCGGTCGTCTCGCCAAGGGACTCGCTGTCCTGGGCGTGGTGGCCGCCGGCGCGTTCTGTGCGTGGAAGTGGTGGGACAAGCAGGCCAACCCGGACTGGCTGGTCGAGCCGCCCGCTCCTACCGAGGTCGACGAGACTGTCGCGGAACCGTCGTCCCGGACCACACCGCTGACGTCCGTCGACGGCAGTGGAGCTCTCGATCCCGAGGTGGAGGCCAAGGAGGCCGAAACCGATGGGGAGGTGGACCCGGACCGCGACGACCGTCGCTGACCGTGGGGCGCCTCCGCGTGCGGATGGCGTACGGCGATGACGAGGGCGAGGGGCGTGGGGAGGAGCGAATCGACTCCCCGTGCCCTACGCCGCGGCGGCAAGCGCCAGGCCCGACAGCTCCGTCTGGTCCGCGAGCGGGGTCTCCGCCGGGGCGTCGGCCCGCAGGTGACGTACGGACGGCGAGGAGTTGTGGGCCTCGGCGCCGATGCGCTGCTTGATCGTGGGCGGCAGCGAACGCTCGCGGACCGTGGTGGGCCACTGATAGGCCGCCCTCTGTGCCGGTACGGCGACGGTGGTGCGCGCTCCGGCGGGGGCGGGCGCGGCGGCCGGCTCCTCGGGCTGCTGGACGGCGGGTGCCTGCGCGGCGGTGGCGGTGGACGCCAGGCCGACGGAGGCGAGCAGGGCGAAGAGTACGGAGATGAAGGCGGTCCAGAACTGCTTGACCTTGGCGGTGGCCATGGCCCCTCGCTTTCGTGACGTGGTGCTCGTGACGTGGGTGGTGCGGTGGTGCGTGGTGCGGTTCACGCGGTGATGCGCTTCATGCGGCGGTGCGGTTCGTGAGGTTCTCGGATGGTTCATTTCGGATTGCGCGCTTTTCGTACATTCCTCATGATGGGGACGCGGATCCGGATGTCCCGGAGCGACGCCGTTCCCGCGCAGTTCTTCCGATGAACACCACTCGTCCGGCGCAACGCCGGCTCCTCAGGCTTCGAGCAGCTCCGTCGCGGCGTGCGCGGCCGGTGCCTGCGCGCGGACCCGCTCCGCCCAGCGCACGGCGGGCCCGGTGACCGCAGGGGGACAGACCCGTTCAGGGGCCCATGATCATGGGCCGATCGCCGGGCCCGGAACACGAGAAAGCCCCTCCGAACCGCATTGCCACGGTTCGGAGGGGCTTGTCCGGTGGAGCCTAGGGGAGTCGAACCCCTGACATCTGCCATGCAAAGACAGCGCTCTACCAACTGAGCTAAGGCCCCGGAACGAGACCAGAGTACCGGGTCACCCCCTCTTTCCCGCAAAAGGATTGGGACTCCCGGTCGGCGACCACGCTCCGTAGGATGCTGATCGAGGTTCGCAGTGGCGAACCTAAGGGATGGGGAGAAGTAATGGACGCAGTACAGCAAGAAGCCACGGCAAGAGCCCGCGAGCTTCAGCGCAGTTGGTACGGAGAGCCGCTGGGGGCGCTCTTCCGTCGGCTGATCGACGATCTCGGCCTCAATCAGGCCCGGCTCGCTGCTGTGCTCGGCCTTTCGGCGCCCATGCTCTCCCAGCTGATGAGCGGCCAGCGTGCCAAGATCGGCAACCCGGCCGTCGTCCAGCGCGTCCAGGCCCTCCAGGAGCTCGCCGGCCTGGTCGCCGACGGCAGCGTCAGCGCGGCGGAGGCCACCGACCGCATGGACGAGATCAAGAAGTCCCAGGGCGGATCCGTGCTCACCGCCACCGGCCAGACCACCACCAGCTCGGGCGCGCCGACCGTGCGCCGGGTCGTCCGCGAGATCCAGTCGCTGCTGCGCTCGGTCGCGGCGGCCGGCGACATCATCGATGCGGCCGACTCCCTCGCCCCCGCCCACCCGGAACTGGCAGAGTTCCTCCGGGTGTACGGCGCCGGTCGCACCGCGGACGCGGTCGCCCACTACGAGTCGCACCAGAACTGACGCAGAGCAGCCGGTCCGGCGGCCACCGCCGGACCGTCGAGGCACGACGGGGAGCGGGCGCAGCGCGATGGGTGAGGTCTTCGCTGGTCGGTACGAACTGGTCGACCCGATCGGACGGGGCGGGGTCGGGGCCGTCTGGCGCGCGTGGGACCACCGGCGCCGCCGCTACGTGGCGGCCAAGGTGCTCCTGCAGAGCGACGCCCACACGCTGCTCCGCTTCGTCCGGGAGCAGGCGCTCCGGATCGACCACCCCCACGTCCTCGCCCCGGCCAGCTGGGCCGCCGACGACGACAAGGTGCTGTTCACCATGGATCTGGTGGCCGGCGGCTCGCTGGCGCACGTCATCGGCGACTACGGCCCGCTGCCCCCGCGCTTCGTCTGCACCCTGCTGGATCAGCTGCTCGCCGGACTTGCCGCGGTGCACGCGGAGGGGGTCGTGCACCGCGACATCAAGCCGGCGAACATCCTGCTCGACGTGACCGGAACCGGGCGGCCGCATCTGCGGCTCTCCGACTTCGGCATCTCGATGCGCAAGGGCGAGCCCCGCCTCACGGAGACCAACTACGTGGTGGGGACGCCCGGTTACTTCGCACCCGAGCAGATGCTCGGCGCGGAGCCTGACTTCCCGGCCGACCTCTTCGCCGTCGGCCTGGTCGCGCTCTATCTGCTCCAGGGCCAGAAGCCGGACTCCCGGGCCCTGATCGAGTACTTCATGGCACACGGGACACCGGGGGCCCCGGAGGGGATTCCCGAGCCGCTGTGGCAGGTCCTGGCCGGCCTGCTCCAGCCGGACCCGGAGGCCCGCTTCAGGACGGCGACGGGCGTACGCAAGGCGCTCACCACGGCGGTCGAGATGCTGCCCGAGCCGCGCCCGGACGAGGAGCCGGTCGAGGTCTTCGACCAGATCGGCCCGCTGCCCGCCGGCTTCGGCCCGAACGGCCCCGAACGGCCGGCCCCGGGAGCCCCGGAAACCCCGGGAGCCCCGGAAACCCCGGGAGCCCCGGGAGCCCCGACGACACCCGGGCACGCCGATCCCGCGCCGCCGCACACTCCGACCGACCCCGTGGGCGTACAACAGCATCAGCCGTCCCAGCCCTCGCAGGGCTCGCGTCCCTCGCAGCCTCCGCAGCCGCAGCCGCCCCTGCCCAGCCCCTCCGAGACGGGCAGCTTCCATCTGCCCCCGCCGACGGCGGCCCCCGCTCCGGCCCCGCACGTCCCGACGGCGCAGTACACCGCTCAGCCCGGCCCGGCGCCTTCCCCGCAGACCCCGCCACCGCCACCGTCCTCGGCCACGGCCCCGCCACCGCTCTCGGCCACGGCCGGGGCCCCGGCGAAGCGACCGGGACCGCCCCCGAAGGTGGCGATCCCGGTGCTGTTCCTCTCGCTGGTCTGCTTCGCCGTCGGTTTCTGGGCGCTCACCCAGACCTGACCGGCCCGGCCCGCTGCCTGACCCGTCCCGCCCGCTACCAGGCCGGAGGCGGCGGCCCGAACGGCGACGGACCGTCCTGCGGGCCCCCCGGGCCGCCCCGGGCCGCGTCCCGTGCCGCCCGGCGCCGCCCCGCGAAACTCCACACGCCGAGCCCCGCGAGCAGCACCGTCCCGGCGCCGATCCCGGCCGCCGCGACCACCACCATGCCGTCGTTCGTCCCCGCCTCGTCCCCGCTCGCCCCGCTGGCGGCCGCGTCCCGATCGTCCGCGGTGACCTGGAAGGGCCCCGCGTCCCCGGCGTACGCGGGACCCGCCTTCGGCGTGCCGGTGACGTTCACCCGCAGCGTCAGCTGCACCGGCCTGTCCCCGTACTCCTTGACGATCTCCGGGCTGAGCGTGGCCGACAGGTGGTACCAGCCCGCGAACCGCAGGGCGTTGGTGGTGCTGTGGGAGGAGTAACGGTTCTCGAAGGCGACCGGGCGGTGCGGGTCGAGCGCCAGCGTGGCCGGCTTGCCGTCGTAGCTGACGGTGTTCTGGTCGACGTGGCCGCGGGCCGGGTTGTCGAGCGAGAGCACCAGCGCGTTGGGCACGTACCCGGTCGCGCCGGTGGGGCTGCTGCCGAGCTCCGCGGTGGCGAAGACCTGCTGTCCCCAGTCGACGGGGACCCGGTAGAACAGCGTCTGCCCGGGCTCGATGTCGGCGCGCCACTCGCCCTGCCGCAGGGAGGTCGCGTCGTGGAAGCCCGTCCCGCCCTGCCGTTTCTGCGGCCCGCCGACCGGCGGCGGAGGCGAGGAGGAGGGCCAGTTCTCGGGCAGTTCGGTGGGGCCGTTCTGCGTCACGCCCGGCTCGGGGACGTACCGGATCTCCAGTTGCCAGTCGTCGGGCGGCGAGGCGGCCTTGGAGGTCCGCTCGACCAGCACGTAGTAGGCGCCGGCCTGCTGGCAGGTGGAGCGGTCGGGCTCGATCGTGCGGTGGGCGTACGCGGTGATGGGCCGGGTGAAGGTGGCCGACGCGAAGGAGGAGTCCTGGTAGCCGCACTGGGCGCCGGAGCCGTCCTGCAGCGTGACCGTGATGCCGTCGCCGTACTCCGCCGCGCCACCGGCCTTGGGGACGGCGACGACGGAGACGTACGCGTTCTCCTGGGTGCCGAGGTCGACCCGGTAGTAGAGCTTGCCGTCCTTCTTGATGCTGTCGCGGTAGCTCTGGCCTGCCGTCAACGGCCGCGCGTCCAGGCTGGTGGCGGCGCCCTTGATCGGCTGCGCGCCCCCGTCGAACCCGTACGGGCTCTCGCCGGCCGCCCACGCCGTGCCGGGCAGGGCGGCAGCCGTGAACACGGCCGCACACACCGTCGCGCCGAGCGCCGCCGCCAGGCCCCGTCCGGGCCCCGCCCCCACGCGTTGCTGCGTCTTCACGCGCCTCTCCTCGTGTCCGTCGCTGTCGTCCCGCTCCGGCGGCCTCGACGACGGCGCCCATCCTGCCCGAGAAATTCACTCCGGTGAATCACAGCGGGCCGGGCAGCTCCGGAACAGCGCGAAGCCCCGGCCGCTCGAACGCGGCCGGGGCTTCGCCCTCAGAGAGTGTGCGACTCAGACACCCGAACCTGCAGGCACGGAGTCGGTCGCCTCCGTCCACAGATCCTGCTCGGCGCGATCCGCCTGGATCTGGCGGTACACGAGGAGCCCGCCGATGGCGGCCAGTGCGACCAGGAGAAGCTTCTTCACCGCGCGACCTCGTCCTTCGTTGACGTAGGAGACTTCTGACGCCCACTCTACACATGGACCGATACCGATCGGTGACCTAGCCCGGGCACGCCTCGCCGAAAACAATCGGCCCGAACGGGTGAACCGTCCACGCCGGAGGTCCGGGCCCGACGTCGGCCTTCCGTGGGCCGTACCGTCGGCCATAACGTCGAAGACCCCCAGCCGTGATGGCTGGGGGTCTTCAAGCTGGTGGGGCTAACAGGATTTGAACCTGTGGCCTCATCCTTATCAGGGATGCGCTCTAACCAACTGAGCTATAGCCCCGCCGCGCTCTGCGGTGTGTGTCCCGCGCGCTGACTCCTGAAGATTAGCGCACGTGGGGGCCAGTCCCAAAATCGGTTCTCACCGGCCCCCCGCAGGTCACTCGTCCTCCGCCAGCGTGAGCTCGACACCGCCCACGAAACCGGCCGACAGGTTGTAGATGAACGCGCCCAGCGTCGCCAGCGCGGTCATCAGGACCACGTCGATCACGGCGATCACCGAGGTGAACACCAGCACACGCGGCAGCGACAGGAACGACTGCAGGTCGAAGCCGTTGGACTCGTTCGAGCCCGTCGCCTCGCTGATCGTGCCGCCGACGGTCGAGAAGACGCCCATGGCGTCCATGACCATCCACAGCACCGAAGCCGCCACGATCGTGCAGACGCCCAGCGCGATGGAGAGCAGGAAGCTCACCTTCATCACCGACCACGGGTCGGCCTTGGCCACCCGCAGCCGCGCCTTGCGCGTACGGGGCGTCGTGCGCGCCCCCGTGCGCGGCCGGCGCACGGCACCCGCGCTCTGACCGCCCACGCCACCGACCACGCCGCCTGCCACCCCGCCGCCTCCAGTACCGCCTGCCACGCCGGCCGTCGTACCGCCCCCACCGGCGCCCGGCGCCTGCGCGCCGTACGCCTGCGGAGGGTGGTACGGCCCGCTCGGCTGCTGCGCTCCCGCGCGTTCGCCGGGCAGCGGCCCGTTGTACGTCTCGTACGAGGGCCCCTGCCCTCGGGTGTCCGTCACCGCAACCCCCTGGGAGTCCGTGGCGGAACCACGGGCACCGTTCGCTCCAGCACCGGCGGAAGCTCCGGCGTCCGCCGAACCGGCGCCCGTGGCTCCACTCACGCTCTACTCCTCGTGCTCCCCGGCCGAAGGCTCGTTGCCCTCGGCTGCCTCGGCCTCGGCCGCGGTCGCGACCTCGACGCCTTCGCCGATCTCGGCCTCGGCATCGGCCTCGACGACCTCTTCGGCCTCGCTGCCCGCCTCGGCGTTGCGCGCGATGCCGACGACGGCATCCCGCTTGCCCAGATTGATCAGCTGGACGCCCATGGTGTCACGGCCGGTCTCCCTGACTTCGTTGACTCGCGTACGAATCACACCGCCGGACAGCGTGATGGCGAGGATCTCGTCCGTCTCCTCGACCACCAGCGCCCCCACGAGCGAACCCCGGTCCTCCACGATCTTGGCGGCCTTGATTCCGAGGCCACCGCGACCCTGGACGCGGTATTCGTCGACGTTGGTCCGCTTCGCGTACCCACCGTCGGTGGCGGTGAAGACGAACGTACCGGGCCGGACGACATTCATCGAGAGCAGCTCGTCGCCCTCGCGGAAACTCATCCCCTTGACGCCGGACGTGGCTCGTCCCATCGGACGCAGCGCGTCGTCCGTCGCGGTGAACCGGATCGACTGCGCCTTCCTGCTGATGAGCAGGAGATCGTCCTCCGCCGAGACCAGCTCGGCGCCGATGAGCTCGTCGTCGCCGCCGGCCTCCGTCTCCCGGAGGTTGATGGCGATGACACCGCCCGCGCGCGGGGAGTCGTAGTCCTTCAGCGCGGTCTTCTTCACCAGGCCGGCCTTGGTGGCGAGCACCAGGTACGGCGCGGCCTCGTAGTCGCGGATCGCGAGGATCTCGGCGATCTGCTCGTCCGGCTGGAAGGCCAGCAGGTTGGCGACGTGCTGGCCGCGCGCGTCGCGCCCGGCGTCCGGGAGCTCGTACGCCTTCGCGCGGTAGACCCGGCCCTTGTTCGTGAAGAAGAGCAGCCAGTGGTGGGTCGTGGAGACGAAGAAGTGGTCGACGATGTCGTCCTGCTTCAGCTTCGTGCCGCGCACGCCCTTGCCGCCACGCTTCTGCGAGCGGTAGTCCTCGGTCTTCGTACGCTTCACATAGCCGCCACGCGTGATGGTGACGACGATGTCCTCCTCGGCGATCAGGTCCTCGATGGACATGTCACCGTCGAAGGGCACCAGCTTGGAGCGGCGGTCGTCGCCGAACTTCTCGACGATCAGCGCCAGCTCCTCGCTGACGATCTGGCGCTGCCGCTCCTCGGAGGCGAGGATCGCGTTGTACTCGTTGATCTTCGCCTGGAGCTCGTCGTGCTCGGCGACGATCTTCTGACGCTCCAGGGCGGCGAGCCGGCGCAGCTGCATCTCGAGGATGGCGTTGGCCTGGATCTCGTCGATCTGCAGCAGGCCCATCAGGCCCTCGCGCGCGACCTCGACCGTGTCGCTGCGCCGGATGAGCGCGATGACCTCGTCGATCGCGTCCAGCGCCTTGAGCAGACCGCGCAGGATGTGCGCCCGCTCCTCGGCCTTGCGCAGGCGGAACTTCGTCCGGCGGACGATGACCTCGATCTGGTGCGTCACCCAGTGGCGGATGAAAGCGTCCAGCGAGAGCGTGCGCGGCACACCGTCGACGAGCGCGAGCATGTTCGCGCCGAAGTTCGACTGGAGGTCGGTGTGCTTGTACAGGTTGTTGAGGACGACCTTGGCGACGGCGTCGCGCTTGAGCACGATGACGAGCCGCTGGCCGGTACGGGAGGAGGTCTCGTCGCGGACGTCGGCGATGCCGCCGATCCGGCCGTCCTTCACCAGGTCGGCGATCTTCTGCGCGAGGTTGTCCGGGTTGGTCTGGTACGGCAGCTCCGTGACCACCAGGCACTGGCGGTTCTGGATCTCCTCGACCTCGACGACCGCGCGCATCGTGATGGAGCCGCGACCGGTGCGGTACGCCTCCTCGATGCCCTTGCGGCCCACGACCAGCGCGCCGGTCGGGAAGTCAGGGCCCTTGATCCGCTCGATGAGCGCGTCGAGCAGCTCCTCGTGCGTGGCCTCCGGGTGCTCCAGCGCCCACTGGGCACCGGCCGCGACCTCGCGCAGGTTGTGCGGCGGGATGTTGGTCGCCATGCCGACGGCGATGCCGGCGCTGCCGTTGACCAGCAGGTTCGGGAAGCGCGCCGGCAGGACCGTCGGCTCCTGGTTACGGCCGTCGTAGTTGTCCTGGAAGTCGACGGTCTCCTCGTCGATGTCCCGGAGCATCTCCATGGCCAGCGGCATCATCTTGCACTCGGTGTACCGCATGGCGGCGGCCGGGTCGTTGCCCGGAGAACCGAAGTTGCCGTTGGAGTCCACCAGCGGCAGACGCATCGACCACGGCTGGGCGAGGCGGACGAGCGCGTCGTAGATGGAGGAGTCGCCGTGCGGGTGGTACGTACCCATGACGTCACCGACGACGCGGGCGCACTTGTAGAAGCCCTTCTCGGGCCGGTAGCCGCCGTCGTACATCGCGTACAGCACGCGACGGTGGACGGGCTTGAGGCCGTCACGGACGTCGGGCAGCGCACGCGACACGATGACGGACATCGCGTAGTCGAGGTACGAGCGCTGCATCTCGGTCTCGAGCCCGACGGGCTCGATCCGCAGCACCGGCTCTTCTTCTTCGGTGGTCACAGGGGGGTTCTCGTCGGCCATTGCTGGTCGTCAGTCCTTTCGTACGGTCAGCTGAGACCGACTCAGATGTCGAGGAAGCGAACGTCCTTGGCGTTGCGCTGGATGAACGAACGCCGGGCCTCGACGTCCTCACCCATCAGCACCGAGAACAGGTCGTCCGCCTGGGCCGCGTCGTCCAGGGTCACCTGGCCGAGGACACGGTGGTCCACGTCCATCGTGGTGACGCGCAGCTCCTCGGCGTTCATCTCGCCCAGACCCTTGAAGCGCTGGATCGAGTCTTCCCTGATCCGCTTGCCGTTCTGCTTGCCCAGCTCGACGAGCGCGTCCCGCTCACGGTCCGAGTACGCGTACTCGAAGTCGTCCCGGCCCCACTTGATCTTGTAGAGCGGCGGGCGGGAGAGGTAGACGTGACCGGCCTCGACCAGCGGGCGCATGAAGCGGAAGAGGAAGGTCAGCAGGAGGGTGTTGATGTGCTGACCGTCGACGTCGGCGTCCGCCATCAGAATGATCTTGTGATAGCGGAGCTTCTCGATGTCGAAGTCCTCGTGGACTCCGGTGCCGAAGGCCGAGATCAGCGCCTGGACCTCGGTGTTCTGCAGGATCTTGTCGATCCGGGCCTTCTCGACGTTCAGGATCTTGCCGCGGATCGGCAGGATGGCCTGGTACATCGGGTTGCGGCCGGACTTGGCCGAACCACCGGCGGAGTCACCCTCGACGATGAAGATCTCGCACTTGGTGGGGTCGTTCGACTGGCAGTCGCTCAGCTTGCCCGGCAGGGACGCCGACTCCAGCAGACCCTTGCGGCGGGTCAGGTCACGCGCCTTGCGGGCCGCCACGCGCGCGGTGGCCGCCTGGATCGACTTACGGATGATGTCCGCGGCCTCGACGGGGTTGCGGTCGAACCAGTCGTTGAGGTGCTCGTGGACGATCTTCTGGACGAAGGTCTTGGCCTCGGTGTTGCCCAGCTTGGTCTTCGTCTGGCCCTCGAACTGGGGCTCGCCCAGCTTGACCGAGATGATCGCCGTCAGACCCTCGCGGATGTCCTCACCCGTGAGGTTGTCGTCCTTCTCGCGCAGCAGCTTCTTCTCGCGCGCGTACCGGTTCACCAGGCCCGTCAGCGCGGCACGGAAGCCCTCTTCGTGCGTACCGCCCTCGTGCGTGTGGATCGTGTTGGCGAAGGAGTACACACCCTCGCTGTACTGCGAGTTCCACTGCATCGCGATCTCGACCGAGAGCATCCGCTCCTGGTCCTCGGCCTCGACGTCGATGACGGTCGGGTGGATCAGCTCGCCCTTGCGCGAGTTGAGGTACTTCACGAAGTCGACGATGCCGCCCTCGTAGTGGTACTTCACCGTGCGCGCGGTCGGCTCCGCGGCGGCCTCGGCGTCCGGGTCGTCGGCGCCGACCGTGGCCTTCGCGGACTCACGCTCGTCGGTGAGCGTGATGGTGAGGCCCTTGTTGAGGAAGGCCATCTCCTGGAAACGGCGCGAGAGCGTCTCGAAGGAGTACTCGGTCGTCTCGAAGATGTCCGGGTCGGACCAGAACGTGACCGAGGTGCCGGTCTCGTCGGTCGCCTCGTGCTGGGCGAGGGGCGCGGTCGGGGCACCCAGCTTGTAGTCCTGCGTCCAGCGGTGGCCGTCGGTCTTGATCTCCACCGAGACCTTGGTGGAGAGGGCGTTCACGACGGAGACGCCGACGCCGTGCAGACCGCCGGAGACCGCGTAGCCGCCGCCGCCGAACTTGCCGCCCGCGTGGAGCACCGTCAGCACGACCTCGACGGCCGGCTTGCCCTCGGAGGCGACGATGCCGACCGGGATGCCGCGCCCGTTGTCGACGACGCGCACGCCGCCGTCGGCCAGGATCGTCACGTCGATGGTGTCCGCGTGACCGGCCAGGGCCTCGTCGACGGAGTTGTCGACGACCTCCTGCACCATGTGGTGCAGTCCTCGCTCACCGGTCGACCCGATGTACATGCCGGGTCGCTTGCGGACCGCGTCCAGACCCTCGAGGACGGTGATCGCGCTGGCGTCGTACGACGCAGCGTTGGCGGACGGAGTGTTCTCGTTGGGGTTGCCGGAATCGGCCACGAAGCGCCCTTTCTGGCACAGCACAGACCGTTCTCCGGGCATACGGGAGCGGCTGCGTCGTTCGACTTGTTCCGCGGGGTGGCGGGATTACCGACCAGTCTACCGGTAGCGCCGACACGAATGGGGGTTTGCCGGTACCTGAGTCCGCATGTGCCGCCCTGTGCGGTAGCGAGACGACTCCCCATATCCAGGGAGGGGCTCCAAAGGGCTCTGACGGCCACCCAGCGCTTCGAGTCGTAGCGCGTTGTGGACGGCGCTTCGAGGGCCGACTCCCGTCCCCGGGATTCTCGCCGCGCACCGCCGGGCTCGCGCCTGCCACCACCGGCCGGCGGGAGGCCGAGGGCCGGCAAAACGTTGGCGGCCCCGGGCGAAGGCTCCTAGCCTGCGTCAGGTGATGACAGCTGACGACGTGTTGTTCGTCCTGGCACTGCTGCGACGGACGAAGGCGGACTTCTGGATCGGTGGAGGATGGGGGATCGACGCTCTGGTCGGCGAGCAGACGCGAGACCATCGGGACCTGGACCTCATGCACCGGCAGGAGCAGGAAGACGTGGTGGTGGCCGCCCTCCGGGAGGTCGGTTTCGTGGAGACCCTGAACGCGAGGCCCATCCGGTTCGTCGTGACGGCACCCGACGGACGAGAGATCGACCTCCACCCGCTGGTCTTCGCAGCCGACGGCTCAGCGGTGCAGGCGTCACCCGAACCCGAGCATCCCTTCACCTACGCGTCCTCGTGCTTCGTGACGGGCACCCTCCATGGGACGTCGGTCCCGTGCTTGTCCGCCGAACAGCAGGTCTACTTCCACCAGGGCTACGAGCCCTCGGAACGTGACCGACACGACATGGCACAACTCCGCCGCGTCTTCGGCGTCGCCACGCACTTTTGACTACGGCGGGGGCGCCTCCTCACGTTGAGTAACCGATCGGGCCACTGAGCCGACGACGCTCCGCAGGAGGGCACTCGCCCCGGGGCCCAGGGCTGCGGGCAATCGATCCGCAGGGCGCTGGGACAACGTCAGCCGTACGTGTCCCCCGGCCCCACCGAGCCCGGCGCCCGCAGCGGCCCGTATCCCTTCCGCGGGCCCCCCGGCCCCAGGACCTTGATCACCCGCACCGTCCCGTGCCCCAGGTCCTCGTTCAGCCGCGCCACCAGCCTCGGCGCCAGCAACCGCAGCTGCGTCGCCCACGCCGTCGAGTCGCACTGGACGGTGAGCACCCGCTCCTCGGGGTCGTCGTCGTACTTCAGCGGGACGCAGTGGTTCGCCAGGTCCTCGCCCACGATCTGCGGCCAGCGCCCCATGACGCCGCCGACCGCCGCCGGCGTCTCCCAGCCCCGCTCGGTGATGAGCCGGTTGATCGCGGCGCCGAGGCCGACCGGATCCCTCCCGTCGGCGTGCGCGCCGGACCGCAGACCGCCCCCGCGCCGCGCCTGCTTCTTCTGCTGCGCCGCGGCGCCCCGCGCCCGCGCCTGCTCCTTGGCGGCGCGCAGCGCGACCCGCGCGAGATCCACACCCGAGGGCTCGGGAGTCCTGGCGGCCTCAGGGCCTTGGGGCGTCCGGGCGTCCTGCGCGCCCTGACCGCTCAGGGGAATCTGGTCCTCGCTCACGCCCTCACACCCTCACGCCCTTCGCGCGGCCGCCGTCCGCCCCGCCCGTACGGCCCCTCACAGCCTCTCCACCGAACCCCCCGCGACCCCGTACCGAGCCCCCGCGAGCACCCCCGGTACGTCGTCGTCCACCGCCGCCGTCACCAGCACCTGCTCGCCCGGTGCCACCAGCTCGGCCAGCCGCTCCCGACGCCGTGCGTCCAGCTCGGCGAAGACGTCGTCGAGGACGAGGACCGGCTCGTTGCCCTCGGCCCGCAGCAGGTCGTAGGAGGCGAGCCGCAGCGCCAGCGCGTACGACCAGGACTCCCCGTGGCTCGCGTACCCCTTCGCCGGCAGCTCGCCCAGCTTGAGCACCAGCTCGTCGCGGTGCGGCCCGACCAGCGTCACCCCGCGCTCGATCTCCTGCTTGCGCACCTCCGCGAGCGCCGCGATCAGCTGCTCGTACAGCTCCTCGCGCCTGTGCCCCGGGCCCGGCGCGGACGGCCGGTACTCCAGGAGGATCGGTCCGCCGCCGGGCGCCAGCTGCTCGTACGCCTTGTCGGCGAGCGGCTGCAGCACAGCGATCAGATCCAGCCGCTGCGCGAGGAGTTCGGCGCCCGCCCGCGCCAGATGCTGGTCCCACACGTCGATCGTCGACAGGTCCATGCCCCGGCCGCCGTGGCGCCGGGCCATGGCCGCGGACTTCAGCAGGGTGTTGCGCTGCTTGAGGACCCGCTCGTAGTCGGAGCGCACGCCCGCCATGCGCGGCGCGCGCGCCGTGATCAGCTCGTCGAGGAAGCGCCGGCGCTCGCCGGGATCGCCCTTCACCAGGGCCAGGTCCTCGGGGGCGAACAGCACGGTCCGTACGATCCCCAGCACGTCACGCGGTCTGACCTGCGAGGACCTGTTGATACGGGCACGGTTCGCGCGCCCCGGGTTCAGTTCGAGCTCGACCAGCTGGGAGCGCTCGCCCTGGGTGACCGCGGCGCGGATGATCGCCCGATCCGCCCCCATCCGTACGAGCGGGGCGTCCGAGGCGACACGGTGGCTGCCGAGCGTGGCGAGGTAACCGACGGCCTCGACCAGATTGGTCTTCCCCTGGCCGTTGGCGCCCACGAAAGCGGTGACGCCCGGGTCGAGCGGGACCTCGACCCGGGCGTAGGAGCGGAAGTCGGCCAGCGACAGATGCGTGACATGCATGGTGGGTGGCCGACCTTCCCCCGGCTGCTGTGCACCGAGGGGTGCACAGCCTGTGGATTACTTCTTGGACTCGACCGCGTGGCCACCGAACTGGTTGCGCAGCGCGGCGATCATCTTCATCTGCGGGGAGTCGTCCTGGCGGGACGCGAACCGCGCGAACAGCGACGCGGTGATCGCGGGCAGCGGCACCGCGTTGTCGATCGCGGCCTCCACCGTCCAGCGGCCCTCGCCGGAGTCCTGCGCGTAGCCGCGGAGCTGCTCCAGGTGCTCGTCCTCGTCCAGCGCGTTGACCGCCAGGTCCAGCAGCCAGGAACGGATGACCGTGCCCTCCTGCCAGGACCGGAAGACCTCGCGCACGTCGGTGACGGAGTCGACCTTCTCCAGGAGCTCCCAGCCCTCGGCGTACGCCTGCATCATCGCGTACTCGATGCCGTTGTGAACCATCTTGGCGAAGTGGCCGGCGCCGACCTTGCCCGCGTGGACCGCGCCGAACTCGCCCTCGGGCTTCAGCGCGTCGAAGACCGGCTGCACGCGCGCCACGTTCTCGGCGTCGCCGCCGTACATCAGCGCGTAGCCGTTCTCCAGGCCCCACACGCCGCCGGAGACTCCGCAGTCGACGAAGCCGATGCCCTTGGCGGCGAGCTCCTCGGCGTGCTTCTCGTCGTCGGTCCAGCGGGAGTTCCCGCCGTCCACGACGATGTCGCCGGGGGAGAGCAGGCTCGCCAGCTCGTCGACCGTGGACTGGGTCGCGGCACCGGCCGGGACCATGACCCACACGACGCGCGGACCCTTCAGCTTGCCCACAAGCTCTTCCAGGCTGTGGACATCCGCGAGGTCCGGATTGCGGTCGTATCCGATGACGGTGTGGCCTGCGCGGCGGATGCGCTCGCGCATGTTGCCGCCCATCTTGCCGAGACCGACGAGACCGAGCTCCATCAGAGATTCCTTAAGCGTCGTGTGCGGTTTTCCCGGGTCCGAGCCTACGCCCGGACCCGGGTGCACACCTGTGGGGTCGGCCGCTCAGTCGACGGCCGCCCCGAAGGTCATCCGGAGAGCCGCACCGGCATGATCAGGTACTTGTACGCCTCGTCGGCCTCCGCGTCCACGGCCGGCTTGCCGCTGAGCAGCGCGGGCTTGGTGGAGGTGGTGAAGGAGAGCTGGGCGACCGGGGAGTCGATCGCGCTCAGGCCGTCCAGCAGGAAGGTCGGGTTGAAGGCGATCGAGATGTCGTCGCCGTCCAGCTGCGCGTCCACACGCTCCACAGCCTGTGCGTCGTCGCTGGAGCCGGCCTCCAGGATCAGCACGCCCTGCTCGAAGCTCAGACGGACCGGGGTGTTGCGCTCGGCCACCAGGGCGACACGCTTGACGGCCTCGACGAACGGGGCGGTCTCGATCACCGCGATGGAGTTGAACTCGGTGGGGAAGAGCGTCCGGTACTTCGGCAGGTCGCCCTCGAGCAGCCGGGTGGTGGTGCGGCGGCCGGCGCCCTCGAAGCCGATCAGGCCCTCGCCCTTGCCGGAGCCCGAGAGCGCGAGCGTGACGGTGTCGCCGCTGGTGAGCGCCTTGGCGGTGTCCAGGAGGGTCTTCGCGGGCACCAGGGCGACCGCGGAGGCGTCGGGGGACTCGGGCTTCCACAGGAACTCGCGGACCGCGAAGCGGTAGCGGTCGGTGGAGGCCAGGGTGACCGTGTCGCCCTCGATCTCGATACGCACACCGGTGAGCACCGGCAGCGTGTCGTCACGGCCGGCGGCGATGGCCACCTGGGCGGCGGCGGAGGCGAAGACCTCACCGGGAACGGTGCCGGTCGCGGTGGGCATCTCCGGCAGCGCCGGGTACTCCTCCACAGGCAGGGTGTGGAGGGTGAAGCGGGAGGAGCCGCAGACCACGGTCGCCCGTACACCGTCTGTGGAGATCTCGACGGGGCGGTTGGGAAGCGCGCGGCAGATGTCGGCGAGCAGCCGGCCGGAGACCAGGACGACGCCGTCCTCCTCGACCTCGGCCTCGACGGAGACCCGGGCCGAGACCTCGTAGTCGAAGCTCGAGAAGCTCAGCGCGCCGTCCTCGGCCTTCAGCAGAAGGCCCGCGAGTACGGGCGCCGGCGGACGGGCCGGGAGGCTGCGGGCCACCCAGGCCACCGCCTCCGCGAGTACATCGCGCTCCACCCGGATCTTCACCGGAACCGCCTCCTGCTGTTGCTGGCTCTTCGTCGACTGCGGCACCCAGTCTGACGTACGCCGCCGACACTCGGTGCGGCTCGGGGTCAAGTCGCGACAAGAGGTCGAGGAGGCTCCGGCGCCGAGTTGTGCACAGGACCCACTTCGAAGCGGATTCCGGGCTAACTCTATGTGGCAGTAGTAGTAGGGCCTGTGGAAACCGTGGATAACGTCGTTTTCGCAGGTCAGACCCGATTTTTTGTCCACTGACCCTGTGGGTGGAGCCGGTGGACAACTGGGGTGTTCTGTGGACACCCGAAAGTTCTGCACACCCGGTACACAGGCAACGGGGACTTCTCCCCAACGCTGTCCCCAGCTTTACCCGTGTTCCCCACAGCCCAACCGTCCCCCTTGGTGTGACCGCTTTCACTCGACGCGGTGACGCCGGGCGTTTCGTTGCCGAACAGTGGACAGGGGTGTGGAGAACTTGTGGGCAACGGACCCGCCCCTGTGGGTTGCCAGTGGACAACCGAGAGGAGGCCCTGTGGACGAAAAATTCATCCACAGGGTGTGGATGAAGGTTGCCAACAAATCCACACCCCTCTGACCTGGAGTGTTGACCTGACGGCCGGCCCACCTGTGGACGCTATCCGGATAACTCCTGAGTCCCCACCCTGTGGACGGAAGATCATCCCGCAATCTGTGGAGAACGCGCCACCACAGAGACGAATTCGAACACCGCGCGTGTGCACAGGCGCGTGGAAGACGCCCGCAGCACGCCGAGGAGCCCTCGGGAGCTGCCCGAGGTACCCGTCAAGAGCCCCCGGAAGCCGCCCGCGGCAGTCCTCCGACACCCCCGGAAGCCCCCTCGCGGCAGCCCTCAAGAGCCCAGGAAGCCCACCCACAGCACGCCGAAGGGCGCCCCGGGAGGTGTTCCGGGGCGCCCTTCGAGAGCTGCTGAGCGGCTTCGTCAGCCGTTCTTGATGCGGTTGGTGAGCTCGGTTACCTGGTTGTAGATGGAGCGGCGCTCGGCCATCAGCGCGCGGATCTTCCGGTCCGCGTGCATCACGGTCGTGTGGTCACGGCCACCGAACTGCGCACCGATCTTCGGCAGCGACAGGTCGGTCAGCTCACGGCACAGGTACATGGCGATCTGCCGGGCCGTCACCAGTACGCGGCTGCGCGAGGATCCGCAGAGATCCTCGACCGTCAGGCCGAAGTAGTCGGCGGTGGCCGCCATGATCGCGCCGGCCGTGATCTCGGGGGCCGCGTCCTCGCCGCCGGGGATCAGGTCCTTGAGGACGATCTCGGTCAGCCCGAGGTCCACCGGCTGCCGGTTGAGGCTGGCGAAGGCCGTCACCCGGATCAGCGCGCCCTCCAGCTCACGGATGTTCCGCGAGATGCGGGAGGCGATGAACTCCAGTACCTCCGGCGGGGCGTTGAGCTGTTCCTGCACCGCCTTCTTGCGCAGGATCGCGATCCGCGTCTCCAGCTCGGGCGGCTGCACATCGGTGGTCAGGCCCCACTCGAAGCGGTTGCGGAGCCGGTCCTCCAGGGTCATCAGCTGCTTGGGCGGCCGGTCCGAGGAGAGCACGATCTGCTTGTTCGCGTTGTGGAGCGTGTTGAAGGTGTGGAAGAACTCCTCCTGCGTCGACTCCTTGCTCGCGAGGAACTGGATGTCGTCGACGAGCAGGATGTCCACGTCGCGGTAGCGCTTGCGGAAGGTGTCGCCCTTGCCGTCGCGGATCGAGTTGATGAACTCGTTGGTGAACTCCTCCGAGCTCACGTACCGCACGCGCGTGCCGGGGTACAGACTGCGCGCGTAGTGCCCGATGGCGTGCAGCAGGTGGGTCTTGCCGAGGCCCGACTCCCCGTAGATGAAGAGAGGGTTGTAGGCCTTCGCCGGCGCCTCGGCCACCGCGACCGCGGCGGCGTGCGCGAACCGGTTCGAGGAACCGATGACGAAGGTGTCGAAGAGGTATTTCGGGTTCAGACGCGCGTGCTGCTCGCCGGGCGCGCCGGAGCCGGTCCCCTGGCCCGAGCCCGTGCCGCCGCCGGTATGACCCGACATCGGGCCGCCGTGCCCACCGTGGCCGCCCGGGCCGCCCGGCCGAGGTCCGTGACCGGGGCCCGGTCGCGGCGGGTCGGGCAGCTCGGCCCGCTCGGGGCGCTGCGGCTGGTCGTAGGAGGACGGGCGCTCGTCGTAGCGGGGCTGCTGCGGCTGCTGCGGACGCGGACCGGTGTACGGCTCGCGCTCCTGGTAGCCCCCGAGGCGCGGCTGCTGCCAGGAGAGGTCCTCCTGGGTGCGCGGCCAGGAGCCCGGGTCGGGCCGCTGCTGCTGGTAGTCCGGGTAGGCCGGGCGGGCCGTGGGCAGCCCGTCGTCCGGCATCGGCCGGTGGCCGTAGCCGTCGTACTTGTCGTACGAGTCCGTCGGCGGCCGCTCGTCGTACCGCGGCTGCTGCTGGATCGGGGGCGCCGGCGGTGTCGGCTCGCCGACCGAGTCGTCGACGGTGATCGCGATCCGGATCGGCCGGCCGCACTCACGGCTGAGGGTCTCGCTGATGAGCGGCGCCAGTCGCCCTTCGAGGACGCGCTTGCCCCACTCGTTGGGGACGGCCAGGAGTGCGGTGTCGGCCACCAGTGCGAGAGGCTGGCAGCGCTCGATCCACTGCTTGTCCTTGGGCTCGATGCCCTGCTGGCCTTCGCCGAGGAGGTGCTCGAGCACGCGTGGCCACACTGCGGCAAGATCGGCAGGTACGTCAGCCACAGGGCACGCTTCCTCGCAGGTCCCACGAATGTGTGGTTCTCGGGACGGTGGGTCGAAGTCCATCAGGACAGGTAAGGACAGAACGGAAAAGATTGGGAGTCCGGCCACGGTAGTCGTGGCGGCTGACCTCGTTCAAGTCGTTGTCCACAGCCTGTGCACAATGGACCCCCGGTGATCGGTCGGTTTGACCGGATGGCGTAGCCGCGCGTACCGTAACCAGGTCGAGTTGTCGATGGCTGCTGCCGCCTGCCTCCGATGGGCAAAGATCACGGTCAGTGATCGTGAAGCGGTGCACTCGGGCGTATTGCGAGCTACTCGTGGGCGCACGGTGACAGCCAGGCGATGTCCCGCCATCTACGAATCATTTCTGGAGCCCCCGAGTGAGCAAGCGCACCTTCCAGCCGAACAACCGTCGTCGCGCCAAGACCCACGGCTTCCGCCTGCGGATGCGCACCCGTGCCGGTCGCGCCATCCTGGCGAACCGCCGTTCCAAGGGTCGTTCGAGCCTGTCCGCCTGATCAGCTTTAACAGGTCATGACGTGCTGCCTACCGAGAATCGGCTGAGGCGGCGCGAGGACTTCGCAACCGCGGTACGCCGAGGGCGCCGGGCCGGTCGCCCGCTCCTCGTCGTCCACCTACGCAGCGGTGCAACGGACCCGCACGCGCCTGGGGAGAGCGCTTCCCAGACGCGTGCGGGTTTCGTCGTGAGCAAGGCCGTGGGCGGTGCGGTGGTACGCAACCAGGTGAAGCGTCGCCTGCGCCACCTCGTCCGCGAACGGCTGTCCGAGCTGCCCCCCGGTAGCCTGGTGGTCGTACGGGCGTTGCCCGGAGCCGGTGACGCCGATCACGCACAGCTGGCCCGAGACCTTGACGCCGCTCTTCAGCGGCTCCTGGGAGGGGGCGCGCGATGAAGTACCCGCTGCTGGCTCTCATCAAGCTGTACCAGTGGACGATCAGCCCGCTCCTCGGGCCCGTCTGCCGGTACTACCCGTCGTGTTCCCACTACGGATTCACGGCCATCGACCGGCATGGCGCGATCAAGGGCACTGCCCTGACCGCCTGGCGCATCCTGCGGTGCAATCCGTGGTCGCCCGGCGGCGTGGACCACGTACCCCCGCGCAAGCGTCCGCGCTGGCACGAACTGCTGCGGAACGCACTGCGCGGCGACAAGGGCGGGTCCCCCGCCGAGACGAGCCCGGCCGCAGAGACCCCGCCCAATGCTCAAGGAGCCTGATTAGTGGACACGATTGCCAATTTTTTCAGCTTCATCACCACACCTGTCTCATGGGTGATCGTCCAGTTCCACAAGCTGTACGGGGAGATCTTCGGCCCTGACACGGGCTGGGCCTGGGGCCTCTCGATCGTGTCCCTCGTGGTGCTGATCCGTATCTGTCTGATCCCGCTCTTCGTGAAGCAGATCAAGTCGACGCGGAACATGCAGGCGCTCCAGCCGAAGATGAAGGCGATCCAGGAGCGCTACAAGAGCGACAAGCAGCGTCAGTCCGAAGAGATGATGAAGCTGTACAAGGAGACGGGCACCAACCCGCTCTCCTCGTGCCTTCCGATCCTGGCGCAGTCGCCGTTCTTCTTCGCCCTGTACTCGGTGCTCTCCCACATCGCCGAGGGCAAGACGATCGGTGTCATCAACCAGTCGCTGCTCGACAGCGCCCGTCAGGCCCACATCTTCGGTGCTCCGCTGGCGTCCACCTTCACGGACAGCGCGGCCGACGTCGCCGCACTCGACGCCTCGATCACCTCGGTCCGCATCGTCACCGCGATCATGATCGTCCTGATGTCGGCCTCGCAGTTCTACACGCAGCGCCAGCTGATGATGAAGAACGTCGACCTCTCGGTGAAGACGCCGTACATGCAGCAGCAGAAGATGCTCATGTACATCTTCCCGCTGATCTTCGCCGTCATGGGCATCAACTTCCCCGTCGGTGTCCTCGTCTACTGGCTGACCACGAACGTGTGGACCATGGGCCAGCAGATGTACGTGATCAGCCAGAACCCCACCCCGGGTAGCAAGGCCCAGGACGCCTACCTCCAGCGCCTGCTGAAGAGCGTCGGGGCGCACGGTGAGGTGCGCGGGCGGCGCCGGAAGAACGTCATCAAGGCCATCGTCGCCAAGGGCGCCGATCGCAACGAGAACGAGCGCCGCTTCTTCTCCGGTCTCGCCAAGGCCGGCTTCGCCGCCCAGGTCGACGGCACCGTGATCAAGAGCGACACCGTCGCCGCCGAGGCGGAGGGCGCTACCGCGGCCAAGCGGCAGCAGCCCAAGCGCCAGACCAAGGCGAAGCGGCAGGCCGCCGCACAGCACTCCACGGGGAAGACCGCCGAGGACACCGACGAGTCGGAGACCCCGGACGAGAAGCCCACGACCTCGCTGGAGAAGAAGCCCCAGGGCGAGGCCAAGGACGCGGTGAAGGACGAGGCGAAGGAATCGGAGCAGGGCGACAAGCCCGCGCGGCCGAGCCGGGCCAACTCCGGCGGTTCCCGTCAGGCCAAGTCCGGCCAGACCAAGTCCGGTCAGCGCAAGGGCCAGCAGCGCCCGAAGCACCCGTCCTCCAAGAAGTAGAAGGAGTCCGTCCGTGACGGAAGGCACCACCTCCGCCGCCGCCGAGGGTGGCGACACCCTGACCCGCCTGGAGCAGGAGGGTGAGATCGCGGCCGACTACCTCGAGGGTCTGCTCGACATCGCCGACCTCGACGGCGACATCGACATGGACGTCGAGGCGGACCGAGCCGCGGTCTCGATCGTCAGTGACTCGAGCACCCGCGACCTGCAGAAGCTCGTCGGCCGGGACGGCGAGGTGCTGGAGGCGCTCCAGGAGCTGACCCGGCTGGCCGTGCACCGGGAGACCGGCGACCGCAGCCGGCTGATGCTCGACATCGCCGGGTTCCGGGCCCAGAAGCGCACCGAGCTCGCCGAGATCGGCGCCAAGGCCGCGTCCGAGGTGAAGTCGACCGGCGCACCGGTCAAGCTGGACCCGATGACGCCGTTCGAGCGCAAGGTCGTGCACGACGCGGTCGCCGCCGCCGGTCTGCGCAGCGAGTCCGAGGGCGAGGAGCCGCAGCGCTTCGTCGTCGTACTCCCTGCCTGACCCTTCTCGCAGTGTCGGCCCCGTCTGCTCGCAGGCGGGGCCGATCTTGTCAGCCTGATTGTCAGCCACCACAGTGCGCGCACCCATGGGTGCGGTACGGAAGGACGGTTCCCCGTGACGGAGGCAGCGGAGCTCCCCCCTGCGCCCGAACAGGCGCGGACGGTATTCGGCCAGTACTTCCCGGAGGCCGTCCGGTACGCGGAGCTCCTCGCGGACGCGGGCGTCAAGCGCGGGCTGATCGGCCCGCGTGAGGTTCCCCGTCTGTGGGAGAGGCACCTGCTGAACTGCGCGGTGCTCTCCGAGGTGGTGCCCGAGGGCGTCACCGTCTGCGATGTCGGCTCGGGCGCCGGACTGCCGGGTATCCCCCTGGCCCTGGTCCGCCCGGACCTGAAGATCACGCTCCTGGAGCCGCTGCTCCGGCGGACGAACTTCCTCCAGGAGGTCGTGGAGCTGCTGGGCCTGGACCATGTGACCGTGGTCCGGGGCCGCGCGGAGGAGATGCTCGGCAAGCTCCCTCCGGTGCACGTGGTGACGGCGCGCGCGGTGGCGCCGCTGGACCGGCTGGCCGGATGGGGCGTCCCGCTGCTGCGCCCGTACGGGGAGATGCTGGCTCTCAAGGGCGACACGGCGGAGGAGGAGATCGACGGCGCCCGCGCCGCGCTCGCCAAGCTCGGCGTGGTGGGCACCTCCGTGGTCCAGGTCGGCGAGGGTCTGGTGGATCCGCTCTCGACCGTCGTACGGGTGGAGGTCGGCGAGAGCCCGGGCGGCGTGAGGTTCGCCGCCAAGCGAGCCAAGGCCGCCCGCCCGAGCAGGGCGCCTCGCCGTCGCCGCTGAGCCGTCGACGCGACGCACATGGCGCGTGAACGCGGCGCAATTGATCCGTTAAAGCTGCCATACGTACGTATTTCGGAGTGTCGAGCGGCCCTGAGTCGGCGGCGCGTGCATCGTGTTTCACGTGAAACGTCGCTCACTGCTGCAGGGGATCATCAGCCGCGGCCGCGCGGCTGCCACGCCCCGGGACCGCAAGCCCCTCGCGAAACCACTCGCGAGGGGGACGGGATTGTCCACAGAGGTGGATTCACCCACAGAACCACGGGCCTCGCTGGTTCACGACCCCGAAAGCATGGCAGGCTCTGTTCATCGCGAGCCTGAAGCCGAGGAGAGTGAATCCTTGCGGTCCGACGCCAACATCGCGGGACCGATGACCGATCCGGTCCCCGGTCCCCGAACCGAATCGGCGGGGGAGGATGTTTCACGTGAAACACCGCCCCCGATGGACGACACCCCCATTGGTCGTGCTGCCCAGCTGGCAGTAGAGGCGCTGGGGCGTGCCGGCGAGGGTCTTCCCCGGCCTGCCCAGACACGCGTGATGGTGGTGGCGAACCAGAAGGGCGGAGTGGGCAAGACGACCACGACGGTCAATCTTGCTGCTTCCCTGGCGCTGCATGGTGCCCGTGTCCTGGTCATCGACCTCGACCCGCAGGGCAACGCCTCGACAGCCCTCGGTATCGACCACCACGCCGAAGTTCCCTCGATCTACGACGTCCTCGTGGAGAGCAAGCCGCTCTCCGACGTGGTGCAGCCCGTCCAGGATGTCGAAGGTCTGTTCTGCGCCCCGGCCACCATCGATCTCGCCGGTGCGGAGATCGAGTTGGTGTCGCTCGTGGCGCGGGAGAGCCGGCTCCAGCGAGCCATCCAGGCCTACGAGCAGCCGCTGGACTACATCCTGATCGACTGCCCGCCGTCGCTGGGACTACTCACGGTCAACGCCATGGTGGCGGGAGCCGAGGTCCTGATCCCGATCCAGTGCGAGTACTACGCGCTGGAAGGCCTGGGGCAGCTGCTGCGCAACGTCGACCTGGTGCGGGGGCATCTGAACCCCACCCTGCATGTCTCGACGATCCTGCTCACCATGTACGACGGCCGGACGAGGCTCGCCTCGCAGGTCGCCGACGAGGTACGCAGCCACTTCGGCAAGGAGGTGCTGCGGACCAGCATCCCGAGGTCCGTGCGCATCTCCGAGGCGCCGAGCTACGGACAGACGGTCCTGACGTACGACCCGGGTTCCAGCGGTTCGCTCTCCTACCTGGAAGCGGCCCGTGAGATCGCTCTGCGGGGCGTCGGAATCCACTACGACCCGCAGCACGCCCCTGGGGGGCACCAGAATAGCCAGCACAGCATGTCGGAGGGGATCCAGTGAGCGAGCGACGT
Source organism: Streptomyces sp. NPDC090127 (assembly GCF_044746945.1). Taxonomy (NCBI): domain Bacteria; kingdom Bacillati; phylum Actinomycetota; class Actinomycetes; order Kitasatosporales; family Streptomycetaceae; genus Streptomyces; species Streptomyces sp. NPDC090127. The sequence goes on along the minus strand of NZ_JBIVDE010000005.1, from coordinate 256,511 downwards.
AGAGGACTGGGGCGTGGGCTCGGTGCGCTGATCCCCGCTGCTCCTCAGGAGCGGCAGGTACCTGCGGCCGGTGTGAGCACGGGGTCCGCCTCGGCCGGATCGATGACGACGCTGTCCTCGGACCGAGGGGTGGCCGCCGCGAAGGTGGCGACGCTGCCGCAGAGTCCGCAGTCCCCGGATTCTGTCGTGCCGGTGGTCGAGGCAGAGGTAGTGGTGGAGCCGGAGTCCCCGGCTGGTGCGCACTTCGCCGAGCTGCCGCTGGACTTCATCACGCCCAACCCCCGGCAGCCGCGTGAGGTCTTCGACGAGGACGCGCTGGCGGAGCTGGTCACCTCCATCAAGGAGGTCGGCCTGCTGCAGCCGGTCGTCGTACGGCAGCTGGGCACCGAGCGCTACGAACTGATCATGGGCGAGCGCCGCTGGAGGGCCTGCCGTGAGGCCGGCCTGGAGCGGATCCCCGCGATCGTCAGGGCCACGGAGGACGAGAAGCTTCTCCTGGACGCGCTCCTGGAGAACCTCCACCGGGCGCAGCTGAACCCGCTGGAGGAGGCAGCCGCCTACGACCAGCTCCTGAAGGACTTCCACTGCACCCATGACCAGCTGGCCGACCGGATCGGACGGTCGCGTCCGCAGGTCTCCAACACGCTGCGTCTGCTGCGTCTTTCTCCCCCGGTCCAGCGTCGTGTCGCCGCCGGTGTGCTCTCTGCCGGTCATGCGCGTGCGCTGCTCTCCGTGGACGACCCGGAGGCGCAGGACAAGCTGGCGTACCGGATCGTGGCCGAGGGGCTCTCGGTGCGTGCGGTCGAGGAGATCGTGACGCTGATGGGCTCCGAGCCCGGCGCCACGACCAAGCCGAAGGGGCCGCGGGCCGGAGGGCGTGTCTCGCCGGCGCTCACGGATCTCGCCTCGCGGCTCTCGGATCGCTTCGAGACCCGAGTGAAGGTCGACCTGGGCCAGAAGAAGGGCAAGATCGTCGTCGAGTTCGCCTCGATGGATGATCTGGACCGGATCCTCTCGACCCTGGCGCCCGGTGAGGGGCGCGTGATGGACCAGGGGAGTTCCGAGCAGAGCGAGGACGAAGCCGAGAGCTGACCCTCCGTCGTTCTCTCCACGACCTCTGGGCGGGCCGTGATCCGGTGAGAGCCGGAACACGGTCCGCCCTTTGCCTGTGAGCGGTATCGCCCTGATCGCCCCATCGATACGATTCTTGCAGTGCGTGACCGTGCTGTGATGGCCGTGGGAAGCGAGGGAAGAGCCGTGGGGCGTCGGCTTGTACCGCTCACTCTGGACAACCTTCCGGATCTCCCCAAGCGATGTCGCTCCTGTGTGTTCTGGGAGCTCGACCCGGTGAGCGGGGAAGCCGCGCTGAAGGCGGGCCGACCGGAGCTGGAGAAGGAAGCGTGGATCTCGGCGGTCCTGCTGGAGTGGGGATCCTGTGGTCGCGTGGTCTATGTCGACGAGGTGCCGGTCGGCTTCGTCCTCTACGCGCCGCCCGCGTATGTGCCCCGCTCCATGGCCTTTCCCACGAGCCCCGTCTCGGCGGACTCGGTCCAGTTGATGACGGCCTGGATCATGCCGAGCTATCAGGGGCAGGGGCTCGGCCGGATGATGGTGCAGACCGTGGCCAAGGATCTCCTGCGGCGCGGCTTCAAGGCCATCGAGGCCTTCGGGGACGCCCGGTGGAAGGAGCCGGCCTGTGTGCTGCCGGCGGACCACCTCACGGCGGTGGGCTTCAAGACCGTGCGACCGCATCCCGCACACCCGAGGCTCCGCCTGGAGCTCCGGACGACGCTGTCCTGGAAGGAAGATGTGGAGCTGGCCCTGGACCGCCTGCTGGGCGCCGTCCAGAAGGAGCCTGCGCTGCGACCCCTGTAGTTCTGCCCTGACCGATGACGAACGGCCCGCCTCCGGAAGGAGACGGGCCGTTCATGTTTCACGTGAAACAGAGGTCAGGCAGTGGCCTCGACGAAGTCCTCGAGGTCGCGGAGGATCGCGGCCTTCGGCTTCGCGCCGACGATCGTCTTCACGACCTCGCCGCCCTGGTAGACGTTCAGCGTCGGAATGGACATGACGCCGTACTTGGCAGCCGTACCCGGGTTCTCGTCGATGTTGAGCTTCACGATCTCGATCTCCTCGTGCTCGGCCGCGATGGCCTCCAGCGACGGGGCGATCTGGCGGCACGGTCCGCACCATGCGGCCCAGAAGTCCACCAGGACGGGCTTGTCGCTCTTGAGAACGACCTCGTCGAAGTCGTCGTCGGTCACAGTCTTCAGGGTGCCGGCCACGGCAACCTCCCTTTAACTTTGCGTGGTGTGAGTGGTGGGGTCAGACCGCAGGGGTCTCGGCGAGCTTCGCGGCGTCGACGAGGGCGGAGAGGAAGCGCTCGGCGTCGAGCGCGGCGGAGCAGCCGGTGCCGGCGGCGGTGATCGCCTGGCGGTAGGTGTGGTCGACGACATCGCCGGCTCCGAAGACGCCGGGGATGTTGGTCCGCGTCGACGGGGCGTCGACCTTGAGGTAACCCTCGTCGTCCAGCTCCAGCTGGCCCTTGAAGAGCTCGGTGCGCGGGTCGTGGCCCACGGCGATGAACAGGCCGGTGGCCGCCAGCTCGCTGGTCTCGCCCGTCTTGGTGTTGCGCAGGGTCAGACCGGAGAGCTTCTGGTCCCCGTGGATCTCGGCGACCTCGCTGTCCCAGGCGAACTTGATCTTCGGGTCGGCGAAGGCGCGCTCCTGCATCGCCTTCGAGGCGCGCAGGGAATTCCGACGGTGGACGATCGTGACGGACTTGGCGAAGCGCGAGAGGAAGGTGGCCTCCTCCATCGCGGTGTCGCCACCGCCGACCACGGCGATGTCCTGGTCCTTGAAGAAGAACCCGTCGCAGGTGGCGCACCAGGAGACGCCGCGTCCGGAGAGCGCGTCCTCCTTCGGGAGACCGAGCTTGCGGTGCTGAGAGCCGGTCGTGACGATGACGGCCCTCGCGCGGTGCACGGTGCCGGCGGTGTCGGTGACGGTCTTGATCTCACCGGTCAGGTCGACCGAGACGATGTCGTCCGGGACCAGCTCGGCGCCGAAGCGCTCGGCCTGGGCACGCATGTTGTCCATCAGGTCCGGGCCCATGATGCCGTCACGGAAGCCGGGGAAGTTCTCCACGTCGGTCGTGTTCATCAGCGCGCCACCAGCGGTGACGGCACCCTCGAAGACCAGCGGCTTCAGCGACGCACGCGCCGTGTAGAGCGCAGCGGTGTAACCCGCGGGCCCGGAGCCGATGATGATCACGTTACGGACGTCGCTCACGGGTTTCTTCCTCGTCTCTGCGGACTGCCAGCTGCCTACAGGGTGGTCTGTCGGTGACTCTCACCCCACCCAACGGATCCTACGGGGCCAACATTCCCGAGAACGCCGCACGGCACGGCAAGGGGTCAGGGGCGCGGGTAGGTCTGCGTGAGTAGAACCTCGGCCTTGCCCTGTCCCGGGTTGTCGGCGCAGGAGGCATCCAGGACGTAGGCCTGGACTTCGGCGCCCTCCGTCCCTTTGGGCAGCAGAAGGAGGTAGGCCGGTGTTCCTTGGTAGTCACCCCGCTGGAAGGCGACGACCGCTTCCGTGCGACCGGTGCCCGCCTTGACGCACTCCGGGAGGACTTCGGGCGTGTTCCGCTTCGTGCCCGCCTCGTTCTCGGCGGAGAGCGATTCCGGCTGGGTCTCGCCGGGGACCTTGAGGGTGTCCGGCCGGAGCAGCTCCTGGACCTCGGCTTCCATCGGCCGGCCGTCGAAGCGGCCGCCGACACCGCTCGCTGCGGTGGACGCCTCCCGGTCGGCCGATTCGCCACCGGTGAGCGTCTGAAGACCGCCCTGGGTGAGGAAGAGGCTCATGCCGAGCGCTGCGGCGCTCAAAGCCGCGCCGAGAGCCGCGATGCGGCGACGGCGGGAACGGGGGCGCCCGGGGCCGGTGGCGGCGCGAGGGTGGCCGCCGGGGCGGCTTGCCGCCGGGGCGGGCGTCGCGGACGGCGGGGTCTCGGCGTGGTCGTTCGCTGTTTCACGTGAAACATCGGAGTCGACCTCGGGGGAGGTGGCGTCCAGCAGCGCCTCGGCGGCGAGGGCGGCATCGATGCGCCCGGCGATGTCGGCGGGCATGCGGGGCGGGCCGGGGAGGGTGCCGAGCAGTCCGCGGATCTCCACCAGGGAGGTCTGTACGTCCGCGCAGAGGGAGCAGCTCTCGATGTGCCGACGGACGGTTGCCGTACGGGAGGGTGAGAGCAGCCCCTCGGTCAGGTCGGAGATCTCCGAGACGTCCGGGTGCTGTGCTGTGTCGGCCCTGCCGGTCGTGGAAGTCACGCGCGCCCACCTCCACCCTTCACAGCAGCCGGCCCGTTCGGTCCGGTATCCGATGGCCCCGACACCGGTGGGACGGATGTCCCCGGCGTCCGGTTCCTTCCCCGCTCGGGGCCCTCGTTACCCACGGTCTCGGCGCGCAGATGGCTGAGCATCGGGAGCAGCCTCGCCCGTCCGCGTGAACAGCGGCTCTTCACCGTTCCGGTGGGTACGTCGAGGATGCGGGCCGCCTCCGCCACGGGGTAGCCCTGCATGTCCACGAGGACGAGGGCGGCCCGCTGGTCGGCGGGAAGCGTGGCGAGGGCGGCCAGCAGCTCACGGTGGAGATCCTGGCGCTCGACAGGGGCCTCGGCCGACTCGGCGGGTTCGAGGAGCTGCTCGAAGCGCTCGGTGTCGTCCATCGGGGAGGTCTTGCGCGACGCGGCCTTCCGGGCGCGGTCGAGACAGGCGTTCACCGTGATCCGGTGCAGCCAGGTCGTGACGGCCGACTGCCCTCGGAAGGTATGCGCGGCCCGGAAGGCGGACACCAGGGCGTCCTGGACGGCGTCAGCGGCCTCCTCACGGTCCCCCAGGGTCCGCAGCGCCACCGCCCACAGCCGATCGCGGTGACGCCGTACGAGCTCACCGAAGGCGTCGGGATCGCCGGCGACATGGCGCGTCAGGAGTTCCTGGTCGCTGATGCCGCTTCCTATGGCTTCGTCCAACGGTGAGCCCCCTCCCCCGACGCGTCAGCTGGTGATCTTGACTTCCGAGACCTTGCCGCGGAAACCGTCACCGCTACCCGGCAGGTCGGTCAGCCAGACCAGAACGTAGCGCGTCTTCACGGGCTTGGTGGCCTTGAGTGCGACCTGCGTCCCGGAGCCGGAGGCCACGGTGGTGAAGCCGTCGGCCGTCGTGGGCCGGAACGGGGCGTTCTCAGGCGCCGTCCGCAGCTGCACCGACGTCCTGCCCTCGAAGGTGACGTCCACCGTGGAGACCTCCTGAACCGTACCGAGATCCAGGATCAGGCCCACGCCTTCCTTTAGCCTGCCGAAGTCCGAGTACCCGTAGTAGATGGCCGTCTGCCAGGACGTCGAGGGGTTGCCGTCGAAGGCATTCCCTATCTCCGACGGAGTCTCGGAGCCATTGCCGTCGGGGTCGAAGTCGCTCGCACCGGCGATCGTCACCGGCTTGCCCGTGACGGGCTGCTTCTCGTCCTCGCTGTCCTGCGGCTGCGTGGTCTGCGGGGGCTCCTTGCTGTTCTTGTTCTGGTCGAGCAGCCGGTCCGCGATCTGCCAGCTGCCCAGACCGAGCGCGGCGATCAGCAGGGCCGACACGGCCCACTTCAGAGCCCGGCCCGTACGGCTCTCCAGCGGGGCCGGAGGCATCATCACGGGCTGGGCCACCGGGATGCCCGGGCGGGGCTGCGGGCGGCCGTAGGTGCCCTGCTGGTAGGTCGTGCGCTGGTAGTCGGGCGGTGCGGGGAACTCCGGCTCCGGCGGGCGGATACGGGGCATCGCCGCCACGGCCTTGGCGAGCTCGTCCGGGGTGGTGCAGGGCGGCTCCTGGCGCGAGGCGGTGGCGCCGTCGTTGGCCAGGGCCCGCATGGCGATCTCGGACAGCCCGCGGTGGACACCCGCCCGTACCTGATCGGGAGGGAGCAGTCCGACTCCCTTGGGGAGTCCGGTCAGGCCGTAGGCGTCGCTGTCGTACGGCCAGCGCTGGGTCAGCGCCGCGTACAGCAGGGCTCCGATCGCCTCGGTGTCGGCGCGCTGGGGGCGCTCGGCGCTGATGCCACGCAGCGCGGCGTTCACGGCCAGGCCGCGGATCCGGTACTGGCCGGTGGAGCTGCGCAGGACCGCGCTGGGCGTGAGGCGGAGATGGGCCAGGCCCTCGCGGTGCGCGGCGGCCATGGCCTGGGACACCTGGCTGACGAGTTGGTAGGCGTCGTGCGGCTCCAACGGGCCTACGGCGAGCAGCGCCGTCAGCTCGGTGGAGTCGGGAAGCCACTCGTGCACCACGTATACGAGGTCGTTCTCCTCGACCGCGTCGAGGACCTGGACGAACCGGGGGTCTCCGAGCAGCGCGGCCGAGCGGGCCGCCGCGAGGACCGAACGGGCCCGGGGGTGGTCCGCCGGCAACAGGTGGACGCCGACGGCACGCCGAAGCTTCTCGTCGACGGCACGCCAACTGCTGAATCCGTCCAGACGAGTGACGCATTCCTCCAGGCGGTAGCGCCTGGCCAGCTTGTGCCCGCTGTGCAGCTCGGGAGTCTCGATGGAGGGCTGCTCGCCGTTCTGCCGCTTACCGGCCTTGTCCTCTGTGACCTCGGCGGACTGCTCCGCCTGGTCCTGCGCTTCCGCCACCCCGTCGGTCGCGGCCGTGTCCGCCTTGGCGGTCAGCGGGTCGTCACCGCTGTTGTCGGCCACGTCGACGGCAGCCGTGCTACGTTCCGCCACCGTCGTTCCTGCCTCCCCATCCGTTGCGCCACATCCAACAGCCAAGCCAATTGTGCCCACAGTCGGCCGCTCTGCACGACACGCGGCAGACGACGATGGTTGTGCGGGGGACGGTTTCCTACCGTCCCAGGCGTCCACGGACCATACCGACCATGGAGTTCAGCTCTGCGATCCGCATGCGCTTGGCGGCCACGAAGAAGACGCCGAGGAGCATGACGCCGCCGACGAGCAGGGCCACGAGCGAGCCCAGGGCGCCCTCGCCGAGCAGCTTCAAGAGGCCGAAACCGACGGCTCCGGCCACGACCGCGGCGGGCAGCGATGCCAGGCAGAGACGGGCGTAGGTCCGCATGATGTGGGCGCCGTCCAGATCGCCGCCGAGGCGGTTGCGCAGCCGGCGCCACGCGACGCCGACGCCGACCGCGTAGGCCAGACCGTACGAGGCGGCCATGCCGACAACGGCCCACTGGGCGGGGAGTACGAAGTAACAGGCCGCCGAGGCAGCCGCGTTGACGGCGGCGACGATGACCGTGTTGTAGAACGGCGTCCGGGTGTCCTCGTAGGCGTAGAAGCCGCGCAGGACGACGTACTGGACCGAGTACGGGATGAGGCCGAGGCCGAAGGCCATCAGGATGAAGCCCATGCCCTGGGCGGCCTGCACGCCGCTGGAGGCGTAGAGCAGGGTGCACATCGGGACGCCGAGCGCCAGGAAGGCGAAGGCGACCGGGACGATCGCGACGGCGGAGTTCCGCAGGCCCTGCGAGATGTCGTCGCGGACCGCGCCGGGGTCGTTGTCATGGGCGGCGCGGGAGATGCGGGGCAGCAGGGCGGCCATGACCGAGACGGTGATGATGGCCTGCGGCATGCCCCAGATCAGCTGGGCGTTGGAGTACGCGAGGAAGCCGGCGCCGTTCCTGCCGGACTCCTCACCGGCCGCCGTGGCGAGCTGGGTGACGACCAGGACACCCGCCTGGTTGGCGAGGACGAACAGCACGGTCCACTTGGCGAGTTTGACCGTCTTGCCGAGACCGTGGCCCTTCCAGTCGAACCGTGGGCGGAAGCGGAAGCCGGCCTCGCGCAGGTAGGGGACCATCGCCAGCGCCTGGACGACCAGGCCGAGCAGGGTGCCGATGCCGAGCAGGCGGATGCCGTCGTCCGGGATGGTCTGCACACCCATGTGGGACTCGGCGGAGGTGCCGTAGACCCAGATGAAGAGGCCGAACGTGACGATCATGACGATGTTGTTGAGGACCGGGGTCCACATCATCGCGCCGAACTTGCCCCGGGCGTTCAGGATCTGACCCATCACCACGTGCACGCCCATGAAGAAGATCGTGGGCAGGCAGAAGCGGGCGAAGGTCACGGCGACGCTGTTGGCCGCCGCGTCGTCGGCGATGGTGTTCGACATCGCCCGGATCAGCAGGGGCGCCGCGAAGACGGCGGCGACCACGATCAGTCCGAGCGCCACCATGACCAGGGTCAGCAGCCGGTTGGCGTAGGCCTCGCCGCCGTCCTCGTCGTTCTTCATCGAGCGGACGAGCTGCGGGACGAAGACGGAGTTCAGTCCGCCGCCGACGGTGAGGATGTAGATCATCGTCGGCAGGGTGTACGCGACGGTGAAGGTGTCACCGAGCAGGGCGGCGCCGAGCGCGCCGGTGATGACCAGGCTGCGGACGAAGCCGGTCAGCCGGGAGACGAGCGTGCCGGCCGCCATGACCGCGCTGGACTTCAGCAGCCCGGAGGCGCGACCGGACTTCTTCGGGGCGGGGGCGGGCATCGGGTTCGGCTCCGGAGCGGGCGGCGGCACCTGGCCGGGTGTCTGCTGGTCCCGGTAGAGGTGGGCGAAGGCGTCCGGCTCTGGGTGCTCGTCGCCGGCCCGGGTCACGAGATCGTCCACGCCGGTGAACTGGACCGTGCGGGCGTCGTCGCCGTACGGCAGATGACGCGAGGGCCCGTCCGGCTCCGGAGCAGGCGTCTGGGCCCACACCCTCGGGTCGGGACCGTGCTGGGGCGCCGCGGGCTGCTGATAGAGCGGCTGGGGCTCCTGGTAGGTCCCGGGCGGGGGCGGAGGGTGCGCGGCGCGGTCGTAGAGGGCCTCGCCCACCGGGTCCTGCGCGGACAGGTCCCGCGCCTGGAACGGATCGTGGGTGTACGCGTCCTGGACGTAGGGGTCCTGGAGGTAGGGGTCCTGGGCGTACGGGTTCTGGGCATACGGGTCCGAGGCGGGCTGCTGCGGTGGAGGAACCGGCGACTGACCGGGTCCCGAGGCATCCGCGGGCGTTCCACCGGACGGCTCGGTACCGCCCCGGCCGTGCCCGCGGTCACCGTCGTACGGCGCGTTCATGGTTACCCCACCTCATCGTCCCCGGCCGACCGGCCACGACATCGCTCAACGGTCCACTTTCTCACCCGGGCCGGACGGGTCGCCGCTTTCGTGGGCGGTGTCCGGCATCGGGTCACTCGGCTGCTCGGGATCGTCGTCCTCCGCGGCCTCCGCTTCGGCGTTCCGGGCCGCCGCGCGCTTGCGCTGGACGTACATCCGGCCTCCGGCGAGGACCAGGAGCAGCACACCACCGGCGAGGACGAGCATCACCGTCGGGGTGATCTCGGAGACCTTCACGGTGAACGTCATGGGCTGCCCGTAGGGGGTGCCGTCCTTGGTGAAGAGCTGGGCCGTCATCGCCACCGGACCGTTGGCGTTGGCCGAGGCGTCGAACTTCACGGACTGGCTGTGTCCCGCGCCGATCTTGACGGGAAGCTCGGCGACCGGGGCACCGCCCTCGAACTTCAGACGCGTCTTGTTGGTGGACGTCAGCCTCAGCACGAGGTCGTCCACGCCCTGCAGCAGCTTGTTCTGGACGGTCACCGGGATGGTGGCGCTGCGGCCGGAGAGCGTGAGGTCCGACTTCTCGATGAGCTGCACCTCGCGGGTGAGGCTCTTGAGGTACTCGAGCACCCTGATCCGGTACAGCGAGGCCGCAGGGGCCTGGCCGCGCCAGGACGTCGACATCTCGCGGCTGATCGCGTTGCCGAAGGGCGTCACCACGCGGTCGGGCTGAGTGAGGATGACCTTGAAGTCGTCCAGACCCGCTCGGGTGTCCTTCATGTCCCGGAAGGCCTCGACCGGCAGCTCCTGCTTGCGCAGCTGCTGCGGGTAGCGGGAGGCGCTCGGCACCGTCGTGCTGGCGTCCGGGTCCGGCTTCACCGCGGCGGCCGCGATCAGATCGAGGGGCTGGGTCCAGCGCTGGGCCGACAGCCCGCGCAGCGCGGTCGCCATGGTCTGTGCCTGTGACGTGGTCGGGATCCTCTGGGGGGCGACCACGATGCTGCGCTGCTGGTCGGGCTGTTCCAGCGTGACCGCGAGCGACTGGGCCAGGAACTCCTGGACGGCGAGCGTGGAGTTCCCGGACGGCAGCAGGTCGCCCTCGAACGCGGTCGAGAGGTAGGCGTCGCTCACGACGGCCGTCGTGCCGCCCCCGATGGGGCGGGCCGCGGTCGGCGTGTACGGGAGGTCGTCCTGGAAGCTGTCGCTGCGGGCGATCACCTTGTGGGCGCCGGCCGAGGTGGCGACATCCATGATCGAAGGGTCGACGGCCCCGTCCACGGGCCAGGAGAAGTCGGTGGACGGCTTCACATGAAGGATGGTCTCCACGGTCGAACCGGCGAGCTCCGTCGCCGGCTGAAGGTGGCTGAGCGAGCCGGGGACGTCCTTGCCGCGGTGGGCGAGCGAGGCGATGTCCGGGTCGGCGAACGGCAGGGCGACGACCTTGCGCCCCGCCACGGCCTTCTGCAGGGCGTCCAGCCACCGCTTGGCGACGATCTGGTTCTTGCCGGGGACCGTGCCCGCCGCGCTCTTGACCTGGTAGCTCCGGGTCATCGCGTCGACGGTGGCGAGCAGGTCCGGGTCGATCACCCAGGTGACCGGGAGCTCCTTGCCCAGCGTGACCATGTGGTCCAGGCGCCCGCCGGGGCCGAGCTCGGCCGCCAGGTCGTCGTTCTCGAAGACCGGCGTCTGCTGGTCGTCGGTGCCGGTCTGTGCCGACACATGTGCCGAGGAGATCAGCGGCCAGAGGTAGGTGAGCTGGGTCTTCTTCTCCGCCGGCTCGGGCTGGTAGGGCAGGAACGTCCGCTCGATCCCGAGCACGTGCGGCCCGGGCTGCGAGGGGGTCTGACCCGAGAGGGAGACGCCCAGCTGGTAGACGCCCGGGTCGTCCAGGCCCATCTTGTCGACGGGGACGGAGAGCTTGAATTCCGTGCTGAGCCCCGCCGCAAGCCGAGGGACCTTGACCGTGTAGGCACCGCCGAGGGCGGCGGGATCGCTCCCGGGCCGGTAACCGGAGCGGCCCGAGACCTGTTCGATCTGGCTCCGGCTGGTCATGCGCGGACCGACCCGCACGTCCACCGTGGCATCCGTCACGGTCTGCTTGCCCTTGTTGGTCAGCGTTCCGGAGACCGTGACGGTGTCGCCCTCCACCGGGGCGCTCGGCGAGAGCGTGTCGAGAGACACATCGACGGTGCGTGAGCCGGTGCCGTCCTCGGCGGCGACGGCCGAGGGGGCCACGGCGCCCTGAAGGAGCCCGGCCAGCAGCGGCGCCCCGGCAAGGAGGGACACCGTCCGCCGCAGCCACCGACGGGCAGGTGAGGGAAGGGTCCCCTGGATGTCTGCCGCCTCGGCCACGCGCTCGCCCGTCCTCGTCGTATCAGTGGTGTCGGTGGTTCCCCGTTGCTGTGTCCACGCATGGTAACGAGGCACGCCGGGGGCAAGTGCCGGGGACTGCTCCAGCCGATGGGGGCAAGGCGGTCGCTCCGTGGGAAAACGGGGACGCTGCCCAGGGCCGGGGCACGTACCCTTTTCTGTTGTGCCGAACGCCAACGAAGACACCCCGACCGCACTGAGCCAGGTGCAACGCCGCGCCGTCAGTGAACTGCTGCGCGTCTCCCCTGTCGCCGACGACCTCGCCGTCCGATTCCAGGATGCGGGGTTCAGCCTCGCGCTGGTCGGCGGCTCGGTACGGGACGCGTTGCTCGGACGGCTCGGCAACGATCTCGACTTCACCACCGACGCCCGGCCGGAAGACGTCCTCAAGATCGTTCGGCCGTGGGCCGACGCGGTCTGGGAGGTCGGGATCGCCTTCGGCACGGTCGGCTGCCAGAAGAGCGGCTACCAGATCGAGGTGACGACGTACCGCTCGGAGGCGTACGACCGGACGTCGCGCAAGCCGGAGGTCTCCTACGGCGACTCCATCGAGGAGGATCTTGTCCGGCGTGACTTCACCGTCAACGCCATGGCCGTCGCCCTCCCGGAGAAGGAGTTCATCGACCCGCACGGTGGCCTCGACGACCTCGCCGCACGGATCCTGCGTACCCCCGGGACGCCGGAGGAGTCGTTCTCGGACGACCCGCTGCGCATGATGCGGGCCGCACGCTTCGCCGCCCAGCTCGACTTCGAGGTCGCCCCCGAGGTCGTCACGGCGATGACGGAGATGGCCGGCCGTCTGGAGATCGTCTCCGCGGAGCGGATCCGTGAGGAACTCAACAAGCTCCTGCTCTCCGCGCACCCCCGCAAGGGGCTGGGTCTGCTCGTCGACACCGGCCTCGCCGCGTACGTGCTGCCGGAACTGCCGGGGTTGCGACTCGAGAGCGACGAGCATCACCGGCACAAGGACGTCTACGAGCACTCCCTGACCGTCCTCGACCAGGCGATCGACCTGGAGGAGGACGGGCCGGACCTGGTGCTGCGCCTGGCCGCGCTGCTGCACGACATCGGCAAGCCGCGCACCCGGCGCTTCGAGAAGGATGGTCGGGTCTCCTTCCACCACCACGAAGTGGTCGGCGCGAAGATGACCAAGAAGCGCATGACGGCCCTGAAGTACTCGAACGAGATGATCAAGGACGTTTCGCGCCTGGTGGAGCTGCACCTCCGCTTCCACGGCTACGGAACCGGTGAGTGGACCGACTCCGCGGTGCGTCGCTATGTGCGCGACGCGGGCCCCCTCCTCTCCCGCCTTCACAAGCTGACCCGCTCGGACTGCACGACGCGCAACAAGCGCAAGGCGGGTGCTCTCTCGCGCGCCTACGACGGGCTGGAGGAGCGGATCGCGCAGCTCCAGGAGCAGGAGGAGCTCGACTCGATCCGGCCCGACCTGGACGGCAACCAGATCCAGGAGATCCTCGGCATCCGGCCAGGCCCCGCTGTCGGGCAGGCGTACAAGTTCCTGCTGGAGCTGCGCCTGGAGAACGGGCCGATGGAGCACGAGGCGGCGGTCGCCGCGCTCAAGGAGTGGTGGGCGACGCAGGGCTGAGTCGGTGCGGTCGATGTTTCACGTGAAACATCGACGGGGCCACAGTCGGGAGGGGTGATGTTTCACGTGAAACATCACCCCTTCTTCTGTTGGCGCCCCAGCATCAACGCGATCGAGGCGTACACCGCGGCGACCATGAGAACGACGGGGACGGACCGGCCGTCCGGCGGCAGCATCAACGCCGCGACCGCCGCAGCGCCCACGAAGGCGACGTTGAAGAGCGTGTCATAGAGGGCGAAGACCCGTCCGCGGAAGGCGTCGTCCACGGTCATCTGGACGACCGTGTCTGTCGCGATCTTGGTGCCCTGGGTGACGAGACCGAGCAGGAAGGCCGCGATCAGCAGAGGGGTCTGCGTGAAGGGCAGCCCCAACGCGGGCTCCAGCACAGCTGCCGAAGCCGCGCAGACGGTCATCCAGCCGAAGGGTCCGAACCGCCCGATCGCCGAGGGTGAGACCAGGGCGGCCACGAAGAACCCGGCTCCGGAGACACCGACGGCCAGCCCCAGCAGAGCGAGCCCCTCGGACTCCGTGGAGCTCCAGGCGTAGCGGCAGAGCATCAGCACGGTCACCGTGAGCGCCCCGTAGCAGAAGCGCATCAGCGTCACCGCGGCCAGCGCGCGGGCAGCGGGCCGCCGCTCGGCCAGATGGTGCAGCCCGGCCACGAGCCCCCGGGCCGTCGAGGCGAGGGCGGCGCCCAGTCGGGGCTGGATCTCCTCGGGGTCGGGGCCCAGGAGCTCCCGGGGCATCCGCAGGGAGGCCAGCGCGGAGCAGAGATAGAGGAGAGCGCCGAACAGGACGACCGCCGCGTCGGAGTCCTCGGAGAGGAGCCGGATCCCGAAGGCCAGACCACCGCCCACGGTCGCTGCCACCGTGCCGGCCGTCGGGGACAGTGAGTTGGCCACGACCAGCCGCTCGTCGTCGACGACCCGTGGCAGTGCCGCCGAGAGTCCGGCGAGGACGAAGCGGTTGACGGCCGTGACCGACAGGGCTGAGGCGTAGAAGAGCCAGTCGGGTACGGAAGCCAGCATCAGGACGGCCGTACCGCAGGCGAGAAGGGTGCGCAGCAGGTTCCCGTACAGGAAGACCTGGCGGCGCTGCCAGCGGTCCAGCAGCACTCCGGCGAACGGTCCGACCAAGGAGTACGGGAGGAGCAGCACGGCCATGGCCGAGGCGATGGCAGCGGGAGAGGTCTGCTTCTCGGGGGAGAAGACGACGTACGTGGCCAGCGCCACCTGGTAGACGCCGTCGGCGCACTGGGAGAGCAGCCGGACGGCGAGGAGGCGGCGGAAGTTCGTCAGGCGCAGGAGTACGCGCAGATCACGTACGACGGGCATGGCAGCAAGACTCACATACGAAGAGGGCCCCCGGGCGGAAGACCGGGGACCCTCGAACGACGAAGTGGATCAGCGCTTAGCGCTCGACCTCGCCCTTGATGAACTTCTCGACGTTGGCGAAGGCCTCGTCGTCGAAGTACTGCACCGGCGGGGACTTCATGAAGTACGAGGACGCGGAGAGGATCGGGCCACCGATGCCACGGTCCTTGGCGATCTTCGCAGCGCGCAGCGCGTCGATGATGACACCGGCCGAGTTCGGGGAGTCCCAGACCTCGAGCTTGTACTCCAGGTTCAGCGGAACGTCACCGAAGGCGCGGCCCTCGAGGCGGACGTACGCCCACTTGCGGTCGTCCAGCCAGGCCACGTAGTCCGACGGGCCGATGTGGACGTTCTTCTCGCCCAGCTCGCGGTCGGGGATCTGCGAGGTGACGGCCTGGGTCTTCGAGATCTTCTTCGACTCGAGGCGGTCGCGCTCGAGCATGTTCTTGAAGTCCATGTTGCCGCCGACGTTGAGCTGCATGGTGCGCTCAAGACGGACACCGCGGTCCTCGAACAGCTTCGCCATCACGCGGTGCGTGATGGTCGCGCCGACCTGGGACTTGATGTCGTCACCGACGATCGGGACACCGGCCTCGGTGAACTTGTCCGCCCACTCCTTGGTGCCGGCGATGAAGACCGGGAGGGCGTTGACGAAGGCGACCTTGGCGTCGATGGCGCACTGGGCGTAGAACTTCGCCGCGGCCTCGGAACCCACGGGCAGGTAGCAGACGAGCACGTCGACCTGCTGGTCCTTGAGGACCTGCACGACGTCGACGGGGGCCTCGGCGGACTCCTCGATCGTCTGGCGGTAGTACTTGCCGAGCCCGTCCAGGGTGTGGCCGCGCTGCACCGTGACGCCCGTGTTCGGGACGTCGCAGATCTTGATGGTGTTGTTCTCGCTGGCGCCGATGGCGTCGGAGAGGTCGAGGCCGACCTTCTTGGCGTCCACGTCGAAGGCGGCGACGAACTCGACGTCACCGACGTGGTACTCGCCGAACTGGACGTGCATCAGGCCGGGCACCTTGGACGCCGGGTCGGCGTCCTTGTAGTACTCGACGCCCTGCACCAGCGAGGCGGCGCAGTTGCCCACGCCGACGATGGCTACGCGAACCGAACCCATTCCGGTTGCTCCCTGTGTGATCGTGGAAGCCCTGCGGGATGCAGGGATTCACTTGGCGGTGTCGTCGGACGGATCCGGCCGGGTACTGCCCCCGTGCCGGGGCAGGCCGCCCGTTTCTCCAGAATCGTTGTCGTGCTGAGCGGGGGCGTCGGGGCCGGATCGCTGATCCCGCCCCGCCCGCTCGCTCTCGATGAGCTCGTTCAGCCAGCGCACTTCGCGCTCCACGGACTCCATTCCGTGCCGCTGCAGCTCAAGCGTGTAGTCGTCGAGGCGTTCGCGTGTGCGGGCCAGAGAGGCGCGCATCTTCTCCAGGCGCTCCTCCAGCCGGCTGCGGCGGCCTTCCAGCACCCGCATCCGCACCTCGCGCTCGGTCTGACCGAAGAAGGCGAAGCGGGCGGCGAAGTGTTCGTCCTCCCAGGTGTCCGGACCGGTGTGGGAGAGGAGCTCCTCGAAGTGCTCCTTACCTTCGGCCGTCAACCGGTAGACGATCTTGGCGCGGCGTCCTGCGAGTGAAGCGGCGAGCGCCTCCTCGGGAGCGCTGCCCGGCTCTTCGATCAACCAGCCGTTGGCGACCAGCGTCTTGAGGCAGGGGTACAGGGTCCCGTAGCTGAAGGCCCGGAAGATGCCCAGTGAGGTATTGAGCCGCTTCCGCAGCTCGTACCCGTGCATCGGCGCTTCCCGGAGCAGGCCGAGAACGGCGAACTCGAGGATTCCCGAGCGTCTGCTCATCCGTCGCCCTCCTCCGCCGCGGGGTGCCTTATGCCGTGCTGATGTATCGACTCGATACATCCAGACGATAGAACGGCGAGACTGCTGCGACAAGTGGGGCCACGGTGACCGGCGTCACATCGTCAATTCACAGCAATCGACTTGCCTGATTTGGGGTGAACTTCGGCCCTAGGTGGGTTTTGGCCGTGCGTAGTCTTGCGGCATGCAGACCACCGGGAACCGAGAGACGCCGCAAGGCGTCAGTGATCCGGGTGATCGGCTGCGCTACGGAGGGGCCTCTGGTGAGGTCAGGCCGTGCGCATTTCGGGGGGACCGGAACTCAACTGCCGCTTCCAGGCGCACGCGCCTGCCCGAGGAGTAGTCGTTCGATGAGCGAGCATCGTCGCAAAATGCCGCAGTCGCAGCCGCCGAGTGGCGGCCGTGCGGCGGCCCGGCGCGCCGCCCAGCAGCCCATGGGCCGCCGGTCGGCTCAGGGACGGGATGTCAGTACCGGCTCCCCTTCGTCGGGGTACGGAGAAGAGGAGCGCCCCTACGGCGGGCGGGCCGAGGCCCGGCGCGCCGCCCAGCGGGGAGGACGTCGGCGTGCTCCCGACGGCGGCGCGGGAGGTCACGGCGGTCACGGTGGTGGCCGGCGTGGCGGAGGCGGCGGACAGGGCGGTGGCCCGGGCCGTGGCCGCGGGGGCGGCCGTCCGCCGGGCAAGAAGCGGATCATCGACTACCCGCGCTACGACAAGTACGGCTGGCGCCGCTGGGTGCCGTCCTGGAAGCTCGTCTCGGGGCTCTGCCTGGCGTTCCTCGGCGTCCTGATGGGCGCGGCCACGATCGCCTACTCCCAGGTGGCCATTCCGAACGTGGACGAGGCGGCCACCGCGCAGAACAACGTCTACCTGTGGTCCGACGGAAGTCAGATGGCCGCGACCGGTGGCGAGGTCAACCGGCAGATCGTGGGGATCGACAAGATTCCGGCCGCGATGCAGAACGCGGTGATCTCGGCGGAGAACAAGACGTTCCGCGAGGACTCCGGCATCGACCCCATGGGCATCGGGCGTGCCGTGTGGAACATGGCCAAGGGTGGCCAGACGCAGGGCGGCTCGACCATCACCCAGCAGTACGTGAAGAACAGCCTGCTCAACGACCAGTCCCAGACCCTGTCCCGCAAGGTCAAGGAGCTGTTCATCTCCATCAAGGTTGGTACCGAGATGGAGAAGCCCGAGATCATGGA
Organism: Streptomyces sp. NPDC090127; assembly: GCF_044746945.1. Taxonomy (NCBI): domain Bacteria; kingdom Bacillati; phylum Actinomycetota; class Actinomycetes; order Kitasatosporales; family Streptomycetaceae; genus Streptomyces; species Streptomyces sp. NPDC090127. The sequence goes on along the minus strand of NZ_JBIVDE010000005.1, from coordinate 239,005 downwards.
GGGCTATCTGAACACCGCGTACTACGGACGCGGTGCCTACGGCATCCAGGCAGCGGCGCGGACGTACTTCCAGAAGGACTCCAGAGATCTGAACCCGAGCGAGTGCGCCTTCCTCGCCTCGCTCCTCAAGGGAGCGACCTACTACGACCCGGCAGGCTCCACCGAGATCGACCCCCGGGCGACGCCGAAGGCGAACCTGGAGCGGGCCACCGAGCGCTGGAACTGGATCCTCGACGAGATGGTCAAGGACGAGGGTCTTTCGGCAGCCGACCGGGCCAAGTACCCGACCTTCCCCAAGGTGCAGCCGCCGAAGAAGAACGCGCAGCTGACCGGCCAGATCGGTTACCTGGTGAGCACGGCCAAGGCCAACTTCATCAACAACCACCCGGGGATGGACGAGAAGCAGCTCGCCCGGGGTGGCTACGAGATCTACACGACCTTCGACAAGAAGAAGGTCAAGGCGCTCGAGGATTCCATCAAGAAGGTCTACGCCGAGCACATCGATCCGAAGAAGCGGCCGAAGGAAGACACCCACGTCCAGTTCGGCGGTGCCTCGGTCAACCCCAAGACCGGTGAGATCGTCGCCATCTACGGCGGCGCCGACGCCACCAAGCACTTCACCAACAACGCCGACCAGACCGGTGCGCAGGTCGGATCGACATTCAAGCCGTTCGTCCTGGCCGCGGCCATGGAGTACGGCGTGCGGGACCCGGACGAGGGCGTGGCCCAGGACCAGAGCACCCGGAAGATCGTCGACCCGAACAAGAGCCGCTACTCCGGCAAGAACAAGCTGCGGATCAAGAACTACGACGGCACGATCTGGCACGACGAGAACGGCGAGGAGTGGGAGCAGGTCAACGACGACGACGCCAACTACGGCCCCATGAGCCTGCGCGAGGCGATGATCCGCTCGGCCAACTCGCCCTACGTGCAGCTCGGCATGGACGTCGGCATCGACCAGGTCCGCGAGACGGCGGTCAAGGCCGGTCTGCGCGAGAGCTCGCTGGTCAAGGCCAACGTGCCGTCGTTCTCCCTCGGTATCTCCGACCCGAGCGCCATCCGGATGGCCGGCGCGTACGCGACCTTCGCGAACAACGGTGAGCGCAACGATCCGTTCTCGGTGAAGGAGGTGAAGGAGAAGGGTCGGGTCATCTACACGCACGAGTCGAAGCCCAAGCGTGCCTTCTCCTCCGCGATCGCGAGCAACGTGACCGACGTCCTGCGCGATGTCGTCGAGAACCCGAAGGGCACCGGCCGGAAGGCCGCGATCCCGGGCCGTGACGTGGCCGGCAAGACCGGTACGACCGACGGCAACAACTCGGCCTGGTTCGTGGGCTACACGCCCAATCTGTCGACCGCGATCGACATGTACCGCTTCGACGACGACGAGTCCAAGAAGGGTCGCAAGTTCCTGTCGATGTTCGGCACCGGTGCTCAGCCCAAGATCCACGGTTCGTCCTTCCCCTCGCAGATCTGGAAGGACTACATGACCGACGCGCTCCAGGGCATGAAGGTCGAGTCCTTCCCCGAGCCCGAGGACCTGGACGCCGAGATCGTCTACGGAGGCGGCGCCGCGAGCCCGACCCCGTCGCCGACGCCGACGCCGTCGCAGACCCCGTCGCCGACCGTCACTCCGTCTCAGACGCCGTCGCGCACGCCCAGCGGCTCGCCGAGCCCGAGTGAGTCCTGTGGCGTGTTCGACTGGCCGTGCAACGACAACGGTGGCCAGAACGGCGGTCAGGACGGCGGTCAGGACGGTGGACCCGGCGGGACACCGTCGACACCTACGACACCGACGTCACCGACCCCGACGGACACCGCCACCGGCAGGCCCAACGGCGGTGGAAACGGTTGGCTGGGCAGCGACTGACCCGTCCACCGGGCCTCGCCCGGTAACGGCCCTGGGGCCGTCGTATCCGACACGTACGCACATGTACGGCGCGGGTACGGCGGCCCTCACGGTTTCTCGGGGGCGTACGGCAGGATGTCCCCATGCCGAGCCTCCACAAGACGAGTCCGCAGCAGGACCGGCCGCAGGACCCCGCGATCGTGTGCCCCACCCGTCGCGACGAGGTCGCCGCGGCGGGCAGCGAACTGATCGGCGGGCCCATCGGCCGCCGGGCGCTGCTCGGCTTCGGGGCGATCACCCCCGTGCGTGTCATCGCGCTGGTGGCCATCGGGATGTTCGCGCTCGGCATGGTGCAGAAGATCCCCTGCTACGACTGGGCCTGGTTCCGGGGCAGCACCTCCCAGTACACCCACGCCTGCTACTCCGACATCCCGCACCTCTTCGTCGGACGCGGGTTCTCCGAGGGCCTGGTGCCGTACTTCGACCGGCTGAGCGGCGACATAGAGTTTCTGGAGTACCCGGTCCTGACCGGTCTGTTCATGCAGGTCGCGGCCTGGCTCACGCCCGGTGGCGGCGATCTGGTGCACCGCGAGCAGATCTACTGGATGGTCAACGCGGGCCTGCTGATGGTCTGCGCGGCCGTCATGGCCGTCTGTGTGGCCCGTACGCACCGCCGTCGCCCCTGGGACGCCCTCCTGGTCGCCCTGGCCCCCGCGTTCGCGCTCACGGCCACCGTCAACTGGGACCTGCTGGCCGTGGCGCTGACCTCCGCCGCCGTTCTCATGTGGTCACGCGGCCGCCCGCTCGCCTTCGGCGTCCTGCTCGGCCTCGCGATCGCCGCCAAGTTCTATCCGTTCCTGATCCTCTGGCCGGTGCTCCTGCTGTGCTGGCGCGCGGGGCGATGGCGGGAGTTCGGTACGGCGCTGATCGGCGCGGCCGGGGCGTGGCTCGTCGTGAACCTGCCGGTCATGCTGCTCGCGCCCGAGGGGTGGAAGCAGTTCTACACGTTCAACGAGGAACGGAACGTCGACTTCGGCTCCCTCTGGCTGCTGATCAGCCAGCGCAGCGGCGAGCAGATCACCCCGGGCAGCGCGAACACGTACACGATGCTGCTGATGGTGCTCGCGGGCGTGGGCCTCGCCGTCCTGTCGCTGACGGCACCTCGCCGGCCCCGCTTCGTGCAGTTGGCGTTCCTGATCGTGGCCGCGTTCGTCCTGACCAACAAGGTCTACTCGCCGCAGTACGTGCTGTGGCTCATCCCGCTCGCGGCCCTGGCGCGGCCGCGCTGGCGGGACTTCCTCGTCTGGCAGGCGTGCGAGGTCATGTACTTCCTCGGCATCTGGATGTACCTGGCCTTCACCACCAGCGGCAACAAGCAGGGGCTGCCGACGGACGGCTACCACTTCGTGATCGTCCTGCACCTGCTCGGCACGGTGTACCTGTGCGCCATGGTCGTACGCGACATCCTGGCGCCGGAACGGGACGTGGTGCGGCAGGACGGCTCGGACGACCCCTCCGGGGGCGTCCTGGACGGCGCGGAGGACGTCTTCGTACGGGGCCGGGCCGCCCACCCCGCCCGGCACGCGGCCCCGGCCGTGGAGGGACCGCGGGTGCAGTGGGGAGTGGCGGGCGTCCCCCGGGACGCGGCGCCCGGGGAGCGGCTGGGGGGCTAGGGGCGGTCGTTCGGGACTAGGGCCTGTCCTTCGGGACCAGGGTCTGTCCTTCGGCCAGGCTCTAGCGCTCGACGATCCGGTCGAACTGCGTGGTGGTGTGGCGCAGGTGGGCCACCAGTTCGTCGCCGACCTTCGGCTCCTGGGCGTCGGACGGCACGAACAGGATCGAGACCTGCATGTGCGGAGGCTCGGCGAACCAGCGCTGCTTGCCGGCCCAGACGAACGGCGAAAGGTTCCGGTTGACGGTGGCGAGGCCGGCGCGGGCCACGCCCTTGGCGCGCGGCATCACGCCGTGCATCGCCTTGGGAGCCTCCAGGCCCACCCCGTGCGACGTACCGCCGGCGACGACCACCAGCCAGCCGTCGGAGGCGGCCTTCTGCTGGCGGTAGCCGAAGCGGTCGCCCTTGGCGACGCGGGTGACGTCCAGGACGGAGCCCCGGTACTCGGTGGCCTCGTGGTCGCCCAGCCAGAGCCGGGTGCCGATCCGGGCGCGGAACCGGGTCTGCGGGAACTGCTGCTGGAGCCTGGCCTGTTCCTCCGCCCGCAGGTGGCTGACGAACATGGTGTGCAGGGGCAGCCGGGCGGCCCGCAGGCGGTCCATCCAGCCGATGACCTCCTCGACCGCGTCCGTGCCGTCCGTGCGGTCCAGGGGCAGGTGCAGGGCGAAGCCCTCGAGCCGTACGTCCTCGATGGCCGCGTGCAGCCGCCCCAGGTCCTCTTCCAGGACGCCGTGCCGCTTCATCGAGCTCATGCACTCGATGACCACGCGGGCACCCACGAGCGCGTGCACGCCGTCCACGGACGACACCGATCGGATCACCCGGTCCGGCAGCGGCACCGGCTCCTCGCCCCGCCGGAACGGGGTGAGGACGAGCAGGTCACCGCCGAACCAGTCCTTGATCTTCGCGGCCTCGTAGGTGGTGCCCACGGCCAGCATGTCGGAACCGAACCGGGAGGCCTCGTCGGCCAGCCGCTCGTGGCCGAAGCCGTAGCCGTTGCCCTTGCAGACCGGGATCAGACCGGGGAACTGGTCGATCACGGTCTTCTGGTGCGCTCGCCAACGAGCGGTGTCGACGTAGAGGGAGAGCGCCATGGCCGGCCCGGAACCTTTCTGGTGGCTGCGGTGGATCAAAGATGTGTACGAGGGTACGTACGAGATTACGGGCGGGACGCCCGGACCGTCAGCGGCGCGACATGTAGATGTCGAGCGCCTTGTGCAGGAGCTTGTTGAGCGGGAAGTCCCACTCACCGACGTACTCCACCGCCTCGCCGCCCGTACCGACCTTGAACTGGATGAGGCCGAAGAGGTGGTCGGTCTCGTCCAGCGAGTCCGAGATGCCGCGGAGGTCGTAGACGGTCGCGCCCATCGCGTAGGCGTCGCGCAGCATCCGCCACTGCATCGCGTTCGACGGGCGGACCTCGCGGCCGATGTTGTCGGAAGCGCCGTAGGAGTACCAGACGTGCCCCCCGACGACGAGCATCGTAGCGGCGGAGAGGTTCACACCGTTGTGGCGGGCGAAGTACAGCCGCATGCGGTTGGGGTCCTCGTTGTTGAGGACGGTCCACATGCGCTGGAAGTACGAGAGCGGGCGCGGGCGGAAGTGGTCGCGGACGGCCGTGATCTCGTACAGCCGCTGCCACTCGGCGAGGTCCTCGTAGCCGCCCTGGACGACCTCGACACCGGCCTTGTCGGCCTTCTTGATGTTGCGGCGCCACAGCTGGTTGAAGCCCTTGAGGACGTCGTCGAGCGAGCGGTTGGCCAGCGGCACCTGGAAGACGTAGCGGGGCTGCACGTCACCGAAGCCGGCGCCGCCGTCCTCACCCTGCTGCCAGCCCATCTTCCGCAGCCGGTCGGCGACTTCGAAGGCGCGGGGCTCGATGTGGCTGGCCTCGACGTCCTTCAGGCGCTTCACGTCCGGGTCCTGGATGCCGGACTTGATGGCGGCGGAGTCCCAGCGCCGGATGACGACCGGCGGGCCCATCTTCACGGAGAAGGCGCCCTGCTGCTTGAGATGCGCGAGCATCGGCTGCAGCCAGTCGTCGAGGTTGGGGGCGTACCAGTTGATGACCGGGCCCTCGGGGAGGTAGGCCAGGTAGCGCTTGATCTTCGGCAGCTGGCGGTAGAGCACGAGGCCCGCGCCGACGAGTTCGCCGGACTTGTCGAACCAGCCCAGGTTCTCCGAGCGCCACTCGGTCTTCACATCCGCCCACGCCGGGACCTGGCAGTGGCTCGCCGAGGGCTGGCTCTGGATGAATGCCAGATGCTGCTCACGGCTGATGGTCCTCAGGGTCAGGCTCATGCGGGGCGCTCCTCGGCAGGTGTGTCCCCATCGGTTCAGGGGCTCCGGCTCTCGCGCCGAAGCCTACTGTGACCGGGGAGCGCCTCGATGGGACGTGTGTCCTTCGGACCGGCGAGCGACCCGGATGCCTCACTCAGGCGAGGCCGCCGTGGAACATTCCGAGGTAGAAGCCCACCGCCGAGGCGCCGAGCCCGACGATCAGCGCGAAGCGCTCCCTGGTCGTCACGGAGATGAACTGGCCGAACGCGCCGGTGAGGATCCCGAGCAGCCCTGCCCAGGAGCTCAGCACGTGCAGGTGGTGGAACATCGCGGTGATGAAGGCCAGCACACCGAGGACGAGCGTCACGGCGACCAGGGTGTCCTGGAGGACGTGCGGCTTGCCGTCGGTGGCGAGGAGAGAGTGTCCGGGGTCGGGTTGCATTGCCTGTGCCATGGGGCACCTCCTGGCGTGCTTGCCGGACGGCGGCGCATCGTAGCGCCGCCGACATCCGTTGTGTACAGATTGCGTCCCCCCACCACCGGATTTCAACCGGAAGCCGGTGTGCGGGTACTCTGTACGGTCTGCACCGGTGTCTGCCCAGGTCCACCAAGGACCCGACGTCCTCCTCGCTGGTCGAGGGGGTTGTCAGTGGTGGCGGATACCGTTGTCTACGCATCACGACCCTCCTGCCACGGAACGACCGTGGCCGCTGAGTCCAAAGGAGGTGGGTTCCACATGCGTCACTACGAGGTGATGGTCATCCTCGACCCCGATCTCGAGGAGCGCGCTGTCTCCCCGCTGATCGAGAACTTCCTTTCTGTCGTCCGTGAGGGCAACGGAAAGGTCGAGAAGGTCGACACCTGGGGCCGTCGTCGTCTCGCCTACGAGATCAAGAAGAAGCCCGAGGGCATCTACTCGGTCATCGACCTGCAGGCCGAGCCTGCGGTCGTCAAGGAGCTCGACCGACAGATGAACCTGAACGAGTCGGTCCTCCGGACCAAGGTCCTCCGTCCCGAGACCCACTGAGCTTCTAGCTCAGAGGTCATCGGGTTCGAGTAGCAGTAAGCAGCCAGAAGCAATCCCGCCGAGAGGTTCATCCAATGGCAGGCGAGACCGTCATCACGGTCGTCGGCAATCTTGTCGACGACCCCGAGCTGCGCTTCACCCCGTCCGGTGCGGCGGTCGCGAAGTTCCGTATCGCGTCCACCCCCCGCACCTTCGACCGTCAGACCAATGAGTGGAAGGACGGCGAGAGCCTGTTCCTGACCTGCTCGGTGTGGCGTCAGGCGGCGGAGAACGTCGCCGAGTCCCTCCAGCGCGGCATGCGTGTCGTGGTGCAGGGTCGTCTGAAGCAGCGGTCCTATGAGGACCGCGAGGGCGTCAAGCGCACGGTCTACGAGCTGGACGTCGACGAAGTCGGCCCCAGTCTCAAGAACGCCACGGCCAAGGTCACCAAGACCACCGGTCGCGGTGGCCAGGGTGGCTACGGTGGCGGCGGTCAGCAGCAGGGCGGCGGCGGTAGCTGGGGTGGAAACTCCGGCGGTGGCCAGCAGGGTGGTGGCGGTGCTCCCGCCGACGACCCGTGGGCGACCAGCGCGCCGGCCGGCGGCGGCCAGCAGCAGGGCGGCGGAGGCAGCTGGGGTGGAAACTCCAGCGGCGGCGGCTACTCGGACGAGCCCCCCTTCTAGGGCACTCCCCTGGAAGACGGCTCGTACCCAAACTTCTTGATCACACAGGAGAAACACCATGGCGAAGCCGCCTGTGCGCAAGCCTAAGAAGAAGGTCTGCGCGTTCTGCAAGGACAAGACCGCGTACGTGGACTACAAGGACACGAACATGCTGCGGAAGTTCATTTCCGACCGTGGCAAGATCCGTGCCCGCCGCGTGACCGGCAACTGCACGCAGCACCAGCGTGACGTCGCCACGGCCGTGAAGAACAGCCGTGAGATGGCGCTGCTGCCCTACACGTCCACCGCGCGATAAGGGAAGGGTGACCGAAAAATGAAGATCATCCTCACCCACGAGGTCTCTGGCCTCGGTGCCGCCGGCGATGTCGTCGACGTCAAGGACGGTTACGCTCGCAACTACCTGGTCCCGCGTGGTTTCGCGATCCGCTGGACCAAGGGTGGCGAGAAGGACGTGGCGCAGATCCGCCGCGCCCGCAAGATCCACGAGATCGCGACCATCGAGCAGGCCAACGAGATCAAGGCCCAGCTCGAGGGCGTGAAGGTGCGTCTGGCCGTTCGCTCCGGCGACGCCGGCCGCCTCTTCGGCTCCGTGACCCCGGCCGACATCGCCACGGCGATCAAGTCCGCGGGTGGCCCCGACGTCGACAAGCGTCGCGTCGAGCTCGGTTCGCCGATCAAGACCCTGGGCTCGCACCAGGTGTCCGTGCGTCTGCACCCCGAGGTTGCCGCGAAGCTCGGCGTCGAGGTTGTCGCCGCGTAACGCTGCTCTCAGCAGTACGGAAGGGCCGCACCCCTCGGGGTGCGGCCCTTCCGCCGTTTCACGTGAAACATTCAGCGCGTGGCGCCGGTGACGATCCAGCGGCCGGAACGCGACCTCAGCCAGAGGGTCACCAGCCGGACGGTCATCATCAGCGTCATCGCCCACCAGAGCGCCGTGAGCCCGCCGCCGAGCGTGGGGACCAGGAGGGCGACCGGAGCGAAGACGGCCAGGGTGAGGAGCATGGCCCACGCCAGATACGGGCCGTCGCCCGCACCCATGAGGACACCGTCGAGGACGAAGACCACTCCGGCGATCGGCTGGGAGACCGCGACGACAAGCAGCGCCGGGAGCAGGGTGTCCTGAACCGTCGTGTCGCCGGTGAAGAGCGGGACGAAGAGGGGGCGGGCCACGACGAGGAGTGCGCCCAGAACGATTCCGGACAGCACGCCCCACTGGACCATGCGGCGGCAGACCTGCTTGGCGCCCCCGGCGTCGTCGGCGCCGAGGTATCGCCCGATGATGGCCTGACCGGCGATCGCGATCGCGTCGAGGGCGAAGGCCATCAGGCTCCACAGGGACAGGATGATCTGGTGGGCGGCCACCTCGGCATCGCCCATGCGGGCCGCGACGGCGGTGGCGATCATCAGGACCGCGCGCAGGGAGAGCGTACGGACGAGCAGAGGGACGCCCGCGTGGGCACTGGCCCGTATGCCGGCCGCGTCGGGGCGCAGGGAGGCGCCGTGGCGCCGTGCGCCCCTGACGACCACGACGAGGTACACGGCAGCCATGGCGAACTGCGCGATGACCGTTCCCCAGGCCGAGCCGGCGATGCCCATTCCGGCGCCGTAGACGAAGCCCACATTGAGCAGCGCGTTGGCCGTGAAGCCGCCGATGGCGACGTAGAGCGGTGTACGGGTGTCCTGGAGGCCTCGCAGGACGCCGGTGGCGGCCAGGACCACGAGCATGGCGGGGATGCCCAGGATGGAGATCCGCAGGTACGTGGTGGCGTAGGGGGCCGCTGTGTCGGAGGCTCCGAAGAGGTCGACCAGCCAGGGTGCGGTGGGCAGCGTGGCGGCGACCACGGCTGCTCCGAGAAGGAGCGCGAGCCAGATGCCGTCCATGCCCTGGCGGATGGCCGCCTTGAGGTCACCGGCTCCCACGCGACGGGCGACAGCGGCCGTGGTCGCGTAGGCGAGGAACACGAAGACGCTGACCGCCGTCGTGAGCAGCGCTGCGGCGATGGCGAGACCGGCGAGCTGAGGGGTGCCGAGATGGCCGACAATGGCACTGTCGACCATCAGGAAGAGGGGCTCGGCGACGAGTGCGCCGAAGGCCGGCAGCGCGAGGGAGACGATCTCGCGGTCGTGCTGCCGACGGACGGCCTTGGGGGTCGGGGGAGCCTGGGTCATGGGTCAAATCTAATCTTCCACAGGTAAGAGATGCAATGTGTCTGAGGTCCTTACATTGCTCCCCTGTGGAACCTCGGGTGTGCGCCGTTTGTTCTGATCTTGGTCCGGAGGGAAAAGTTTTTCTCCCCCACAGCCGGTGGATGGAAGACATGCAGGTCAGGGTGGTGCTGCGGGGTCCGCTATGAGTTTGTCCACATGACTGTCCCCCGGTCCGTGCACAGGATCGGCGGGGTTCTCCACAGCATCTGGTCCTTCACCCACAGGCCCTGTGGATAACCAGATTGGCTGACGGTGCCCGCGGGCCTACCGTGGTCCGGCGCCCGACGCGCCAGAAGCGGAGTCAAAGCCTCTTGTTTGTCCGAGCCGTGGCGTAAGAAAGAGTGGCACGGCGAGGTCCGCGGAGCGGACGGGAGGAGGTGGCTGGGTGAGCATTCCCGAGCCCTTGGACGACCCCTGGACCGACAGCGGACCGAGCGACCGACTGCCCGTCGCGCGCCCCCGCGGTGAGGGTCGTGGGCGGGGACGGGGCCGCGAGGACCAGCACGACCGCGGCAGCGACGGCGGGCCGTGGGACAGCGGCCTGTCCGGTTTCGAGCGGGTGCCCCCGCAGGATCTCGACGCCGAGCAGTCCGTGCTCGGCGGCATGTTGCTCTCCAAGGACGCCATCGCGGACGTCGTGGAGATCATCAAGGGCCACGACTTCTACAAGCCCGCCCACGAGACGGTCTACGCGGCCATCCTCGACCTGTACGCGAAGGGCGAGCCGGCCGACCCGATCACGGTCGGCGCGGAGCTCACCAAGCGCGGCGAGATCACCCGCGTCGGCGGCGCCTCGTATCTGCACACGCTCGTCCAGTCGGTACCGACCGCGGCCAACGCGGCGTACTACGCGGAGATCGTCCATGAGCGGGCCGTGCTGCGCCGCCTCGTGGAGGCCGGCACCAAGATCACGCAGATGGGATACGCGGCCGACGGCGATGTCGACGAGATCGTGAACTCGGCGCAGGCCGAGATCTACGCGGTCACCGAACAGCGCACGACCGAGGACTACCTCCCGCTCGGCGACATCATGGAGGGTGCGCTCGACGAGATCGAGGCGATCGGCTCCCGCAGCGGCGAGATGACCGGTGTGCCGACCGGCTTCACCGATCTCGACCAGCTCACCAACGGTCTGCACCCGGGCCAGATGATCATCATCGCGGCCCGTCCCGCCATGGGTAAGTCGACGCTCGCCCTGGACTTCGCGCGGGCCTGCTCCATCAAGCACAACCTCCCCAGCGTCATCTTCTCCCTCGAAATGGGCCGCAACGAGATCGCGATGCGCCTGCTCTCGGCAGAGGCCCGGGTCGCGCTGCACCACATGCGCTCCGGCACCATGACCGACGAGGACTGGACCCGGCTGGCGCGCCGGATGCCGGACGTCTCCCAGGCACCGCTGTACATCGACGACTCCCCGAACCTGTCAATGATGGAGATCCGCGCCAAGTGCCGTCGGCTGAAGCAGCGCGCCGGGCTCAAGCTCGTGGTCATCGACTATCTGCAGCTGATGCAGTCGGGTGGCTCCAAGCGGCAGGAGAGCCGCCAGCAGGAAGTCTCGGACATGTCGCGAAACCTCAAGCTCCTGGCCAAGGAGCTCGAACTGCCGGTGATCGCGCTCTCCCAGCTGAACCGTGGCCCCGAGCAGCGCACCGACAAGAAGCCGATGGTCTCCGACCTGCGTGAGTCCGGCTCGATCGAGCAGGACGCGGACATGGTCATCCTGCTGCACCGTGAGGACGCCTACGAGAAGGAGTCACCCCGCGCGGGCGAGGCCGACATCATCGTGGGCAAGCACCGAAACGGCCCGACGGCGACGATCACCGTGGCCTTCCAGGGCCACTACTCCCGCTTCGTGGACATGGCGCAGACGTAACGGCGCCCCCTGTAGGGTCTCGTGACCGCACCCTCCGGCGTGCTCGTGCTGGGGATGGCCGGGTGGATCGACTACTGGCGGGAACTGGGTCAGCCCTTGTCTGAACGTGCCAGGACATTGGCGGCATCGGGGGGAGGTCATGTCCATGAGTGGCTGTGTGAGGCGGTCGCAGTCCCTGTGGTCGACGATCAGCCACTGAGGGTGCGGGCGACTACCTCTCCGTCGCCGTTCGACGACGAGCCGACGATCGCGATGCTGGAAGTCGACCTCGGTCTGCCGTGGCCCGAGACTGCCGACCGAGCAACGCTTATCCGGCTTGGAGACCTGCCCGTCGACCGGTGCGGCATGGTGCTCGGCGACGCCTCGGGGCTCGACGCGTGGACAGGGATGGACAGCGAGCCAGCCGATGGGCTCGCCGACGTCACCTACTGGGGCCGTTACAAGGACGACGCGCACGCTCAATTCGGCGGCGAGCCGATCGCAAAGCATCGGCATGACGGACCGCATGGATGGCTCGATATGCCCCTGGTCGAAGCAGAGACGCTCGCTGCCGAACTCACCACGTGGCGAGGTGGTCTCCAAGGCAAGGGTGTCGCAGTCTCGCTCGATACTCACACCGACTTCTACCGGTTCAGACGGGCAGGGTGGCACCATCCGCTCCACCTCGGTGCGATCGAGATCGGCGGCTGTCAGGTGCTCGGCATCGACTGGGACCAGGGAGATCACTCGATGAGACACCGCGGTGAACGACTCGCCGGCCAGGTCTACCCCGTCACGCTCGAAGCGGACGAGGCCAGTCAGGCAGTGATGCGATGGACTATTCCGCCCTACGATTTCGATGATGAAGACGGACGATGAGCTCCGTCGGACAAGATGTCGAGCTCGCTGCACTCTGACACGTGTCTGAGGAATTCGCCGTCGTCGTGAGCAGTCGTCAGCACCAGGTCATGTCAGCCCTGATGTTGAGCGTCATCCGCCTCGAACTGCGAGCCGATGTTGTTCCATATGAAGTCGACCTTCCAGTCGGCCATGCCGGCCGCCCAGCCGAGCATCGCGGACAAGACCTTCTCCTGGGACACGGTCCGCGTCTGATAGTGCTCGGCTGCCACGCCGTCCCGGAATTCGAGTTGGTACGTGTTGTCGTCACGCAGCAACACCTGGACATACCAGCTGCCTTCCGTGCCCTCCTCCACGCGCTCCAGAATCAGATGCGCGTTACCGCGTTGGAGGTTGGCCAGCATCCTGCCTATCGCTGGCTTCGAGGGCTTCTTCACCACGCGGCCCGCCTCATCAGTCGTAATCAGCATGGCGTGATCCTCCAACACGGCTCTGACATTGCCCCGGCGAGCAGACAGGGCATGTTGTCATCATGTGCTGGTGACGACATGGATGTGCTGCTACTGGGACGAGGAAGACGTCTGGTTCTACTTCGAGGTCGACGCCGAAGGTTGGGTGACCCGGCAGATCGAGCTCGAAGGGCCTGAGCTGATCCCGATCGCAGCCGCCTCCCTCGCCGAATGCCAGCAGGCCCGCGACGCAGGCCGCCTCGACGAGTACGACAACAGGTTCGGGATCACAGCAGAACTGCCCGTCTCTGAATGGGAAGGCCACGATCCGGAGGAGCTGACCTCTGACCAGTTCGAGGAGGTCTGGGACTCAGCCCGTCGGCAGATCGCAGCCCTGCCGTCGTGATTGCTCGCTCGGGGCGGATAGTCACTTGCCGCACCCGCCCTGCCAGCTCGATCATGAAGTCTCGATCGAGGAGGCTTCGTGGGATTGTGCCTGTTCCCTGGGGACGGTGACCTCACCAGCCCGGACATCAGCTGGTCCTACTCGGGTTTCAGCGCCTTCCGCCAGCGCTTGGCGCAGGCTGAGGGGTTCACGCTGCCGGACATGTGGGGTTTCGGCGGGGACCGGCAATGGAGCGAGATCTCATCGACGCTTGAGTCCCTGCTGGACCATCCTGACGATTCCGGTGATCTATCCGCCGCCGACTGCGCCAGGGTCCTGCCCCGGCTGGCCGAGATCATCACGGAGTGGGAGACCGTGGAAGGCGGCCCCACTGTCTCGCGGCACATCGAGGACGCCCGACAGCTCGTGATCGTGTTGAACATCTGCGTCGACTCGAACGTCGAACTGCTCTTTGGGTGACATTGGAGAGAACCCGGCTGTGAGCCGGCGAGCCAGGATGGCTTCGAGGAAATGACATGTCCGTGAGACAGAACCTGTGCCAACCCGCGTGAGACACCGCCAAGACCCGCAGGTCACAGCGTCGCCATATGACAACGAAAGCGAGACCCTACACCCCTGTCGCCGGAGTGTTCCCGGCCACAGGGGGCGTGCGAGGGCCTAGCCGACCTTGCCGGCCGGGTTGATCTGGAGCGGGAGGCCGGGGGAGTCCGGGTTCTCGACCGGCAGGGTGCCGGCGGGCCAGTCCAGGGTGACGGTCTTGGTCTCGTTCGGCGGGGTGACGAGGATCTTGGCCACGCGCACGCCGGAGCCGCCGGAGTTGTTGACCGGGAACGTGATGTTGAAGGCGGCGGACTCGCCGTCCTTGATGACGGCGCGCACCGGCTTCTCGCTGTTGCGGGTGACGGACAGGGTGTCGCCCGCGGCTGTCTTCAGGTCCACCCCGGCGAAGCCGTGGATGATGCAGTCACGGCCGCCACCGTTCTTGAGCTGGACGGTGACGATGCCCTCCGAGGCGTCGATCGTGTTGTCGACGGCGCTGATCTCCAGCTCGTCGGTGCGGCAGATACCGATCGACTTTCCCGAGTTCCCGCCGTTGCCGGCTGCGGTACCTTCGCCTCCCGACGTGCCCCCGCTTTTGCCCTGGCCGCTTCCGTTGGCGCCGACGCTGTTGCCCGCGGTGGTGCTGCCCGGCGTGCTGCCGCCGCCGCCGCCGCTGGAGGTCTTGTCCGGGCTGCTGGTGCCGCCTCCCGTGGCGCTGGAGGCCGAGCCGGTGGGCGTCGCGCTCGGGCCGGTGGTGTCACCGCTGCAGGCGGTCAGAGCGAGGGCGCTGACGAGCGTGAGGCCGGTGAGGAAGGTCTTGGCGGTGTGCGTGAGCTTCATGGGATTCCCCCGTGCGGTAACTGACGAAGTGGTGCGGCCGGTCGGCGTTCCGTCCGGCTCGGCAACAGAGAAGCCGTTCCAGGAAGGTGCCGGCAAGCGGCGGCGGAGCATCAGGGACGCTGGGATGCTGAGGCGGGTCTGACCTGCGGGAACGCCGCTGCTTGGGATGGGGTGCTGGGACGCTTCGGCAGTCGTTCGGGCCTTGCGGCGCTGGCCGACGGCGTTGCCTTCACACCGAACACGCGTATCGCCACGCGAACATCCGACGGGAAATGTGGTCGACTCCCGCCCGCAGGCGGCGTTGGATCGGTCCATGACCTCCTCACCCTTCGAAGCGCTGCTTCCCAGTACCGAACGGGCCCTGCTGCACCGTGTCGCCGTCGCCCAGTCCGAGGGGCGCTCGCCCTCGCTCGTCGGGGCCGTGGTCCGCGACGGGAAGATGGTGTGGAGCGGATCCCGTAGCTGTGTGGACGGGCATGACCCGGACGGCGACACCCAGTACCGGATCGGTTCCCTCACCAAGGTGTTCACCGCCGTCCTGGTGATGCGCCTCCGTGACGAGGGACTGCTGGACCTCAACGACCCGCTGGAGAAGCACCTTTCGGGAACGGGTGTCGGTGAGGTGACCATCGCCCAACTCCTCGGCCACAGCGCCGGGCTTGCGGCCGAGGCCCCGGCTCCGTGGTGGGAGCGCACACCCGGGACCGTACGGCCCGAGTTGGCCGACGTGCTCGGTGAGGAGCCGCTCCGTCACGCGGTCGGGCGGCGCTTCCACTACTCCAACCCCGGGTACACGTTGCTCGGTTCGCTCGTAGAGGCGATGCGTGGGGTCTCCTGGGAGGAGGCGCTGCGCAGCGAGATCCTGGAGCCGCTGGGCCTGGCGCGGACGAGCGCGCAGCCGGTCGCGCCGCACGCCGGTGGCTGGGCTGTCCACCCGTGGGCCGATGTGATGCTTCCCGAGCCCTCCGAGGACCTCGGGCTGATGGCGCCGGCCGGGCAGCTGTGGTCGACCGCCGAGGACCTCTGCCGGTTCGCCGGATTTCTCGCCCAGGGCGACGACCGGGTCCTCTGCGCTGCCTCGGTCGAGGAGATGCGTACGCCTGCCGTGGCGCCCGGCGCCGGTGACCGGGAAGGCGGGTACGGGCTGGGGGTTCAGCTGCTGCGCTGGGACGACCGGATGCTGATCGGTCACACCGGGTCGCTGCCGGGCTTCGTGGCCTGCCTCTGGGTGAGCGTCGAGGACGGGGTCGCCGCGGTCACGCTCGCCAACGCCACGTCCGGGCCACAGATGGCGGCACTGGCCGGCGAGCTCGTGCAGATCGTCGCGGAGGCCGAGCCCCGCTTCCCCGAGCCCTGGCGGCCGCTTCCCGAGGCCGAGGTGGACCAGGAGCTGCTGGAGCTGACCGGCCCCTGGTACTGGGGGACCTACGTGTTCGGGCTGCGCCTCGGCCCGGACCGGGGTGTGACCCTCGAACCGCTGCGCGGCCCTGGGCGACGGGCGACGTTCCGAGCCCTGCCCGACGGCGGCTGGGTCGGGCTCAACGGCTACTACCTGGGAGAGAACCTCCGGGCCGTGCGGCGCCCGGACGGCTCGGTGAGCCATCTCGACCTCGGCTCCTTCGTCTTCACCCGGGAGCCGTACGAGCAGGGCGATGCTGTGCCGGGTGGAGTGGACGAAGCCGGGTGGCGCGGCCTCTGAGCCGGATGTTTCACGTGAAACGGTCAGAGGTTCATCTTGAAGCCCAGGTGGGACGCCTCGAACCCAAGGCGTTCGTAGAAGCGGTGGGCGTCGGTGCGTGTGGCGTCGGAGGTCAGCTGGACGAGTTGGCAGTGCTGACGGCGGGACTCCTCGATGGCCCACTCGATGAGCCGCGTTCCCAGGCCGCTGCCCCGCTCCTGCGCGGGGATGCGCACGCCTTCGATGAGCGACCGTGTGGAGCCCCGGCGGGAGAGCCCGGGGATGACGGTGAGCTGAAGCGTGCCGACCACCGTGTCACCACGCACGGCCACCATCAGATGCTGCTGAGGGTCCTGGGCCAGCCGCTGGAAGGCGGTGGCGTACGGCGTGAGGTCGTCGGGGGACTCTCGCTGGGCGCCCAGCAGATCGTCGGCGAGCATCGCGACGATGTCCGGCAGATCCGCGGCTGTGGCGCGCCGTATCTCAAGATCGCTCATGAGGCGCAGAGTACGCCTCGCGTCGGGGCCGGGTGAACGGGTGGCGGTCCGGCACCGGTCCGACGGGAGCGGGATGGCCTTCGCCACCGGTACCGGTCAGGCGGGAACGTGAAGGCCTTCGACGACGCGGACCAGGGGAGCCAGCTCGGGGTTCTTCGCCGCTTCGTCGAGCGCCTCGCGCAGGGCCCCGTCGTTGGTGGGACGGGCCTCCGCGAGCAGCTGCATGCCGGCCTCGGTGACATCGGTGTAGATGCCCCGACGGTCGGTGGCGCAGAGGTAGCGGGTGAGGAGACCGCGGTCCTCGAGCCGGGTCACCAGGCGCGTGGTGGCGCTCTGGCTGAGCACGACGGCGTCCGCGACCTGCTTCATCTGAAGGTGCCCGCCGGGACCGCTGTGCTGGCGGCTGAGCACATCGAGCAGGGAGTACTCGCGCACGCTCAGTCCGTGCCGGGACTCCAGCGCGCGCTCGATGTGGGATTCGATCCTGCCGTGGAGCAGCGAAAGGGCGCACCAACCCTGGGAGAGGGCGGTGAGGGCGGGGTCGGTCGCGGTCATGTGTCTCTCCTCGGTCCGGAGCGGCTGCTCCCAGGGTAGACGAAGAATGAAAAAACCCGCGTGTGCAATTACTCGGGCTTCATCCCGCCGCGACGGTGAGAGGAGCGAACCGGCGGCTCCAGTCGCCGGGGAGGTCGGGCACCGAGCGCACCATGACCGCGTTGAACGCGATCGGGCCGAGTCCGTTCGCCTTGAGCCAGCCGATCAGGGTCTCGTGCCGTACGTCGATGTCCGTGCGGAGCGGGCGGTCCGTGGCGGCGGCCAGGGAGGCGACGAGGGCCTGGGCGGTGGCCGTGTCACGCGCGATCAGCGGGCCGATGACATGCGTGTCCATGTTCGGCCATGCCGCCGCGAAGCCGATGACCTCGCCGTCCGCCTCGGCGACGCGGAGCTGGTCCGCGAAGGCCGGCAACCGGGTGAGCATAGGGGTGCGGTCCAGGCCGAAGATCTCGGTGTCCAGGGCGAGGATCGTCTGAAGGTCGTCGGCGGTGGCGGCGCGCGTCGCAACGTCCGGCGCCGCCACTGCCCCGGTGAACTGGCCGCGGAGCATTTCGGCGCGGCCCGACTGCACGAAACCCAGCTGCTCGTAGAGCGGCTTCCCGTTCGGGGTCGCGTGCAGCGTGAGCGGGGTGTCCCCCATCTCCGACAGCACGTGGCGCATCAGTCGGCGGCCCACTCCGCGGCGGGCGTACCGGTCGGCGACCAGCACCATGCCGATCGCGGCGAGCTCGGGTCCGTACGAGGTGACCACGCTCGCCGCCACGAGCCCCTTGCCGTCCGGGTCGTCGATGCCGTAGCCCGTCCCCGCAGTCAGCAGGAGGTTCCACTTGTGCTCCTCGCGCAGCCAGCCCCGGTTCTCCGAGAGGTCGGCGCAGGCGATGAGGTCCTCGGGGGTGAGGATCCGGATGGGGAGCTGGTCGAGCGGGGTGAGCGACGTAGGCATGGCGCTCAGGCTGTCGGACACGGTGATCATCCGTCCAGCGGTTTGCGGGAACTGGCCGAGAGCCGTAGACGCCGCCCCCGGCGCGTCAGCCCCCAGGGCTTCAGCACCGAGATGGCGGTCATGAAGAGATAGGCCACCATGGAGACGGTCGGGGCCACCACCAGGCTGGGGTCCGGTGTCCCGGCCGCCGCCGCGTGCTCGATCTCCGGGCGCAGAGCGAACACGGTCGCTGCCGCGGTGGCCAAAGTGATCCAGAACTTGGTCCAGACCCAGCGGTGTCGGGCCAGCCCCCAGGGAGTGCCCAGGGAGAGCACCAGCCCGCTCGCCAGGGTCACCACGGCTACCGGGGCGAGCAGCCAGTCCGCGAACACCTTCATCGCTCGGTAGGCGGCTTCGGTGAGCGAGAGGTCGCCCGTGGTGTAGGCCGTGATGCCGAGCGCCAGCAGGCCCACGCTGAGCCCGAGCCATGACACGGAGACGGCGACATGGACGACGAGGAGGGCCCGCCGGGCGGGCCGCTGGAGATGTTTCACGTGAAACACCGTGCCGTCCCGCCCCCTCGTCCCGCGTCTGACGGCGGGAGTAACCGCACGTACTAACCTCGGCGTACATGACGAGTTCCCTGGGCCGGGGCAGGCTCCATCTCTTTGATCTCGACGGGACGCTCATCCGTGGGTCGGCGGCCGCGGTGGAGATCTCGCGGCAGCTCGGGCTCTCCGAGGAGATCGCCGCCTTGGAGAGGGGCTTCCTGCTGGACGGGATGACGCCCGATGAGTTCGCGGTCCAGGCCCACGCACTCTGGTCCGCGCTCACGCCGGAGCAGGTCACGGCTGCCTTCGAGGGTGCTCCCTGGCTGGCGGGCATTCGCGAGGTCTGGGCGGACATCCACGAAGAGGGCGGGCGGTGCGCCGTCATCTCCCTGTCGCCGGACTTCTTCGTCGAGCGACTCCTCGACTGGGGCGCTGATGCGGCCCACGGCTCCGGCTGGCCGTCGGTGCCGTTCACCCAGCCCATCCACCGGCCGAGCATTCTTGATGCTGCGGCGAAGGTGCGCATCGCACGCCAGCTCTGCGGGGAGTTCGGAGTGGGGTGGGAGGACTGTGTGGCGTACGGCGACTCGATGTCCGACGCGCAGCTCTTCGCCGCCGTTCCGCTCAACGTGGCGGTCAACGCCGACCATCACCTGGCCGGGCTCTCGCGCCATGCCTACACCGGGGGCGACCTGCGAGAGGCGTACGACCTGGTCCGAAAGAGCGCAGCCTAGCCTCAGTCACGGGGTGAATGCCCGAGAATTCCACTTTCTGTCCGAACCGGGGGTCGAAACTGCCAAGCTGCGGCGACAAGAGCCGCAGGCGTGAGGCGAGGCACACGATGGAAGAGGCCGTGCACGACGACGGCGAGGCACCGCCCCGGATAGCCCCGGGCCCCTCCACCGACGCGATCCTCATCCGCCGCACCCTGGCCGAGATCGCACCCGTCGCCGACAAGGTGACCTCGTACTTCTACGCGTTGCTCTTCGTCCGCCATCCCGAGCTGCGCGCGATGTTCCCCGCGGCCATGGACGCCCAGCGTGACCGTCTCCTCAAGGCGCTGCTGACGGCGGCCGAGCACATGGACAACGCCCCCGTCCTCACCGAGTACCTGCAGAACCTGGGCCGCGGGCACCGCAAGTACGGCACGCACGCGACCCACTATCCGGCGGTGGGTGAGGCGCTGATCGGCGCGCTGGTTCGGTACGCCGTCCTGACCTGGGACGAGGAGACGCAGGCCGCATGGGTGCGGACGTACACCACGATCTCGCAGATCATGATCGACGCGGCGGCCGAGAGCGAGCTTCACGCGCCCCCCTGGTGGCACGCAGAGGTGGTCTCGCACGATCTGCGCACGTCGGACATCGCGGTGATCACCCTCCGCCCCGACCAGCCGTACCCCTTCCTCGCCGGGCAGTACACGACGCTGGAGACCCCCTGGTGGCCGCGCATCTGGCGGCACTACTCCTTCGCCTCGGCGCCACGGCCGGACGGGCTGCTCTCCCTCCACGTGAAGGCGGTCCCGGCCGGCTGGGTCTCGAACGCCCTGGTGCACCACGCCCGACCCGGTGACGTCCTGCGCCTCGGGCCGCCCGCCGGGTCGATGACCGTCGACCACTCGACGGACAACGGGCTGCTCTGTCTGGGCGGTGGCACCGGCATAGCCCCCATCAGGGCGCTGGTCGAGGACGTCGCCGAGCACGGAGACCGGCGCCGTGTGGAGGTGTTCTACGGGGCGCGCAGCGACCACGACCTGTACGACATCGACACGATGATGCGGCTCCAGCAGACGTACCCCTGGCTGTCGGTGCGGCCGGTCACCGAGGACCAGGGGCAGCTGCCGGACGCCGTGCGTCGGTACGGCCCGTGGAACGAGTACGAGGCCTATCTGTCCGGGCCGCCCGGCATGATCCGGCGCGGGGTGGACACCCTGCGGGGGATCGGGATCCCGGCGGAGCGGATCCGCCACGACTTCCTGGCGGACCTCGCGTCCTAGGGGGTGTCGTGTGGATCGTGGCGGGCTCGATCCACAAGACACCCCCCAGCGGATGTCGTGGGCCTTACTCGCGAGAGGCTTCAGCCGAGGTCGGGGGCGTGCATCGCGCGGACCCCCTCGATGTTGCCGTCCAGGTAGTGACGCAGGGAGAGCGGTACGAGGTGGACGGCGGCGATGCCGATCCGGGTGAACGGCACCCGGACGACCTCGTACTCACCCACCGGTTCCTCGATCTCCGGGCCGTGCCGAAGCGAGAGGTCTATCGATTCGAGCCGGCAGACGAAGAAGTGCTGGACCTTTACCCCCGACACACCGCCGTCGACGATGTGCTCGACGGTGTCGACGAAGCAGGGGACCACATCGGTGATCTTGGCGCCGAGCTCCTCGTCCACCTCGCGGTGCAGGGCCTCTACGACGGTCGTGTCGGAGGGCTCGACGCCGCCACCGGGCGTCACCCAGTAGGGATCGACCCCCGGCTTCGTGCGCTTGATGAGGATGAGGTCGTTTCCATCGAGCAGGATGGCGCGTGCGGTGCGCTTGACCACAGGACGTTCGGTCATGGGAAGAAAATGGCCCGCCACGGCTGTCCTGAAACTCACCAGGCCCCGGAGGCTCGCAGGAGCCACTCGTGGGCCCTCGCGAGGTGCGGCAGCGCCAGCGTTCCGGTGCGGACGACCAGGAAGTAGGTCCGTAGCGGGGGCACCGGCGGATCGAGCAGAGCCACCAGGCGGCCTTGCTCCAGGGCGTCCTCGCACAGATAACGGGGCAGGACCGCGAGGCCCGCTCCGGCGGCGGCGGATTCCAGGACGGCCCGCAGGTCGGGTGCCACGACGGTGGCGGCCGCGGCCGGCTTCGTCTCGAAGACGGCCGCCCAGTAGCGGGAGACGAAGGGCAGCGACTCGTGGACCTCCACCACCGGCAGCTGTTCCAGAACCACGGCGTCCTTGCGCAGCAGCACGTCGGGGGCCAGCCGGGCGGCCCAGCGCGGCGCGGCGACCAGCACGTGCTCCTCGTCGCAGAGGGGCGTGGAGCCGAAGAGCCCGCCGCGCGGGCGGGTGGTGGCGATGGCCAGATCGTGGTGGCCCGCGGCGAGCCCGTCGAGGATCTCCTCCGTCGTGGCGGGGAAGGCGGCCCGCACGGCGAGCCCCTGGGAGATCAGCGGCGTGAGGGCGGGCAGGGCGCGCGCCGAGGTGAACTCGGGAGGCCCGGCGAGATGGAGGGTGCGTACCCCGTTCTCCTCGTCCAGACCCGTTTCGGCGATCTCCACGAGGGCGTCGAGATGCGGGGCGGCGCGGTGGGCGAGCTCGTCACCGATGGTGGTGGGGGTGACCCCACGGGCCTGTCTGAGGAACAGAGGGCGCCCCAGCTGTCGTTCCAGGGTCCGGATCTGGCTGGTGACCGCGGGCTGGGAGAGTCCGAGCAGGGCTGCCGCGCGGGTGAACGAGCCGGCCCGGTGCACCGTGACGAAGGTGCGCAGCAGGGCGAGGTCCATGTCCGCCCCCTCCCGGCCGGTGCGGCCGTTCGACTCAGGCGGTCGGCTGACGGCGCCTCAGGACCCGTCCAACTATAAATAAGTCGATAGGCCTCTGTCGTTACCGTGATTGGACACTGACGCAGAGTCAACTAGCCTTGTTCAGGCGGTCTCCGCGCGTGGAACCGAGGGGCGTTCCGAGCCATGAGGGGGGAGGCTCGGAGCGCCCCGATCCCTACGAAGCCGCTCAGTGGGCCGCGGCAGCCTCCGCCGCGTCGAGAGCGCGCAGCACATCCGCGATCAGGTCCTCGGGGTCCTCCGCACCGACGGAGAAGCGGATGAACCCTTCCGGCACGGCGTCGCCGCCCCACCGCCCGCGCCGCTCCGCGGTCGAGCGCACCCCGCCGAAGCTGGTCGCGTCGTCCACGATCCGCAGCCCGTCGAGGAACCGCTCGGCCCAGTCCTGGTCGGGGAGCACGAAGGAGACCACAGGGCCGAAGCGCCGCATCTGCGCCGCCGCCACCGGGTGCGAGGGGTCGTCCGGCAGCCCGGGGTACCGCAGACCGGTCACCTCGCTCCGCTTGCCGAGGGCCTCCGCGAGAGTCAGCGCGGAGCCGCACTGACGGTCGATGCGGAGTTGCAGCGTGGCGAGGGAGCGGTGGGCGAGCCAGGCCTCCATGGGGCCGGGGATCGCGCCGACGACCTTGCGCCAGCGCCGCACCTCGGCCGCGCGCCGCGGATCGCGGCAGCTGACATGGCCCAGGAGGATGTCGCCGTGCCCGGTCATGCCCTTGGTGTCGCTGGCGACGGAGAAGTCGGCGCCGAGCTCCAGGGGCCGCTGGCCGAGCGGGGTGGCCAGGGTGTTGTCCACGGCGACCAGCGCGCCGCCGTCGTGCGCCGCCCGCACCAGGCGGCGGATGTCGCAGACGTCGAGCCCGGGATTGGAGGGCGTCTCGATCCAGAGCAGCCGCGCACCCTCGAGCACGGAGAGCTGGGCGTCGCCGCCGGTGGGGGCGGTGCGAACCTCGATCCCGTACGCCCTGAGCTGCTCGTGGAGCAGCGGCAGCGCCTGGTAGCCGTCCGCCGGCATGACGACCGCGTCACCGGCCTTCAACTGCGAGAACAGCACGGCGGAGATGGCGGCCATGCCGGAGGCGAAGACGAGCGTCTCGACGCCCGTCTCCCCCGGTGCCTCCAGCTCGCCGATGGCTCGTTCCAGATGGGTCCAGGTGGGGTTCTCGTCCCGCCCGTACGTATAGGGGCCGGTGGGGTCGCCCGGCAGGTGGAAGTGGGCGGCGAAGACCGGCCCCGGCAGTGTCGGTTCGTACTTCACCGGCTCGGGAAGCCCCGCCCGTACCGCCCGTGTCCCGTCGCCGACGGCGCCGATCTCCTCGGCGCCGTCGAACGTGTCCGTGCTCATACCGCCCGTTCCTCCACACTCTCGCGTACGGCGGCCGGCAGTCCCGCGCTCGCCGCCTCAACCATGCTCAGACACTCCACAACGGTGTGCGGGCGCACTCAGTCCCCTTCGGGGAGCAGGACGTTGAGCGCCCAGGAGACGACGGCGATGATCAGTCCGCCGAGAACGGCGGTCCAGAAGCCCTCCACGTGGAAGCTCAGGTCGAACTGATCGGCGAGCCAGGAGGTGAGCAGCAGCATCAGGGCGTTGATCACCAGCGTGATCAGGCCAAGGGTGAGGATGAACAGCGGAAGCGAGATCAGCTTGACGATCGGCTTCACCAAGAAGTTCACCAGCCCGAAAACCAGGGCGACGAGGATCAGCGTCCAGGCCTTGTTGGCGGTGCTGTCACCGGTGAGCGTGATGTCGGGGACCAGCCAGATGGCCACACCCAGGGCGCCCGCGTTCGCGAGCGTCTTGACTACGAAATTCATCATGTGTCTGATCGTGGCAGACACGATCGGGCCAAGGGCAGGGGCGAAAGCACCATGAAGGCATTCCGGCTGGAAGAACTGGAAGCGGAGCGCGCCGCCAACGACGGTGCGTACCTCCAGTTCCTGCGGGAGCGGAACATGTCCGTCGGTCTGTACGCGCTCGACGCCGGCTCGCTCGACCCCCAACAGCCGCACGGTCAGGACGAGGTGTACTTCGTCGTCAGCGGGCGGGCCGCGATCACGGTGGGGATGGAGACGACGCAGGTGGCGCGGGGCAGTGTCGTCTACGTGCCGGCCGGGGTGGCCCACAAGTTCCACCACATCACCGAGGACCTGCGGGTCATGGTGGTCTTCTCGCCGCCGGAGGGCTGAATTCCCCTAGGGGGCGGATCAGGGGAGAGCAAGGGCTTCGGGGCCCCCACGGCCCAGGCGCCGCGCCTAGCATCGAAGGTGTCCGGCGCAGAGTGCGCGGGAGGACGGACGCTTCGGGAGATGAGGTCAGCAGGATGGCGGTACGAGAGATCCTCGCGGGGATGCCCTGGTGGGTGAAGTGGGTCGCCATACCCGTCATCGCCCTGTTCGTCTTCGGTGGCCTGATCACCAGCGTCGCGACGTTCGTGATCGGTCTGCTCTTCAAGGTGCTGATCTTCGTCGCGCTGGTCGGCGGACTGGTCTACGTGGTGCGGAAGTACATGTCCTCGTCGACCTCGCGCGAGGACTGGTAGCACGCTCTACCCGCCGGTAGGGGCCGGCGTGCCGGGCGTTAGCCCGGCCGAGGGACGCGGCGCAGGAATCCAAGGTCAGGCCTGGGAGCTGCCCTTAGGGTGGAAAATCTCTGCCGCCCCCGGGAAAGCTGGCCCGGCCTTCCGCGCTGATCCGCGGATGTCCGCCGGTCCCGGGCGGGCCCGCCACCGGGCCCCACCGGTTCCCAGGCCGCGGCGGGCGCGCGGGGGCGGCCCCCGCGGGCGGGTGTACGGCACCCGTCGTCATGCCTGGGGGTGACCTTTGGCCACGGCTACGCAGTCCGCTGTTCCCACGTTGATCGGCTCGGTGCAGCGGGCGCTGAGACTCTTGGAGGCCGTGGGCTCCCACGAGGACGGAGCCCCCGCCAAGCAGCTGGCGCGTGAGGCCGGACTCCCGCTGCCCACCGCGTACCACCTGCTCCGCACCCTGACACACGAGGGCTATCTGCGCCGGGAGAAGGGCGTGTTCGTCTTCGGCGACGCGGCCGGACGTCTGGCCGGCGGCGGAGTTCTGCAGAATCGTCGCACCAAGATCGAGGACTCACTCGCGCACTGGCGGGACGAGATCGGGGTGCCCGTCTACTTCGCGATCTACCGCGAGGGCGAGATCGAACTCGTCGCCGTCGCCGACACCCCCGCCGCCCCCGCTGTGGACGAGTGGGCCGACTTCCGCGAGACGGGTCACGCGCACGCGATCGGGCAGTGTCTGCTCAGTCAACTGGATCTGAGAAGCCGTCAAGACCACCTCGACCGCCATCCCGTGGAAACCATCACTCCGTACACGGTGAGTAACCGGAGTGCCCTTTTGGATCGTTTGGGCGGTATGGGGCGAATGGAACCCCTGGTGGAACGTCAGGAATATGCGCTCGGCACAGTTTGTGCCGCGATCCCCATCACGGCGGGGTCCACAGCGGCCGCGATGGCGATTTCCCTCCCCCTTCACCAGGAAGAACGGTTGCTGCCCGCGGTCGATCGGCTACGCAACGAGATCGGAAGGCTGCTCAGTTCCTTCGCTTTCTCTATCAGTATCTGAAAAATCACTCCTTGTGATCTGCTAGGCCTTCCAGCACGATTGCGTCAAGAGGGCCAGGGGGATCATTCCTGGCCGTTTTGATTGCAGCTTTCAGCAGCCGTGTTCACACAACTGCACCATCGACTGCGGGGTACATGATGCGAGAGTCGGTTCAGGCCGAGGTCCTGATGAGCTTCCTCGTCTCCGAGGAGCTCTCGTTCAGGATCCCGGTGGAACTGCGTTACGAGTCCCGGGATCCCTACGCGGTGCGGATGACGTTCCACCTTCCCGGAGACGCGCCCGTGACCTGGGCGTTCGGCCGGGAGCTGCTGCTCGACGGGATCAACCGACCGAGCGGGGACGGCGATGTGCACATCGCGCCGACCGACCCCGAGGACCTTTCGGACGTCGCCATCCGGCTCCAGGTCGGCAGCGACCGCGCCCTGTTCCGGGCCAGCGCTCCGCCGCTGGTCGCCTTCCTCGACCGGACGGACAAGCTTGTTCCGCTCGGTCAGGAGCGGACCCTGGGTGACTTCGAGGACAACCTGGAGGCGGCTCTCGGCCGCATCCTCGCGGAGGAGAACGCCGGCTGAAGGACCGGTCCCGGGGCTGCGGGGGCCCCAGGCCCGGTCCCTCGGACCGGTTCTCCGACGCAGGTCGGCACGGGTCCGGTCCCTCGGACCGGTTCTCCGACGCCGGGGCAGCGCCACCCGGTCACTGGGACCGGCTCTTCGGCGCAGGTCGGCGCCGCCCGGTCATGTGCCCGGCGCCCGGTCACTTGGCCCGGCGGCGGCGCCCACCCCTGGATGAACGCTTCTCCAACGAGCCCCGCGCACCCGGCGCACCCTGCCCGCCCCGCGCACCCTGCCCGCCCGGCGCGCCCGGCCGGTCCGCCGAGACGACGAGCGCGGCGAGCACGGTCGTGACCGGCACCGAGGCGACCAGACCGATCGACCCCACCAGCGTGCGGACGATCTCCTCCGCCACCAGTTCGCTGTTGGCCACCGTCCCCACACTGCTCTGCGCGATCGAGAAGAGCAGCAGCAGCGGCAGGGCCGCACCGGCGTAGGCGAGGACCAGCGTGTTCACCACGGACGCGATGTGGTCGCGGCCGATCCTGATGCCCGCCCGGTAGAGCCCACGCGGCCCCATTCGCGGGTCGGCCTGGTGCAGCTCCCACACCGCCGAGGTCTGGGTCACGGTCACGTCGTCGAGGACACCGAGCGAACCGATGATGATGCCCGCCAGCAGCAGCCCGGACATGTCGATCTCGGGGTAGAGGCCGTGGATCAGACCGGTGTTGTCGTCCGTGTTGCCGCTCAGCGAGGCCCAGCCGATGAAGAGCGAGCCCAGCAGCCCGATCAGCATCAGCGAGATGAGCGTCCCGAGGACCGCGACCGAGGTTCTGGCGGAGAGCCCGTGGCACATGTAGAGCGCGATCAGCATGATCGCACTGGACCCGACCACCGCGACCACCAGCGGATTCGATCCCTGCAGAATCGCCGGCAGGATGAAGAAGGTCAGGATCATGAAGCTCACCGCGAGCGCGACCAGCGCCATCACCCCGCGCATCCGGCCGACCAGCACGACCGCCACGGCGAAGATCAAGGCGAGCACCGCCAGCGGAACCTTGCGGTTCACATCCGTCACCGAGTACTGCAGGTCGCGCGGGGCGTCCGGCGCGTACGCCACCACCACGCCCTGCCCGTCGTCCAGTTGACGCGGGGCGTCCGGCTGCACGATCTCGACGAACGTACGCCCCTTGTCCGGACCGCTCGTGACCTCGATCGTCGCCTTCTCGCACTCCCCTTGCTGGGCGTTGACCGCCTCGCGCCCCTCGGGCGTGGAGGTGTCACCGGTCGGCGGGACCTGAGCGGCGTTCACGTCCGCGCAGTCGACGTGCTCCACCGAGACGACCTTGCCCTGGTACGTCTGCCGGTCGAAGCCGACGCCGGTGCGCTCGTGCTCGGGGGCGCCGCCCGGCCACAGGACGACGAGCCCGACCACCACCGCCGTGGCGAACGGGATCAGGACAGCGGCGATGACTCTGCGCAGGTGCCGGGAGACGGGCGCGGCCGGCCCATGGCTGTGGCTGTGGCCATGCCCATGGCCCGCGTCGCCATGCGCGCCGTGGCCGTCATGACCGTCGGGTTCTGGGGTCTGCTGCGAGGAAGTCACCGACCGATCATCGCAAGAACGGCGGGGGCCCACTGTTCAGCACGGCCGGATTGACGCTAGCGTGGTGGCACCTTTGCACACGCGGGAGCTCGGAGCACCGGGCTGAGAGGGCGCTGATCACCGTACGCGCGTACTGGATGTACGTACGGGAAGAGGCTGCGCCGACCGCCGAACCTGTTACCGGGTAATGCCGGCGTAGGGAGATCGGTCTCATGACCATTCAGGATGCACGCACGCCTGCCACCAGCGAGAACGCCGGCCAGGACGAGCGCAAGCCGGGTTGGCACAAGGGGTACGTCGCGGGTTCGCGCCCCGACCTCCGCGTGCCCGTCCGGCAGGTGCACCTCACCAACGGCAAGGACGTGACGCTGTACGACACGTCCGGTCCGTACACCGACCCCACCATCGACACCGACGTACGGCGGGGCCTGCCGCCGCTGCGCGAGAACTGGATCATCGGGCGGGGCGACACCGAGGAGTACGCGGGCCGCCCGGTCCGCCCCGAGGACGACGGCATCAAGCACACCTCGCCGCGCGGGGGCCTGAAGAACCTCGACGCGGTCTTCCCCGGCCGTCCGCGCCAGCCCCGCCGGGGCCGCGGTGGCCAGGCCGTCACCCAGCTCGCGTACGCCCGCCGGGGCGAGATCACCCCGGAGATGGAGTACGTCGCGATCCGCGAGAACGTCTCGCCCGAGGTCGTACGGGAGGAGATCGCGGCAGGTCGGGCCGTCCTTCCGGCCAACGTGAACCACCCGGAGATCGAGCCGATGATCATCGGCAAGCGGTTCCTGGTGAAGGTCAACGCCAACATCGGCAACTCCGCCGTCACCTCCTCCATCGAGGAGGAGGTGGAGAAGATGACGTGGGCGACCAAGTGGGGCGCCGACACGGTCATGGACCTGTCCACCGGCCGCAACATCCACACCACGCGCGAGTGGGTGCTGCGCAACTCTCCCGTGCCGATCGGCACCGTGCCGCTCTACCAGGCCCTGGAGAAGGTCGACGGCAAGGCCGAGGAGCTGACCTGGGAGATCTACAAGGACACGGTCATCGAGCAGGCCGAGCAGGGCGTCGACTACATGACGGTGCACGCCGGCGTGCTGCTGCCGTACGTCCCGCTGACCGCCCGTCGCAAGACCGGCATCGTCTCGCGCGGCGGCTCGATCATGGCCGCCTGGTGCCTCGCGCACCACAAGGAGAACTTCCTCTACACGAACTTCGAGGAGCTCTGCGAGATCCTGGCGACGTACGACGTCACGTACTCGCTGGGCGACGGCCTGCGCCCCGGTTCGATCGCCGACGCCAACGACGAGGCCCAGTTCGCGGAGCTGCGCACGCTCGGCGAGCTGAACACGATCGCCAAGCGCCATAACGTGCAGACGATGATCGAGGGCCCGGGCCACGTCCCGATGCACAAGATCAAGGAGAACATCGACCTCCAGCAGGAGATCTGCGAGGAGGCGCCGTTCTACACCCTCGGTCCGCTGACCACGGACGTCGCGCCCGCCTACGACCACATCACCTCGGGCATCGGCGCCGCGATGATCGCCTGGTGGGGCACGGCCATGCTCTGCTACGTCACGCCCAAGGAGCACCTGGGCCTGCCCAACCGCGACGACGTGAAGACCGGTGTCATCACGTACAAGATCGCGGCGCACGCGGCGGACCTGGCGAAGGGGCACCCGGGGGCGCAGGAGTGGGACGACGCGCTGTCGGACGCGCGGTTCGAGTTCCGCTGGGAGGACCAGTTCAACCTGGCGCTCGACCCGGACACCGCCCGTGAGTTCCACGACGAGACGCTGCCGGCCGAGCCCGCGAAGACCGCGCACTTCTGCTCGATGTGCGGTCCGAAGTTCTGCTCGATGAAGATCTCGCAGGACATCCGCCGCGAGCACGGCGGCGACCTGAAGTCGGACGAGATCGCGGCAGGCATGGCGGAGAAGTCCAAGGAGTTCGCGGCCTCCGGTAACCGGGTGTACCTGCCGATGGCGGAGTAGACCGCGGCTCGGACCACGAGCGGGGCCTGCGACGGCGAGCGGGGCTCGGCGAGCACGCTGAGCGGGGCTCGGCCCGGTCGCCGAGTGGGGCTTGGGCGCTGAGTGGGGCCCGTGACGGCGAGTGCGGTCGGAGGCGACGAGTGGGGCCCGGCGACGAGTGGGGCCCGGCGACGAGTGGGGCCCGGCGACGAGTGGGGCCCGGCGACGAGTGGGGCCCGGCGACGAGTGGGGCCCGGCGACGACGAGGGAGGCCCGCGACCCGGGGGGATCGCGGGCCCGTTGTCGAAGTCGTTCCCGTGGAGCGTCGGACTGGGCAGACTGGCGGCATGACTGCGAGTTCCCTGAGCAAGGGCGCCAACGTTCCGGTCGCCTCGGCCGTGGTCCGAGTCGTGCTCTCCTGGGCCGCCGGGGCGGGGGCGCCGGACGCCGACGGCTCGGCGCTGCTGCTCACCCAGGCCGGACGGGTGCGCGACGACGGCGACTTCGTCTTCTACAACCAACCGACCCACTCCTCCGGGTCCGTACGCCACCTCGGGAAGCGGCAGGAGGCAGGTGCGACCACCGACACCGTCGAGGTCGATCTGCGCGGGGTCGAGCCCGCCGTCGACCGGGTGGTGCTGTGCGCGTCGGCGGACGGCGGGACGTTCGGCCAGATGTCCGGGCTGACACTACGGCTGCTCGACGGCGGTACGGGGGCGGAGGTCGCCCGCTTCGAGATGACGGCGACGTCGGAGACCGCCTTCATCGGGGGCGAGCTGTACCGGCGGGCGGGGCAGTGGAAGTTCCGGGCGGTCGGGCAGGGGTACGCCTCCGGTCTGGCCGGTCTCGCCACCGACTTCGGGATCAGCGTCGACGAGGAGCCGACGGCGCCGACGACACCTGCGGTCGCCCCTGCTCCTGCTCCCGCTCCTGTCCCCGCCGCTGTACGGCAGGCGCCGCCGGTCGTGGCCGACGGGCCGCGCTTCGAGAAGGACGTCGAGCGGCTGCCCGTCGACATGCGCAAGCGGCTGTCGCTGCGCAAGGAGCTGGTGGCGGTGAGCCTGCGCAAGCACGGTGCGGCCGGGGTCACCGCCCGTGTCGTCCTCGTCCTCGACGCCTCCGGCTCGATGTCCGCCCTCTACTCCAAGGGCATCGTGGCGGACGTCGTGGAGCGGATGGCGGCCGTTGCCGCGCAGTTGGACGACGACGGTGAGATGCAGGCCTGGACCTTCGCCTCGAACGCCGCGCGGCTGCCGGACCTGCGCCTTGGTGAGCTCCCGGACTGGCTGCGGCTTCATGTACGGGTCGGCGAGCTCGCCCTCTTCCGACGGAGCCGGAAGCCCCGCAGCGGTCTTGCGCCCGGCCAGGTCGACATGCGGGACATCGGCATCCAGAACGAGGAGCAGAAGGCGATCGCCCAGATCCGGTCCTTCGTCCGGGAGAACCCGGCGGCCGCACCCACGCTCGTGCTGTTCTTCTCCGACGGGGGCGTGTACCGCAACGCGCAGATCGAACGCGAGCTGCGCGAGGCGGTGGAGGAACCGATCTTCTGGCAGTTCGTCGGGCTCGGGCGCTCCCACTACGGCGTGTTGGAACGCCTCGACACCATGGCCGGGCGGCGGGTCGACAACGTGGGGTTCTTCGCGGTGGACGACATCGGCAGGGTGCCCGACGCCGAGCTGTACGACCGGCTTCTGTCCGAGTTCCCGTCCTGGATCACGGCAGCGGGGCGAGCCGGGATCCTCTGATCGGAGGCCGGAGGCCGGGGGCCGGGGGCCCGGGGGCCCGGGGCCGGGGGCCGGGCGGCCGGGGGCGGCCGTCCGTCCGTATGAGCCGTGCGAGCCGTCCGTCCGTGCGAGTCGTGCGAGCCGTCCGTCCGTGCGAGCCGTGCGCCGTACCGGTCTCCCGGCTCAGTCCGGTCGGCGTTCCGACGCGCCGAATTCCGGGCCGGTGAAGTCCGGGCTGCTGAAGTCGGGGCTCGCATACCTCGGGCGCGTCCCGGCGGAGCCTTCGTTCGGGCTGGAGAAGTTCGGCCCGCTGTAGCCGATCTTCGGTATGCGGTCCGTGCGCGGCGGCGGCACAGCCGGCGGTACCGCCGGTCCTGCCGCGGCCAGGGCGTCGCGCAGGAACGGCAGGATGCCTCGTTCCAGCAGGGCGCGGCGCCAGGCCTCGCGGGCGCGGAACAGCTCGTCGTCCGCTTCCCTGTGGGGTGGATCGCTCGCGGCCACTTCCGTGGAGCGGTTGCGCAGCGCCGTCAGCAGCAGCCCGACGGCGGCGCAGAAGAGGCCCGCGGCGGCGACGGCCGCGAAGAACCAGCCGGCCGTCAGCAGGGTGTCGGCGAAGGTGAGCGTGGGCGCCAACACCTTCAGTACGGCCCCGACCAGCAGGAATATCAGTGCGGCCGGGCCGGCGAGGACCGGCGCGAGGACCGTGACGATCGCGACGAGGCCCGCGCCCGGGCCGCCGCTCGCCCCGTCTCCGTCCGCCGTCAGGACGGCGTCCATCACGCTCGTACCACTCGGTGACCGGACCTCTTCGCGTATTTTCACGAAGTGGTCGTACTCGACGGCGGCCGCGGCGGTGATCAGCGCTGTCGCGTTCAGCGCCATCGTGCGCAGTTGGCCGGCCGTGAGCCGTTTGCCGATCTCGGCGAGATCGGGATGGGCGTACGCGTTGCGCAGTGCGTCGTCGAGGATGCGCTCGTACTCGGATCGATCCTCGGTCAGCAGGTGCGGAGCCACGTTCATGTGCATCCCCCGATGCTCCGTAGGGCCGTTCTGACCGTGGGATACGGCCAGTTGGGCGGAAACGGAGGAGAGCCTGCTACGGATGTCCCGATGGTATTGCGGTTATGGCGCAGGGTGACAGGGGGTTTCCTGAAATCGACTTCCCCGGATGCGCAGCGTTATGCGTCAGCCGTTCAGGGGAAGTTGGACGACCAGCAGCTTTCCGGCCATGGTCACACCGCCGTCCATGGCGATCGCCAGCCCGTCCGCGTAGACGTGCGGGCCGTCGACCACCGGGTCCGAGCCGCCCTCGCCGTCCTCGGTGCCGACCTGGCCCAGGAGGTACGGGATGGGGCTGTGACCGTGCACGACGCGACGGCCGCCGTAGGTGGTGAGCAGCTCCTGGACGGCCTGTGGACCGGCGTCGTCGCGGAAGGCGAAGCGCTTGGTGAACTTGCGGAACAGGTCCCAGACCTCGTCCGCGTCGTTGCGGGTGAGGATCTCGTGGACGGTCTCGTTCACGTCCTCGATGGTGCTGCCGTAATCGAGGTAGGCGGTGGTGTCGGAGTGCATCAGCAGATGCCCGTCCTCCTCCACCACGGCGTCGAGCCGGGACATCCACTGCAGATGGACGTCCTGGAGGCGGTCCATGTCGTGCTTCTGGCCACCGTTGAGCAGCCAGGCCGCCTGGAAGGTGGCGGTGCCGGCGCCGGAGTTGACCGGAGTGTCCGCGAAGCGCTTGGCGCCGATGAGCAGCAGCTCGTGGTTGCCCATCAGGGCCTTGCAGTACCCGCCGGCGGCGGCGGCCTCCGCGGACAGGCGCATGACGAGGTCGATGACGCCGATGCCGTCCGGGCCGCGGTCGGTGAAGTCGCCGAGGAACCAGAGGCGGGCGTTGCCCGCGGCCCAGGCGCCGTCGTCGTCGATGAGCCCTTGCTCGCGCAGGGCGGCGACGAGTTCGTCGAGGTAGCCGTGGACGTCACCCACCACGTAGAGCGGGCCGGGGCCCTCGCCGACCGAGGCGGGCGCGGGGGCGGGGGCGGAGGCCGGGTCCACCTGGACCTGGACCGTGTCCCCGCGGTTGATCACCGGGAGGTCGCGTTCGGTGGGGGTGTAGCCCTCGGGGATCTCGTCGTCCGGGAACGCGTTCCCGGGGTGACCGGTGTGACCGGTGTGACCGGGGTGACCGGCTTGACCGGGGTGACCGGCTTGACCGGCGTTCCCAGGGTGACCGGCGTGGCCCACCTGGTTCACCTGGTTCACCTGCCCGACGTGGTCCGCGACGGTCGCGGAGAGCGAGACCGGGGGCGCGATGTCGGCCAGGGCCGCGGGGCCGAGGCCGAGGCCGAGATGGAGGGTGGGATCGGCGACGGGCCGGAAGGGCTCGTCGGGTACGACGGCATGCCCTTCCGGAGGCTCCGGGGACTGGCCCTGTACGGGCACCCGGGCGTACGGCGGTACGCGGAAGTCACGCAATGTCGCCGTGCGCACCACGGGTTCCTGCCCGGCCCCCTGAGTCATCGACCCCTCCACCACCGTCGCGATGCCCTGCACATCGCGGACCGGCCTGGTCGGGGCGGTCCGCGGTGTCGTGCGCCCATCATAGGAATGAGGGTCCGCCTGTGTGACGCACCAGGGGTGGTGAATCCGGGTCCACTCCGGGTTCACCGGTTGTTTCGCCCGAATTGAGAAGGTCCGGTCCAGGGTCGGAGCAGGGCCGGGCCGGAGTTTGTGCCCGGCACGGCCCCGAAGCCGACCCTCAGTCCTTCGTGGGTGACCGGGGCGGGCTGACCGTCGTTCGTGGCGAACGCCTCTGCGAGGACGTCCGGACGATGAGTTCGGTCGGTATCACCTGCTCGACCGGTCCGTCGGTGTCGACCCCTTCGATGGCGTCGATGAGGAGCTGGACGACGGCCGTGCCGATCCGGCGCGGTTTGAGCGAGAGGGTCGTGATGGGTGGTTCCGTGTTGGCGTAGACGGTCGACTCGCTGCAGCAGACCAGCAGCAGATCCTCCGGCACGCGCAGTCCGTAGCGGCGGGCTGCCGCCAGCAGATCGGTTCCGTTGGGGTCGAAGAGTCCGTAGACGGCGTCGGGTCGGTCGGGGCGGGCGAGCAGCCGGTCGGCCGCGACGGCGCCCGCGCACGGATCGTGCGCCGGATAGGCCTCGTAGACGGGGTCCTGTCCGACCCGCTCGCACCAGTTGAGGTACGCGGTGGTGGACAGGCGGGTGTACGTGTCGGTCGTGGTGCCGGTGAGGAGGCCGATCCGGCGGGCACCGGCGTCGGCGAGGTGGTCGAGGAGGTCGAGGACGGCGGCTTCGTGGTCGTTGTCGACCCAGGCGGTCACCGGGAGCGTGCCGGCGGGGCGTCCGTCGGAGACGACGGGCAGGCCTTGGCGGACGAGCTCGGTGACGACCGGGTCGTGGTCGGAGGGGTCGATGACGACGGTGCCGTCGAGGGCGACGTTCGACCAGACGTCATGGCGGGAGGTGGCGGGGAGGATGACCAAGGCATAGCCACGGGCGAGCGCTGCCGATGTGGCGGCTCTGGCCATCTCCGCGAAGTACGCGAATTCGGTGAAGGTGAAAGGTTCATCCCCGTAGGTCGTCACGGTCAGGCCGATGAGGCCCGACTTGCCGGTACGGAGCGTGCGGGCCGCTGCGGATGGGCGATAGCCCAGCCGGTCTGCGACCTCGCGGACGTGGCGGCGGGTGGCGTCCGGGAGCCGGCCCTTGCCGTTGAGCGCGTCGGAGACAGTCGTGATGGAGACCCCGGCGGCGGCGGCCACATCCCGGATGCCCGCCCGCCCCTGCCGGCTTCCCCGGGTCTGTGCCCGGCTCACCTGGTGCTTCCCTGCTGCTGTCATGGCGAGCCGATAGTAGGGCGAGGGCGGGTGGTTGGGACGCTCGCATATTCACTCGTTGACAGGCACGTTTCTGCATGATCAACAAGGGTCAATCGCCTTGGAAGATAAGAGAGTTATGGGTCCTGTTGCGTGATCTGTGGTTGTCGACCCGTGTGGACCTGCTGAGGGGGCCATGTCTCGAAGAGGTCTCAACTCACCTCTACGGGCGACGCGCGCCACGGCGCCCGCCACCGGCGCGCGCCACCCAAGCGCGCGCTCCCCTGGTTGTCCACAGCGTCCGCCATCGGTTGTCCACAGCCCATTCGCAGCGGAGGCGAATCCTCATAAGGTGAGGAGCATTGGTGGTACGGACGGTCGAGGAGGCCACAGTGAGCGCAGTGAGCGACACCGCCGGAGCAGGCGGTACGGGTGGGGCGGGCGCGGGCGGACCGAAGCTGCGCGCCGTGCTGGACGGGATCCCCACCTACAAGCCGGGCAAGCCGGCCGCTTCGGGCGGTCCGGTCGCCTTCAAGCTCTCCTCGAACGAGAACCCGTATCCGCCTCTTCCGGGTGTGATGGAGAGCGCGCTGACCGCGGCCTCCACGTTCAACCGGTATCCGGACATGGCGTGCACCGGCCTGATGAACGAGCTCTCGGACCGCTTCGGGGTGCCGCTCGGGCACCTGGCCACCGGTACGGGCTCGGTGGGCGTGGCCCAGTCGCTGATCCAGGCCACCGCGGGGCCGGGCGACGAGGTGATGTACGCCTGGCGGTCCTTCGAGGCGTATCCGATCATCACGCAGATCAGCGGGGCCACCCCGGTGGAGGTGCCGCTGACCGACGGCGAGGTGCACGACCTCGACGCGATGGCCGAGGCGATCACGGACCGGACCCGGCTGATCTTCGTGTGCAATCCGAACAACCCCACGGGCACCGCGGTCCGCAGGGCCGAGCTGGAGCGGTTCCTGGACCGGGTGCCCTCCGACGTCCTGGTGGTGCTCGACGAGGCGTACCGCGAGTTCGTCCGCGACGCGGACATCCCGGACGGCATCGAGCTGTACCGCGACCGTCCGAACGTCGCCGTGCTGCGTACGTTCTCCAAGGCGTACGGTCTGGCGGGGCTCCGGGTCGGCTTCGCGATCGCCCACGAGCCGGTGGCGGCCGCGCTGCGCAAGACGGCGGTGCCGTTCGGGGTGAGTCAGCTGGCGCAGGACGCGGCGGTGGCCTCGCTGCGGGCCGAGGACGAACTGCTCGGACGGGTCGGCTCGTTGGTGGCCGAGCGCGAGCGGGTCCACGCGGGGCTCGTGGCCCAGGGGTGGACCGTTCCGGACACCCAGGCGAATTTCGTCTGGCTGCGGCTCGGCGAGCGGACGGTGGAGTTCGCGGCGGAGTGCGAGCGGCACGGCGTGGTGGTGCGGCCGTTCGCGGGTGAGGGCGTGCGCGTCACGATCGGTGAGAGCGAGGCGAACGACCTGTTCCTGAAGACGACGGAGGGCTTCCGTAAGGACGGCTGAGCGGCCGAGCGTGGTCAGGCGTCGGCGAGCTCGACGCGGATCGGGTCGCCGTCCCTGACGGTGGCCAGGACGCGTGGGTCGCCGTCCAGCGAGCCCAGCAGGTTGCAGGGGCTCGCCAGCCGGCATTCGTCGCCCCGGGATATCGGGGTGGGGCCGTAGGGGAGCGCCAGGGCGTCGCCCTCGGTCCAGAAGGCGACTGTGCCCGGCTCCACCACCTGCCGTGCGTCGTCCTCGACGGCGGTGGAGACCGGAGTGTCGAAGTAGACCTCCTCGCCCCAGGTGCGGGCGGTGGAGATGATCGGGAGAGCCCCCGCGAGCGCCTTGCTCGTGGGGGTTTCGTCGAGGGTCGCCGTGGTGTGTCCGGCGGGCCAGGAGATACGGATCCGAAGGGTCATGGCCCCGATTCAACAATATGTTGAAGGTCGGGGGAAGAGGTGACCTTCGAGTAGGGGTACCCCGGTCTTACGTACGGATTTCGTATGAGCCATAATGCTTGTGAATGTGAACGCGTTCACAAGCGTGTCTCGTTCCTCCCGTAATGGGTGGGACATAAGGGGCACACTGCCGACGTCCCCACGGCGATGTAAGGAGAAGATGACGTGGACCTAGCTCTAGCGCCCGAGACTCTGGCGCGATGGCAGTTCGGCATCACCACCGTCTACCACTTTCTCTTCGTTCCCCTGACCATCTCCCTCGCCGCGCTCACCGCCGGCCTCCAGACAGCCTGGGTGCGGACGGAGAAGGAGAAGTACCTCAGGGCGACGAAGTTCTGGGGCAAGCTCTTCCTGATCAACATCGCTATGGGTGTCGTCACCGGCATCGTGCAGGAGTTCCAGTTCGGCATGAACTGGTCCGACTACTCCCGCTTCGTCGGCGACATCTTCGGTGCGCCGCTGGCCTTCGAGGCGCTGATCGCGTTCTTCTTCGAGTCCACGTTCATCGGACTGTGGATCTTCGGATGGGACAAGCTGCCGAAGAGGATCCACCTGGCCTGCATGTGGATGGTGTCGATCGGCACGATCCTCTCCGCGTACTTCATCCTGGCGGCCAATTCCTGGATGCAGCACCCGGTCGGCTACCGGATCAACGCGGAGCGCGGGCGAGCCGAGCTCACCGACTTCTGGCTGGTCCTGACGCAGAACACCGCGCTCACCCAGTTCTTCCACACCATGACGGCCGCGTTCCTGGTCGGCGGCGCCTTCATGGTGGGTATCTCCGCCTTCCACCTGGCCCGCAAGAAGCACGTCCCGGTCATGCGGACCTCGCTGCGGCTCGGCCTGATCACGCTGATCATCGCCGGACTCGGCACCGCCATCAGCGGTGACCTGCTCGGCAAGGTCATGTTCAAGCAGCAGCCCATGAAGATGGCCGCCGCCGAGGCGCTCTGGGACGGTGAGGCCCCTGCGCCGTTCTCGATCTTCGCGTACGGCGATGTCGACAAGGGTCACAACAAGGTGGCCATAGAGATCCCGGGACTGCTGTCCTTCCTGGCGAACGACGACTTCAGCTCGTACGTCCCGGGCATCAACGACATCAACAAGGCCGAGCAGGAGAAGTTCGGCCCCGGTGACTACCGGCCGAACATCCCCGTCGCGTACTGGGGCTTCCGCTGGATGATCGGCTTCGGCATGGCCTCGCTGGCCATCGGCATGGTGGGCCTCTGGCTGACCCGCAAGAAGTTCATGCTGGCGCCGGGGATGCGGACCGGTGAGGACGAGGTGCCGAATCTGGTGCTGTTCAAGCGCAAGGCGCTCAGCCCCAAGTTCACCCAGTGGTACTGGATCGTCGCCCTGTGGACCATGGCCTTCCCGCTCATCGCCAACTCCTGGGGCTGGATCTTCACCGAGATGGGCCGCCAGCCCTGGGTCGTCTACGGCGTGCTCCGCACCAGGGACGCGGTCTCCCCGGGCACCTCACAGGGCGAGGTCCTCGCCTCGATGATCGTCTTCACGCTGCTCTACGCCGTGCTCGCCGTCATCGAGGTCAAGCTGCTCGTGAAGTACGTCAAGGCCGGACCGCCCGAGCTCACCGAGGCCGACCTCAACCCGCCCACCAAGATCGGCGGGGACGACCGCGACCCCGACCGGCCCATGGCCTTCTCGTACTGAGGCTCAGGAGATCGAGGCATGGAACTCCACAACGTCTGGTTCGTACTCATCGCCGTCCTCTGGATCGGCTACTTCTTCCTGGAGGGATTCGACTTCGGCGTCGGCGTCCTCACCAAGCTGCTCGCCCGCGGCCGTACCGAGAAGCGGGTCCTGATCAACACGATCGGGCCCGTCTGGGACGGCAACGAGGTGTGGCTGCTGACCGCCGGCGGGGCGACCTTCGCGGCCTTCCCCGAGTGGTACGCCACGCTCTTCTCCGGCTTCTACCTGCCGCTGCTGATCATCCTGGTCTGTCTGATCATCCGCGGTGTCGCCTTCGAATACCGGGCCAAGCGGCCCGACGAGGACTGGCAGCGCAACTGGGAGGAGGCCATCTTCTGGACCTCCCTGATCCCCGCCGTGCTGTGGGGCGTCGCCTTCGGCAACCTCGTGCGCGGCGTCAAGATCGACCGGGACATGGAGTACGTCGGCACCTTCGGGGACCTGCTCAACCCGTACGCGATCCTCGGCGGTCTGGTCACCCTCGCCCTCTTCACCTTCCACGGCACGGTCTTCGCCGCGCTCAAGACGGTGGGGGACATCCGGGCCCGGGCCAGGGCGCTCGCGCTGAAGCTGGGTCTGGTCACGGCAGTCCTCGCGCTGGGCTTCCTCCTCTGGACCCAGGTGGACAAGGGCGACAGCTGGAGCCTGGGCGCCATGCTCGTCGCGGTGGTGACGCTGGTCGGCGCCATCGGGGCGATCAAGGTCGGGCGGGAAGGCTGGTCGTTCGCGCTGTCCGGCATCACGATCGCCGCGGCGGTGGCGATGCTCTTCTTCACTCTCTTCCCGAACGTCATGCCGTCTTCGCTCAATCCGGAGTGGAGCCTTACCGTGACGAACGCGTCGTCGACCCCGTACACCCTGAAGATCATGACGTGGTGCGCGGCCATCGCCACCCCGCTGGTGCTGCTCTACCAGGGCTGGACCTACTGGGTGTTCCGCAAGCGGATCGGCACCCAGCACATCGCGGCCGACGCCGCTCACTGAGTGGGGGATGTTTCACGTGAAACCGATCGATCCGCGTCTGCTCCGCTACGCCAAGGCCACCCGTTTCTTCCTCGGAGCGGTCGTGGCGCTCGGCCTGACCGGGGCGGCGCTGGTCGTCGCCCAGGCGATGCTCATCGCCGAGGTGGTGGTGGGGTCCTTCCAGAAGGGCCTGTCGGTTTCCGACCTGACCACGCCCCTGCTGCTGCTCGCCGGAGTGGCGGCGGGGCGGGGGCTGGTCTCCTGGCTGACCGAGCTGGCCGCCCATCGGGCGAGCGCGGCGGTCAAGTCCGAACTGCGGGGGCGGCTGCTGGCCCGGGCCGCCGCGCTCGGGCCGGGATGGCTCAGCGGCCAGAAGGCCGGCTCGCTCGCTGCCCTCGCGACGCGTGGTGTCGACGCGCTCGACGACTACTTCTCGCGCTATCTCCCCCAGCTGGGACTGGCGGTGGTGGTACCGGTGGCGGTCCTGGCGAGGATCGTCACCGAGGACTGGATCTCCGCGGCGATCATCGTCGTGACCCTCCCGCTCATCCCGCTCTTCATGATCCTCATCGGCTGGTACACCCAGGCCCGGATGGATCGTCAGTGGAAGCTGCTGTCCCGGCTGTCCGGCCACTTCCTCGATGTGGTGGCCGGGCTGCCGACCCTCAAGGTGTTCGGGCGGGCGAAGGCGCAGGCCGAGTCGATCCGCGCGATCACCTCGGAGTACCGGCGCGCGACGATGAAGACGCTCCGTATCGCCTTCCTCTCCTCCTTCGCCCTGGAGCTGCTGGCGACGCTGTCCGTGGCCCTGGTCGCGGTCACGATCGGTATGCGGCTGGTCCACGGCGAGCTCGACCTGTACACGGGGCTGGTGATCCTGATCCTGGCGCCCGAGGCCTATCTGCCGATCCGGCAGGTGGGGGCGCAGTATCACGCTGCGGCAGAGGGGCTGGCCGCCGCCGAGGAGATCTTCGAGGTCCTGGAGACCGCCGCGACCGAGCACGGTACGGACGCGGTGCCGACCTCGACCAGGATCGAGCTGGAGAACGTGACCGTGCGTCACGCGGGGCGCTCGGAGGCCTCGTTGGACGCGGCCTCGCTGGTGGTGGAGCCCGGTGAGACGGTCGCCCTGGTGGGGCCGAGCGGCGTCGGCAAGTCGACCCTGCTCGATGTGGTGCTGGGGTTCGCCGCACCGGAGGAGGGCGGCTCGGTCCGCGTGGGGGGCGCGGAGCTCGGCTCGCTCGACGTGGAGGAGTGGCGGTCGCGGATCGCCTGGGTGCCGCAGCGGCCGTACCTGTTCGCGGGCACCATCGCCGAGAACGTCCGGCTGGCCCGCCCGGACGCCTCCGACGCGTCGGTACGGAAGGCCCTGCGCGACGCCGGTGCGGACGGGTTCCTCGCGTCCCTGCCGGAGGGTGTGGAGACGCAGCTCGGGGAGGACGGTGCCGGGCTCTCGGCGGGCCAGCGCCAGCGCCTCGCCCTGGCCCGCGCGTTCTTGGCCGACCGGCCGCTCCTGCTCCTGGACGAGCCGACGGCGGCGCTGGACGGCGAGACGGAGGCGGCCGTGGTCGAGGCGGTACGCCGTCTCACGGCCGGCCGTACGGTGTTGCTGGTCGTCCATCGCCCGGCGCTCCTCGCGGTCGCGGACCGGGTGGTCGAGCTCGGGTGGGCGAGTGCTCCGGGCGAGCCGCGGCAGTCGGGTTCCACTGCGCCGGAGCCTTGGCCGTCGGTCCCGGCCCAGAGCGGCCCCGAGACGCCCGTCACCTCTCCGGATTCCGTCAGCCCGGCCGATGCCGATGCCGATGCCGAGACGCCCGCCGCCGGGCGGCGCGGCGACGGTCGGACCGGCGACGGGCCGGACGCGCGCGTCGCGCGGTCGGCCTTCGGGCGCGTGCGCGCCACGGCCGGGGAGCTGCGCGGGCGGATGGGGCTCGCCCTGCTGCTCGGCAGCCTGGCGCTGGGATCGGCCGTGGGGCTCATGGCGGTCTCCGGGTGGCTCATCTCCCGGGCCTCCGAACAACCGCCGGTGCTCTATCTGATGGTCGCCGTCACGGCGACGCGTGCGTTCGGCATCGGCCGGGCCGTCTTCCGGTACGCCGAGCGGATCGTCTCCCACGACGCCGTGCTGCGGATGCTCGCCGAGCTGCGGGTCGCCGTCTACCGGCGCCTGGAGCGCATCGCCCCCGCCGGGCTGCGCGGCAGCCGACGCGGCGACCTGCTCTCCCGGCTCGTCCAGGACGTCGACGCGCTCCAGGACTACTGGCTCCGCTGGCTGCTTCCCGCGGGTGCGGCCCTCGTCGTGGGCGTTGGATCCGTCGGGTTCACCGCCTGGCTGCTGCCCGAGGCCGGCGCCGTCCTCGCCGTGGGCCTGCTCTCCGCGGGTGTGGCCGTACCGCTGCTGAGCGGGGCGATCGCCCGCCATGCCGAGCGTCGGCTCGCCCCCGCTCGCGGCGCCCTCACCGGCACGGTCGTCGACCTGCTGCGCGGCTGCGCCGAACTGACGGTCGCCGGAGCGCTGGAGGACCGTATCGGCCGGGCCCGCGCGGCCGACCGTACGCTCACCTCCATCGCCTCCCGGCAGGCCGCCGCGACCGCGATCGGCGCCGGCCTCTCCGCGCTCGCCTGCGGGATCACCGTCGCCGCGGCCGCCGTAGTCGGCGTCCAGGCGGTACGGGACGGCCGCCTCGACGGCGTGACGCTCGCCGTCGTCGTGCTCACTCCCCTCGCCGCCTTCGAGGCCGTCACCGGGCTCCCGCTCGCCGTGCAGTACCGCCAGCGGGTCAAGCGCAGCGCGGAGCGGGTGTACGAGGTCCTGGACGCCCCCGCCCCCGTACACGAGCCCGAGCGGCCCGCCGCGCCGCCGGCGAGTCCCTTCCCGCTGGAGGTCACCGGCCTCTCCGCGCGCCACGCGGGTCAGCGGGCCGAGGCGCTCAGCGGCTTCGAGCTGACCCTGGAGGCCGGCCGACGGGTGGCCGTCGTCGGCGCCTCCGGATCGGGCAAGACCACACTCGCCCAGGTGCTGCTGCGCTTCCTGGACGCCGACTCCGGTGCGTACCGGATCGGTGGGATCGAGGCGACCGCACTCGACGGGGACGACGTCCGCCGCCTGGTGGGGCTCTGCGCCCAGGACGCCCACATCTTCGACAGCTCCGTCCGCGAGAACCTCCGCCTGGCCCGCACCGGCGCGAGCGACGACGACCTGCGGGCGGCCCTGGGCCGGGCGCGGCTCCTGGAGTGGGTGGACGGCCTGCCGGACGGCCTGGACACCCTCGTCGGCGAACACGGCTCGCGGCTCTCCGGCGGGCAGCGCCAGCGCCTGGCGCTCGCCCGCGCGCTCCTCGCCGACTTCCCCGTCCTCGTCCTGGACGAGCCGGCCGAGCACCTCGACCTGGCCACGGCCGACGCGCTCACCGACGACCTGTTGCGGGCCACCGAGGGCCGCACCACGGTCCTCATCACCCACCGGCTGCACGGCCTCGACGCCGTCGACGAGGTGCTGGTCCTGGACGAGGGGCGGACGGTCCAGCGCGGTGCGTACGCGGACCTCGCGGAGGCCGACGGACCGCTCCGGCGGATGCTGGAGCAGGAGCGGGAGACGGATCTGCTGCTCGCGCCATGAGGTCCGGGGAGCCCTGCGGAGCGGGCCCCGGGACGGGTGGCGGGAGGAGGCGCCGAGCGGTCCGCCAGGGCGCCCGACTTTTCTCGTCAAATCGGACTAACTAGGCTCAAGCCATGACCGCCGCCGTGCCCGATCTCCCGGACCCCCTGGAAGCCGCCACCCAGGCCACCCGCAGCCTCCAAGGCCTGTCCACGGAGCTGACCGCGCGAGTGCCGCAGCTCCTGGAAGCCATGCGCTCGGTCGGCACCGGGCTCGAACTGCACACCACGCTCGACCGCATCTGCGAGACGGCGGCCGAACTCGCCGACTGCCGCTACGCGGCGATCGGCGTCGTCGACGAGGAGGGCAAGGGCCTCTCCGACTTCGTCACCTTCGGTGTCGACGAGGAGGTCGCCCGCCGGATCGGTCGGCGCCCCGACGGACACGCGGGGCTGCTCGGGGCGCTGATCCGCGACCCGCAGACGATCCGGCTCTCCGATCTGTCCGCCGACCCCCGCTCGGCCGGGTTCCCGCCCGGGCACCCTCCGATGGGGACCTTCCTCGGGGTACCGATCCGGGTCCAGGGCGAGGTCTTCGGCAACCTCTACCTCGCGGAGAAGACCGACGGCGGAGAATTCAACGACTACGACGTCCACATGGTCCGGGTCCTCGCCACCGAGGCGGGCATCGCCATCGGCAACGCCCGACTCTACGAGGCGGCCCGGCAGCGCGAGCGCTGGATCGACGGCTCCGTGGCCGTCACCACCGCCCTGCTCTCCGGCGGCGACGCGGACGACGCCCTGACGGTGGTCGCCGAACAGGCCCGCAGGCTGGC
Organism: Streptomyces sp. NPDC090127; assembly: GCF_044746945.1. NCBI lineage: Bacteria > Bacillati > Actinomycetota > Actinomycetes > Kitasatosporales > Streptomycetaceae > Streptomyces > Streptomyces sp. NPDC090127. Next base: position 194,259 of record NZ_JBIVDE010000005.1, on the reverse strand, counting down.
GGACGCGGCTGCCGGGATCGTCCTCCTTCCGGCCGCGGACGGCGGCCTGGAGATCGTCGCCGTCTCCTCCGACCGGCCCACGAAATCGCTGGGCGTGGTGATCCCGCCCGAGAGCGCCGTGGTGGACCGCCTCCTGGACGGCGACGCGGTGTTCGTGGACGACGCCTCCAGCGACCCGCGCATGATCAGCCGCCTCGCCGCCCAGTACGGACCCAGCATGCTGCTGCCCCTGCACAGCGGCGGACGGGTGCTCGGCGCGCTCGCCACGCCACGCGCGCGGGGCGCCCGGCCGTTCACGGAGGCCGAACGGACGCTCGGGACGCAGTTCGCCTCGCAGGCGGCGCTCGCGCTGATGATGGCCGAGGCACAGCGTGACCGGGAACGCCTCGCCGTCTACGAGGACCGCGACCGGATCGCCCGGGACCTGCATGACCTGGTCATCCAGCGGCTCTTCGCCACCGGCATGATGCTGGAGAGCGCCCAGCGGAAGTCGATCGTGCCCGCCGTCCGCGAGGGCGTCGGCAAGGCGGTCGACGAGCTCGACGTGACCATCCAGGAGATCCGTACCGCGATCTTCGCCCTCCAGCAGGGGCCCGCCGAGGCCCCGTCCGGGCTGCGGACCCGCGTGCTGCGGGAGATCAACATGGCCGCCGTGCCCCTCGGCTTCAAGCCCGCGCACCGCTTCCTCGGGGCGATCGACTCGACGGTCGGCGAACTCACCGGCAAGAACCTCATCGCGGCTCTGCGCGAGGCCCTGTCCAACGCCTTCCGGCACGCGCAGGCCACCCGGATCGAGGTCGTGGTCGACGCGGGCGCGAAACTCCCGGACGGCGCCCCCTGCGTCCGCCTCTCGGTCGCGGACGACGGCATCGGCCTCCCGGAGGGCGGCCGCCGCAGCGGGTTGCGCAACCTGGCCCGGCGCGCGGAGTCGCTGGGCGGGTCGAGTTGGTGCGGCCCGGGCATCGGCGAGGACGGCGGCGGTACGTCGGTGGTGTGGCAGGCGCCCCTGTAGGGAGGTGGGTCGGCGGGTGCCGTGCCGTCAGTCGTCGAGCGTGCCCGCGAGGATGCGCTCGATGACGGCGGCCACGCCGTCCTCGTTGTTGGCGACCGTACGGCCTGAGGCGGCGGCGATCACGTCCGGGTGGGCGTTGCCCATCGCGTACGAGCGGCCCGCCCAGCTGAGCATCTCGATGTCGTTGGGCATGTCCCCGAATGCGACGACCTCCGCGGCGGAGATGCCGCGCTCGGCGCAGCAGAGCTCCAGGGTGGAGGCCTTGGAGACGCCGAGGCCGCTGATCTCCAGGAGGGCGGTCGGGCTGGAGCGTGTCAACGAGGCCAGGCCGCCCGCGGCGGCCCTGGCGGTGGCGAGGAAGACGTCGGGGTCCAGCTCCGGGTGCTGGGCGAGCAGCTTGATCACCGGCGGGGCGGCGCCCGGCTCCTCCTCGTAGAGCAGCTTCTCGGCGGTGGCCACGGTGGCGCCCGGGTCGAGGAAGAACGGCGGGTAGAGCGGCTCGTAGTGGATGCCGGTGGTCAGCTCGACCGCGAAGGAGACGCCCGGCGCGACGGTGCGCAGCGTCGCCACGACGTCGAGGGCCACCTCCCGCGCCAGCGGGCGTACCTCCAGGAACGCGCCCCCGGAGTGCAGGTCCACGACCGCCGCGCCGTTGGCGCAGATCGCGAGGCCGTGACCGTGGACGTGATCGCTGACGACGTCCATCCAGCGGGCCGGGCGCCCGGTGACGAAGAAGACCTCGATGCCGGCCCGCTCGGCGGCGGCGAGTGCGGCGACCGTGCGCTCCGACACGGACTTGTCGTCGCGCAGCAGGGTGCCGTCGAGGTCGGTGGCGATCAGTCGGGGGGCCAGGGCGGCGGGGCGCGCGGAGTGGGTTGCGGTCACGGAGCCATTGTTCCGCACTCGGTGCACGGGCGTGCGAAGGGGCGCACATCTGAGAGGGCCGCCCTTGCCCCCTCAGATTCGCGTCGGCCCCTGAGATCCGGCGTCGGCCCGCTCAGTTCCCCGTCGCGCGCGGGTCCTGGTTCCCGCCGGGCGGGCCGGGTCAGGCGAGCTGGGCGGCGGCCTCGGTGGCGATCTGCTCGAAGACGCGCTGGTCGGCGGCGAAGTCCGAGCCGGCGATCGGCCAGTGGACCACGATCTCCTGGAAGCCGAGCGCCTGGTGCCGCCCGGCGAAGTCGACGAAGGCGTCCAGGGACTCCAGCGGCCGGCCCCGGTCCGGGGTGAAGCCGGTGAGCAGAATCTTGTCCAGTTCTGCCACGTCCCGGCCGATTTCCGCGCATGCCTTGCCGAGCTTCTCGACCTGGCCGCGGATCGCCGTCACGGACTGCTCCGGCGTGCCGGCCTCGTACAGCTTCGGGTCACCGGTCGTCACCCAGGCCTGGCCGTACCGGGCGGCGAGCTTCAGACCGCGCGGCCCGGTCGCGGCGACGGCGAAGGGCAGGCGCGGACGCTGGACGCAGCCGGGGATGTTGCGGGCCTCGTCGGCGGAGTAGTGCGTGCCGCGCACGGTGACGGCGTCCTCGGTGAGCAGCCGGTCGAGCAGGGGCAGGAACTCGCCGAAGCGGTCGGCGCGCTCCTTCGGCGTCCAGGCCTCCTGGCCGAGCACGGTGGCGTCGAAGCCGTTGCCGCCCGCCCCGATGCCCAGCGTGACCCGGCCGTTCGACACGTCGTCGAGGGAGATGAGTTCCTTGGCGAGCGTCACCGGGTGGCGGAAGTTGGGAGAGGTGACGAGGGTGCCGAGCCGGAGCCGCTCGGTGGCCGTCGCGGCGGCGGTGAGGGTGGGAAGCGCGCCGAACCAGGGGCCGTCACGGAAGGTCCGCCAGGACAGGTGGTCGTAGGTGTAGCCGGCGTGGAAGCCGAGCTCCTCGGCACGCTGCCAGCGCTCGCGGCCACCGTCGTGCCAGCGATGGACGGGAAGGATCACGGTGCTCAGGCGCAGGGTCATGACCACGAGACTACGGCGGGGGGCGGGTCCCGCGCAGAGCGGCTGAGGCTCCGTCCCGGGACTCTCCCGTCAGCGGACCTGGCGGCTCATCCAGGGGCTGAGCGTGCCGCGCAGGACCAGCTCCTTGTACGTCTCGTCGCCGGGCAGCGGGACGACGAGCCACCAGCCGGGCGGGAAGTACTTGCCCTTCACGTACGCGAGCCCGCCGTGGACGGAGCGGACGAAAGCGGGTACGGCGTCGCGGGGGACGTCCTCGAACTCCACTCCGTCGACGACGATCTTCGCGTCGTCCTCCGGGAAGACCTGGACGGTGACCGCGGGGCTGCCGCCGAGCTCGACGAAGGCCTCGTGCGGGAGCGAGCCGTCCGCGTCGAGGACGGCGAAGGCACCGGAGGAGATCCGGCGGGAGGTCTGGTCGGCACCGATGTCGTCGGTGACGGTCATCTCCAGGTGGAACTCGCGGGCGACCTCGCGGAGCGCGCTGACGGCCGATTCGGTGGTGGGCAGATGCGGGTGTGCCATGGGATCGATCATGCCCGAAGGGGGCCGGTTCCGGGCGGGTCAGCCGGGAAGGCGGAGGAACTCCGGGGGGACGGTTTCGGTCAGCCAGACGCCGTTGGCGCTGACGTGGAAGACGTGGCCGGCCCGGTGCATCGCGCCGGCGTCCACGCCGAGGACGATGGGTCGGCCCCGGCGGGCGCCGACGCGGGTCGCGGTCTCCCGGTCGGGGGAGAGGTGGACGTGGTGGCGGGCCATGGGGCGCAGCCCTTCGGCCCGGATGGCGTCCAGCCGGGCGGCGACCGTACCGTGGTAGAGGTACGCGGGCGGCTCCGCCGGCGGCAGGGCGAGGTCGACCTCCACGGTGTGGCCCTGACTGGCGCGGATCCGGGTGCCTTCGATCGCGAAGCGCTTCTTGTCGTTGGCGGCGACGACATGATCCAGCTCGGCGCGGGTGATGGGGAAGCCGTGGTCGGCGGCCGCGCGCAGCAGGACGTCGATCTCGGTCCAGCCGTTCGGATCGAGAGCCAGGCCGATCCGCTCGGGTTGGTGCCGCAGGTGTTTCGAGAGGTACTTGGACACCTTCACGGTGCGTCTCTCGTCCATGGGTCCGTTCATGGCGTCAGCATGACGGAGGGCGAATCCGGCGACCATTGATTTTGGTTCGGATGTTTGATCCACAGCGAACTTGAGTTATCCACAGGGGAATTGGCAATTCTGTGGACAACGGGTGGGCGTTACCTGGGGACTTGGCGCATTTAGCTGGTTTCAGAGTGATTTGAGGCAAGCGCGTCCAATGTTCGTGTCTGCACCTCGCGTTCGGCTGCGGCAGCGACGAACGCGGCCACGTTCTCCGCGCCAACCAGCCCTTGAACCGCCCGAATCGTTCCGGCCGGGAGGGCGACCGGACGGGGCTCGTCGTCCCGCACCGGCGGCGGCTCGGGTGACAGGTGGTGCTGGAGGTGACGAGTGGCGAACGTGCGCATCGCACGGGCGAGTTCCGCGTCCACGGTCTGCTGGGCGAGCGGCCGCAGCCGTCGTACCATCGCCGCCGCCTCCGACGCGACGGCGTCCGTCGGCGGCCGGTGCTCCAGATACCGCGCGAAGACGTGCTCGGTCGTGAACTCCAGGAAACGCGAGGCGATGTGCTCGACCTGGACGCGAAGTTCCCTCAGATGCCCGGAGATCGCGGTCAGCGGCACACCCGCCTCGTACAACTCGGCCGCCACAGCGAGCTCTTGGGGGCTGGGCACCAGGAACTCGTCTTCCCGGCCCGGGATCCGCTCCAGGACACCGAGCTCGATCGCCTCCCGGATCGCGTCCTCGTCCGGCTTGCCGCCGAAGGTGGCGTCCAGATCGGCACGGGAGATCCGGTCCGCCTCCTCGTCCGTCCACGGCCCGTCGACCTCGGCGACCAGACCCAGGACGCCGCCCAGGCCCCGCCCCGCGTCCCACGCCTCCAGCAGCTCCTTGATCGAGGCCAGGGTGTAGCCGCGGTCGAGCAGGTCGGCGATCTGCCGCAGCCGGGCCAGATGCGTGTCCCCGTACACATTGGACCTGCCCCGGCGCTCGGGGCGGGGGAGCAGGCCGCGGTCCTGGTAGGCGCGGATGGTCCGGACCGTGGCGCCGCTGTGGTGGGCGAGGTCCTCGATCCGGTACTCCACGGGGGAGCCCTGCGCCGAAGGCGCCCCCTGTGCCGTCTGACCCGACAAAGCCACTCCCACCCGCTCGCTCCTGCTGCCCGGCCGCGGTCCCGCGCGGGCCCGCCCCGTCCGCCAGGGATCGTACGGTCCCCTACGCCGCCCGTACGACTCTCACGCCGGCGGCTCCAGCCGGGCTATCGCCCGCAGGGCCCCGGGCGCGAAGCGGGAGAGGACGTGGGCGCCACGCGCCTCGGGAGTGACGGGGACGACCGCCTCGTTGCGCACCACGGCGCGCAGGATCGCGTCCGCGACCTTCTCCGGCGGGTAGTTGCGCAGGCCGTACAGACGGGAGGCCTTCTTCTGGCGGCGGCTCTGCTCCTCCTCACCGACTCCGGCGAACCGGGCCGTCGCCGTGATGTTGGTGTTCACGATGCCGGGGCAGATCGCCGAGACACCGATGCCCTGGCCCGCCAGCTCGGCGCGCAGGCACTCGCTCAGCATCAGCACGGCCGCCTTGGACGTGCTGTACGCGGGCAGGGCGCGGGAGGGCTGGAAGGCCGCGGCGGACGCGGTGTTGACGATGTGGCCGCCCTGGCCGCGCTCGGCCATCTGCCCGCCGAAGATCCGGCAGCCGTGGATGACGCCCCAGAGATTGACGTCGAGGACCTTCTTCCAGTCCTCGCTCGTCGTCGCGAAGAACGAGCCCGAGAGGCCGATGCCCGCGTTGTTGACGAGGACGTCGACGATGCCGTGCTCGCTCGCGACCTTCGCCGCGAGCTTCTCCATGGCCTGCTCGTCGCTGACATCGACAGTCTCGCCCCACGCCTCCGGGGCGCCGATCAGCCGGGCCATCTCGGCCGTGCGCGCCGCGCCCTCGCCGTCCCGGTCGACGGCGACGACCCGCGCGCCCGCCTCGGCGAAGGCGAAGGCGGTGGCCCGGCCGATCCCGCTCGCCGCGCCGGTGACCAGGACCAGCTGGCCGCCGAACCGCTCGGTGTAGACGGGGTCGGCCGTGCTCTTGGCGGCCGTGACCGGGGCCTTGGTCGCCGGGTCCTCGTTGGCCCGGACGAACTCGGTGATCCAGGCGGCCAGTTGGTCGGGCCGGGTGCGCGGGACCCAGTGCTTGGCCGGCAGCGAGCGCCGGGTCAGCTCAGGGACCCAGGTGGCGAGGTCGTCGTAGAGCCGCTCGGACAGGAAGGCGTCGCCGGTGGGCGTGATCAGCTGCACGGGCGCGTGGGCGTACGCGTCGGCGCGGGGCCGGCCCAGCCGCGAGCGGACGTTGTCCCGGTAGAGCCAGGCCCCGTGCGCGGCGTCGTTCGGCAGCGAGGACGTCGGATAGTCGCCGGCCGGGATCTTCTCGACCCGCTCCAGGAGCTTCGGCCAGCGCTTGCCGAGCGGGCCGCGCCAGGCGAGCTCGGGCAGGACGGGGGTGTGCAGCATGTACACGTACCAGGACTTGGCGCCCTGGCCGAGGAGCTGGCCGACCCGGCGCGGGGTGGGCCGGGTCATGCGCTGCTTGATCCAGTGGCCGAAGTGGTCGAGGGAGGGACCGGACATCGACGTGAAGGAGGCGATGCGCCCTTCGGTGCGAGGGACGGTCACGAACTCCCACGACTGCACCGAGCCCCAGTCGTGCCCGACCAGGTGCACCGGGCGGTCCGGGCTCACCGCGTCGGCGACGGCCAGGAAGTCGTCCGTCAGCTTCTCCAGCGTGAACCCGCCCCGCAGCGGGGTCGGTGCCGTGGACCGGCCGTGGCCCCGGACGTCGTACAGCACGACGTGGAACCGCTCGGCGAGTCGGTGGGCGACCTCCGACCAGACCTCCTTGGAGTCGGGGTAGCCGTGCACGAGCAGGACCGTCGGCCGGTCGGCGTCGCCCAGCTCGGCGACGCACAGCTCGATCCCGCCCGTATGGATCCAGCGCTCCCGCGCCCCCGTCAGTGCCGTACTCATGCCACCGCCCCCTCTTCGTTCCAGCGCCGCACGTGCGGCAGGTCGTCGTCCAGCCAGAAAGCGCTCTGCTCCGGGTCCTTCGAGTCGGTGACCACGAGGATCTCCTCGAACTTCGCGCCCGTACCCCGGAAGCCGAGGTGCGGTTCGACCGCCCACAGCCCCGGCTGGGGCGGGTGGTCGGAGAACGTGTACGGCGACCAGAGCGGCGACCAGCCGTCGCGGTGGCCGTGGATCGCGTCGCTCGCCAGGCCCTTGAGCGACTGCGTGCCGAAACCGAAGAGCGTGGGTGACCAGCGGCGCTCCTTGACCCGGTCCACCTTGTGGGCGATCACGCCGAAGGGATAGGCGCGGTGCCGGTTGGCGTACCCCTGGCGGACCATGAGCCGGTCCACGTCCTCGTAGATCTCGCGCAGCGTGCGGCGCTCGCGGACCTCGGTCAGGATCAGCTCCCGGTGCGCCCGCAGATCGGCGAGCAGCCTGTCGTGCACCGGATTGAGGCCGAGGCAGCCGGAGTAGCCGATGTCCGCGGTGCAGCCCCTGTACACCGGCGCCATGTCCAGGATGAAGGGCATGCCCGCTTCGAGGCGCCGGTTCGTGGGGAAGAACTGCAGCGGGATCTTGAAGTCGACGAAGGCCGTGCGGTCGCCGAACCAGGCGAAGGGCCGGTGGAACCAGTCCCGCACCCCCCGCTCGTACAGCCAGTCGCGCTGCATCTTCGCGGCCTCGCGCTCGGTCACTCCCGGTCGCAGCTGCGCCGCGACGGCTTCCGCGCACGCGTACGACAGGCGCTGCACTTCTCTGAACCCGCGCAGTTCCGCGGTCAGTTCGCTTGCCACTGCTGAGGTCATGCCACCCGTCCGTCCCGTGAACATCCGTGTGCGCTACGTGCCCGTAACGTGACACTGATGAATGTGACAATGCCTGGCGGCTGCGTCAAGGGGTGTGCACGCGCCCTGTGGAAAACCCGGCGGGCGGCGCCGCCGGACGACTTTGGTCTCGACTCCCCTACGGGCTTGTACTCCTGGAGTCGGATACGGATCGAGCCGTTGGTCTGACGACTCCTGTGGCGCACACCACTACCGTCGAACCCGTGACTGTGATCGCTACCGAAAGCCTCAGCAAGCGGTTCCCCCGGGTGACCGCTCTTGACCGGCTCTCCCTGGACATCGGGCCCGGTGTGACCGGACTGGTGGGTGCCAACGGAGCCGGCAAGTCCACGATGATCAAGATCCTGCTCGGTCTGTCTCCCGCCACGGAGGGCCGCGCCGAGGTCCTGGGTCTCGACGTCTCCACGTCCGGCGCCCAGATCCGCGAGCGCGTCGGCTACATGCCCGAGCACGACTGCCTCCCGCCGGACGTCTCGGCCACCGAGTTCGTCGTCCACATGGCGCGGATGTCCGGCCTGCCCGCCGACGCCGCCCGTGAACGGACCGCGGACACGCTGCGCCACGTCGGCCTCTACGAGGAGCGGTACCGCCCCATCGGCGGCTACTCCACGGGCATGAAGCAGCGGGTGAAGCTCGCCCAGGCGCTGGTCCACGACCCGCAGCTGGTCCTCCTGGACGAGCCGACCAACGGCCTCGACCCGGTGGGCCGCGACGAGATGCTCGGCCTGATCCGCCGGGTCTGGACCGACTTCGGCATCTCCGTCCTCGTCACCTCCCACCTCCTCGGCGAGCTGGAGCGGACCTGCGACCACGTCGTCGTCATCGACGGCGGCACCCTGCTGCGTTCCAGCTCCACCAGTGACTTCACGCAGATCACCACGACCCTCGCGGTCGAGGTCACCGACTCCGACACCCACCCCGACGGCACGGCGGCGCTCCGCACGGCCCTCGCCTCCGCGGGGGTGACGCTCCACGCGAGCGACGAGGAGGGCCTGCCCGGCGCCGGCCACATCCTCCTCGTGGAGGCCGCCGGCGACGAGACGTACGACCTGGTCCGTGACACCGTCGCCGACCTCGGCCTCGGCCTCGTCCGGATGGAACAGCGCCGCCACCACATCGCCGAGGTCTTCCGGCCCGGCGCGCAGAAGCAGCAGGAGGAGGTGTCGGCGCGATGAGCACCCCGGCCCCCGAGACCACGCAGATCCACAACATCGGGTACCGCAACTACGACGGCCCCCGCTTCGGCCGCGCCTACGCGCGCCGGTCGCTCTTCTCGCAGTCCCTGCGCGGCTCCTTCGGCCTCGGCCGCAGCGCCAAGTCCAAGGTGCTGCCGATGATCCTGTTCACCGTGATGTGCGTCCCGGCGCTGATCATCGTCGCGGTGGCGGTCACGATGAAGAGCAAGGACCTGCCGGTCGACTACACCCGGTACGCGATCATCATGCAGGCCGTCATCGGGCTCTTCCTCGCCTCCCAGGCGCCCCAGTCGGTCTCCCGCGACCTGCGCTTCAAGACGATCCCGCTGTACTTCTCGCGGCCCATCGAGCGCGTCGACTACGTCCTGGCGAAGTACGGCGCGATGGCCTCGGCCCTGTTCATCCTGACCGCCGTCCCGCTGTTCATCCTCTGGATCGGCTCGCTGCTCGCCAAGATGAGCTTCGCCGACCAGACGCAGGAGTTCGGCCAGGGGCTCGTCTCCGTCGCTCTCCTGTCGGTGCTGTTCGGCGGCATCGGTCTGGTGATGGCCGCGCTCACGCCGCGCCGCGGCTTCGGTGTCGCCGCCGTCATCGCCACCCTGGTCATCTCCTACGGCGCGGTCTCCACCCTCCAGGGCATCGCCTACAGCACGGACAACGCCGACGTCATCCAGTGGCTGGGCCTGTTCTCCCCGATCACCCTGATCGACGGCGTGCAGACCGCCTTCCTCGGCGCCACCACCTCCTTCCCCGGAGGGGAAGGCGTCGGACCGGGCGCCGGTGCCGGAGCCGTCTATCTGCTGGCCGTCCTCGCACTCATCGCAGGCTCGTACGGAGTGCTGATGCGCCGCTACCGAAAGGTCGGGCTGTGACAACCCTGAACATCGACCACGCCTCTCGGTGGTTCGGCAACGTGGTCGCCGTCAACGACGTCACGATGACGATCGGCCCCGGCGTCACCGGCCTCCTCGGCCCCAACGGAGCCGGGAAGTCCACCCTCATCAACATGATGGGCGGCTTCCTCGCCCCTTCCACCGGCACCGTCACCCTCGACGGACAGCCGATCTGGAAGAACGAGTCCGTGTACACGCAGATCGGCGTCGTACCGGAGCGGGAAGCGATGTACGACTTCCTCACCGGCCGCGATTTCGTCCTCGCCAACGCCGAGTTGCACGGCCTGGGCGCCAAGGAGGCCCAGCACGCGCTCGCCACGGTCGAGATGGAGTACGCGCAGGACCGGAAGATCGCCACGTACAGCAAGGGCATGCGGCAGCGCGTGAAGATGGCCTCGGCCCTCGTCCACGAGCCGTCCGTGCTGCTGCTCGACGAGCCGTTCAACGGCATGGACCCGCGCCAGCGCATGCAGTTGATGGACCTGTTGCGCCGCATGGGCGCGGCGGGCCGCACGGTGCTCTTCTCCTCGCACATCCTGGAGGAGGTCGAGCAGCTGGCCTCGCACATCGAGGTGATCGTCGCCGGCCGGCACGCCGCCTCCGGCGACTTCCGCAAGATCCGCCGGTTGATGACGGACCGGCCGCACCGCTATCTCGTCCGGTCCAGTGACGACCGGGCGCTCGCGGCGGCCCTCATCGCCGACCCGTCCACGGCCGGCATCGAGGTCGACCTCGCCGAAGGCGCCCTGCGCATCCAGGCGGTGGACTTCGGGCGGTTCACGGAACTGCTGCCCCGGGTCGCCCGGGAGCAGGGGATCCGGCTGCTGACGGTCTCGCCCTCGGACGAGTCCCTCGAATCGGTCTTCTCGTATCTCGTAGCGGCCTGAAAGGAGCCTGACCGATGTACAACCCCACAGTCGCCCGGCTCACCTACCGGGCCCTCCTCGGCCGCAGGCGGGCACTGATCCTCTTCGCGCTGCCCGCGCTCCTGCTCGTGATCGCCGCCGCCGTACGGATGTTCAACGGCGCCGACGACCAGATCGCGGCCGACGTCCTCGGCGGCTTCGCGCTCGCCACGATGGTGCCGCTGATCGGCGTCATCGCCGGAACGGGCGCGATCGGCCCGGAGATCGACGACGGCTCGATCGTCTATCTGCTGTCCAAGCCGGTGAAGCGGCCCGCGATCATCTTCACCAAGCTGATCGTGGCGATCGCCGTGACCATGGTCTTCTCCGCGGTCCCGACGTTCCTCGCCGGCATGATCCTCAACGGCAACGGCCAGCAGGTGGCCGTCGCGTACACGGTCGCGGCGCTGGTCGCCTCCATCGCGTACAGCGCCCTCTTCCTGCTGCTCGGCACCGTCAGCCGGCACGCGGTGGTCATCGGCCTCGTGTACGCCCTGGTCTGGGAGAGCCTGTTCGGCTCCCTGATCGACGGTGCGAAGACGCTCAGCGTTCAGCAGTGGGCGCTCGCGGTCGCGCAGAAGGTGAGCGGCGAGGGCCTCGTCACCTCGGACGTCGGCCTGCCGACGGCGGTGGCGCTGCTGGCCGGCGTGACGGTCGCGGCGACCTGGTACGCGGGCCAGAAGCTGCGGACGCTGAAGCTGGCGGGCGAGGAGTAGGAACGCGGCCCCGGGACCCTTGCGGCCCCGGGACCCTCGCGGTCCCGGGAGCCCCGGCCCGGGGAGACCGGTCCCAGGAGCTCAGGGCCCCGTCAGAGGCCCCGGGAGCGCGTCAGACCTTGCGGTCCCGGGCCGCGAGGAGGCCCACCCCCAGGGCCGCCGCGCAGACGCACAGCACCAGGACGATCGGCACGGTCCACGAGCCGGTCGCCTGGTGGACCGCCCCGGCGGTCAGCGGTCCGGCGGCCGCCAGCAGATAGCCGACGGTCTGGGCCATCCCCGAGAGCCGGGACGCGGTGACCGCGTCGCCCGCCCGGAGCACGATCAGGGTGAGCGCCAGACCGACCGCGCCGCCCTGACCGACACCGAGGAGCGCGGACCACAGCCAGGCCCCCTGCACGGGCGCGGTCAGCAGGCCCGCGTAACCCGCCGCGACCAGCGTCGTGACGAGGACGACCAGCGGACGCTGGCTCCGCATACGGCCCGCGAGCAGCGGCACCGCGAACGCGCCCGCCACCTGGGTCAGGTTGTTGAAGGCGAAGATCACGCCCGCTGTCGAGCGGCTCATGCCGTGGTCCGTGAAGATCGTCGGCATCCAGGCGATCAGGACGTACGTCCAGAGGGACTGCAGGCCCATGAAGAGGGTCACCTGCCAGGCGAGCGCGGACCGCCAGACGCTCCGCGTCGCGGGCACCGGCTGTACGGCGGCGGCGCGGACCTCGTGCGGGGCGGCGCCACGGCCCGTACGGCCACCGGCGAGCAGCACCTGCGGCAGCCAGGCCGTCGCCGCGAGCGCCGCCAGCAGCGACCAGAAGGCGAGTGACGCCTCCCAGCTCCCGCCGAAGGCCTGTTCCAGCGGCACCGACGCCGCCGCGACGAGCGTGGCGCCCGCGATCATCGCGCCGGTGTAGAGCGAGGTCATCGACGCGGCCCGGTCGGGGAAGTCGCGCTTGATCAGGCCCGGCATCAACACGTTGAGCAGGGCGATCGCGGTACCGACCAGGACACCGCCGCCGTACAGCGCGTACACCGACGGCAGGACCCGTACCAGGATTCCGGCGCCGAGCAGGACCAGCGCTGCCAGCAGGATCGTTTCGACGCCGAAACGCCGTCCCAGCCACGGCGCGAGGATCGCGCCCGCCCCCAGGAAGAGCACGGGCACGGACGTCACCAGGGAACTGGCCGTCGACGACAGGCCGAACTCCGCCGCGATCTCCCCCACCAGCGGTGCCACGCTCGCCAGGGCCGCGCGCATGTTGAGCGAGGCGAGCACGATCGCGGTCATGAGGAGGAACGGGTGGGCGAACCAGGCCCGCCGCCCCGTCGGCCCGCCGACAGCCGCCCCGGGAGCGACGGCCCGCTCCTCTGTTCGCGCGTGGCCTGCCGGGTCCCCTGTTCGGACGTGGGCTGCCCGATCCCCTGTTCGGACGTGGGCTGCCCGATCCTCCACGCGCGCGTGGGCTAGCGGGTCCTCCACACGCCCGTGCGCGGCCCCATCCTCCACACGCCCGTGCGCGGCCCGATCCTCCACGCGCGCGTGCGCGGCCCGATCCTCCACACGCCCGTGCGCGGCCCCATCCTCCACGCGCGCGTGCGCTGCCCGATCCTCCACGCGCGCGTGCGCAAGCGGATCCTCCACCCGCGCGTGGCCGGCCAGGGTGTCCACGCGCGCGTGGCCGCCGGACTCCGTACCCGACGTCACCGCGACTCCCCCGTCAGCGTCTCCTCCGTCTCCATCGGCACCCGCAGCAGCTCCCGCGCCCCCGCCTCCGCCGCCTCCGCGTCGCCCGACTCGATCGCCGCGACCAGCGCCTCGTGCGCGTCGATGTCGACCGGCGGCATCTCGCGGTCGCCGAGCGCGTCCACGAGCACTTCGTGCACCTGGGTGGAGAAGAAGCGGTACACCTCGGTGAAGGCCGCGTTGTGCGTGGCGGAGACGACTGCCAGGTGGAAGGCGAGGTCCGCGTCCGCGTCCCGGTCGCCCTCCTCGCGCAGGGTCGCGAGCGCGGCCCGCAGCCGCAGCAGGTCGTGGGTGTCCCGGCGTACCGCCGCGAGCCGGGCGGCCTCCGCCTCCAGGGCCACCCGCAGCTCCAGGACGTCCCGCGCGCCCGCGTGGCGCATGCCGCGCAGCACCGCCGCGGGGTCGGCGGTCGACCGGACGAAGGTGCCGTTGCCCTGACGCGACTCCAGGAGCCCCGCGTGGACCAGGACCCGGATGGCCTCGCGGACCGTGTTCCGGCCGACGTCCAGCTGCTCGGCGAGCTCGTGCTCGGTCGGAATCCGGTCGCCGACCGCCCACTCGCCCGCCGCGAGCTGCTCCCGCAGCTGCTCGACGACCGAGTCCACCAGCGAGGTCCGCCCCGCCGCCTTCAGCGCCATCACCACTCCGTCCAGCCAATCGCCCGGTTGCCCAGTCATCCTACAACTGGAGATCGCGACCGCCCGACGGGCACCGGACTACTGTGGCCACGTACGGGACACGAACACCCTCACCACCCTCGGGAGTCAGTCATGTCAGACCGCTTCGACGTCGTCGTACTCGGAGCAGGCCCCGGCGGCTACGTCGCCGCCATCCGCGCCGCCCAGCTGGGCAAGCGGGTCGCGGTCGTCGAAGAGAGGTACTGGGGCGGTGTCTGCCTGAACGTCGGCTGCATCCCCACCAAGGCGCTGCTGCGCAACGCCGAACTCGCCCACATCTTCAACCACGAGGCCAAGACCTTCGGCATCAAGGTCGACGGCACCGTCTCCTTCGACTACGGCGAGGCGTTCCGCCGCAGCCGCACGGTCGCGGACGGCCGGGTCAAGGGCGTCCACTTCCTCATGAAGAAGAACGGGATCACGGAGTTCGACGGCCGGGGCACCTTCGTCGACGCGAACACCCTGCAGGTGAACAAGGCCGACGGGTCGTCGCAGACGATCACGTTCGACAACTGCATCATCGCCACCGGCGCCACCCCCCGTCTGCTGCCGGGCACCGCCCGCAGCGAGCGCGTGGTGACGTACGAGGAGCAGATCCTCGCCGAGGACATCCCGCAGTCGATCATCATCGCGGGCGCCGGCGCGATCGGCATCGAGTTCGCGTACGTGCTCCACAACTACGGCGTGAAGGTCACCATCGTCGAGTTCCTCGACCGGATCGCGCCGCTGGAGGACGCGGACGTCTCCAAGGAGCTGGCCAAGCAGTACCGCAAGCTCGGCATCGACGTCCTCACCTCCACGCGCGTGGAGGCGATCGACGAGTCCGGACAGCAGGTCCGCGTCACGGTCACCGGCAAGGACGGCGCGCAGAAGGTCCTGGAGGCCGACAAGGTCCTGCAGGCCATCGGCTTCGCCCCGAACGTCTCCGGCTTCGGCCTGGAGAGCGCCGGTGTGGCGCTCACCGAGCGCGGCGCCATCGAGGTCGACGGCCGTTGCCGCACCAACGTGCCACACATCTACGCCATCGGTGACGTGACCGCGAAGCTGATGCTCGCGCACACCGCCGAGGCCATGGGTGTCGTCGCCGCCGAGACCATCGGGGACGCCGAGACCATGGAGCTCGACTACCCGATGATCCCGCGCGCCACCTACTGCCAGCCGCAGATCGCCAGCTTCGGCTGGACCGAGGCGCAGGCGCGGGAGAAGGGGTACGACGTCAAGGTCGCCAAGTTCCCGTTCACCGCCAACGGCAAGGCGCACGGCCTCGGCGACGCGACCGGCTTCGTGAAGATCATCGCCGACGCGCAGTACGGCGAGATCATCGGCGCGCACCTGATCGGCCCCGACGTCACCGAGCTGCTGCCCGAGCTGACGCTGGCGCAGCAGTGGGATCTGACGGTGCACGAGGTGGCGCGGAACGTCCACGCGCACCCGACCCTGGGCGAGGCCGTCAAGGAAGCCATCCACGGTCTTGCCGGACACATGATCAATTTCTGAGGTTTCTCCCAGCTCGGGGTGATAGGCACGGGAACGTGCCGAGCGAACCCCTCCTTGCCGCCGCGCCGGGTGGCGAACCGTCCCGACCGATCAGGTCGTGGGTGCGTTCGTCACCCGGTACGCATGTGTGGCTGCTCGTCATCGCGTTCACCAGCGTGGTCATCGCGCTGTCCTCCGACGGCCTCGACCACTACCTGCTCCACCGCAACAGCAGCAACCTCTACCAGCTCTCGCACCACCCGGTCCGCGCGCTGCTGGGCAGCGCGTTCTGGATCGAGGACCCGGCGGACTTCGCCCTGTACGCGGTGCTGTTCGAGCTCTTCCACGCGCAGGTCGAGCGGTGGCTCGGCACGCTGCGATGGCTCGTCACGGTCGCCACGGCGCACATCGCGGCGACGCTCATCAGCCAGAAGGTCGTCCTGGAGGCGATCCAGGACCACGACGTGTCGCGCAGCATGGCCCATGTCGTCGACATCGGGGTCAGCTACGGGCTCGCGGCCTCCGTCGGGATCCTGACGTACCGGATCCGGTGGCCGTGGCGGTGGCTCTATCTGGCGGGGACGGTGGCCTTCTTCGCCGTACCGCTGTGCACGAACCACACGTACACGGACCTGGGGCACGCGATCTCACTGGCCATCGGGCTGGCGTTCTGGCCGCTGACGCGGGGCGTCGGGCCGCCCGGTAAATCGGTGGCCGGGCAACCCCCGCCACGCGCACACTGGTTGCGCGGGAGACGCCCGCCGCGAGGCCGGGGAGGAGCGCGATGATGACCGACACCAGTTCGAGCCGGAGTTCGAGTCCGTCGAGCTCCCTGCAGGGCGGCGCCCCCTAGCGCCGCCGGGGCGGCCGCTTCGAGCGCGCGGGTTCTCCGCGCGGGTCGCCCACCCGGAGGATTGGCCGAGCGGTAAGGCACTGGCTTGCTGAGCCATGGTCGGGGTCACCCCCGCGCGCGTTCGATCCGCGCATCCTCCGCCGCACTGCGACTCCCGTACGGCAGCTCGCGGGCGACACTCCCGTGCGACAGTCGCGCACGCAGCTCCCGTAGGGCCTGACGTCACCGCGGCTCCCTTACGGCAGCTCCGTCACGGGAGCCTCCGTACGGCAACTCCCGTGACAGGTACGTCCTACGCCGCCAGCAGGCGTTCCAGCACCACGGCGATGCCGTCGGCCTCGTTCGAGGTCGTGACCTCGTCCGCGACCGCCTTCAGGTCGGCGTGCGCGTTCTCCATCGCCACGCCCCGCGCCGCCCAGCCGAACATGGGGATGTCGTTCGGCATGTCGCCGAAGGCGATGGTGTCGGCCGCCTTCACACCCAGCCGGCGCGCGGCGAGCGACAGGCCGGTGGCCTTGCTCAGGCCGAGCGGGAGGATCTCCACGATCCCCGGGCCGGCCATGACGACGTCGACCAGGCTGCCGATCGTCTGCCGGGCGGCACCCGCCAGCTCGTCGTCGGAGAGGGTGGGGTGCTGGATGTAGACCTTGTTCAGCGGCGCCGCCCACAGCTCCGCCGGATCCTCGAACGGGACGTACGGCAGCGGCCCCTCCTGCACCCGGTAGCCGGGGCTGATCAGCACCTCGCCGTCCAGGCCGTCGCGGCTCGCGGCGAGCGCCAGCGGACCCACCTCGGCCTCGATCTTCGACAGCGCGAGGCCTGCCAGCTGCCGGTCGAGCGTCACCGAGGTCAGCAGCCGGTGCTCGCCCGCGTGGTAGACCTGCGCGCCCTGACCGCACACCGCGAGCCCGTCGTAACCGAGGTCGTCGAGGATGTGCCGGGTCCAGGGGACGGACCGGCCGGTGACCACGATGTGCGCGGCCCCCGCCGTCACGACGGCGGCGAGGGCGTCACGCGTACGGTCCGAGACCGACTCGTCGGCGCGCAGCAGCGTGCCGTCGAGGTCCGTCGCGACGAGCTTGTACGGGAAGGGGCTCACTTGGCGATCGGCTCCAGGACCTCGCGGCCGCCCAGGTACGGCCGGAGTACCTCCGGCACCCGCACCGAGCCGTCCGCGAGCTGGTGGTTCTCCAGGATCGCCACGATCGTGCGCGGTACGGCGCACAGGGTGCCATTCAGCGTCGAGAGGGGCTGGACGACCTTCTTGCCGTTCCGCTCGTCGCGCATGCGGACGGAGAGACGGCGGGCCTGGAAGCCGTCGCAGTTCGACGCGGAGGTCAGCTCGCGGTACTTGCCCTGCGTCGGGATCCACGCCTCGCAGTCGAACTTGCGCGAGGCGGAGGAGCCGAGGTCGCCGGTGGCGACGTCGATGACCTGGAAGGGCAGTTCGAGGCTGGTCAGCCACTGCTTCTCCCAGTCCAGGAGCCGCTTGTGCTCGTTCTCGGCGTCCTCGGGAGCGACGTACGAGAACATCTCGACCTTGTCGAACTGGTGGACCCGGAAGATGCCCCGGGTGTCCTTGCCGTACGTGCCGGCCTCGCGGCGGAAGCACGGCGAGAAGCCGGCGTAGCGCAGCGGGAGCTTGTCGGCGTCGATGATCTCGTCCATGTGGTACGCGGCGAGGGGGACCTCGGACGTGCCGACGAGGTAGTAGTCGTCCTTCTCCAGGTGGTACACGTTCTCCGCGGCCTGGCCGAGGAAACCGGTGCCCTCCATGGCGCGCGGGCGGACCAGCGCCGGGGTCAGCATGGGGATGAAGCCGGCCTCGGTCGCCTGCGCGATCGCCGCGTTGACGAGGGCCAGCTCCAGCAGGGCGCCGACGCCCGTGAGGTAGTAGAAGCGCGAGCCGGAGACCTTCGCGCCGCGCTCGACGTCGATGGCGCCGAGCGCCTCGCCCAGCTCCAGGTGGTCCTTGGGCTCGAAGCCCTCGGCCGCGAAGTCGCGGATGGTGCCGTGCGTCTCCAGGACGACGAAGTCCTCCTCGCCGCCGACCGGCACGTCCGTGTGGACGAGGTTGCCGAGCCGGAGGAGGAGGGCGCGCGCGGTCTCGTCGGCCTCGTTCTGCTCGGCCTCGGCGGCCTTGACGTCGGTCTTGAGCTGCTCGGCGCGCTGCAGGAGCTCGGCGCGCTCCTCGGCGGAGGCCTTGGGGATCAGCTTGCCGAGCGCCTTCTGCTCGGAACGGAGCTCGTCGAAGCGGACGCCGGACGACCTGCGCCGCTCATCGGCGGAGAGCAGGGCGTCGACGAGTTCGACGTCCTCTCCACGGGCGCGCTGGGAGGCGCGAACACGGTCGGGGTCCTCACGGAGCAGGCGAAGGTCAATCACCCCACCAGGCTACCGGTGCGGGCTCGCGCCACCCCACCCGATATAGCCGTGCGTGTCGCTTTGCCCGAATTGCCGGTATCGGGAAATGCTCGCCCTATTCGTCAATAAACGGTGCAGGGGCCCCCGAAATGGGGCGGATCGGTGTGCGGTCCTTGACCGAACCGCCCCGTGGATCAAGGGACTTCCGTGGAGTTCACGAGACTTCTCCACAGAGGGGGCGAGCTTCGAAAAGTTTTCCACAGGCTGTGCGGAACTTCTGTGGATCGTGAACGAATTCCTGGGCGTAATCATGATCAAACCTGCGGCGCACACTCGTCCGAGTGGGAATTCCTCGCCCTAAAGAGTTGATCAATGGAGCGAGGCTGACGCGGGCTGATCTGCGCCCTGTGGGTGAACGGGTGTCCCGTGGAGCCGACTGAGGCGATTTGTCGACCTGGGTGGAGCGCCGTATCGACTTGTCCCCAGGGCGGATGGGGGGCCTGTGGATAACTCTGGGCGGGAGTCGAAAATATGCAGGTAGGACTAATAGTTCGTGCCTGTGGACGACGGCCCCCGGCGGAGGGGGCGGCGGGGCACGATCGGGTCAGGCCCGACCGTCCTGGGCCCTCGCCAGCCAATCGGAGGCCGCCATGAATTCCGCGTCGGACGTCCCGCGCCGCAGCGGGGCCACGTCCTTCACCACGACACCCGCCCGCGGGTACGACCCGAGGAACCGCACCTTCGGGCAGATCCGCTTCAACCCCATCAGCGCCTCACCCACGCGCCGGTCCGAGATATGGCCCTCGGCGTCCACGGCGAAGCAGTAGTTGCCGATGCCGGCCCCCGTCGGCCGCGACTGGATCAGCATCAGGTTCACCCCGCGCACCGCGAATTCCTGGAGCAGCTCAAGGAGGGCACCCGGATGGTCATCACCCAGCCACAGCACCACCGACGTCTTGTCCGCCCCGGTCGGCGCCGCGGGCCGGGCCGGCCGGCCCACCAGGACGAACCGGGTCTCGGCGTTCTCCGCGTCGTGGATCTCGGTGACCAGGGCCTCAAGACCGTAGGTCGTCGCCGCGAACTCGCCCGCGAAGGCCGCGTCGAACCGGCCCTCCTGGACCAGCCGCGCGCCGTCCGCGTTCGAGGCCGCCGACTCCCACAGCGCGTCGGGCAGGTGGGCCCGCAGCCAGTTACGCACCTGCGGCTGCGCCACCGGATGACCGGTGACCGTCTTGACCTCGCCGAGAGTCGTGCCCGGCCGGACGAGCAGCGCGAAGGCGATCGGCAGGAGCACCTCGCGGTAGATCATCAGCGGTTCGCCCGACGCCAGCTCGTCCAGGGTCGCGGTGACCCCGCCTTCCACCGAGTTCTCGATCGGTACGAGCGCGGCGGCCGCCTCCCCGTTGCGCACGGCATCCAGGGCGGCCGGGACGGAGACCATGGGGATGAGCTCCCGGGTCGCGGCCTCGGGCAGCGTACGCAGCGCGGCCTCCGTGAACGTGCCTTCGGGGCCGAGATACGTATACCGGGTGGCTGACATACGGTCACCCTAATAGGCGCCGGGCTCTCAGGACTCCAGAAGCCTCTGGCCCACGTATTCGCCCTCCGCCGCCCCACCCGGCACGGCGAACAGGCCGCTCGCCTCGTGCCGGACGAAGGGGGAGAGCGCGTCACCCCGGTCGAGCTTGCGCTGCACGGGCACGAAGCCCCTGAGCGGATCGGCCTGCCAGCAGATGAAGAGCAGCCCGGCGTCGGGCGTGCCGTCCGGACCGATGCCGTCGTGGAAGGAGAAGGGGCGGCGCAGCATGGCGGCCCCGCCGTTCTGTTCGGGGGCGGAGATCCGGGAGTGGGCGTTGTCCGGGATGACGAGCGTGCCGTCGGAGCCCGTCCTGTTCAGGTCGAGCTCGGTGGTCTCGGTCCCGCCGGTCAGGGGCGCGCCGTCGGACTTGCGCCGACCGATGACCTTCTCCTGCTGGTCGAGCGGGAGCTGCTCCCAGTCGTCGAGCAGCATGCGGATCCGGCGCACCACGGCGTACGAGCCTCCGGCCATCCAGTCCTGCGCCCCCGAGGCCCCCTGGGGGACGAAGATGCGCCGCTCGAAGTCGGGCTCGGACGGCTTGGGGTTGCCGGTGCCGTCGACCTGGCCCATCAGGTTGCGGGCGGTCATCGGCTTGGCGGTGGCGCCCGCCGAGCGGTTGAAGCCGTTCATCTGCCAGCGGACCTTGGCGGCCGCGCCGGCGTCCTTCTGCAGGGCGCGCAGGGCATGGAAGGCGACGAGGGCGTCGTCGGAGCCGATCTGGACCCAGAGATCGCCCTCCGACCGCTTCGGGTCGAGGGCGTCGGCGGAGAAGGCGGGCAGGGGGTCGAGCTGCGAGGGGCGGCGGGCGGTGAGTCCCGTACGGCCGAAGAAGGAGTAGCCGAAACCGAAGGTGACCGTGAGAGAGGAGGGGCCCGCGTCGAGGGCGACGCCGGTGTCGTCGGCCGAGGGCTTGCCCGCCATCAGGGCCTCGGCCGTCGTCGACCAGCGGCGCAGCAGGGCGGCGGCTTCCTTGCGGCCCGCGCTCGGCGCGAGGTCGAAGGCGATGAGATGGCCGCGCGACTGAAGCGGGTGGGTGATCCCCGCCTGATGTTTCCCGTGAAACATCGCCTCCGTCGCGCCGACCGTCGTCAGCGCGGCCGCACCGGTGGCCGAGGAGCCGGAGCCGGAGCCGGTGGCGGCCGCGTACGCCCCGGCGCCGCCGGCGGCACCGAGGGCGAGACCGGCCGCGCCGGCCGCGCCGACCGTGCCGAGGAGCCGCCGCCGGGAGATCTCAAGGTTGTCGTCGTTGCTCACGAAGGTCAGCCGATCTTCACGTTCTTGTCGATAGTCGTCTGGTCGATGTCGGAGGTACGCACCGTGACTTGGATCTGCCACTCGCCGGCCATCGGGATCTGCACCCCGCTGGCGCTCCAGTGACCGGCCTGGATGCGGTCGGGGACGACCGGCAGCGGGCCGATGTCCTTCGCCTTCAGAGTGAAGGCGACCTTGAGCTCCGGAACGTCCAGCGGACGGGCGTCCGGGCCGTCGACGAACACGTGCAACGCGTTGGCGCCGGTCCGGCCCGGGTCGAGGCTGAGACGTACCGTCCCCTTGCCGTTGACGCCCCCGGTGTCGAAGGGCAGGCGGATGTCCACCGGCCGCTCGGGCACGGCGGTGGATCCGGCGGCGGACTGCGACCGTCCGGCCTCTTCCTCCGTACGGCCGGGCTCGGTCGAGGTCAGGACGGTCGTCACGGCGAGCAGGACCACCGCGACGACGGCTTCGGTCATGACGGAGCGGCGCAGTCCGGTCCGCTCCGGGTCGGCGTCGCGGGTCCGCTTCGTGCGCGCGATGGCGACGGCGGCCCGCTGCCGGGCGAGCTGGGCGGCCCGGACGGGATCGACGTCGGGGGCGCTGGAGTCGGAGGGTTCGTCGGAGTCGGAGTCGGAGTCGGAGGCGGGGAGGGGGCCGGTGGCGGAGGGGGCGTCGGAGGCGGAGGGGGCGTCGGCTTGGTCTTCGTCCGGTTCCTCCGTCGTACCCGTCGCACCTGCCGTGGCCGTCTCCGCCGTCTCCGCGGTCTCCGTCGGCTCGGCCGTCTCCGTCGGGGCGCCGATCCGCTGGGTCCAGCGGCGGGATATCCAGGCGATGCCGAGCAGGACGGCCACGAGGCCGATCTTGACCAGCAGGAGCCGGCCGTAGGCCGTGCCCGTGAGGGCGGACCAGCTGCCGACCTGGCGCCAGGACTGGTAGAGCCCGGTCGCCGCGAGGACGACCACGGAGCCGAAGGCGATCTTCGAGAACCGTTCGACCGCGGACCGCTCGATGCCGGGTGCCCGGTACAGCGCGACGAGCAGGGTCGTGAGGCCGCCCAGCCACGCGGCCACCGCCAGCAGGTGCAGCAGGTCGACGGGCATGGCGATCCCCGGCTGGATGCCGGTGGAGGCGTGCTCGGCGAGGGCCCAGGTGCCCGCGATGCCGGCGGCGACCACGGTGCCGCCGATCGCGAGCCCGAAGGTGAGGTCCTTCTTCTCCTTCGGGTCCGTCCGCTTGGTGTACGCGCCGAAGAGCACGGCCACGAAGAGGGCGGCCGCACCGAGCAGCATCAGTCGGGAGATGAGCGCCGCGCCGGTCTTCGTCTCCAGGACGGACTTCAGCCCGCCCAGGTCGAAGGCGTCGGCGAGTTCACCGGAGCCGGTGTACGGGTTGCGCAGCAGCAGCATCACCAGGGTGGCCGCGGTGAGCGTGAGCCAGCCCCGGACGACGAGCCGCTGGACGGGCCGGGCGCTCGCGCCGCGCGGCCAGCAGGCGAGCACGAACGCGCTGCCGCCGACGAGGACGGCGAAGGCGGCGTACGAGAGGTAGCGGGCGATGCCGTAGAGCGTGCCGACGAGCCCGCCGCCGACGGACTGGTCGGGGAGGGCGACGGAGGTCTCGGAGGGGGCGCCGACGGAGAAGGTGAAAGCGCCGGCGACGGGGTGGCTGTCGGCGGAGACGGCCTGCCAGGCCACGGTGTAGGTGCCCTCGGGCAGCCCGGAGCGGAGGCCGACCCCGTACCGGATGATGTTGGCGCTGCACAGGTCGCGGATCTCGCCGGTGTCGACCCGGTTCCCGGCGGGGTCGAGGACTCGGATCGAGTCGCCGCTCATGGCGACCTGCTCGGAGAAGGTGAGGTTGACGTCCTTGGGGGCGGTGGCGACCACCGCCCCGTCCTGGGGGTCGCTGCTGGTCAGCGCGGCGTGCGCGGACGCGGGGGCGGCGCCGGCGAGCAGCACGCCGAGGAGCGCGGCCGCGACGAGCAGCAGCCGGGCCAGGGCGGTTCCGAGGCGCGGGGCGGTGGTGGTGGGCATGTGTGTGTCAGTCCCTCAAGTAGCTCAGTGCTGCTTCGGGTTGTGGGTGGCGGCCTCGACGGGAAGGTCGACCTTGATGGGGTCGGCCTTCTCGAAGTGCAGCTCGATGCTGACCTTGTCGCCCTGCTTCGGCTTGGTCTTCAACCCCATGAACATGATGTGGTTGCCGCCACGTTCGAGGTCGAGTTCACCGTTCGCGGGGATGTCGAAGGACGTCACCTGCTGCATCTTCTGGTTCTTCGTCTCGTGGATCTGGACGTCGTCCGAGATCGGGCTCGTGACGGAGGTGAGCTTGTCCGCGGTGCCGCCGGCGTTCTTGATCGTCAGGAAGCCGCCGGCCATGTCCA
The DNA here is from genome assembly GCF_044746945.1 of Streptomyces sp. NPDC090127. Lineage (NCBI taxonomy): Bacteria > Bacillati > Actinomycetota > Actinomycetes > Kitasatosporales > Streptomycetaceae > Streptomyces > Streptomyces sp. NPDC090127. The sequence continues at coordinate 170,284 of NZ_JBIVDE010000005.1, read as the reverse complement.
TCACCGGCTGCGGCATGAACGCGCCGCTGACCGTCAGTTCGGGCTTCCCGTCGGCCCCGGAAGCCCCGCCGGAGGAGCTGTCGGACGAGCATCCGGACAGCGCCAGGGCGGCCGTCAGGGCGACGGTGGCGGAAAGGACGGTGGTGCGGCGGTTCACGGGTTCTCCCCCTTGATGAGCTTCGGCAGATCCTTGGCGTAGTCCTCGACGGTCGTGTCCTCGCCGTACAGGACGTAGCCCTGGTCGGTCGTGGGCGAGAAGGCGATCACCTGTGCCCCGTGCATGGAGACGACCTTGCCGTTCTCCTTCTTCGGCGGGTCGATGCCGATGCCCATCTGGCGGGCGCCGGCCTGGATCGCGGAGAAGTCGCCGGTGAGGCCGGTGAAGGACGGGTCTCCGGCCGCGGGCAGCCACTTGGCCAGCTCGGCCGGGGTGTCCCGCTCGGGGTCGGTGGTGACGAAGACGACCTGGAGCTTGTCCTGGTCGGCCTTGGGGAGCTCCTTCTTCGCGACGGCGATGTTGCTCATCGTCATCGGGCAGACGTCGGGGCAGTGGGTGTAGCCGAAGTAGATCAGCGTCGGCTTGCCCTTGGTCTGCGCGCGGAGGTCGAACTTCTGGCCCTTGGTGTCCGTGAGGACGAGGTCGGGCTTGGTGAACGGGCGGTCGAGGACGGTCGCCGCCTTGGTGGTGTCGTTCTCGGCGGAGACCTCGGCGACGGCTCCGTTCCCGGGGCCACCCGCCGTGTCGTCACCGCCGCCGACGCCGACCGCGAGCGTCACCGCGAGGGCGGCGGCGATCGCGACGGCGGCGGCGATCAGAGGTGCGCGGCGGCTGGGCCGGGTCCGCTCGTCGGTGGCCTGGTCGGCCGTTTTCTGCACTGGCATGGACGTGCTCTCTCGTGCTCTCTCGTACTCTCTCGGGCTCGCGGGTCAGGCCGAACGGCGACGGCCGGCGAGCAGACCGAAGGCGACGCCGGCGACGCCGACGAGGATGCCGACGACACCGAGCACGCGCGCGGTGGTGTCGCTGCTGTCGGAGGCGGAGGCGGCGGACTCGGTGTGACCCTTCTCGTCCTCGGCCTTGTGGCCGTGGCCGGCCTTCTCGTCCGCCTTCTCGTCGGCCTTGGCGTCGGTCGTCGCGCCGCCGCCGTGGTGGTCGTCGGAGGCCGCGGAGAGCTTCAGGACCGGAGCGGGGTGCTCGGGCTCGGCGGCGCCTTCCTTGGCCTCCTCGATCCACCGGACGACCTCGTCGTTGTCGTAGGTCTGGATCGCCTTGAGGACGAGCTGGTCGGCGTCCTCAGGCAGCTGGCCGAGGGAGAGCGGGAACTGCTGGAACTGGCCGGGGCCGATCTTCGAACCGTCCGCGGTCCAGGTGACCTTGGAGACGGCCTCGTTGATCGTCTTGCCGTGCAGCTCCAGCGGCTTGGCGAGCTTGGACTTGGTGACCTCGGCCTTCCACCCGGGGACGGGCTGCGGCATCACGGAGGCGAGCGGGTGGTCGGTCGGGAAGTTGACCTCGACCTTGATGGTGGAGGCGTTGTCGCGCTCGTTGGGGACCTTGACGTTGACGGTCGCGTAGCCGCCCTTCGCGGCCTCGCCCTGCGGCTGCACCCCGACGTGCGCGAAGGCGGTGCCGGAGAGCAGCACGACGGAGGAGAGGGCGAGGGAGCCGGTGACGGCGATACGGGAGACGTTCATGGCAGAAGACACTCCAGCTCGGGAGAGAGGGTTCGGGGTCCGGCGCGCCGACTTCCGGAAGCTCGCGCTCCGGGTATGGACGCCGTTCGTACGCGTACGGCGGACGGTGAGATCCGGGTACGCGAGGCGGCCGTTCGGAACGGCGTGATCCGGGTGCGGACACCGCACGGACCGACGGACCGTGAGATCCGGGGGTACGTACGGGTACCGGTGGTGCGGATTCCGGTGGTACGGGATGCCGGTGGTGCGGGTTGCCGGTCGTACGGAGGTGCCGGTGGATCGGGTTCCGTCGGCGCCCCGAAACGGAATGAGCGCCGTTGGTACCGAGGTGCCGTTGGTAGCGAGGTGCCAGGGGCGAGGTGCCGTTGGTACCGGGCTGCCGTTGGTACCGAGGTGCCGGTGGTACGGGACGGGCGGGGTCCGGTTCCGGGCGCGGCGTACGACGGCGGCCGTGGTGTCGCGCGGTGGCTCGTCGTTCCGGCGAGCGGTGCGCGTCAGGCCGCGAGGCCGAGGTCGGCGACCGGCGGCCCGCGCCGGATCACCGTGTGCTGGAGTGCCTCCGCGCGGGTCGGCGGTGAGGCGGGGTGCCCGGCACGGGCGGGTCGGCGCGGCGCGGCCGCGGGGAGCCCGGGAAGGCCGGCGAGCAGGGCCCGTACGAGCGTCAGCGCGGCGCGCAGGGAACGCACGAGGGCGGCTTCGGCGAGCCCGGTCGCCCCCTGGGTGGAGAGCCGTGCGAGCCGGCCGAGGGCCAGGTCGCCGTGGCGCAGCAGCCAGCCGGTGGCGAGCGCGGCCAGCAGGTGGCCGAGCGCCATCGGCAGGTCCGGCAGGAGGCCGCCGCCCTGCGCGGCCCCGGTCGCCAGGTGGGCGGCGTGGCCGGGGTGCGCGTGGGTGGCGGCCGCGGTCGGGTCGAGGCCGGCGTCGGTGACGATCCGGGCGGCGTCGGCGGCGCTCAGGGAGGCCGCGCCGGCGCCGCAGACGATCTTGGCGGCCATCCGGATCAGCGCGTCGTCGGCGACCGGACCGAGGGAGCCGGCCGTGATCGGACGTTGCCCGAGCCCGAAGAGGACGTGCAGTCCGAGCTGCCCGCCGGCCAGGGCCGCGACGATGACGGGCAGCGAGCGCTCCCGTCCGGCGAAGAGCACGGTGACGCCGAAGAGGCCCAGGAAACCGGCGACGAGGGTCCACAGGGGGATCCCCGCGCAGGCGGCGATCGCGTGCCCGAGCCCGGACAGCACGACGCAGACCGCGGTGAACACCGCGGCCCTCAGCAGGCGTGGCGCGAGCGCGGGGGCAGACATGGCGGGCCCATCATCGCACCAGGCCCCGGCCCTCCATGCGGCAGGTCCGTAAGATCACTTTTCGGCCTCTTCGGGCGCGACATACACCGGCGCACGATGTGCGCACATCCGCCGAACGAGGGCCGTTCTGCCTCCGGGGGGCTTACGGAGCTCCCGTCGTGGCAATAGGTAACGGTATGTCGCGCCGCAGCATGTCGAGCCGCAGCCAGGAGGCTGAAGCATGAGCATCTGGTGGTCCCTCCATCTGAGGCGCGAGGCCGCGAGCGTTCCACTCGCCCGGCGGTTGCTGCTCGGCACGATGGAGACGGCCGGGGTCGACCCCGACGTCTCCTACGACCTGTCGGTGGCCTTGACCGAGGCGTGCGCCAACGCCGTGGAGCACGGCGGGGACGCGGGCGCGGGCCCGGCTTCGGAGGCGTACCGGGTCACGGCCTATCTGGACGGCGAGACCTGTCGTATCGAGGTGGCGGACGCGGGACCCGGCTTCGGCAAGGGTCCGGGTCTCCCCGGAGGGGTGCGCCCCGCTCCCGCCGCCGCTCCGGACGCGGAGTGCGGGCGCGGGCTGCGGCTGATCGAGGAGCTGGCGGACCACGTCCACTTCGGCCGGACGGGCCGGGGCGGAGCCCTCGTCAGCTTCGACAAGATCGTGAAGTGGCGTGCGGACGCGCCGCTGGCGCTGACCTGAAGCGCGTACGGACAGGGCAGGGAAAGGCAAGGAAGGCCGGGCAGGGCAGCGCCTGGGAAGGGCAAGGAAGGCCGGGCAGGGCAGCGCCGGGCCGGGCCGGGCCGGTAAGGGAAGGGAAGGGCCCTCTCCGACCAACCGTGGTCGGAGAGGGCCCTTCCCTCTGTGCCTACGTCCCTTGACGGTCCCAGGTCAGCCCTTCAGGCCGGCCATCCACGCCTCGACCTCGTCGGAGCGGCGCGGCAGCGCGGCGGAGAGGTTCCGGTTGCCGTCGTCCGTGACGAGGATGTCGTCCTCGATCCGGATGCCGATGCCCCGGTACTCCTCCGGCACGCTCAGGTCGTCGGCCTGGAAGTAGAGCCCCGGCTCGACGGTCAGGCACATGCCCGGCTCAAGGGTGGTGTCGACGTACGTCTCGGTGCGCGCGGCGGCGCAGTCGTGGACGTCCATGCCGAGCATGTGGCCGGTGCCGTGCAGGGTCCAGCGGCGCTGGAGGCCGAGGTCCAGGACCCGGTCGACGGGCCCCTCGACCAGGCCCCACTCGACGAGCTTCTCGGCGAGCACGCGCTGCGCGGCGTCGTGGAAGTCGCGGTAGGCGGCGCCCGGCTTCACCGCGGCGATGCCCGCCTCCTGCGCCTCGTACACGGCGTCGTAGATCTTGCGCTGGAGCTCGGTGTAGCGGCCGTTGATCGGCAGCGTGCGGGTCACGTCGGCGGTGTAGAGCTCGTTGGTCTCGACACCGGCGTCGAGGAGGAGCAGGTCGCCGGAGCGGACCGGGCCGTTGTTGCGCACCCAGTGGAGGGTGGTGGCGTGCGGGCCGGCGGCGCAGATGGAGCCGTAGCCGACGTCGTTGCCCTCGACGCGGGCGCGCAGGAAGAACGTGCCTTCGATGTAGCGCTCGCTGGTCGCCTCGGCCTTGTCGAGGACCTTCACGACGTCCTCGAAGCCGCGGGCGGTCGAGTCGCAGGCCTTCTGGAGCTCGGCGATCTCGAACTCGTCCTTGACGAGACGGGCCTCGGAGAGGAAGACGCGCAGCTCTTCGTCGCGCTCGGCGGTGACCTTGTCGGCCAGCGCGGCCTCGATGCCGGCGTCGTGGCCGCGCACCGCGCGAACCGGGCCGGTGGCCTCCTTGAGCGCGTCGGCCAGCTCGCGGACGTCCTCGGCCGGGACGCCGAGGAGCTGCTCGGCCTCGGTCAGGGAGTGGCGGCGGCCGACCCAGAGCTCGCCCTGGCCGTCGAGCCAGAACTCGCCGTTCTCACGGTTGGAGCGCGGCAGCAGGTAGATCGTCGCGCGGTGGCCGGTCTTCGTCGGCTCCAGGACGAGGACGCCGTCCTCGGTCTGGTCGCCGGTGAGGTAGGCGTACTCGGTCGAGGCGCGGAAGCTGTACTCGGTGTCGTTCGAGCGCGTCTTCAGGTTGCCCGCGGGGATCACCAGGCGCTCGCCCGGGAAGCGCGCGGACAGCGCGGCGCGGCGGGCGGCGGTGTGCGCGGCCTGGGCGATCGGCCGCAGGTCGTGCAGCTCGGTGTCGGCCCAGCCGGACTTCATGTTCTCGGCAAGCTCGTCGGACACGCCCTGGTAAAGGCCGTTCTTGCGCTGCTTGATCGGCTCTTCGGTCTCGTCCGGGGTTTCCGGAGTGAGCTCGTCTGCCACGGGGGGTCTCCTTTGGTACGACACTGAACCCACTCCATCGTACGGTCGTACGGAAGGGCGCCCAGGGCCGGAAGACCTGTCACCGCAGCGTCACGAGGCGCTCACAGCCATCGGTGACGAGCTGCTCACAGCGACGGGGCATACGCCGCTCACAGCGACGGGGAGCGACCGGGAACGCGGTTCGCCCACAGCGACGGGGCATGCGCCGCTCAGGGCCAACGAGCAGGTGCGGCTCTACTCGAAGAGGGCGGCGAGCAGGACCACGTCCTCCCCGTCGGTGGTACCGAGGTCGAGACCCTCGGGCAGGACGGTGCGCAGGACGTGGTCGGCGATGGCTCCGGGGTCGCCTCGGTCCGCCTTCGGGACGCTCGCGGCGGCGGCGTGCAGCCGGGCGAACGCGCGGTCCATCGGGTCGCCCGTCCTGCGGAGCAGTCCGTCGGTGTAGAGCAGCAGCGTTTCTCCGGGCGCGGGGGCGATCTCGACGCTCGGCGCCTCCCAGCAGGCCAGCATGCCGAGCGGCGCCGACAGCGAGGTCTCGACGAACTCGGTGCGGTGCTCGCCGATGATCAGCGGCGGCGTGTGACCGGCCCCGGCCAGGACGAGCTTGCGCTGCGCGGGCTCGCAGTACGCGAAGAGGGCGGTGGCCGAGCGGGCGGGTTCGGTGAGGCGGAGCAGGAGTTCGAGGTCGGAGAGGACGGCGACCGGATCCTCGCCTTCCATGACCGCGTACGCCCGCAGGGAGGCGCGCAGCCGCCCCATCGCGGCGAGCGCGCTCGGCCCGGTCCCGGAGACGGAGCCGACGGCGAGGCCCAGGGCGCCCTCGGGCAGCGGCAGCGCGTCGTACCAGTCGCCGCCGCCCTGGGGGCCGGTGCGGTGGCGGGCGGCGAGCTGGACGCCGGGGACCCGGGGCAGGCGGCTGGGCAGCAACTCCTCGGCGACCGTGCTGACCTGGACGCGGGCCCGCTCCAGCTCCAGGAGGCGGGCGAGGTGCTCGGTGGCGTACCGGCCGTAGAGACCGACGAGATCGCGCTGGCGCTCGACGGGTGCGGCGGGTTCGTCGTAGAGCCAGACGACGGCGCCGAGTTTGCCGGCGGCCTCGGTGGCCAGGGGAAGGGCGTAGCTGGCGGCGTAGCCGAGCCGGGCGGCGACCTCGCGCTGCCGCGGGTCGAGATCGGGCTCGCCGAACAGGTCGGGGACGGCGATGGGGTCGGGGATGCGAGGGGCGACGGAGGAGGGCACGGAGCGGCTGGAGGCGCCGGCGGTGCCGACCGGCCCGGGTCCGGCGGCGGGAGCGGGCCCGGGCCCGTGTCCGGATCTGGGTCCGGCGGCGGGAGCGGGGGCGGACGAGGAGGGGGTGCGCGTCGGCGGCTCGGCCGGTTCGGGGAGGCCGTCGAGGATGCGGCCGTACGAGGTGGCGCTGCGCGGCACCGTCTCGATGGTGCCGAGGTCGGCGTGGGCGAGACCAAGGCCGACGGTGGAGGCGGGGCCGCGGCCGTCGGCCGGTTCGAAGACGGCCATGCCGCGGCGGGCGCCGACGAGGGCGGCTCCGGCGCGCAGGACCTCGCGCAGGGCTTCGTCCAGCGAAGCGGTCCTGACCAGGCGTTCGGTGAATTCGTGAAGGGTGGTGAGGTCGGAGACCCAGCCGGCCAGCCGGTCCTGGATCAGCATGCCGGGGATGCTCGGAAGGGCCGCCGCGGAGTGGTTCACGGGCGGAACGGACGCGGTAGTGTGCGCGGGCGAGGGAACCGTGGAATCGATTCCGGCCACTTTCGGCAGGTGTGGGGCGCTCATGTCAGCCGGCTTTCCGGCTGGTGCGTTTCGCTCAATAGCATCGCAAACCCCCATGTCAATCTGCGCCGCTAGCAATGCATCCACATGTACACGCACAAGAGGAGCGATGTCCAGCATTGTCCCCACGGGACTTGTGGTGTCCGTGGGGTTTGGCAGAGGGGTTGAACTGCAGGCCAAGTTGGCCGAAAATTGCCCCCTCGGAGCGCCATTTGCGGTCGACTGGCGTCGTTTGAAAGCGCGTTGATTTGAACGTGATGGGTACGTAATCGGTGATGGCCAGGGGTAGTTGGAACGGCCCCGGAACCTGGCAGGGTGCCTGGGCGTCCTCACCGTCGCAGGCCGCGCCCCTCTAGTGGACGACGAGCCTCAGCTCGGCCCCTCCCGCCCCACCGCACGGGGCGGTGACCCGCCGACCTTGTACGCGCTGCTACGCACGGTGAAGTGATCCGCACATGGTGTGATGTGGATTCGGCGTTCAACGGAAAGGAACGAGCGCACATGCGCGAGATCCTCGGAAGGCGACGCAGGTTCCGGCTTCGGCGCAAGGAAAGGACCGTCCAGCTCGACGCGGCGCTCGTCTGCGCCACCGAGTGGGGCTGGCCCGTCCTGCCCGGCGTCGGGCTGAAGGCGACGACCCGCACGTCCAGAGGGGCCGGCTGTGCCTGCCCCGACCCGGGGTGTGTCGTCCCCGGCGCACACCCCTTCGACCCCGGCCTGCTGGCCGCCACCACCGACGAGCGCATGATCCGCTGGTGGTGGGCCCGGCGCCCGGAAGCCCCGGTCCTCCTGGCCACGGGGGGCGCCGCCCCCTGCGCGGTGAGCCTGCCGGCCGTCGCGGGAGCGCGCGCCCTGGCCGCCCTCGACACGATGGGCATGCGCCTCGGCCCGGTGGTGGCGACGCCCACGCGCTGGTCGCTGCTGGTCGCCCCGTACGGCCTCGAACAGCTCGGTGAACTCCTCTACGCGAAGGACAGCGTGCCCAGTTCGCTGCGGTTCCACGGCGAGGGCGGCTACCTGCTGCTGCCGCCGTCGGTCGCCGGGACGGGCCAGGTGCGCTGGGAACGCGCCCCGCTGGCAGGCTCGGCCAGCCCCTGGCTGCCGGACGTGGAGGCGGTCGTGGACGCCCTGGTCGAGGCGAGCACGGGCGCGCCGGGCGGCGGCAGCAGACTGGCGTATTGAGCGGCCGACGAGGACGGCGGGCCGCCCGCCCGCGGGGGCCGGGGGCAGCTCTGCGTGGCGGGGCGGCGCGCTCTTCGTGGACGGGCGGTGCGCTCTTCGTAGATGGGCGGTGCGCTCTTCGTGGCGGGGCGGGCGCGCTCTGCGTGGCGGGGCGGCGCGCTCTTTCCAGCCGGGCGGCGCGCTCTTCGTGGCCGGGCGGCGCGCTCTACGTAGACGGGCGGTGCGCTCTTCGTGGCGGGGCGGCGCGCTCTTTCCGGCCGGGCGGCGCGCTCTTCGTGGCCGGGCGGCGCGCTCTTCCTCGCCGGGCGGTACGCCCTTGCGGGCCTGAGCGATGCGCCCCTCGTGGGCTGACTTCCTCACCCATACGGGTGTGAGGCTGCCCGACTTGTACGGGAAACGGGCGCGCGGCGCGCCACGGGTCGCCGGTGCGCCGATATCTTCGGCGGACCGTTCACGAGGCGTAACCAGTCGTCGCAGCCAGTCGGACAGGTGGGTCCCATGAATCTCCGCATGATCGGGCTCGGGGCCGCCGTGGTGTGCGCCACGCTCCTGCCGATCGTCGCCCTCGCGAGCCAGGCGTCCGGGCCGGGCCCCGGGACGGACAGCTCCGACTCAGCCTCCGGCCCCCGCTCCGGCCCAGACGCCGCACAGGCTGCCGACTCGGGCGGCCCCCGCCGTGGTCACGGCGAAGGCGAAGGCGACCGCGACGCCAAGCCCCGAGCGGACGGAGGACTGCTGCCCGGTCTCGGCCTCGGCGGATCGGAGCGCGCTGCGAAGCCCGCGCCCCCGACCGCGCCCCCGAGCTCCCCCGAGGGCTCCCCCGGGACGTCCTCCGTACCCGGGCCCGCCTCGGGCGTTCCCGCCCGCAGCTCGTACTGCGGTCCGGAGCTGACCTCCCCCGACGGGATCGAGGCACAGACCTGCGTGCTCACGGAGGGGCCGGACACCTGGGCGCGTACGTACTACCGCAACGCAGGCGGCCAGCGGCTCGACGCCGTGCTCACCTTGATGGGCCCCGCGGGGCGAACCGTACAAGTGCGTTGTGCGGTTGTCGCGCGGGATGAACCGGGGGCGTGCGAAACGCCCAGGGAGCGCGCGCGGGGTGCTGTCTCGGCATATTCGGCTGTCGCGGAATTCGCCGGTGCGGGAGAGGGATCCAGTACGCCGCTGCTGCTGCGGGCCGGGAGCAACACGGCCGGTGCAGGCGGAAGTTGAGCTTCCGGGCGAGTTCCGTCCGGGTATGAGAAGGCCCGGTCGCTGGCGACGGGGGATGCACCAGCGACCGGGCTTCTAGAACGGTAACAAGAGATCTGCGGTTCGCAAATTCGATCTCGGTTATTCGGACAGGGATTTACCTGACCGCACGGGGAGTTGTGGCGGATGTCACCGACTGGTCGGTCTGTCAGTCCACACCGTCACCCCGGGCCTCACGGGTGTCAGCTGAGCGTGACCTGACGGTTGGTGAGGCCGCCGCGCGCCCGACGCTCCTCGGGGGTGAGCGGGGCGTCGGTGGCCAGCGCCGTGGCGAGCCGCTCGGCGAACTCGGCGGCGGGCTTCTCGCAGTCCTCGGCGCTCATCGTCGTCGGCAGGTCCCAGACCGGGACCATCAGGCCGTGGGCCCGGAAGGAGCCGACCAGGCGGGTGTTCTCGCCGAGGGAGGACGTACCGGCGGCGTGCAGGCGGGCCAGCGCGTCGAGGAGCTTCTCCTCGGGGTGCGGCATGACCCAGCGCAGGTGGTTCTTGTCCGGGGTCTCGCACCAGTACGACGAGTCCACACCGGTCAGCTTGACGGTGGGGATCGCGGCGGCGTTCGCGCGCTCCAGGGAGGCGGTGACCTCGGGGTTGGAGTTGTCGGCGGACTCCGGAATCCAGAATTCGAAGCCCGTGTGCACGACCGGCGCGAAATCGCCCTTCGGGTCGAGCAGATCCTGCAGGCGCGGGCCTTCGGCCGGTACGCGACGCGGGGTGACCGGGGAGCCCGGCTCCGTCTCCAGGGCGCGCTGGAGGGTGTCGGCGAGGTCGCGGGCGAGGTCGCCGGAGGACGAGTCGTTCTGGAGGGCCAGGAGGACGGAGCCGTCGTCGCGGCGGAGCGCGGGCCATGCCATGGGCAGCACGGTCGCGAGTGTCACGGAGGGGACGCCCTCGGGGAGCCCGTCCTTCAGCGTGAGCGGGACGGTGGCGGCGGGCACCAGCTCGCGCAGCGCGACCCAGTCGCACTCACCGGGCAGTCCCTCGAAGGGACGCTGGACCAGCTCGGTCACGGCGTGCGCGGCGGCCCGGCCGTGGCACGCCTTGTAACGGCGGCCCGACCCGCAGGGGCACGGCTCGCGCGCACCGACGACCGGGATCTCCCCGTTCGTGACCTGTGCCTTGGAGGCCTTCGTCTGGGGGCGCTTCTTGGCCATGGTGTGGCTTCTCCCGATAGCGGCAGTGCTGTGGTGCAGGGCCGCACGTGGTGCACGACTCTGTGTCGGGCGAGCCTAGCCGCACGGGAGCGCCGAGGGACTCAGGCGGGGACGTTCACCGGGCCGGGGCAGTGCGGGGGTGGGGGTGCCCGCCGTGCCGACCCATCGTGCCTGCCGTGCCGGCCCATCGTGCCTGCCGTGCCGGCCCATCGTGCCTGCCGTGCCGGCCCATCGTGCCCGCCTTGCCGACCCATCGTGCCCGCCGTGCCGGCCCGTCACGCCTGCCGTGCCGCTTCACGCGCGCCCGGACTTAGCCGCCGACCATCCCGCCTGAGGTTCGCCGACCATCCCGCCTGAGGTTCGCTGCCCGTCCTCCGCGCCGCCCGTCCTCGGGGCTGCCCGTCCTCCGCGCCGCCCGTCCTCGGGGCTGCCCGTCCTCCGCGCCGCCCTCCGCGCTGCTCACCGCGGCCCCGGCGGGCTCGCTACGCGCGTCACTCCAGATCGTCGTACGCGTCCAGGAAGTCGAAGCCCGAGCCGCCGCCGACGCGGGCGGCGAAGTCCTCGCGGCGATGGCCCTCGGTGACGACCACCCAGACCGTCACCTCGCCGGACGCGCTGTCCCGTACGCCCCAGTCCTGGGCCAGGGCGCTGATGATGTTCAGCCCGCGGCCACCGCGCGCGGTGACCGAGGGCGTCGACGGAATCGGCCGTGTCGGGCCACCGCCGTCCGTCACCTCGACCGTCAGACCACCCGACGGATCGACGCTCCAGGCCGCACGGACGTCCCCGTCGCCGACCTCCGCCCGCCCCAGCGGCCTGCCGTGTCGACAGGCGTTGCTGAGCAGCTCGGAAAGGATCAGTACCGCGTCGTCGACGACCGATTCGGACATTCCGCTACGGAGCAACTGCTCCCGCATACGGTGTCGCGCTTCACCCACGCCCGCAGGGCCATGGGGTACGGCCATGCTCGACGACGTGGGCACCTCCTGTGCCACCACAAACGCCACCCCCGAGACCTCCTTTGCCCCACGCCACGGTGTGAATGCCCCAATGGCCTGGACCGGAAACCGCCCCCTGAGCGTGCGGTGACGCACTCGTGACGATCGAGTACGGACCGAACGCGCCGGTGCACTCCCTGTTAACCCAGTGACGGGTGGGGCGGAGGGGACGGGAAGGGGCCATGGGGGAGTCGTGGGGAGACCACGTACGGGTCAGGGAGGAGTCAGGGAGGAGTCAGCGAGTAGTCAGAGAGGAGTCAGAGAGGAGTGCGGGAGCGGGTCAAAGGCGGCCCAACTGGGACAACACCTGCTGGGGCCGGTTGGTGATGATGGCGTCGACGCCGAGCCGGACGCAGAGTTCGACGTCCTCCGGGTCGTCCACCGTCCATACGTGCACCCGGTGTCCGGCCTTCTGGAGCCGCAGGATCACGGCCGGGTGGTGGCGGACGATCCGGATCGACGGACCGGCGATCCGCGCGCCCGCCGGGAGCCTGCCGTCGCGCAGACGCGGGGTGACGAACTGGGAGAGCGAGACGGTGGGGAGCGTCGGCGCGGCGGCCGCGATCCGGTGCAGGGACCGCGCGGAGAAGCTCATGACCCGTACGGGAGAGTCCTCAGGGGTCGCCGGCTCCGCGAGGCCGAACCGCTTGAGCAGGTGGAGCAGCCGCTCCTCGACCTGGCCCGCCCAGCGCGTGGGGTGCTTGGTCTCGATGGCCAGCTCGACGCGGCGTCCGGAATCGGAGACCAGCTCCAGGAGGCGTTCCAGGGTCAGTACGGAGGTGAGTCCCTGGTCCTTCCAGTCCGGGCTCTCGCCCGCCTCATCGCGCCCCTTCCAGGTGCCGAAGTCCAGGGCGGCGAGGTCGGTGAGTTCCAGGGCGGAGACGGCGCCGCGTCCGTTGGAGGTGCGGTTGACGCGCCGGTCGTGGACGCAGACGAGGTGGCCGTCGGCGGTGAGCCGGACATCGCACTCCAGGGCGTCGGCGCCGTACTCGATGGCCTTCACATAGGCGGCGAGCGTGTGCTCGGGGGCTTCCTCGGAGGCTCCGCGGTGGGCGACCACCTGGACGGGGGTGGGGTTCGGGTGCGGCCGGGGGTGCTGCCGTGCGTGGGTCACCGCGTCATGGTGCCATTGGCGGGGCGGACGTACCGGATCGCGTCCGTTCTGTCCGTAAATAAAGAATGGGGTGCGGATGCACAGCTCCGCCTTACAGTGGCCTGACGTCCTGTGGGAAAAGCTGTCCGCAGCACCCTAGTGAGGGAATCCACCCGCGCAGTGAACGAGGAGAGAGCCGTGAGCACCGAGAACGAGGGCACCGAGGTTCCGGCGGACCCGAGTGCCCCGTCCGCACCTCCCGCCCCTCCCACACCTCCCACGCCCCCTGCTCCTGCCGTACCGCCTGCTGCGCCTGAACCCGCAGCCGCGGGTACGGCTGAGGGCGCGGGGACAGGCGCGGCACCGGGTGATGCCGGTGGCTGGCCGCCGCCGCCTCCGGCCGTGCCGGCCTGGGGCGTGCCCGTGCCGCCCGCGCCGGAGGCGCCGAAGAAGCGGACCGGCGGTCTCGTGGCGGCGGTCCTCGTGGCGGCCCTCGTGGCCGGCGGTGTGGGCGGCGGTATCGGCTACTGGGCGGCCGAGCGCGGTGACGGCGGGGTCAGTTCCACGACGGTCGCCGCGGGCGAGGCCCCGGCGTCCTTCAAGCGCGACCCGGGCACGGTCGCCGCGGTGGCGAACAAGGCGCTGCCGAGCGTCGTGACCATCCAGGCGAAGTCCGGGGGCGGTGGCGGCGAGACCGAGGGCGAGGGCGGCACGGGGACCGGCTTCGTCTACGACAGGGAAGGCCACATCGTCACCAACAACCACGTGGTGGCGTCGGCGGCGGAGGGCGGCACGCTCTCGGCGACCTTCTCGAACGGCAAGACGTACGACGCGGAGGTCGTGGGCCGGGCGGAGGGCTACGACGTGGCCGTCCTGAAGCTGAAGAAGGCACCGGACGGACTGGCTCCGCTGCCGCTCGGCAACTCCGACAAGGTGGCCGTCGGCGACTCGACGATCGCGATCGGGGCGCCTTTCGGCCTGTCGAACACGGTCACGACGGGCATCATCAGCGCCAAGAACCGCCCGGTGGCCTCGGGTGACGGCTCCGGCGGCAGCAACTCGTACATGAGCGCCCTGCAGACGGACGCCTCGATCAACCCGGGCAACTCCGGTGGTCCGCTGCTCGACGCGAGTGGCGCGGTGATCGGCATCAACTCGGCGATCCAGTCGACCGGCAGCGGCTTCGGTCAGTCCCAGGCGGGCTCGATCGGCCTCGGCTTCGCCATCCCGGTCAACCAGGCCAAGAACGTGGCCGAGCAGCTGATCAAGACGGGCAAGCCGGTCTACCCGGTGATCGGCGCGACGGTGAACATGACCGAGAAGGGCGGCGGCGCCACGATCGCCGCCGAGGGCGCGGGCGGCACCCCGGCGATCACGCCGAACGGCCCGGCGGCGAAGGCGGGCCTGAAGCCGGGCGACGTGATCACCTCCCTCGGTGACCGCCAGATCGACAGCGGTCCGACGCTGATTAGCGAGATCTGGACCCACACGTCGGGCGACACGATCAAGCTCACGTACGAACGCGACGGCAAGCCGGCGACGACGACGGTCACCCTCGGCGAACGCACGGGCGACAACTGACCGGCTAGGCTGTCCCCCGCGCCTTTCCGAACGGGATCCGGCGCGGGGTGGGTTGCCCGAGCGGCCTAAGGGAACGGTCTTGAAAACCGTCGTGGCGCGAGTCACCGTGGGTTCAAATCCCACACCCACCGCTTGCAGGTCAGAGAAGTAGCAGGTCAGGCGAGTAGCAGGTCAGAGGGCGGGTCCCGGATTCCGGGGCCCGCCTTCTGCGTTCCCTCTGTCCCCCGGTTTCGTGAGGTACGTGCTGCGAAGGTGCGGTCGGCGCGCGAGACTGAAGCTGGTGGGTGGGTGTGGGGGCGGGTGGGGCCGGTGGGTGGCGAGGTGTGACGTACTCACGATCAAGGAGACGGTCATGACGGAGCAGCGCAACAGCACGGGCACCATCCCGGAGGAGTTCGGCGGGCTGATCGCCGAGTTCCGCGGGCTGCTCGAGAAGTACCCCCGAGCGGTCCAGCACTTCTCGCTCGCGTACCACCCGGCGGGTCGTGCAGAGGAGCTGGATACGACGCTGACGGTGGGGTCCACGCAACCAGTCTTCGAGTGCTCCGAGATCGAACCCGGGTTCGTCGTGTGCGAGCGCGTCGACGAGCAGTGACCGTACGGGGCGAGCCCGCTTCGTCCACCCGCCTCGCGAGCCGTGGCGGCGGGGGTGGCGTTGGCGGCGGCGGTGGTACGGGGGGCCAGCCCGTGTCGATCGACAGGAGCCGACCATGTCCCATCTGAACGACGGTCTCGACGACGAGCAGGTGCGCGCCCTCAGAGAAGCGGCGCAGCTGATCAAGCAAGCGCGCGACAAAGCTGCCGAGCTGCTCGCCCGCTCCGGCATCGACCCACGTGTCGTGGCCGTCGGCTCCTTGGATTTCTGCACCGTGGTGGAGTCCAAGGGTCCTCCGGCCCGAACCTGCGGATGCCCGGGATTCCGTGGCGACCCCGACTTCTGTTTCAGCCAGTACCAGGACTTCACCGGTCCCGACATCGGCGCCGGCGCGATCATCCGCATCTGCGGGCACCCGCGGTCGGCCCACGAAGCGTTCTGACGCGCCGCCAGGCGGGTGGGCGGACCGAACACGTGAGGGCGCGTCAGAGGGCGCGTTCGCTGTTCGGGGGCGGGTTCTCGATGGGGTGGGTCAGACGGGCCGCCGACCGGATCGTGGCGCGGGCTTCGTGCTCGGTGAGGCCGGTGTGGACGGCCGCCGTCGTCAGGGCCTCGGTGAGGGAGTCGCCGAGGCCGTTCTCGTAGGCGCGACAGGCCGCCCAGAAGAGGCGCGTGTTGCGTTGGCCCTCGTGGGCCGTGCGGACGAAGTGGACCAGGCCGCGACCGTGGGTGCGGTGGTGGCGGGGGTTGTGGCTGTGGTCGTTTCTGTGGCCGAGGTCTTCGTCGTGACCGGCGCCTGGGGCGTGTGGGTCCGCTGGGTCCTGCTGCCGGCGGGGGCGTGGTGCCGGGGCTGCGATCAGGGCCAGGAGGGGGCGGGGGCAGGGGGCCGCGTCCAGGTGTTCGCTGCCCGGTGCCAGTCGGTACGCGCCCCTGGCGGTCACCGAGCCCGGCCCCACCAGGTAGCCGCCGGCGCCACGGATGTCGATGCCGGGGGCGAGGCGGCTCGCCGAGTTCGGGACGACCACGTCCGGCGGGCCGGTCAGCCACAGGTGGCGCCCGCCGCTCGGGGTGAGCACGGTGATCGTCGGCGGCAGCGTGAAGAGGTGCTCCAGCGCGAGGTGGCGCAGCTCCGCCGTGACGTCCGCGTCTACGTCCACGGGCGCGCCCGCGTGCTTGACGTCCAGGTCGACGCCGATCAGGTGGTGCGGCGGGCGCCCGCACGCGATGCCGTAACCGGTGGCCCAGGGGGCGGCCGCGAACAGTGCCCGCACCCCCGCGAGGTCGGTGGTCGCGTCGTGCACCCCGTGCCCGGGACGGCCGCACCCCCCGTGGCAGGCGACCGGGTGCGGGTCGTCCCGGTGGGGGGAGCGCAGGGCGGGGAGCTTGGTGGCGGACAGGGGGATGACGGGAAGCCCCCGCTCTGCCGCGGACAGCGCGTGGGCGAGGGCCAGGGTGGCGGAGCGCCGGTCGGAGGTGGCCATACGAACATCTTCGTACACTTGTTCGAAGAAGGGAAGGGGGCGAGGTGCGGAGAAGGATTGGCTGAAAATCTGCCGGAACGCTTCGCCCCGTGCGGCGGCCCGGCTCCGGTGGCCCGAGGACGCCCTCATGGGGGTGAGCTGCGCCTGTGGGGTCATGAAGGTGGTTTATCGACTTGTCCTCACGCTTGAGGGGGAATCGGCCGCTGAGGGGTGGTTCGCCGGGGATTGTGTGGGCAACTCTGGAGTCGCGACGTCGAGCACAACGACCGGGGCGGTCGGCCAACTGCCTTGGACACAGCCGTACTTCAAGACTTCAGTGCCTCCGCACCTCGGTGCTCCGGCGCTTCACAGCTCAGCTCAGCTCAGCTCACGGAGGAAAAGACATGGCAAGCATCCGTACCGCCCGCGTTCTCGCCGCCGCCGCCGCGCTGCCCCTGGCAGCCGCACTCTTCACCGGCGTGGCCCAGGCCGACAATGGTGGCTTCGCGGACGACGGATCGAACACGAGCGTCGCCTCCGTCATCGGCAGCGGCGTGGGTGGCGACAACTACGGCAACTCGACCACCACGCAGCAGGTGGCCACCGGCTCCGGTGCCTCCAACCAGAACAACACCGCGAGCGTGAACGGATCCGCGTTCACCAACATCGAGCAGTCGAACGCGACGGTGAACTTCTACCACTGGTGGTTCTAGCCCCCCAGTAGGGGACCGGCCCGACGGGGGGAACGACCGCGGGGTGAAGGGCGGCCCGCGTGACGGTGCTTCGGCGCCGCCGCGCGGGCCGCTTCCGTGTGGGCGTGGGCGTGGGCGTCCGCGTGCGTGGGTGTGCGGGTGTGGGTGCGTGGGTGTGCGGGTGTGCGTGGGCGTCCGCGTGTGCGTGCGCGGGTGGGCGTGGGCGTCCACCGCTACGCCTGCGTCTGTGTGGGCGGGTGGGCGTGGGTGTGGGCGTCTGCGTGTGCGCGGTGCAGTGGGGTGGTGGTCCGTGACCTTGACAGGCTCCCCTTTTCTGACGGACAGTCAGAAATCTTAGTCGTACCCCCGGGAGGCCGTCGCCGTGCACCTCGCCCCGACCGAGCGGCAGCTCCGGCTGCGCGCCGAACTCCGCGCGTACTTCCACGACGTGATGCCCGACGGCCCCCCGCCCTCCGCCGACACCGCCGCACAGCGCGCCCTGCTCCGCAGGATCGGCAGGGACGGCATGCTCGGGCTCGGCTGGCCGCAGGAGTACGGAGGCCAGGGCCGCGGCCCCGACGAGCAGTTCGTCTTCTTCGACGAGGCCTACCGGGCCGGCGCGCCCGTCTCCATGGTCACGCTCAACACCGTCGGACCGACCCTGATGAAGTACGGAACCGAGGAGCAGAAGGCGTACTTCCTGCCCCGGATCCTGCGCGGCGAGACCGTCTTCGCCATCGGCTACAGCGAGCCGGAGGCCGGTACCGACCTGGCCTCGCTCCGTACGAAGGCGGTACGCGACGGACGGGACAGGCGGGGCGGGGGAGATGGGCGGCTCGCACCGATCGCGCAGCCCGAACAGCCCGCACAGCCCGCACAGCCCGAACAGCCCGCACAGCCCGCCCCGGACCCGCCGGACCCGCCGGACCGGGCCGAAGGCGGCGGTGGCTCCTGGCTCATCGACGGGCAGAAGATCTTCACCTCCAACGCCCAGAACGCCGACTGGATCTGGCTCGCCTGCCGCACCGACCCCGAGGCCCCCCGCCACCGCGGCATCTCCATCCTCCTGGTCCCCACGGACGCCCCCGGCTTCTCGTGGACCCCGATCGAGACGGTCGGCGGGCTGACGACGACGGCGACGTACTACGACGGCATCCGCGTCCCCGCCGGCAACCTGGTCGGGGAGGAGAACGGCGGCTGGGGGCTCATCACCAACCAGCTCAACCACGAACGGGTCGCCCTCGCCGCGATCGGCATGCAGGCCGAGGACTTCTACGCGGCGGCGCTCCGCCGCGCGCACACCCCCGATCCGGTCACGGGGCGGCGGCGCATCGACGAACCCTGGATACGGATCCGGGCCGCCGAGGCCCATGCCCGACTCGCGGCGACGCGCCTGCTCAACTGGCGTCTGGTGGCGGACGTGGGGGCGGGCCGGCTCGCCCCCGGAGACGCGAGCGGGGTGAAGTTCGCGGGCACCGAGTCGGCGGTGGAGGTGTACCGCATCTGCCAGGAGATCGCGGGCGCGGCGGGCCTGGTGAGGGCCGGGTCGCGGGGCGAGTTCGACGGCGGTGAGCTGGAGCGGATGAACCGCGCGGCGCAGATCAACACCTTCGGGGGCGGAGTGAGCGAGGTGCAGCGCGAGATCGTCGCGACGATGCGGCTCGGGATGAAGGGGAGGGGGCGGCGATGACGGAGTACGGACATCGTGGTGACACGGCCGCCGTACCCGACGAAGGCCGCGGCGGCAGCCTCGGCGCGGACGTTCTGCACCGGCGGCTGAAGGCGTACGAAGGGCAGCCCGCCGCCACCGCTGCCGCCGGCAAGGACCTCGTCAACGAGCCCATGATCCGGCACTGGTGCGAAGCCATGGGCGACACCGACCCGGCCTACCGGGGGCCGGACGCGGTCGCGCCGCCCACCATGCTCCAGGCGTGGACGATGGGCGGCCTCTCCGGCCACACCGACCGCTCCGGGGCGTACGACGCGCTGCTCACGCTCCTCGACGAGGCCGGCTGCACGTCCGTCGTCGCCACCGACTGCGAGCAGGAGTACCTGCGGCCGCTGCGGCCGGGCGACGCGATCACCTTCGACGCGGTGATCGAATCGGTGTCGGCGCGCAAGGCCACCAAGCTCGGGACCGGCTACTTCGTCACGACCCGGATGGACATCCACGCCGACGGCGAACTGGCGGGGACCCACCGCTTCCGCATTCTCAAGTACGCACCGGTGGAGGCGAAGCAGCCGGTGGCGAGGAGGCAGACGGCGACGACGCGGACGAACGCATCGACCGCCACACCGAGTGCGACGGCGACGGCTACACCGACCGCGAAGGTGACGGCCAAACCGACCGCTACACCGACCGCGAAGCCGACGGCCAAACCGACCGCGAAGCCGACGGCCACACCGACCGCGACGGCGACGGCGGCACCGACTGCGACGGCGACGGCGGCACCGACCGCGACGGCGACGGCGGCACCGACCGCGAAGCCGACGGCCACACCCGCATCGGCCCCAAGCCCCGCGCCCCGGCGGCCCCGCCCGGTGATCAACCGGGACAACGCCGGGTTCTGGGAGGGTGTCGGCGCGCACCGGCTGCTCGTCCAGCGCTGCACCGGCTGCGCGACCCTCCGCTTCCCCTGGCTGCCGGGGTGCGGCGCGTGCGGGGCGCAGGAGTGGGACACCGTCGAGGCGGACGGCGCCGGGACGGTCTTCTCGTACGTCGTGATGCACCACCCGCCCTTCCCCGCCTTCGACCCGCCCTACGCCGTCGCACTGATCGAACTGACCGAAGGCGTGCGGATGATCAGCAACGTGGTCGGGGTGCCGTACGACAAGGTCCGGATCGGCATGCCGGTCCGGCTGGAGTTCCTCCGCGTGGACGAGGACCTGGAGCTGCCCGTGTTCCGGGCGCAGGACGGCGGGGAGGGCTGACATGGACTTCACGCCCACGGAGGAGCAGGCCGCGGCCCAGGAGCTGGCGGCGCGGATCTTCGGCGATCTCGCCACGCACGAGCGGCTCGCGGCCGTCGGCACCGGCACGGACGCCGAGCTGTGGAAGGCCCTGTGCGCGGCCGGACTGCCCGGCGCGGTCGAGGAGATCGGGCTGCTCGGCCTGGTGTTGCTCGCGGAGGAGCAGGGGCGTACGACGGCGCAGGTGCCGTTCGCCGCGAGCTGCGTCTACGGCCTCCTCGCCGTCGCACGGCACGGTACGGAGGAGCAGCGGGAGCGGCTGCTGCCGGGCCTGCGCGACGGTACGGCGGTGGTGACCGGCGCCTTCCCGCCCACCGGACGTGTACGGGTGGGAGCGGACGGCCTGCTCACGGGCACGGTGGCGTGGGTGCCCTGGCTCAGGGACGCCACCCACGTCCTCGTACCGGACCTGGAGGCAGCGCTCTGGCTCGTCCCGATCGCGGACGCCTCCGCTGCCGAGCCCGTCGGTCGCGGGGGTCCCTTGGGTCGCGTGGGTCCCGTGGATCGCGTCGATCCCGCGGTCCGCGTCGATCCCGCGGTCCGCGTCGAGTCCGTCGAGCTCACCGCGCCCTGGGCCGCCGGTCGGCTGGTCCTCGACGGGGCGCGCGGGGAGCGGCTCGGTGGCGGCGAGGGAGGTCACCCGGACCCGTGCGCCGACGTCCTCGCCATGGCACGGGTCGTCTTCGCGGGACTTCAGGCCGGGGTCTGCGCCGGGTCGCTGGCCCGGGCCGTGGCGTACACCTCGGTACGGGAGCAGTTCGGGCGCCCGCTCTCCACCCACCAGGCCGTCCAGCTCCGGGCCGCCGACGCCCACATGGACACCGAGGCGATCAGGGTGACCGCCTACGAGGCCGCCTGGCGGCACGACCAGGGTCTGCCGGTCGCCGAACACGCGCTGACCGCCGCCTGGTGGGCGTCGGAGGCGGGGAAGCGGGTCGTTCACGCGGGCCAGCACCTGCACGGCGGCATGGGGGCCGATCTGGAGCACCCCGTCCACCGGCACTTCCTCTGGGGCCGGCAGCTCGACGCGTATCTCGGCTGCGGCACCGAACTCCTCGCCGAACTGGGCGACCTGCTCGCGAACGGAGAGCCCGTATGAAGCCCGTCGAGGCCGGGGACGCACTGGCGCCGCTGATCGTCCCGATCACCCGCACACTGATCGTCGCGGGGGCCGTCGCCTCCCGGGACTACCAGGACGTGCACCACGACGCGGAGCTGGCGCGGGCGAAGGGCTCCCCCGACATCTTCATGAACATCCTGACGACCAACGGCCTGGTGGGGCGGTACATCACCGACCGACTGGGCCCGGGCGCGGTGCTGCGCAAGGTGGCGATACGGCTCGGTGCGCCCAACTACCCGGGAGACACCATGACGTTGACAGGGACGGTCACCGAGGTCGACGGAGCCACCGTCCAGGTCCGGGTGGTCGGCGCCAACGGGCTCGGTCACCACGTCACCGGCACGGTGACAGTGTCGACTCCGTCTCCGACCCCGACTCCATCTCCGACCTCGACTCCGTCTCCGACCCCGACTCCATCTCCGACCCCGACCCCGACCCCGACCCCGACTCCGTCTCCGACCTCGACCCCGACTCCGATGCCGGTAACGCCCCCGGTGGCGCTTCCAGTGGCGCTTCCGGTGTCGACGCCGCCGAAAGGAGCGGAAGCATGAGCATCCGGACAGCCGATCGGCTCGGCGGTCGCGCTGCCATCGCCGGGATCGGCGCGACCGAGTTCTCCAAGGACTCCGGCCGCAGCGAGCTCAAGCTCGCCGTGGAGGCGGTGGGCGCGGCGCTCGACGACGCCGGTCTGACCCCGGCCGACGTCGACGGCATGGTCACCTTCACCATGGACACCAACCCCGAGATCACCGTCGCCCAGGCGGCCGGCATCGGCGAGCTGTCCTTCTTCTCCCGCGTCCACTACGGGGGCGGGGCCGCCTGCGCCACCGTCCAGCAGGCCGCCCTCGCCGTCGCAGCCGGGGTCGCCGACGTCGTCGTCTGCTACCGGGCGTTCAACGAACGCTCCGGGCGTCGCTTCGGCTCGGGCGTCCAGCAGCGGGAGCCCTCCGCCGAGGGCGCCGCCCTCGGCTGGCAGCTCCCCTACGGGCTGCTCACGCCGGCCTCCTGGGTCGCCATGATCGCCCAGCGGTACCTCCACACCTACGGGCTCACCCCGGACGCCTTCGGTCACGTCGCCGTCACCGACCGCCGATGGGCCGCCACCAACCCCGCCGCGTACTTCCACGGCAAACCGATCACGCTCGCCGACCACGCCGCGTCGCGCTGGATCGTCGAGCCGCTGCGGCTCCTCGACTGCTGCCAGGAGACCGACGGCGGGCAGGCGATCGTCGTCACCTCCCCCGAGCGCGCCCGTGACCTGCGCCATCCGCCCGCGGTGATCGTCGCCGCCGCGCAGGGAGCGGGCCGCGCCCAGGAGGCGATGACCAGCTTCTACCGCGACGACCTGACCGGCCTGCCCGAGATGGGCGTGGTGGCCAGGCAGCTGTGGCAGACCTCCGGGCTCACTCCCGGCGACATCGACGTCGGCATCCTCTACGACCACTTCACCCCGTTCGTCCTCATGCAGCTGGAGGAGTTCGGGTTCTGCGGCCCTGGGGAGGCGGCCGACTTCGTCGCGGCGGACGCGCTGCCGCTGAACACGCACGGCGGCCAGCTGGGAGAGGCGTACCTGCACGGGATGAACGGCATCGCGGAGGCGGTACGCCAGGTGCGGGGCACGTCCGTGAACCAGATACCCGGCGCGGCCAGGACCCTGATCACGGCGGGAACCGGAGTCCCGACGTCCGGCCTGATCCTGGCGGCGGAGGGCTGAGGCGGGACGCGGCGACGCCCTGGGGCGGGACGCGGCGACGCCCTGGGGCGGGGACACGGCCGACGCGGGAGGACCCTGACGCGGCGGCCGTCCGCCCTCCACCTTCAGGAGGTCCAGCGGTCCCCACCCCTACAACCTGAGGGGGACTGCGGTTCGGGACCTGGGGCCGATCCGCCGCCGGGGTACCCGCTCCTAGCGTGGAGCCATGACTCCGCCACCTTCCGGCCCCGTCTGCGTCGGCGCCTCCACGGCCGCCGCCGGCTACGCGTCGACCGCCACCGCCGGCTTCCCGTCCGCCGCCGCCACTGCCGGCTACGCGTCGACCGCCACCGCCGGCTACGGGTCGGCCACCGCCGCTCGCCATCCCTCGCCCACCGCCGGCTACCCGTCGTTCTCCTCCTACGTGCGGGCCCGCGGTCCCGTGCTGCTGCGCACCGCGCGCTCGCTGACCGCGAACCCGTCGGACGCCGAGGACCTGCTGCAGACAGCGCTGACCAAGACGTTCGTGGCGTGGGAGCGGATCGAGGACCACCGTGCCCTGGACGGCTACGTACGACGTGCGCTGCTGAACACCCGTACGTCCCAGTGGCGCAAGCGCAAGGTCGACGAGTTCGCGTGCGAGGAGCTGCCGGAGCCGACCGGGCTGCCCGAGCCGGACCCGGCCGAACGGCAGGTGCTGCACGACGCCATGTGGCGTGCGGTGATGAAGCTCCCCGAACGCCAGCGGGCGATGGTCGTCCTGCGGTACTACGAGGACCTCAGTGAGGCGCAGACGGCCGAGGTGCTCGGCGTGTCGATCGGTACGGTCAAGAGCGCGGTGTCGCGGGCACTGGGCAAGCTCCGCGAGGACCCGGAGCTGACCCCGGTCCGCTGACCCCGACCCCGGTCCGCTGACCCCGACCCCGGTCCGCTGACCCCGACCCCGGTCCGCTGACCCCGACCCCGGTCCGCTGACCCCGACCCTGGTCCGCTGACCGCGCAATACGGACGGCCCAGGGTCCCTCCCCAGGTTCCGTGACCGTCGTCCGATCGCCCTTGCCAGCGATCACTGGCAATCTCCGTACTCCCGGGTAGTGACATACCGCGCGGTACGTGCGCAGAATCTGCACACCCTTACTGCCACGTAGCGCCCACCGGGAGGACGCCGTGCTGAGCACCATGCAGGACGTACAGCTGACTGTGACTCGCATCCTGAACCACGGGACGACGATCCACGGGAAGTCCCTCATCACCACCTGGACCGGGGAGTCCGAGCCGCACCGTCAGACCTTCGCGGAGACGGGTGCCCGCGCGACCCAGCTGGCGAACGCCCTGCGCGACGAACTCGGAGTGACCGGCGACGAGCGGGTGGCCACGCTCATGTGGAACAACTCGTTCCATGTCGAGGCGTACTTCGCCATCCCCTCCATGGGCGCCGTCCTCCACACCCTCAACCTGCGGCTTCCCTCCGAGCAGCTGGTCTTCATCGTCAACCACGCCGCCGACCGCGTGGTCCTGGTCAACGGTTCGCTGCTGCCCCTCCTCGCCCCGCTCCTCCCGCACCTGCCGACCATCGAGCACATCGTGGTCGCGGGCCCTGGCGACCGTTCCGTCCTCGACGGCGTGACGCCCCGCGTGCACGACTACGAGGAGCTGATCGCGGGCCGTCCCACCACCTTCGACTGGCCCGAGCTGGACGAGCGTTCGGCCGCGGCCATGTGCTACACCTCCGGGACCACGGGCGACCCCAAGGGCGTCGTGTACTCCCACCGGTCGATCTACCTGCACTCCATGCAGGTGAACATGGCCGAGTCGATGGGCCTCACCGACCGCGACACGACCCTGGTCGTCGTCCCGCAGTTCCACGTCAACGCCTGGGGCCTGCCCCACGCCACCTTCATGACCGGCATCAACATGCTCATGCCGGACCGCTTCCTCCAGCCGGCGCCGCTCGCCGAGATGATCGAGCGCGAGAAGCCGAGTCACGCCGCCGCCGTCCCCACCATCTGGCAGGGCCTGCTCGCCGAGGTCACCGCCCACCCCCGCGACCTCTCCTCCATGCGCCAGGTCACCATCGGCGGCGCCGCCTGCCCGCCCTCCCTCATGGAGGCGTACGACCGTCTCGGCGTACGCCTCTGCCACGCCTGGGGCATGACGGAGACCTCCCCGCTCGGCACCATGGCCCACCCGCCGGCGGGTCTGTCGGGCGAGGAGGAGTGGCCGTACCGCGTCACGCAGGGCCGCTTCCCGGCGGGCGTCGAGGCCCGCCTGGTCGGCCCCGCCGGCGAACGGCTGCCCTGGGACGGCGAGTCGGCCGGTGAGCTGGAGGTACGCGGCTCCTGGATCGCGGGCTCGTACTTCGGCGGCATCGACGGCGAGCCGGTTCGCCCGGCGGACAAGTTCAGCGAGGACGGCTGGCTGAAGACCGGCGACGTCGGCGTGATCAGCCCGGACGGCTACCTCACCCTCACCGACCGCGCCAAGGACGTCATCAAGTCCGGCGGCGAGTGGATCTCGTCGGTAGAGCTGGAGAACGCGATCATGGCGCACCCGGAGGTCGCCGAGGCGGCCGTCGTGGCCGTCCCGGACGAGAAGTGGGGCGAGCGCCCGCTGGCGACCGTCGTCCTCAAGGAGGGCTCGACGGCCGACTACGAGACGCTGAAGGCGTTCCTCGGCGAGTCGATCGCCAAGTGGCAGCTGCCGGAGCGCTGGGCGATCGTGCAGGCGGTGCCGAAGACGAGCGTCGGGAAGTTCGACAAGAAGGTGATCCGCAAGCAGTACGCGGCGGGCGAGCTGGACGTCACGGAGGTCTGACGCCGCCCGCAGAGACCATGAACGAGCCCGGGCTTCCCCTACGAACCCCGGGCTCGTCCGCGCGGGGCGGTCCGGGCGACTCCCGCACGGCCCCTACGGGTCGGCGAGACCCGGACGGACGACCCTAAGGCCGCCCAGATCGCTACGGCTGCCTAGTTCGTGCCGATCTTCGCGAGCAGGTCGACGATGCGCTGCTGGACCTCGGGGCTGGTCGACCGTTCGGCCAGGAAGAGGACCGTCTCGCCCGACGACAGCGTCGGCAGCTCCTCCTCGTCGAGCCCCGCGGAGGTGTAGACGACGAGCGGGGTGCGGTTGAGCTGCCCGTTCGCGCGCAGCCAGTCGATGATCCCGGCCCGGCGGCGACGCACCTGCATCAGGTCCATCACCACCAGGTTCGGCCGGATCTGGGCGGCCAGCGTGACGGCGTCGCTGTCGGCCGCCGCCCGCGCCACCTGCATCCCGCGCCGCTCCAGGGTCGCGGCGAGCGCCTGCGCGATGTCCTCGTTCTCCTCGATGAGCAGCACGCGCGACGGGTGTTGCTCGCTGTCCCGGGGTGCCAGCGCCTTGAGGAGTACGGCGGGATCGGCGCCGTACGCCGCTTCCCGGGTCGCCTGCCCGAGCCCGGCCGCGAGCAGCACCGGCACCTCGGCGGCGACGGCGGCCTGGCGGAGCGACTGGAGCGCGGTACGGGTGATGGGCCCGGTCAGCGGGTCGACGAAGAGCGCGGCCGGGAAGGCGGCGATCTGGGCGTCGACCTCCTCGCGGGAGTGGACGATCACCGGACGGTAGCCCCGGTCGCTCAGCGCCTGCTGGGTCGAGACGTCCGGCGCGGGCCAGACGAGGAGCCGACGCGGGTTGTCCAGGGGCTCCGGGGGCAGCTCGTCGTCGACGGGCCGGGGCGGCGGCTGGTTGGCCACCTCGACGGCACCGCCAGGACCGTCGAGCGGCTCGGGGCCTTCGGCGGAGCCCTCGGCGGGTGCTCCTATCGCGTACGCGCGCCCTTCGGGGGAGGCCGGGTTCAGCTTGGTCTGCGGGTGCGGCTTGGCGGCGGACTCGGCCGGCGCCGCAGGGGCGCCGGGCGTGGCGAGTGGCCCTGTGGGCGTCGCGGACGCGGGGGCCGGACGGTCACCCTCGGGCGGGGTGGCGAGCTTGCGCCGCCGCCCGGAACCGTTGGTGGCGGCGGTCTGTCCGGTGCCCGGGTGCAGGCCCTGCCCGGCGTGATGCGCGTGTCCGGAGTGACCGGTCCGGCCCCCCTGTTGGGGCTGGCCGGTCTGCCCGGTCTGCCCGGTCTGAGCGTTCTGCTGGATCTGCCCGGCCTGCTGGGCGAAGGGCACGCCCTGTCCGAGCGTCCGCACGCTGAACGCGCGCCCGCCCAGCGAACCGTCCTTCGGCGCGGGGGCGGTGGGCGCAGCGGGGGGCGTCGCCGGTGCGGGCATCTCCGGCGGCAGCGGTACCGAGCCGGTACGGGGGCCGGTGTCCGTGCCGGTACGGGCGCCGGCGCCGGCGCCGGAGTTCATCCCCGTACCCGGACCCGCACCCATACCCGGACCAGTAACCGGACCCGTGCCCGTCCCGCTGGTGGTCTCCTGCGGCCCGCCCGGGTTGCGGCGGCGGCCGGTCGGCTCGGGGAGCGGGTGCGGCTGCGGCGGTGTGTGGTCGGCGTCCGGCGCGGACCGTACGGCGTCGTGCCGACCCTCGTCGTCCACGGTCATCGGCATGGGCATGGGCACCGACACCGGCATGGGCATGGCCATCGGGGTCGGCGTGGGCAGGGGGGAGGGACCTTCCGGGCCACGGTCGGCGTCGGCCGGCGGCAGCGCGAAGGGTGTACGCGGCCCGGCCTCGGCGGCCGCGTTCCGCTCCTGCGCCGCCAGCGCACGGCGAGACCGCCGTCCGCTCGGCCGGCGCTCCGCGTCCTCGCCGCCCGATGCGGCGGGCAGGGCGCGAGCGAGGGCGTGGGAGTCGCCGTGGGCGCCCTGGGCAGGTACGGGCACACCCCCCGGAGGCACGGCGTCGCCGAGCGCGGCCCGGCCCTGCGCACCCTCGGCGGCGGTCACGACGGAACCCTCGGCGGGCCGCCCACGCCGACGCCCGGTCGGCTCGACGCCACCAGGCGCACCAGTGGCGTCAGCAGCCCCAGGAATCCCAGGAATCCCAGCAGCACCAGGAGCACTAGAAGCACTAGAAGCACCAGGAGCACTGGAAGCACCGGCAGCGCTAGAAGCACCAGGAGCACCAGGAGCGCCAAGGCCCGCACCGGTCGGTCCGGAGTTCTGGGCGGGGATCAGCTCGGCGGGCCCGGCCTGGGCCTCCTCCGTACGCCCACGGCGCCGCCCGGTCGGCTCGACGGCCGCACCGGCACCCGCCGTACCGGTACCGGCGCCGACGACCGCCGAACCCGTACCGGCACCGGCACCCGTACCGCCACCGGAGTCCGCACCCCCGCCCATCGGGCTGTCCAGGAAGGCGTCGGTGGACGCGCGCCGGGCGCGTCGTCGGCCGCCTCCGTTCGTGTCCGAGGCCTGCGCGGGCAGGGCGAGGGCCGTCCCTCCGGGCGACGAGGGCGGGGTCTCCGGTTCCACCACCGGCGGAGGCGCGATCGTGCCCCTCCCGGTGCCGAGCGGCACCTCGAGGACGTACGCGCTGCCGCTCATCCCCGGTACCTCGTGCGTCTGCACGACACCGCCGTGCGCCGCCACGATGCCCCGCACGATGGGCTGGTGGACGGGGTCGCCCCCGGCGTAAGGGCCCCGGACCTCGATCCGTACGACCTCACCGCGCTGCGCCGCGGCCACCACGATCGTCGAGTCGGCGTACCCCGCGCCCGGTACGACGCGTGCCTTGCCGGTCGAGTCGACTCCGGCCACGTCCGCGACGAGGTGCGCGAGCGCGGTCGCGAGGCGGCCGGCGTCCACCTCGGCCTCGATCGGCGGGGCGTGCACGGCGAACTGCGCCCGGCCGGGCCCGATGAGCTCCACCGCTCCGTCGACACCCGCCGTGACGACCCCGTCGAGCAGGACGACGGACGTGGCGAGCGCCTCGGTCCCGGCGTTCAACCGCTGGTAGCCGAGGACGTTGTCGACGAGCGTGGTCATCCGGGCGTAGCCGGCGGCCAGGTGGTGCAGGAGCTGGTTGGCCTCGGGCCACAGCTGCCCGGCGTCGTCGGCGGCGAGGGTGGAGAGCTCGTTGCGCAGCTCCTCCAGCGGCCCGCGCAGCGACTCACCGAGGACGGCCGTCAGCTGCTCGTGCCGGGCGGCGAGAGAGGCGTACCGCTCCTTCTCCTCCGTGGCCCGCTCCTCCTGGCTCCGCCTCAGCTCGGCGAGTTCGGCGGCGTGCTGGTCGGCGAGCGCGGTGAGCTCGGCGGTGTGCTCGTCGGTGAGCTGCTCGTACGGCCGGCGGTCGGTGAAGGTCATCACCGCGCCGACGAGCTGGTCCCCGTCCCGTACCGGAGCGGTGGTGAGGTCGACCGGGACCTGGGAGCCGTTCTTCGACCACAGGACCTGCCCGCGGACCCGGTGCTTGCGCCCGGACTTGAGGGTGTCGGCGAGCGGCGAGCCCTCGTACGGGAACGGTTCGCCGTCCGCCCGCGAGTGCAGGATCAGCGGGTGCAGCTCCTTGCCGCCGAGATCGCTGGCGCGGTAGCCGAGGATCTGTGCGGCGGCGGGATTGACGAGGACGACCCGGCCGTCGGTGTCCGTGCCGACGACGCCCTCGGAGGCGGCGCGCAGGATCATCTCGGTCTGGCGCTGGGAGCGGGCGAGTTCGGCCTCGGTGTCGAGCGTGCCGGTGAGATCGCGGACGACGAGCATGAGCAGCTCGTCGCCGGTGTAGGAGGTGTACGAGTCGTAGGCCTCGCGGCCGTCCTCCAGGCTGGCGCTGGTCACCTCGACGGCGAACTCGCTGCCGTCGGTGCGGCGGGCGATCATCCGGGTGGGCTTCGTGCGGCCGCGTTCGTCGGCGCCTTCGGGGCGCCGCATGGAGCCGGGGATCAGCCGCGAGTCGAAGCTCGGCAGCAGATCGAGCAACCCGCGTCCGACGAGCGCGGTGCCGGGGGTCTCGAACATGCCGAGGGCGATGGTGTTGGCGTTGACGACCGTGCCGTTGCAGTTGACGAGCACGAGGCCGTCGGGAAGGGCGTCAAGTATGGCTGCGAGGCGAGCAGCGCCTCGGGATGGCCTGCTGCTCACGACGACGCTTCCTCCCTGACCCACTACCTTGCCCGGCTGGCCGGCCCGCCCCATCTTGCCCTCCGGGCCGCAGCCTGTCACTGAGGGGAGTCTAAGGGCTGCTCCGGCGGGAGCGCGGGGCGGTCGCGTGCCCGCGGCAACATCCCAACGGCATCCTCACGTCATCCCCGCACGTGGGAGAGGTGAGGCAGCAGGGGCTTCAGGTTTTCCCAGCGGTCGATCTCGCAGCCGTTGACCCGGGAGAAACGGGCGTCGACGGTACGGCCCTGCCACTCGCCGGTGATGTGGGCGACGGCGCGCCCGCCGTATTGGAGGGAGCAGATCTGGTCCTTCCCGACCGGCGCGAACGGGTCCTTCCCGGCCGTGGCGTACCCGTCGAGCCGCTCGCAGGCCCGGACGGCGGCGGGGTGGTCCCCGCCCGGCTTGTCGCCGCACTCCAGCTTGAAGGTGCCGTCGGCGTTCCGGTTCCCGCTCTCGGAGACGGTCACGGTGAGCACGTCGGGCGCCGGGGAGAGCAGGGGCAGGGGCGGCAGCGGCCCGAGCGCACCGACGCCGGCGGCGGAGGTGACGAGGGAGGCGAGAACGAGACGTCGCAGCATGCGAACTCCAGGGGCGAGGTGGCGCGGGTTGGGTCGGGGCGAGATGGGGCTGGGTGGGGGACCCGTCCACCTCTCACGCTCCTAACGCTCCGCACTGCCGTTCGTTGCGCAAGCGGGGTGCGCCGACGGGCTTTGCTCTCCGCCCCGGAGGCCTAGTACGGTGAGAAGCGATTGGTGACACCAGCGCTGGCTGTGTCATCATCTGCACGCACCACTCGCGCCCGCGCGAAGGTGCGGATGGAGGCGTCGCCTAGTCCGGTCTATGGCGCCGCACTGCTAATGCGGTTTGGGTCTTAAAGCCCATCGAGGGTTCAAATCCCTCCGCCTCCGCACCACCCCGAAGCCCCGGCCCACACGGCCGGGGCTTCGGCCGTTCCCGGCCGCCCGGAACCTGAAGACGCCCCCTGTGAGCTCACCCGTCCGGCGGTACCGCCCCGCGCCACAGAAGCCCCCAGGATGGCGTTTCCGCAGGTCAGAGGGGGTCTGGCTAATGGATTTCGCGCTACGCCGCAGGTCATGTAATGTTGTCCACGCAACGCCGACCGGCAAGAAAAAAGCCGAGAAGCACAAGCACTCGTAGCTTAACGGATAGAGCATCTGACTACGGATCAGAAGGTTGCAGGTTCGAATCCTGCCGAGTGCACAGCAAGCGAGAGGCCCCGGACGAGAGTCCGGGGCCTCTCGCGTTTCCGGGTTCGTCCGCCCCCTGGGCTGGGTGTCCGCTGTGGTGACGGGCTTGGCCGGAATGGGGCTGTACAGGTCTCCTGGGGGTCCGGACCATGGCGCGCAGGTGCTGGCGTACTCGGGGGAGGGCCGTCGGGATGGGCTTGGGTGACGTGGGGGACGGCTCGGGCGGTGCGGACGGCTCGGGCGCTGCGGGCGGTGCGGACGGCTCGGGCGGGCGGCGGCCTTGGGAGCGTTCGCGGGCTCGGGGGGACTCCGGGGGCGGCGGGGCGTTCGGGCCGCCTGGGTCTGGTGGGTCGACCGGTGGGTTCGGTGGGCCGTCTGGGGGGCCGCCTGGGGGGCCGCCTGGCGGGTTCGGTAGGCACCCCGGTGGGGTCGGTTGGGCTGGGGCGGGGGCCTCTGGAGGGATGCCTGATGTGGTGAGGCAGCTTCGCGTGCTCATGATGGTTCTGGGTGGCCTGCAGGCCGTTCTCGCAGTTGCTCTGCTGACCAACAGCGTCGCCGTCGCCACCGCCATCTGGGGCGAAGGGGACGCTTCGACGCCGTGTTGCACCACGCCGGGTGAGGCCAATGCCGGGATCGTCGTCTTCGGCGGGGTGCTCGTCCTCGCCGTGGCCGCGTGGGGCGTCGGCACTGCTCTCAAGTTCCCCACCCGCCACCCCGGTCTGAGGGTCTCGGCCGCCGCCTACGGGTGGACGGCGCTCCCCTTCACCCTGCTGTTCTTCAACCTCGTACCCGTTCTCGGCGTGATCTGGCTCGTGCCGGCGATCCTCGCCGTCGTCCGCCCCCATCAGCCCGAGAGTCGGGCCTGGTTCGCGTACAGGTAGAGCCCCTGCCGGACGGAAGGAGGGCCCGCGCGGTGGTGGGAGAGCGGATCGGCGACTACGTCGTCGAGCGGTTGCTGGGCAGCGGTGGGATGGGGGCCGTCCATCTCGCGCGCTCGCCGTCCGGGCGGCCCGTCGCGATCAAGGTCATCAGGTCCGAGTACGCCGACGACCCGCGTTTCCGCGACCGCTTCCGCCAGGAGGTCCTGGCGGCCCGCAGGGTCGGCGGGTTCCACACGGCCGCCGTGGTCGACGCCGACCCCGACGCGCCCCAACCCTGGATGGCGAGCGCCTACGTCAGGGGGCCCACCCTCGCCGAGGAGGTCGAGCGGCGCGGTCCGCTCGACGAGCAGCGGCTGTGGGCGCTCGGCGCGGCCCTGGCCGAGGCGCTCGTCGCGATCCACGCCTGCGGCCTCGTCCACCGCGACCTCAAGCCCGGCAACATCGTGCTCGCCGAAGACGGCCCCCGCGTCCTCGACTTCGGGATCGCCAGCGCCCTGGAAGGCACCCGGCACACGACGCACGGCATGGTCCTCGGCACCGCCGGCTTCCTCGCCCCCGAGCAGGCCCAGGGCCTCCCGGTCACCGGCGCCGCCGACGTCTTCGCCCTCGGTGCCGTCCTCGTCGCGGCGGCGGGCGGCAGCGCCTTCGGCGAGGGCGGCGGCATCGGCCTCATGTTCCGCGCCGTCCACGAGGCCGAAGACCTCACCGCCCTCCCGCCCGCCCTGGGCCCCGTCGCCGCCGCCTGCCTGCTCAAGGACCCCTTGGCCCGGCCGGCCCCGTGGGAGGTGCTGACGTGGTGCGCGGCCGAGCTTTGCGCTCGACCTCGGTCCGTTTCGGATCCTCGGTCCGTTCCCGATCCTCGGTCCGTTTCGGATCCTCGGTCCGTTTCGGATCCTCGGTCCGTTTCGGATCCCCGGTTCGTTCCGGATCCTGGGTCTGTTCCCGATCCCCAGTCCGTTCCCAAACCGTCTACCCGCGCCGTCGCCCCGCTGGCCGTCTCCGCCCACCGGCGTCGCGCTCGCGCCCGGTGGGCCACCGCGGGGCGCAACGGGCTGGGGTTGGGGGCGTGCGTCGCGACGGCCG
This sequence comes from Streptomyces sp. NPDC090127, assembly GCF_044746945.1. Lineage (NCBI taxonomy): Bacteria > Bacillati > Actinomycetota > Actinomycetes > Kitasatosporales > Streptomycetaceae > Streptomyces > Streptomyces sp. NPDC090127. The sequence continues at coordinate 137,188 of NZ_JBIVDE010000005.1, read as the reverse complement.
TGATCGCCGATCGTCTCCAGTGGGAGGGCGGGGTCGTCGGCGCGGCCGTGTTCGCCTCGTTCCTCATGTTCTGCCGCTTCATCGCCATGCTGGGGACCACCAACGGCCTGGTCCTCAACGCGCTCGGCATCGGGGTCGGCTACCTGGGCCATCTCACCGTCGTGCAGTGGCGGCACATCGAGTCCCTCGGACTCGCCCACCACGACAAGGGCGTCCAACTGACCATTCGGCTCGTCGCGGGACGGCCCCCGCCCCGGTTCTCCCCGCGTCCGAAGTGGTTGCTCCACGGCAGGGACGGCGTCCTGCGCATCCAGGGGGAGGCGCTCGTTCCCAGCAAGTCCAGTGGGTCACTCCCGGACGGTGTGCGCGCGTACGCGGCTCGGTACGGGATCTCGCTCGACGAGGTTCCGACCCACCAGGGTTAACCCCGAGGTCGGGTCGGTCACCAGGGGCGCGTCAGTCGCTTCTTTCGGGTGAACGGCCCCTCGTTCCATGACGTTTGAATATGCCATCGGCCTAGCTTCCCTCGTGGAGGTGATGCTCGATGGACGAGCAGCGGGACGCTATCGACATCGGCGACTTCGTGTTCGCCGCGACAGGCACGCGCGTGCGCAGGCTGACGATGCCGGACGGGACGCACTGGTTCCCTGCCGTCGAGGCCGCCAGGCTGTTGGGGTACGGCAACGCCCGGCAGGCGGTCCGCACGCACGTGGAGGGGGCGCGGCAACGGGTGCTCGGGGAGCTCGTGCGGGGGATCTGCGGAGCCGAGGTCGCGCGCGTGCTCGCCGGGCGCGGGCTTCGCAGGACCGTGAAGATGATGGACCTCCAGGGGCTCGTCCAGCTCGTCACCGCCGGTACGAAGCCCGCCTGCGCGCCCTTCAAGGCCTGGGTGTCCGAGGTCGTCGCCACCGTCCAGCGCGACGGGTCGTACGGGCTCGAACCCTCCCCCGTCCACTGGGGGTACGTCCTCCCTCCCGAGATCGTCGACATCGTCGTACGACTGGAGGCGGAGGCCCTCGGGCAGCCGGAACCCAGCCTGGCGCCCGGTTTCGTGTCCGTGCCGGGCGGCTCCGTCGTGCCTCGCCCCCCGTCCGCCACCGTCCCCCTCCAGCGCGCCCACCCCACTCTCTCGCCCGACGAGCTCCTCGCCTCCTGGCAGGCCGACCGTCTCGCCGCCGTCTCCGGAGGCGGTGACGGTGATGGTGATGGTGATGGTGATGGTGACGGTGACCTGCACGCCGTCGCCGCCTGTCTCGCCCCCGCCCTCGTGCGCGGCGGCGCCCGGTGCCGGCTGGAGGACATCGCCGGGCGCACCGGGCTCACCGTCGAGCGCGTTCGCGACTGCGTCGGGCTGCTCGTCGAGCGCGGGTGCGTCCGGGAGAGCGCCGTCGCCGCCGACGGGGCCCGGATCTACCTGCTCCCTTAGGTCGTGTCCGGAAAGTCTGGCCTGGCTCGCCCCGCCCTGCGGGCGGACGGCCATACTTTCCGGATACTCCCTAGGGGGCGGCGGGGACCGCCACCACCTGGTCCGCGTCCGCGTAGACGATCCGGCCCGGCGCCGACGACTCCAGCCGTACGCAGGGGACTTCGTGCGCCGACAGGATCTCCAGGTACGGGAGCACCCGCGTCAGCAGGCCCGTCGCCGTGGCACGGAACCAGGCCGCCGCCCCCGGGTTCAGGGTCGCGTCGTAGACCCTCGGGTCGACCGTCGACGGGTCCGTGACGTGCGTGTCGTACCAGTCGTTCGACGCCCGCCACACCGCGTGTTCCGGCCCCGACAGCCTGCCCTCCCGCGCCAGCCCGTTCGCGAGGGCGAAGACGCCGGGGAAGTGACCTCGTGGGCTGCGGGTCGGGGACTGGAAGCGGACGTAGAGGAGACTGGACACCGGACGAGGGTAGGGGCCGGCGGCCCGACGAGAGCAGGGCGGAGCGGTTCGCGTGGCCCGACGAGAGCAGGGCGGAGCGGTTCGCGTGGTGTGGCGGTGTGCCGGGATGCGGTGGGACGAGGGCGTTCCCGGGCTGCGCTGGGAGGGCGGCCGCGTCTCCCGGCTCACCTACGGGCAGCGGCTCGCCTTCCGTGCCGTCGGCACGCGCCTCTGTCCCGGCGCCCGCGGCAACCCCTGCCCGCTCGCCGCGACCGTCCCCGGCCGCGCCACCGGTGGCCGGTGCCCCGAGTGCGCCCGCCTCGACCGCGCCCACTCCGTGGCCGCCGACACCATCGCCGACGACCCCCGGCCGTACCGCGTGTACCTCGCCTGGTTCGGGCCCGGCATGACCAAGGTCGGGATCACGGCAGAGGAGCGCGGCGACGCCCGGCTCCTGGAACAGGGGGCCGTCGCCTTCGGCTGGCTCGGGCGCGGGCCGCTCATGGCCGCCCGGCGTACGGAGGAGGTGCTGCGGCACGCCCTGAAGGTGCCCGACCGGATCCCGTACGACCGCAAGCGCGCCGTCCGGCACGCCCTGCCCGCCCCCGATGCCCGGCGCCGGGAGATCGGGGAGCTGTACGAGCGGGCCGCCGCGCTCGCTCGGTGGACCGACACCCTGGAGCTGCTGGACTTTCGCGCGTACGACCATGGCGAGGCCTTCGGGCTCGCCGGGCTGCCCCCGCTCTCCGGCACCGTCACCGAGCTCGTCGACGACGGTGTCGTCGCCGGGCGCCTGCTCGCCGCCGCCGGCCCCGACCTGCACCTCCTCGACGCCGACGGGCGCTGTCTCGCCCTCGACACCCGTGTCGTGCGCGGGTGGCGGTTGGTCGCGGTCGAGGGCGGTGGAACGACGTCCTCGACCGGAGACGAGGGGACGCGGTCGTCCTCGACCGCGGACGACGGGACGCTGTCCTCCTCGACGGGAGACGAGGGGACGCTCTCGTCCTCGACCGAGGACGACGGAACGCCGTCCTCCTCGACCGCGGACGACGGGACGCCGTCCTCCTCGACCGCGAACGACGGAACGCCGTCCGTCACCGTGCCGGTCAGCAGCGTGAGGTACGTCGGCCACGACGTCCAGGAGGGGCTGTTCCCGCGGTAGAGGCGTGGTCGTAAAGACCTGGTCCCCGTCTGGACACGCCCGCCCCGCCCGTCGGAGGGTGATCCACATGACCACCCCCACCCCCTCGACCGTGGCCGAGACCCCGCGGGAGTTCGCCGCGCGGCTCGGGATCCCCGGGCTCGTCGACGTCCACACCCACTTCATGCCCCAGAACGTCCTCGACAAGGTCTGGGCCTACTTCGACGCCGTCGGCCCCCTCACCGGCATGGAGTGGCCCATCACCTACCGCGAGCAGGAGGACCGACGGGTCGCGCTCCTACGGGAGTTCGGGGTCCTCGCCTTCACCTCGATGCTCTATCCGCACAAGGCCGGCATGGCCGAGTGGCTCAACAGCTGGGCCGCCGACTTCGCCGCCCGTACGCCCGGCTGCCTGCACACCGCCACGCTCTACGCCGAGCAGGGCGCCGGCGGATACGTCCGCCGGGCGGTCGACTCCGGCGCCCGCGTCTTCAAGGTGCACCTACAGGTCGGCGCGTTCGATCCCAACGACGCGGTCCTCGACGACAGTTGGGGAATCCTCGCCGACGCCCGCCTGCCCGTCGTCATCCACTGCGGCTCCGGGCCCGTCCCCGGCAAGTTCACCGGCCCCGGGCCCGTCGGGCAGCTCCTCGCCCGGCACCCCCGGCTGCGGCTGGTCATCGCCCACATGGGGATGCCCGAGTACGCCGACTTCCTCGACCTCGTCGAGCGGTACGAGGGCGTCCACCTGGACACCACCATGGCCTTCACCGACTTCAGCGAGCGCCTCGCGCCCTTTCCCGTCGCCGAGCTGCCCCGCCTGGACGCGCTGAGCGACCGCATCCTCCTCGGCTCCGACTTCCCCAACATCCCCTACCCGTACGTCCACCAGCTCCACGCCCTCGAACGCCTCGGCCTCGGCGACGACTGGCTGCGCCGCGTCCTGTACGAGAACGGGGCCGCGCTCCTTCCCCTGACCGTCCCCTGACCGTCCCCTGACCATTCCCTGGCCGTCCCCTGACCGTCCCCTGGCTTTCCCTGACTTTCTCCTGACGCCATCCGGTGGCAGTCGCGGCTTTCTCAGGGAATTCACAGGGAACAGCAAGGGAGATCTCAGTACGCCCCTCCAGCGTGTCCGTATGACCGCGACCAAGCCCCAGGGGCGTACCGACCTGCTCCGGCCCGACGGTTCCGCCGTCCGCGTCCTCGTCGTGGACGACGAGGCGCCGCTCGCCGAACTGCTCTCGATGGCCCTTCGCTACGAAGGCTGGCAGGTCGACAGCGCCGGTGACGGCGCCGGGGCCCTGCGCGTGGCCCGGACGTTCCGGCCCGACGCGGTCGTGCTCGACGTGATGCTCCCCGACATCGACGGGCTCTCCCTCCTCGGCCGGATCCGGCGCGAACTGCCCGAGGTGCCGGTGCTCTTCCTGACGGCCAAGGACGCCGTCGAGGACCGGATCGCCGGGCTCACGGCCGGCGGCGACGACTACGTCACCAAGCCGTTCAGCCTGGAGGAGGTCGTGGCGCGGCTGCGCGGTCTGATCCGGCGGTCCGGCGCCGCGCACGCGCGCAGCGAGTCGGTGCTCGTCGTCGGCGACCTGACCCTGGACGAGGACAGCCACGAGGTCACGCGCGGCGGCGCGTCCATCCACCTCACCGCGACCGAGTTCGAGCTGCTCCGCTACCTGATGCGCAACCCGCGCCGGGTGCTCAGCAAGGCGCAGATCCTCGACCGGGTGTGGTCGTACGACTTCGGCGGCCAGGCCAACGTCGTCGAGCTGTACATCTCCTACCTCCGCCGCAAGATCGACGCCGGGCGGGCCCCCATGATCCACACCCGGCGCGGGGCCGGGTACCTGATCAAGCCGGGGGAGTAGGCACCCCCGATGTTCCGGTCGCCCCGGACGTGGTCGCTCCGTACGCGGCTCGTCGTCTCCGCCGTCACCCTCATCGCGATCGTCGCCGCCGTCATCGGGACGGTGACGACGATCGCGTTCCGGTCGTACCTGTACGACCAGGCCGACGCGCAGTTGCAGAACATCGCCAACCGCGCCCAGGGGCCGCCGCCCTCCGCGCGCGCCACCGGCGACCCGGGCCGCGATCCGCTCGCCTTCGTCCTCGGACCCGGCGCCCCGCTCGGCACGGTCGGCGCCGTGGTCGGGGCCGGCGGGACGCTGGAGGACGCCCACCGTTCCGTCGAGGTCGAGCAGGCCGGGTACGGGCCGAAGGCCACCAGCAGCCCGCTCGACGCGCGGCAGCGCGCGGCGCTCGCCACCGCGCCTCGCGACGGCCGGCCGCACACCGTCGAACTGCCGGGATTCGGCGACTACCGCGTCGCGTACGTCTCCGGCCGCTCCTCCGACGTCCTCGTCGGCCTGCCGCTCGACCAGCTTCAGGGCTCCCTCTCCACCCTCATCCTCGTCACGGTGAGCGTCACCGGCGCCGGTCTCGTCGCCGCGTCGCTCGCCGGGGGCGCCGTCGTCGGTATCGCGCTGCGCCCGCTCCGCCGGGTCGCCGCGACCGCCACCCAGGTCTCCGCACTGCGCCTGCACAGCGGCGAACCGGCCCTCCACCACCGCGTTCCCGAGACCGATCCGCGCACCGAGGTCGGTCAGGTCGGCGCGGCCATCAACCGGATGCTCGACCACGTCCACTCCGCGCTCCACGCGCGTCAGCAGAGTGAGACGCGGGTACGGCAGTTCGTCGCCGACGCCAGTCACGAGCTGCGCACCCCGCTGGCCTCGATCCGCGGCTACGCGGAGCTGACCCGGCGTGGCCGCGAGGAGTGCGGGCCCGACACCCGGCACGCGCTCGGGCGGATCGAGTCGGAGGCGACCCGGATGACCGGGCTCGTGGAGGACTTGCTGCTGCTCGCCCGACTGGACGCGGGACGCCCGCTCTCGTACGAGAGCACTGATCTCGCCCCGCTGCTCGTGGACGCCCTCTCCGACGCCCGCGCGGCGGGCCAGGACCACAAGTGGCGACTCGAACTGCCAGGGGGAGGGGCCGGGGGCGAGAGCGGGGGCGAGAGCGGGGGCGAGAGCGGGGGCAGTGCCGGGTACGAGATCGAAGGCGGTGCCGGGGGCGGGACCGGGGACGGTCCGGGGTACGAGACCGGGGGCGGCCCCGGCGGGAGTTCGGGCGCGGACGGGCGGCAGACGGCGGTGACGGTACGGGGGGACGCCGCCCGCCTCCACCAAGTCCTGCTCAACCTCCTCGGCAACGCCCGTACCCACACCCCGCCCGGCACGACCGTCACCGCCCGCGTCCGCGCCGAGGGCGACCGCGCCCTCGTCGAGATCGAGGACGACGGGCCCGGTATCCCGGCCGAGTTGCTGCCGTCCGTCTTCGAGCGGTTCGCGCGCGGCGACGCTTCCCGTACCCGCCATACCGGCGGCACGAGCAGCACCGGTCTCGGCCTCGCCATCGTCCGCGCGGTCGCGGTGGCGCACGGCGGAGACGTCGAGGTCAGCAGCCGTCCGGGGCGGACGCTCTTCGTCGTACGGTTGCCGCGCGAGGCGGGCTAGGGCCGGTCGCGAGGTCGGTCAGGTCGGTAGCTGGTCAGGTCGCGTAGCTGGTCAGGTCGGGTAGCTGGTCAGGTCGGTCAGCTGGGTCGGGTCGGTCAGCTGGGTCGGGTCGGTCGGGTCGGTCGGGTCGGTCGGGTCGGTCGGGTCGGTCGGGTCGGTCAGGCCGGCCGTCCGCACTCACAGCCTGGCCACAGCCGCATCACACAGCCGTGACAGCCGATCTGGCGAGGGTCTGTGCCATGCGAACCCCAACCATCGCGGGCCCCGCCTCCGGTGCGGACGCCCTCCCCGCCCTGGACCATCTCCTCGCCGGAGGTCCCCTCCCCGCCCGGGACCATCTCCTCGCCGGAGGTCCCCTCCCCGCCCGGGAGCACCTCCCCGCCGGAGACTCCCTCCCCGCCCGGGAGCGTCTCCCCCTCCTCCTCGACGTCGTGATCCCCGTCTACAACGAGGAGCAGGACCTGGAGCCCTGCGTCCTGCGGCTCCACGACCACCTCACCCGGACCTTCCCGTACGGCTTCCGCGTCACGATCGCCGACAACGCCTCCACCGATCGGACCCCCGAAGTCGCGGCCGCTCTCGCCGAGAGGCTGCCGGAGGTGCGGTCCGTGCGGCTGGAGCAGAAGGGGCGCGGCCGGGCGCTGCGTACGGTCTGGTCGCACTCGGACGCACCCGTCCTCGCCTACATGGACGTGGACCTGTCCACCGACCTCAACGCCCTCCTCCCGCTCGTCGCGCCGCTCATCTCCGGCCACTCCGACCTGGCGATCGGCTCCCGCCTCGCCCGCTCCTCGCGGGTCGTGCGGGGGCCGAAGCGGGAGCTCATCTCGCGCGCCTACAACCTGATCCTGCGCGGCTCGCTCGCCGCGCGGTTCTCCGACGCGCAGTGCGGGTTCAAGGCCATACGGGGCGAGGTCGCCGAGCGGCTGCTGCCGATGGTCGAGGACACCGGCTGGTTCTTCGACACCGAGATGCTCGTCCTCGCCGAGCGCGCGGGCCTGCGGATCCACGAGGTGCCGGTGGACTGGGTCGACGACCCGGACTCGACCGTCCACATCGTGCGGACCGCGACCGACGACCTGAAGGGTGTGTGGCGGGTCGGCCGCGCGCTCGCCACCGGTTCGCTGCCCCTCGACCGGCTCGCCCGCCCCTTCGGCGACGATCCGCGCGACCGTCAACTGGCGGGCGTCCCCGGTGGTCTGGCGCGCCAGCTGGTCGGCTTCTGTGTCGTCGGTGTGCTCTCCACCCTCTTCTACCTGGCCCTCTACTCGGCCTTCCGGCTCGGCGTCGGCTCCCAACTCGCCAACGCCGCCGCCCTCCTCGTATCCGCCGTCGCCAACACGGCCGCCAACCGCCGCCTCACCTTCGGGGTGCGCGGCCGGGACCGGGCCGTCCGCCATCAGGCGCAGGGGCTCGTCGTCTTCGGCATCGGCCTCGCGCTCACCAGCGGCTCCCTCGCCGCGCTCGGCGCGGCCACCGGCCATCCGTCCCACTCCACCGAACTCGCCGTCCTCGTCGCCGCCAACCTCGCCGCGACCGTTCTGCGCTTCCTCCTCCTCCGGCTCTGGGTCTTCCCGGAGGCCTCCCCCTCAAGGACCACCCGATGAGCGCCACCACCCCCTCCGGCACGGCTCCCACGCCGAACGATCCGCCGCCCGCCGCTTCGGCTTCGGGTACGGGTGCGGGCAGTGGAATCCGTCGCCTCCCCCGCCTCCCCCGCCTCCCCCGCCCCGCCTGCCTCTGGCGCGGGCGGGCCGAGGACGCGCGCTGGGTACGACCGGCCTTCCTCGCCCTCCTCCTCGTCACCACCGCGCTCTACGTCTGGAACCTCAGCGCCTCCGGCTACGCCAACTCCTTCTACTCCGCCGCCGTCCAGGCCGGCAGCGAGAGCTGGAAGGCCTTCTTCTTCGGCTCCCTCGACTCAGCCAACGCCATCACCGTCGACAAGCCGCCCGCCGCGCTCTGGCCGATGGCCCTGTCCGTGCGCCTCTTCGGGCTCGGCTCCTGGCAGATCCTGCTGCCCGAGGTGCTGATGGGGGTGGGAACGGTCGCCGTCCTGTACGCGGCGGTACGGCGCCGGTTCGGCGCGGGGGCCGGGCTGATCGCGGGCACGGCCCTCGCGCTGACCCCGGTCGCGGCGCTGATGTTCCGCTTCAACAACCCGGACGCCCTGCTCGCGCTGCTGATGACCGTCGCCGTGTACTGCGTCCTGCGGGCCCTGGAGGACGTGAGGGGCGGTACGACGTGGCTGGTGTGGGCCGGGGTCGCCTTCGGGCTCGCGTTCCTCGCCAAGACGCTCCAGGCGTTCCTGATCCTGCCGCCGCTCGCGCTCGTGTACGCGGTGTGCGCGCCGGGCGGGCTCGGCCGCAGGTTCGGCCAACTGGCGCTCGGTGGACTGGCGATGATCGTCTCGGCCGGTTGGTGGGTGGCCCTGGTCGAGCTCTGGCCGACCGCCTCCCGCCCGTACATCGGTGGCTCGCAGAACAACAGCTTCCTCGAGCTGACCTTCGGCTACAACGGACTCGGCCGGATCAACGGCAACGAGACGGGGAGCGTGGGCGGCGGTGGTGCCGGTGGTGCGGGTGGTGGCGATGGCGCTGGCGGTGCGGGCGGGCCCGGTGGGGCTCCTGGTGGTGGCGGGGGTGGGCGCTGGGGTGAGACGGGCATCGGGCGGATGTTCAACGACGCCGTCGGCGGTCAGATCTCCTGGCTGCTGCCCGCCGCGCTGATCCTGCTCGTGGCCGGTCTGGTGATCACCTGGCGGGCCCGCAGGACCGACACGGCACGTGCGGCGTTCCTGGTCTGGGGTGGTTCGCTGCTGATCACGCTGGCCGTGTTCAGCTTCATGGCCGGCATCTTCCACGAGTACTACACGGTGGCCCTCGCCCCCTACGTCGCCGCGCTCGTCGGCATGGGCGCGAGCGTCCTGTGGGAGGAGCGGGGCCGCTTCCTCGCCTCGGCGGGCCTCGCCGTGACGGTCGCGGCGACGGCGGTCTGGGCGTACGTCCTGCTCGGCCGGACCCCCGACTGGCTGCCGTGGCTGCGCTGGACGGTCCTGGTGGCCGGTTCGGCCGCCGCGCTCGGGCTGCTGCTCGCCGGTCGGCTCGACCGGCGCATCGGACTCGGCCTCGCGGGCCTCGGTCTCGCGGCGGGGCTCGCGGGGCCGTTCGCGTACACGCTGCAGACGCTGAGCTCCGGTCACCAGGGCTCGATCGTGACGGCCGGACCGTCGTCGGCCGGTGGTCGCGGGATGGGCGGAATGGGGGGCGGCATGGCTGGCGGCATGGGCGGCCGTCCGCCGGGCGGTGACGACGGCGGCATGCGGAGGGACGGCGGCGGTACCCCACCCCAGGGGACCGGCCAGGGCCAGGGAGCCGGGCAGGGCCAGGGCCAGGGGACCGGGCAGGGCCAGGGGCAGCAGGGCACGGGCCCGGGTGGCGCGGGCTCCGGCGTCCGAGGCCAGCTGCCCGGCGGCACCCTGCCCCAGGGGGCGGAGGCCGGCACCCCAGGCCGTGGTGCCCCCGGCGGTGACGGTGGCGGGGGCGATGGCGGGATGGGCGGGCTCCTCAACGGAGCCTCCGTCGGCTCCGAGGCCAAGGCCGCCCTGCTCGCCGACGCCGACGACTACACCTGGGTCGCGGCCGCCATCGGTGCGCAGAACGCCGCCAGCTACCAGCTCGCCACCGAGAAGCCGGTGATGGCCATCGGCGGCTTCAACGGCAGCGACCCGTCCCCGACCCTCGCGCAGTTCAAGCAGTACGTCGCCCAGGGAAAGATCCACTACTTCGTCGGCGGGGGCGGCGGAACGGGTGGGGGCGGCGGAATGGGCGGTGGCTCGGAGATCGCCAGTTGGGTCGCGTCCACCTTCGATGAAGTCACCGTCGGCGGCGCCACCCTCTACGACCTGACGGCCCCGAGGAAATAATCGCTATACAGCGTATGGGGGTCCCTTGTACGGTGTACGAGCTTCAGTCCCGTACACCGTACAAGGAGTGCTGTCCATGACGGCGACGACCACCGCGTCCTCACCCCCGGCCGCCACCGGCGGCCACCCGCAGCGCTGGCTGATCCTCGGCGTCATCTGCCTGGCCCAGCTCACCGTGCTGCTCGACAACACCGTCCTCGGCGTCGCCATCCCCTCGCTGACCTCGGAGCTCAACGCCACCACCAGCGACATCCAGTGGATGATCAACGCCTACTCGCTCGTCCAGTCCGGCCTGCTGCTCACCGCCGGAAACGCGGCCGACCGCTACGGCCGCAAGAAGCTGCTCGCGGCCGGTCTCGCGCTCTTCGGCCTCGGCTCGCTCGCCGCCGGACTCGCCGAGTCCACCGGCCAGCTGATCGCCGCCCGGGCCGGCATGGGCGTCGGCGGCGCGCTGCTCATGACCACCACGCTCGCCGTCGTCATGCAGATCTTCGACGACTCCGAGCGGGTCAAGGCCATCGCGCTCTGGTCCACCGTCAGCTCGCTCGGCTTCGCCGCCGGACCGCTGATCGGCGGCGTGATCCTCAACCACTACTGGTGGGGAATGATCTTCCTCATCAACATCCCGGTCGCGCTCATCGGCCTGGTCGCCGTCCTCAAGCTCGTACCGGAGTCGAAGAACCCGCAGGGCGAGCGCCCCGACCTGCTCGGCGCGCTGCTCTCCACGATCGGTATGGCCTCGGTCGTGTACGCGATCATCACCGGCCCCGAGCACGGCTGGACCTCCGCCGAGGTGCTGGTCCCGGCGGCCATCGGCGTCGTCGTCCTCGGCGCCTTCGCGCTGTGGGAGCTGCGCATCCCGTACCCGATGCTCGACATGCACTTCTTCCGGAACCAGAAGTTCATCGGTGCCATCGGCGGTTCGCTGCTCGTCGTCTTCGGCATGGGCGGCTCGCTCTTCCTCCTCACCCAGCACCTGCAGTTCGTCCTCGGCTACGAGCCGCTGGAGGCCGGCCTGCGGATGGCGCCGCTGGCGCTGACGATCGTCGGCCTCAACCTGACCGGCATCGGCCCGCGCCTGGTCGTCAAGATCGGTACGCCGGCGGCGGTCCTGATCGGTATGACCCTGGTCTCCGGCGGTCTCCTGTCGATCGCCGTGCTCGGCGGCGGCACGGACGGCAGCTACTGGGGCATGCTGCTCGGCCTCGTCCTGATGGGCGCGGGCATCGCGGTCGCCTCCCCGGCCATGGCCAACGCGATCATGAGCGCCATCCCGCCGGAGAAGGCCGGCGTGGGCGCCGGAATCAACGGCACCCTCGCCGAGTTCGGCAACGGTCTGGGTGTCGCGGTCCTCGGCGCCGTCCTCAACGCCCGGTTCGCGGCGCTCGTCTCCGTCACCGCGGCCTCGCTGCCCGCGGCCCTGGCGGCGGCCGGCAGCGACGCGGAACGGGTGGAGATCTCCGACGCCTTCGCCTCCGGGCTCCAGACCAGCCAACTCGTCGGCGCGATCTCCGTCTTCGTCGGCGGTCTGCTGGCGGCGGCCCTCCTCCAGCGGGCGGATCGGTCGGAGCGGTCGGAGCGGTCGGAGCGGTCGGAGCGGTCGGAGCAGCGTGCGGCGGAGGGGTCGGGGGGGTCGGTGGCGCCTTCCTCGGTGGACCCTGCCCCGGTGGAGCCTTCCTCAGTGGACCCTGCCTCGGTCGAGTCGGAGAAGAAGGCGGCGGCTGAATAGCATGGTGGTGACGGACCGCTGAACGTGAGCACACGGAGGAACGCGATGGTCAAGGCCGCCGACCGGGCCAAGAACCCGGCGCGTTCCAGTGTGTGGCTGGAGCAGCGCACCCCGCGCAGCGGAGGCGGCCCGGCCGGACTCGACCGCGAACGGATCGTGACGTCCTCGATCCGGATGCTGGACGAGGAGGGCCTGGCCGGCCTCTCGATGCGCAAGCTCGCCGCCGAACTGGGGGTCACGGCGATGTCCCTCTACTGGTACGTGGACACCAAGGACGACATCCTCGAATTCGCCATCGACACCGCGTACGGGGAGGTCGACCTCGCCGCGGTCGACGCCGCCGGCGGCTGGCAGGAACGGGTCCGCGTGCTCGCCTGGGACTACCGGCGGATGCTGGTGCGCCACCCGTGGATGTCGCCCTGCGCGGGCCAGTACCTGAACATCGGCCCGCAGGCGATCGCCGTGGGCGCCAAGATCCAGGAGGCGGTCAGGGACACCGGCCTGCCGATGCAGCGGCAGCCGAGCGCGATGTCGGCCATCTTCCAGTTCGTGTACGGGTACGGGACGATCGAGGCCCAGTTCGGGCGGCGGGCGACCGAGGCCGGCATGTCGCAGGACGACTTCTACGGCGAGTCGATCAAGGCCTTCCGCGACGACCCCCAGTTCGTGGAGGCGCTCGAACCGATGACGGACATCCTCGACGAGAGGGCCTCGCACGGCAGCGTGACCGAGATCTGGGACCGCGACTTCGAGTACGCCCTGGAGGTGCTGATCGCGGGCATCGAGGCGATGGTCGCGCGCGAGGGCGGGCCGGCTCAGGCCCAGAAGCCCTAGGGGCAGGGGCACAGGGACGAGCACGGGCGGGCGGGCGGGCGCGGCATCGTGAAATGCCGGCGCCCGCCCGCCCGTCCGTCCGTCCGTTCCGGTGCCGTCCCCGGGAGAAGGCCCTCAGCCCTCCCGTACCGCCTGGATGTCCAGCGTCACCCGTAGCGTCGCGCCGATCGCCGCGATGCCCGCCGACACCACCTGGTTGTAGTTCATCGCGAAGTCCTCGCGCCGCAGTTCCGCCTCCGCGCGGAACGCCGCCCGCACTCCGCCCCACGGGTCCGCGCCCGTCCCCAGGTACGTGAGGTCCAGCGGTACCGTCCGGGTCACGCCCCGCAGGGACAGCTCGCCCTCCACGGTCCAGCGGTCCGGGCCCGCCGCCCGCAGCGCCGTGCTGCGGTACGTGATCTCCGGGAAGCGGTCGACGTCGAGGAAGTCCGCGGACCGCAGGTGCTTGTCCCGCAGGCCGTTCCCCGTGTCGACGGAGCCGGCCGCGATGACCGCTTCCACGCGCGACGCCAAGAGGTCCGGCGCGATGTCGATCCGGCCGGTGAACTCGGTGAACCGCCCGTGCACGCTGGAGATCCCCAGGTGCTGCGCCACCGCCCCCACCGAGGAGTGCGCCGCGTCCACCGTCCACGCCCCCGGCGGCGGCAGCTCCGTCCCGCCCGCGCGGGCCAGGACGACCGTCCCCACCTCCGCGCGACCGGTCCCGCCCACCAGCGCCGTACGCGCGTCCGGCGCGTAGCCGAGCGCCGTCACCACCACCGTGTACGCCCCCGGAGCCAGCGGGGCGTCCGCCCGGACGACGCCGTCGCCGTCCGCCACCGCCCGCAGGGCCTGGCCGCCCGAACCGTCCGTCACGGTCACCACCGCGTGCTCGACCGGCCACCCGTCACGGGTCCGTACCTGTGCGTTCAGTCCCATCCGTACCCTCAACTCTTCGGAAAACAGCGGGGCGGCAGGCCGTCCCCTGCCTGCCGCCCCGTACCCGGCCGCGCCTCCGCTCGAAGGCGTGACCGGGGGTCGGTCACTCGCCCGGGTGGGCGAGTTCGATGTCGTGGCCGTCGACGCCGGCGCCGCTCACGGTGAGCCGCCCCGCCACCGGCGGGTAACCGGTCGCGATGAGCGTGTACTCGCCGCTGTCCAGGTCCGCGAAGGCGTACGCGCCGTCCGCGTCCGTCGTCGCCGACGCCCGTACGTTCCCGGCGGCGTCGACCAGGGTCACCCGCGCGTCGGCCAGCGGCCGGTGGTCGAGCCCCGCGCGGACCGTGCCGTGGACGACCGCTCCGCCCACCAGGGCCACGTCGAGCCGGGTCACGCCGTGACCGCCGATCTCGACGGGCAGCGCCTGCGGGCGGTGACCGGCGGCGGTGACCGCCACCGTGACCGCGCCCGGCACCAGCTCGCCGAAGGAGAAGGAGCCGTTCGCGCCGGTCTTCCCGGTGGCCAGCACCTCGCCCCGTACGTCCGTGATCACGACCATCGCACCGTCCACGGGCGCGCCGTCCTCGGCGGACGTCACCGAGCCCGCGAGGCCGCTGGTGCCGGTCAGGAGCACGTCGTGGCCGAGCGGACCGTCGTTCACGACGATCGTGGAGGCCTGCGGCTGGAAGCCGTCGGCGGAGGCGATCAGGACGTACGAACCGGCGGCCGGAGCGTCGACGGCGTACCGCCCCTCCCTGCCGACCACGGCGCGGCCGAGCTGCTGCCCGCCGAGCGAGATCAGCGTGAGCGTCGCTCCGGAGAGGTCCGCGCCTTCGGCCGTGCGGACGGTGCCGCTGATGGTCAGGCCGGTGGAGAGGGGGGTGGGGGTGACGGTCTCGCCCGCTGTGACGGGTTCGGCGTGGGAAGCCGGGGAAGCCGGGGAAGCCGTGGTCGCCGTCGATGCCGCTGTCGCCATCGTTGTTGCCGTCTCGTCCGTCCGCGTGCGCGAACCGCTCGAACCGCTCGAACCGTTCGAACCGCTCGAATCGGCAGGACTGTTCGCACTGCTCGAACCGCTCTTCAGCGCGACCTCCTTGATGAACAGCGTCACCACGAAGGCGAGCAGGGCGAACGGAGCGGCGTAGAGGAAGATGTCCGCGACGCCGTGGCCGTACGCGGACTCCATGACCGTACGGATCGGGGCGGGCAGCTTGTCCATGTCCGGGATGCCGCCGCCGGAGCCGCCGCCGGCCAGGCCCGCGGCCTTCGGGCCGAGCGCGGCGATGCCCTCCTCGGCGTAGTGGGTGACCCGGTGGGCCATCACCGCGCCGAGCGCCGAGACGCCGACCGCACCGCCGAGCGAGCGGAAGAAGGTGACCACGGAGGAGGCGGAGCCGAGGTCCGCGGGGGCCACCTGGTTCTGCGTGCACAGCACCAGGTTCTGCATCATCATGCCGAGGCCGAGACCCATGACGCCCATGAAGAGCGCGATGTGCCAGTACTCGGTGTCGTAACGGATCGTGCCGAGCAGGCCGAGCCCGCCGGCCGTCAGGGCGCCGCCGGCGACCAGCCAGGCCTTCCAGCGGCCGGTCTTGGTGATGATCTGGCCCGAGACGGTCGAGGAGACGAAGAGACCGGCGATCATCGGGATGGTGAGGACGCCGGACATCGTCGGCGACTCGTTGCGGGCCAGCTGGAAGTACTGGCTGAAGAAGACCGTGCCGGCGAACATCGCGACGCCCACGAAGAGCGAGGCGAGCGAGGCCAGGCTGATGGTGCGGTTGCGGAAGAGGCGCAGCGGGATGATCGGCTCGTCGGCGCGGGACTCGACGAGGACGAAGAGCGCGCCGAGGACGACGGAGCCGCCGACCATGGCGGCCGTCTGCCAGGACATCCAGTCGTACTTGTCGCCCGCGAACGTCACCCAGAGCAGGAGGAGGGAGACGGCGGCGCTGATGACGAAGGCACCGGTCCAGTCGACCTTGACCTTGCGCTTGACGACCGGGAGCTTCAGCGTCTTCTGCAGGACGAGGAGCGCGATCAGCGCGAAGGGCACGCCGACGTAGAAGCACCAGCGCCAGCCGAGCCAGTCGGTGTCGGTGATGACGCCGCCGAGCAGCGGGCCGCCGACGGTGGCGACGGCGAAGGTGGCGCCGAGGTAGCCGCTGTACCGGCCGCGCTCACGCGGGGCGATCATCGCGGCGAGGATGATCTGGGAGAGCGCGGTCAGACCGCCGACGCCGATGCCCTGGACGACACGGCAGGCGATGAGCATGCCGGTGTTCTGGGAGAGGCCGGCGACGACCGAGCCCCCGACGTAGATGAGCAGGGCTATCTGGACGAGCAGCTTCTTGGAGAAGAGGTCCGCGAGCTTGCCCCACAGGGGGGTGGTCGCGGTCATCGACAGCAGAGCGGCCGTGACGACCCAGGTGTAGGCGGACTGGCCGCCGCCCAGGTCCGTGATGATCTGGGGGAGGGCGTTCGAGACGATCGTCGAGGACAGGATCGCGACGAACATGCCCAGCAGCAGTCCGGAAAGCGCCTCCATGATCTGACGGTGCGTCATGGGCGCGCCGTCGGAGGTGTGGTGGCCGCCCGCCTGCGTTGGCGGGGCGGGTGTTGTCGTGGCCATGAACTTCCTTTGCTGTTACGCGTGGTGGGCCCGGCAGTCCCCGAAGGAGTCGCGGAGTCGGGCGAGCAGGGTGGTGAGCAGGTCGACGTCTTCGTCGGACCAGTCCGCGAGGTTGCGGGTGAGCATGGCCGTCAGGCGACGGTCGAGCTCGTCGAGCTTCTCCCTGCCCTCTGCGGTGAGGTGCAGGATGCGGGAGCGCCTGTCGGCGGGGTCGGGCAGCCGCTCGACCCAACCGCGGTCGACGGAGTGGGAGACATGACGGCTGCTGACCGACATGTCGACGGCCATCCGTTCCGCGATCCGGCTCATCCTCATGTCCCCCTCGTGCTTGAGCAGGGCAAGGACGATGGCCGTGCCGCTGGGGCAGTCGGCGGGCAGGGAGCGGGCCATGCCGCGCTTGACGGCGCCGATGGCGCTGACCTGTCGGGCGAGGCTCTCGTACCGGTTCGGCTTGTCCACCTGATTCGGCTTGTCCACCACACGACCCCATGACGTCACACATCTTGTTGCTTAGGGCAACCATAGAGATGGATGGTTGCTCCAGGCAAACTAAATCGGTCAAACGGCGCTAAAGAATCGGCAAAGCGGGGGTGGGGTGGGTGGGGGGTGCGGGGTGCGGGGTGCGGGGCGGGGCGGGGTGGGGTGTGGGGGGTGGGGGGGGGGTGCGGGGTGCCGGGAGAGGGGTGCGGGGTGCCGGGGAGGGGGGAGGTCTGGGTTGGCTGCTGAGGTGCTGCTGCCGCCTCCGGAGGAGGCGGGCTGGGGATCAGTGGTCGATCGGTGCCGGAGGAGGTGGGCTGCGGATCAGTGGCCGATCGGTGCCGGAGGAGGTGGGCTGGGGAGCAGTGGCCGATCGGTGCCGGAGGAGGTGGGCTGGGGGATCAGTGGCCGATCGGTGCCGGATCGGTGTCGGAACCGGTCGCTGGGCGGCCGGGGCTTGGGCGGTCAACCCAGGGTTCGCTAGGGTCCAGACTCATGGCACACAACCCCCAAGCACCGTACGGCCAGGGCCCGGGCCCCGAGGGCAACTACGACCCCGCCGGCAGCACCCAGATGTTCCGCGCCTTCGTCGACGAGGGCCCCCAGGGCGGAGGCCGACAGGCCGCCGTGACCCCCCAGTCCTCGGGCCCCCGCGTGGGCCTCATCGTGGGCGTGATCGCCGCGATCGTCGTCCTGGGGGCGGTGGCCTGGCTGGCGCTGGGCTGAGAGGCGTTCGGGCTGCGGGGGCCGGCTGTCGGGCGGCCGGGGGGCCGGCTGCTGGGCGGAGGCTCTCCGGCTGCTGAGGTTCGGCTGCTGGACGGAGGATCTCCGGCTGCTGGGCGGCGGGTCTCCGGCTTCCGGGCTGATGGGCTGCGGGTCTCCGGCTTCCGGGCTGCTTTGGGCTGCGGGTCTCCGGCTTCCGGGCTGATGGGCTGCGGGGCTTTGGCTGCTGGGGTTCGGGTTCCGGGCTACCGGCTTCCGGGCGGGCGGTCGCGGCTTCTGGTTTTCGGGCTGCCGGTTCCCGGGCGGTCGCAGCCTCTGGTTTTCGGGCTGCCGGTCCCCGGGCGGTCGCGGCTTCTGGTTTCGGAGGCTGCCGGCTTCCGGGGCGGTCGCGGCTTCTGGTTTCCGAGGCGGTCGGGCTCGGGGCTCTCGCGGGCTTCTGGCTCGGCCGCCCTCGTTCCGAGTGTGGCGACCGGAGGCGGTGCGTCAAGGGCGCTCCTGCGTCGCGTCGGCTTCGCCGATTCCGCTGCGCTCCACCCTTGACCCACCGCCTCCGGTCGCCTTTGCACACTCGGAGGGCGGCCGGGGGGCGTGGCCACGCGGGAGCCGGGTGGGTACCTGGGCCGAGATCGGCGCCTGCGGTCGCACGGTGGGATGGCGCGGCAGTGGAATGGGGCGGCCCGGCGGCGCTTAGCGGCTGACGGTCGTGGGGCGGCCGAGCGTCATGCCCCGCTGGTCACTGCCCGGTGGGTGGTGGGGCGGCAGTCCGAAGGTTCCGCTCTTGGCGGGCGGCGGGCGGCGGGCGGCGGGCGGCGGGCGGCGGGCGGCGGGCGGCCCGGTGGGTGGTGGGGCGGCAGTCCCGAGGTCCCGTTCCTGGCGGGCGGCGGGCGGCGGGCGGCGGGCGACGGGCGACGGGCGACGGACGGCTGGCGGCTATCGACGGACGGTCGGCGGCGGGCGGCGAGCTGCTGGCGCGAGCGACGGCGAGCGACGGCGGGTGGTTGGGTGCCGGCGGTCGCTGGCAGCAACTGGTCGGTCGGTGACCGAACTGCCCCGAACTCGAGCCAGCCGGACGATATGCGGCATATATCCACCGCCTACAGCGAGTTACCGCGAGTACGGCGCAGTTATGTTCGCTCGGGGGCGGGCTTCTGGGCGAGAAAGGTCGCGAAGCCTCTGGTCGAACCTTCGGCGGGTGCCTCGGTCAGCTGGGCGGTGACGACGAGGCGGGCGCCGACCAGGAGTTCGGCCATCCGATCGGGCGGCAGCAGGTAGGACGCGTACGACACCGGGAGACCGCCGTACGCCTCGGTCGGGCGGAGGTGCTGTCCCTCTCCCACGTGGCCGGCGAGCATCAGGTGGCCGCCGGGCGCGAGTGCGCGGTAGAACTCCCCGAAGACGAACGGCAGCGCCTCCGGGGGCGTGTGGTGCGTGGAGTAGTAGGCGAGTACGCCACCCAGCGTGCCGGTCCCGACCGGCAGCGCGGTCATCGAGCCGACGAGGAAGGGCAGCTGCGGGTACGCCTCGCGGGCCAGGGCGACCATCGCGGGTGAGAGGTCCACGCCGAAGACGTCGGGAACGCCGCGCTCGGCCAGGTACGCGGTCACCTTCCCCGGCCCGCACCGGACGTCCGCCACGGCGCCGAGCTCGGTCGTTCGCACGGCCTCGGCGAAGGCGTCCAGCATCCCGCGCGACATCGGATCCAGTGCCGCCGGCGCCGGGACCAGGTCGACGTAGGCGGCGGCCACGGTGTCGTACGACTCCCGGACGGCGGCGAGGTGAGAGAGGTCGGGCACGAGGTCGACCCTAGGCGCCCCCGCCGCCACCGAGAACCCAACCGTCACACCAACCGGGCGCGGGACGATGCCGGTTCCGGCCCGACCGTTCGGACGCGAGAGGATGGCGCGATGGACAGAAAACAGAAGAAGCAGCTTGAGGAGAATCAGCAGCGGGAGTGGGCTGCCCGCGAAGCCAGTCGAGGCTTCTACAGCGTGACTGTGCCTGCACCGCCCGACCCGCACACCGCCATCGGCATCGTCGCCGGATACTCGCAGCCGACGGTGATGCAAGCGGTGACGAGCATGCAGAGCGAGGCTCAAAAGCTTGGCGCCGACGGTGTGCTGGGTGTGTCGATCGCTCCGTACGTCGGTTACTACAGCACGAACTACGTCGCATACGGTACTGCCGTCCAATGGACGCAACCCGAATAGACGGACGTGCGCGGCGATCACCCGACCCCGTCCGGCGGGCGCTGTGCTCCCGAAACGCAGCGGAATCGGCGGAGCCGACGCGGCGGAGGAGCGCCCTTGAGGCGGCGGTGGAACCCGCCACGCTCGGAGAGAGGACGGCCGCCACCAGAGGCGGGCGGGGGCGGGCGCAGAAAAATCTGCGGGACCTGTCACACGGGTGCCGGGTGCTCCGTCAGTGGGGTGTGCGAGCGAGAGACGCTCGCCGCCGCCGAGCCGAGGAGCCCGTCATGTCCACCACCTACACCGTCGTCACCGCTGTCGCCGCGTTCATGGTCGGCTTCTCGGCTCTGTCGGTCTTCATCAAGGCGCCGTGGGTCGTCCAGCCCCTCACCGAGTACGGCGTCCCCCGCTCCTGGTGGACCTGGCTCGGTCTGGCAAAGGCGGCCGGCGCGGTGGGCCTCGTCGTCGGCCTGTGGGTCCCCGCGATCGCCCTCGCGGCCGGCATCGGGGTGGTCCTCTACTTCACCGGCGCCGTCGTCACCGTGATCCGCGCCCGCCAGTACCCGCACGTCGCGTGGCCGCTGATGTACGCGGCCCCGGCGGTCGCCGCGCTCGTCCTCGCCTGAGCGCGAGGCTACGGCTCGATCCACCGGCGCAGCGCGTCGATCGTGGTCTCCGGCGAGGAGTTGAAGCAGAGCCGGATGCCGGGCACGCTCTCGGTGAGCACGTTCACGAGCCGCTCGAACAGCAGGGTGTGCTCCGGCATCATGCGTACGCCCCCACCGATCATCGCCAGCCCGAACGACGCGCCCCTGAGCTCCTCCCTGACGGCGGCCTCGGCGCCGTCAGGGTCGGCGTCGATGAGACAGGCGACCACCTCGATCCCCGCCGCCTCCAGCGCGGCGTGCCCCGCTTGCAGCCGCGCGGTGAACGCGTCCATGTCGAGGCCGGGCAGCTTGCTGAAGTCGAGCGCACGGGGGTGCAGACCGATGGACAGGACCTTCGTGCTCTTCGGGAGCGGCTTCACGGTCACAGGGACCCCACGAACGTGTTCCAGGCCCGCCGTTCGAAGACGAGGGTGGGCCCTGCGGGCGCCTTGCTGTCACGTACGGGGACGAGGTCGGGGAACCCGGGGGCGACTTCGAGGCAGTTGCCTCCGTCGTCGCCGCTGTAGCTGCTCTTGATCCAGGTGGGCGGGATCGGATCGTGCTGCCGCACGGCGGACCTTCCCTTCGGTCAGAGGGAGTGCACGAACGTGTTCCAGGCCCGCCGCTCGAAGACGAGGGTGGGCCCTGCGGGCGCCTTGCTGTCACGTACGGGGACGAGGTCGGGGAACCCGGGGGCGACTTCGAGGCAGTTGCCTCCGTTGTCGCCGCTGTAGCTGCTCTTGATCCATGTCGCCGCGCCCAGGTCGTGCCTCTCCATGCCCGTACCCTTCGATCAAGTCGCTTATCAGAGCGGCGGATTCGCGAGCCGACAGTGCGTCTGCCCTTAACCCATCATAGGTCTGGGCGTGCCGTAACAAGATGGACGGATCGTCGCTGAAGTGGCCGCTGTCGAGCGATTCCGAGTAGACCCATTCGTGCCCATCGGGCAGCCTGATCAGCGACATCGACGTGTTGGGGCGGTGCAGGTCAGCATCGCCGGAAGGCGCGATCTGTACGAAGACATTGGGCAGCTTGCCCACTTTGAGCAGGTGGGCGTACTGCCCGCGCATGACGGCGGAGTCCCCGAGGACGGTACGGAAGCAACTCTCGTCGAGTACGACCGAGTAAAGGGGACCGTCCGGCAGCAGGAAACGCTGCTGGCGGCTCAAGCGGGCGCGGACCCGCTCTTCCAGTTCCGCGCCGCTCGTGGCGCGGGCGAACAGGGCGTGGGCGTACTCCGGTGTCTGGAGCAGACCTGGCACGACGTGCATCTGGTACTCCCGCAGCACCACGACCTCCGCGTCCATCTCCGCCCGGCGCTCGAACCAGTCCGGGTGCTGGACCTCCGGGTACCAGTCGATCTTCGACCACAGCCGGAACAGCACCCCTCCCGTCCCCAGCAACGTGTCGCACGTCTTCGCGAACGTGTCCTGCGGGACCCTCGTGCCCGCCTCCACGCGCGCGATGTGCGAGCGGTCGCACGGGATCTGGCGGGCCAGGGCCTCCTGGGTCAGGTCGGCGGCCTCGCGGTAGTGGCGGAGCAGTTCGCCGAAGACTCCGGCCGTCGTGGCGGCCGTGCTCCCGGTGGCGTTGCGTCGGCTCACTCCGTACCCCCTTGTGACAGTGGGCCCTTGGCACGCGTCGGGCGTTGTGGGCGTATCTCCCATTGAGCAACGCTGGGAGCACGCAGAGTAGTCGCCCGATCGGGTGAGGAGCTGAGGAATGGCAGGGCACAGGGAGTGCGGCGGGTTCGTCTACGACCCCGAGGCGCGCAGAGTCGGGGAGTACCGGGGCGAGGCGGGGCCGTACGCCATGTTGCGGCCCGTCGGTGGCGGGCGGGAGTGGCAGGCGGATCCGGCGCTCGTACGGCCCGCCACGCCCGCCGAGCGGCTGAGCGCCGAGGTCGGGGCGGCCAATCGGTGGGCGGGGGCGGAGTACGAGACGCGGAGGCCGCCCGCGCCCGTGCCGGGGTGCGGGGAGTGTGCGGAGCTGGCCGCCGGGCGGGCGGCGGCGCGGGGGCGGTTCGACTGGAGTGCCGAGACCGATGCCAACGTGCTGCTGCGCTGGCACCGGGCCGAGCGTCATCCGTCGGTCACTTCCACGTCGCCGTGACCTTCTGGGTGTCGACGCGCATGCCGAGCGGGACCCGCCAGGACTCCACGCAGACCGTGTACGTACGGGACGTGGTCGCCCCCGCGGGGATCGGCGCCGGGAGGGGCTGGGCGGACTCGATCGTCGCCCAGTCGACGCCCAGCGCGCCGATGATGTGCGTGGCGAAGGTGACCGTGCCCGAAGTGGCCGCCGTGCCACCGGTGTTGCGGAACGTCACCGTGACCCGTTCGCACCAGCGGGTCTCCGCGTCCGTGAGGACCGGCGCCGAGAGCGTCAGCGTGGCGGGGGCGGCCGGAGGGGTTGCAGTGGTGGGGCGTGCGGGCGGGGCTGGTGTTGTCGTGCCCGGGGCGGGCGCGGTCGCCGTGGGGGGTGGGGTGGTGCCGCCGGGGCGGGAGGGGGGCGTGGTCGGCGTGGTTCCTGGTGTCGTGCGTGAGGGGCCGCCCGTCCGTGCCGTACCCGTATCGGTCGGCGACGGTGTCGTGCCCGGTGGGCTCGGGGACGGGGAGGAGGTGCTCGATGTCGTGCCGCTCGCGGAGGGGCCGGGGGTGTCCAGGGGGACCAGGGTGACCGATCCCGTCGGAGGTATCGCGCCCCTCGGGGAGGAGCCCGCGCCGACCGCCGCGTAGCCCTCCCCGTCGTCGCCGCTGCCGCACGCGGTCAGCGCTCCGCCGAGGCAGAGCGCGACCACTGTCAGAAGTGACCTCTGTCGCCGCATGGGGCAAGTCTTCCTGACGACACGTCAGTTGTGAATGTCGGTGGCGAACTTTGCCTGGGGCGGGGCCTCAGTCCGCGATCAGGCCCTGGCGCAGCTGCGCCAGCGTGCGGGTCAGCAGGCGCGAGACGTGCATCTGCGAGATGCCGACCTCCTCGCCGATCTGCGACTGGGTCATGTTGGCGAAGAACCGCAGCATGATGATCTGCCGCTCCCGGGGCGGGAGTTTGGCCAGCAGGGGCTTGAGCGACTCGCGGTACTCGACGCCCTCCAGAGCCGTGTCCTCGTAGCCGAGGCGGTCCGCGAGGGAGCCCTCGCCGCCGTCGTCCTCCGGGGAGGGCGAGTCGAGCGAGGAGGCGGTGTACGCGTTGCCGACCGCGAGGCCGTCGACGACGTCCTCCTCCGACACCCCGAGCACGGCCGCGAGTTCGGGGACGGTCGGCGAGCGGTCGAGCTTCTGGGCGAGTTCGTCGCTGGCCTTCGTGAGCGCCAGACGCAGCTCCTGGAGACGGCGCGGGACGCGCACCGACCATGAGGTGTCGCGGAAGAAGCGCTTGATCTCGCCGACGACCGTCGGCATCGCGAACGTCGGGAACTCCACGCCGCGTTCGCAGTCGAAGCGGTCGATCGCCTTGATCAGGCCGATGGTGCCGACCTGGACGATGTCCTCCATCGGCTCGTTCCGGGAGCGGAAGCGGGCCGCCGCGTACCGCACGAGCGGCAGGTTGAGCTCGATGAGGGTGTCACGGACGTACGTGCGGTCGGGGCTGTCCGCGGCGACGCCCTGGTCGTCCAGGGCGCGCAGTCGGAGGAAGAGGGAGCGGGAGAGCGTGCGGGTGTCGATGGCTTCCGGCGAGACGACGACCGGCGCGGGGGCCTCGACGATCTCGGCCGACGGCTGGACGGGCATCGACACGGGCACCGAGTCGGAGAGCGTCATCGGTACCGGCGTCGCCGCGGGCGTGAGCGTGAGCACCTTCGAGCTGCCCTGTTCTGCGGACATGCCACCCCCTTGAGGTCGCGGACGGTCGCGGCGGCCACGACCATCGGAGGAACGCAGCCTCCACCTGAATACCGGAGGCGGGGCTGCGGCAAACGCGGTTCCAGCAGAATGTCACATGTCGGCAACACGCTGTAGTGACTTGTCGACATGGCAGGGGTGAATATCCGCAGGAAACAAGGGGTGTACGGCTTTTGGGCCGCCGGAGAACTACTCCGAACCGGTCTACCCGTTTCAGCTACGCCTCGATCCGATTTGCGGATCTCAAACGGGCGAAGCTCCGGGCGAGGAGCCTTGACACATGCATCTGCGAGACGCCGAGTTCCTGGCTGATCTGGGACTGGGTCAGGTTGCTGTAGTAGCGGAGCATCAGGATGCGCTGCTCGCGCTCGGGCAGCTGGACGAGCAGATGCCGTACGAGATCGCGGTGTTCGACACCGGCGAGGGCCGGGTCCTCGTAGCCGAGCCGGTCGAGCAGTCCGGGTAGTCCGTCGCCCTCCTGAGCGGCCTCCAGGGAGGTCGCGTGGTACGAGCGGCCGGCCTCGATGCAGGCCAGGACCTCGTCCTCGCCGATCTTCAGGCGTTCGGCGATCTCGGCGGTGGTCGGGGAGCGCCCGTGGGCGGTGGTGAGGTCCTCGGTGGCGCCGTTGACCTGGACCCACAGCTCGTGGAGCCGGCGCGGCACGTGCACGGTGCGGACGTTGTCGCGGAAGTACCGCTTGATCTCGCCGACGACCGTGGGCATCGCGAAGGTAGGGAACTGGACGCCCCGGTCCGGGTCGAAGCGGTCGATGGCGTTGATGAGCCCGATGGTGCCGACCTGGACGACGTCCTCCATCGGCTCGTTACGGGAGCGGAAGCGGGCCGCCGCGTACCGCACGAGCGGGAGGTTCGCCTCGATCAGCGCGCCGCGCACGCGGTCGTGTTCGGGGGTGCCCGGCTCAAGCTCCTTGAGCTGCCCGAAGAGCACCTGCGTCAGCGCGCGGGTGTCGGCGCCCCGGGTGGACGGCGGTCGGGTGGACTGCGGCCGGTGGGGCTGGGGCTGGTGCCGCGTGGGCTGCTGGGCCTGCTGTGACTGCTGGGCCTGCTGTGACTGCTGGGGCTCTTGGTTCGGCGGCTGTGGGCTCTGCCCCTGCGGGCTCTGCGGCTGTGGGCCCCGGGCCTGCTCGTTCCGCCGCGGCTCGTTCTGTGGCCGTGCGCGCGCGGATTCCTGCCCGCCGGCCTCGTTCTGGGGCGGGACTTGAGGCGCTGTACTGGCCGGCACGTTCACGCCACCCCTTTTGCTGGTCAACTACGGTCAACTCATCCGTCAAAAGCGGTCATAGCATCACAAGACATGTCCACTGTGTGCAAGCACCGCATAACCACGTGTTGACGGCGTCGCGCCGGCCACCCACACCCGAAAGGCCCCCCGCCATGACGGCGGGGGGCCTTTCGGAAAGTGGATCGGGGCGCGCGGGGATGCGCCTCCGGTACGTCCCTAGTACGGGTAGTCCGCGATCACCCACGTGGCGATCTCACGCCACAGGGCGACGCCCGCCTGGTGGGCGGGGTGCTCCAGGTAGACCTTCAGCGCATCGCTGTCCGCGACGGCCGAGTTGATGGCGAAGTCGTACGCGATCGGGCGCTCGCTGACGTTCCAGCCGCACTCCCAGAACGCCAGCTCCGGGATCTCCTTCTCCAGCCCGTCGAACGCCTCGGCGGCGGCCAGGGCACGCGGGTCGTCCTTCGCGATGCCGTCGTTGAGCTTGAACAGGACCAGATGGCGGATCACAGCAGGACTCCTCGTCGGTGGTTCTAGTTGACGAGTTCGGTCATGAACTCGCCGACGCCCTGTGCGGCGGACGATATGCCCTCGAACCCTACCTGGACGAGATCGGCGGCCCTGTCCGGGGAATTGATGATCGTGTACAGCACAAAGACCACCACCGCGTACAGCGCGACCTTCTTCGCTTGCGCCATCTGCCGCGCCCTCCCCTGTCTGCACCCCTGCGTGGACGCGTGAGTCTAACCGAGCCACTTCAGCCACTTCACCGGGTCTTTATGGACCAAGGGCCCGGAGATCGGGGCCTTTTGCCGCACCCCGGAAGGGTGACGGCAGAGCAGGATGGATGTCGAGCCCGGAGGATCTGGCAGGAATCCGACGGGCCGAGGAACCGGCCCTCACTGCGGGGTCCGCGCCGCGAGCTTCCCCCCTGACCGCGGCGCGGACTTGCAGGACCGGTTCTCATCGGGGGGAGCGGCTTGTCCCCCCGATGCCGCTCCCCCCGTCCAACGAAGGAAGGCCCCGGCCGTGCGCACTGGCACGGCCGGGGCCTTCTGTCGTTCCTCCGGATACGCCGAAGGGCCCGGTGCGATGCACCGGGCCCTTCGATCGAAGCGGTAGCGGAGGGATTTGAACCCTCGGTGACTTGCGCCACACTCGCTTTCGAGGCGAGCTCCTTCGGCCGCTCGGACACGCTACCGAGAGAGAGCTTAGCCCAAAGAGGCCCTCGCGATGAAATCCTTGTCCCGCCGCAGGTCAGCGCGTTCGGAAGAAGGCCGTGAGCTGCGCCGAGCAGGCCTCGCCGAGGACGCCCTGGATCACCTCGGGACGGTGGTTCAGCCGGCGGTCCCGGACGAGGTCCCAGAGGGAGCCGACAGCGCCCGCCTTCTCGTCGAGCGCGCCGAAGACCACCCGCTCGACCCTGGACTGCACGAGTGCACCGGCGCACATCACGCAGGGCTCCAGGGTCACCACGAGCGTGCAGCCGGTCAGCCGCCACTCCCCGACCGCGGCCGCGGCCCGGCGCAGGGCCAGGACCTCGGCGTGGGCGGTCGGGTCGCCGGTCGCCTCGCGCTCGTTGTGGCCGACGGCGAGCACCGCGCCGTCCGGGGACAGCACGACCGCGCCGACCGGTACGTCACCGGCCAGCGCGGCCCGGTCGGCCTCCGCGAGCGCGAGCCGCATGGACTCCCGCCAGGGATCCCGTACGGGATCGGGGTCGGAGTCGGGGTCGGGGTCGGATACGGGCACGGGATCAGGTACGGGCACGGGATCGGGTACGGGTACGGGATCAGGTACGGATACGGAGTCGGGTACGGGATCGGGTACTGCGTCGGTCACTAGCGAACGGTCTCCAGAACCTCCGCGGCGCCCAGCGCGTCCGCGATCTCCGCCAGCGCGTCGCTGTCGAGTGCCTGCAGCTGGCTCTCGGACATGCCGAGGTCCGCGAGGATCACCCGGTCGCCGACGGGCGCGGCGGGGACGGAGTCGGCGGACGCACCGGTCTCCTCCTCCTCGTCGTCCTCCCGGTCGAGCGGCTCGCCGTCCTCGGTGCCGTCGAGGTTCAGGTCTTCCAGGGTGTCGGCCTCGTCCAGGTCGTCCCCGAGGATCTCCTTGGTGAGGATCTCCCCGTACGAGGAGCGGGCGGCGGCCGCCCCGTCCGACACGTAGATGCGAGGGTCGTCCTCGCCTTCGACCCGGAGCACGCCGAACCAGGCGTCCTCCTGTTCGATGAAGACGATCACCGTGTCGTCGTCGACCGAGGCCTCGCGGGCCAGGTCGATCAGATCCGACAGGGTCTCCACATCGTCGAGCTCTGTGTCGCTCGCTTCCCACCCGTCTTCGGTGCGCGCGAGCAGTGCGGCGAAGTACACCGTGACTCTCCCACTGATCAGAGGTGTGACGATCCGGCGGCGCGCTCCTGATGCCCCGCCCAATCGGCATCGTGGCAGAAACAGCGGCTTCAGGAGAGGTCTTCGGCTCTTGCGTCGTGCATCAGTCTGATCGACACGCCGACGGTGGGCGTACGACCCCGGCGCACTCACCCGGCGCGCGGCACCGGCGCGCGGGCGGCGCGCGCGTGGTGTCGGGCGCCGCCGCCGTCACCAGCGGAAGGTCCGCATCCGCATCTGCTGACGCATCCGGGCCGCCCGCGCGCGCCGGGGCTGCACGCGGTCGCGCAGCGCCTTCGCCTCGTGCAGCTCACGCAGGAACTGGGCGCGGCGCCTGCGGCGCTCCGCGTCCGTCTCGGGCGGCCTCGGGCCGTCCCGTATGTTCGCCGGGTCTTCCGGATCGGGCATGGGTCACCACCCCACGACTGGGTCCTTGCCCCCACCTTCCCTCCACGGCATGGGTTGATGCCAGTGCGGGCTACTGTGGGTCCATGCGTCTCCACGTCGTCGATCACCCGCTGGTCGCCCACAAGCTCACCACGCTGCGCGACAAGCGCACGGACTCCCCGACCTTCCGCCGGCTCGCCGACGAGCTGGTCACCCTGCTCGCCTACGAGGCCACCAGGGACGTGCGCACCGAGCAGGTCGACATCGAGACCCCCGTCACGCCGACGACCGGCGT
Organism: Streptomyces sp. NPDC090127; assembly: GCF_044746945.1. Lineage (NCBI taxonomy): Bacteria > Bacillati > Actinomycetota > Actinomycetes > Kitasatosporales > Streptomycetaceae > Streptomyces > Streptomyces sp. NPDC090127. The sequence goes on along the minus strand of NZ_JBIVDE010000005.1, from coordinate 108,421 downwards.
GAAGCTGTCGTATCCGCGGCCGCTCGTGGTCCCGATCCTCCGTGCCGGTCTCGGCATGCTCGACGGCATGGTCCGGCTGCTCCCGACGGCCGAGGTCGGTTTCCTCGGCATGATCCGCAACGAGGAGACGCTGGAGGCGTCGACCTACGCGACGCGGATGCCGGAGGACCTCTCGGGCCGCCAGGTGTACGTCCTCGACCCGATGCTGGCGACCGGCGGCACGCTCGTCGCGGCGATCCGTGAGCTGATCAGGCGCGGCGCCGACGATGTCACGGCCGTCGTGCTGCTCGCCGCCCCGGAGGGCGTCGAGATCATGGAGCGCGAGCTGGCGGGCACGCCGGTGACCGTCGTGACGGCGTCGGTCGACGAGCGCCTCAACGAGCACGGCTACATCGTGCCGGGCCTCGGGGACGCGGGCGACCGGATGTACGGCTCGGCCGAGTAGCCGAGCCTCAGAGGATCGTCAGCACTTCGCGGCGGGCGCGGGCTTGGGCTTGTTCAGAGCCACCAGGGCCGCGTCCGCCGTTGCTTTCGGGTCCAGGGCCTTGAACGCCGTACCGATGATCAGGTCCACGTCCGCCGTGCCGCGGGTGTCCGTCTTCGTGGTGGCGCCCTTCAACTGCGTCCCGAGGACCGGGAAGGCGCCCTTCGCCGCCCCCGTGGCGCCGAGCAGCATCCCGGCGCCGGGGACCTTCTTGTCGTACGCGGCGGGGGCGTTGCCGATCTTGCCGATGACGAAGCCGCGCTTCTTGAGCTCGTCGGCGGTGGTCTTCGCGAGGCCGCTGCGCGGGGTCGCGTTGTAGACGTTCACCGTGATCTGTCCGGGTTTGGGCAGGGTGGCGGTGGCGGCGGGGGTGGCTGTGGCCTTGGGGGCCGGCTTGCAGTCGGCGCCCCGACCGGCGGTGGTCCGGGTGTCGTCGCCGCTGCCGCCGGAGAAGACGTCGACCAGTTGGTACGTGCCCCACCCGGCGGCGCCGAGCAGAACCACGGCGGCTCCGGCCGCCAGAACGATCCTGCGACGGCGGGGGCGGCGCATGCGCGGGTACGTGTCCCCCGTGATGCGGTACTTTCCGCCCATTCCGGGGGGAGTGAGCATGCTCATGGACGCAGCGTAATGCCGCTGCCCAAGGATGCCTACTGGATGATCATGTGATCGCGTCCGGATGGGCGGGAAGAGCCCCCGAAAGGGTCAGTGGGCGGCGTGCGGGGTGGCCGGGCGGGCGTCGGTCCCCGTCCAGGACGGGTCGGTCCACGTCGGTCCACGTCGGTCCACGTCGAGGACGGGCAGTCCATCTCCAGGACGGGGCGGTCCGTCCGCGCGACGGGGTGATCCGTCCGCGCGACGGGTCAGTCCATCTCCAGGACGCGGGCGTGCAGCACCTGACGCTGCTGGAGCGCCGCGCGCACGGCGCGGTGCAGTCCGTCCTCGAGGTAGAGGTCGCCCCGCCACTTCACGACGTGCGCGAAGAGGTCGCCGTAGAAGGTCGAGTCCTCGGCGAGCAGAGTCTCCAGATCCAGCTGGCCCTTGGTGGTCACCAGCTGGTCGAGGCGGACCGGGCGCGGGGCGACGTCCGCCCACTGCCGGGTGCTTTCCCGGCCGTGGTCGGGATACGGCCGGCCGTTTCCGATGCGCTTGAAGATCACACGGAAAGCCTACCGGGCCAGCGGCTGCCGGCGCAGCCACGCGGAGCCGATGGGATGCTGGGGCAAACCGTCACGATTCCGGACTAGGGGTCCTGTCATGAGCGTGAGCGAGCAGTCTCCGACCGGCGAGATCGCGGCGGGGTACGCCTTCTCCGGGCCCGCGCTGGAACTGGGCGCCCTGCTGTGGGACGGGGAATGTCACCCGGACGCGCGCATCCGGATCCCTCTGCCGATGCTCAACCGGCACGGTCTGGTCGCGGGGGCGACCGGAACGGGCAAGACGAAGACGCTCCAGCTCATCGCCGAGCAGCTGTCCGCGAGCGGGGTGCCGGTCTTCCTCGCCGACATCAAGGGGGACGTCTCGGGGATTGCGGCGCCGGGCGCCGACTCCGCGAAGGTCCGGGAGCGGGCGGGGCAGGTGGGGCAGGAGTGGGAGGCGACCGGCTTCCCGTGCGAGTTCTACGGGCTCGGCGGCGTCGGTCCGGGGATTCCCGTACGGGCCACGGTGACCAGCTTCGGGCCCCTCCTGCTCTCCAAGGTGCTCCGGCTCAACCAGACGCAGGAGCAGTCGCTCGGGCTGATCTTCCACTACGCGGACCAGAAGGGTCTGGAGCTGGTGGACCTGAAGGACCTGCGGGCGGTGGTGGCCTTTCTCGTGTCGGACGTGGGGAAGCCGGAGCTGAAGGGGATCGGCGGGCTCTCGACGGTGACGGCCGGGGTGATCCTGCGGGCGATCACCGCGTTCGAGCAGGCGGGCGCGGGCGGCTTCTTCGGGGAGCCGGAGTTCGACACGAGCGAGTTCCTGCGGACGGCGGCGGACGGGCGCGGCATGGTCTCCGTACTGGAGCTGCCGGCGGTGCAGGACAAGCCGCAGCTCTTCTCGACGTTCCTGATGTGGATGCTGGCGGATCTGTTCGGGGACCTGCCGGAGGTCGGGGACCTGGAGAAGCCGAAGCTGGTGTTCTTCTTCGACGAGGCGCATCTGCTGTTCAGCGGGGCCTCGAAGGCGTTCCTGGAGTCGATCACGCAGACCGTGCGGCTGATCCGGTCGAAGGGCGTGGGGATCTTCTTCGTCACCCAGACGCCGAAGGACGTGCCGGGGGACGTGCTCGCGCAGCTGGGCAACCGGGTGCAGCACGCGCTGCGGGCGTTCACCCCGGACGACGCGAAGGCGCTGAAGGCGACGGTACGGACGTTCCCGAACTCGGCGTACGACCTGGAGGAGGTCCTGACGGGGCTGGGGACGGGCGAGGCGGTGGTCACCGTACTGAGCGAGACGGGCGCGCCGACGCCGGTGGCCGCGACCCGGCTGCGGGCGCCGGAGTCCCTGATGGGGCCGGTCGAGGCGGGCGCGCTGGAGGCGGCGGTGAAGGGGTCGCCGCTGTGGGGACGGTACGCGGAGGCGGTGGACCGGGAGTCGGCGTACGAGAAGCTGACGGCGGAGCAGCAGGCGGCCGAGGCGGCGGCGCTCCGTGCGGCGGAGGAGGCGGAAGCGGCGAAGGCGGCGCGCACGGCCCCGAAGACGGCGCCGAAGAAGGCCTCGAAGGAGGACCGGTCGCTCGCGGAGCAGGTGGTGGGGAGCGGGATCTTCACCTCGCTTGCCCGGTCGGTCGGTACGCAGCTGGGGCGGGAGATCTCGCGGTCGATCTTCGGGACGTCGCGGCGGAAGCGGTAGGGCCGCCGCGGGGATCGTACGCCGAAGGCCCGCCCCGCCGGAGTCGGCGGGGCGGGCCTTCGGGGGATCGGGGGATCCGGGCCTTCGGAGGATCCGGGGATCCGGGGATCCCGGGATCTAAGGATCGGGGAGCGGCGTGGCTACTCCGTCACCTCGTGGTCGTGGCCGTCGTGGAGGCCGCCGCCGCTGCCGGCGTCGCCCTCCGTGGGGACGGTGGTGACCGGGCGCTTGAGGGAGCTGATGTCGTGGGCGTAGGTGCCCACGGCGTTGGCGATGACGTCGATGTTGGCGTCGAAGGCCTTCATGTTGATGTTCGACAGGTCGTCACCGGCCGCGTGGTAGTTCACGTCGTACGCGACTCCGGCCGTACCGCCGAACTTCGCCGCCTGCGCGGCCGTCTTGATGCCCTCGGCGCCGGTGAACGTGCCGCCCGAGGGGATGCCGATCTCGATGAACGGGCCGTAGTCCGAGCGCCCCGTGAAGTCGGTGCCCTCGTGCGGGAGGCCGCGCTTGTCCATGAAGTCGGTGATGTCCCGCTCCAGTTGGGCGGAGCCCGCCGGGCCCGCGCCGGCGCCGACGTTGTCGGAGTCGTCGCCGTCGTAGACGAACAGCCCGTAGTTCGGCGACGCGATCATGTCGAAGTTGAGGTAGAGCTTGACTTCCTTCTTGTCGAGCTCGCTCATGTTCGCCACGTAGTGCTCGGAGCCGAGCAGCCCGTTCTCCTCGGCCGACCACCAGGCGAAGCGGACCTTGTTGCGGACCTTCTCCTTCGACTTGGCGAGCTCCAGGGCGGCCTGCAGGAGGCCGGCGGAGCCGGAGCCGTTGTCGTTGATGCCGGGGCCCGCCGTCACCGAGTCGAGGTGCGAGCCGAGCATCACGGTGTTGGCCGCGTTGCCGCCCTTGGTCTCGGCGATGACGTTGTTGGTGGAGCGGTTCTCCTGGAGCTGACGGATCTCGAAGGAGAGCTTGACCGGGCCCTTGGCCAGGTCCGCGGCCAGCTTCTGGCCCTCGGCCTGGGTGATGCCGCCGGTCGGGATCTTGGCGGAGGCCTGGTCGCCGAGGGTGCCGGAGAGCGTCCCCTCGGTGTTGTTGTAGATGATCGCGCCCGCAGCGCCGGCCGCGGCGGCGTTCTGCTGCTTCACGGCGAAGGCGCAGGCGCCGCGCTGGATCAGCGCGATCTTGCCGGTGAAGGCGCCCGCCGCGAAGTCGCCCGGCTCACAGCCGTGCGTGCCGTCCGCGTCGACCGGCGCGGCGACGAGGTCGGCCTTGATGCCGCCGACCGGCGTCGACTTCGTGTACGTCATGGCGGCGATGGCGAGGTCGCGGGGGGCCGGGGAGAGCACGGAAGCCTTCTCGGCCAGCGTCTGCGTGTAGATGAAGCTGAACTGCTGGTACGAGACGTTGTAGCCGGCCTTCTTCAGCTGCTGGTACACGTACGCCGCCGAGGCGTCGTGCCCGAGCGAGCCGGCCGCGCGGTGACCGCCGGCCGAGTCGGCTATGTCCTGGAACTTCTGCAGGTGCTGGTAGGCGCCCTGTGCGGACGTCTCGCGAACCAGTTTCTTCGCCAGCTGCGCGGCGTCACGCGCGGGCTTCGCCGCGGGGTCCGGCTTGGCGGTGGCGGGAGAGGCGGCTGCCAGCAGGAGCGGGGTGGCGAGTGCGGCTGCGGCCAGGGTGGCCGCGGCTCTGCGAGAGGATGCGTTCACAGAGGTCCTTCCCGGTGCGAACAAGGTTGAAGGGGAAGTTAGCGATCTCTGCTGCCTCCTGTGAACAGCTTCGGCACAATTCATGTCGGATTTAGCAGGATTGACATCCGGAACGATCAATTCCCGAAGGTTTTGCGGCCGTTCGCGGCTTTGGCGCCCTGCGGCTCCTCGACAGCCCTCGATCTCCCGGGCCGCCATCTCCCGGCCTTCGATCTCCCGGTCCGCCATCTCCCGGCCTTCGATCTCGCGGCCCGCCATCCCCCGGCCTTCGATCTCCCGGTCCGCCGTCTCCCGGTCCGCCATCTCCCGGTCCGCCACCCCCTACTCCTCGCCGGCCTTCGTCTCCTTGCCGGCCTTCGCCTCCTTGGCCGCGCGCTTGGCCTCCTGCTTGAAGGCCCGCACCTTCACCAGCGACTCCGGTCCGGTGATGTCGGCGGCCGAACGGTACGAGCCCTGCTCGCCGTACGCGCCCGCCGCCTCCCGCCAGCCCTCGGGCCGTACGCCGTACTGCTTGCCGAGGAGAGCCAGGAAGATCTGCGCCTTCTGCGCCCCGAAACCGGGCAGCGCCTTCAGCCGGGCGAGCAGCTCCTTGCCGCTCCCCGCGTCCGCCCAGACGGCCTCGGCGTCACCGCCGTACTCGTCGACGAGGAACTGGCACAGCTGCTGGATCCGCTTGGCCATCGACCCCGGGTAGCGGTGCACGGCCGGCTTGTCCGAGAGCAGCGCCCCGAAGGCCTCCGGGTCGTACGCGGCGATCTGCCCCGCGTCGAGATCGTCCGCCCCGAGCCGCTGCGCGATCGTGTAGGGCCCGGAGAACGCCCACTCCATGGGCACCTGCTGGTCGAGCAGCATCCCGACGAGCGCGGCGAGCGGGGAACGGCCGAGCAGTTCGTCGGCCTCGGGCTGCTGGGCGAGGTGGATCTTGGTCGTCATGGTCCGATGATCCCGTCCACCACCACGCCCCGCACGGCCGGTCACCCGTTACGGTCACGGGATCCTCACGGTCACGGGGATCCTCGCTGTCACGGGGATCCTCACGGTCACGGGGATCCGTTACGGGTCACGGGGATCCGCTACGGCCGCGGGGATCCGCTACGAGTCCGCGAAGCGGGCGAGAGAGGTCAGGACCAGGGCGCGGGTCTCCTCGTCGCCGAGGTGGCCGGCGCGTTCGATCACGTGGAGCTCCGCGTCCGGCCAGGCGTGGGCCAGTTCCCAGGCGGTCGTCAGCGGGCCGCCCATGTCGCGGCGGCCGTGGATCAGGACGCCCGGAATGCCGGCGAGCCGGTGGGCGTCGCGGATCAGGGCGCCCTCCGCCAGCCAGGCGCCGTGGGCGAAGTAGTGGGCGCAGATCCGGACGAAGGCGAGTCGGGTGTTGTCGACCCGGTCGGTGTACGGGGTGCCCATGCCCTCCAGGGACAGCACCGCGTCCTCCCAGGCGCACCAGTCCGCCGCCGCCTTCTCCCGTACGGAACGGTCCGGATGTTCCATCCGGCGGGCGTACGCCCGCACCAGGTCGGCCGCCCCGTCCGCCCCGGCGCGGAACCGCTCGTGCGCCTCGGGGAAGAACGCGCCGACACCCTCGTACAGCCAGGCCGTCTCGGAGCGGCGGGTCGTCGTCACCGCCGCGATCACGATCTCGCAGACGCGCTCAGGGAAGGCCTCGGCGTACGCAAGGATCAGCGTGGAGCCCCAGGAACCGCCGTGGAGCAGCCACCGGTCCACGCCGAGGTGCTCGCGCAGCCGCTCCATGTCCGCGACCAGGTGTGCGGTGGTGTTCACGGCCATGTCGGCGGCCGGGTCACTCGCGTGCGGCAGCGAACGGCCGCAGCCGCGCTGGTCGAAGAGGACGATCCGGTACTTCTCCGGGTCGAAGACGCGTCGGGCGCTCGGCCGGGCCCCCGAGCCCGGCCCGCCGTGCACGTACAGGGCGGGCTTCCCCTGCGGGTTCCCGGCGACCGAGTAATGGACGCGGTTGCCGTCGCCCACGTCGAGCAGACCCTCTTCGTACGCTTCGATCTCCGGGAACATCCGGTCGACCCTACCGGGGGCCGAGCCGCGTCGCCGGGTCCTCGCACCACCCGAGCACCGCGGGCCACTCCCCGTACCCCGAGTCCGGAGTCAGGTGCCCGCCTCCCGGGACGACGTCCATGTCGAGCCCGAGCGGGATCCCGTACGGGACGTCGGCGCCCTCGGGGCAGTACGCGTCCCCGGCGGCGTACACGAGCCGGGCCGGCGCCTTGAGCCGTACGGCTGCGAGGTCGAGCCCCTCCGCGAACGCGGCGATCTCCGGGATCGAGGCCGTCACGGCGGGCGACGGCGGGGCGACGAGGAGAACCCGGTCGACGTCGAGCCCCTCCGGGTCGAGCGCCGCGGCCCGCAGCCAGAGGAGTACGGACAGGCTGTGCGCGACGACGACGAACTCGCCGCCGCCGGCGGGCCGGTGCAGGTTCTCCCGTAGGGCGTCCAGCCACTCCTCCACCACGGGGGCGTCCGGCGTGGGGAGCTGCGGGTAGCGCACCTCGTGCCCGCGCTCGGCGAGCTGCCCGGCCAGCCAGTGGTGCCAGTGGCCGGGCGGTCGGTGGTTCTGGAAGCCGTGGAGAAGGAGAAAGGTCGCCATGGGGGTGATGGTGCGGGGCGGAGGAGGTGCAGGTCCAGACGTTTCCAGAGGATGGACGGCTGTGGGCGGCGGGGGCCGCTACGGCGAGCTTCCGCCTCGGGGTCTCGGCGCCGGGCGGTCCTCGGGGTCCCGGGCCCCCGGGGTTCCGCCCGGCCGTTCCCTAGGGGTCTCGGCGCCCCCGGGTTTCCGGCCCCGGGCGTTCCTCGGGGTCCCGGGCCCCCGGGGTTCCGCCCGGCCGTTCCCTAGGGGTCTTGGCGCCCCCGGGTTTCCGGCCCCGGGCGTTCCTCGGGGTTCCGGCGCCCCCGCCCCCGGCTCACGCCCCCACGTACTCCCGCAGATGCCGTGCCGTCAGCGTCTCGCCCTTCTCGACCAGGTCGGACGGTGTCCCCTCGAAGACGATCCGGCCGCCGTCGTGGCCCGCGCCCGGGCCGAGGTCGATCAGCCAGTCGGCGTGGGCCATCACGGCCTGGTGGTGCTCGATGACGACGACCGTGTTGCCCGCCTCGACCAGGCGGTCCAGAAGGGCGAGGAGCTGGTCCACGTCGGCCAGGTGGAGGCCGGTCGTCGGCTCGTCCAGGACGTAGACCGCGCCCTTCTCCGCCATGTGGATCGCCAGCTTCAGGCGCTGGCGCTCACCGCCGGAGAGGGTGTTGAGCGGCTGGCCGAGCCGGAGGTAGCCGAGCCCGACGTCCTTCAGCCGGCCGAGGATCGTCCGCGCCTGGCCCTTCGCCGTGAAGAAGTCGTACGCCTCCTCGATCGACATCGACAGGACCTCGTGGATGTTCTTGCCGTCGAGCGTGTAGGAGAGCACCTCGGCGGTGAACCGCTTCCCCTCGCACTCCTCGCAGACCGACGCGACGCCCGCCATCATCGCCAGGTCGGTGTAGACGAGCCCCAGGCCGTTGCACTTCGGGCAGGCGCCCTCCGAATTGGCGCTGAAGAGCGCCGCCTTGACGCCGTTGGCCTTGGCGAAGGCGGTCCGGATCGGGTTCAGCAGACCCGTGTACGTCGCCGGGTTCGAGCGCCGGGAGCCGCGGATCGGGGACTGGTCGGCGACGACGACCCCCTCGCGGTCCGGCAGGTTGCCGTGGATGAGGGACGACTTGCCGGAGCCGGCCACGCCCGTGACGACGGTCAGGACGCCGGTCGGGATCTCGACGCTCACGTTGCGGAGGTTGTGCTGCGTCGCCCCGGTGATGGAGAGCGCGCCCGTCCGGGGCCGTACGTCGGCGCGGAGCTTCGCGCGGTGGGAGAGGTGCTCGCCGGTCAGCGTCCCCGAGGCGCGCAGGCCCGGCACGTCACCGGAGTAGCAGATCTCGCCGCCGTTCGTACCGGCGCGCGGGCCGAGGTCGACGACGTGGTCGGCGATCTCGATGACCTCCGGCTTGTGCTCCACGACGAGCACGGTGTTGCCCTTGTCGCGCAGCCGCAGCAGCAAATCGTTCATGCGGCGGATGTCGTGCGGGTGCAGGCCGATGGTCGGCTCGTCGAAGACGTACGTGACGTCGGTGAGAGAGGAGCCGAGGTGGCGCACCATCTTCACGCGCTGCGCCTCGCCACCGGAGAGGGTTCCGGAGGCGCGGTCCAGGCTCAGGTAGCCGAGGCCGATCTCGACGAGGGAGTCGAGCAGTTCGCGCAGGCCGGCGAGGAGCGGGGCGACGGAAGGGTCGTCGATCCGCCGGAGGAAGTCGGCGAGATCGCTGATTTGCATGGCGGAGCACTCGGCGATGTTGACCCCGTCGATACGGGAGGACAGCGCGGCCTGGGTGAGGCGGGTGCCCGCGCACTCGGGGCAGGTACGGAAGACGACGGCCCGGTCGACGAAGGCGCGGATGTGGGCCTGCATGGCGTCCCGGTCCTTGACCAGGACGGTCCGCTGGAGCTTCACCACGAGGCCCTCGTAGGTGAAGTTGTTGCTGCCGACCTTCACCTTGCAGGACGGCTTGTGGAGGAAGTCCTCCCACTCCTGCTCGGTGAAGTCTGCGAGCTTCTTGTCGGGGTCGTAGAACCCGGAGCCGGCCATGACCTGCCACATCCAGGAGTCGACGGCGTAGCCCGGCACGGTGATGGCGCCCTCGTTGAGGGACTTCGTGCGGTCGACGAGCTCGTCCACGTCGATGTCGGAGATCTGGCCGACGCCCTCGCAACGCGGGCACATGCCCTCGGGCAGGTTGAAGCTGAAGGCGCCGGAGGTGCCGACGTGCGGGGTGCCGAGGCGGCTGAAGACGATGCGGAGCATCGTGTACGCGTCGGTCGCCGTGCCCACGGTGGAACGGGAGTTGGCGCCCATCCGCTCCTGGTCGACGACGATCGCGGCGCTGAGGTTGTGCAGTCCGTCGACGTCGGGGCGGCCGAGCGCCGGCATGAAGGACTGGAGGAAGGCGCTGTACGTCTCGTTGATCAGGCGCTGCGACTCGGCGGCGATGGTGCCGAAGACGAGCGAGGACTTGCCCGAGCCGGAGACGCCGGTGAAGACGGTGAGGCGGCGCTTGGGGAGGTCGACGTCGACGTTCCGCAGGTTGTTCTCGCGGGCCCCGCGGACCTGGATGACGTGGTGGTTGTCCGCTGCGGCGGGGGTGGTCATGGGTGCGCCCTCCGATAGTGGTCCCGTACCCAGGACACGTTACTCTATACAGCGTACAAAGTAATGAGAAACGATCCTGACCTGCGAGAATGGGTGCCATGACGAAGGAGCGGAGCAGCGGGGCGGGGGATCCGGCGCGGACGCTGGAGCTGCTGTGGCGGGACGCGGCGGGGCGCGTCGGCGAGAACCGTCGCGGCCCGCGCCAGGGGCTGACCGTGGACGCGGTGGTGGAGGCGGCCGTGGCCCTCGCGGACGCGGGCGGCCTGGACGCGCTGACCATGCGCGCGGTGGCGCAGCGCCTCGGGGTCACCCCGATGACGCTCTACACCTACGTCCCCGGGAAGGCCGAGCTGCTCGACCTGATGCTGGACTCCGTCCTGCTGCGGATGGAGCGGGTGCCGTTCGCGCCCGGCGCGTCGTGGCGGGAGCGGGTGACGGCGGTGGCCGACGCCAACCGGGCGCTGTACCTCGGCCACCCGTGGCTCGCGGAGCTGCGGATCCACCGGCCGCCGCTCGGGCCGGGGGTGATGGCGAAGTACGAGTACGAGCTGGGCGCCTTCGAGTCCATGGGCCTGGACGACGTGGCCATGGACTCGGCCCTGGCGCACGTCCTGGGGTTCGTGCAGTCCGCGGCCCGTACGGAACTGGACGCGCGGGCCGTGGACCGGGAGAGCGCGATGTCGGACCACGAGTGGTGGGACGCGCACGCGCCGCTGCTGGACCGGATGTTCGACGCGGCCCGATACCCGCTGGCGGCCCGGGTCGGGGAGGCGGCGGCGGTGGCGTACCAGGGGATGTACAGCCCGGAGTACGCCTACGGGTTCGGCCTGGCGCGCGTCCTGGACGGCCTGGCGGCACTGGCTCGCCCGGGCGCGGACATCTAGGGGCTTGTCCGGCGCCACACTCAGGGACGGACGGCCCTTACGGCCCTTCCGGGTCCTTACGGCCCTTACGGGCTCTCCGGTCCTTCCGGGCTCTCCGGTCCTTCAGTGCCGTCCGTGCCGTCCGTGCCGTCCGTGCCGTCCGGCCCTACGGGTTGCCGAGGTTGAGCAGCGCGTCGACCCCTGCCTTGAGGGCGTCGGCGTCGAAGTCCCGCTCGGTGGTGAGGTGGTTCACCAGGCTGGGGGTGAACGGCGCGAGGAGGAGATGGGCGAGCAGCGCGCTGTCGGTCCCGGCCGGCCGGAGCCGGCCGAGCAGCATGGTGACGTGCGTGTGCATGGCCAGGTACGCGCCGCTGGCGTACGTCGCGCTGGGGGCGGCGGCCTGGGCGGCGAGCAGGAGCTCGCGCTGTTCGATGACCCGGTCCACGAGCGCGTCGAGGAAGGCGTGCAGCCGCTCGTCGGCGGGGGCGCCGGGGCCGAGGGGCGGCGGGCCGCCCATGTACGCCTCCTGGAACTGCACTTCCCGGTCGTCGAGGAGCGCCCACAGGAGCTGGGAGACGTCGCCGAAGCGGCGGTAGACCGTGCCGACGCCGATGCCGCTGGCGTGGGCGACCTGGTTCATGGTGACGCCCGCGGGCCCGGCCTCGGCGACGATCCGGGCGGCGGCGTCGAGGATCTTCCGCCGGTTGCGCGCGGCGTCGGCGCGCTCGGGCACGACGCGCCCGGCGGTGGGCAGCAGGGTGAGGTCGGCCGACCCGGGGTCCTTCGCGCTGTCCATCTCCGCCTGCCCTTTCGTGCCGGCCCCCCTCGGTCCGTCCTGCTCACGAGCATAACGGAGCGCTATCCGGTTACCGAGGCGGTGCGCGGCGTCACGTGATCTGGCTCACGTATGTCACAACCGGGGGCCCCGCGGTGTCTAGAGGGCGAACAAGGCTTTGGGGCGAAGGAAGCCCCGGGGCGTCGAGGCTTCGAAGCTCACCGAAGCGACGGACGAGGGAGACATCATGACCGGGAACACCGCGGTGGTCGTCATCGGTGGCGGGTACGCCGGAGTCATGGCGGCCAACCGCCTGACGCTGCGCGAGGGCGTGGCGGTGACGCTGGTCAACCCGCGGGCGTCGTTCGTCGACCGGATCCGGCTGCACCAGTTCGTGGGCGGCTCGCACGACGGGGTCGTGGAGTACGGCAAGGTGCTGGCCGCGGGGGTGCGGCTGGTGGTGGACACCGTGGCGGAGATCGATGTGGCCGGGCGGAGCCTGGCCCTGGCGTCCGGTGACACCGTCGCGTACGACTACCTCGTCTACGCGGTGGGCAGCGCGAGCGCCGAGTCGCGGGTGCCGGGAGCGGCGGAGTTCGCCTACCCGATCGGCGGCTGGGAGGAGGCGCAGCGCCTGCGGGACGCGGTCGAGGCCGCGCCCGTGTCGGCCGCGCTGACGGTCGTGGGTGGCGGGGCGACCGGGATCGAGACCGCCGCCGAACTGGCGGAGGTGGGCCGGAAGGTGACCCTGGTCTGCGGCGACGTCCTCGCCCCGACCCTGCACCCGAAGGGGCGGCGCGCGGTCGCCAAGCGGCTGGCCAAGCTCGGGGTGACGGTCGTCGAGGGCCCGGGCGCGAGGGTCGCGGAGGTGACCCGGGACGCCGTGCTGCTGGCGGACGGGCGCGAGGTGGCGAGCGCGGTGACCGTGTGGACGGCCGGGTTCACCGTGCCGGACCTGGCGGCGCGCAGCGGTCTGAGCACCGACTCCCTGGGCCGGCTGCTCACGGACGAGTCGCTCACCAGCGTGGACGACGAGCGGGTCGTGGCGGCGGGTGACGCGGCGGCGCCGTCGGGCCTTCCGTACCGGATGAGCTGCCAGGCCGCGGTCCAGCTCGGCCCGCAGGCGGCCCGGACGGTCCTGAGCCGGATCGCGGGCGAGCAGCCCGCGGCGGCCGAGGTCGGGTTCGTCGCGCAGTGCCTCAGCCTCGGCCGGAGCGCGGGTGTCTTCCAGCTCACCGAGAAGAACGACACGGCGAAGAAGACCTACGTCGGCGGGCGCGCGGGCGCGCTGATCAAGGAGCTCATCTGCAAGGGCATCCCGTGGCAGCTGGGCTACGAGGCCCGCAAGCCCGGCGCGCGCCAGTGGTGGGGCAAGGACGCCGACCGGGAGCGGCTGCTGGCGACCGAGCGCGCGGAAGTCCCTGCGGTCGCCGAGCAGGCGGCTTAACTTGGGCCCTGCGCGACAAAGTTGATCGTCGGTCGCCGACCGGCAAGAAGGGACCGAGCTGTGGACGCACGTGTGAACGCCTCCGGCCGATGGGGCCGGGGGCCCGGACGAGGAGCCGGGGCATGACCGAGCACAGCAGACCGGCCCCGACGGCGGGCGCCCCGACGGCGGACTCCGCGTCGGCGGACTCCGCGTCGGCGGACTCGGCGTCGGCGGACTCGGCGTCGGCGGGCTCCGCGTCGGCGGACTCGGCGCCGCCCGCCGCGCCCGCGACCACCTCACCGACCACCCCCGCGACCACCTCACCCACCACCCCCGCGACCACCTCACCCACCACCCCCGCGGCCACCTCGCCCACCGCCCCCTCCACCTCGACGGACCCCGCGACGGACAGCTTCGTCGCGCATCGCAACCTGCTTTTCACGGTCGCGTACGAGATGCTCGGCTCGGCGGCCGACGCCGAGGACGTGCTCCAGGAGACCTGGATGCGGTGGGTCGAGGTCGACCTGTCGGAGGTGCGGGAGCAGCGCGCGTACCTGGTCAGGATCACCACCCGGCAGGCGCTCAACCGGCTGCGCACGATGTCGCGTCGCAAGGAGGCGTACGTCGGACCCTGGCTGCCCGAGCCACTGCTCACCGCGCCCGACGTGGCCCTGGACGCCGAGCTCGCCGAGAGCGTGTCGATGGCGCTGATGCTCGTGCTGGAGACGCTGTCGCCGACGGAGCGCGCGGTGTTCGTGCTGCGCGAGGTCTTCGACGTCGGTTACGACGAGATCGCGGCCGCGGTCGACAAGACCCCGGCGGCCGTGCGCCAGATCGCGCACCGCGCGCGCCGGCATGTCGACGCGCGCCGCCCCCGCGCGGTGGTCTCCGCGACCGAGACCCGGGCGGCTTTGGAGTCGTTCCAGCGCGCGCTGGCCACCGGGGACCTGCAGAGCCTGCTGGACGTCCTCGCCCCCGAGGTGGTCCTGCTGAGCGACGGCGGTGGCGTCAAGCAGGCCGCACGGCGTCCGGTCATCGGCTCGGACAAGGTCGCGCGCTTCATCATCGGTGGCTCGGGCAGGCACGAGAACAAGCTCGCGGTCGGCCTCACGGTGGTCAACGGCAGCCCGGCGCTGGTCATCCACCTGGACGGAGAGATCGACGGCGTGATGGCCGTGCGCCTTGAGGACGCGAAGATCACCGGCCTCTACTACGTCCGCAACCCCGAGAAGCTGACCCGCGTGGAGTCGGAGACGACGCTCACCCTGAGGTGACCTCTAAGGCGACCCCTGAGGCGACCTTAGGCGACCCCTGAGGTGACACGGGCCCGCGACCGGCGGGCTCCCCTTGCGAAGTGGATGACTATCCGTTTAGTCTCGGCCGAGTCGGATGAAACGGAACGGAATCCGCTCAAGGGGAGCTCGCCATGTCCGTGAACGTCGCTGTCATCTACTACTCCGCCACCGGAAACGTGCACCAGATCGCCCAGGCCGTCGCCGAAGGAGCCGAGAAGGCCGGTGCGGAGGTACGTCTGCGGCGCGTGACCGAACTCGCCCCCGACGCGGCCATCGACGGCAACCCGGCCTGGCGCGCCCACGTGGACGCCACGGCGGCGGACGTCGAGGTCGCCACGCTGGACGACCTGGAGTGGGCCGACGCCTACGCGTTCGGCTCGCCGACGCGGTACGGCAACGTGGCCGCCCAGCTGAAGCAGTTCATCGACACCACCGGCGGTCTGTGGCAGCGCGGCGTCTTCTGGGACAAGCCCGCCACGGCCTTCACCAGCGCCCACAACGTGCACGGCGGTAACGAGTCGACCCTGCTGGCGCTCTACAACACCTTCCACCACTGGGGCTCGGTCATCGTCTCCCCCGGTTTCACCGACGGTGTCGTCTACGCGGCGGGCGGCAACCCCTACGGGACCTCGCACGCCGGCGGGACCGGTGCCCCGGAGGAGAACATCCTCCAGGCCGCCCGCTACCAGGGCGCCCGCCTCACCAAAATCACCAAGCGCCTGAAGGGCCTCGCGGAGTCCTGACCGGCGAGCCGAGGGCGGGGCGCAGGGCCGAGGGCGGCCCCGTACGGGGCGTAGGGCTGGTGCGGCGCCGCACACGGCGCAGGCGCGCGGCCTTCCCGGCGCAGGTGCGCGGCCTTCCCGGCGCAGGCGCGCGGCCTTGACGACGCCGGCCGGGCGGCCCAGCCCGCGGCCCGGGCGGCCCACGCCGCCGGGGCCGCGGGGCCTTCACGGCGCCAGGCGCGCCGCCTTTATGCGGAGGTAGTGGCGCTCCGGGACGCTGAGGGTGCGGCGGGCCGCCTGGTAGTAGGCCTCGCGGGCCGCCGCGCGGTCACCGGTGCGTTCCAGGAGGTGCGCGCGGACCGCCGACAGGCGGTGGTGGCCCTTCAGCCGGGGCTCCAGGGCGGCGAGTTCGGCGAGCCCCGCTTCGGGGCCGTGGACCATCGCGACCGCGACGACGCGGCCCAGCTCGGCCATCGGGTCGGGCCAGTCGGCGACCAGGACGTCGTACAGGGCGAGGATCTGCGGCCAGTCCGTGTCCTCGGCCCGACCGGCCTCGTCGTGCAGCGCGGCGATCGCCGCCTGGAGTGGGTACGGGCCCGGCGGGCCCCCCGTCAGGGCCTCCTCCACCAGCGCCGTGCCCTCGGCGATCGCGGCCCGGTCCCAGCGCGTCCGGTCCTGTTCGTCGAGCGGGATCAGTTCGCCGTGCGGGCCGGTACGGGCGGCGCTGCGGGCCTCGGTGAGCAGCATCAGCGCGAGCAGCCCGGTCACCGTGGCCTCGCTCGGCAGCAGCCTGCGCACGGCCCGGGTCAGCCGGATCGCCTCGCGGGCCAGGTCGGCGCGGTGCAGCGCGGGGCCCGAGGTCGCGGTGTACCCCTCGTTGAAGATCAGGTACAGCACCTGGAGGACGGCGGCGAGCCGGGCGTCCCGGTCGCCAGGACCCGGCGGCCGGAAGCGGTGGTCCCGCAGCTTCGCCTTCGCCCGGCTGATCCGCTGCGCCATCGTCGCCTCCGGTACGAGATGGGCCCGGGCGATCTCCGCCGTCGTCAGACCGCCGACCGCGCGCAGCGTCAACGCGACCCGGGTGGCGGGCGCGAGCGACGGGTCGCAGCAGAGGAAGAGCAGCGTCAGCGTGTCGTCGTCGGAGGGGGCGGCCCGTGCCTCGCGGGGTTCGAGACGCGCGGCCGTCTCCTCCCGTCGGAGCCGCGCCTCCTCCGCCCGCAGCTGGTCCGTGAGCCGCCGCGAGGCGACCCGGATGAGCCAGCCGCGCGGATTGGCGGGCGTACCGGACTCGGGCCACTGCCGGGCGGCGGCCACCAGGGCCTCCTGCACGGCGTCCTCGGCGGCGTCGAAGTGCCCGTACCGGCGTACGAGCGCGCCGAGGACCTGCGGCGCGTGTCGGCGCAGCAGGCCTTCGACGCTCTCCTCCTCGCTCATTCCCGTTCCGCCCTCACTCCAGCTCGGCTCGGCTCTGGGCCCCGGCTACACGCTCGACTCGGGCTTCACGCTCGGCTCGGGCTTCACGCTCGACTCGGGCTTCACGCTCGGCTCGGCTCTGGGCCCCCGGCTTCACGCTCGGCTCGGGCTTCACGCTCGGCTCGGGCTTCACGCTCGGCTCGGCTCTGGGCCCCCGGCTACACGCTCGACTCAGTCGTTGAACAGCTCGGACTCGGAGCGCTCGTCGATCTGCCGGATCACGACCGGGTACTCCGGCGCCCCGGCGGGCTGGGGGCAGCGGGCGACGCGCGCCGCGATCTCGGTGACGCGGTCCAGGCTCGCGCAGTCGAGCACCCAGTAGCCGGCCAGCAACTCCTTGGTCTCGCTGTACGGGCCGTCGGTGATCACCGGCTGCCCGGCCTTGTCGACGCTCACGTGCCGGGTCCGCCCGGGCTCGACGAGCCCTTGTGCGTCGACCAGCTCGCCGGACTCGGCGAGGTCGTTGTTGATCGACCCCATGTGCTCGAACATCGCCTGGAGGTCCTTCTCGCTCCAGGCCGGGCCCTGCCCGCCGGCCTTGCCGGACATGGTGTCGTAGTCGGCCTGGGATCCCTGCACCATGACGAGGTACTTCATGACGATCTCCTTCGGTGTCTGTGCCTCGGGCTTCGTGCTGCCTTTCACAGGGGACGTCGGAGCGGCCTTCCGATTCTCGACACCTCGCCGGGGCCCGGTGAGGATTTCTTCGAGATTCCACCCAGGGGAACCAGGACGAGGGGGAGCCAGGACCGGGGGGAACCAGGGCCGGGGGAAACCGGGGCCCGGGGGAACCAAGGCCTGGGGAACCAGGGCCCGAGGAAACCGGGGCTCGGGCGAACCAGGGCCCGGGGAAACCAGGACCCGAGGAACCCGTAGGGGCTCCGGAGGCTCAGCCTCCCGCGAGCTCCCGCTCCAGCGGCGTACGGAAACGCGGCGTGACCCGTACGTCCCCCACCCAGCCGCGCAACCGCTCCGCCTCCGCCTCGACGGCCGCCCGTGCCTCCGTGCCACCGTCGTCGCTCAGGAACCGGAGCGCGATCTCCCCGTCCGGACGCTGGGCCCAGCCGCCGACGACGCGGCCGTTCCACCAGACCGTCGGACCGATGTTGCCGCTGCGGTCGTAGAGCGCGGCCTTGTGCGCGGGATCGGTGTACCAGTCGCGGTACTGCCAGCCCATCGCCGTCGGGTCGAGCGCGGGCAGCAGCGCCGCCCACGGCTCGGGGTCGGCCCGTACGGGTTCGAGGTCGTCCGGCAGGACGTGACCCCTGCCCTCGGCCAGTTCCACCGGCACCGCGCCGATCGACGCGAGGGCCTTCCGTACGTCGGTGACCTTCCACCCGGTCCACCACTTCAGGTCCGCCTCGGTCGCAGGACCGAAGGTCGCGAGCCACTGCCGTACGAGATCGGCGTGGGCGAACTCGCCGGAGGGGTCGGGCTGTTCGGGCGTCGCGGCCCAGCGGAAACGGCTGGAGGTCCAGGCCCCCTGAGGGCGTCCGCGTGCGATCCGGCTCTCCATGCCGAGGATCCGCAGGAGCCGGCTGGAGAGCGCCTGGGGCCCCTCCTGGCGGGTGCCGACCCCGTACACGTACTGCGCGCGCAGCCGTGGCACGGCCGTGCTCAGCTCGGCCCCGGTGGCCTCGCCCCGTCGCGTGAGCTCGGCCAGGACGAGCCGCTCGGTCTCGGCGAGCCAGGCCTCGTCGTACTCGCTGCCCTTGGCCAGGTCCTTGAGCAGCAGGGCGCGTTCGCGGGTGGCGACGTCGCGGGTGGTGGAGGCGTGGACGGTGGGGACGAGGTCGGTCGGGAAGACGAAGAGGGTGTGCCGCATGCCGTGCATCCGGGTCAGCGTCCGCTCCTCGTACAGGGCCCGTTCAAGCCCCGCGACCGGCCCCTCGACGCCCCGCGCCCCGGCCAGTCGGGCGCCGACGGCGAGAAAGACCGTCGCCGGGTCGGTCGCGTGCAGCGCCACGAGCGCCCCGGCGACCTCCTCCGCACTCGTCGCCCGCGCCGCCCCGGCAAGCCGGTGCCGTACGCCCAGCCGGGCCCTGCGTTCGTCCGCCTCGATGCGGCGGTGAGCCGTGTTCCCCATGGGCCAAGGATGGCGCACGCCGCCTGCCGGGGGTCGGCTACGTCCTCGCGGTCCGGCCGGAGCTGTCGCGCGAGGTCAGCGTGGGGTGAGGAGGCAGAACTCGTTGCCTTCCGGGTCGGCCAGGATCGACCAGGAGATGGTGGACTGATCGATACCCGGGTCGGTGGCGCCCAGGGCGCGCAGGCGGGCTTCCTCTGCTTTCAGGTCGTCGCCGGGGTAGGGGCAGACGTCGAGGTGGACGCGGTTCCACACGCTCTTGGTGTCGGGGGTGCGGAGGAACTCCAGGTAGGGGCCGACGCCTTGGGCGGATCGCATGGTCGCGTGGTCGTCGGTGACCTCGTGCAGGGTCCAGTCCATCGCCTCGCCCCAGAACCGGGCCATCCTTCGAGGGTCGGTGCAGTCGACCACCACCGCGGCGACCGGCCCGGTGTCCTGGTGGACCGGACGGGGCTCCAGGACGCAGAACTCGTTGCCCTCCGGGTCGGCCATGACGGTCCAGGGGACGTCGCCCTGACCCACGTCGGCGAGCGTCGCGCCGAGGTCCTTCAGGCGCGCGACCAACTCCGCCTGGTGGGCGGTCGAGGTGGTGGCCAGATCAAGGTGCACCCGGTTCTTCACCGTTTTGGGTTCCGGGCGGGCGACGAGGTCGATGCAGACGGCCACGGGGTCGGGGTAGGCGAAGCCCAGGGGTTCGAGGTTGGTCACGCCGGGCCCCTCGCTGTCGACACCCCAGCCGAGCGCCTCCGCCCAGAACCGGCCGAGCACGGAGTCGTCCAGAGCTTTCATGTTGATCTGCACAAGTCGCGTAGCCATGCCACAAATCCTAGAAGCTGCCGCGGACCGGGGGGCGCTCCTGCCGCACCCGGGCCTACTCGCCGCACGCCGCCCTACGTGCCACTCGCCCTACGCGCCACCCGCTCCCTACCTACCTACCTACCTACCTACCTACCTAACTACCCTCCCTCCCTCCCCTCCCTACGCGCCCACCCGCTCCCTACCCACCCTCCCCTCCCGGCGGCGTGAGCAGGGCGTCCGCCACGGAGGTACGGGCGTAGAGGACCGAGCGCCCGGCGCGGTGGGCGGTGACGAGGCCGGCGTTGCGCAGCGCGGTGAGGTGCTGGGAGACACCGGCGGCGGACAGGCCGCAGTGGGCGGCGAGTTCGGTGGTGGAGGTGGGGGTGTCGAGTTCGGCGAGAAGCAGGGTGCGGGAGCGCCCGATGACGGCGGCGACGGCGTCGGTGGCGGAGCTGGTGCGCGGCTCCCAGAGGGAGCCGATCCCGCGCGCCGGATAGGCGAGTTGGGGCGGGTCGGGGGCGACGGCGCGGGTCAGGACGCGGGGCCAGGCGAAGGCGGAGGGGACGAGGAGCAACCCCGAGCCGACCTCGTCCCGGGTCAGCGCGCAGTGCCGCCGGACCAGGCGCAGGGTGCCGTCGTCCCACCGTACGGTCTCGTGCAGTTCGCTGAGGACCCGTGCCGAACCGTGCTCGGCGACCTGCCGGGCGCGGTGGAAGACGTCGGCTTCGAGGAGTCGGCGGATCCGGGCCCAGTAGGGGGCGAGGGCGATCTCCCAGTAGGCCTCGATCTCGTCGGTGACCTTCTCCAGGGCGACGTCGGGCGCTTCGCGCAGCAGGCGTAGCCGGAGCTGCGCCCGGTCGGGGGAGGGAGAGGGAGAGGGCCGTCGGTCGCCCGGCTCCTTGGCGGCGAGGATGTCGAGGTCGTGGATGACCTGCTCGTGCGGGGTCGCGCGGATGGCGTGGAGTTCGGCGGCGAGGGTGGGGAAGGGGGTGGCGGGGGTCGGGTTGAGGAAGTCGGCGAGGAAGCCGTGGCCGGGGATCAGCTCGGCGAGCCAGCCGCTGTCGAGACCGGCACCGCTGAGCCGGGGCCGTACCTGCGCGGCCCAACGCCGGTGCAGGGGCGGGTCGGTGGCCTCGCGGAGCAGCCGGAAACTGGTGACGACCTCCCACATGGGGGAGACGGCGAACCGGGTCTGGGCGAGGTCGGCGGCGGAGAAACTGAGCCCGGATTCCACATTCCACCCCTAAGAACAACGTGACGGATCAAGCCGTGACGGATTAAGCCTGAGCTTAATCAATGGCTGACCGGGGTCGGCGGGGGCGAGTCTCCTCGCATGCTCTCCTCCTTCCGCGGCCTGCCGCCCACCGTCTGGACCCTCTTCGCCGGGACGATCGTCAATCGGCTCGGGTACCTGGTCACGCCCTTCCTCGTCTTCTTCCTGGCCGCGCGCGGGGTCACGGGGACCGACACCTCGTACGTCCTCGGTGCCCTCGGGGCGGGCAACCTGCTCGGCCCGGCGCTCGGAGGCGTCCTCGCCGACCGCATCGGCCGCCGCCCGACGATGCTGATCGGGCTGCTCGGCGCGGCGGCGGCGCACGGCGCGCTGTTCGTGGCCCCGGGGGTGTGGACGATGGCGGCGGCGGCGCTGCTGATCAGCGCGACGGGCGCGATGGTCGGCCCGGCGGCGTACGCGCTGATGGCCGATTCGGTGGACGCGGAGCGCAGACAGCGGGCGTACGCGCTGTTCGGCTGGGGCGTGAACATCGGTACGGCGGTGGCGGGCGTGCTCGGCGGGTTCCTGGCGGCGCAGGGGTACTGGCTGCTGTTCGCGGTGGACGCCGGGACGATGCTGGTCTACGCGACGATCGTGGCGACGCGGCTGAGCGAGCCGCGGGTGGAGAGGGCGCCGGCGGGGGCTCGTTCGAAGGACGGCGTCGGGTACGGGGTGGTGTTCCGGGACCGGTTGGCGATGGTGCTGCTCCCGCTCCTGGGCGTCCAGCTCTTCGTCTACTCGCTCACCGAGGTGGCGCTGCCCCTCGCGATCCGGGACAGCGGTCTGTCCCCGGCGGTGTACGGCGGGATGGCGGCGGTCAACGCGATCCTGGTGGTCGCGTTCCAGCCGCTGGTCACGGCCAGGCTCGCGAAGCTGCCGCAGCTCGCGGTCCAGTCGGCGGGCGGGGTGCTGATCGCGGTGGGGGTGGCGCTGACGGGCCTGGCGGACGGGGTGGTCGGGTACGCGGTGTCGGTGGTCGTCTGGTCGCTGGGTGAGGTGGTCGTCGCGGGCATCGCGGCCGCGATCGTCGCCAACCTGGCCCCGCCCCACGCGCGCGGCCGCTACCAGGGCGCGTTCGGCTGGACCTGGGGCCTGGCCCGCTTCGGGGCACTCACTCTGGGCGTGACCGTGTACACGGCCGTCGGCCCGGCGCTCCTGTGGGGCACGGCCCTGGTCGGCGGCGTCCTGGCGGCGGCGGGCACGTGGGCGCTCCGCGACCGGGTGGAACGCCGCACGACGCACGGGCTGGCGGCGTAGGGCGGGCCGGGCTAGTCGCGCCGGATGTGCTCGGGGTCGACGTGCCGGCGCACGAGGGGCAGCGCGGAGACTCCGGCGGCGAGGAGGACTCCGAGACAGCAGGCGAGCAGCAGCGGCAACCCACTCCAGTCCCAGTGCACGGCCCCGCCGCCGGTGATCAGATAACTCGACTCGGCAAGCCACCCGGTCACGACGGCGGCGGCCAACCCCACCGCGAGCGGCAGCACCACCTGCACGCACTGCACGACCCGCAAGGTCCCGGCCCGAGCCCCCAACAACACAAGCGCGGCGACCTGCCCCCGCCGCTCCATGGCCCGATCGGCCACGGACACGACGAACGCGGCGACACTGATGACGAGCCCGAGGACCATCCCGGCGGCGAGCAGACTACGGATGACGGTCAACTGAGCAAGCGACGAGACGACAATCCCGACGGGCTCGACCTCGGCGGTGGGAGCAATGGCCCCGATCCCGTCCAGGACGGTGCGGACGGTCTGGGGGTCGGACTTGCTGACGAGGACGAGCTCGGAGTCGTCCGGCAGTTCGTCGGCAGGAACGAGTGAGGGCGGGATCAGCACGTCCGCACCAAAGGCGGAAGGATCGAATCCTCGGACCTGAACCTGCTCGTTCGGGAGGGTCACCATGAGGTCCCGGCTCCTGAGGTGGAAGGAAACGCTGCGTGCGGGCTTCGCGTGGACGCTCCCCATGAGCTCGTCGTTGCGCAGGCGGAGGACCTTGCCGTCCTTGCAGCCGCTCGACGACGTCACGAAAGCGATGAGTTGATCGCACGTAGCGACGACGGCAAAGACGGATGAAGCCGTGCCATCGTCAGCGGAGTTGCGCGCAGACGTCATGGTGGTGGCGTGCGCCAGCACGCCTTCGGTTTTCTTCAGGTCTTCGACCTGTAGTGCTGTGAGTCCGTCGCGCGGCACCTGGTACTCCTGTACGGGCGCGGTGCGGCGGCTGACCTGGTCGAGTTCGATCAGAACGCCCTGAGTGAGAGACGTAGCGAAGATCAAGAGGACGAGACCGGTGACCACTCGCAAGGAGGCGCCCGGCTCGACTTCTGCACGGCGCATCGCGAGCGCCAGCGGTAGTGACCGGGCGGTTCCAGCGAGGCGGCGGGCGAGCCACATGGTGATCGGCGGAAGTCCGAAGACCAACCCGGCCCCCGTCAGGAGAACGGCAGCGGGGATCAGGAGGTTGTTGGCGGAACCACCGGAGGGGTCCCTGCCCAACACACTGAGCACGCAGTAGCCGCCGATGACCCCGAGGCCGGGAATCAGCAGCAGCGTCCCGTACAGCCTGGGAGGCTTGCGTTCCGCTGAGCGGCGGACGTTGAGGGGGGTGAGTGCGGCTGCCTGTGCCCCCCGCCGTCCGACCACCCAGGCGAGCGTCGGGCACACGACCAGGCAGGCGATGAGTGTCGTTGCCTCCGGACGTCCGTCGGCGGGGTACCAGTGGAGCCCCGGTAGTCCAATCCTTGCCATGATCTCGTTGACGACGAGGTATCCGCCGATGCCGAAGAGAGCCCCAAGGGAAGCCGCAGTCACAGTCTCGCCTGCGCTGACTCGCAGAGTGTCCCTCACGCTGAGCCCGACGAGCCGCAGTGATGCGAGCCGACGAGCCCGAGACTCGGCAGACAGGCGTGCACACACCGAGAGGAAAACGGCAAGGGGAAGCAGGACCACGGATCCCAATGTGAACCGCAGGATGCCGAGAGTCGATTCGTCGACGACCTCGAACCGGGAGTACCAGGAGCCGAAGCGGTCCACACGCTGAGGGTCCGGAACCTGCGCATGGGAGCTGCCGATGTACGCGTACAACTCGTCGGGGCCGGCCAACCCCTCCGGTGCGATCGTGCCGGTCACTTTGCCGGGGAGCAGCCCGGCGACTCCCGGCTCCTCAGTCAGCACCTCGCGCAGTCGCGGCGAGACGATCACTTCACCTGCGGCCGGCAACCCTTCGATGCCGGGCGGCACCGGCGCGGGGCCCGAAAGGGACCTCGCAACGAATACACGACGCAACGGCTGCGACCCGTATGCATCCTCGTAGGTGTGCTCGATGGTGTCGGAGGTGGACCAGCCGTCCTTCAGCTCTAGTTCGGTCTCAGGTTCACGAGCCGCCGATCGGGCGTCGTGAGCATCGAGGATCGTGGGAATCGACAGCACTGCGGCCAAACAGGCCACGCCGACGGCGCAGCCCATCGTCATCAAGAGGAAGCGGACCCGATTCCTACGCCCACCACGCCACAGCAGCCGTACTCCCAGAAGGAAAGGGTTCACTTCAGAATCCCGTCCGTCATCGTGTACCGACTGTCGGCGTGCTCGGCCACCGACGCGTCGTGGGTGACCATGACCACGGCGGTGCCCTGGTCGCGCGCGAGCCGTAGGAACTCCTCCAGCACGGCCGAGGCGTTGACGCTGTCCAGCGCGCCGGTGGGCTCGTCCGCGAACACCACGTCGGGCCGGTGGACGAGCGCCCGGGCGACGGCCACCCGCTGGCTCTGCCCACCGGACAGCTGTGAGGTTCTGCGCTGGAGCAGCTCGGTCATGCCGAGCCGCCCGAGAACCTCACCGGCCGCCGCGTGCGCGGGCGCCTTCCGCTGGCCGGCGAGGCGCAGAGGGAGCGCCGCGTTCTCCTGGACCGTCAGCTCGGGCAACAACTCCCCGTACTGAAAGACGAAACCGAACCGCTCGCGTCGCAGGGCACTCAGTTCGTCGTCACTCATGGACGGCAACTTGAGTCCGTCGAAGGTGACCGCGCCGCGGGTCGGTGGAAGCACCCCGGCCAGGCAGTAGAGGAGCGACGACTTCCCGGACCCGCTGGTCCCCATAATGGCCGCCACCTCCCCGCGCCTCAGCGAGAAGTCCACACCGCTGACGGCTTGGTGCGTCCCGTAGAAGAGATCCACGCTGTCGGCGCGGAGGATGGCGTTCATTCTGCTTCTGCTCCCTGAGGGGGTGGCTGTGGGACTACTAGCGACGCTTGAACGGCTTCGTGAACGAGCAGTTGTCCGGGCGCAGGGAGCCGCGATCGCGGCAGACGCGAATGTCCGCCGTGCTCGTGTACTGGGCGGCGCCGTCGTAGACGATCTTGTCCAGTCGGACAGTCTTCATCTGGACGCCGTTGAAGCGATTCCAGCTGTAGCCCTCGACCCTCGCCTGCACGTACACGTTGTGTCCGTCCCGGTGATTCCTGTCGATCAGGTCTCCCTTGAAGTGGAAGCCACCGTGGTTCCGCCCCCTGGGCTCCCAGGTGTACGACCAGTCGGAGAGCCACGCTCCCGTGGTCTCGAGCCGCTCCGGGTAGTGCCACGCGTCCGCGACCGCCACCCCCATCCCACCCAGGAACAACCCCGCCGCCATCGCGACCGTCGCCAACTTCCGCACGTTTCCTCCAGCTTGAGAGCACCCCGACTGGGTGTAGCTGAAAGTGTTCCAGTGATTACACACCGCACGCGCGGGCGGAACGTCACTCCCGGCATGGACCCCCCGATCCGGTGACATCAGCACACGAGTGGGGACGTCCGCCGAAATTCACGCGCCGGTAGCGCTGATCCAGGCGGCGCGTGCCGCTGGGGCCGGGGCGGACATGATCAATAGCCTGACGTCCGGCGCGGGAGCGCGCGTCTGATCGGACCGAAGATGAGCGACCAGTGGAGCTCCCGATGGTGCGGCGCACCGCCTCCTCGCTTGCGGCGGCGGTCGCCCTCCTGGCCGTGCTGGGCGGCGGCCCGGCGGCCGGTGCGGGCGTCGGTGCCGACGGTGGCGCGGACGTCGGTCCGGACGGTGGCCCGGCGGCGGGTGCGGGCGGGGGGTGGCAGAGGTTCGGCCGCGACGCCCGTGGCGGTGTCAGCGGGTCGGCGTACGAAGGGCGTACGGCGGACGGGAGTGGCGTCAGCCTGCTGGCCGTTCACGACCACAAGCGGCCCCGGCCAGCCACGGCTCTCCCGTATCACCCACCACGACGACGGCACCGACGCCGTCACCCCGCTCACCTGGGACGGAGCGGAACCCGTCGACCTGGAGGCGATCGAGGCCGTGCCCGGGACGCCGGGGGAGTACGTGGCGCTGGCCGCGCGGGGCCTTGTCTACCGCCTCGCCGTCGTCGGCACTCGGGCGACCGTCGTCGACTACGCCCCGCTCCCGGCGATCGACGAAGGCGACGACTTCGAGAGCTTCGCGCTCGTCGCGCAGAACGGGAAGCTCGCCGCCCTCTGGGCGGACCGCGGACCGCGGAACGGGCCCGGACCGCCCCGCCACCCCGTACGCGGCGCCCCTCACCTTCGCCGCCTGGGGGCAGCCCCTGTTCGGCGCCGTGACGACCCGGGCCTACCGGGCGCCGTACCCGGTCGACGGCGGCACGCGGCACATCTCCGACCTCTCTGTGACCGACGCGGGTCGCATCGTCGTGAGTTCGGCGGCGGACGCCGGTGACGACGGCCCCTTCGACTCGGCGCTCACCGACGCGGGCCGCGTGACGGTCTCGTCGGCGAGCCGCGTCCGCGTCACCCTCGCCCCGCCCCCGACCGTCCTCGGAACCTTCCCGCACTACAAGATCGAAGCGGTGGAGTGCCCCCCCGCCCCCGACGTCCCCCACGCCCCCCCCAGACCCCCGGCGACGCCCCCCGCGCCGGCAGCGGCGAGACGGTCCTCGGCACGGACGACGAGACGCCGACGGTTACGTACGGACCCTCCCGGCCTGCTGAACCCGAGAACGAAGAAGGGCCCCACCGCAAGCGGTGGGGCCCTTCGACATCGTGCCCGGTGAGGCACTGGCGGAGGATACGAGATTCGAACTCGTGAGGGGTTGCCCCCAACACGCTTTCCAAGCGTGCGCCCTAGGCCACTAGGCGAATCCTCCGCCGCAAACAATACAAGACGCTGAGGGGTGCTCGCGAACGTGATCCAGAACGGCTTCGCGTGATCGGGATCGGGGGACCGCGGGGGGTCCGGGATCGGGTACCCTTGGCGGAGCCCCTCACGTGGCGCTATCTGACTGAACTCCCCCAGGGCCGGAAGGCAGCAAGGGTAGGTCGGCTCTGGCGGGTGCGTGAGGGGCGCTTGCGTTCCCGGGTTGTCGGTGGGCGCCTATAACCTCGTATACGTGTCGTCTCTCGCGCTGTACCGCCGCTATCGCCCCGAGTCCTTCGCCGAGGTCATCGGGCAGGAGCATGTGACCGACCCGTTGCAGCAGGCCCTGCGCAACAACCGGGTCAATCACGCGTACCTGTTCAGCGGGCCCCGGGGCTGTGGCAAGACGACCAGTGCGCGCATCCTCGCCCGCTGTCTGAACTGTGAGCAGGGTCCCACCCCGACCCCCTGCGGCACCTGCCAGTCCTGCCGTGACCTGGCGCGGAACGGGCCGGGATCCATCGACGTCATCGAGATCGACGCCGCTTCCCACGGTGGTGTGGACGACGCCCGTGACCTGCGGGAGAAGGCCTTCTTCGGGCCCGCCTCCAGCCGGTACAAGATCTACATCATCGACGAGGCCCACATGGTCACCTCGGCGGGCTTCAACGCCCTGCTGAAGGTGGTCGAGGAGCCGCCGGAGCACCTCAAGTTCATCTTCGCCACCACCGAGCCCGAGAAGGTCATCGGGACGATCCGGTCGCGTACGCACCACTATCCTTTCCGGCTCGTGCCGCCCGGCACCCTGCGGGAGTACCTGGGCGAGGTCTGCGGGCACGAGGGGATCCCCGTCGAGGACGGCGTGCTGCCGCTCGTCGTGCGCGCGGGCGCCGGGTCGGTGCGTGACTCGATGTCCGTGATGGACCAGTTGCTCGCCGGTGCCGCCGAAGACGGTGTGACATACGCCATGGCGACCTCTCTTCTCGGCTATACGGACGGGTCCCTGCTCGACTCCGTCGTCGACGCCTTCGCCTCCGGAGACGGCGCCGCCGCCTTCGAGGTCGTGGACCGGGTCATCGAGGGCGGCAACGACCCGCGGCGCTTCGTCGCCGACCTCCTGGAGCGGCTGCGCGACCTCGTGATCCTCGCCGCCGTGCCGGACGCCGCCGAGAAGGGGCTCATCGACGCCCCCGTCGACGTGGTGGAGCGCATGCAGGCGCAGGCGTCCGTGTTCGGCGCCGCCGAGCTCAGCCGCGCGGCCGACCTCGTCAACACGGGGCTGACCGAGATGCGCGGCGCCACCTCGCCGCGGCTCCAGCTGGAGCTGATCTGCGCGCGCGTGCTGCTGCCCGCCGCCTTCGACGACGAGCGGTCGCTCCAGGCCCGGATCGACCGCCTCGAGCGCGGCGCCGCCGCCGCGCCCCCGGCCGTCTTCACGGCCGGTTCGCCCGCGCCCGCCATGGGGTACGTCCCCGGGCCCGACGCCCATACGCCGATGGCCCCGCCCCCGCTCCCGCCGTCGCCCCAGCAGCATCCGGTTCAGCAGGCGCCCACTCACGCTCAGGCGCCGAGTCACGCTCAGGCGCCGGCCCCCGCCCAGGCGCCGGCCCCCGCTCAGGCGCCGACTCACGCCCCGGCACCCGCCCAGGAGCCCGCGCCCGCACCCGTACAGGCCGAGAGTGCGCCCCGGCCCGGTGCCTGGCCCGGTGCCGCGACGCCCGGTGCTCCCGCCGGTGCTCCCGCCCCCGGTGCCTGGCCCGGTGCCTCTTCCCCGGCCGCCCCGGCAGCCCCCGCCGCGCCCTCGCCCACGTCCAGCCCCGGCCCGCAGGCCGGCGCGCCCGCTCCCAGCGGGGACGCCGCCCAAGGCGCCGCCCAGGTGCGGAACATGTGGCCGTCGATCCTCGACGCCGTCAAGAACCGGCGCCGCTTCACCTGGATCCTGCTCAGCCAGAACGCCCAGGTCGCCGGGTTCGACGGCACCACCCTCCAGCTCGGCTTCCTCAACGCGGGCGCGCGCGACAACTTCGCCAGCAGCGGCAGCGAGGACGTCCTGCGCCAGGTCCTCGCCGACCAGTTCCAGGTGCAGTGGAAGATCGAGGCGATCATCGACCCGTCGGGCGGCGCCAGTCCGCCGCCCGCCGCGACCGGCTTCGGCGGCGGCCGCCCGGCCGGCCAGGCCTCGGCTCCGCCCCAGCAGCCGTGGGCCCCCGCGCAGCAGCCCCCGCCGGGGCAGCAGGCGCCGCAGGGCCACCAGAGCACCCCCGGTCACCAGGGCCCGTCCGCCCCGCCCGTCCAGCAGGCGCCCTCCCCCGCGCCGCAGGCGCGGCCCCAGGCGCCCGTGCACCACGCCCCGCCGCCCGTCGCGCCCGAGGACGACGTGCCCGAGGAGGACGACCCGGACCTGGTCGACTCCGCCCTGTCGGGCCACGACCTGATCGTGCGCGAGCTCGGGGCGACCGTGCTGGAGGAATACACGAACGAGTAGGGACGTCTCGCTCGGTGGCCCGCACAAGGGGCATCCGGCCACGCGGGCTACCCTGGCTGGCGTGAAGGTCCTCGTCATCGGCGGCGGCGCCCGCGAACACGCCCTGTGCCGCTCTCTCTCCCTCGATCCCGACGTCACCGCTCTGCACTGCGCGCCCGGCAACGCCGGAATCGCGGAGGTCGCCGAGCTGCACCCCGTCGACCAGCTGGACGGCGACGCCGTCGCGCGGCTGGCCGCCGACCTCCAGGCAGACCTGGTCGTCGTCGGCCCGGAGGCCCCGCTCGTCGCGGGTGTCGCCGACGCCGTCCGCGCGGTCGGCATCCCCTGCTTCGGCCCGTCCGAGCAGGCGGCGCAGCTGGAGGGCTCCAAGGCGTTCGCCAAGGACGTCATGGCCGGCGCCGGCGTCCCGACCGCCCGCAGCTATGTGTGCACCACCGCCGAGGAGATCGACGAGGCGCTCGACGCCTTCGGCGCTCCGTACGTCGTCAAGGACGACGGTCTCGCGGCCGGCAAGGGCGTCGTCGTCACCGACGACCTCGCGGAGGCCCGCGCCCACGCGCTGGCCTGCGGTCGGGTCGTCATCGAGGAGTACCTCGACGGTCCCGAGGTCTCCCTCTTCGCGATCACCGACGGCGTCACCGTCCTCCCGCTCACCCCCGCGCAGGACTTCAAGCGCGCGCTCGACGGCGACGAGGGCCCGAACACCGGCGGCATGGGTGCCTACTCGCCGCTGCCCTGGGCCGACCCCAAGCTGGTCGACGAGGTCATGGACACCGTCCTCCAGCCGACGGTCGACGAGCTGCGCCGCCGGGGCACCCCCTTCCAGGGCCTGCTGTACGCGGGTCTGGCGATCACCAGCCGTGGCGTACGGGTCATCGAGTTCAACGCCCGCTTCGGCGACCCGGAGACCCAGGTCGTCCTGGCCCGGCTGCGGACCCCGCTGGCCGGCGTCCTGCTGAACGCCGCCAACGGCACCCTCGACAGCGAGCCGCCGCTGAACTGGCACGAGGACGCGGCCGTGACCGTCGTCATCGCCTCGCACGACTACCCGGCCACCCCGCGGACGGGCGACCCGATCGAGGGTCTGGACGAGGTCGCGGCGCAGGATGCCCCGCACGCGTACGTCCTGCACGCCGGGACCAGGCGGGACGGCGACGCGATCGTCAGCGCCGGCGGCCGTGTCCTGTCGGTCACCGCGACCGGAAAGGATCTGGCGGGGGCCCGCGAGAGGGCGTACAAGGCGGTCGGGCGGATCCGTCTGGACGGTTCGCAACACCGTACGGACATCGCACGCAAGGCCGCGGGGGAGTGAACCCCTAACCGCCCCGACCCGTCATCACCTTTACCCAAAGCCATTCCATCGAGTGACGACTGAGCCATCCGGATGACGCCCGCCGAAGCCCCAACTAGGGTGCGGCGCAGGCGTTCCGGCACTTGGCCCACCGGCATTGCGATGTCAGTGGCGGGTGCCACAGTGGGGGAGTGAGCAACACCGCCACAGGCAGTCCCGACGAGGGCAGGAGGGGGTGATGTACGGCGTGTCCGGTACCGGTTCCGTTGTCGGCGAGGAGATGGGTGCGCGCGCCGCGCGCGCCCGGGCCCTCGCCGTGCTCCGTGTCCGCGGCAGGGCACTGGGCCTCGCGCTGCTCCCCGCGGCCGCGGCCGTGATCCTTTACGCGGGCGGGGCCACGGGTCACATGACCGGGCCCGGCTGGGACGCGGCCCGCTGGGTCACGACCGTGCCGGCGGTGGTCGTGCTCCTCGCGGCGGCGGCGGTCGCCGTGGTGATCGCCCGCTCCCGGCCCGCCGTCACGCCGACGGTCGAGCTCTCCGAGCGGGCCGCCCCCGATCTGTACCGGATGGTGCGGGACCTGGCCGACCGGCTCGGAGTCCCCGCGCCCTCCGCGATAGCCCTGACCCCGGACTGCGACAGCTGGCTGGAGGACCGTACGCATCCGGCGCACGCCCCGCCCGCCTCCGGCCGTCCGCCCGGTCTGCGGCGCTCCACCGACGCGCCGGTCCTGGTCATAGGCTCGCCCTTCCTGTGGTGGATGCGCGTCGGCGAGCTGCGCGCCGTCCTCGCCCCCGTCGTCGCCGGTACGGCTCCGGCGGCGCACCCCGACATAGCGGCGGCCCGCCGTTTCGTGCAGGGCCTCGACGCGGCCGTCGCGGCTCCCCGCACCCCCGGGCTGGACCCGGTCAGCCGGCTGGGCGCGCGGGGGATCGCCCGGGTCGCCCGGGTCCTGCTGCGGCTGTGCCGGGGGCACGCCGCCGAGATGGAGCGCGGTGTCGCCGCGGCCGGCTCGGAGCGCGCACAGGCCGTGGACTACGGCATCCGGATCGTCGCCCAGGAGCAGGTCGGCCTCGCCTACGCGGGCTGGGACCGGCTGCTCACCCGGGTCGCGCTGCCCGCGTGGCGCATGGGTCGCTGGCCGGCCAGCCTCGACGTCGGCGTGGTCGCGGCCCTCACCGAGCTCTCCCGCCGGGACCGCCTGGCCGAGAGCTTCACCTCCCGGCTCGCCGAGCGCCCGGCCTGCGACCTGCTCGAAGAGCCCGGCACCGTGGACGAGGCCGCCTCGCTGCTCGCCGCCCGGCTCTTCCACGGCGGCCCGGCGGAGCCCGGCCCGGACTGGTCCCCGGTGGACTGGAGCCAGTACCCGGAGGAGGTCGTGGACCGGAAGTGGCGCAGCGACGCGGCCCGCCTCCACGAGGTCCTCGACGACCTGGGCGTCCGCCCGACGAGCACGGCGGCCGACGAGCTGCGATCCGCCGCCCGCCCGGAGCTCCCGCCCACCAACGGCCCGACCCTGACCCGAATCCTGACCCACCTGTCCACCCCGGCCGCCCCGGCGACGGCGGACACGACGGCGACGGCGCCCCCGGAGACACCAGGGTCGGACGCCCACGCCGCGACGCCCCCCGAGCAGGCCGCCGCTGGCACGGTGGCCCCGGCATCGGCTGCCCCCGCTTCGGGGCCGCCAGGGTCGGACGCCCACGGCGCGGCGACCCCCGAGCCGGCCGCCCCGGCGACGGCGGACACGACGGCGACGGCGCCCCCGGAGACACCCGGGTCGGACGCCCACGCCGCGACGCCCCCCGAGCCGGCCACCCCTGGCCCGGTGGCCCCGTCATCGGCTGCCCCCACCCCCGAGCCGGCCGCCCCCACCCCGGAGCCCCCCGCCCCGGCCGCCCCCACCCCCCAGCCCCCCGCCTCCGACGCCGACCTCGGGGTCCTCGGCGACGGTGAGCGGCCTCTCGCCGCCAACCCCGTCGCCGATACCCTCGCTGCCGCTCTCACCGCCCGTGTGGCGCGCGAGGAGGCTGCCCGGCCCGTCGCGCCCGTCCCGGCGCCGCACACCGCCGCCCTCGCCGACGACGCGCTGCCGCTCTTCCCGTTGCAGCCGCCCCGGACCGGGCGCGATCTGCTCGCCGACCACGTCACGGCGATGGTCTGCTGCGCGGCCGTGGACACCGCGGGTGCCGCCCCCGGCCTCGACTGGCTCGACGGACCCGCGCTTCTCGTCGGCGGCGTACGGAGCACGGACCTGACCGCCCGCGTCCTCGCCCTCGTCGAGGACGGCGACCCCGACCCCCTCCGCGCCTGGCTCGCGGAGACCGGCGTACGCCCCGAGAAACCCGTCCGCCTCGTCTGAGGGGGACGGGTTTCTCGGGAGCAAGGCGCCCCCGGCAGCCAGTCCCCCCGGGAGCGAGGCGCCCCCGGGAGCCCGCCCCCAGCCCCCCAACCCCCGGAACCCCGCCTTCCGTTCACGTCAATTCGCGACGAACGGTGACGGAGTGCGTGCGTTATGTGATGTGCTGGAGACCGGCACTGACAGCAGCACATGACAGCGCACGACAGCTTCATGTGCGGACGACGGAAGACGGCACGCGGGGGAGTCGAGGGAGGGGCGCGGCATGGGGGCGGATCAGATCAGGCGGTGGGAATCGGGCGCGCTCGCCCACGCCGTCACGGACCCGTTCGGCCAAGGGCCCCTGCCCTGGCTGCGCGGGTCGGAGAACTACTTCGACGACACCGGCCAGGTCGTCCCCTGGTACGCCGACGAGACGCTGGCCCGCGGCGGCAGCGGAGGTCCGCGCACCGCGGACGACGTACGGAGCCAGATCAAGGGCTTCGTCTCCAACGGGGCCGTGGCCCCCGGCGAGGCGATCGATTTCCACATCACGGTGGACCCGCCGCAGCAGTTCTCGGTCGACATCTACCGGATCGGTCACTACGCGGGCGAGGGCGCCACCAAGATCACCACCAGCCCCCGCCTCGCCGGCATCGTCCAGCCCGCCCCGCTCACCGCCGACCGCACGGTCTCCTGCCACCACTGGTGGCAGTCCTGGCGGCTGCAGATCCCGGCGCACTGGTCCATCGGCGCGTACGTCGCCGTGCTCACCACCGCCGACGGCTACCGCTCCCACATCCCCTTCACCGTCCGGGACGACCACCCCGCCGACCTCCTCCTCGTCCTCCCGGACATCACCTGGCAGGCGTACAACCTCTACCCGGAGGACGGCCGGACGGGCGCCAGCCTCTACCACGCGTGGGACGAGCAGGGCCGGCTCCTCGGCGAGGAGGACGCGGCGATCACGGTCTCCTTCGACCGCCCCTACGCGGGCGCGGGTCTCCCCCTGCACGTGGGCCACGCCTACGACTTCATCCGCTGGGCCGAGCGGTACGGCTACGACCTCGCCTACGCCGAGACCCGCGACCTGCACGCCGGCCGCGTCGACCCGACCCGCTACCGGGGCCTGGTCTTCCCCGGTCACGACGAGTACTGGTCCGTCCCCATGCGCCGGACCGTCGAACTCGCCCGCGAGCAGGGCACCTCCCTCGTCTTCCTCTCCGCCAACACCATGTACTGGCAGGTGGAGCTGGGCCCCTCCCCGTCCGGGGTGCCCGACCGGCTCCTCACCTGCCGCAAGCGCCGGGGCCCCGGCCGTCCGGCCCTCTGGCGCGAGGTCGACCGCCCGGAGCAGCAGCTGCTCGGCATCCAGTACGCGGGCCGGGTGCCCGAGCCGCACCCGCTGGTCGTACGGAACGCGGACCACTGGCTCTGGGAGGCCACCGGCGCCGGGGACGGGGACGAGATCCCCGGGCTGGTCGCGGGCGAGGCCGACCGCTACTTCCCGCGCACCGCGCTCCCCGAGCACGAGGCCAGGATCCTGCTCGCCCACTCGCCCTACCGGGACAGCGAGGGCGCCCTGCGCCACCAGGAGACCTCGCTCTACCGGGCCCCGTCCGGGGCGTGGGTCTTCGCGTCGGGCACCTTCGCCTGGTCCCCCGCCCTGGACCGGCCGGGCCATGTCGACCCCCGGATCCAGCGCGCCACCGCGAACCTCCTGGACCGCATCTGTAAGAGGGACTGACCGCCGGAAGCGGAACTGACCAGGGCGTTCGAGGGGCCGCGCGTCGCGCATCCGCTCGCGTGCGAGAGAATCGAAGCGTTCCTGGATCAACCTACGCGGAGGAACCGTGTCCGGATTCGTAGAAAAGCCCGAGCCTGTCCAGGTCCCGGGCCTGACCCACCTCCACACGGGCAAGGTGCGTGACCTCTACCAGAACGAGGCCGGCGACCTCGTGATGGTGGCCAGTGACCGCATGTCCGCGTACGACTGGGTCCTGCCGACCGAGATCCCCGACAAGGGGCGGGTGCTCACCCAGCTCTCCCTGTGGTGGTTCGACCGGCTCGCCGACCTCGCCCCCAACCACGTCATCTCCACCGACGTCCCGGCCGGCGCCCCCGCCGACTGGGCGGGCCGCACCCTCGTCTGCCAGTCCCTGGCGATGGTCCCGGTCGAGTGCGTGGCCCGCGGCTATCTGACCGGCTCCGGCCTGGTCGAGTACAACGAGTCCCGCACGGTCTGCGGCATCGGGCTTCCCGAGGGGCTCAGCGACGGCTCCGAGCTGCCCGCGCCGATCTTCACCCCGGCCACCAAGGCCGCCGTCGGCGACCACGACGAGAACGTGTCGTACGAGGAGGTCGCCCGCCAGGTCGGCGCGGAGACCGCCGCGCTGCTGCGCCAGACGACCCTCGCCGTCTACGGCCGGGCCCGGGACATCGCCCGCGAGCGCGGGATCATCCTCGCCGACACCAAGTTCGAGTTCGGCTTCGTGTCGACCGAGGACGGTGAGCGGCTGATCCTCGCCGACGAGGTCCTCACCCCGGACTCGTCCCGCTTCTGGCCGGCCGAGCAGTGGGAGCCGGGCCGCGCCCAGCCCTCGTACGACAAGCAGTTCGTCCGCGACTGGCTGACCTCCCCGGCCTCCGGCTGGGACCGCGCGAGCGAGCAGCCGCCGCCCGCGCTCCCGCAGGAGATCGTGGCCGCGACCCGCGCCAAGTACATCGAGGCGTACGAGCTGCTGACCGGCAACACCTGGCAGTAGGACGGTCCCGACGACACGAAGAAGCCCCCGGTCCGAGAGACTGGGGGCTTCTTT
This sequence comes from Streptomyces sp. NPDC090127, assembly GCF_044746945.1. Lineage (NCBI taxonomy): Bacteria > Bacillati > Actinomycetota > Actinomycetes > Kitasatosporales > Streptomycetaceae > Streptomyces > Streptomyces sp. NPDC090127. Next base: position 72,441 of record NZ_JBIVDE010000005.1, on the reverse strand, counting down.
CATGGAGCGGACGACGAGATTCGAACTCGCGACCCTCACCTTGGCAAGGTGATGCTCTACCAACTGAGCCACGTCCGCATGCGCCGTAGCGCGGGGCCAACTATACCCAACCTTTCTCGCGGGCGAGACGCACCGCCGTGTGACGGTTCTCGGCACCGAGCTTCGCGGCGGCCGAGGAGAGGTAGTTCCGGACGGTCCCCTGCGAGAGCGAGGCCCGCTCGGCGATCTCCGCGACCGGCGCGCCGTCGGCCGCGATTTCCAGCACCTCGGCCTCGCGCGCGGTCAGCGGGGAGTCCCCGGCGGCGATCGCGTCGGCGGCCAACTCCGGGTCCACGTACCGGTTTCCGGCGTGCACGGTACGGATCAGCTCGGCCAGTCGCTGGGCGCTGACGGTCTTCGGCACGAAGCCCCGCACGCCGGCCGAGAGGGCCCGCTTGAGGTGCCCGGGGCGGCCATGGCTGGTCACGATCATGGTGCGGCAGCCGGGCAGTTCGTCCCGCAGCGCTGTGGCGACCCTCACACCGTCGAGGCCCGGCATCTGCAGATCGAGGACGGCGACATCGGGCCGGTGGGCGCGGGCCATGGCGAGCGCCTCCGGCCCGGTGGCGGCCTCGGCGACGACCACGAGATCGTCCTCCAACGCGAGCAGCGCGGCGAGCGCGCCCCGGATCAGATGCTCGTCGTCGGCGAGCAGCACCCGTACGGAAGGGGGTGATTCCGGCGGAACAGATGGAACGGATGGAACAGATGTAACGGATGGAACAGATGTGACGGATGGAACGGGCAGTTCGGATGGTGCCGGCGGTTCGGACGGTACGGGCGGTTCGGACGGTTCGGGCGGTACGGGTACGGTCATCCCACCCGCCCCCGCTCCGCCGCCGCGACCGGTACGAGCGCCGTCACCTGGAACGTACCGCCGTCGTCCGGCCCCGCCTCCAGGGTCCCGTCCACCGTCGCGAGCCGCTCCCGCAGTCCCGCGAGGCCCGAACCACGCCCCATCACCGCCCCTTCCCGTACACCGTCGTTCCGTACCGTCAGCAGCACCGAACCGTCCTTCTCACGCAGCGAGATCGCGCAACTCCGCGCGTCCCCGTGCCGCAGCACGTTGGTCGTCGTCTCCCGCACCACCCAGCCGAGCACCGACTGGACGCCGGCCGGGAGTTCCAGCGGCACCAGGTCGACCGCGCAGTCGATGCCTGCGGCCCCGAGCACCCCGCGCGCGCCCTCCAGCTCGACGCGCAGGTCCGCCTCCCGGTATCCCCGCACCACGTCCCGCACCTCCCGCTGGGACTCCTGCGCGATGCGCTGCACCTCGATCATCTGGTCCACGGCCTCGGGCCGTTCGCGCCGCGCGAGCTGAACGGCGAGCTCGCTCTTGAGGGCGATCACCGACAGGTTGCGGCCCATGACGTCGTGCAGGTCGCGGCCGAAGCGGAGCCGCTCCTCGGCGACGGCGAGCCGGGCCTTCAGGTCGCGGGAGCGCTCCAGCTCCCAGACGATCTTCATCAACCAGGCGGAGAACCCGCAGGCGGCGGCGAGGCCGCCCCCGCCCAGGGTGATCGCGACCGCGTAGCCGGCGCCCTCGCCGGGGTGCGCGCCCGTCGCGACGACGGCGGCGCCGATCGCGAGCGCGGTGGCCGGGACGATGTACAGCATGCGTCGGCGCCGCCGTACGCAGAGCACCACGCCGCCGAGGGCGAAGGTGACCAGGCCGGTGACGAGGGCGGCGGCGGTCGCCGGGTCCTCGACGGCGCCCGTGGCCCGCAGCGCGATCACGGCGAGCGAACCCGCCGTCGTCAGCACGACCATGGCGGTCGCGAGCCGGACCGGCCGGTCGCGCCGGTCCAGGGCCCAGTCCAGCGCGCGTGAGGAGAGCACGGCGTTCAGCACGGCGTGTGCGCAGACCAGCAGCGTCAGGGCGAGGCCGAGGGAGGAGCCGAGCGGGTTGTGGCCGGAGTCCGCGATCGGCACCAGACCGATGGCGCCGATCTCGATCACCATGAAGAAGTGGAAGCTCCACCGGGTGTACAGCTCGACCTTGGCGGCGCTCCCGCGCCCGCTCCACCACCCCGTCAGCCTGGACATGTGCCCCGGCCCCCTCTCTAGCGTCGCGGCTCCCAGCGGAACCACTTCCGCACAGCAAACACGGTGAGAACGCCCCAGGCCAGCGTGGTCAGTGCGGCGGTCACCAGCTCCCTGGTGTCCCCGACGCCGAGCCAGCCGGCCCGCACGAACTCCATGACCCCGCTGAACGGCAGCAGTTGGGTGAGGCTCGCCGCCAGGTCCGGCAGGACGTCGCGGGGCACCATCAGCCCCGAGCCCATGGCGGAGATCAGGAAGAACGGCAGGGTGGTGAGGCCGGCGCTCTCCACGTTCCGGGTGAGGGCGGTGGTCGCGGCGGCGAGGCCGGCGAGCAGCAGGACGGCGGCGACCAGGCCGAGCACGAGCAGGTCGGGCCTGCGCGGCGCGGGTACGTCGAGGGCGAGGGCGCCGCCGACGGTGAGGACGGCGCACTGGGCCAGCGCGATGGCGGCGGACGGGAGCGCGGCGCCGCCGAGGATCTCCAGGTCGGTCGCCTCGCCGGTGCGCAGCCGTTTGAGGACGAGTTCTTCGCGCCGGGCGACGAGGGCGGAGACCAGGCCCATGTAGACGACGAGGACGAGGACCATCCCGGTGCCGCCGATGAGGGTGGTTCCCGCCATGCCGCCGGGCAGATCGTCCGTACTCATCTGCCCGAGCGAGGACCGCAGCACGAAGATCATCAGCAGCGGCATGAGGAGCGCGATGAAGAGGTTGTTCTTGTTGCGCCCGAGGAGGGTGAGTTCGGCCCGTCCGAGCGAGGTCATCCGGCGTGCGGTCGCGTTCATCGGGCGTTCTCCAGGTCCACGTTCGGGTCCGCGTTCGGGTCCGCGTTCGGGTCGGTGTTCAGGCCGGTGCTCGGGCCGGTGCTCGGGCCGGTGTTCAGGCGGGTGCTCGGGCCGGTGTTGAGGCCGGTGTTCAGGTCGAGGCCCAGGTCATGGCCCAGGCCCTGGGCGTCGGTGCGGGAGGCGATCTCGAGGAAGGCCTCTTCGAGAGTGGCCGAGCGGGCGTCGAGCCCGCCGAGCCGTACGTCGGTCTCCCGGGCCCAGTCGAGGAGTTCGCCGAGCGCGTCCTGGAGGGCGTGCGTACGGATCTCCACGCGCCGCCCCTGCGCGGCGGCCTTCAACGTGAGCGGGAGCCGGCCCGGCTCGACGCCCTCGGGGAGGGTGAAGCGGATCCGGGAGGGTCGGGCCGCGGTGACCTCGGCGGGCGTCCCGGAGAGCACGATGCGCCCCTGGTGCATGATCGCGAGCCGGTCCGCGAGGGACTCGGCCTCCTCCAGGTAGTGCGTGGTGAGGACGACCGTCGTCCCCTCGTCGCGGAGCGCCCGCACCAGCTCCCAGGTGTCGCGCCGGCCCTCGGCGTCGAGTCCCGTGGTCGGCTCGTCGAGGAAGAGGACCTCGGGACGGCCGAGGAGCGCGAGAGCGAGGTCGAGGCGACGCCGTTCGCCGCCGGACAGCTGCTTGATCCGCACCTTCTCGCGCGAGCCGAGCCCGACGGCCGCGAGGGCTTCGCCGGTCGGCCGTGCGCCGGTGGTGCAGCCGGCCCACATCCGTACGGTTTCGGCCACGGTCAGGTCGGACGGGAAGCCGCCCTCCTGGAGCATCACCCCGATCCGGGGACGGACGGCGGTCCGTTCCCGGTACGGGTCGTGGCCGAGGACGCGTACCGTGCCGCCGCTGGGCGCGGCGAGGCCCTCCAGGAGCTCGACCGTGGAGGTCTTGCCGGCTCCGTTGGTCCCGAGGAGGGCGAAGATCTCGCCTCGGGGGACGGCGAGGGAGATCCCGTTTACGGCGGCGAATCCACCGGAGTAGGTCCGGCGGAGGTCGTCGGCCTCGATCACGTTGGTCATGGCTTCAGCCTTCCGCCGGACGGGGGCGGTCGGCAGTGCGTGCTGTCATCACCGCACATGACAAATGTCAGTACGGGGCCCCGCCATGGGCGGACACGACGAAGGCCCCGGTTCGTGAGAACCGGGGCCTTCGATCAACGAGCGGACGACGAGATTCGAACTCGCGACCCTCACCTTGGCAAGGTGATGCTCTACCAACTGAGCCACGTCCGCATTGCTGCCGCTCAGCTCTCACTGGGCGGTGCGAGCACCACTGTACCCGATGCACCGGAGTGCTCGGTAATGCGATGCAGAGCGGGTGACAGGAATTGCACACTGCGCCTTCCCCCTGGAAGGGGGATGTTCTACTACTGAACTACACCCGCACGCTGCGTGAGGTTCGGCCCTGCGGCCTTGCCCCTCGGCGTGATCCAGACTCTAGCCGATCAACAGGGGTGCAGTGCAACTCGGTAGCCGACGCGCGTCCGGGCCGCCGGTTCAACTGGCCTCGCGGAACGCCTCGTAGACCCGCTTCGGGATGCGGCCGCGGGCGGGCACGTCCATCTTGTTGGACTGCGCCCAGGCGCGGACCGCCGCCGGGTCGGGGGCCAGGGCGGTGTGCTTGTACGAAGCCACCGTGGCGGGAGCTCCGCCGGCCCGGGCGGTGGCGGCCTTACCCGTCAGCTTCCGACCGGCCGCGAGGTAGGGCGCCAGCGCCTTGCGCAGTTTCTTTGCATTGGCGGGATTCAGGTCGATCTCGTACGTCTTCCCGTCCAGGCCGAACGCCACCGTTTCCGCCGCTTCTCCTCCGTCGATGTCATCGGAGAGAGTGACCACTACTCGCTGAGCCACGGATATCGGTCCTTTCCTGCGGTGTGCCATGATCGTCTCGGCGTGTGAAGCGGCTCTGACGTGCGGCGACACCGGCTTTACGGCTACCCCGGGGCAATGCTGCTTTCCTCTGTATTCCTTTGTACAGCGGTAGGCCTCGCATTGTGAAGCCCAGCCAATTACATCAGCGTGTCTCCCGCAATGGGCCGCGCAATATTTCACTTGAATTTTCCGTGGGGATCTCCGGGTGCCTTTGTAGGGTCCTCCAGTTGTCTACTCGCGTAGAATTTGGAGACAGGTACGCTGAGGGAACCGCCCACGCAACACACCACCGGGAGTGCCAGTGGCACGCGTCGTAGTCGACGTCATGCTCAAGCCGGAGATCCTCGACCCCCAGGGCCAGGCCGTGCAGCGTGCACTGCCCCGCCTCGGATTCGAGGGAATCGCCGACGTCCGCCAGGGAAAGCGCTTCGAGCTGGAGGTGGAGGGACCGGTCGACGAGGCCGCCCTCGCCCGCATCCATGAGATGGCCGAAACCTTTCTCGCCAACACCGTCATCGAGGACTTCACCGTCAAGGTCGAGTCCACGGAGACCGCCGGGGCTTCCTCGTGACCGCCCGCCCGTCACCCACCACCATGCGTGACGGAGGCCCTTCGGGCCGCGGAAACACTCGAATCGGCGTCGTCACGTTCCCCGGAACGCTGGACGACCAGGACGCGCTGCGCGCCGTCCGCCTGGCGGGCGCCGAGCCCGTCTCGCTCTGGCACCGCGACAGGGACCTCAAGCAGGTCGACGCCGTGGTCCTGGCGGGTGGCTTCTCCTACGGCGACTACCTGCGGGCCGGAGCCATCTCCCGTTTCTCGCCGGTGATGGAGCCGCTCATCGAGCAGGCGAAGGCGGGCATGCCCGTCCTCGGCATCTGCAACGGCTTCCAGATCCTCACCGAGGCCCACCTGCTGCCGGGCGCGATGCTGCGCAACAACCACCTGCACTTCATCTGCCGCGACCAGAAGCTGCGGGTGGAGAACGCGGACACCGCCTGGACGTCCGACTACGAGCAGGGTCAGGAGATCCAGGTCCCGCTCAAGAACATGGACGGCCGGTACGTCGCCGACGCGCGGGTGCTCGACGAGCTGGAGGCCGAGGGACGGGTGGCCTTCCGCTACCTCGACGTCAACCCCAACGGCTCGCTCCGTGACATCGCGGGCATCACCAACGCCGCCGGGAACGTCGTCGGCCTCATGCCGCACCCCGAGCACGCCGTCGAGCCGCTGATCGGTACGGGCCGTACCGACGGGCTCGGTTTCTTCACCTCGATCCTCAAGAAGCTGGTCAACGCCTGATGAGCCTCGACACCGTCAAGCACGCCACCGGGACCCCGGACAGCGAGCAGCCCTGGAAGGAGCTCGGCCTCAAGGAGGACGAGTACGCGCGTATCCGCGAGATCCTCGGCCGCCGCCCCACGGGTGCCGAGCTCGCCATGTACTCCGTCATGTGGTCCGAGCACTGCTCGTACAAGAGCAGCAAGGTCCACCTGAAGCAGTTCGGCGAGAAGGTCCCGGAGAACGACGCCATGCTCGTCGGGATCGGCGAGAACGCGGGCGTCGTCGACGTCGGCCAGGGCTACGCGGTCACCTTCAAGGTCGAGTCGCACAACCACCCCTCGTACATCGAGCCCTACCAGGGCGCGGCCACCGGCGTCGGCGGCATCGTCCGCGACATCCTCGCCATGGGGGCCCGCCCGGTCGCGGTCGTCGACCCGCTGCGCTTCGGCGCGGCCGACCACCCCGACACCAAGCGCGTGCTTCCCGGTGTCGTCGCCGGCATCGGCGGCTACGGCAACTGCCTGGGCCTGCCGAACATCGGCGGCGAGGTCGTCTTCGACGCGTGCTACCAGGGCAACCCGCTGGTCAACGCCGGTTGCATCGGTGTCATGAAGCACGAGGACATCCACCTGGCCAAGGCCTCCGGCCCCGGCAACAAGGTGATCCTCTACGGCGCCCGTACCGGCGGCGACGGCATCGGCGGCGTCTCGGTCCTCGCGTCCGAGACCTTCGACGACACGAAGCCGACGAAGCGCCCGGCGGTCCAGGTCGGCGACCCGTTCCAGGAGAAGCTCCTCATCGAGTGCACCCTGGAGATCTTCCAGGAGAAGCTGGTCGCGGGCATCCAGGACCTGGGTGGCGCCGGTCTCTCCTGCGCCACCTCCGAGCTGGCGAGCGCCGGCTCCGGCGGCATGCGCGTCGAGCTCGACCGGGTCCACCTGCGCGACGCGACGCTCTCGCCCGAGGAGATCCTCATGAGCGAGTCGCAGGAGCGCATGTGCGCGATCGTCGAGCCCGAGCACGTCGACCGCTTCCTGGAGATCTGCGAGAAGTGGGACGTCATCGCCACCGTCATCGGTGAGGTGACCGAGGGCGAGCGTCTGGAGATCTTCTGGCACGGCGAGCAGATCGTCGACGTGCCGCCGCGCACGGTCGCGCACGAGGGCCCGGTCTACCACCGGCCGTACGCGCGCCCCGCGTGGCAGGACGCGCTCCAGGCCGACGACGCGAACAAGCTGCCCCGGCCGCAGGACGGCGCGGAGCTCAAGGACCAGGTCCTGAAGCTGGTCTCGTCCCCGAACCAGGCGTCGAAGTCCTGGATCACGGACCAGTACGACCGGTTCGTGCAGGGCAACACGGTGCTCGCGCAGCCCGAGGACGCGGGCATGGTCCGGATCGACGACGAGACCAACCTCGGCGTCGCCATGGCGACCGACGGCAACGGCCGGTACGCGAAGCTCGACCCGTACGCGGGTGCGCAGCTCGCGCTGGCGGAGGCGTACCGCAACGTCGCCGCCTCCGGTGCCAAGCCGCTGGCGATCTCGGACTGCCTGAACTTCGGGTCGCCCGAGGACCCGGCCGTGATGTGGCAGTTCGCCGAGGCCACCCGTGGTCTCGCGGACGGCTGCCTCCAGCTCGGCACCCCGGTGACCGGCGGCAACGTCTCGCTGTACAACCAGACCGGCGAGGTCGCCATCCACCCGACGCCGGTCGTGGCCGTGCTCGGTGTGATCGACGACGTCAACCGCCGTACGCCGATCGCCTTCGCGGAAGAGGGCCAGCTCCTCTACCTGCTGGGCGACACGCGTGAGGAGTTCGGCGGCTCCGCCTGGTCCGAGGTGATCCACCAGCACCTCGGCGGCCTGCCGCCGGCCGTGGACCTCGACCGGGAGAAGCTGCTCGGCGAGATCCTGATCTCCGCCTCCCGCGACGGCATGATCGACGCGGCGCACGACCTGTCCGACGGCGGTCTGGTCCAGGCGGTCGTCGAGTCCTGCCTGCGGGGCGGCACCGGCGCGCGGCTGGTCGTCCCGGAGGGTCTGGACGCGTTCACGTTCCTCTTCAGCGAGTCGGCCGGGCGCGCGGTCGTGGCCGTCCCGCGCAGCGAGGAGCTCCGCTTCACCGACATGTGCGGCGCGCGGGGTCTCCCGGCGACGCGGATCGGTGTCGTGGACGGCGAGGAGATCGACGTGCAGGGCGAGTTCGCCATCGCGCTGAGCGAGCTGCGCACCGCCCACGAGGCGACGATCCCGGCCCTGCTGGCCTGATTACGGAGCAGCACGGGAGCCCCCGTCCGGACCTTCGGGTCCGGGCGGGGGTTTTCTCGTTCTTCTTCGACCGAGCGGCTGCTCGACGCGGACTGGGCCGAGACCGCCGACTCCCTCGCCGCGCTCGGCCATCCCGTACGGCTCCGGCTGCTGCGGGAGATCCTCGGCGGCCGGCGCACCGCGGCCGAACTGGCGGAGCCGGCGGACCTGGGCACGACCGGCCAGATCTACCACCACCTGCGCCGACTGACCGGCGCGGGCTGGCTCCACACCACGGGACGCGGCCGCTACGCGGTGCCGGGAGCCCGGGTCGTCCCGCTCCTGGTGGTCCTCACCGCGGCCCGTGGTTGACCACGACATCCACGACGTCCAGGGGGAAGTGATCATGGCGCGCAAGGCGGCGACGGTGCTCCATCGCGGACTGTGGCTGGTGTTCGCCGTGCAGGCGCTCGCCTCGGTCCTCGTCGACCTGCCCTATCCGTACTGGGCGGGCTGGCTGCCCGCGCTCGCCGCGATGGCGGTCGGCGTCACGCTGGCCGGGACGGGCCGCAGGCGTGACGCGGCGGGCTCGCGGCCCCCGGTCGAGGTGGGTCCGCCGGTCACCGGCCGCTGGTCGGCGCTGAACAGCCCGGCGGACCGGACACCCAGCCACGGAACGCACCAGTACGGCCAGACGGCGGGCCAACTCCTCGCCCGGTGCGGCAACTCCGGCAACTCCACCGAACCGCACGTGCACTTCCAGCTGATGGACGGCCCCGACCTCGACACGGCCCGGGGCGTGCCGTTCAGCTGGCGGGGCGTGGGGGTGCCGAAGAACGGCGAGACGTTCCTCGCGGGAGACACCGGCGCCTACTCCGGCTGACCCCAGAAGGCGTCCGCCTCGTCGATGTCCGCGACGCACTCGTCGATGTCGGAGATCTTGCCGCCGATGATCGTGAAGAAGAGACCGCCCTTCATCTCCAGGCCGCGGTCTCCGCGGTCGGCGAAGTAGGTGTGCGTGGACATGGCGTGTCCGCGTCCGTCCACGGCGACGCCCTCCAGCTCCACCCGCATGGTCCCGTGGGACAGGTCGGACAGCTGTTGGTACATGGCCAGGATGTTCTCCCGGCCCTTGAAGTGTCCGGACACCTGGCTCTCGCCCGGTGCGTGGTGCGTGCAGTCGGCCGTCATCATCTCGGCGAGGGTCGCCAGATCTCCCTTGCCGAACGCTTCGTAGCCCTGGCGCACCACGGCCGCGTCGGGGTGCATGGCCATGGTCGTTCCGCCCTTCTCGTCCGTGCGGTCGGTGATGGTCGTCCCCTCCAGTCTCCGACTACCCTCGCCCCCATGCCACCGGCCAAGAAGCGCACGCGCAGCTACGACTCCGCCAAGATCAGGGCGGCCGTGCTCGCCCAGTTCCGGAACGTACGAGAGGCGGTGGCGGGGCTCGGCCCGGAGCAGCTCGACGGGCCGACGCGGCTGGGGGAGTGGACCGTACGGGAGCTGGCCGCGCACATCGCCTGGATGGCCGACTCCGTCCCGCGGCTGCTGGCCGAGCCCGAGCCGGCCAAGCAGGAACTGGCCCTGCTCGACTGGCCGTTCGTGACCGCGTCCGGGGCCGGGCGGATCGACGAGCACACCCGCGGGATCGAGGCCTCCGACCTGCCGGGCCTGTACGCCCGGACCCTGGAGGTGTACGAGGAGCGGATCGCCGACGCCTCCGACGAGCGGCTGCTTCCGGTCAGCTTCGGCGCCATGCGGCTGGCCGACTTCCTCGTCACCCGGACCGTCGAACTCGTCGTCCACACCGACGACCTGAACGCGGCGACCGGCCTGGACATCCCGTACGACCGCCAGGCGCTGGCCGCCTGTACGCGGCTGCTGGCGGACGCGCTCGCGGTGAAGGCGCCGGGCGGGGCGGTCGAGGTGCGGGTCCCGCCCTTCGCGGTCGTCCAGTGCGTGGAGGGGCCACGGCACACCCGGGGCACCCCGCCCAACGTCGTGGAGACCGACCCGCTGACCTGGCTCCGGCTCGCGACCGGCCGGACGCGCTGGGCCGAGGAGCTGCAGGCCGCGCGCGTCGGGGCGAGCGGCGAGCGGGCCGATCTCGCCGCCCTGCTGCCGCTGATGGGCTGAGCGGCGCGGCGGAGTTCGGTCCGTGCCCCGGGGGAGGGGCGGAACCGTCCGTACCGTTCGCACGTCCCATCCCCATGCTGAAGACACGCACCACCGCAGCCACCGCCGTCCTGGCCTCGCTCGTCGTGCTCTCGGCGTGCGGCACGCAGAAGTCCGGCGCCGACCCCGGTTCCGGGTCCGGCGCCGGAACCGTCGCCCCCGACGTGCCCGTCACCGGAGTGCACTGGAACTTCGAGACCGTGACGGTGGCGGGCAAGGAGAGCCGGGCGCCCGACGGCGCCCACATCGAGATCGCCGCGAGCGGCAGGGCGTCGGGGAACAGCGGCTGCAACGGCTTCGGGGCCGAGGTGTCGGTCCAGGGGGACACGGTGACCGTGAAGCAGGGCCAGGGCACCGAGATGGCGTGCCCCGGTGAGCGCGGCGCCTTCGAGGCGGTGCTCCAGAAGGCCCTCGCCGGCGCGATGAAGGCCAAGGTCGAGGGCGACCGCCTCACCCTCACCTCGCCCGACGGCAAGAACGTCGTCGCGCTGACCTCCGAACCGCCCGCGCCCCTCCAGGGCACCACCTGGACCGTCGACTCCCTGCTCTCCGACCAGACGGCCGCCTCCCTGCCCAAGGGCAGCGAGGGCAAGGCCACCTTCGTGGTCGACAAGGACGGCAAGGTCCGCGGCAACCTGGGCTGCAACCGGTTCACGGCCACGGCGAAGGTCACCCCCACGACCCTCACCGTCACCGGCCCGGTCGTGACCACGCGGATGATCTGCTCGTCCCCGCAGATGCAGCTGGAGACCAAGCTGCACGAGCTCCTCGACGGACCGCTCTCGTACGAACTCGGTCACCGCTCCCTCACCCTCACGGGCGCCGACGGCGAGGGCTTCGCGGCCACCGCGACCGCGAAGCCGCAGGAGACGCCCACCGCCCCGAAGCCCTAGGGCTTCCGATCCGGCGCCCCCACCGCCCCGAAGCTAGGGCGTCCGGCCCTGGCTCCCGTACGGCAGCAGCCCCGCGTCCGTCCGTTCCCAGGCGGCCCGCAGTTCGGCCAGCCGCTCCCGCTCGAACGGCGCCCGGTCGGCCTGTTCGCGGACGTCCTCGGTGAGGTGGAAGAGCTGGTCGCGGCCGCTGGTGCCGCGGTAGTACTTCCACTCGCCGCGGCGCAGCGCCCGCTCGCCCCGCACCCGCCAGAAGAGGTCCCGCTCGGCGACCTCCTCGCCCCGCAGCAGGTGCCCGGCGAGGCTGGTGCCGTCCAGCGGGTACGCAGGGTGGGGGCGGGCGCCGGCCAGTTCGAGGAGGGTCGCGGTCCAGTCGGGCGTGTAGACGGGCAGGTCGCTGACCTGGCCGCCGTCGATCCGGGCCGGCCAGCGCAGGATCGACGGGACGCGGATGCCGCCCTCCTGGAGCGAGCCCTTGTTGCCGGCCAGCGGCCAGTTGTAGGAGAAGCGCTCGCCGCCGTTGTCGCTGGCGAAGAAGACGAGGGTGTCGCGCTCCCGCCCGGACCGCTTCAGCGCGGTGAGGACCTTGCCGACCGAACGGTCGAGGTCCTCGACCATCTCCTTGTACTTCTCGATGGAGCCGCCGTCCTGGTGCCAGAGCGCGCTCCGGTCGCCGGCCTTGATCCGCCGGACGATCTCGGCGCTCGTCTCCTCGTCGCCGTCGGCTATCCACGGCCAGTGCGGGGTGGTGAAGTTCAGGTTGAGCAGCCAGGGCCGGTCGTGGTCCCGGGACACGTACTCGCTCGCCCGCTCGGTCAGGATGCGGGTGTAGTAGCGGAGGTCCTTGTAGGGCGCGTCACCCTCGTAGAGGTCGTACTCGCCGCCGAGGCCGAGCTTGGAGTAGTACTCCAGGGCGCCGCCGAAGTTGCCGAAGAACTCGTCCCAGCCGGACCGGGTGGGCGAGTAGTCGGGCAGGTAGCCGCAGTGCCACTTGCCGATGAGCGCGGTGGCGTAGCCGACCTCGCGCAGCCGTGAGGCGAGCGTGGGGTGCGTGGGGTCCAGGCCGACCGACTTGTCGGCGATCGGCTCGGCGAGCCCGCCCTTCGTACGGCCGGGGAAGCGGCCGGTGTAGAGACTGAACCGGGTCGGCGAGCAGGTGGCCGAGCCGGAGTAGGCGTCGGTGAAGCGGACGCCGTCGCGGGCGAGCCGGTCGAGGTTCGGGGTACGGATGTGGGTCGAGCCGTACGAGGATAGATCGGCCCAGCCGAGGTCGTCGCCGAGGATGAACAGGATGTTCGGCCGCCGGGAGCTCCGGCCGTGGGCGGCGCGGAACGGCCGCTCTCCGGGCTGCCCGGCCTCGGCGTGCGCGGTCGCCGCCTGCGCGGCCGGCGTTCCGGAGCCGAGCGAGGTGACGGCGGCCGCCCCGACGGCGGCCCCGCCGAAGGCGCGTCGGGACAGGGGGATCTTGGGCGTGGGCATGGGGGCTCCTCGGAAGGTGCGGGGGTGCGTGAAGGCCGAGCGGGCGCGCGAGGGCGCACGGCAGTGGGGCGGTGCGGCCCGCGCAGGGGCCGGGCCGTGGCTCGGGAAGGGGCGCCCGTACCCCGGTGATCAGGGGCGGCGGGCGCGGAGGGTCGGACCGGTGGTGTGGCTAGGCGCAGCGACAGAGCGCGCCGGCGACACGGACCAGGTCGACGTGTCGGCGCGCCACGAGGGTGACCGAGCGGTCACGCACAGGCTGCATGAGGCTGGATGCTGGCCGAAGGCTCATGCCCCTGTCAACGCCCGTCCCGCCCCGTGGACGCGGACCGCGAGCGGGCCCGCAGTTCCGGACGCACGTCCGGACGCACGTCCGGACGCACCCGCCCGGCGTCCGTCCCGCATGCGTCCCCACCGCCCCCTTCGCGCCGCTTCGGCGCTCCCCGGAGGCCCAATCCCTGCGAACTCCGTCACATCCAGAGCCTTCCCGGCCCCTCCCTACCCGCTGGTAGGCCCTCGCCCGGGCGTCGGCGTCGATCCCCCGGAGCCCGTCTCCCCCTTGGGTCCCGGGCACCTCACGGACGTCCCGACGAGGGGTTGTGGATCATCTCGTACGATCACACGAATACGAGACCCCTCGCAATTCCCCAATTCGGACCAGTGGTCGACCTCCCCTACACTCGGGAACGTGCCACGTGGTGACGGTCGACTCAATCACGATCTGCTTCCCGGCGAGAAGGGCCCCCAGGACGCTTGCGGCGTCTTCGGTGTCTGGGCTCCGGGTGAAGAGGTCGCAAAGCTCACGTACTTCGGGCTCTACGCCCTCCAGCATCGGGGCCAGGAATCCGCGGGTATCGCGGTCAGCAACGGCTCCCAGATCCTCGTCTTCAAGGACATGGGCCTGGTGTCCCAGGTCTTCGACGAGACCTCTCTCGGTTCCCTCCAGGGTCATATCGCGGTCGGTCACGCCCGCTACTCGACCACCGGCGCCTCCGTGTGGGAGAACGCGCAGCCGACGTTCCGGGCCACCGCCCACGGCTCGATCGCGCTCGGCCACAACGGCAACCTGGTGAACACGGCCCGTCTCGCCGAGATGGTCGCCGACCTTCCCAAGCAGGAAGGCCGCACCACCCGCGTCGCGGCCACCAACGACACCGACCTGCTCACGGCGCTCCTCGCCGCGCAGGTCGACGAGGACGGCAAGCCGCTCACCATCGAGCAGGGCGCCGCGAAGATCCTCCCCGAGGTCCGGGGTGCCTTCTCCCTCGTCTTCATGGACGAACACACCCTCTACGCGGCCCGCGACCCGCAGGGCATCCGCCCGCTGGTCCTCGGCCGACTGGAGCGCGGCTGGGTCGTCGCGTCGGAGTCCGCCGCCCTCGACATCTGCGGCGCCAGCTACGTCCGCGAGGTCGAGCCGGGCGAGCTGATCGCGATCGACGAGAACGGCATCCGCACCTCGCGCTTCGCGGAAGCGAAGCCCAAGGGCTGCGTCTTCGAGTACGTGTACCTGGCCCGCCCGGACACGGACATCGCCGGCCGCAACGTCTACCTCTCGCGCGTCGAGATGGGCCGCCGCCTCGCCAAGGAGGCGCCCGTCGAGGCCGATCTGGTCATAGCGACGCCGGAGTCCGGCACGCCGGCCGCGATCGGCTACGCCGAGGCCTCCGGTATCCCCTTCGGCGCCGGCCTGGTGAAGAACGCCTATGTGGGCCGTACCTTCATCCAGCCGTCCCAGACCATCCGCCAGCTGGGCATCCGGCTGAAGCTGAACCCCCTCAAGGAAGTCATCAAGGGGAAGAAGCTCGTGGTCGTCGACGACTCGATCGTCCGCGGCAACACCCAGCGCGCCCTCGTCCGGATGCTCCGCGAGGCGGGCGCCGCCGAGGTCCACATCCGGATCTCCTCCCCGCCCGTGAAGTGGCCCTGCTTCTTCGGCATCGACTTCGCCACCCGTGCGGAGCTGATCGCCAACGGCATGTCGGTCGACGAGATCGGCAAGTCGCTCGGCGCGGACTCGCTCTCGTACATCTCCATCGACGGGATGATCGAGGCGACCACCATCGCCAAGCCGAACCTCTGCCGCGCCTGCTTCGACGGCGAGTACCCGATGGAGCTTCCGGACCCCGAGCTGCTCGGCAAGCAGCTCCTGGAGACGGAGCTGGCCGCCGGCCCCGCCGCCACCGCGGCAGCCGACGCGCTGCGCCGCCCGTAAGACCCCGCTGCACACCCCGCAGTACGACACGAAAGCTCTGAACCCATGTCTCAGACCACCGGTGCCAGCTACGCGTCCGCGGGCGTCGACATCGAAGCGGGCGACCGCGCCGTCGAGCTCATGAAGGAGTGGGTGAAGAAGACGCAGCGCCCCGAGGTCCTCGGGGGCCTCGGCGGCTTCGCCGGCCTCTTCGACGCCTCCGCCCTCAAGCGCTACGAGCGGCCGCTGCTCGCCTCCGCCACCGACGGTGTCGGGACGAAGGTCGACATCGCACGCCAGATGGGCGTCTACGACACCATCGGTCACGACCTGGTCGCGATGGTCATGGACGACATCGTCGTCTGCGGCGCGGAGCCGCTCTTCATGACCGACTACATCTGTGTCGGCAAGGTGCACCCCGAGCGGGTCGCCGCGATCGTCAAGGGCATCGCCGAGGGCTGCGTCCTCGCCGGCACCGCCCTCGTCGGCGGCGAGACCGCCGAGCACCCCGGCCTGCTCGGCCCGGACGACTTCGACGTCGCCGGCGCCGGTACGGGCGTGGTGGAGGCGGACCGTCTGCTCGGCCCCGATCGCATCCGTACGGGTGACGCCGTCATCGCCATGGCGTCCTCCGGCCTTCACTCCAACGGGTACTCGCTCGTCCGGCACGTCCTCTTCGACCGCGCAGGTATGAGCCTCGACCAGCGCGTCGAGGAGCTCGGCCGGACCCTGGGTGAGGAGCTGCTGGAGCCGACGAAGATCTACTCGCTGGACTGCCTGGCGGTCACCCGGACCGCCGAGGTGCACGCCTTCAGCCACATCACGGGCGGCGGCCTGGCCGCCAACCTGGCGCGGGTGATCCCGGACGGCCTGCACGCCACGGTCGACCGTTCGACCTGGGCCCCGGGCGCGATCTTCGACCTGGTCGGCAAGGCCGGAGCCGTCGAGCGCCTGGAGCTGGAGAAGACCCTGAACATGGGCGTCGGCATGATGGCCGTCGTTCCGCCCGAGTCCGTGGACGTGGTCCTGGCGACGCTGGAGGACCGGGGCGTCGAGGCCTGGGTGACGGGCGAGATCACCGAGCGCGGTGCGCACACGACGGGCGCCGAGCTCGTCGGCGACTACGCGGTCTGATGGCCTGATCGGGTGGGCGGGCCTCCGGGCCCGCCCACCCGGCGTATCCGCCGGCCCTCGTCGGCCGTCCCGCGAACGCACAGAAACCCGGTCCGGGTATCCGGACCGGGTTCGGTGTTGAGCAGCGCTCTTGTTAAGAGGTCAAGCGCGACGCCGGGACGACGCATCGGGACCGGACTCGTCGTCCTCGTCCTCGTCGTCCGTGTTGTAGAGATCCGCGTACTGCGCGTACGGGTCGTCTTCCTCGTCGTCGTCCTCGAACGGCTCGCCATTCGGCGGCTGGTTCGAAGTCGAAGCGCCCAGCTCGTTGGCCAGACGCGACAGGTCAGTCCCGCCGCTGCTGTACTTCAGCTGGCGGGCGACCTTGGTCTGCTTGGCCTTTGCCCGGCCGCGCCCCATGGCTCGACCCCCTCGGTGACGGGGCTCGGCGGCCCCAGAGTCTTGACACGCGTTCATGATTCGGAACGGGCTCTCGGTGGAGAGACCGGTCCGTAGGGCTTCAACGGTACCTGCTTCCGTGGCCATACGGTACGCCGCACGCATCACATGCCCCGGTACAGAACCATCGAGGTGCCCTGTCCTCGCTGGTCAATCGCGATTTTAACCTCTTCTTGAGGGCCGACCCGCCGACCAGGGTGAGTCATCTCTCGATTGGGGTGAACCTACAAGGTTCACCCCAATCGAGAGCGGCCCGCAGGCGGGCTGCGAGGGGTCCACAGCCGGTCCGCGGGCCGGTCCGTCAAGAATCGGCCATGGTCAGCCGCGGCGGGCGTCCGCCATCCGCTGCTCGGCGATCCGGTCGGCGGCCGCGGCCGGCGGGATGCCGTCCGCCTTCGCACGCGCGAAGATCTCCAGCGTGGTGTCGAAGATCTTCGTGGCCTTCGCCTTGCACCGGTCGAAGTCGAAGCCGTGCAGCTCGTCGGCGACCTGGATCACGCCACCGGCGTTCACCACGTAGTCCGGCGCGTAGAGGATCCCGCGCTCCACGAGGTCCTTCTCGATGCCCGGGTGGGCGAGCTGGTTGTTGGCGGCGCCGCAGACGATGCTCGCGGTGAGGAACGGAACGGTCTCCTCGCTCAGGACCCCGCCCAGCGCGCAGGGGGCGTAGATGTCCAGGCCCTCGACGCGGATCAGGGCGTCCGTGTCCGCGACCACCGTGACCTGCGGGAACTTCTCGGTGATCCGGCGCACCGACTCCTCGCGCACATCGGTGATGTACACCTGGGCGCCGTCGGTGAGCAGGTGCTCGACGAGGTAGTGGCCGACCTTGCCGACGCCCGCGACGCCGACCTTGCGGTCGCGCAGCGTGGGGTCGCCCCAGAGGGCCTGGGCGGAGGCGCGCATGCCCTGGAAGACGCCGAAGGCGGTGAGGACCGAGGAGTCGCCGGCGCCGCCGTTCTCGGGGGAGCGGCCGGTGGTCCACTGGTTCGTCCGGGCGACGACGTCCATGTCGGCGACGTAGGTGCCGACGTCGCAGGCCGTGACGTAGCGGCCGCCGAGGGAGGCGACCATGCGGCCGTAGGCGAGCAGCAGCTCTTCGGTCTTGATCTTCTCGGGGTCGCCGATGATCACGGCCTTGCCGCCGCCGTGGTCGAGCCCGGCCATGGCGTTCTTGTAGGACATGCCCCGGGCGAGGTTCAGCGCGTCGGTGACGGCTTCGGCCTCGGAGGCGTACGGGTAGAACCGGGTGCCGCCGAGGGCGGGGCCCAGGGCGGTGGAGTGGAGGGCGATGACGGCCTTGAGGCCGGAGGCGCGGTCCTGGCAGAGCACGACTTGCTCGTGGCCACCCTGCTCCGAACGGAACAGAGTGTGCAGTACGTCAGCAGCAGGAACGCCGGTCACATCGGTCACGGTGGTGACTCCCAAGTACGAAGCGGCGGTTTCGCCGGTCCCCCCATGCGGGTGGTGGCGGGACCGGTTCGGCAAGAGAGTAAGTCCTACGCGCGCGTAGATCCGCCCCAGTGCCCAGGATCACCCCCTCCCGGAGTAGCTCCGTGGAAGGATCGCGACATGTCGGTCGCCTCTTCGGTCCTCGTCCCGTACGCCTCCTATCTGCGGGTCTACGAGCCCCTGGGGGCCTTCCCGGAGCCCGAACGGGGGCACTGGGCGCAGTACGCCCGCCGTGCCGACACCCCGGGCGCCCAGGACGAACTGCGCCGCTCGCTGGCGGACTTGCTGCCGATGCCGCCGGTCCCGGTGCCGGTCCACGAGAGCGGCGACGCCTTCGTGGCGGAGGTGGACGGGGTGGTCGTGGTCTGCCCGTGGCGGACCCGGATGCGGGGCTGGCTGGCCATGGAGGAGCTGGGGCGGGCGTGGAACGGCGATCCGGGGCGGCCGCCGCTGCCGGGGCCGGTGCTCGACGCGATGTTGCCGCCGGTGGTGCGCGCCCAGGTGGCGGCGGACCACGAGCGCTGGCGGGAGCGGAACCCGGACGCCCGCCCGTGGATCCGTACGGCGGTCTGGCAGGTCCCGGTGCGCTGGTTCACGCTCTTCGCGGACGAGGAGCGGGAGTACGTGCCCGGGGACCGGGCCAAGGGCGAGCTGCCGGTCTTCCGGTACCGGACGCCGATGGCGCAGGCGCGGCGGCGGCTCGCGCGGGCGCTGCGGGCGCTGCGGGAGTCGGTCGACGAGGGGCCCCTGACCGAGGGGCTGATCGAGGTGGGCCGGTGGCTGGAGGAGTTCCATCCGCGGGCGCTCGTGGAGCTGGACTACGGCGGCCTGGTGCACGCGCTGTCGCCGGAGCGGCTCGCGGCGGACCGGTCGGTGGCCGATGTCGCGGAGGGGATCGCGGCGCTGCGGGAGGGCGACGGGGACGCGGCGAGCGAGGCGTACGGCCGGCTCGCGGAGCGCTGGCGGGAGATCCGCAACCTGCAGTTCGCGAACTGACCATCGACAGGACATGCCGACCTGATGTAAATGATCTTTGAACGATGTGACGTACGTGCGTTCCCGCCCGGGACGTAGGTCCCGATCCGGGCCTTTGGCTCAAGCGTGACGGATAGCACTTACTGCGCCCTTGCGTCCTTCACCCTCCCTCGTGCCAAAATAGGACAAGGAGTCCGGGGAGGGTTCCTTCCGTCCAACTGTGGGCGGAACGCTCAGCATTGCACTCTATGGGGGGTCTGAGGACTCCTGATCGCTCTGTGACTGATCGTCACAGTGGCGTGACTGTCCGTTATGGCATGGTCCATCGACTTCCGCCGCTGATGAACACCTGCGAGGGCAATTCCATCGGTTTGGCCGACGTGGCTGGACGGATGGTGTAGTTGTAGTGCCGAGGACAAGCCGTTCGTCCTATAACCGACTCGGCTCGCGTCCGCCATTTCGGGCAACGCGGGTCAAGGTGCAGAATTTAGAGGAAAGAACCGAGAAGGTTCGGTTCTCCCGAGGAGGCCGCTCATGACCGCTCGCACCCCTGATGCCGAGCCGCTGCTGACCCCCGCCGAGGTTGCCACGATGTTCCGCGTGGACCCGAAGACGGTGACCCGTTGGGCCAAGGCAGGGAAGCTCACGTCCATCCGCACGCTGGGTGGACATCGCCGCTACCGCGAGGCTGAGGTCCGCGCTCTGCTCGCGGGCATTCCGCAGCAGCGCAGCGAGGCCTGAGGTACGCGCAACACCCCGTAACGCCGGGCAATTCCGGGTCCCCCAACCTGGACCGCCCACCCAAGCTCTGCCGACCTGGCGCCTGCCCCAACAGGCTCTTCGTCATCGATCGCGCTGGACTCCGCCGGGTCCAGCGCGATCTTTTTTGTGCCGGCCCACGACCCTTGCTGTGCAGTGCAATTGCACATATTAAATGGGGCCGGTGTAGGGAGGGTGTAAGTGCGGGGGTTTGTAAAACTCGTTCGGTGACTCCCGTCACACTGGCGAAGCCTTGCCAAAGAACAGCCTGCCACTCCCGCGGCGGTCCTCAACCCGCCGTTGGTCATGGGCTGGTGGGACTTTCGTCCTCGGCCTGCTCGGGGGTCCGGTCCAGCTCCATGGCGAGCCGCTGGAGGCGGTGGCAGGCGGGACAGTGGCGTGTGACGTGCCGGTAGCGGGACGCGGCCGCCAGATGGGCGCGCAGCAGCGCCCGTATCTCGTGTCTCGCTGCGGACGCCGCGGCCATGCGCGAACACCTCCGGTGTGGGCCCCCGATTCCCTCATGCCTGGGTACCGGGGTCCGGCCGACGGCGTCAATACACCGGGAGACAACGAAGCGTGGCAACGCAGAAGGCCCACATCTTTCGATGTGGGCCTTCTCGCGAGCGATCCTGACGGGACTTGAACCCGCGACCTCCACCTTGACAGGGTGGCGAGCTAACCAACTGCTCCACAGGACCATGATTCGCAGCCCTCAGCGGGGGCTGCGAACAAGACTGTACAGCAGGTCAGAGGGTCTGGTCGAACCGGCGCAAGGCGACACCCCCGGCCGCCCGCACCCTTACGGGGCGGCGGCGTCGATCGCCTTCACGATCCGCTTGTCGGACACGGGGTGGGCGGTGCCCAGCGCGTGGGCGAAGTAGCTGACCCGGAGCTCCTCGATCATCCAGCGGATGTCGGTGACCTCCTTCGGCACCGGCCGCCCCTTCGGGAGCTGTTCGAGCAGCCAGGCGTACTCGTCGAGCATCTCGTGGACCTTCTCCATGCGGGTGGTGTCCCGCTGCACGCCGGTCGGCATCTGCTGGAGGCGGCGGTCCACGGCCACCAGATAGCGCATCAGGTCCGGCAGCCGCCGCAGCCCCGTCCTCGTGACGAAGCCCGCCGGCATCAGCCAGGCAAGCTGCGTCCGCACGTCCGCCAGGTTGTTGATCAGCGCCAGGCTGTTGGTGGACTTCAGACGGCGCTCGCAGGCCTGCCAGGCGGCCAGGATCTGCTGGACCTGGCCCACCGTCCGTACGGTCGTGTCCACGAGGTCGGCGCGGACCTTGTCGTACAGCTTCCGGAAGGACTCCTCGTCCCAGACCGGCCCGCCGTGGTCGGCGATCAGCCGGTCCGCCGCGGCGGTCGCGCAGTCGTCGAAGAGCGCCTGGATGGAACCGTGGGGGTTACGGGACAGAGCGAGCTTCTGCTGGTTGGTGAGCTTGTCCGAGGCGAACTTCGCCGGGTTCACCGGGATGTTCAGCAGGATCAGCTTCCGCGTCCCCTGCCACATCGCCCGCTCCTGCTCGGCCTCCGTGTCGAAGAGGCGTACGGAGACGGTGTCACCGGCGTCCACGAGCGCGGGGAACGCCTTGACCGGCTGGCCGGCCCGCCGGGTCTCGAAGACCTTCGTGAGGGTGCCGACGGTCCAGTCGGTGAGCCCCGTGCGCTCCAGGGACTGCCCGGAGCCGTCAGGGCCGCTCGTGGCGGCCGCGGCGGCCTGGGAGAGGGCCTGGCGGGCCTTGGGGCGCAGCGTGAGCTTCAGCGCCTCCAGGTCCTTGTCCTCGGCCAGCTTGCGGCGCCGCTCGTCGACGATCCGGAAGGTGATCTTCAGGTGGTCGGCGATCCGGGACAGGTCGAAGTCGTCCGGGGAGACGGGGACGCCGACCATCCGGTGCAGCTCGCGGGCGAGCGTCACCGTCAGCGGCTCCTGCAGGGGCACGGCGCTGTCCAGGAAGCGGGCCGCGAAGTTCGGCGCCGGCACGTAGTTGCGGCGGATCGGCTTCGGGAGCGAACGGATCAGCTCCGTGACGATCTCCTCGCGCAGCCCCGGGATCTGCCAGTCGAAGCCCTCGTCCGTGACCTGGTTGAGGACCTGGAGCGGGATGTGGACGGTCACACCGTCGGCGTCCGCGCCCGGCTCGAACTGGTACGTCACGCGGAACTTCAGCGGCCCCTGCCGCCAGGTGTCCGGGTAGTCCGCCTTGGTGACCCCGGCGGCCTTCTCGTTGATGAGCATCTCGCGCTCGAAGTCGAGGAACTCCGGTTCCTCGTGCCGCTTGTGCTTCCACCACGAGTCGAAGTGGGCGCCCGACACCACGTGTTCGGGGACCCGCTTGTCGTAGAAGTCGAAGAGGGTCTCGTCGTCGACGAGGATGTCCCGCCGACGGGCCCGGTGCTCCAGCTCCTCGACCTCGGTGAGGAGCTTGCGGTTGTCCGCGAAGAACTTGTGGTGCGTGCGCCAGTCACCCTCGACCAGCGCGTTGCGGATGAACAGGTCGCGGGAGGCCTCGGGGTCGATCCGCCCGTAGTTCACCTTGCGGTCGGTGACGATCGGCACGCCGTAGAGCGTCACCTTCTCGATCGCCATCACGGCCGCCTGGTCCTTCTCCCAGTGCGGCTCGCTGTACGTCTTCTTGATCAGGTGCTGGGCGAGCGGCTCGATCCACTCGGGCTCGATCTTCGCGTTGACCCGCGCCCACAGCCGCGAGGTCTCCACCAGCTCGGCGGACATGATGAAGCGCGGGGGCTTCTTGAAGAGCGCCGAGCCCGGGAAGACCGCGAACTTCGCGCTGCGGGCGCCCAGGTACTCGTTCTTCGCGCCGTCCTTCACGTCCTTCATGCCGATGTGCGAGAGCAGACCGGCGAGGAGGGAGGTGTGCACGGACTGCTCGGGGGCGTCCTCCTCGTTGAGGTGGATGCCCATCTGCTTGGCGACCGTGCGCAGCTGCGCGTAGATGTCCTGCCACTCGCGGATGCGCAGGAAGTTCAGGTACTCCTGCTTGCACATCCGGCGGAAGGAGCTGGAGCCGCGCTCCTTCTGCTGCTCGCGGACGTAGCGCCAGAGGTTGAGGAAGGCGAGGAAGTCGCTCGTCTCGTCCTTGAAGCGGGCATGCTGCTGGTCGGCCTGGGCCTGCTTCTCGGCGGGGCGCTCGCGCGGGTCCTGGATGGAGAGCGCGGCCGCGATCACCATGACCTCGCGTACACAGCCGTTCCTGTCGGCCTCCAGGACCATCCGGGCCAGGCGGGGGTCGACGGGGAGCTGGGAGAGCTTGCGGCCCTGCTGCGTCAGCCGCTTCTTCGGATCCTTCTCGGCCGGGTCGATCGCGCCGAGCTCCTGGAGGAGCTGCACGCCGTCGCGGATGTTGCGGTGGTCCGGCGGGTCGATGAAGGGGAACTTCTCGATCTCGCCGAGGCCGGCCGCGGTCATCTGGAGGATGACGGACGCCAGGTTCGTGCGGAGGATCTCGGCGTCCGTGAACTCCGGCCGGGAGAGGAAGTCGTCCTCGGAGTAGAGCCGGATGCAGATGCCGTCGGACGTTCGGCCGCAGCGGCCCTTGCGCTGGTTGGCGCTGGCCTGGCTGACCGGCTCGATCGGGAGGCGCTGGACCTTGGTCCGGTGGGAGTAGCGGGAGATGCGGGCGGTGCCCGGATCGATCACGTACTTGATGCCGGGGACGGTCAGCGAGGTCTCGGCCACGTTGGTGGCGAGGACGATCCGGCGGCCGGAGTGGGCCTGGAAGACCCGGTGCTGCTCGGCGTGCGAGAGGCGCGCGTAGAGGGGGAGGACCTCGGTGTTGCGCAGCTGTCTCTTCAGCAGCGCGTCCGCCGTGTCGCGGATCTCCCGCTCGCCGGAGAGGAAGACCAGGACGTCGCCCGGGCCCTCGGCCTGGAGCTCGTCGACGGCTTCGCAGATCGCGGTGATCTGGTCCCGGTCGGCGTCCTCGGAGTCCTCTTCGAGGAGGGGCCGGTAGCGGACCTCGACCGGATACGTCCGGCCGCTGACCTCGACGATCGGCGCGTCCCCGAAGTGCCGGGAGAAGCGCTCGGGGTCGATGGTCGCGGAGGTGATGACGACCTTGAGGTCGGGGCGCTTGGGCAGCAGCTGGGCCAGATAGCCGAGCAGGAAGTCGATGTTGAGGGACCGCTCGTGGGCCTCGTCGATGATGATCGTGTCGTAGGCGCGCAGCTCGCGGTCCGTCTGGATCTCGGCGAGCAGGATGCCGTCCGTCATCAGCTTCACGAAGGTCGCGTCGGGGTTCACCTGGTCGGTGAAGCGGACCTTCCAGCCGACGGCCTCGCCGAGCGGGGTCCGCAGCTCCTCGGCCACGCGCTCGGCGACGGTGCGGGCCGCGATCCGGCGGGGCTGGGTGTGACCGATCATGCCCCGGACGCCCCGGCCGAGCTCCAGACAGATCTTGGGGATCTGCGTGGTCTTTCCTGAGCCCGTCTCACCGGCGACGATCACGACCTGGTGGTCACGTATCGCCTCCAGGATCTCGTCCTTCTTCTGCGAGACGGGCAGCTGCTGGGGGTAGGTGACCGCGGGCACGCGGGAGGCCCGTCCGTCGACGCGCTCCTTGGCCTTGCCGGCCTCGGCGGCGATCTCGTCCAGGACGGCCTCACGGGCCTCGGGCTTACGGATGCGGCGGGCGCCTTCGAGTCGGCGGCCGAGCCGGTGGGCGTCCCGCAGCGAGACCTCGGCCAGGACGGACTGGAGGGCGGCGAAGGAAGTAGACATACGGAATCCAGGATCGCACCCCGGGCCGAGTACGGGCGAACCGATTTCCCTGCGGTGCGACCCGTAATATTTCGGGCACGCCGGGGCCGCTTCGGCGTGGAGATCCGGTCCGGAGACCCGAGAGGCACGTTCATGACCCGCACCGTCCGCGCGCTCGCGGCGCTCGCCGCGCTGGTGGGCGTGGTGCTCGGGGTGCTGGGATGCGGGGCGGGTACGGCGGTGGCGGAGTACGCGTCGGCGTACAAGCCCGGGTCCGCACCGGCGGCCGTGGTCACCGCCGAGGGCAGCGGGGCGCCGGGCTGCGGCCAGGGGCACGCGGTCGACGGCGCCGGCCGGCCGGCCACCCCGCCGCGCGCGCACGGCTTCGGCGAGCTGCTGCCCGCACTGGCGGCCGAGCGCCCGACCGGGGCCGGAGCCTGGGGCTGCGACCAGGCCGTACGCGTGCTGCCGCCGGGGCCCGAGCCGCCGGAGCTCGTGCCCCCGTCACCGGTGGAGCTGTCGATCCTGCGCGTCTAGAGGGCCGTCCGTCCGTCGTGTCGTCCGTCCCCCTCTTCTCCCTCCCTGTTCAGGAGCGCTTCCGCATGTCCAAGCCCACCACGACGTCCAAGCCCACCACGACGTCCAGGACCAAGCCGATCATGATCGTCTCCGGGGTGGCCGTCGCCGCCGTGCTGCTCGGAGTCGTCTCGTTCACCGCGACTCGGCCCGACTCCGGCGGCGCGTCCGGCTCGTCCGCCGCCGAGGTCTCCGCCGACCCGAACGCCGGCGTCTACCCGCAGCTGGAGGCCTACGCCCGCCGCGACGCCGCCGACAAGCTGGCCCTGGGGCGGGCCGACGCGCCCGTGGTGCTCATCGAGTACGCCGACTTCAAGTGCGGCTACTGCGGGAAGTTCGCCCGGGACACCGAGCCCGAGCTGGTGAGGAAGTACGTCGAGAACGGCACCCTGCGCATCGAGTGGCGGAACTTCCCGATCTTCGGCGAGGAGTCGGAGGCGGCGGCCCGGGCGTCGTGGGCGGCCGGGCAGCAGGGCCGGTTCTGGGAGTTCCACCGGGCGGCGTACGCCGAGGGCGCCAAGGAGAAGGGCTTCGGCAAGGAGCAGCTGAACGCGCTCGCGAAGGAGGCCGGCGTCCCCGACCTCGCGCGGTTCGCCCAGGACACGGACGGCGCCGCGGCCCGGGCGGCGGTGAGCAAGGACCAGGAGCAGGCGTACTCGATCGGCGCGACGTCCACCCCGTCGTTCCTGGTCAACGGGCGGCCGATCGCGGGCGCGCAGCCGATGGAGACCTTCACGGCGGCCATCGACGCGGCGGCGAGGACGGCGAAGTCGGCTCCCGCGCCGAAGGGCGGGGCGGGGGAGTGACCGCCGACATCGGCTATCTGGCCGCGTTCCTCGGCGGCCTCCTCGCCCTGCTCAGCCCGTGCAGCGCCCTGCTGCTGCCGGCCTTCTTCGCGTACTCGATCGACTCCAGGAGCCGGCTGCTGGCCCGTACCGGCATCTTCTACGGAGGACTGGCGACCACCCTCGTCCCGCTCGGCGCGGCCGGCTCGTTCGCCGGCCGGCTCTTCTACGGCCACCGGGACCTGCTGGTGGCCGTCGGCGGCTGGACGATCATCGTGCTCGGGGTCCTCCAGGTCCTCGGGATGGGCTTCGCCTCTCGCAGGATCGCCGAGGTCAGCGGCCGGATCCGCCCCACGACGGCGGTCTCCGTCTACGCCCTCGGCCTGGTCTACGGCCTCGCCGGCTTCTGCGCGGGCCCGATCCTCGGCAGCGTCCTGACGGTGGCCGCGTTGAGCGGCGGCCCGGCGTACGGCGGTCTGCTGCTCGCCGTGTACGCGCTGGGCATGGCGGTGCCGCTGTTCCTGCTGGCGCTGCTGTGGGAGCGGTACGACCTGGGCCGGCGCCGCTGGCTGCGCGGCCGTACCGTCCGGGCCGGCCGCTTCGAGCTGCACACGACCTCGCTCCTCTCGGGCCTCTTCTTCGTGGTGCTCGGCGTGGTCTTCCTGCTCTTCGACGGCACGACCGCGCTGCCGGGGCTGCTGTCGGTGGACGACTCGTTCGCGGTGGAGGAGCGGGTGGCGTCGGTGGGCCGCTCGGTGCCGGACTGGGCCCTGCTGGTGGTGGTCGTCGCGGTGGTGGCGGTGGTGCTGGCGGTACGCGGCTGGCGCGTGCGGCGGGGCCGGGAGGCCTGAGAGGGCGGTGTGTCCGAGGGCGTCGGGGGCGTGAGGGCCTCGGGGGCGTGAGGGCGTCGGGGGCGTGAGGGCGTCGGGGGTGCGCGGGGGGCGCGCGTGCCCCCGACGCCTCAGCTGCTCCCGTACCGCCGTCCGCGGACACGAAGAAGGCCCCGTTCTTTCGAACGGGGCCTTCTGCTGGTGGCTGGGGCCGGGGTCGAACCGGCGACCTATCGCTTTTCAGGCGATCGCTCGTACCAACTGAGCTACCCAGCCACGAGATCATTGCTGACCTCAGCGATCCTGACGGGACTTGAACCCGCGACCTCCACCTTGACAGGGTGGCGAGCTAACCAACTGCTCCACAGGACCTTGCGATGTGCGAGAACCAGTCTCGCACAGGATGGTGCGTGCCCCCAACGGGATTCGAACCCGTGCTACCGCCTTGAAAGGGCGGCGTCCTGGGCCACTAGACGATGAGGGCTAGAGGCTCACCTGCGCGCTTCTCAGCGCGTCGGGGACGTGAGAAGCATATGGGATGCCGGCCGCTATCGCCAAAACGGTTTCACCTGGGGGGACAATGGCCGGGTGCTGGAGATGACGCGTGAGGAGTTCGAAGAGCTGGTCGCCGAGGCCCTGGACAGGATCCCGCCGGAGCTGACGCGGCTGATGGACAACGTCGCGGTGTTCGTGGAGGACGAGCCCGCGCCGGACGATCCGGAGCTCCTCGGGCTGTACGAGGGGACTCCGCTGACGGACCGGGGCGAGTGGTACGCGGGGGTGCTGCCGGACCGGATCACGATCTACCGGGGGCCGACGCTGCGGATGTGCGAGTCGCGGGAGGACGTGGTCGCGGAGACCGAGATCACGGTGGTGCACGAGATCGCCCACCACTTCGGCATCGACGACGAACGGCTGCACGCGCTGGGCTACGGCTGACGGGGCCACGCCCGAACGGGCGGCGGGGGAGGTGGTCGCCGTGGGGGCGTGTCCCTTGCGGTGCAAAGGGAGTTGGGCAGCGAAACACGGTATTCCGCCCGCTGTTCCCGCCCTTTGTGTCCTGGAGGTGCCCTCCGTGCGCCATTTGCCCACCCGCGTGAGATGGGCCGCGACCGCGTTGGCCGTCGCGGCCTGTGCCGGTCTGAGCGGCTGCATGAGTGTGAGTGACGAGGGCGCGAAGCCGGCGCCGAGCAAGTCCGCGGGGAAGCAGGGCGAGGCGGCCGAGTCCGGCGAGAGCGCCGGGGGCGCGGACCGGCACGGCGGGACCGGCCGGGACACGTCCGGGCGGAGCGGCCCCGACGCGGCCGGCGCCGGGACCGAGTCGCCGGTGCCGAGCGGCTCCCCGACGGCCTCCGGGAAGCCCCCGGTGGACGCGCCCGTGAGCGGCGGCTCGGTGGGCAGGCCGAAGCCGGGCGGCCAGGAGCCCGCGGGCACGGGCGGCGGCGCGGGCGGGCCGACTGCGCCGGGCGGCGAGGTCACGCCGCCGGTGGACCCGCCGGAGCCGACGCCGACCCCGAGCGTGGAGCCGAGCCCGACGCCCACTCCGGAGCCGACGCCGGAGCCCACGGACTCGCCCACCGCCACGCCGGGCGCGGACACCCACATGGGTGCCATGCGGGCCGCGGACGGGCCGGGCGCGCCGGTGGAGCCGGAGGCATCACCGCAGGTCGGACCGGCGTGAGGGCCGGTGTGACGGAGTCCGGTTTGCCATAGGGGGGGGAGGGTGCGTATGGTGGTAGATCGTTTGATCCCATTGCCCGGCGCCGACACAGAAGAGCGCCGCGTGGCGCGTACTCTCCCTAGCCGTGGCTGGACCGCATTGAGGCGGTCGATTTGCGATTTTCACGGAGTTGACGGGCGCGTGCCGAGACTCCGGAAGGTTTCGCATTTCGCATGTCCATTTTCAGTCCTGACCACGCCGTCCTGCCCGAGAACGACGAGATCGTCGAGGCCGTAGAGGCCACCGAGACCGTCGACACCGAGGCTTCCGACGTGCACGAGGCCCCCGAGGCCGACTCCTCCGAGGCCGAGGCCTCCGAGCCCACCGAGCCGACTCTCACCTTCGCCGACCTGGGCCTGCCCGAGGGCGTCGTGCGCAAGCTCGCGCAGAACGGTGTGACCAGCCCCTTCCCGATCCAGGCCGCGACCATCCCGGACGCCCTGGCCGGCAAGGACATCCTCGGCCGTGGCCGTACCGGCTCCGGCAAGACCCTCTCCTTCGGTCTGCCGACCCTGGCCCAGCTGGCCGGCGGGCACACCGAGAAGAAGAAGCCCCGCGCGGTCATCCTCACCCCGACCCGTGAGCTCGCGATGCAGGTCGCGGACGCCCTCCAGCCGTACGGCGACGTGCTCGGCCTGAAGATCAAGGTCGTCTGCGGCGGTACGTCCATGGGCAACCAGATCTACGCCCTGGAGCGCGGTGTCGACATCCTCGTCGCCACCCCGGGCCGCCTGCGCGACATCATCAACCGGGGCGCCTGCTCCCTGGAGAACGTCCAGGTCGCCGTCCTCGACGAGGCCGACCAGATGTCCGACCTGGGCTTCCTGCCCGAGGTCACCGAGCTGCTCGACCAGGTCCCCGAGGGCGGCCAGCGCATGCTCTTCTCCGCCACGATGGAGAACGAGATCGGCACGCTGGTCAAGCGTTACCTGAAGAACCCGGTCAGCCACGAGGTCGACAGCGCCCAGGGCAACGTCACCACGATGACCCACCACGTCCTCGTCGTGAAGCCGAAGGACAAGGCGCCGGTCACGGCCGCCATCGCCGCCCGCAAGGGCCGCACGATCATCTTCGTCCGCACCCAGCTGGGCGCCGACCGCATCGCCGAGCAGCTCGTCGAGTCCGGTGTGAAGGCCGACGCGCTGCACGGCGGCATGACGCAGGGTGCCCGTACCCGCGTGCTCGCCGACTTCAAGGACGGCTACGTCAACGCGCTGGTCGCCACCGACGTCGCCGCCCGCGGTATCCACGTCGACGGCATCGACCTGGTCCTGAACGTGGACCCGGCCGGCGACCACAAGGACTACCTGCACCGCTCGGGCCGTACCGCCCGTGCCGGCCGCTCGGGCGTCGTGGTCTCCCTGGCCCTGCCGCACCAGCGCCGCCAGATCTTCCGCCTGATGGAGGACGCGGGCGTCGATGCCTCGCGCCACATCGTGGGCGGGGCCGGGGCGTTCGACCCGGAGGTCGCCGAGATCACCGGTGCGCGTTCGCTCACCGAGGTCCAGGCCGACTCCGCCAACAACGCCGCCAAGCAGGCCGAGCGTGAGGTCGCCGACCTCACCAAGCAGCTGGAGCGTCTGACGCGCCGCGCCGCCGAGCTCCGCGAGGAGGCCGACCGCCTGGTCGCCCGTTCCGCGCGCGAGCGGGGCGAGGACCCGGAGGCCGCGGTCGCCGAGGTGACGGAGGCCGCCGAGGCCGAGGTCGCCGCGGCCGTCGTCGCCGAGCCGGTCCAGGAGCGCCGCGAGGAGCGCACCCCGGCCTTCCGCGACGAGCGGGGCAACTACGAGCGCCGTGACCGTGGTGGCGACCGCGGTGACCGCGGCGGTGACCGTGGCGGCTTCCGCCGCGACGACCGTCGTGACGACAACCGTGGGGGCGGCTTCCGCCGCGACGACAACCGCGGTGGTGGCTTCCGTCGGGACAACGACCGTCCGTCGGGTGGCTTCCGCCGGGACAACGACCGTCGTGACGACAACCGTGGTGGCGGCTTCCGCCGCGACGACCGTCCCTCGGGCGGCTTCAACCGTGACGACCGTTCCTCCGGTGGCTTCCGTCGGGACAACGACCGTCCGTCCGGTGGCTTCCGCCGGGACAACGACCGTCGTGACGACAACCGTGGTGGCGGCTTCCGCCGCGACGACCGTCCCTCGGGCGGCTTCAACCGCGACGACCGTTCCTCCGGTGGCTTCCGCCGGGACAACGACCGTCGTGACGACAACCGTGGTGGCGGCTTCCGTCGCGACGACCGCCCGACCGGCGGCCACCGCGGCAGCGACCGTCCGTTCAACCGCGACCGCCGCGACGACCGCCCCTCGGGCGGCTTCCGCTCGGGCGGCGACCGCCCGTACGGCCGTCGTGACGACCACCGCGGCGGCGACCACCGCGGCACCGGCTCGACGGGCGGCTCCTTCGGCCGCCGCGACGAGAAGCCGCGCTGGAAGCGCAACGGCTGACCTGGCACGACACGCTGAGCGACGGCTGAGTCCACGCTGAGCGAGCCTGCGAGCAGGGCCCGTACGACACTTCGGTGACGTACGGGCCCTGCTGCTTTGAACGGGTTCGAAACAGAGTCGAATTCGCGGCGCGGACTGGTATAGGGTCACGCTCGCTCAGGGGGTGGACGGGGAAGAGGATCTTCTGCCCGCACGCGCGCCGCCGGAACGCCGCCGCCGCGTCCTCCTGACCGCGTCTTGGGGAGGGACCTTCTTTGACCGTTAAGGGCTTCGGCCGGACGGGCGGCGCCAGCCGCCGCACCCGCGCCGCCCTCGTTCTGGCACTCGCGACGGTGACGGCGGCGACGTCCGCCGGGATCGCGGCGCCCCCGGCGGTGGCCGACACGGCCTCCGACGTCACCGTGGTGCCGGCGGCACCACGCTTCTCGCCGCGCGCCACCTCGATCCTCAACGCGGGCGAGACCGGCTACCTGTTGGCCCAGGAGGGCGACGTCCGCCTCCAGTGGATCGACTACGCCACCGGCAAGGCCACCCCGCTCGCCGTCACGCTGCCCGAGGCGCCGCGCTACGACTACGAGAGCGGCTACTGGGACTGGTACCAGAAGCTGCCCATCGACGGTGGGGGCCACTGGGGCGACGGCTCCGACACGGTCGCCGTCCACTCCGCCACCCCCGCCCCGCACGTGACGCTCCAGAAGGGCGCCGGCGCGGTCTTCGCCGACATCGCGCTCCCCGAGGGGCAGACGTATGTCGGCACCCACGGCGACACGGTGCTGACCCGGACCGGCGAGGCGGACGCCCCCACCGGCTACCACCTGCTGCGGTCCGAGGGCGGCCAGGTGACGGACACGCCGGTCACCGGCATCCCCGAGGGCGCCGTCCTCGGCGGCGTGGAGGACGCCGACGCCACGTCGCTCGTCCTCACGTACAAGGACTCCACCGAGGGGTGGGGACGCTGGGCCCTCGTGGACCTGTCGGACGGGGTGGCCGAGCCGCTCCCCGACCTCCCGGAGCAGTCCTATGAGGTGAACGGCTTCCGGCTCGGCGCCGGAACGATCCTGCGGCTGCGCACCGGACGGAACAAGGTCGACGTCCTCGACCGGAAGACGCCGGGCACCGTGCTCCGCACCGTCGAGTCGTCCGGA
Source organism: Streptomyces sp. NPDC090127 (assembly GCF_044746945.1). Lineage (NCBI taxonomy): Bacteria > Bacillati > Actinomycetota > Actinomycetes > Kitasatosporales > Streptomycetaceae > Streptomyces > Streptomyces sp. NPDC090127. The sequence goes on along the minus strand of NZ_JBIVDE010000005.1, from coordinate 40,403 downwards.
AACCTCTTCACCGTCGGTTCCCACGTGTTCCAGGCCCCGGCGCGGAGGGCCCAGGAGGGCGATTACCGCGGCTCCGAGCTGTGGCGCGTGACGGACGACCAGGGATCGGTCGAGACCGTCCTCCAGTACGCGGAAGAGCAGGTCGTCCTCGCGCCCGACGGCAGCGCCCTGGTCGCCGGCGCGAAGACCGCCGAGGCGCGCGGGAACATCGACTGGGCCGTGCACCGGCTCTCCCCCACCGCCGACGGCGGCGTGGAGGTGAGCCGCCTCACCACCGTGGAGCCCATGCCCGCCCGGATCTACGGCCTCTCCCTGGGCAGCGGCATCCTCACCACGGCCGAGAACAGCACCTACTTCCAGCCGGGCGACTACTACGGCGTCTACCGCAGCACCTGGCTGAGCTCCGCCGGGCAGCCACAGCCGGTCCGCACCACCGTGGACGGCCTGATGAGCGGCGACGACGGGGACTGCCAGTCGACCACCGAGCGCTGCGCCGTGCTGTGGGCGAGCGGTGACGGTTTCCACGGGCGGCGGGACGCCACGTACCGGGACGCCACCATGCTGTTCGAGAACGGCGCGAGCACCTGGGGGCCGCAGGTCACCACGGGCATGATCAGCCCCGAACTGACGGGTCTGTCCGGCCGGTTCGGTCTGGTCGCGAGCCCCACCACGGTGGAGCGCTCCGAACCGTACGTCGTGGAGTTCCGGAAGCCGGACGGCGGGGCCGTCCTCGAACGCCGGACCGACGCCGTGGCCGCGCTGTGGGGCTCCACCCTGTGGAGCGTCGCCAAGGGCAGCAAGACCGTCACCTCGAAGACCCTGCCGTCCGGCGCCGCCGGCGAGGCCTTCACCACCCGCAACCAGTGCGTGCCCACCCAGCTCCAGGCCGCCGGCCGCTGGGTCTACTGGTCCTGCGACGCGACCGACTACGGCTACGGCCCCGGCGCGGGCTCGGGCGTCTACGACCGGCTGACCAACCGGACCATGGACGTGCCGGGCCGCAACGTCCGCAATGTGCTGCTCGGCGACGGCTACCTCGTCCAGCAGGACGCCGAGGCGGGCCTGCGCCTCTACGACCTGCACGCCGGGCTCCCCGCCTCCGGCTCCGCCGCCGACGTGCCGCAGCGGACCCTGGTGAGCGCCGCCGACCTCGGGCCGAACACGAAGGCTCGCCTCGACTGGACGGTGGACCGCTTCGGCGGGCACGTCGCTCACGTGGGGACCGACGAGCGGGTCCGTATCGTCCGCACCGGCGTGCCCGCGCCCGCCGTCTCCGTCATCGACTCCACGGTCACGGGCAGCGCGCTCGACCTGGCAGGTTCCTCGGCGCGCTGGGCCGGCACCTGGTGGACCTCCAAGCCCACCGGCGCCTGGCAGCTCACCGTGACGGAGCAGGCCACCGGGACCGTCGTCCGCACCGTCTCGGGCGCCGAGGCCCGGGGTCGGATCGAAGCGGCCTGGGACGGGAAGAACGCATCCGGCCAGGCCGCCCGGAACGGCTCGTACATCTGGACCCTCACCGCGAAGCCGGCCGATGGTGTCGGCTCCGACCTGTCCGTGAAGGGCTCCGTCACCGTCACCGGTGGCGCGCCCGCGGCGACGCCGCCCGCCCGCGACTACAGCGGTGACGGCAAGGGCGACCTGCTCGGGCTGACGGCGGCCGGTGCGCTGACCGTGCGGACCGGCACGGGGGCCGGTGGGCTCGGGACCGGGGCGTCGGCGAGCGGATGGCCGGCGACGTCGACGGTCGTGCCGTTCGGGGACCTGTCCGGTGACCGGTGCAACGACCTGCTCGTGCGGAGCTCCGCGGGTGTGCTGACGCGGCACGACGGTGGCTGCGGGGCTGCCTTCGCGCCGAGCGGGCCGAAGCTGACGATCGGTTCGGGCTGGAACATCTACGACGCCCTGACCGCGCCCGGCGACCTGACCGGTGACGGGCGGACCGACCTGCTGGCGCGCACGCCGGCCGGCGAGCTGTGGATGTACGCCGACGACGGCGCGGGCAGGTTCAAGGGCCGCGTGAAGATCGGCGGCGGTTGGCAGATCTACAACGCGGTCGTCGGCGTCGGTGACCTGAACGGCGACAAGGCCGGTGACCTGCTGGCTCGGGACACGGCCGGCATCCTGTGGCGTTACCACGGGAACGGCAAGGGCGCGTTCGCGGGCCGTGTGAAGGTCGGCGCCGGCTGGCAGGGCTACAACGCGCTCGCGGCCGTCGGCGACATCACCGGTGACGGCAGGGCGGACCTGGTCGCCCGGGACACGGCCGGTGTGCTGTGGCGCTACAACGGCACCGGCACGGGCCTGTTCGCGGCCCGGGTCAAGATCGGCGCCGGCTGGCAGATGTACAAGACGCTGTCGTGACGGCGGGAGCCTAGTCCGGGGCCCGTACGGGAGTTGTTCCCGTACGGGCCCCGCTTGCGTCGAACGCCTTCGCGGCAGGGGGGCGCCAAGGGGGCGCGAGACCGCGGGGCGCAGGTGCGAAACGGGACGGCCGGGTGTCGGTCGCTGCTGTTACTGTCGGCGCTGTTGACATGGGTGGGGAGCGTCGGCCAGGGGGCCCGGCGCACGGTGCTGTCATTCCGGATCCGCCCTGTTTCCTCATCTTTCAGGATTCCCGGGGAGGGACCCTCTGTGGCACGCTCTTCACGCGCGCGTGAACGCCGCTCGCGTACGGCCGTCGTGGCCGCCACGCTCATCGCCTCGGTGATCGGCGCGACGCCGGCCACCGCCGTGCCGGTCGCCGCGCCGTCGGCCGCACCCGCCTCCGTCCCGCCCGGCGACCAGCTCGACATCACGCCCGGCTGGCGGAGCGTGCCCCGGCACGCGATCGTCTCCGGCGTCTCCGCCAACGGCTATGTGCACGAGACCGAGGACTCCGACCCGTCCTCCGGCGGCGAGCTCCACTGGACCGACTTCGCGACCGGCCGGACCGTCTCCCTCGGATACGGCTCCGGCAACGCGGCCTTCGCCGAGGCCGGGGTCGGCGGACGGTACGCCTACGTCCGGCCCGGCCCCGGCACGCACGCCGTCCGTGACCTCACGACCGGCACCGAGCAGCCGCTTGTCCTGCCGCGCGACGCGAGCCTGCGGGGTCTGCTCGGCGACACCCTGCTCTTCCAGCAGTACGAGTCCGATGAGTCGACGCAGGCGACCGTCGGCTACTACCTGCGGTGGGTCGGCGACGCGACGGAGACCCGGGTCCCCGTCACCGGCTTCCCCGAGGGCGCCGACCTCCACATGGCGCGGCTCGTCGCGGGCGACTCCACCGCGGCCGTGATCCGCTTCGGCCGGTCCGGCGACCCGTACAACCCGACCGACCTCGGCGTCGTCGACCTGCGGACCGGGCAGATGACGGTGATCGAGGCGCCGACCTCCGTCGGGGAGAGCCTCCTCGTCGCGCCGGTGGCGCTGAGCGCCGACCGGATCGCGTGGGTCGACCGGAACCGCCAGGCGCACGTCAGGGAGCGGTCCGCCCTGAACGGCGCCGAGCGGACGTTCGCGGTGCCCGAGGGTCTGAGCACCGCGCGCATCGGCCTGGTCGGCGAGTGGATCCTCGCCGCCGAAGACGTCTCCGGCACGGACGCCTCGCTCGGGCGGGAGCTGGTCGCCTTCGCTCCGGACGGGCGCAGGCAGACGCTCCTGGAGAAGGCCGAGCGCGAGATCAACCAGGTCGTCGGCGGCGTCGGCGCGGCGGTCGTCGGCGGCTCATCCGCCACCGACTGGGCCCTGCTGAAGGCCGTCCCGGGCAAGGGCGACGGCGCCCCGGTCCTGGAGAAGCTGCACCGGGTCGAACCGCTGGCGGCGGAGGTCCAGTCGCTCGCCGTCGGCGCCGGCCGGCTCTCCACCCTGGAGCAGGACGGCGGGTCGAGCCGCGGCTTCCACTCCCGCGACCTGCCCGTCGGCCCGCTGCACGTCGGCCAGTCGGCGCCCGTGACCCTCGGGTCCGAGGAGCGGCTGGAGAGCACGACCCCGCTGTTCGACTCCGGTGACGGCCGTACGGTCCACCTGGCCGGCAGCCCGTCCGGCAGCGGCCTCGACGTCGTCGGTCGGCGCTCCGCCAAGGAGACCACCCGGGCCGCCACCGGCAGGAACAGCGGCCGGATCGCCGACGCCTCCGGCCGGTGGGCCGTCTTCCAGGGCGGTCGCCCGAGCATCCCCGGCGACCTCGTCCCCGGCGAGCAGACCCTCGTCCTCGACCTGGACGCCGCCCCCGGCACCTCGCCCGTCGCCCGGACGCAGCCGCAGACCGCGGCGGCCCTGCGCGGCGACACGCTGTTCGCCGGCACGGCCACGCCCGGCCAGGTGTCCCGTACGGACCTGACCACCGGCAAGGACCTCGGCGCCGTCCCGACCGGCGCCGACTGCCAGGCGACGGAGCTTCAGGTCGCCGGGCGCTGGCTGTACTGGTCGTGCGCCCAGTTCTCCAAGCAGGGCGTCGTCGACCTCCAGAAGGGCACGAAGATCGCGCTGCCCAAGGGGTCGTACAACGGCGGCCTGCTGGGCGACGGCTTCGTCGTGGACCAGGGCGCGGGCTCGCTCCGGCTGATCGACTTCCACACCGGAACGGCCGCCGCGCCCCGCGCGCTGGTGGACTCCGTGCAGGGGGCCCGCCGCGAGGCGTGGACCGTGGACCGCCTCGGCGGCGCCGTCGCGTACAAGGACGCCGAGAACCGGATCCACGCGGTGTGGACCGGCGTGCCCACCTCCGACCTGACGGCGACCGCGACGCACGCGCCCGCGAGCGCCGTGGCGACGGACGGCTGGAAGGCGGCCTGGTCGCTGTCGAAGCCGACGTCGTACTGGCAGCTGACGCTGCGCCGGAAGGCGACCGGCGACGTGGTCCGGACGTACGGCGGTGGCGAGACGCGCGGCCGGATCGCGGTCACGTGGGACGGCCGGACGGCGGCGGGCAAGCTCGTCCCGAACGGCGCGTACACCTGGTCGCTGAGTGCGAACACGGCCGACGGCGTGGGCCGGGACCTGACGGCCACGGGCGGCATGTCCGTGACCGGCGGTGCCGTGCCGGCCTGGCGGGACATGCGGGGCGGTGACGGTTTCGGTGATCTGCTGGTGATGGATCCGGCGGGTCTGGTGTCGCTGTACAAGGGCGACGGTGCGGGTGGTGTGGCGGCGCGGACGGCCGGTACGGGGGCGGCGTTCCCGTCGACGGCCGTGCTGGTGCCGGGCGGTGACGTGAACGGTGACTCATGCAACGACGTCTACGTGCGCGTGGGTGACGAGCTGCGGTCGTACCGGCCGGGGTGTGACGCGGTGGTGTCGGCGTCCTCGCTGTACACGTCGGTGGGCAAGGGCTGGGGTCAGTACGACGTGCTGACGTCGTCGGGTGATGTGAACGGCGACGGGTTCAAGGACCTGATCGCGCGCCAGGCGTCGACGGGTGACATGTACTTCTACCCGGGTACGGCGGATCACCGTCTGGGTGCGCGGGTGAAGGTCGGGACGAACTGGAAGCTGTACGGGAAGATCGTCGGTGCGGGTGACCTGAACGGTGACGGGCGGGGCGATCTGCTCGGCATGGACGCGTCGGGTGTGCTGTGGCGCTACTACGGCACGGCGAACGGTGGTGTGACGGCCCGGGTGAAGGTCGGTGCCGGCTGGGGTGCGTACAACTCCCTGGTGGGTGTCGGCGACATCACGGGCGACGGTCGCGCGGAGCTGCTCGCCCGGGACACGACCGGCAGGCTGTGGCGGTACACGAACCTGGGCAACGGTCTCTACGGGGCCCGCGTCATGATCGGCACGGCCGGCTGGAACGGCTTCAAGGGCCTGTACTGACGCACCCGCCCCTGGTGGCCCGCCCGCACGACGGGAGGGCCACCGGGGGGCCCGGGGGGAGACGGGGCCGTGTCGGATACCCGATCGGTTCCTGGGAGCGATACGGCTATGCTCGGGGGTGTTGTGCCGAGGGCCGTTAGCTCAATTGGCAGAGCAGCGGACTTTTAATCCGTTGGTTGTGGGTTCGAGTCCCACACGGCCTACGTGTGGCGGGGGAGGGAGTGCCCTCCGGCCCGCCGGGAGCGCCTCGACCGTTTTCGCCGGTCGGGGCGCTCCGTCGTTGGCAGTTGACCAGGGCGCCACGTAGCTTCGGGGCATGAGTGCCCCGCCGAGCCGCCGCGAGCCGAACCAGGTCGCCGACCTTCAGGCCACGGACCTCCCGGTTGCGGAGCTTCCGGTTACGGAGCTTCCAGTTACGGACCTCCAGGCCACGGGTCTTTTTCCGGAGCAGCGGAAGGCGCCGGGGGGCGCTGGGGCGCGTGTGGGTGCTGGGGAGCGCGAGGGGGCCGGGGCGGTTGCGGAGGAGGGGCGGGCGTTCGGCTCGGAGGGTGCTCCCGGAGTGGCTCCTCGCGGGGGGCGAACAAGGGCGCGATGGCGTCAGGTCGCCATACCGGCGCGGTGGCGTGGAGTCGCCACGGTGCTGGTCTGTTTTCTCGTGTGCTTCGCGCTGGGCCTGCAGTCCTGGACGGCGCTGCGGGTGACCGGTTTCGACCTCGGGATCTTCGACCAGGCGGTACGGGCGTACGCGCACTTCGATCCGCCCCGGTCGCCGATCAAGAACGTCCACCATGAATTCCCGCCGGACTTCACGCTCTTGGGTGACCACTTCACCCCGCTCCTGGCACTGCTCGCCCCGCTCTACTGGGTCTGGGACGATCCGCGCGCGCTCATCCTCGCGCAGGCCGCGCTCTTCGCGGCGGGCGTCCCGGTGATCCGCCGGATCGCGCGGCACTGCTTCGCCCAGGCCGACGGGACGAGCCCGGCCGGCGTCCCGGCCGGCCCCGGCGCCCCGACCGGCCTCGCCGCCACCGCCCTCGCCCGGCGGGCTGCCGACGTGAGCGGCTTGGTCTACGCGACGGGCTGGCCGCTCCTCAACTCCTCGTACACCGGCTTCCACGAGGTCGCCTTCGCCGTACCGCTCACGCTGCTGATGCTGGAGCGCGGCCTGGCGCGGCGCTACGGCGTCGCCGCCCTGTGCGCCGCCGCGCTCTGCCTGGTGAAGGAGGACATGGGTCTTGTGGTCGGGGCGTTCGGGCTGGTCCTCGCCGTGCGCGCGCACCGCGCCCGGCAGACCGCCGGCCGGGCGGTGGGCGTCGCCCTGCTCGTGGGCGGACCGCTGGTCGTCGCGCTGGTGGTCGGCTGGTTCCTCCCGGCCATGGGCAGCCCGCCCGGCTACTACTGGAGCTACGGCCGGCTCGGCGCGGACGGCGGGGAGGCCGCGCTGCGCGTGCTGACCGAGCCGTGGGTGCTCGCGGAGGTCGCGGTCACGCCGTTCGTCAAGGTCCTCATGCTCGCGTGGCTCCTGGCGACGCTCGCGTTCCTGCCGGTCGGGTCGGCCACGCTGCTGCTCGCGGTACCCCTGCTCGCGGAGCGCATGCTCTCCGACAACCCGAACCACTGGCCGGTCGTCAACCACTACGACGCCTTCCTCTGGCCGATCCTGCTGACCGCCGCGCTGGAGACCCTCGCGCGGCTGCACCGCGCCGCCGGTCGACCCCGTCCGGCGTGGCGGCCCCGGGCCGCCCGGCTCTCCGTCGGCGCGGTCACGCTGAGCACGGCGGCGGCCCTGGTCGCCGGGCTCGGCCTGCCGCTCAACCCGGGCTCCTGGCAGCCCCGGCCGGACAAACGCGCGCTCGCCCGGGCCGCCGACCTCATCCCCGACGGCGCGACGGTGGAGGCCGACAACACCGTGGCCCCGCACCTGACGGCCCGTACGCACGTCGTCCTCGTCGACGCGACGCCGCGCGGCGCGGACTGGGTCCTGCTCCGCGTGAACGACCGGACCTTCCCCTTCGCCTCCCTCGCCGAACAGCGGCAGCGGATCGCGCTCCTGCTCGACCACGGGTACGAGCAGGTGCGGAACGAGGACGGGGCCGTACTGCTCCACCGCGTCCGCGACGTCCCGATCCCCGGCCTGCGCGTACCCGGCCCGGACAGCACTCCGGTACGGGAGCGGGTCCCTGCGGACGTGGGACGTAATCCGTTCGTGCGCTGACCGAACCGGTCCGGGGCGGCGACTTCACGCCGGGTCGGTCAGCCAGCGGCCGTCGCGCATCAGATCACGGTCCGGGAGCTCGTCGACCTCGCGCCAGGCCTGGACGCGGCGCGGGGTGATGCGGAACCAGCGGTACGACGGGCCCGCCGTGCGCGGGTCGAAGCCGGTGCGGGCGGCGAACCGGTCGCCCCGCTCCCGCGAGACCGTGTCGAGCGCCAGGACCTCGACGTCGCCGTCGATCATCGTGACGTCACGGGTGCCGCCGAGCGCCAGCCGTACGGTCCGGGTCGCGGCCATGTTCCGGCCGGTCGGACCGGTCGCCGGGGTGGCCGTGAGCAGGGCCTCGCCGTCCCAGTCGAAGGAGAGCGGCACCAGGTAGGGGGCGCCGTCCGCCGAGGCGCTCGCCACCCAGAGGTCCACGTCGTGGGTGAGCCGGTGTTCGGTGTCGCGGCGGCGCTCGGGGCGCGAGCGGGGCGGCGGCGCGGTCTCGGGCATGGTCGCTCCTGAAGTGTCGTGGCGTGGTGGCGTGGTTGCGTGGTGGGCGTGGTGGCGCGTTGTGCGTTCCGCGCTCCGGTCACACCTTCCGTCCGGGCGGGGGCCGGGCGCTTCCGTGCCGGACACGGAACGTGCCACCGACCCGCCACGGATAATGGGCCGATGTCCACTCCCGTGATATCGGCTCGGGAAGCCGACGTCCTCGCGCTGCTCGGGGAGCACCTCAGCAACGCGGAGATCGCCGCCCGGTTGTTCATCTCCGTACGTACCGTCGAGTCGCACGTCTCCTCGCTGCTGCGCAAGCTGGAGGTACCGGACCGGCGCGCGCTCGCCCGGCACGCGATCGAACGCGCCCGCGCCGAGGAGCTGGCCCGGGCGGAGGAGCAGTCGCGCGCCGAGGAGCGGTCGCGCGCCGACGAACGCGTCCGTGTCGGCGCGCAGTCCCGCGCCGACGCGCGATCCGGGCGCTTCCGAACCGCCCCCCTCCCGGCCCCGCTGACCGCCTTCATCGGCCGGGTGCGGGAGCGGGCGGAGTTGGCCGAGGCGGTGCGTGCGCACCGGCAGGTGACCGCCGTCGGGCCGGGCGGGGTGGGCAAGACGCGGCTCGCGCTGGCGGTCGCGGCCGACCTGGCGGACGAGTTCGCCGACGGCGTGTGGTTCGTCGACCTGGTCCCGGTCACCGATCCGGAGCGGGTGGGCGCGGCGGTCGCCGCGGCCCTGGGCGTGGGGGAGCAGCCCGGGAGCGGCATCGACGACGCGGTACTGGCCGCCCTGGCGGACCACCGGACGCTGCTCGTCCTGGACAACTGCGAGCAGGTACGGGACGGCGGGGTCGCGCCGTTCCTGGAACGGCTGTTGACGGCCTGCCCGGCGGTGCGCGTGCTCGTCACGAGCCGGGCGCGCCTGCTTGTGCCCTTCGAACGGGTCTTCCCCGTACCGCCGTTGTCCCGCGCCGGCGCCGACGCGTCGGACGCGGTGGCGCTGTTCCTGGACCGGGCGGGGGCCGTCGGCGCGGTCGGCGTGGTCGGGCTGCTGACGGATCCGGGCGTACGGGAACGGGTCGTCGCCCTCTGCGAACGGCTCGACGGCATGGCGCTCGCGATCGAACTGGCGGCGGCCCGGTGCGCCACGCTCGGACTCGACGGCCTCACGGCCGGCCTCACCGACCAGCTGCGCATCCTCGCGGGCGGCCCCCGTGCCACCGACCGGCACCGCTCGGTGCGGGCGGTCCTCGACTGGAGTCACGACCTGCTGGAACCGGTGGACCGGGCGCTGGTGCGCCGGGTGTCGGTCTTCGTCGTGCCGTTCACGGCCGAGGCCGCGGCCGAGGTGGCCGGGTTCGCCCCGCTGGACCCCACGGTCGTCGCCGACGGCCTCGGCCGGCTCGCCGAGCAGAGCCTGCTCGCGGTCACGCCGTCCGAGACGGGTACGCGGTACCAGGCGCTGGAGACCATCCGCCAGTACGGGACGGAACGGCTGGCCGACGCCGACGAACTGACGACCGTCCGCACCCGGCACGTGGACTGGTGCCTGGCCCGAGCGGCGGAACTGGGGGAGTGGGGTGGGTCGGACGGGCTGGGCGGGCCGAGTGGGACCGGTTCCCTCGGCGGGCCGGGCACGCGGGGCGTCGACTGGCGCGTGCGGTTCGACGCCGTGGCGGACGACCTCCGCGCCGCTCTGACCTGGTCCGCGGACCGCCCGGACCGCCGCGCGGACGCCCACCGCCTCGCGCTCTCCCTCGCCGATTCGGCCTTCACCCGCAACCTGCTGGGTGAGGCCCAGCAGCGGTACGAACAGGCGGCCGAGCTGGCGGGCGGGGCGGCGGGCGTGCGGGTCCCCGGCCCTGTCGGTACGGAAGCCGGGGCCCTGCGGCAGGCGGCCGCCGTCGCCGGGTGCCGCAGGCTCGGCGACGACATGTTCCGGCTGCACCGCGCCGCCGCCGAGGCCGCGCGCAGGGCCGGGGACACCGCCGGGGCCGGCCGCGACCTGGCGGCCGCCGCCACCGTCGCGTACCGCTTCTCCAGCGAGTTCGCCGTGCTCCCGGCCGTCGACGACGTGACCGCCCTGCTCGGCTCCGCGCGCGAGCTTGCCGGCGCCGACCCGGCCGCCGAGGCGGCCGTCGCGCTCGCCGAGGCGGCGGTCGTCGCGGACGCGTTCGGCGCGGTCCAGGGCGACACCGACAACACGGCGGCGGAGACCGTCGCGCGCGCCGAGCGGGCCGTGGCGCTCGCCCGCCGCACGGGCGACCCGGTCGCGGAGTCCGCCGCCCTCGACGCGCTGTCCGGCGCCCAGTGCTGGGCCGGGGAGTCGTTCGCCGCCGCAGCGGCCGCCCGCCGCCGCATCGAGCTCCTGGCGCAGGCCTCCGGTGGGCGGCCCGATGCCCACGCCCCCGCCCGTACGCACGAGTTGCTGGACGCCCTCGCCATGGCCGCCGGAACCGCGCTGGGCGTGGGGGACCTGCCGGCCGCCCGCCGGTGGGGCGGGCGGCTCGCCGAGCACCCGCTCCTGGCCGAGGTGGGCCACCACGCCCTGTCCTGGCTGCTGGTCGCCGACGCGTTCGCCGGCCGGGGCGACGAGGTGCTCGCGGGCAGCGTGCGGTTCCTGGACGCGTGGGAGCGGAGCGGGCGCCGCCGGTCGTTCTCCCTCGGTCCGGCCGCCGCGTCGGTCGCCCTCGTCCACGGCCTGCGCGGCGACCACGAGGCCCGGGCCGGCTGGCTCGCGACGGTCGACCGGGCGGGTACGGGGGACGAGTACCGCCACGGCTACGGCGCCGTCCTCGACGCCCTGCTCCTGCTGCACGACGGCGACCCGGACGCGGCGCTGGAGCGGGTCGCGCCCGAGCCGGAGCGGGTGTGGAAGTGGCTCTCCTGGGTGTGGCTGCACTGGTACGTGACGCTCCGGGCCGAGGCCTCGGTGCTCGCCGGGCACCCGGATGCCCGCGCCCGGCTCGACGCGGCACGCAAGACGGTCGCGGGCAACCCGGTCGCCACCGCCCACGTGGACCGGACGTCGGCGCTCCTCGACGGCGACCTCCCGCGCCAGCTCGCGGCCGCGACCGCCTTCGAGGCGGCCGGCTGCCCCTATCAGTCGGCCCGCACCCTGCTCCTCGCGGGCGGCGCCCACGCGACGGCGGGTACGACCGCGCTGGCCGCCCTGGGCCTCGTACGAGAGCCGGCCCCGACCACACCCGGGCCGCGCGCGATCCCCGACGCCTGACGTCACGTCACGGCCGCCTGGAGGGCCGGTGCGCACCGGCGCGGGGCCGGGCGCCACCGTCCCCCCCCGGGTCCGGGCGGTCGCTGTCCCCACCGGTCCGGGCGGCCACTGTCCCCACCGGTCCGGGCGTCACTGTCCCCCCGGGTCCGGGCGTCACCGTCCCCCCGGCCCGCGCGCCACCCACCACCCATCAGCTGGAGCGGTCCGGGCGTCCGGACCGGCGAAGGTGTGGGCCGCCCTCAGATGCCCAGCGACTCCAGTCGTTCCGGGTCCGCGATGATGTCGATCTGTGTGATGCGGTCGCCGACGATCGTGAACGCCATGAGGCCCGCCACCCGGCCGCCGTCCACGTAGGAGACGACGCCCGGCGCGCCGTTGACCAGGACCTCCCGGTACTCGCGCCGGAAGCGGGCGAAGGTGAGCGCCTGGCTGATGACCGCCTCCGCACCGCGCACCAGCTTCGACGCCGCCGCGAGCGCCTTGCCGCCGTCCGCCCGCAGCAGGACGTCCGGGTCCAGGACCGCGAGCAGGCCCTCGAAGTCACCGGCCTGCGACGCCGCCATGAAGGCGTCGACCACCTCGCGCTGGCGGGAGAGGTCCGGCGCGGGGCCCGGCGCCGCCCCCTGGACACGACGGCGCGCCCGGCTGGCCAGCTGGCGCGTCGCGGCCGGGCTGCGGTCCACGATCGGGGCGATCTCGTCGAAGGACACCGCGAACATGTCGTGCAGGACGAAGGCGAGGCGCTCGGCCGGTCCCAGCGTGTCGAGGACCACGAGCAGCGCGAGACCGACCGAGTCGGTGAGCAGCGCCTCCTCCTCGGGGTCGGTCGTGGGGCCGCCCGCGCGGCGCAACAGCGGATCGGGGACGTAGTACTCCAGCGGATCCTCACGGCGCGAGGCGCGCGAGCGCAGCATGTCCAGGCAGACGCGGCCCACCACCGTCGTCAGCCAGCCGCTGAGGTTCCGTACGTCACTGATGTCGGAACGGCTGAGCTTGAACCACGCCTCCTGGACGGCGTCCTCCGCCTCGCTCAGCGAGCCGAGCATCCGGTAGGCCACCGCCTTGAGATGCGTGCGGTCGGCCTCGAACCGTGAGGCCAGGAGGTCCTTGTCGTCCATCGGTGCGTCTCCCTCGTCGAAACTCGTCGAGTCCGTCATCGTCATGACGGACGGCGCCGTCGAAACGTGACACGTCCGCCCCGCCCGGAACCGGGCCCCGGACCACTCCGGAGGAGCCCCCGGACAGCCGGAGAGGTCTCCGGACAGCCGGAGGCCCCACCGCACATCCGGAGCCCCCCTCCGGAACCGTCCGTTGCGTGAGATCCCCTGCCGCCCCCCGCGTAACGCCGGGATTTCCCCGGCGGAGGGTGCCCACCGCCGGGAAGTGCCACTTCAACGCGCTGATCGTCGACCGTAGATTTTCACGCATGACGACAACCGCGCAGGTCAACGCCGTACTTCGTACCCCGCCCGCCTCTCCCCGGGCCGCTGCCGCCTACTTCTCCGCCAGCCTCGCCTTCCACGCCGACGTCTCCGACGTCGCGAGCGCCCTCGCCGCCGACGGCGACCCCGGCTTCGTGGTCCTCGACTCCCGCTCGACCGCCTCCTGGGACCAGGGCCACGTCCCCGGAGCCGTCCACCTGCCGACCGCGCTCATCGCCGAGCAGGCCGAGCAGCTGCTCGACACGACCGTCCCCGTGGTCACGTACTGCTGGGGCCCCGGCTGCAACGGCGCCACCCGCGCCGCGCTCGCTCTCGCGCAGCTGGGCTACCAGGTGAAGGAGATGCTCGGCGGCTTCGAGTACTGGGTCCGCGAGGGCTTCGCGTACGAGACGTGGGAAGGCCCCGGGAAGAAGGACGCGGACCCGCTGACCGCCCCCGTCGACTCCGACGACTGCGGCTGCTGAGAGCCGCCGGGCCCCTGCCGGGATACGGATTAGGGGATCCGCGCCCCATGCCGTAAGGTCATATTCACCGACGCGGGGTGGAGCAGCTCGGTAGCTCGCTGGGCTCATAACCCAGAGGTCGCAGGTTCAAATCCTGTCCCCGCTACTCAGTAGCAACGAAGGCCCGGATCCAGTCACTGGATTCGGGCCTTCGTCGTACGTCCCCCGCTCCGGCCGCCCGCCTCGCCGCCCTCGCCGCCCGCCTCGCCGCCCCCGCCGCCCGCCTCGCCGCCCCCGCCGCCCGCCTCGCCGGCTTGCGCGCTTGACCTTTACGCAACGTCAAGATCTAGCGTTCTCGGTATGGAGTGGTCGATCCAAGAGATCGCCAAGAAGGCGGGCACCACCAGCCGAACCCTCCGGTACTACGGAGAGCTCGGGCTGCTGGAACCCAGCCGGATCGGCGCCAACGGTTACCGGTACTACGACCAGGCGGCGCTCGTGCGGCTGCAGCGCATCCTGCTCCTGCGCGAGCTGGGGCTCTCACTGCCCGCCGTCGGCGAGGTCCTCGAAGGGCAGCGGGACACGTCCGCCGCGCTGCGCACGCATCTCCTTCTGCTCGAACAGGAGCGGGAGCGGATCGGGCGGCAGATCGCGGCGGTGAAGACCACGCTCCACAAGACAGAGAAAGGGGAAGCGCTCATGGCAGAGGAAGTTCTCGACGGCTTCGACCACACGCGGTACGAGGAGGAGGTCAGCCGGCGCTGGGGTCGCGACGCCTACGAGCAGGGCGACCGCTGGTGGCGCTCGCTCAGCGCCGAGGAGAAGCGGGACTTCATGGACCGGCAGGCCGCCATCGCCCGCGACTTCGGGCGGGCGGCGCACGACGGTCTCGCGGCCGACAGTGACGAGGTCCAGGAGATCGCCCGGCGCCACGTCGCGTGGCTGTCGATCACGACGGCGCCGTCGAAGGAGTACGTGACCGGGCTCGGCCAGATGTACGTCGACGACCCGCGCTTCACCGCCACCTACGACCAGCACGGCGAGGGCACCGCCGTACTCGTCCGGGACGCGATGAAGACCTACGCGGAGCGGAACCTGTAGCCGCGCGCCCGGTCCGCGTCCCCCACACGGCCGAGCGGGGGTCGCCGAGCGGCGCGGCTCCCGCCACCCTGGGGAGGGCGCGGTACCGTCCGTCGCCGTGCCGTGTACGGACCGGGCAGGAGAGCACAGGTGGGGCAGGGCCAGGGGCAGGGGCAGGAACAAGGGCCGGTCCAGGGCCGGGGAGGCGGACCCGTCGGCGGCGATTCCGCCGGCAAGGGTCGGGCCGGCAACGGTGGGGCCGGCAAGAGTCGGGCCCCCAAGGGTCGGGCCGCCGACGGTCGGGCCGGCAACGGCCGGGTCGGCCACGGTCGTGTCGCCGACGGTCAGGTCGGCAACGGTCAGGTCGTCGACGGGCTCTCGCCGCGGCCTCGGCGGGGGCGGGCCGAGCGGGCGCGGCGGTTCATCCGGGCCCTGCCGCCGCTGGTGATCCTCGGCGGTGTCGTCTTCGACCTGTCCACCCCCGCCTCGTACACCGCCTCCCCGATGTTCTCCGCCGCGCCGCTCATCGCCGCCCCGTTCTTCTCGATGCTGACGACGCTGCTCACCGGCATCGCCGCCGTCCTCGCCAGCATCGGGCTGCACCTCTACAACCAGACCGCCAACGACGTTCCCGCCCTCACCGAGACGTTCACCGTCGTCACCGTCTCCGTGCTCGCGCTGCTGATCAACCGGGTCGTGCGGCGCAGCGGTGAGCGGCTCGCGTCGGCGCGGGTCATCGCGGAGACCGCGCAGAAGGCCGTGCTGCCGACGCCCGCCGAGCGGATCGGCGGGCTCCATGTCGCGGCCCGGTACGAGGCCGCGCAGGCGGACGCGTTCATCGGGGGCGACCTCTTCGCCGTCCAGGACACGCCGTACGGGGTACGGCTCGTGGTGGGTGACGTCCGCGGCAAGGGGCTCGAAGCGGTGGAGGCGGTGGCCGTCGTGATCGGCGCCTTCCGGGAGGCGGCGGAGCAGGAGGCGACCCTCGAAGGCGTCGCGCAGCGACTGGAGCGCGCGCTGGCCCGCGAGGGCACCCGCCGGGACGGGCTGGACGCCTTCGAGGGGTTCACCACCGCCGTCCTGGCCGAGATCCCGCGTGGGGCCGGGCGGGTACGGGTCGTCAACCGGGGCCACCCCGAGCCGCTGCTGCTCCACGCGGACGGCGCCCTGTCGCATCTGGTGCCGACCGAGCCCGCGCTGCCGCTCGGCATGGGCGAGCTGGCCGCCTGGCCTGACCGGGCCGACGAGGCGCCGTACCCGCCGGGCGCCACGCTGCTCCTCTACACCGACGGGCTCTCCGAGGCGCGCGACTCCAGCGGGGCCTTCTACGAACCGGCCGAGCGACTGGCCGGGAGGATCTTCCCGGGGCCGGAGGAACTGCTCGACGCGCTCGTCGACGACGTCCGCCGGTACACGGGCGGGGGCTCCACCGATGACATGGCGCTGCTCGCCGTGAGCCGGCCGGGAGCGGGCCAGCCGGAGCGGCGCCGGACGATGCCCGTGGTGCGGTGACCGGCAGACCGGCAGACCGGCTGACCGGCTGACCGGCAGACCGGCTGACCGGCGCCGTGCGCGGTGCCGTACGCGGTGCCGTGCGCGGTGCCGTGACCATCCGTAGTGGAAGGGTTCCGCTCCGATAACAATTGACGAACAGTCAGTTCTCGACCTTTAGTAGAGGTCCGTACTGAAGCGGGATCAAATCGTCCTGTACCAGCTCAATCTTGTGAATGATCAACCGGAACGGCTTGGAATCCAGCCCTCGTGTCTATTAACGTTCGATAACGCAGCGCGGTCGTCCCAGCCGTCGTCCAAGACGGCACCGTGCGCACGCGCCGAATCCTGAAAGGGAACCGGGGAACCACTACTTGGGGTGAATCGGGCACCTTCGCACTCGTGCGAAAACGCCCGTAGGAGACCTTCCTGCTCCGAACCCGTCAGCTAACCCGGTAGGCGAGAAGGAAGGAAAGGAGCGCGCCTCCGTGGCGTCCAACAGCCCTGCCCCCGAGGGTCTTTCTGACGGTTTCAACGCGTTCGGCGCCCGTGGCGCCGCCGGGACGGACGACGAAGCGTCGACCTGGGGAGAGTGGAACCCCACCGAGGACTCCCTGCGCCAGCAGGCCCGTTCGGGTGGCCGCCACCGCGTCGTGAAGCAGCGCTCCGGCTTCGCCCGCTCCTCCACCGTCCTCGGCGTCGGTGTCATCGCGGCCGTCGGCGCCGGCGGCATGGCGACCGCCAAGGACAAGCCCCCGGTCTCGATATCGCTTCCCGACCTCAACCTGCCGGACGCCTCCGAACTGCCCGGCGTCGGCGCGCTCATCTCCGACACGGACGGCGCGGACGGTACGGACTCCGGGACGATCAACGCCCAGCCGCTCACGGCCACGCTCGCGCTGCCGGCCGACGAGGCCCAGCTGAACGCGGGCGCCGAGTCCGCCTCCGCGGCGACCGCGGACGCCGGCGAGGCGCTGCGCGCCCGCATCCTCCAGCAGGCCGAGCAGCAGCAAGCCTCCGCCGACGCCGCCGAGAAGGCCGTGGCGGAGAAGGCAGCCGCCGAGAAGGCCGCCGTCGAGGCCGCCGCCCAGGCGGACAAGGCCGAGAAGGAAGCGGCCGCGGCGAAGAAGAAGGCCGAGGAGGAGGCGGCGGCGAAGGCCGAGGCCGAGCGCCTGGCGAAGCTCGCCGCGAGCTACTCGCTGCCCACGTCCTCGTACACCCTCACCTCCACGTACGGCCAGTCCGGCTCCATGTGGTCCTCCGGCCAGCACACCGGCCTCGACTTCGCGGCGCCGACCGGCACACCGGTCAAGGCGGTGCACGGCGGCACGATCAAGTCGGCGGGCTGGTCCGGCTCGTACGGCTACCGGATCGTCCTGGAGCTGGAGGACGGTACGGAGGTCTGGTACTGCCACCTCTCCTCGATGACGGCCGGCGTTGGCCAGTCCGTGGGCACCGGCGACACGATCGGGCGCGTCGGCGCGACCGGCAACGTGACCGGCCCGCACCTGCACCTCGAGGTCCACACCCCGGGCGGCTCGGGCGTGGACCCGGCGGCCTGGCTGGGCAGCAAGGGCCTGTCGGTCTGACGAGACTCCGGCGGCCCTGGCGTCACCCCCCCACGCCAGGGCTGCCGGGACTCCCGGTTCACCGCTGTCGGAATAGCGCACTCCAGGGAGGTCGTTGAACCGTCCCATGACCTCTCTTCGCCCGCTGGGCCGTTCCGATCTCCTCGTCTTCCCGCTCGCGCTGGGCGGCAACGTCTTCGGCTGGTCCGCCGACCGGGACCAGTCCTTCGCCGTCCTCGACGCCTACACCGCCGCCGGCGGCAACGTCGTCGACACCGCCGACGCGTACTCCGCCTGGGTCGAGGGCAACCAGGGCGGCGAGTCCGAGACGCTCATCGGCGAGTGGCTGACCGCCCGGGGCAACCGCTCCGACGTCGTCATCGCCACCAAGGTCGGCGCCCACCCCCAGTACAAGGGCCTCTCCGCGACCACCATCAAGGCCGCCGCCGAGGAGTCGCTGCGCCGCCTCGGCACCGACTACATCGACCTCTACTACACGCATTTCGACGACCCGACCGTCCCGGTCGAGGAGATCGTCACCGCGCTCGACCAACTGGTGCGGGACGGCAAGGTGCGGGCCGTCGCGGCCTCCAACATCTCGTCCGAGCGGCTCCAGGCCTCCCTCGACTTCGCCGAGGCCGAGGGGCTCGCCCGCTACGTCGCCCTGCAGCCGCACTACAACCTGCTCTCGCGCGACACGTACGAGGGCGAACTCCTGGCCACCGCCGAGCGGGCCGGGCTCGCCTCCCTCCCGTACTACGCGCTCGCGTCCGGCTTCCTCACCGGCAAGTACCGCCCGGGCAGGACCGTGGACAGCGTCCGCGCGCACGGTGCGGCCGCGCACGCGGAGTCCGAGCGGGGCCGCCGGATCCTGGCCGCGCTCGACACCGTGGCCCAGGCGCACGAGGCCGAGGTGGCCACCGTCGCCCTGGCCTGGCTGGCCTCACGCCCGACCGTCGCCGCGCCGATCGCCTCGGCCCGTACGGTCGAACAGCTCCCGGCCCTGGTGGCCGTCGCGGACCTCCGACTGACCAGCGCCGAACTGACGCTCCTGACGGAAGCGTCCGCGTCCTAGGACCTCTCGTCCGGGTCAGGCCGGGTCAGGCCGGATCAGGTCGGCCTCGCAGGCCGGATGAGGCCGGGCTCGCAGGGGCCGGATCAGGCCGGGCTCGCGGGTCGGCCTCGCGGGGCCTGCGGGCCTCGCGGCGCCTGCCGGGCTCGCGGGGCCCTAGCTCCGGTACGGGTTGTAGCCGCTGTAGTCGAGGTACTGCGGGGGAGCCCACACCCGGCCCGTCGCGCGCGCCGCGTACGTGAGGGCGGGGGAGGCGACCGGCTTGCGCTGCCAGAGATGGTGGAGCAGCTCCTGCTCGCGGGCCGTGAAGTCCGCGTCCGGCGCCCCGCGCTCGGCGCGGTGCCGCAGGAAGGCGAGGGTCGTCGCGAACGCCTCGTACTCGCCGACGGCGGTGGCGGCCGGCGGGCCGTACGTCCGGCGGGCGAAGTCGCGGGCCACCGACCGGGCCCGCATCGAGGAGAGCGCGAGCGGCTCGGCGGGCGAGAGCCAGCCGGCCGCCGCGTACGCCGGGAGCTGGCCGGATATCGTGCGCAGCTCCCGCTGCCTGCTCCATATCGCGAGCCAGGTCAGCAGGCCGAAGGCGGGCACCATGAACATGCCGTAGACCAGGATGAAGCCCAGCGGCCCGAGGATCGTGGCGGAGCCGTTCCACAGGGCGTGCATGAACATGGCCAGGAGCAGCCCGGCGATCGGCAGCAGCGTCCGGCGCAGCCTCAGGAACTTCCGGCGGGAGGTGGCGAGGGCGGCGAAGGCGAAGCCGAGGCCGGTGAAGACCGTGAAGAGCGGATGCGCGAACGGCGACATCACGATCCGTACGAAGAAGGTGCCGGCGGTCATGGAGCCGAGGCCGCCGGAGCCGAGATCCTGGTCCTCGCCGAAGGCGTTGCCGAGGTAGAGGATGTTCTCCGTGAAGGCGAAGCCGGTGGCGGTGAAGCCGGCGACCACGACCCCGTCGACGAGGCCGGTGAAGTGCCGTCTGCGGAAGAGGAAGATCAGCAGGATCGCCGCGGCCTTGGCGCTCTCCTCGACGACCGGGGCGACGACCGTCGCACCGAGGGACTCGGCGGAGGCGGGGTCGGCGGTGGCGGTCGCTATCCAGCGGACCGCGAAGGAGTTGGCGAGGATCGCGACGAGCGTGGCGGCGCAGGCGCCCCACGCGAAGGCGAAGATCAGGTTCTTCCATGGGCCCGGCTCCACCCGGTCCAGCCAGCGGAAGGCGGCAAGCAGCAGCGGCACGGGCAGGACGGCCAGGCCGAGGCCGACGAGGAAGCCCTCGGTGCCGGTCTGCTCCCGAACGATCGCGAGGATCACCAGCGCGCAGAGCGCGAGCACGGTGATCACGGCGACGGCCCGGACCACCTTGCTGCGCCAGAAGGCGCGACGAGGCCTGTAGCGCCACTGGGCGCGGTCCGGAACGGCCGTGAAGGCCGGCTCCTCGGTGTCCCGGGTGGGGACGGGAACGTGATTCGACACGTGATCGACCCTAACGAGCAGGACTGACACCCGCGACGGGGTTCCCCTACTTCTGCTACTTCCTGTGGAAAAGCAGGTCGTGCACGACATGCCCCTTGTCCAGGCCCTGCCCCTCGAATCGGGTGAGGGGGCGGAAGTCCGGGCGGGGCGCGTAGCCGCCGTCGGGCACGGTGTTCTCGAAGTCGGGGTGGGCGGAGAGGACTTCGAGCATCTGCTCGGCGTACTCCTCCCAGTCCGTGGCGCAGTGCAGCACGGCGCCGGGCTTCATCCGGGTCGCGAGCAGCGTGAGGAACTCGGGCTGGATCAGGCGCCGCTTGTGGTGGCGCTTCTTCGGCCAGGGGTCCGGGAAGTAGACGCGGCAGCCGTCGAGGGCGTCGGGGCGGAGCATCTCGCGGAGCAGGATGATCGCGTCGCCGTTGGCGACCCGGACGTTCTCCAGTCCGCCCCGGTCGGCGAGACCGAGGAGGTTGCCCTGGCCGGGGGTGTGGACGTCCACGGCGAGGATGCCGGTGCCGGGGTCGGCGGCGGCCATCTGGGCCGTGGCCTCGCCCATCCCGAAGCCGATCTCCAGGACGACGGGCAGGCCGCCGAACATCTCGCCCAGGTCGAGGACGTGCTTGCCGTCGATGTCGAGACCCCAGTCGGGCCAGCGCTTGAGCATCGCCTCGGCCTGGCCGGTGGTGACGCGGCTGCGGCGCGGCTGGAAGCTGCGGATCCGCCGCTCGTGGTGCGACCCGGCGGGGTCGGGCAGCGGCCCTTCCCCGGCGGCGAACCTCTGACTGCCCCGCCGGAAGACGGGCTCGGGGCGGGTGACGGCTTCGTGAGACTCAGACACAATGCGCCCAATTCTACGAGACCGTTCCGGGGCCCGGCCCGAGCCCCGTCCGAGCCCTCCGGTGGCTCCCGTTCCTGGTCCGGTGCCGGGCCCCTCCGACGCCTGGCCCGGTGCCGGGCCCCTCCGACGCCTGGCCCGAGCCCGGCTCCCGTATCGGGCCCTCCGGCTCCCGTACCGAGCCTCCGGCTCCCGTATCGGGCCCTCTGGCTCCCGTACCGAGCCCGATCCCTCCGGCCCCCGGCCCGCGCGGCGCGCGGCCCGGGTCCCGACGGGCTACAGCAGCGCCAGCGCCCTCGACGCGACCTCGCGCCCGATCGGCAGCGACGCCGTCGCCGCCGGGGACGGTGCGTTCAGGACGTGCACCGTCCGCGGTGCCTCCCGGATCAGGAAGTCGTCCACGAGCGTCCCGTCCCGCAGCACCGCCTGCGCCCGTACCCCCGCCGGGGCCCGCCGCAGATCCGTTTCCTCAACCGCCGGCAGCAGCCGCCGCACGGCCTCCGTGAAGGCCCGCTTCGACAGCGAGCGGCGCAGCTCGCCCGCTCCGTAGCGCCAGTGCTCCCGGGCGATCTGCCACGAACCGGGCCACGCCACCGTCCCCGCGAGGTCACCGGGCCGGACGACCGACCAGTCGTACCCCTCGCGCGCCAGCGCCGGCACCGCGTTCGGTCCGACGTGCACGCCGCCGTCGACGCCCCGGGTGAGGTGGACGCCCAGGAAGGGGAAGGCCGGGTCGGGGACCGGATAGACCAGGCCGCGGACCAGCGAGGGGTCCGCCAGCTCGTAGTACTCGCCCCGGAACGGCACGATCCGCATGTCCGGCTCGTCGCCCGCGAGCCGGGCGACCCGGTCGCAGTGCAGCCCCGCGCAGTTCACCAGGACCCGCCCCCGCACCACCGTCCCGCCCGCCGTGCGGACGGCGACGCCCCAGGGCCTGCGGTCGACCGCGGTGACCTCGGAGCCGTAGAGGATGCGCGCCCCGGAGGCCTCGGCGAGCTGCGCGGCCACCGCTCCGTAGTCGCAGATCCCGGTCGTGCCGACGTGGATCGCGGCGAGCCCCCGCACGTTCGGTTCGTACGCGGCGATCTGCGCGGGGCCCAGCTCCCGCACGGGGATGCCGTTCTCCCGGCCGCGCTGCACGAGCGCGTGGAGCCGGGGCAGCTCGTCGCGGCCGGTGGCGACGATCAGCTTGCCGGTGACCTCGTGGGGCAGTCCGTACTCGGCGCAGAACTTGACCGTCTCGGCCGCGCCCGAGACGGCGAACCGCGCCTTCAGGGAGCCGGGGCGGTAGTAGATCCCGCTGTGGATCACCCCGCTGTTCCGCCCGGTCTGGTGGCGGGCCGGGCCGTGCTCCTTCTCCAGGACGGTGACGCGGGTGCCGGGAGCGGCGCGCGTCAGGGCGTACGCCGTCGACAGACCGACGATCCCGCCGCCGATCACGAGCACGTCGCAGTCGACGTCGTGCGTGGACACCTGCACCACCTCCCACCCCGATAGTGCACTGGCCCACTGACAGAGCGGCTAAACCCCCTGGGACACGCGTCACGCCGGGCCTCTTCCGGTCTCACCCGCGGCTCATGTCTCGGTCACTCCGGAGTCACGCGGGGGTCATCAGGAGGGGCCTGGCCCGCTCCCGCAGCTCCATGACCCTCGGCTCGTCCCCGTACGGTTCGAGCCGGTGCAGCAGGTCCCGTACGTACTCGGTGGTGCGGGCGGACGAGATCCGGCCGGCCACCTCCACCGCGCGCGTGCCGGCCGCGCAGGCCGCGTCCAGGTTGCCCGACTCCAGCTCCGCGACCGCCGACACCACGAGCCGCAGCCCGTGCGAGCGGACGAACTCCTCCGTCGGCCGGGACAGCGCCTGCTCGGTGAAGCGCCGCACCTGGCGGGGGGCCTTCAGGTCCCGGTAGCACTCGGCGGCGTCCGCGCAGAACCGGTCGTACGAGTAGAAGCCCAGCCACGACGGGTCGGCGTCGCCCTCCCGCGAGCGTTCCAGCCACCCCTCGGCGGCCTTGAGGGCGGCCGCCGCCGCCGTGCCGTCGCCTGCCTTCGCGTGCGCGCGGGCCTCGACGAGCCGGAAGAAGGACATGGTGCGCGCGGTCGCGAGCCCCCGGTTGCGCTCCAGGGCGGCCTGGGCGAGGTCGACACCCTCGTCGGCGAAGCCCCGGTAGGTGGCCTGGAGCGACATGGAGGCCAGGACGTACCCGCCCAGGGGGACGTCGGCGGCGGCACGGGCGAGGCGCAGCGCCTGGATGTAGTAGCGCTGGGCGGCCTCCTGCTGGCCGGTGTCGAAGGCCATCCAGCCGGCGAGGCGGGTCAGCTCGGAGGTCGCGCCGAAGAGCGCCCGGCCGACCTCGTCCGAGTACGAGCCGAGCAGCAGCGGTGCCGCGTCGACGCGTAAGCACTCCGGGACCATCGAGGACCGCCAGTCGCCGCCGCCGTACTTGGAGTCCCAGCGGCGCGCGTCCTCGGCGGCCTCCCGGAGCTTGGCGACGTCGCTGTGGCCCACGCGCGCGTGGGGACCGGTCTCGGGCCCCTCGGCCACCACCGGCGCTCCGGCCGGTCCCACCAGGCGCTCCACGGAGGAGTCGGCGGGCGTTATCAGCCAGCGGGAGGCGGGGGTCGCGTACGCGCTGACCGCGAAGGATCCGGCCAGCGACTGCCAGATCCCGCCGCCTCCGGCCCGGCGGCCGGCGAGATCCAGCCGGTAGAGCTCGGTGGCCGAGCGGACCGCCTCGCCCACGTCGCGCGGGAAGGCGAGCCCCACCTCGGGCGCCGGGTCGGCGTCGGCGAGCCCGATCTCGTGCAGCGGCACGGGCCGGCCCAGCTTCTGGCCGATCGCCGCCGCGATCAGGTGGGGGGCGGCGCCCTGGGGCACCATGCCCTTCGACACCCAGCGGGCCACCGACGTCTTGTCGTACCGAAGCGTCAGACCGCGCTGCGCGCCGAGGTCGTTGACGCGCCGGGCGAGGCCGGCGTTGCTGATTCCCGCGAGGGCGAGAACCGTGCCGAGCTTTTCGTTCGGCCCGCGTTGCTCCCTGGACATGACGCCACCCCTCGACCACCCAGACGGCCGCCACGACGCCGGGCATAGGCGTGCGGCATTCGTAAACACAGCGTAGTTCGCCGCATCCCTACCGTTAAGGGGCGGTGTTCCGTATGGCGGGATTGTTGTGGGAACAGACGGATGGCCGACAGATGGCGTAGCGGCGTCGGTTGATCCCGTGGTGTCCGGCGCTCGGGGAGCGCCCGGGGCGCTCGTGGGGCGCCCCGGGGCGCGTGCTCCGGGTGTGTGGCCGTGCGCCCGGCCGTGCGCTCTCGTCCGCTCGGTGCGGGAGCGCTTCCATGAGTCCTGCGTGGGTCGGCCCACTGGGCTGTGAACCGGTGGGCTGGGGGATACCGTCGCCCCTTTCCCCGCGGGCGGCGGACGGTTCCGGGAGGCGTACAGCGCCTCCCGGACTGCCGAGGGCCCACCGGCGGGAGCGCCGCGGGAACACCGACGGGGCGCGGACGGAGAACGCGGACGGCGGACCGGTGACGTGCCGGCGAAGCGCCGGCCGGGCGCCGACCGCTCGTGGTACCGGATCCGTGCCGCTGAGAATGGCCGAATGGCGACGGTCGCCGAGCCGCTGTCAACTGGCCCATGCCAGGGGCGCATTCGCATGTGCGGACGCGCGCCCGGAGCCCCCTGCGTGCGCGGTTGTCGTGGCAGCATGTTCCTCCACTGAACCGACGTGGAGGCGCCGATGCGATGGCTGGTGGGCTGGAGCAGTGTCGCCGCGACCTTCGGCCCGACGGTTACCTCTGGTACCGCTGGTGCCGGCGGGTGGGCAGGGATGCCGGGGACGCCGGGGATGGCCGGTTCGGCCGGTGCCGTGGGTGACCCGGCGTCCGAGGGGCGCACGGTGCAACCCGTGGGCGCCCAACTGCTGTGGGGCGACCCCGATCCGCTGTGGGCGGTCGGCGACTGGCGCCCCGACGAGGTCCGCGTGATCAGCGTCGACGCGCACACCCGCCTCGCCGTCCTGGGGTGTTGCGCCGCGAGCGACGAGGCGCTGAGGGTCGGGCTGCTCACCGCGCGCGGGGGCGCGCTGCGCCATCTCACCGCCTGGGCGGGCAGCTACACGGCCGTCGTACGGGCCGGGCGCCGTGTCACCGTGACCGGCGATCTGGCGGGCGCACGGCCGGTGTTCCACGCCCCGTGGGCGGGCGGCACGGCGTACGCGACGGCCGCCCTGCCCCTCGCCGACCTCATCGAGGCCCAGCTCGACATCGGCCACCTGGCCGCGCTGCTCGCCTGCCCGGAGACCCCGGAGGCGCTGCGGGACTCGACACCGTACGAGGGGGTGAGACGGGTGCCGCCCGGGCACGCGCTGATCCTCCGGGAGGGCTCGCGCGAGATCACCGGGTACGAAGCGGTGGCCTCGCTCGCCGTCGCGGCGGCCGAGGTCGAGCCCCGGCGGGCGGTGGAGGGCGTACGGGACGCGCTGGTCGACGCCGTACGGGCCCGACTCACGGCGCCCCGGCACGCACCGGAGGCGCCGCTTCCGGACCCGGGGCCCGTCCCCGGCATGGGACCCGCCGAGCGGCGGGCGGCCCGGGGCGGCGGCCCCGCGCCCGGCATCGGGGCGGACCTCTCCGGCGGCAGCGCGTCCGGCACGCTCGCGCTCCTCGCGGCCGGCCTGCCGGGGGTGCCGGGGACGATCCTCGGCCACGGCACGGGCGCCGGGGAGCGGCTGCTGGCGGTCACCTTCAACGACCTGACGAGCGGGGGCGGTCCGGACCGCGAGGAGGAGCTGGAACGGGCCAGGTCGATCGCGGCGAACCCGCGGCTGCACCACGTGGTCGTGGCGGCGGGCGAGGAAGCGCTGCCGTACGCGGAGCTCGAGGGGCCCCTGACCGACGAGCCCGGGCCTTCGCTGGTCGTCGCCGACCGGCACCGGCGGCGGCTCGCGGGCGGCAGCGCGGACCACTTCACGGGCCTGGGCGCCCGGCAGGTCCTGGACGCGCACCCGGCTCGCCTCGCGGACCTGCTGATGGATCGTCGCCGCAGGTCGCTCGTACGGCCGGTGACGGCGCTGGCCAGGGCCACGGGGCCGTCGGCGGGTTCGCTGCTGGTCCCGCTGACGGTCTACCGGGCGGCGCGACGGCTCGCGCGGACGCCCTACCGGACCGGCCTGGAGGCGGCGGCGGCCCTGCTCCTGGACGCGAACCGGCCGGGGCCGGGGGCGTACGGCCCGGTGGAGGCGTCGCTCTCCGCGCTGACCTGGTCGCGGCCGGGGCCTGCGGCGCGGTGGCTGACGGGGGAGGCGCTGGCCGAAGTATCGGTTCGCCTGACCCGGGCGGCGACGCTGCCGACGTCGGTGCAGCGGCCGGGGGAGGCACGCGCGCGTGCGGCGCTCGCCCGGGCGGCGGCCGACCACCGGGTCCTGGAACAGGCGGCCGAGATCCGCGGCCAGCGGCTGCACGCCCCGTTCCTGGACAACCAGGTGGTACGGGCCTGCCGCGACCTGCCCGAGTCGCTGCGGGTCCAGCCGGGCGCCCGGGCGCAGGTCCTGCGCACGGTCCTCGCGGGCGCGGGCGTCCACGACATCCCGCCGGGCTGGGGCGCCCCGAACCCCGCGGTCCCGGCCGCCGCGGTCCGCGCGGGCCTGCGCGCCGCGCTCCCGAACCTGCTGGCCCTCTTCGACGCCCCGCTCCTCGCCGACGCGGGCCTGATCGAGGCCCGCGTGGTCCGCAAGGCCCTCCACGCGGCGGCCGACGGCGACCCGATCCCCCTGGACGGCCTCGCCGACCTGGTCTCCACCGAACTCTGGCTCCGTCGCCTCCTGGCCCGCCGAGGCACCTGCTGGACGGGCACGGCGGCCCCACGCCCACGCACGGCGGTGGTAGGCCCCCTGATCCCGGCGACCCGGAGATCGCTGCCCGCGTGAGGGGGCGGGGACGGCGGCGGGCGGGAGGTGGGGACGGGCGCGGGGTGATCGTGACAGCACGCTCGCTCGAGTGAACGCCAACCGCCGGCCGACGACCACGCGCACACGTCCAGCCACAAGCCGGGGACGCCCGTGCTCTCCCGTACCCCCTCGGCTTCGCACTCGACACCTCCGCGTTCCGACGCCCCGCGCCGCGCCCGGTTAAACCCCGAGGCGCAGCGGCACGCGCGCGGCGACAATGGCCCGCGTGCGGTATCTGATCCTCGGTTCCACCCTCGCGCTCGACGCCCACGGCACGCCCCTCCCCCTGGGCGGTGCCAGGCTCCGGGCGCTGGTCGCCGCGCTCGCGCTGCGCGGCGGGCGGGCCGCGACCGTCGCCGAGCTCGTCGACGACGTGTACGGCGACGAGCCCCCGCTGGACGCGCCGGCCGCCCTCCAGGCCCTCGTCGGGCGGCTGCGCCGGATCGTCGGGCGGGAGGCCGTCGAGTCCACGCCCGGCCCCGGCTACCGCCTCGACGCCGGACCGGACGACATCGACCTGTACGTCTTCGAGCGCCACGTCCGCGACGCCACGGCCCGCCTCGACGCCGACGACCCCGCGAGCGCGGCCGACCTCCTCCGCACCGCCCTCGCCCTCTTCCGCGGCCCCGCCCTCGCCGACCTGCCCGAGCACGCGCGCGTGCGACCCGAGGCCCAGCGACTCGCCGCGCTCCGGCAGCGCGTGGAGGCCGACCTCAGGCGCGGCGCCGTCGACGGACTCGTACCGGAGCTGTCCGAGCTGACCGACGCGTACCCGTACGACGAAGGCTTCCGCGCCCACCTCATCCGCGCCCTGCGGGCCGAGGGCCGGCAGGCCGACGCCCTCGCCGCGTACGAGGACGCCCGCCGCGCGCTCGCCGAGGGCCTCGGCACCGACCCGGGCGCCGAACTCACCGCCCTCCACCGCGAACTCCTCCGCCCGACAGCGGCGCCGCAGCCCCGCGAGGCCGGAAACATCCGGCCCCGCCTCACCTCCTTCGTCGGCCGCGAGCCCGAACTCGCCGCCCTCCGCGCCGACCTCACCCACTCCCGCCTCGTCACCCTCACCGGCCCCGGCGGCTCGGGCAAGACCCGCCTGGCCGAGGAAGCCGCCCTCGCGGCCCGCGCTCTCCCGGGCCGACGGGGTGACGCGGGCGGACGGGGCCATGCGGGCACGTGGGACGAGGCCGCCACACGCGAAGGCGACGGATACGGCGAAGGCGACGGCTACGGCTCCCGCGGCGGCGACGGCCCCTCGCACGCCCCGCATGCCCCGCATGCCCCGCATGCCCCCCATGCACCGCACGCCCCCCACACCCCCCACGCCCCCCACGCCGACCCCTTCCCCGACGGCGCCTGGCTCGTGGAGCTGGCGCCGCTCGACGATCCCGACGCCGTGCCCGGTGCCGTGCTCTCCGCGCTCCGGCTCCGCGAGACCAACCTGATCAGCCGCGAGGGCCAGGTCCCCCAGGACGACCCCACCCACCGGCTCGTCGAGCACCTCGCGCCGCGTTCCCTCCTCCTCGTCCTCGACAACTGCGAGCACGTCGTCGGCGCCGCCGCCGCCCTCGCCGAGGCCCTCCTCACCCGCTGCCCCCGGCTGCGCGTCCTCGCCACCAGCCGGGAGCCTCTCGGCGTTCCCGGAGAAACGGTCCGCCCGGTCGAACCCTTGCCCCCCGACCCGGCCCACCAGCTCTTCGCCGAACGCGCCTGCGCCGTACGCCCCGACTTCGGCCGTACGCCCGGCCACGGTGGAACCCCCGGCCGCGAGGGCAGCGGCGCCCACGCTGGTACCTCCGCTCACGCCGGTACCTCCGCTCACGCCGGTACCTCCGCTCACGCCGGTACCCCCGCTCACGCCGGTACCCCCGCTCACGACAGCCACCGCGACGCCGTGGCCGAGATCTGCCGCCGCCTCGACGGCCTTCCCCTCGCCATCGAACTCGCCGCCGCCCGGCTCCGCCTGCTCACCCCGCGCCAGATCGCCGACCGGCTCGACGACCGATTCCGTCTCCTCACCTCCGGCAGCCGCACCGTCCTGCCCCGCCAGCAGACGCTCCGCGCCGTCGTCGACTGGTCCTGGGAACTCCTCGACGCCGACGAACGCACCCTGCTCCGCAGGCTCTCCGTCTTCGCCGGCGGCTGGGACCTGGCCGCCGCCGAGGCCCTCGCCCCGCATGCCGCCGACACTCTCGGCGCACTCGTCGACAAGTCCCTCGTCGTCGCCGCCCCCACCGACGACGGCGAGATGCGCTACCGCCTCCTGGAGACCATCCACGAGTACGCCGTCGAACGCGCCGCCGAACGGCCCGACGTCCGCGCCGCCGCGGAGGCCGCCCACACCGCGTACTTCACGGCCCTCGCCGAGCGCGCCGAACCCCTCCTCCGCTCGGGCGAGCAACTCCCCTGGATCCGGCGGATCGAGACCGACCTGGGCAACATACGCGCCGCCCTCCACCGCGCCACCGGCGCCGACCCGGACGAAGCCGCGGCCCATCGCCTCGTCTTCGCCATGGGCTGGTTCTGGTGGCTCCGCAACTACCGTCCCGAGGGCCTGGTCTGGGTCGAGCGCACGCTCCGGCTCGGCGAGGACCCGGCCGACCCGGCCGACCCCCGCCACTGGCCCCGCATGCGGCTGCGCATGCTGTCGTTCTTCCTCGTCGTGGAGAACCGTACGGCCGCCGACCTGCGCGCGGACCCCGAGGGCGCCGCGCTCGTGGTGCGGGTGCGCAAGGCCTTCGGCGAGCACCCCGGCCCCGAGTCGGCCCGCTTCCCCGGGCTCCTGTGGCCGTTCACGGCGTTCCTCACGGAGGAGCCTCCCGTCCTGCGCGAGATGCTCGACACCGCCGTCGAGATCTGCCGTCGGTACGGCGGGGAGTGGGAACTCGGCGTCAGCATGATGTTCCGTACCCACCTGGTGATCGACATGCCCGGCGAGATGTCCGGCGTGGACGAGGACCTGGCCGAACTGCGCGTCCTCTCCCGCCGGGTCGGCGACCGCTGGATGCGGGCACAGGTGGCGAGCGCGGCGGGCGAGGCGTACATGATGCGCGGCCGGTACAAGGAGGCGGCGGGAGCGTACGAGGAGGCTCTCGGCCTCGCCCGCGAGGTCGGCGCGTACGCCGAGTCCCCGTTCCTGATCGCCCGGCTCGCCGAACTCGCCTACCGCGAAGGTGACGTGGAGGCCGCCGAGAAGGGCCTGGCGGAGGCCGAGGCGGAGGCCGCGCACCACCACATCGACGACACGGAGACGTTTCTCCGGTTCATGAGGGCCGTCCTCGCCCTCTACCGCGGCGACGTCCGCTCCGCCCGCGCCCACATGGACGCGGCGAACCAGCTGGTCCTCACCGGCACACCGCCCCCGCACTTCACCGCCGCCGTACTCGGGTTCTCCGCGCGCGTGCTCGCGGAGGAGGGCGGCGGCGCGGAGGCCGTGGCGCAGGCGGTCGAGGCCCTGCGCCTCACCCGGCAGGCCGAGTGCGCCGACTTCGTCGTCGCCCAGCTGGGCGAGGGCCTGGCGACCGTGCTCAGCCTCGACGGCGCGCTCCCGGTCGCGGTCCGGGTCCTGTCCGCCGTCGACACCTGGCGCGCGGCGATCCCCCGCTCGGTCCCCGAACTCCGCGAGGTCGAGACCGTGCGGGCCCGGGCCCGCGCGGAACTCGGCGAGGCCGCCACGGAGCACGCTCACGCCGAGGGCTCCCGGCTGACCCTCGACGAGGTCATCGCCCTGGTGGACGCGTACGTGTCGTCCCACGAGCCCGCCTGAGCCCTCGCCTCCGTCCCGCGAGCCTGCCCGAGCCCTCGCCTCGCGCCCCGCGAGCCCGCCTGATCCCTCGCCCCGCGCCCCGCGAGCCCGCTACGTGTCGTCCCACGAGCCCGCCTGATCCCTCGCCTACGGCCCGCGAGCCCGCCCGAGCCCTCGCCTCGCGCCCCGCGAGCCCGCCTGATCCCTCGCCCCGCGCCCCGCGAGCCCGCTACGTGTCGTCCCACGAGCCCGCCTGAGCCCTCGCCTACGTCCCACGAGCCCGCCTGATCCCTCGCCTCGCGCCCCGCGAGCCCGCCTGATCCCTCGTCTCCGGCCCGCAGCCTGCCCGAGCCCTCGGCTCAGGCGCAGCCGATCCGGGACTGCGCCCAGTCCGCGACGGCGACCCGGCCCCATGGCGAGGTCTCCTCCACGACGAGGCGGAGCGTCGTGCGTCCGGCGATGCCGACGTGGACCGGGATCGCGGGATCGCCCGACTCGACGACAGGGGAGCGCCAGAGCCGTTCACCGTCCCCGTAGACGGAGAAGCGGACGCCTCCGAGGCCGATCGGCGCGGTCAGGTCGTCGACGCCGACGAGCGCGTCGTAGCTGGTGCACCGCCGGTTGAGGTCGATCACGAGCGCGGACGGCGCGTGCACGCTCACGCCGTGCCCGTACCGGGTGCCGCCGATCGCCAGTCCGTCGCGCTGCCACATCCAGCCGCTGTCGCCGAGCCGCACCTCGGGCTTCGTGCCGTCGCCGAAGACGCCGTAGTCCAGCTGGTTGACCTGGTAGACGGTCGGCGGGGCGGGAGTCGGCGTGGGTGGCGGCGTCGGCTTGGGCGGGGCGGGAGTCGGCGTCGGGCGGGGCTTCGCCGGCGTCGGCGTCGGGCTGGGTTTCACCCGCTCCGGCGTGGGCGTCGTTGGGGGCGTGGGGGTCGGAGTCGGCTCGGGCTCCTCGACGGCGGGTGGGGCGGGCGGCGTGGGCTTGGGGGTCGGCTTCGGCGGCGGTGTCGGTTCCGCCGGGACGACGGGCGCGACGGCCGGCGGCGTGGCTTCGGGCTTCGCGACCGGCTCGGGGTCGCCGGCGAACGCCCAGACCAGTCCGGCGGTCGCGGCGACGGCGACGGCCGCCGCGAGACCCGCCTTCGCGGGCGCGCCGAGCCCTTCGGCCACGGCGGCGGAGGACCCGCCGACCGTACTCGACGAGCCCGCGCCCGTCGCGGCGGCGGCCGCACCCGCGCCGGCGGCGCCCGCGACCCCGCCCGCCACGACACCGGCGGCCTTGAGCGAGAACCCGGCGGCGAACCAGCCGATGACGGCGACCGGCAGCAGCGCGGGGATCCCGGCGTTCACGTGCTCCAGCTCACCGGCGGCGAGCCGGCACCGGGCGCACTCCTCCAGGTGTTTGCGCAGCCCGCGCTCGGCCCGCATCCGCAGGCCTCCGCGCGCGTACGCGCCGAGCCGGTCGGCATAGCGGGCACAGTCGCCGCCCGCCGTAAGGGACTGGCTGACGTGCGCCTGGAGGTACGCCTGCTTGAGTCCCTCGCGGGCCCTGCTGGCGAGCACGGCGGTGGCGTTGGCGGTCAGCCCGAAGAGCGGCGCGACCTCGCTGGGCGACTCCTCCTCGACGGTGGTGTGCCACAGCACGGCCTGCCACCGCTCGGGCAGCGACCGGAACGCCTGCATCGCCAGCGACTGTTCGGCCTCGTGCATGGCCTGGACGTCCGCGCCGAGGTCAAGGCCGGCCCCGAACGACGGCGTCTGGTCGGAGACTTCGGACGAGCGGGCGGCCTGCGCCGCGAACAGCGCGAAGTCCTCGACCAGGTGCTCGCGCTTCTGTGTGCGCGTCCAGTTCGCCGCCACCCGCCGGACCGTGGTCAGCAGGTAGGCGCGGACCGCGTATTCGGGCCCCGCCCCGCCCCGTACCGCCTGGAGCGTACGGGCGAACACCTCCGCGGTCAGGTCGTCGGCGGTGTGCGCGTCGCGGCAACAGGTCCTGGCGTAGCGGCGCACGGCGTCGGAGTGGCGACGGAACAGCTCTTCGTACGCGCTGTCGTCGCCGTCGCGCATCAGCTGGACGAGATCGGCGTCGGAGGGCGGCAGCTCCACCGGAGGCGGCAGGACGGTGTCGTACGCGTCCGCCGCGGCGGCGGCCGTCCTGGCAGCGCCCCTCTCCCGCTGCTGCGGCACCACCGGCTCACCCGTCGGCGACGACGGGGACGGAGACGACGGGGACGGAGACGGCGACGATGGGGACGGGCCCGGCGATAACCCGCTCCCGGAGCCACCCGAAACGACAGGCGTGCTCGAACCGGACCCCGGAACCTGGCTCTTGGGCCCGCCGGACGATCCGCCGGGGCCGCCCTGGCTCGGTACGTGCCGCGAGGGGTGGCCCCCGGTCTCCGTGTCACCGCCGCTGCCCAGAGGCTCGTCCCGACCGTCACCGCTCATCGCGGAAGCCCCCGTACACACGCTCAGACCCGACCACCGGCCCAGCGTGCCACAGAGCCCCGGCCCGCTGAACTCTCGCGTCCACTTACCACTCGTCCGGGGCGACTTCCCGTATCCGGGCGTAACCGCTCACTCGTTCGTGCCATGCTCGACGGTCGGCCCGCACCGCCGAACCGGACACCCGCGAGCGGCCCCTACCCCGCCGGCTCCCGCGAGCGGCCCCTACCTCGCCGGCTCCCGCGAGCGGCCCCACACCGCCCGCTATCGCGAGCGGAGGCCCTCCAGCAGGATGTCGAGGAGCCGTGCCGAGGCCGCCGCCTGCTGCGCCGGGTCCGGCAGCGCGGGCGCCGCCGTGGCTATGACGAGCAGGACGTCCGCCACGGTCACGTCCGCCCTCAACTCGCCCGCCTCACGGGCCCGGTCCACCAGCCGTCCGACGACCTCCAGGAGCTCCGCCGCACCGGCGTGCTCCAGCTCGGCACCCGGCACCGCGCGCGGCGCGGCCATCCGCGCCTCGGCCGAGTCCCCGAAGCCCCGCTGGTGCGGCACCCGGGCCGCGTCCTCGGCCGTCGGTGCCGGCAGCAGCAACTCGTCCGCGTCCACACCGACCCGCAGTATCTGCGGCGGCAGCAGCCGCCCCGCGCCCGAGGCCACCGAGGTCCGCAGGAACCGGGAGAGCGCCGACCAGGGCTCGTCCTCCTGCCCGAGAGCGGTGCGCGCCTGCTCGGTCAGCCGGGAGGTCTCCTCCTCGGCTATCCGACGTACCAGCACGTCCTTGCTCGGGAACCGGCGGTACACCGTGCCGACGCCGACCCGGGCACGCCGGGCCACGTCCTCCATCGGTGCGCCGTAGCCGAGTTCGCCGAAGACCTCGCGCGCCGCGCGCAGCACGTGCTCCAGATTGCGCTGGGCGTCCACCCGCAGCGGCGCCGACCGGCCGACCTGCGCCGACGATCCGATGGCCGCACCGGAGACCGCGCCGACACCCGGGCCCGACACCGCACCCGAGCCGGCGGCCGTACCCATGGCCGTACCCGTACCCGTACCCGTGCTCACACCCGCACTACGTCCGTCGAACGAGCTGTCCGTCGTGCCGACGACAGCCTGCCACCGCGAATCCTGCATGTGCATAAGCGTTCCCCCGCTCATGATGTCTCCCCCCGGAGACTCCCCGCCCTGACACGGGGCCGGCTCTCCGCGCGGCGCTCTGGTCTGCGCGCCGCGAGCCGAAACCCCGATGAGGTACGAACATAGTTGAGTCGAGGTCAATTCAGAAGGGGGAGTTCCGCACGGTGCGCCCCCCGATCGGAGCAAGGGCCTGAACTCTCCCGATTCCGGGCTACCGCGCCACCCCTCCCGCCGGGGCTGACCTGCGTACTTCCCGCTGTACCCCCGGTGTGCGCCACCCCGTGCCCCCGCGCACCTCCGGTCACACAATTTGCCGGGGCTGTGGACAAACCCCGAACGGCGTTGCGTCATGGGACAGTGACCGAACCTGCGCGCATTCTCGTTGTCGGCGGTGGCTACGTCGGTATGTACACCGCGCTGCGTCTGCAGCGGCTGCTCAAGGCCGAGCTCAGAAGCGGTTCCGTCGAGATCGCGGTGGTCACACCCGAGCCGTACATGACGTACCAGCCGTTCCTCCCCGAGGCCGCGGCCGGCTCGATCTCCCCGCGCCATGTCGTCGTCCCGCTCCGCCGGGTCCTGCCCGCCTGCCGGATCGTCATCGGAGAGGTCCACGCCGTCGACCACGCCAAGCGGACCGCGACGCTCTCCACCCTCGCCACCGACGAGGAGGGCACCGGGACCATCCAGCTCGGCTACGACGAACTGGTCATCGCGCCCGGCTCGATCTCCCGCACCCTCCCGGTCCCCGGCCTCGCCGACCACGGCATCGGCTTCAAGACCGTCGAGGAGGCCATCGGCCTGCGCAACCACGTCATCGAGCAGATGGACATCGCCTCCTCGACCCGCGACCCGGACCTGCGCGACGCCGCCCTCACCTTCGTCTTCGTCGGCGGCGGCTACGCGGGCGTGGAGGCGCTCGCCGAGCTGGAGGACATGGCCCGCTACACGGCGCGGTACTACCACAACATCAAGCCGGAGGACCTGAAGTGGGTCCTGGTCGAGGCCACGGGCCGGATCCTGCCCGAGGTCGGCGAGAAGATGGGCACGTACGCGATCCGCGAGCTGCGCGCCCGGAACATCGACGTACGGCTGGAGACCCGGCTGGAGTCCTGCGAGGACCGGGTCGCCGTCCTCAGCGACGGCAGCCGCTTCCCGACCCGTACGGTCGTCTGGACCGCCGGCGTGAAGCCCGCGCCCGTCCTCGCCGCCACCGACCTGCCGCTCGACGCGCGCGGCCGGCTCAAGTGCACCGCACGCCTCTCCGTCGAGGGCGTCGAGCACGCCTGGGCGGCCGGAGACGCGGCGGCCGTCCCCGACGTCACGGCGGACGAGCCGGGCAAGGAGTGCGCGCCGAACGCGCAGCACGCCGTACGCCAGACCAAGGTGCTCGCCGAGAACGTCGCCGCCTCCCTGCGCGGGCAGCCGCTCAAGGAGTACGCCCACGCGTACGCGGGCTCGGTCGCCTCCCTCGGCCTCCACAAAGGCGTCGCCCACGTCTACGGACGCAAACTCAAGGGCTACCCCGCCTGGTTCATGCACCGCGCCTACCACCTCAGCCGCGTCCCGACCTTCAACAGGAAAGCGCGCGTGCTGGCCGAGTGGACCCTCTCCGGCCTGTTCAAGCGGGAGATCGTCTCGCTCGGCTCGCTGGAACACCCGCGCGCCGAGTTCGCACTCGCCGCCGCGCCCCCGCCCCCCGTGACCGGCCCGAAGAACGGGCCCGACGACCTCCCCGAGGAAGGGCCCAAGCCCGGCTGACACCGATGTCAGTGCGGTCGGTCACACTGGACGTGTGACCATAGGTGGGCTCACACCTGCACAGAGTGACTCAGCACGGCCAACAAACCACGAGGCATACAGATCCGTGAACTTCACCCGTTGGAGCGCCCGACTCCCCGGCACGCAGCGCCGCACGGCCGCGCGGGGGACCGAAGGCTCCGTGCCCGCGGCCCGCGGTGAGTACGAGCAGCGGCCTGAGCACCTCCCCGGCGACGTCCCCCTCCTGGAGGACTTCTCCGCGCGGGAGATGATCGGCCGCCTCCCCGGCCTGGTCGCCCTCGCCCACGGCCCCGAGCACCGCATCGCGTACGTCAACGACGCCTACGCCGCCGCCTTCGGCCCCCGCCCCGCCGGGGCCACCGTCGCCGAGGCCTGTCCCGAGGCCGAGGAGCTGGGCCTGCTGCCGCTCATGGACCAGGTCCTGCGCAGCGGAAAGCCCCGCACGGTCAAGTCCCGCAAGACCCAGGACGGCGGCTCGTACACGGTCACCTGCCTGCCGGTGGACTCCCCGCGCTTCGAGGGCGGCGGCGTCCTCGTCCACGCGGCCGACGTGACCGACCACGCCGAGGCCGCCGAGCGGCTGCGGGCCAGCGAGCGCCGGCACCGCGAGACCGCCGTCACCCTCCAGCGCTCCCTGCTCCCGCAGGAACTGGAGCAGCCCGACGACCTGCGGATCGCCGCCACCTACCAGCCCGGCGGCACGGACGCGGCCGTCGGCGGCGACTGGTACGACGTCATCACCCTGGGCGCCGGACGCACCGCCCTGGTCATCGGGGACGTGATGGGCCGCGGGGTGCGCGCCGCCGCCGTCATGGGCCAGCTCCGCACCGCCGTCCGGGCCTACGCCCGGCTGGACCTGCCCCCGCACGAGGTGCTCCAGCTGCTCGACGGCCTCGCCGCCGAGATCGACGCCAGCCAGATCGCCACCTGCGTCTACGCGGTCCACGACCCGAACGAGGGCAAGCTCGTCTACGCCTCCGCGGGGCACCTCCCGATCCTCGTCAGGGACGAGGACGGCTCGGTCCGCCGCGCCGAGGACCCCACCGGGCCCCCGCTGGGCACCGGCGGCTGGCTGCACACCTCCGGCGCCATCGCCCTGCCGCCGGGCTCCACCGCCGTCCTCTACACGGACGGACTCGTGGAGCGGCGCCGCGAGGACATCGACGAGGGAGTCGCCGCCCTGGAGCGCGCGCTCTCCGGAGCCCTCGGCACCCCGCAGGTCGTCTGCGACCGGCTGTTGCGCTCGCTCGGCGTCACCGCCGAGCACGACGACGACGTGGCCGTCCTGGTGGTCCAGCACCCCTCCCGCAAGGGAGCCGACGCGGAGCTCTTCCACAACGCGGCGCTGGAGCTGCTGGGCGGTGTGGAGGCGGCCCCACGCGCGCGTGCCTTCGCCTCGGGCGTCCTCTCCAGCTGGCGCTTCCCGGTGGAGCTGCGTGATCTCGGCGTCCTCGCCACCAGTGAGCTGGTGGCGAACTCCCTGAAGCACGGCACCCCGCCGATGCGGCTGCGGCTGCGCCGTACCGACCGGCGACTGATCATCGAGGTCACGGACGGGGACGACCATCTGCCGCGCCGCCGCAGGGCGGAGACGGAGGACGAGGCGGGTCGCGGGATCTCGATCATCGCGACGATCGCCTCGTCCTGGGGAAGCCGCCGGACGCCGGGAGGCGGCAAGGCGGTCTGGTGCGAGTTCGCCCTGCCCGACTAGGTCGTGTCCGGAAAGTCCGGCGCCCTGCCCTGCGGGCGGACGGCCATACTTTCCGGAAACTCCCTAGGCGGGGACGCTCGTCTTCTCCGGCTGGTGCCTCGCGACGACGCGCGAGACCTTGACGGCGAGGTACGGCTGGTCCTGCACGGGCGTGAGCTGCCGGCCGAGCCGCACCGCCAGGAACGTGATCCCGAGCGAGAAGAGCACGAAGGTCACGATGTACGGACCGTGCAGCGCGGCCCCCATGGGCCCGCCCACAGCCGGGCCGACGGCCAGCGCGAGCTGCTTGACCAGGGCGAACGCCGAGTTGTACTGACCGACCATCGACTCCGGCGCGAGGTCCGCGACCAGCGGCGCCACGGTCGGCGACAGCATCGCCTCGCCGAGCCCGAAGAGGGCGTACGTGGAGACGAACGCGGCGGTCGCCATCGCCTGGCTGCCGTGCCCGAGCCCCGCGTACCCGGCGATCACCCACGCCACGGCCCAGATGAGACCGACGGCGGCGATCATCCGGCTGCGGCGCCGGCGCTCGACGAACTTCAGCACCACGAACTGGGCGACGACGATGACGGCCGTGTTGGCGGCGAGCGCGATCCCGAGCGTCGACGGCTCGATCCCGGCGGCCTCGGTGCCGTACGCCGCGAGACCCGACTCGAACTGTCCGTAGCAGGCGAAGAAGAGGACGAAGCCCAGGACGCACAGCTGCACCATGGCTTTGTGGCCGAGCAGCGCCCGGACGCCGCCCTTCCGCGCGCCGGCGGGACGGGCGTCCCGCAGGGCGGGCGAACCCGGCATCCGGACGGTCGTCACGATGCCGCCGAGGACGAGGAACATCGCCGCCTCGATCGAGAAGAGCAGCAGGAAGCTGCCCGGGCGGCCGGCGTCGACGAGCTGCCCGCCGATCAGGCCACCGACGCCGAGTCCCAGGTTCTGCAGGAAGAACTGCATGGCGAAGGACCGGGTCCGGGTGGTCGGGTCGGAGCACCAGACGATCATCGTGGCGAGCGCCGGCTGCATCACGGCCGTACCGGCGCCGAGCAGCGCGGCGGAGCCGACGGCGGCGGGCACGCTGCCCGAGAGCCCCATGCCCAGCGCGCCGAGCGACGCGAGCACGGCGGCGACGAGCAGGACGGGGACGGGGCCACGCCGGTCGATCGCGCGTCCGCTGAAGGGCAGGACGACGAGTGCGGCCATGGCGAAGACGGCGAGCACGATGCCCGCCGTGGTCGCGCCCAGGTCCCGCACCTGAGCGACATACACATAGAGGTACGGAACGGTGAAGCCGAGTCCGAACGCGCTCAGCGCGCTGCCTGCCTGGATCCGGCGCATCGCTGCACCCATCGCCTTGGTCACGCTCACCCACTTCGATCGCGGGTTCACCCCTGTAGGACTGAACCCTGAAGACTTCGAAACTAAAATTAGATCCTTAACAATACACATGGAAGGACTTCAACGCCAACGAACTCTGTGGGACACTCCCCGCATGTCCGACAACCCCGAGCAGTCCGGCCCGCAGTCCCTGGGGGAGCCGACCCTCGACGAGCAGATCGCGGCCTACCAGCGCGAGTACCGGGACCTCGACCCCCAGGTCGAGAAGGTGGTCTCGGCCCTCGGCCGGCTGAACCGACGTATGAACGTGGCGTACGGACGCCAGCTGTCCGACCTCGGCATCAGCAACGCGGAGTGGGAGGTCCTCAAGACCCTCGTCCTGGCCGGCGCCCCCTATCGACTGGGCCCCGGCGAGCTGGCCAAGCGGCTCGGCCTGACCCCGGCCGCGATGACCCACCGCATCGACCGCATGGCGGGCGAGGGCCTGGTCACCCGCGACCGCGACGAGTCCAACCGCGTCCGGGTGATCGTGGAGCTGACGGACGAGGGCCGCACGAAGTGGCTGGAGGCGATGCGCATGGCGACGGACTTCGAGGAGGAGCTCCTCCAGGACCTGACGGTCGACGAGCGCGCCGGCCTCGGCGACATGCTGATCCGCCTCCTCCGAAGGGTCGAGCACACCCAGCCGGACGCGGGCGGCCGTCTCACCGACCTGGACTGATCCGGCCGGCCGGACGCCTGGCGATCGGCACCGCGGGGGCCACGGGAGGGGCCACCGGAGGGGGGTTGACACGCCCCCGCCGTATCCGTAGTGTTCTCCGAGTTGTCACGGGGCCGGAACGGTTCTGCGACAGCCACTCCCGCCGCTCACTGCGGCACCTCAACTCAGCACGATCTCCCAACCGGGACGAATTTCGGCATGCCGAAATTCATTTCGAAAGCCTCGATTATGAGGCGCCCGGGAAATCCGCTAGAGTTTGAGCGTCGGAACGGCCCAACAGCCGCGAAGACAACCCCCGCTGACTGGGAATCAGGCCCGAAAGGATCTGATAGAGTCGGAAACGCAGGAAGGTCGAAACGGGAAACCGAAGAAGCCGGAAAGCACCGAGGAAATCGGATCGGAAAGATCTGATAGAGTCGGAAACGCAAGACCGAAGGGAAAAAGCCCGGAGGAAAGCCCGAGA
>NZ_JBIVDE010000004.1:400122-740597 GCF_044746945.1 Streptomyces sp. NPDC090127 | reverse complement strand
GCGCTCGCGGAGTCCGGGCTCGCTGCTCGGGATGTGGACGCGGTGGAGGCGCACGGGACGGGGACGCGGCTGGGTGATCCGATCGAGGCGCAGGCACTGCTGGCGACCTACGGTCAGGACCGTGCGGCGGGTGAGCCGTTGTGGTTGGGGTCGTTGAAGTCGAACATCGGGCATGCGCAGGCTGCTGCGGGCGTGGGCGGTGTGATCAAGATGGTCATGGCGATGCGGCACAGGGTGCTGCCTCGCACGCTGCACGTGGACGAGCCGACGCCGTTCGTGGACTGGGAGTCGGGAGGGGTGGAGCTGCTCAGGGAGCAGCGTGCGTGGCCCGAGACGGGTCGGCCGCTTCGTTCGGCGGTCTCCTCGTTCGGGATCAGCGGGACCAACGCGCATGTGGTCCTCGAACAGGCCCCGGCCGAGGCCACGGACGGTGCTCCGGAGGCCGAGGCCAGGCCGCCGCTGCCGCTGCCCCTCGTCCTCTCGGCCAAGAGCCCGGGCGCGCTCGCCGCGGGAGGCCGGCGGTTGCGCGAGCACCTCGCCGAACACCTCTCCGAAAACGCTGCCGACCTGGCCGCCGTCGCCGACATCGGCTTCTCCCTCGCCGCCCGCCCGGCCTTCGAGCACCGCGCGGTGGTGCTCGGTGCCGACACGGCGGAGCTACGCGACGGTCTCCTCGCCCTCGCCGAGGGACGCCCCGCCCCCGGACTCGCCTCGGGCGTGGCCGACCGGGACGGGAAGGTGGCCTTCCTCTTCACCGGTCAGGGCAGCCAGCGGCCCGGCATGGGGCGCGAACTGTACGACACCCACCCGGTGTTCGCCGCCACCTTCGACGCGGTGTGCGACGCCGTGGACGGGCTGCTCGAACGCCCCCTGCGCGAGGTCGTGTTCGCCGAGGACGGCACCGAGGACGCCGACCTGCTGCACAGCACCGCGTACACCCAGACCGCCCTGTTCGCGCACGAAGTGGCGCTGTTCCGGCT
The DNA here is from genome assembly GCF_044746945.1 of Streptomyces sp. NPDC090127. Classification (NCBI taxonomy): domain Bacteria; kingdom Bacillati; phylum Actinomycetota; class Actinomycetes; order Kitasatosporales; family Streptomycetaceae; genus Streptomyces; species Streptomyces sp. NPDC090127. Next base: position 739,617 of record NZ_JBIVDE010000004.1, on the reverse strand, counting down.
CCTGGAGAGCTGGGGCGTGCGCCCGGACACGCTGATGGGGCACTCGGTCGGCGAGCTGGTCGCCGCCCATGTCTCGGGCGTGCTGTCGCTGGCCGACGCGGCCACGCTGGTCGCGGCGCGCGGCAGGCTGATGCAGGCGCTGCCGCAGAACGGGGCGATGGTGTCCGTCCTGGCCTCGGAGGCCGAGGTCGCGCCGCTGCTGGCCGGACGTGAGCACGAGGTGGCGATAGCCGCCGTCAACGGGCCCGGCTCGGTGGTGATCTCCGGTGACACGGACGCGGTGCTCGGGCTCGCCGAGGCGCTCGGAACCCGTGGGGTGAAGACCCGTCGCCTGACCGTCAGCCACGCCTTCCACTCGCCGCACATGGACCCGATCCTCGACGAGTTCCGCGCGGTCGCGGGCAAGCTGACCTTCTCCCCGCCGACCGTGCCCATCGTCTCCAACGTCACCGGTCGCCTCCTCACCGCGGAGGAGGCGTGCTCCCCGGAGTACTGGGCCGACCACATCCGGGGGGCCGTACGCTTCCACGACGGTCTGCGCACCCTGTGGTCCCTCGGCGTCACCACCTGCCTGGAGCTGGGGCCGGACGCCGTCCTCACCGCCATGGCGCAGGAGGGCCTGGACGCCGAAGCCGGCGCCGAGGCCGAGGTCCCCGACCGTCCCGCCCCCCTGCTGATCGCCGCCCAGCGGCGCGGCCGGCCTCAGGCCCGTACCCTCGCCGAGGCCATCTCGCAGGCCCACGTGAGCGGGGCCGTCGAGACGGACTGGCGGGTGCTGTACGCGGGCGCCGACGCCCGGAGGGCCGAGCTGCCCACGTACCCCTTCGAGCACAAGCGGTACTGGCTCGAGCACACCACCGCACCCGTCGACGGCGGGACCGCCGACGGCGGCCCGGAGCAGCGGTTCTGGTCCGCCGTGCGGGGGCGGGACCTCGACGGTCTGCGGGACCTGTTCGGTCCGGAGACGGCCGACGCGCTCGCCGGCGTCGTACCGGCGCTGGCTGAGTGGAGCGAGGACAGCGCCCGGCGCTCCGCCGTCGAGAACTGGCGCTACCGCGCCGTCTGGTGGCCCGCCGACGTGCTCGCCGACACCGAACTCACCGGCACCTGGCTGGTCGTCGAGCCCCCGGCTCCCGCCGCCTCCGGCCTGGCGGCCGAGGTCACGACGGCCCTGGCCGCACGGGGCGCCCAGCCGGTCCGGGTCGCCGTCGACCCGACGCGGGCGGACCGGTCGTCCCTCGCCCGGCAGCTTGCCGAGGCGGCGGACGGCGCCCCGGTCGCCGGCGTCCTGTCGCTGCTCGCCCTCGACACGACCCCGCTCGACGGGCACCCGGCCGTGACCCGGGGAACCACCGCCACCCTGCTGCTGATCCAGGCCTGCGTCGACGGCGCCGCCTCCGCTTCGCCGGAGGGCGACGCGCCCCGCCTCTGGCTCCTGACCCGAGGTGCCGTCGGCACCGGCGGGCAGGACCTGACCGCCGACCCGGCGCAGGCCCAGGTGTGGGGACTGGCCCGGACCGCCGCCCTGGAGCACCCGCGGCTGCTGGGCGGGGCCGTGGACCTCCCGGCCGCGCCGGACGCGGACGACCTGCGACGCCTCGCGGCCGTCCTCGCCGCCCCCGCCGACGAGGACCAGGTGGCGATCAGGCCCGCGGGCACGCTCGTACGCCGCCTGGTGCGCGCCACCGCCGGCCGCGCGGGCGACGCCACCTGGACGCCCCGCGGCACCGTCCTCGTCACCGAGGGCACCTGGGGGACGGGTGCGCGGGCCGCCGGCCGCCTCGCCGCCCTGGGGGCCGGGCACCTGGTGCTCACCCACGCCCCAGGGACCGCCGCCCCCGGTGCCGACGAGACCGTGGCCGAACTCACCGCCCTGGGCGCCGAGGTGACCGTCGTCCCGTGCGACCTGGGCGACCGGGACGCGGTGGCCGCCCTGCTCGCCTCCGTACCCGCGGAGCGGCCGCTCACCGCCGTCGTCCACGCCGCCGCCGAACTGAGCGCGGCCCCGCTGACCGAGACGGACGCGGCACAGTTCGCCCGTACGGTGAGCGCCACCGTCGCCGGCGCGGCGCACCTGCACGAGCTGCTCGCCCCGGAAGGCGCCGACGGCGCCGACGACCTGGACGCCTTCGTCCTGTTCACCTCGGTCGCCGGGGTGTGGGGCAGCGGCGGACAGGGCGCGTACGGCGCGGCCGCCGCCCATCTCGACGCGCTCGCCGACCACCGCCGCGCCGGCGGGCGTACCGCGACCGCGCTCGCCTGGAGCGTCTGGGCGGACACCGCGGTGTCCGCCGACGCCACCGCCGACCCGGTCGCCGAGCAGGCCCGCCGCGACCAGCTCCGCCGCCTCGGCCTGGCCGAACTCGACCCCGAGCGGGCCCTGGACGGCATGCTGGAGGCCGTCGGCAGGGCGCACGGCGACAGCGTGGTCGCCGACGTGGACTGGGCCAGGTTCGCCCCGGCCCTCGACGCCGTACGGAGCATTCCGCTGCTGCGCGCCCTGCCGGAGGCCGTGCAGGCCCTGGAGGAGCCGGCCGCGACCGGTTCCGGGGCCCCCGACTCCGCGGCCGAGACCCTGCGGGCGTCGCTGGCGGGACGGCCCGAGGGGGAGCAGAACCATCTGCTGACCGAGCTGGTCAGGGCCGAGATCGCCGCCGTCCTCGGCCACTCGGGCCCCGAGGACGTGCCCGCGGGCAAGGCCCTGAAGGACCTCGGGCTCGACTCGATGTCCGCCGTGACCCTGCGGAACCGGCTGGGTGCCGCGACCGGCCTGCGGCTGCCCGCGACGCTCGTCTTCGACCACCCCACCCCCGCCGCCGTGGCCGCCGTCCTGCGCGCCGAACTCGCCCCGGAGGAGCCGGGCACGGACATCGAGCAGGAGATCGACCGGCTGGAGGCCCTGATGGACGGGGTCTCCGCGGACCGGGGCGCACGGGACCGGATCGGCATCCGCCTGCAGTCTCTGCTCGCCCGGCTCGCCGACCGGGACGCGGAGGCTCCGGGCGCCGGTGTCGCCGAACGCCTGGACTCGGCGTCGGACGACGACATCTTCGCCTTCATCGACAGCGAACTCGGCACCGGCTGACCCGGCCGCACGGCAGCGTCCCGCCCCGCCGACACCGGCGGGGCCCGGCTGCCCCGCCCGGCATCAGCGGGGCCCCTGCCCCGACCCGACCGCAGCGGGCCCCGCCCTGACCCGACATCAGCGCGAGCCTTCCCGACATCAGCGAGGAACGGATGAACGCCACACCCGCCACACCCGACGAGAACAAGCTCCGGGACTACCTCAAGCGCGTCACCGTCGAGCTCACCGAGTCACGCCGCCGCCTCAAGGAGACCGAGGACCGGCGCCACGAGCCCATCGCCGTCGTGGGGATGGCCTGCCGGTTCCCCGGCGGGGTGCGCTCACCGGAGGACCTGTGGCGCGTGGTGGAGACCGGCGCCGACGCGATCGGCGGCTTCCCGACCGACCGGGGATGGGACGAGGACCTCTACGACCCCGACCCCGACCGGGCCGGCCGGACCGTCACCACCCGGGGCGGCTTCCTCTACGAGGCCGCCGAGTTCGACGCCGAGTTCTTCGGGATAGCGCCGCGCGAGGCGCTGGCGATGGACCCGCAGCAGCGGCAGTTCCTGGAGGTGTCCTGGGAGGCGGTGGAGCGGTCCGGGATCGACCCGGCGACGCTGCGCGGCAGCAGCACCGGTGTCTACGCCGGATGCGTCACCGACGACTACCAGCTCACCCTCCAGCAGGCCCCCGGTGAGATCGAGGGGTACCGGATGACCGGCGCCGCGCGCAGCGTGGTCTCCGGCCGGGTCGCGTACACCCTCGGCCTGGAAGGGCCGGCCGTCACCGTGGACACCGCCTGCTCCTCCTCCCTGGTCGCCCTCGACCTCGCCGTGCAGGCGCTGCGCCGCGACGAGTGCTCTCTCGCGCTCGCGGGCGGCGTGACGATCCTGGCCACGCCCACCGAGTTCGTGAACTTCAGCCGCCAGCGCGGCTTCTCCTCCGACGGTCGGTGCAAGGCGTTCGCGGCGTCGGCGGACGGTACGGGGTGGGCCGAGGGTGTGGGTGTCCTCGTGGTGGAGCGGCTGTCGGACGCGCTGCGTCATGGGCGGAAGGTCCTGGCGGTGGTGCGGGGTACGGCGGTGAATCAGGATGGTGCGTCGAACGGGTTGACGGCGCCGAACGGTCCGTCGCAGCAGCGGGTGATCCGTCGTGCGCTCGCGGAGTCCGGGCTCTCTGCGCGGGATGTGGACGCGGTGGAGGCGCACGGGACGGGGACGCGGCTGGGTGATCCGATCGAGGCGCAGGCGCTGCTGGCGACCTACGGTCAGGACCGTGCGGCGGGTGAGCCGTTGTGGCTCGGGTCGTTGAAGTCCAACATCGGCCACACGCTCGCCGCCGCGGGCGTGGGCGGCGTGATCAAGATGATCATGGCGATGCGGCACGGCGTGCTGCCGCACACCCTGCACGTGGACGAGCCGACGCCGTTCGTGGACTGGGAGTCGGGCGCGGTCCGACTGCTCACCGAGCGGCGCGACTGGCCCGAGACCGGACGGCCCCGCCGCTCGGCGGTCTCCTCGTTCGGCATGAGCGGCACCAACGCGCACGTGGTCCTGGAACAGGCCCCCGCCGCCGAAACCGCCGAAGCCGGAACCCCCGGAACCCCCGGAACCGACGCGGTGACGGACGCCGCCGAACTCGCCGAACCCCCCGCCGAGCAGCCCGCCGAGCAGCCCGTCCTGCCGTTCCTCGTCTCCGGCCGCAGCCCGCACGCGCTGCGCGCCCAGGCCGCCCGGCTCGCGGCCCATCTGAAGGCCCGCCCCGGCGAGGACCTCGCCGACGTCGCCCACGCGCTCGCCACGACCCGCACCGCCCTCGACCACCGCGCCGTCGTCCTCGGCTCCACCCCGGCCGCCGTCCTGGCCGGGCTGACCGGCCTGGCCGAGAGCGAGACCCGCACCACGTCCGTGGCGGGCGTGGTGCGGGAGCACGGCCGGACGGTCTTCGTCTTCCCCGGCCAGGGGTCCCAGTGGACGGGCATGGCCGTCGAACTCCTCGACACCTCACCCGTCTTCGCCGACCGCCTGCGCGCCTGCGCCCGTGCCGTCGGCGCCCATGTCGACTGGGACGTGGAGGACGTGCTCCGCCAGCGGGAGGGCGCCCCTTCGATCGAACGCATCGAGATCGTCCAGCCCGTGCTGTTCTCGGTCATGGTGTCGCTGGCCGAGCTGTGGCGTTCCCACGGCGTCGAACCGGACGCCGTCGTGGGCCACTCCCAGGGCGAGATCGCCGCGGCGGCCGTCACCGGAGCGCTGACCCTCGACGACGCCGCCCGGCTCATCGTGCTGCGCTCGCAGCTCTTCGCCGACGAGCTCGTCGGCCGGGGAGCCGTCGCCTCGGTCGCCCTCTCCCGGGACGAACTGGAGCCGAGGCTCGAGCCGTACGGGGAACGGCTCTCCGTCGCGGGACTCAACGGTCCGCGCCTGGTGACGGTGGCCGGCGAGACGGAGGCGCTGGGGGAGCTGGTCGCCGCGCTCGGCGCCGACGGGGTCCGGGCCCGGATCGTCCCGGCCACCGTCGCCTCGCACAGCCCCCAGGTCGACCGGCTGCGCGCACGCATCGCCGCCCTGCTGGACTTCGTACGACCCCAGGCAGGGCGGGTCCCGATCTACTCCACGGTCACCGGAGAGGTCCTCGACGGATCCGAACTGACCGCCGACTACTGGTTCGAGAACTGCCGGCGGCCGGTCGCCTTCGAACCGGTGCTCCGCCGGCTGTTCGCCGACGGGTTCGACGTCTTCGTCGAGTCCAGCGCCCACCCGGTGCTCGCCCTCGGCGTGGAGGAGACCGCCGAGGCCGCCGGGGCCGAACCGCTGGTCTCCGGCACGCTGCGCCGGAACCAGGGCGGTCTGCAGCGCTTCTACGCGGCGCTCGCCGAACTCCACGTCGCCGGCGTCCGGGTGGACTGGACCCCCGCGTTCGCCGGCCGCGCCGGCCGCCGTACCGAACTGCCGACGTACGCCTTCCAGCACCGCCGCTACTGGGTGGAGGGGAGCTCCGGGATCCCCGGGCAGGGTTCCACCGGCCCCGCCGACGGCCTCGACGCCGCGTTCTGGGCGACCGTCGAGCGCGAGGACCTCGAAGCCCTCGCGGCCACCCTCGGCGTCGACGCCGGACCGCTCGGCGCCGTCCTGCCCGCCCTCGCCTCCTGGCGGCGCGAGAGCCGCGCGGACGCGGAGCTCGAGTCGCTGCGCTACCGGGTGACCTGGCACTCGGCGGGAGACCCCCTCAGCGCCGGGCCCACCGGCCACTGGCTGGTCGCCGTGCCGTCAGGTGCGGCGGACGACCCGCTGGTCAAGGACGTCGTACGGGCCCTGGTGACGGGCGGCGCCCGTCCCTCCCTCGTCACCGTCGCCGCCGACGACGCTCGCGCGGAGCTGACCGCACGGCTGCGCGCCGCGACCGAGGGAGACCCGCCGGCCGGGGTGCTGTCGCTGCTCCCGCTGGACGGTACGGCCGACACCGCGCGCCCCGCGCTGCCGAAGGGCCTCGCGGGGACCCTGCTCCTCCTCCAGGCCGTGTCCGACGCGGGCCTCGGCCGCCAGGTGTGGTCGGTGACCCGCGGCGCCGTCGCGGTCGGCGCCGCCGACCGGGTCGACGCGCCCGCGCAGGCCGAGGTCTGGGGCCTCGGCGAGGTCGCCCGGCTCGAGGTGCCGCACCTGTGGGCCGGGGTCGTCGACCTGCCCGAGACGCCCACCGGGCGCGACCTGCTCCGGCTGACCGCCGTCCTGGCCGGTCCCGTGGAGGAGAGCGGGCTCGCGGTTCGGCCCTACGGGCTCTTCGCCCGCCGGCTCGTCCGCGCCCCGCGCACCCCTTCCCGGACCGCCGCCGGTGTGTCCGCGGTCCACGGCACCGTCCTCGTCACGGCGGGCACCAGCGGGCCGGGCGCCCACCTGGCCCGCCTGCTCGCCCGGCAGGGAGCCGCCCACCTGCTGCTCACCACCGACCCCGAGGGCACCGGAGACGGTACGGCGGACGGCGGGGACGGAGACGCTACGGCCGAACTGGTCGCCGCGGTCGAGACGTCGGGCGCACGGGTCACGGTCGCGCGGATCGACCTCGCCGACCGCGAGGCGCTGGCCGAGCTGCTGGACGCCCTGCCCGACGACGCGCCGCTGACCGGTGTCTTCCACACCGCCGGGCTGCTGGAGGAGGAGGCGCTCGGGACCCTCACCCCCGACCGTCTCGAGACCGTCCTGCGCATCAGGACCCTCGGCGCCCGCCACCTGCACGAACTGACCCGCCACCGGGACCTCTCGGCCTTCGTGCTGTTCTCGTCGGTGTCCGCCGTCCTCGGCGCGGGCCTCGGCCTCGCCGGGCACGCCGCCGCCAACGCCTACCTCGACGCCCTCGCCGAGCAGCGCCGCGCCGACGGACTGCCCGCGACCTCGCTGGCCTGGGGCGTGTGGGACGAGGAGCCCGCCGAGCCCGAGGCGGCGGCGGAGGCGGCGACGCGGCGCGAGCGCCTGACGCGGCGCGGCCTGCCGCCGCTCGCCCCGCGGCGGGCCCTCGCCGCGCTCCGCCAGGCCCTCGACACGGACACGCCCACCCAGGTCCTCGCCGACATCGACTGGGACACCTATCTGAAGGTGCTGGTGGCCGGGCGGCACGAACCGTTCCTCGGCCTGCTTCCCGAGGTCGCGCGCGCCGCAGGCCAGGGCGCCGACGGCCGCGACCGGGCCGCAGCGGAGCTCGCCGAGCTCCAGGGCGCGAGCGCGGCCGAGCGCCACGCGCTGCTGCTCGGCCTGGTGCGCGCCGAGATCGCGGAACTCCTCGGGCACGACACCCCGGAGGCCGTGGAGGCCCGCCGCGACTTCCTCGAACTGGGCATGGACTCGGTGGGCGCCGTGGCGCTCCGCACCCGCCTGGAGCAGGTCCTGCGGCGCAAGCTGCCCGCCCGGCTGGTCCTGGACCACCGCACCCCGGACAGCCTCGCGTCCTTCCTGTCCGACGCGTTCGGCCCGGGGGGCGGCGACGCCGGCGCCGACGATCCGGCGGACGGACTCGCCGCCCGGTACCTCGCGGCGGTCGCGGCCGACGGGCGGGCGGACGAGTTCGCGGGTCCGCTCGCCGAAGCGGTGGCCGCCCGCGCCTCGTTCGAGGAGCCGGGTCCTGACGACATCCCCGAGTCGGTGCTGCTCGCCTCCGGTGGCCGGTCGCCCGTGCTGATCTGCCTCCCCACCGTGCTCGCCACCTCGGGGCCGCACCAGTTCGCCCGCTTCGCGGCGGGCCTGGGCGGCGAGCAGGAGGTCGCGGCGGTGAGCCTGACCGGCTTCGCCGGGGCGCAGCGGCTGCCCGCGTCCCTCGACGCGCTCACCGCCGCCCTCGCCGAGGCGGTGCGCCGCCGCGCCGACGGCGCTCCCTTCGCGCTCGCCGGCTACTCCTCCGGCGGCGTCCTCGCCCACGCGGTCACCGCCCTCCTGGAGGCGGACGGCGTGCTGCCCGAGGCGCTGGTCCTGCTCGACACGTACCTCCCCGGCAGCGACGAACTCGCCGCCGTCGGACCGGCGCTGATGCGGGGCATGGCCTCGCGGCTCGGGGAGTTCGAGCCGCTCGGCGCCGAACGGGTCACCGCCATGGCGGCCCACCTGGACCTCATCGGCGACTGGCGGCCCGCCGACATCAAGGCCCCGGTCCTCCTGGTCCGCCCGGACCGCCCCGTACCCGGGGACCGGCCCCCGGCCGACGACGCCTGGCGGTCCCTCTGGCCGGGGCGGCACGACGCCGTCACGGTCCCCGGCGACCACTTCTCGCTCATCGAGGAGGACGCGGTGACCACCGCGCACGCCGTCCGCGCCTGGTGGGACCGCACGGTCCCCGGCGGCGCGGCGCCCGCCCCCGACCCGGCGAAGGAGCCGTCCGCATGACCGAGCAGGACAGAGCCCGGAACGACAGGGCCCAGAACGGCACGGCACAGAGCGACAGGGCTCAGAACGGCACGGCACAGAGCGACAGGGCTCAGCACGACACGGCACAGCCGGAACAGCCGAACCGCCGCACCCCCGTCCTGGTCGTCGGCGCCGGGCCGGTGGGTCTGGCCGTCGCCTGTGCCCTGTGGCAGCGCGGCGTCCCGGCCCGGATCGTCGAGGCCCAGGCGGACCCGCACCAGGGCTCCCGCGCGGTGCAGCTGCACCCCCCGACGCTCCGCGTCTTCCGGGAGCTCGGCATCCTCGACGAGGCCGAGCGGCTCGGCCTGAGGATCCGTACGACCAGCTACCACCTGGCCGGCGGTCGCACCCTGAGGGTCGCGCTCGGCGTCGAGAACGAACCGCTGATGCTGCCTCAGCAGGACACCAGCCGCCTGCTTGAGGAGGCACTGCTGCGGGCGGGCGGCCGGGTGGAGCGCTCCGTACGGGTCACGTCCGTGGACCTCGCGGACGACGGCGTCACGGTGAAGGCCGAGGGGCCGCGGGGCACGGAGGTCATCGAGGCCGACTGGCTCGTCGCCGCCGACGGTGTCCGCAGCACCGTCCGTGAGCTTCTCGGCGTCGACTTCGAGGGTTCGCCGGTCGCCACCGGCTTCCTGCTCGCCGAGGGCCGCATCGACGGCGCCTTCGAGCGGGACGCGGTCCACTACTTCCTCGGCCGTAGGGGCTCGGTCGTCTTCGCCGGGATGCCCGGTGACCGGATCAGGGTCTCCGGCGCGGTCCCCGACGACCACCCGACGACGCCCGAGGGCGTCCAGCGGCTGCTCGACGAGCGCGGCCCGGGCGGCATCACGATCGAGGACCTCGACATGGTCGGCCGGTTCACCAGCCAGGAGCGGATCGCCGCCGCCCTGCGCAAGGGGCGCTGCCTGCTGGCGGGGGACGCCGCCCACACGCACTCCCCGCTGGGCGGGCAGGGCCTCAACCTCGGCATCCAGGACGCGCACAACCTGGCCTGGAAGCTTGCCGGTGTGTGCACCGGCGCGCTGCACGCGCGCGTGCTCGACACCTACGAGGCGGAGCGGCGGGGCGCCGCCGAGCAGATCGTCCGGACCACGCACCGCTTCCTGAAGGTCTTCATGCTCGGCCCCTTCGCGGCCCGGGTGCGCAACACGGTGTGGAGTTCCCTGGAGGCGACCGGCGTGCTCCGCCGCTGGTTCGTCCCGCTCCTCGCCGGCTGGCGCGTCCACTACCCCGACACGCTGTCCGGCGCCCCGGCCGGCCCCGCCCGGTCCGGGCGGCCGCGGGGGCTGCCCGCCCCCGGCCGGCGGGCGCCGCACTGGGCGCCGCAGGACCAGGAGGCGGGACCTGCCGGGTTCCGGCTCGTGACCACGGGGCCCGCGGGCGGCGCCACCGCCGTGCGCGGCCGGGAGTGGGCGGAGCGGGCTCCGCTGCCGGTCGGGCACGTCCATGTGCCCCGGCGCGCATCCGGCTTCGTGCTCGTACGGCCCGACGGCTATGTCGCGGCCTCCGGCGCCACCCCCGCCGAACTCGCCGACGCCGGCCGCCTGCTGGCCCGTATCGCGCGCTGACCCGACGAGGACAAAGGAGTCCAGCCATGCCGGCCACAGACCGCCTGGCGGAACTGATCGAGCTGAAGTCGCGGGTCCGTCAGGGGGCGGACCCGACGGCCACCGCGCGCCAGCACGCCCGGGGCAAGCTCACCGTGTACGAGAGGATCGAACTGCTTCTGGACGAAGGCTCGTTCCAGGAGATCGAACCGTTGCGGCGGCACCGTTCGTCGGGCTTCGGCATGGAGCGGCGCCGCCCCCACTCCGACGGGGTGGTCACCGGATGGGGCACGGTCCACGGGCGGACCGTCTTCGTGTACGCCCACGACTTCCGGATCTTCGGCGGCGCCCTGGGCGAGGCGCACGCCGCCAAGATCCACAAGCTGATGGACCTCGCCGCGGACACCGGCGCGCCGCTGGTCTCCCTCAACGACGGCGCGGGCGCGCGGATCCAGGAAGGGGTCACCGCGCTCGCGGGCTACGGCGGGATCTTCCGCCGCAACACCCGTAGCTCCGGGGTGATCCCGCAGATCAGCGTGATGCTGGGGCCGTGCGCGGGCGGGGCGGCGTACTCGCCGGCGCTCACCGACTTCGTCTTCATGGTCCGCGAGACCTCGCAGATGTTCATCACCGGCCCCGACGTCGTCCAGGCGGTGACGGGTGCGGAGGTGTCCATGGACGGTCTGGGCGGCGCGGACGTCCACGCGGGCGTGTCGGGCGTAGCCGGTTTCGTCTACGACGACGAGGAGTCCTGCCTGGAGGAGGTGCGCTTCCTGCTCTCCCTGTTGCCACAGAACAACCGGGAGATGCCGCCGGCGGAGCTGTGCGACGACCCGGCCGACCGGCCGAACGACGCTCTGCTCGACCTGGTCCCCGACGATCCCCACCAGGCGTACGACATGCGGGCGGTGATCGAGGAAGTCGTCGACGACGGGCAGTTCTTCGAGGTCCACGAGGGGTGGGCGACGAACATCGTCTGCGCGCTGAGCCGGCTGGACGGCCGGGTCGTGGGCATCGTCGCCAACCAGCCGTCCTCGGCGGCCGGGGTTCTCGACATCCAGGCCTCGGAGAAGGCGGCCCGGTTCGTCTCCCTCTGCGACGCGTTCAACATCCCGCTGGTCACCCTGGTCGACGTGCCCGGCTTCCTGCCGGGCGTCGACCAGGAGCACAACGGCATCATCCGGCACGGCGCCAAGCTGCTGTACGCCTACTGCAACGCGACCGTGCCGCGGATCCAGCTGATCCTGCGCAAGGCCTACGGCGGCGCGTACATCGTGATGGACTCCCGCTCGATCGGCGCGGACATCTCGCTGGCCTGGCCCGGCAACGAGATCGCGGTCATGGGCGCGGAGGGCGCGGCGAACGTGATCTTCCGGCGCGAGATCGCGGACGCGGACGATCCCGAAGAAGTGCGCGCCCAGAAGATCAAGGAGTACAAGGCCGAGCTCATGCACCCGTACTACGCGGCCGAACGCGGCCTGGTCGACGACGTGATCGACCCGCGCGACACCCGCCTGGTGCTGATCAGGGCCCTGGACATGCTGAGTTCGAAGCACGCCGACCTGCCCGCCCGGAAGCACGGCAACCCGCCGGCCTGAGGCCGGCGGGTCGTCCCAGGCAGCCACGGGCCGCCCGCGCGCGTACGCGGGCGGCCCGTGGCGTTCAGACCGCCGGCGCCCCGGGCGCCGGGCCGGTCACGTCGACCTCCGCGACGGTGTCGTAGAACGACAGGTACCCCTTGATCTCGGGGACGGCGTCGATCGGGTCGAGATAGGACCACGCCACGTCCGGGTGGGCCGGCGTCCTCGCGTCCCCGCCCTCGCCGCGGTACGACCAGTAGGCGGCCTCGCCCTTGTACGGGCAGGTGGTCCGGGTCTCCGAGGGGTCGAAGAGCGTCAGGTCGACGTCCTCGGGCGGGAGGTAGTAGCGCACGGGCAGACCGGTCTCGTGGACCAGTACGGGCCGGTCGGAGGCGGCGACCGTACGGCCGCCGATCACCACCCGTACGGTCTGTGACCCGCGGACGGCCACGACACGGTGGCCGTTGTCGGTGGGCGGCATCCGGGCTCCTCTCCTGCCGTCAGCCGACGGCGGTCATGGACTGGTACTCCTGCTCGGAGAGGCGGATCGCCGCGCTCGCCATGTTCTCCTCCAGGTGCGCCACCGAGGACGTGCCGGGGATCGGGAGCAGGACGGGGGAGTGGCGCAGCAGCCAGGCGAGCGCGAGCTGGGCGGGAGTGGCGTCGCTCGCCTCGCCGGCCGCCGTCCCGCCTCCGGTCGGCGGAACGTTGTCGGGGGTGGCCAACTGTCCCATGGCGAGCGGGAACCAGGCGATGAACGCCAGGCCGTGGAGTTCGGCGTGGCGCAGGACGTCCTCGTACTTGCGCTCGGCGAGGTTGTAGAGGTTCTGCACGGAGGCGATCGGGGCGACCGTCCGTGCCTTCTCCAGCTCCTCCACCGTGACCTCGGAGAGGCCGATGTGCCGGATCTTGCCCTCCGCGCGGAGCTCGGCGAGCTCGCCGACCTGGTCCTCCAGGGGCACGGCCGGGTCGATCCGGTGGAGCTGGAGCAGGGGTATCGACTCCAGGCCGAGGTGGCGGAGGTTGAGCTCGACCTGCTGGCGCAGGTACTCGGGGCGGCCGATCGGACGCCAGTCGTCGGGCCCGGGGCGGGCGAGGCCGACCTTGGTGGCGATCACCAGGTCGTCCGCGTACGGGTGCAGGGCCTTCTTGATGAGGTGGTCGCTGGTGAAGGGGCCGTAGGCGTCGGCGGTGTCGATGAAGTTCACGCCGAGCTCCACCGCCCGCCGGAGCACCCGGACCGCCTCCGCGGGGTCGGCCGGGTCGCCCCAGATGCCCGGTCCGGTGAGCCGCATGGCGCCGTAGCCGAGCCGGTTGACGCTGAGGTCGCCCCCGATACGGAGGGTGCCGCCCGCCGGGGGCCGCGAGGTGGGCTGAGTCATGTACACAGTGTTCATCATTTGCACTCTGCGAGTCAATTACATGCCGTGAAGGAACCGGGGAGCGGTATTTATGTTTCAACACTGCTAAGATGTCGAGCATGGGACAGGTGACTCAAAGCCGGAGGATGCGCCTGCGCGAGGCGACGACCGCGGAGATCAAGGCGACCGCCCTGGAGCACATGGCCACCAGCGGGACGGCCGCGATCTCCCTGCGGGCCATCGCGCGTGACATGGGGATGACCGCTGGTGCGATCTACAGCTACTTCGACACCCGGGACAATCTGGTCAGCGTCCTGATCGCGGATGTCTACGGCCGCCTGGCCGACACGCTGGAAGCCGCCATCGGGGAGACCCCCAAGGGGGACGCGACCGCGCAGGTGCTCGCGTTCGGGCAGGCCTACCGCAACTGGGCGGTCGGCAACCCGGAGGAGTTCCGCCTCGTGTACGGCGACGCCGTGCCCGACTACCAGCCCCCGGAGGGCGGCGCGGCAGCCGAGGCGGAGCACCGCTCCTGCGCCGTGCTCACCGGCATCGTCGCGGCCGCCTGGCCCAAGGCCCAGCATCTCTACATCGGCAGCGACCACACCTGGTCCGACTTCGACCCGGAGTTCGGCGACCTGATCCGCCGGACCTTCCCCGACCTGCCGCCGGCCGCCGTCGCGCTCTCGCTGCGCGTCTGGGGCCGGATGCACGGCCTGGTGTCCCTGGAGGTCTACGGCCACCTGGCCCCCCAGGTCCGTGACCCCGAGAAGCTCTACCGCGCCGAGCTCATCGACCTGTCCAAGTCCCTCGGCCACGTGCCGACCGGTGAACTGGTGGGCTCCGCGCAGGCGTGACGCGTCGAACGGCCGGCTCCGGCGGTGGTGACCACCCCCGGACCCGGCCGTCACGTCTCTCAGGGACGGTCGGCGCATCCCGCGAGCCAGCGTCGGCCGAGACCCGCGTGGTCCGGCCCCGGACCGCCGGTCAGCCGCCGCCACAGTCCCGCCAGCCGGTGCCCCGCCTCGACGCAGTACACCTCCGCGAGCGCCTCGGCCTCCGCGCACTCGCCCCCGACGCCGTCACCGCCTTCGCGGGGATGCGGGTGCGCGGCCCTCGCGAGCACCGCGTACGCGGCGAACAGCTCCGCCCCGATGCGGCCGAGCAGGATCAGTGTGTGCTCCTTCTCGAAGAGCTCCTCCTGCCGGGGGTGGGCCGCGACCAACTCCCGGCAGGTCGCGTGGAACCGGGCCACCTGCTCCCGCACGGCCGCCAGATGGGCCCGGTTCGCGGCGCTCAGGCCCGCCCCGCCGACGGCGGTGTCGGCCGCCGCGACGGCCCGCTCGTCGCCGCCCGTCGCGTAGTACCGGGTCAGCAGCCGCCGCCCCGCCTGGGCATCCAGCTGGAAGTCCACGTTCCCTGCGATGCGTAGCCCGCGCGCGTCGCGCATCCGGCGCTCCAGCGGAACGGGAGGCGCTCCCCGACGGAGCTTGCTCGGCAGGGTCTCGACGCCCTCCGCCCCGTACAGGGAGACCGTCCGGTCCACGATCCGCCAGGCGGTGCGCACCGCGAGGTTCTTGGCCGTGAGCCGCTCGAACCAGCGGTCCTCGGCGCCGGGGCCTATCAGCCCCCAGCGGATCACGCTGTCCACGGCGTGCACCTCGGCCAGGGTGGCCGCGACAAGACGCTGGATCGCGTCGTACTCGATCAGGGCGCGGCCGTTGACGCTGCGCCGGGCGAGGAACTCCGCGGACCACCGGCGGCAGAGCCGGGCGATGGCGAGAGCCGGGGCGGCGGTGAAGTACAGCTGGCCGTCGAGGAGGACGTCGGCCATGGCCTCGGAGAACCGAGGGTCCTCGGGGGCGCCGCGGACGATGTGCTCCGCCGGCACCTCCACTCCGTCCAGGCGCAGCGCCCCGTTGGGCAGGCCCCGGCTGCCGGCGAACTCGACGGACGACGTCACCGCGAAACCGGCGGCGGACGTCTCCACGAAGCAGACGCACAGCCGGCGCCCCTCCGCCGTGTGCTCGGTGGCGGCGACCGCCAGCAGGTCGGCCACGGGACCGTGCCCGGTGAACACCTTCTCCCCGTGCAGGACATAGGCCGTGCCGTCGGCGGAGCGGGTGGCCGTGGTGCCCGGCCAGGCGTTGTTCTGCCCGGCGGGCTCGGTCAGCGCGAAGCCCGAGACCGCGCCCTCGGCGAGCCGCCCGGCGAGGTGGTCGCGCAGCGGCCCCTCGGGCAGCGCCGGCAGCAGCGCGGGCGCACCGACCCCCGCCTGGACGGCGAGCATCTGCCCCGCGGGCATGCAGAGCCCGGCGGCGTGCTCGACGGCGCGGAAGGTGTTGTACGGCGAAAGGCCCAGGCCGTCCGCCTCCGGTCCGAGGCGCAGCTTCAGGAAGCCGCTCGCCCGCAGGTCGTCGAGGAAGCCGTCCGGGAGCGCCCCGGTCAGATCGACCTGGTCCGGGTCGAGCCGGGCGCGGAGGAACGCGTCGAGCCGGACCCTGGTCGCCTCGCCCGCGGCCCGGTCCGCCGGGTCCTGCTCGGGGAGGGCGGGTGGCTCCGGACCGAGCAGCCCGGACTCCAGGGCGGCGGCGAAGCCGGGGACGGGAGGCGCGGTGACGGCGGGGGCGGCGGTCATCACACCCCCTGCGCGGGCACGAGTTCCACGGGTACGTCGAGCAGCACCGTGTGCTTGTTGTTGGGCGCCCACGTCTCCGGTCCGGCGGGGCGGATCTCCTCGACCCGGTCGAGCAGCGCCTCCAGCGCGAGCCGGATCTCCAGTCGGCCGAAGGCGTCGCCGAGGCAGTAGTGGACGCCGTGACCGAAGGAGAGGTGCGGGTTGGGGTCGCGCCGGATGTCGAACCGGTCCGGGTCCGGGAACACGGTCTCGTCGCGGTTGGCGGACGGCCACCACAGGGTCACCTTGTCACCGGCGCGCAGGCGCGTGCCGTGCAGTTCCACGTCCTGGGTGAGGGTGCGCCGGTTGTAGGGGTTCGCCGGCAGCCAGCGGAGCACCTCCTCGACCGCGGTCGGCAGCAGGGCGCGGTCCTTGCGCAACTCCCGCCACTGGTCGGGGTGGTGGGCGAAGGCGAGCAGGCCGCCGGCGATGGTGTTGCGCGGCTGCTCGAAACCGCTGACGAGCAGGACGCTGGCGTTGGTCTCCCGCTCCATCTCGGTGAGCGCGGGCTGGCCGCTGTCGGCGGGCAGTTCGCCGTTGGCGAGGACCGAGCCCAGATCGTCCGCGGGCAGTGCTCTCTTCCGTTCGAGGAGCGAGGTGAAATAGGAGCGCAGATTCTGGTAGACGGCCCGGGACCCGTCGTCGACCCGTCCGGTCCTGCGGTGGGTGAATCCGAGGACCGCGTGCACCCATTCCGTGAGTGCGGGCCAGTCCTCGCGCGGTACCCCGAGGAGAAGCGCGACCGAGCGCAGCGAGAAGGGTTCGGTGAAGTCGTCGACGAGGTTCACCCGGCCGCGGGCGACCGCCTCGTCGGCCAGGTCGGCGGCGGTGGCGCGGAGTTCGGGCTCGAGTTCCGTCACGGCGGTCGCCAGGGCCGGGCCGAGCAGGTGCTTGAACACGTCGTGCCGCGGGTTGTCCATCATGGCCAGCACGCTGCCGGTGAGGCCGCCGCCGAAGGGCAGGTCCTCCAGGTGGGAGCCGCCGCCGGCGCGGCCGCCGCCGCCCTGGGACGAGAAGACCGGGTCCACCGAGGCCGCCGCTATGTCCGCGTGCCGGGTCAGCACCCAGAAGCTCTCGCCGTCCGGGAGGGTACCGGCGGGGTGACGGAGCACGGGTGCCTCGCGACGGAGCCGCGCGAACAGCCCGTACGGAATCCCGCGGGCGAATCCGGCATGGTCCGTGAGGTCGAACCCTTCGAGGATCTCAGGGAATTCCATGGAATTATTCCGGTCGCTGCTATTGCTCATCCGAACCTCGTGTCAGGGAGTTTTCGGTGCGATACTCTGCAATTTCCCCGGGAAAAGTAGTGGTCCCCGCCCCCTAGTGCCAACCCCAGATTTTGTGGGGTACCCCTGTATGGGCGGGCGCGGTGAGAGGGGTTGGCCCTAGGGGGAGGTCGCAAGTAATTTCCGGATCCCAGCAGACGGTCCTCAATCGAGTGGGATGTGGAAAATGACCGAGGCGTCGACCGCAAAAATCCCGGATGTCATCACGTACGACCCCGAAGCCGCTCGGCGGGCGCTCCCCTTCGACCCGTTCGACCCCGATTTCCATGACGACCCGTTTCCGTACCACCGGAAGACGAGGGAGGAGTCCGGCCGGGCCTTCCGTACGCCGGGCGGGATCGTGGCCGTGTACGGCTACGAGGAGGCCGCGGCGGTGATGAAGGACCCCCGGTTCGGCTGGGGGGTGAACCCGATGGTGGCCGACCAGTTCGTGGAGAACCCCGCGAGCGGGGAGTCCGGCCGCATCCTCATGTTCATGGACCCGCCGGACCACACCCGGATCCGCGGCCTGGTGTCCAAGGCGTTCACGCCGAAAATGATCGCCGACCTGCGCCCCAAGGCGGCACGGTACGCCGAGGAGCTCCTCGACCAGGCGCTGGCGGAGCACCCCGACGGCCGGGTCGACCTCCAGCAGGCGCTGTCCCGGCCGCTGCCGGCCCGGGTCCTCAGCGACATGATGGCGATACCCGAGCACTACCACCCGCTGTTCTTCGCCAACACCATGGAGAGCGGGCGAGGCCTCGACCCGGGCTTCACGCTGACCGACGAGCAGAAGACCGGCCGCAACGGCGCCCGTGACGTCTTCATCAACGCGGGCATCGAGATGGTGGCCGCCCGGCGCGAGGCGCCCGGCGACGACCTCATCAGCGAACTGGCCCGTGCGGAGCAGGAGGGTGACCGGCTGTCCGAGTGGGAGCTGGCCATGCTGCTGATGAACCTGCTGGCCGCCGGGTTCGGTGCCACGGCCGCACTCATCGGCAACCAGGTCTACAACCTGCTGTCCCACCCGGCGCAGTTCGCGTGGCTGCGCAAGAACCCGGAGCGGGTGCCGGCGGCCGTCGAGGAACTGCTGCGCTACGACTCCACGCTGGCGATGGTGACCCGGACCGCCCTGGAGGACGCGGACGTGGCCGGCATCCCGGTGCGGACCGGCGAATACGTGGCGGTGATGATGGCCGCCGCCAACCGGGACCCCGAGGCCTTCGACGACCCGGAGCGGCTCGACATCACCCGGGAGCAGACCCGCAACCTCGGGTTCGGGCACGGCATCCACTTCTGTGTCGCGGCGCCGATCGCGCGCATGATCGGGCAGGAGGCGCTCGCCGCCCTGATCCGGCGCGACGTACGCCTGGACGAGGGCCGGTCGGTCGAGCGCTGGCCCGGCGTCTCGCTGCGGGTCATCGGTGAACTGCCGGTCGTCCTCGGGCCCGTGAGCGACGCCGACCCCGCCTGACCTGCCCGACGGCGCCGGTACGGCGTCTCCCCCCGCTCGATCGCCGGCCCTGGACCGCGCACACGGTCCGGGGCCGGTCCGCGTGCTCGCCCCCCGGGACCGGCCGAGGGCATACCGGTTCCGCTTGACAGTGAACGCTGTGGCAGTACCATCTCCCATGCGAACTCTGAACACCGCTCAGTAAACGAACGACATGTAGAGAGCGCCTCGCCGTTCTCCTTTGCAGAAGGGCTCCAATCCAGTGGAAGGTTCCGTTAGCTCGCATCAGCGGTCCGGCCTGAGGCTTGCGCTGCTGGCGTTGGCCCAGTTCATCATCGCCGTGGACTACAACATCGTGTTCGTGGCGCTGCCGGACATCGGCAAGGACCTGGACTTCTCCCCGCAGACCCTCCAGTGGGTCGTCAGCTCCTACGCCGTGGCCTTCGGCGGCTTCCTGCTCTTCGGCGGACGGGCCGCGGACCGGCTCGGCCCCCGCCGGGTCTTCGTCGCGGCGCTGGTCCTCTTCGGCGTCTCGGCTCTGGTCGGCGGCCTCGCCACCTCGGCGGAGCTCCTGGTCGCCGCACGCGCCGTGCAGGGCCTCGGCGGCGCCCTGCTCTTCCCCGCGACGCTCACCCTGATCGTCACCAGCTTCGAGGAGGGCCCCCCGCGCAACAAGGCGCTCGCGGTCTGGGGCGCCACCGGCAGCGGCGGCCTGGCCGCGGGTGCGCTGCTCGGCGGCGTGCTCACCCAGTGGCTCGGCTGGGAGTGGGTCTTCTTCTTCATGGTCCCGCTGGCCGTCGTCGCGCTCCTCGGCGTCCCCGCCCTGCTCGCTCCCGACGCCCCGCGCACAGGCGCCCGTCAGGGCTTCGACGTCCCGGGTGCCCTGGTCGTCACCATCGGCGCCACGCTCGTCGTGTTCGGCCTGGTCAGCGGCCCCGAGTCCGGCTGGACCACGCCCCGGGTGCTCGGCTCGCTGATCGTCGGCCTGCTCCTCGTCGCCTCGTTCTTCCTCATCGAGGCCAAGACCAAGGCCCCGCTCGCCCCGCTGCGCATGTTCCGCAACCGCACCCTCGTGACCTCGATGATGGTGGCGTTCCTGCACATGAGCGCCCTGAGCGGTGGCTACTACCTGTTCACCACCTACATCCAGAACATCCTCGACTTCAACGCGCTCCAGGCCGGCCTCGCCTTCCTCCCGCTGGGCCTGCTGGCGATGCTCGCCGGCGGCAAGATCGCGGCCACCATGCTCAACAGGACCGGACTGCGCGGAACCCTCTCCCTCGGCATGCTCATCTACGCGATCGGCATGGCCGCGATGGCCGCGGGCATGGTCGCCGGCGGCACCTACTGGGCGGTCCTGCCCGGCGTCGCCATCTACGGCTTCGGCGGCGGCCTGGCGTTCACCTCCATCTTCGCCACCGCCGGTTCCGGGGTGGACCCGGCCGAACAGGGCGTGGCCTCGGCGCTCGCCTCCACATCCCAGCAGATCGGTGCCGCCGTCGGCCTCGCCGTCATCCTGGTCATCGCCAACTCCGGCCTCGACCTGACCGCCGGCGCTCCGGCCCCGGCCGACGGCGACGTCATCTCCGGCCTGCGGGTGGCCGGCTGGGTCACCGCGGCCGCCGCGCTCCTCGGCGCCGTGGCCGCGCTCAACCTGCGCAAGGCTCCCGCCGCGGCCCCCGCCCCGGCCGAAGAGCCCTCCGGGGTGCGCGTCTCCTGACGCCCGCCCTCCCGGACTCGGGACCCGCGGCCGGCAATCCCCCGTACCGGCCGCGGGTCCCGATCGCAGAGAGCCCCGTGGCCCCTCGCCGAACACGGCGAGGGGCCACGGGGCTCAGGGCTGTCCGGGGTGGTGGGGCCCCCTGGGCGGGCCGCGATCCGCGGCCACGCGCCGGGAGGCCGACTCCCCGGGCTCAGGAGGCGCGGCGGGTCGTGATCACCGGTCCGCCCTCGCCGTTCACGGCGAGGGCCAGGTCACTGCGCCGCTTGATCCCGAGCTTCCGGTACACGCGGGTGAGGTGCTGCTCGACGGTGCTGACGGTGACGAAGAGCTTGGCCGCGATCTGGCGGTTGCTGTGGCCGCGGACGGCCAGGGCCACCACCCGCATCTCCGCGTCGCTCAGCACGCCGACCAGCTTCTCCCCACCGGTCACCACGGCGGCCAGCTCCTGAGGTCTTCGCCCCCCTTCCGGCGGTGTCCGGGCAGGTAGCGGCACGCCGGACCGCTCGGCGAGCTGACGGGCCCTGCGCAGCGCCATCCGGCCCTTGCTGTACTGCCCGGTGTCGAGGTGGCACCGACTCAACGCGCTGAACGTGTACGCGAGTTCCAGCGTGTTGCCGCACTTCTGCGCGGCCTCCAGGGCCTGCCCCAGGAGCTTGATCCGCTCTTGCGGGGGTGCGGTGGCCGCGAGTGTCCGCAGGGTCAGGGAGCGCGCCTCGTGGTGCCCCGGTCCCACCAGGACCGACTGCTCGGCGGCCAGTTCCCGGGCGCGCGCCAGCTCGCCGCGTGCCAGGTGGGCCCGTGCCACGTCGGTGCGCCAGGGCAGCAGGGCCGGGACGTCCATCTGCCAGCGGGTGGCCAGTTCACCGACGGCGGCGAAGTCGTCCAGGGCCGCCTGCGACTGGCCGCTCGCGAGCAGCGCGTTGCCGCGGGCACGGAGGTAGCAGGCCCCGAGCAGGGTCTGGAACATGGCCTCGGGCGGCTCCACCTGGAGCTGGGCCAGCGCCCGGTCGTGCGAGCCCAGGACGGTGTACGCCTCCAGGGTGACCGTCAGCGGCAGCCCGATGTGGATGCCCCAGCCGGCGGCCGGCATCTCGGCGAGGGCCCGCTCGGCCAGCCGCGCGGCCTCGGCCGGGTCACCCCGGTGCAGGGCCAGCGACGCCCGCAGGCTCTCGAAGAGCGCCTGCCAGATGGGTGCGGACCGGCTCCGGGCCGCGGCGGAGAGCGAGTCGATCCACTGTTCGGCCGAGTCGTGGACCCCGTTGAAGATCAGCGTGCTGACCGCGAGCACCAGAGGGATCAGCGTGTCGTCGTCCAACCGGTGGCTGACCAGCGCCTGTTCCGCGCACAGGGCGGAGAGCGGCCCGGGGCCGTCCCGCAGTACGCGCTCCAGTTCGACGAGCGTCTGGCCCCGGGTGGCGGCCGGCGGGACGTACGACTCGCCGGCCGCCGCCGTGGTGTCGCCCTCCTCCTCCGCCATGGCCGGATACAGCAGGACGAGGGTGGTCCGGCACCTCCGCAGGGTGGCCGACGCCTCCGCGTCCTGGCGCAGCCGGGCGTGCCGCTCCATCTGCTCCAGGAGATCCAGGGCCGCGCGCGGGCGGCCGAACCAGAGCAGCGCGTCCACCGGCGCCGCCACATGACGCCCCGTCAGCAGGCCGCAGCGGGCCGCCTCCAGGAGGGACGGCAGTCGACGGGCCGCGGTCCGCGGATCGGACCGCCACTCGGTGCGGAAGAGCATCGCCGTCGTGGCGGTGAAGTGCTCCTTGCTGCGGTCGTACCGGTACGCGACGGAGAGGCAGTCGGTCGCGAGTGTGGTGTCGCCCGTCGAGAGGCCCTCCTGCGCGGCCTCCAGCAGGACGGCGGCGGCGCAGTCGTTGTCGATCTGGCTCGCGGCGACGAGGTGGTGCGCGACCGCCGTCACCGGAGCGCCGTTCTTGAAGAGCAGGGTCCCGATCCGGGTGTGCAGTTCGGCACGCGCCTCGGGGGTCATGTCGTGCAGGACGGCGGTGCGCGCGTCGGGGTGGCGCCAGGCGCCGTCGCTGAGCAGACCCGTCTCCTCCAGCGTGCCGAGCGCCAGGTTCAGGGACTGCGGGTGGGTGCCCGGGAGTTGGACGAGCAGCGGCACGTACCGCGGGTCGTGCAGGACGGCCATGATCCGCGCGATCGTCCGTACCGAGGTGGCGCAGCGGTAGAGGCAGCCGAGGACGGCCTGCTCGAAGAGGGTGCCCGCGGACAGTGCCGGGGCGGGCCCCCGCGTCGTCGCCGCGATGCTGTCCTCGACCAGGCCGCGGACGAGGAACGGATTGCCGCCGGTGGCGGCGAGGCACTCCGTACCCAGGGCCTGGGCCGCGCCCGCGCCGAGGCGCGCCGCGAGCAGGGCGCGCACCCCGTCGAGGGAGAGGGGCGGCAGCCGCACGCGGTGGCAGACCGGCTCCGGGGGAAGCTCCGCGCGTAGCAGGGTGCTGGAACGGCGGGGGGAGGGGAGTTCGTTGAGGACGAGGAGGAGCGGCGTCGCGCGCAGCCGACGGGTGAGCGAGGACAGACACAGCAGGGACGGGGTGTCCGCGTACTCGACGTCGTCGACGCTGATGAGCAGCGGCCGCTCGACGTACTTGACGAGGTCGTGCAGGGCCGTGCCCATCTGGTGGAAGAGCCGCGGCGGGATGGCGACGGCGTCCTGCACGTTGGCTGCGTCGGCGCTCAGGGCCCGGTCGAGCAGATGGGCCACGTGACCGGCGGCCGCGGGCGGCAGCTCCACGCCCCGGAACAGCTGGGCGAGGACGCCGAAGGGCACGTACCGCTCCATGCGGGAGGCGGTCGCGGAGAGGTGCACCACGCCGGCGAGCCCGGCCTCCTCGGCGAGGGCGGCGAGGAGTTCGGTCTTGCCGTGCCCGGCCGCCCCGCTCACGACCGCGATCCTGCTGTTCCCTCCCAGGGCTTCGCCGAGGAGGCGCCGCATGACCGATAACTGTTCCTCACGCTCGCATATGAGGTGGGGATGGGGCGGGGGAGTGAGCTCGTCCAGAACGACCGACGCTGTTCTTGGAGGCATTCTTTCGACTCCGCTTCGTATTCAGCTGTATCGGAGAAGGGGTGCGCCAGACGTGTCGAACGATTGATCCGCTGGCGAGCTCTGCCCAGTAAAACCCGGTCTCCCGAGCACGGCAACCAACGTCCACGGCGGAGGTACAGGCTCCGATTGGCCGCTGAATACAAGGGAGTCCGTCGTGCCTGGGGGATCACGGCCGAGGGGCCGGAATATTCGACGGCGGGGAGGGGTCCGTGAAACGCGTCACATTCGCTCGTGGTGGGCTGTCGGGCCGTCCATCGGGGTGGGCGCGTACGGATGACGTACGGAGATCGGCCACCAGGGGCCGGTGATGTGGTTCATGACGAGACGATTCCGCTGGATGGCGCCCCACGCACCGCATTTTTTCGGCCGGAAATCAGACTTTAACCTGGCTGTTCCGAACGCTCCGATGATGCTGACAAAACCCCCATGCGGCCACACCGGGCGCCCTCCGCGCCGAACGCCGGGCAGAGCGCCACCCCTTGACGCGCGCCGGCATTCTGTGGACCGAAAAAAGAACGCCCGCCCTGTGCGGCCGCCGCCGCGGCGGCGGTCCCTGCCGGTGCCGGCGCCCGGGGCGAGACGCGCCGAGGGCCCGTACGTGTCGGGGGACGCGTACGGGCCCTCGGTCGTGTCCGGAGGCGGTGCGAGGCGTCGGATGGCTACTCGACGACGAGCTCGACCTGGATGTTGCCGCGGGTGGCCTTGGAGTACGGGCAGAACGCGTGGGTCTTCTCCAGCAGCGAGAGGCCCGGCTCGCCCTGGAGGTGGTCCGGGAACTCGGCGCGCATGACGACCGCGAGGCCGAAGCCGCCGTCCGTCTCGTCCTTGCCGATGGAGACCTCGGCGGTGATCGAGGCGTCCGTGATGTCGATCTTCTCCTGGCGTGCCACGACACCCATCGCGCTGGCGAAGCAGGCCGCGTACCCGGCGGCGAAGAGCTGCTCGGGGTTGGTGCCCCGGCCGTCGCCGCCGAGCGCCTGGGGGTGGGCGAGGGGGAGGTCGATGTGGCCGTCGGAGCTGACGGCGCGGCCCTCGCGGCCGTTGGCGGTGGCGACGGCGGTGTAGATCGCGTTCATGGAGGTCCTCGTTTTCCGGTCCGTGCTCGGTCGGTGTCTGCGGTAAACCGTAGCGTGCAATTCAATTGCGCACAACTCAATCGTCCGTGAGGTGGTCCCGTACCCTGGAGCCATGGAGACGCTCGACACGACCCCCGACACGGACCGGGCGAACCCGGAGGCGGACTTCCTCCGGCTCGACCACCAGATCTGCTTCTCGCTGCACGCCGCGACCCGCGCCTTCAACGGCGTCTACCGGACCGCGCTCAAGGAGCTCGGGCTCACCTACCCCCAGTACCTGGTGATGCTGGTGCTCTGGGAGCACGGCGAGCTGCCGGTCAAGCGGATCGGCGAGCACCTGCGCCTCGACTCCGGGACGCTGTCGCCGCTGCTCAAGCGGCTGGAGGCGGCCGGCTACGTCGAGCGGCGGCGCAGCCCCGAGGATGAGCGCTCGGTGACCGCGCGCCCCACCGAGGCGGGCGTCGCGTTGCGGGAGCAGGCCCTGGGAGTGCCGATGCGGATCGCCACGGCGACCGGCCTGGACCTGGAGGAGATCCGAGGCCTGCGCGCCCAGCTCACCGAGCTGGCCGCCCGCCTCGACGCGGCCGACCCGGAGGCGCTGGGAGGCCCGGGGCGGCACCAGGCGTAGACGATCCGCCGGGGTGCGGGAGTCGTCGGGGTGCGGGGGCCGTCGGCGTGCGGGAGTCGTCGGGGTGCGGGGGCCGTCGGCGTGCGGGAGTCGTCGGGGTGCGGGAGTCGTCGGGGTGCGCGAGCGTGGCGGGGAAGCCCGAACGCCCACCACCGCCCGCACCGAACGGAAGTCCGATGGAGTACGTCACCCTGAACAACGGCGTCCGGATGCCGATCCTCGGCTTCGGCGTCTACCAGATCCCGCCGGAGCAGACCGAGGAGGCCGTCACCGACGCCCTCGCCGTCGGATACCGGCTGCTCGACACGGCAGCCGCCTACGGCAACGAGGAAGCCGTCGGCCGCGCGATCAGCAGGAGCGGCATCGCGCGCGAGGAGCTGTTCGTCACCACCAAGCTCTGGATCCAGGACGCCCCCGCGCAGGAGAACGCCGAGCGCGCCTTCGAGGCGTCCCTGTCCAAACTCGGCCTCGACCATGTCGACCTGTATCTGATGCACCAGCCCTACGGCGACGTCTACGGCCAGTGGCGTGCGATGGAGAAGGCGCACCGCGAGGGCCGGGCCCGGGCGATCGGCGTCGCCAACTTCTATCCCGACCGGCTCCTCGACCTCCTCCTCCACAACGAGGTCACGCCCGCGGTCGACCAGATCGAGACCCACCCGTTCTTCCAGCGCGTCGCCGACCAGGAGCTCATGCGCGAGCACGGGGTCCAGATCCAGTCGTGGGGCGGGTTCGCCGAGGGCCGCAACGACCTCTTCGGCCAGCCCCTGCTCAGCCGGATCGGCGCCGAACACGGCAAGTCCGTGGCCCAGGTGGTCCTGCGCTGGCTGATCCAGCGCGGTGTCGTCGCGATCCCCAAGTCGGTCCGCGCCGCGCGGATGGCGGAGAACTTCGCCGTCTTCGACTTCGAACTCGCCGACGACGAGATGGCGGCCATCGCCGGTCTCGACACCGACCGCTCGCTCTTCTTCGACCACCGGGACCCGGCCGCCGTCGGCAGGCTGGGCACGGTCCGGGTGGACGCCTGACGGCACGCGGGCGAGACGCGGACGGCCCCCTCGGCACGGGAGGGGGCCGTTCCGAGGGCGGCGCGTCGCCCGGCGCGTGCTGGTAAGGACCGAACCGCACCCCAGTCCTATACTCACCCCCATGTCCTCCCTCACCGTCCGGCGCGCCACCGCCGACGACTCGCGTCGTCTCAGTCACCTCGTGCGGAAGTCCCGTGCCTACCGGGGTGACTACGCCGCCATGGTCGACGGCTACACCGTCGGAGGGTCCTACATCGAGCACCACCCCGTCTTCGTCGCCGTCGACGCCGACGAGCGCGTGCTCGGGTTCTACGCCCTCCTGCTCGACGAGGCCGAGCTCGATCTCGCCTTCGTCGCCGACGCCGCGCAGGGGCGGGGCGTCGGCCGGGTGCTCATGGACCACATGCGGGAGCAGGCGCGGGCCGCCGGGCTCGGGGCCGTGCGGGTCGTCGCGCATCCGCCCGCCGAGGAGTTCTACCTGCGGACCGGCGCCCGTCGCACCGGCACCGTCGAGCCCGCCGGGCGGATCCACTGGGCGCGCCCCGAGCTCCGGTACGACATCGCGTGAGCGCCACCGACAAGACCCACGAGGCCGAACCCGGCGAGCGGGCCGCACAGAGCGAGCAGACCGAACGGACCGAGCGGCGCCGCGTCTTCGCCGACCTCACCCCGCTCCGTACGTCCGCGCACTACCGTCGCCTCTGGTTCGGCAACACCGTCTCCTGGGTCGGCCAGGGCATGACCGCGCTCGCGGTCTCCCTCCAGGTGTACGAGATCACCCGCTCGCCGTTCTCCGTCGGGCTCGTCGGGCTGTTCTCGCTCGTGCCCCTGATCGTCTTCGGGCTCTACGGCGGCGCCATCGCCGACACCGTCGACCGCCGCAGGCTCGGGCTCGCCTCCGCCACCGGCTCCGCCGTGCTGTCCGCCGCCCTCGCCACCGCCGCGTTCGCCGGCTTCCACCGGGTCTGGTTCCTGTACGCGATCGTGGCCCTGCAGTCGGTCTGCGGCGCGCTCAACTCGCCCGCCAGGACCTCGATGATCCCGCGCCTGCTGCCGCCCGAGCAGCTGCGCGCCGCCAACGCGCTCAACTCGATGACCACGACCTTCGGCACCCTCGTCGGCCCGAGCCTCGGCGGCCTCATCGTCGGCTTCGCCGGCTTCCAGACCGCGTACCTCATCGACGCCGTCGCCTTCTCCGCCGCGCTCTACGCGATGTGGCGACTACCCTCCATGCTCCCCGAGCGGACCGGCACGGCCAAGCGCGCCTCCGTCCTCGACGGACTCCGCTTCCTCGCCACCCGGCCCAATCTGCGCATGACGTTCTTCTCGGACTTCTGCGCGATGATCCTCGCCCACCCCCGCGCCCTGTTCCCCGTCGTCGCCGTCCTCTGGTACGACGGCGACGCCACCACCACCGGTCTGCTCGCCGCCGCGCCCGCCGCCGGAGCGCTCCTCGGCGGGGTCGTCAGCGGCTGGCAGGGGCGTATCCGCCACCACGGGCAGGCGATCCTGATCGCCGTCGCCTGCTGGGGCACCGCCATCGCCGTCTTCGGCCTCACCCGCGAACTCTGGCTCGGGCTGCTCCTGCTCGCGCTCGCCGGGTACTCCGACACCGTCTCCATGATCTTCCGCAACACGATGATGCAGGTCGCCGCCCCGGACGAGATGCGCGGGCGGCTCCAGGGCGTCTTCATCGTCGTGGTCGCGGGCGGGCCCCGACTCGGTGACTTCCTCGCAGGGTCCGTCGCCGATCTGACCTCTCCGGCCGTCGCCGTCACCGGCGGCGGCCTCGCCTGTGTGCTGGCGATCGGTGTTCTCGCGCTGTTCGCGCGCGGTTTCCGCCGATACGACGCGCTCGACCCGACTGCCTGAGATGGCGGTTGGCCGCCACGGCACATAGTCGCCAGGCCGTTCCGTATTCACTGACCTGACGGTCGGAACAGACTCCTCGCGGGCCCGGAACCACCCCTTCCCCCGGGTGCCGAGGAGTGCGTCGATGATCAGACCTTCCGCAGGAGGAAGGGCCGGACTGCTCGCCGCCGGCATCTCCCTGGTCCTGCTCACGGCAGGGCAGACCGCCGCCGCCGGAGGGGCCGGCGACCCCGCCGTACCCGACACGTTCACGAACGCCGGCGCGCGGAGCGCCACCGTCACCCTCGTCACCGGCGACCGGGTCACCGTCACCGAGCTGGGCGGTGGGAAGAAGACCGTCACGGTCGACCGGGTCGAGGGCGCCACCGGCGCCGTACGCAGCGAGATCTCCGGCGGCCGGGTCACCGTCGTTCCCGACGAGGCCCGCCCCTACCTGGACTCGGGCGTCCTGGACGAGCGGCTCTTCGACGTCAGCGGCCTCATCGAGCAGGGCATCACCGACGATCTGCCGCTGATCGTCACGCACGGCGCCGGCAAGGACGCCCGCGCCGCCGCACCGCGCGGCACCACGACCGTCCGCGCCCTGCCCAGCATCGGCGGCGCGGCGGTGGAGGCGACCGACCCGGCCGCGTTCTGGCGCGCGTTCACCTCGCCCGCCACCCGCTCGACGGGCGGCAAGGTCTGGCTCGACGGCCGCGTCGAGGCCGCCATGGCCGAGTCCAACGCCCAGATCGGTACCCCGAAGGCGTGGGAGGCCGGGCTCACCGGCAAGGGCGTGAAGGTCGCCGTCCTCGACACCGGGGCCGACCTCGGCCACCCCGACCTCAAGGACCGGGTCGGCGAGTCCAGGTCCTTCATCGAGGGCCAGGAGGTCGCCGACCGCGACGGCCACGGCACGCACGTCACCTCGACCGTCGGCGGCAGCGGCGCCGGTTCCGACGGCACGGAGAAGGGCGTCGCGCCCGGCGCGACCCTCGCCGTCGGCAAGGTCCTCAGCGACGAGGGGTCCGGCAGCGAGTCGCAGATCATCGCCGGCATGGAGTGGGCCGCCAAGGACATCGACGCGAAGATCGTCTCGATGAGCCTCGGTTCGACCGAACCCAGCGACGGCACCGACCCGATGGCGCAGGCGGTCGACACCCTGAGCGCCGAGACCGGCGCGCTCTTCGTCATCGCCGCCGGCAACAGCGGCGCCCCCGGCTCCATCGGCTCGCCCGGCGCCGCCGACTCCGCCCTGACCGTCGGCGCCGTCGACTCCGCCGACCAGGCCGCGTACTTCACCAGCCAGGGACCCCGCCACGGCGACCAGGCCCTCAAGCCGGACCTCTCCGCGCCCGGCGTCGACATCCTCGCCGCCCGCTCGCAACTGGCCACCGGCAGCGGCCTCTACACCTCCATGAGCGGTACGTCGATGGCGACCCCGCACGTCGCGGGCGTCGCCGCCCTGCTCGCCGAGAAGCACCCCGACTGGACCGGCGCGCAGCTCAAGGACGCGCTGATGTCCTCGTCGAAGACGCTCCCCGACTCCGCCTACGCGCTCGGCGCCGGACGGGTCGACGTGGCCGCCGCGATCGGCGCGGACGTCACCGCGACCGGCTCCGCCGACCTCGGCTTCTTCGCGTGGCCGTACGAGGGGAACGAGCCGGTCACCCAGGCCGTCACGTACACCAACCACTCCGACGCCGATGTGCGGTTGAGCCTGGCCGTCGAGGGGATGCCCGCGGGCGTGGTCACGCTCGCCGACACCACCCTCACGGTCCCCGCCCACGGCACCGCGCGGACCGCGGTGACCGGTGACGGCGGCAAGGCCCCGGTCGGCGCGGCCTCCGGCCGGATCATCGCCTCCGCCGCCGGAGCCCCCGTCGCGCACACCGCGCTCGGCCTGGTGAAGGAGGAGGAGCGCTACACGCTCACCGTCCACGTCAAGGACCGGGACGGCGCACCCACGGCCGCGGCCCTCGGAGTGGCGAAGCTGGCCGAGGGCGAGGAGGCGTTCCCGGCGACCGTCGGCGACTCCGGCACGCTCGAACTGCGCCTGAGCCCCGGCACGTACACCGTCTCCTCCTTCCTCGACGTCCGCGGCTCGCACGGCGAGGACTCCCTCGGTCTCGGCTTCCTGACCGACCCGGAGATCGTCCTCGACCGCGACCGCGAGATCACCCTCGACGGCCGCCGGCTGAAGGAGATCAGGGCCGAGGTCGAGCAGCGGACCGAGACCCGTCAGCTCCTCATGGAGTTCGACCGGCAGGCGAACGGGGCCTCCTACGGCGGCGCCGTCCAGCTGCCGATCGCGTACGACTCGATCTTCGCCGCCCCCACCCGCAGGCCCGCCACCGGCACCTTCGAGTACCGGACCGTGTGGCGCCTGGGCAAGCCGCTCCTGGAGGCGAGCGCGGGCGGCGTCCGGCTCTCCGGCGCCACGCCGCAGCCGGGCACGGCGCTGCTCGAAGGCGGCTCGCGGCTCGGGCTCGTCGACGTCGGCACCGGCACGGCCGCCGAGTACGCGGGCAGGAACGTCAGGGGCAAGGCCGTCCTGGTCCGCGCCGGAGCGCTGACGCCCGTCGCCGTCGCCCAGCTCGCCCAGGACGCGGGCGCCGCCCTCCTCTTCGTCACGGACGACGCACCCGGCCGCCTCAACACCTGGTTCGGTACGGCGGAGTTCGAGGACCGGCCGCTGGCCGTCGCGACCGTGAACGCGGCCGACGGCGCCCGGCTCGCCGAGGCCGCAGCGCGGAAGAAGACCGCCGACGTGACCGGGACGCGCTTCACGCCGTACGTCTACGACCTGTCCGAGGGGCACCCCGGCGCGATCCCGTCCGACCTGGTCTTCCGGCCCGACGAGGACGAACTCGCCACCGTACGCTCCACGTTCCACAACCCCACCGGCCGCACCGAGCTCGGCGGCGAGTTCCGCTACTCGATCACCGACACCTTCCCGGTGGGCTTCGGCTTCAAGGAGTACACCTCCTTCCCGGCCGAGCGCACCGAGTACGTCTCCACCGGTCGCGGCCAGGGCTGGCACGAGTCGGTCGACCTCGGGGACTCGCTCGAACAGCGCGGCGGGATCCTCACCTACCGGGGCGACAGCACGACCCACCGCGACTGGTTCAAGCCGGTCTGGCACCCGTGGCTGGGCACCGGGCTCGGCTGGGGCCAGCAGCGCGCGGGCAACGACCTGCAGTTCAACACCCCCGGCTGGGGCGACTCCGGCCCCGACCACACCGGCTTCGGCAACGTGTGGGGCGACGACTCGATGACCCAGTTCACCGAGGTGTACGTGAACGGGACCCGGGTCGACCGCAGGCAGAGCTCGGGCGCCTACGCCTGGGACTCCCCGGCCGAGGAGGCCGTGTACAAGGTCGTCACCGACACCACGCTGGATCCGGCGCGCTGGCGGCTGTCGACCAAGGGCCACACCGAGTGGACGTTCCGCTCGAAGGAGACCCCCGCCGACCGCGCGACCGTCCTCCCGCTCATCAACCTCGGCTTCGACGTCGACACCGACCTCAAGGGCGACGTGCGCGGCGGGCACCGGCTGTCGGTCGGGATCTCGGCGGAGTACGTGCGGGGCGCGGCCGGCACCGGCCGGATCGGCGGCGGCACGCTGGACGTCTCCTACGACGACGGCAGGACCTGGCAGAAGGTCACGCTCGGGACGTCGTGGCACGGCACGTCCTGGACGGGTGAGCTGCGGGTGCCGCGCGGCGCCGCGTACATCTCGCTCCGGGCGGGCGCCACCGACGACCGGGGCGGCGCGGTCACGCAGGAGATCATCCGGGCGGTGGGCGTGCGGTGACCCCCGGGCACGGCGGGGCGCCGAGCGCGGCGCCCGCGCTCCCCGCCGTGCCTCGGATGGGCCACGTTGTGCCCCGAACGCCCGTCAGCGTTTGCCGCTGTCCTATGCCGTGGTCAGGCTCCGAGGTGAGCAACCCCGCTCAATCAGGAGGTTTTCCATGCGCAAGACCCTGGTCACGCTCGCCCTGACCGCCGCCGCCGTGCTCGGCGGCTCCGGTGCCGCCCTCGCCCACGGCGGACCGGAGTTCGGTGACAACGACGTGTACGTCGTCGAGCACGGTCCCGTCGACGTCGGCATCGTCGTCTGCGGCGACTTCAGCGTGTGCGTGGGCGACTGACGCTCGCACGGCGCGCCAACGAAGCCCCCTCACCGCGAGGGGGCTTCGTGCTGCCCGCCGTCCGTTCGGCACACGATCCCGCGCACCACGCCCAGCTCCACCAGGTCCTGTGGGCGCAGCCGGAGCTGGTCGGCGGTGGCCGGGGCCTCGTCGGGGGAGCGCTTGAGGATGGCCGAGGCGAGTTCGGGCGCGATGACGGAGAAGTAGCCGTCGGGCGTGGTCCAGGTGGAGCCGCGCGCGGCGAGCGCGAGGGCGCCGCCGGAGCCGCCCTCGCCGACCAGGAGCGAGGTGACCGGGACCCGTGCCTCGGCGACCGCGGTGAACGCCTCCGCGATGGCCGGGCCAGCCCCGGCCCGCTCCGCCTCGGCGTCGTTGGCGGCGCCCGGGGTGTCGATCAGCGTGAGCACCGGGATCCCGAGGCGGTCCGCGAGCCGGATCAGCCGGGCGACGGTCCGGAAACCCGCGGGGCGGGTCGCCGAACCGTCCTGCGCCGCGTACGCGACCGTCCGCCCCTCGTGCAGCCCGAACCCGCACTCCACACCGTCGTCCACCCCACCGGCCCGATCGCCCCGCACGGTCGCCCGCACGTCGAAGTACGCGTCCAGATAGGCCCCGGCCCGGGGACGCGCGGCGGCCCGGGCCCGTACGACGGCCTCCCACCCGGTCCCGGGCGGCCCGGCCTCGGCGAGCGCGCGGGGCGGGGGAGCGGGGGCGACGGCCGAGGGGTCGGCGGGTGTGGCGGGCGCGGCGGGTGTGGTGGCCGGGGGGTCGGCGGGTGCGATCCGGGCGGCCGGCTCGTCGTCCGTGTGGGCGGGTGCGGTGGCCGGGGGGTCGGCGGGTGCGATCCGGGCGGCCGGCTCGTCGTCCGTGCGGGCGGGTGCGCCGCCCGTCAGGAGCCGTAGCCACAGGGCGAGCGTCGCCCGCAGGTCGGCCGGGGCGACGAGCGCGTCCACGTGCCCGTGGGCGTACTGCTCCTCCGCCGTGTACGCGGACGGGTCGGCGTCCCGCGGCCGGACCCGGGAGCCCGCGAAGGCCACCTGGGCGGAGGGCAGGGCGAGGACCACGTCCGCGCCCGCCCCGACCGTCGCCCAGCCGCCACCGGTCGACGGGTCGCGCAGGACGGAGACGTGGGGGACCCCCGCGTGCCGTAGCCGTACGGTCGCCTCGGCCACCCGCTGGAGCTGGGTCAGGGCGATCATGCCCTCCTGCATCCGGCTGCCGCCCGTCGCCACGAGCGACACCAGCGGTACCCGATCGGCCGCGGCGGTGCGGTACGCGGCGACCAGCCGGTCACCGGCGGCCTGCCCGAGCGAGCCGCCCAGGAAGCCGAACTCGAACGCGGCCAGGACCACCGGGTGACCGCCGATCGTCGCCCTGCCGTACAGGACGGACTCCTCCTCACCGGTCCTCTCGGCGGCACGCGCGCGTGCCGCGTCGTACCCGGCCCACCCGATCGGACCGTCCGGTCGCGGCGGCTCGTCCGGGGCGCGGGCGCGCAGCGGCGCGAAGTCGTCGGCGACCAGCGCGACGACCTGACGGGCGGTGAGCCGCTCAGCCACGGCGGGCCTCCGCGAGGGCCTCGGGCAGCGCCTTCTTCAGGAGCTTGCCCATGTCGTTGCGGGGCAGCGCGCCGAGGAAGTGGACGGTCCGCGGCCGCTTGTGCGGGGCGAGCAGACCGGCGACGTGGTCCGCCAACTCCGCGGCCGTCGGCGGCTTCTCCGCGTCCGCCGGCACCACCCACGCCACGATCCGCTCCCCGAGATCCGGGTCGGCCTCCCCGGTCACGGCGGCCTCGGCCACCGCCGGGTGGTCCAGCAGGGCGTTCTCGATCTCGCCGGCGCCGATCTTGTACCCGCCGCTCTTGATCAGGTCCGTCGCCTTGCGGCCCACGATCCGGACGTACCCGTCGGGTTCGCGGACCGCCATGTCCCCGGTGCGGAACCACTCCCCGTCGAAGGCGGCGGCGGTCGCGTCCGGCCGGTTCAGATACGCGCTGAACAGGTTCGGGCCCCTGACCTGGATCTCGCCCACGCTCTCCCCGTCGTACGCCCCGAGTTCCGTGCCGTCCTCCTCCACGAGCCGCAGCCGCACGCCCCGCAGGGGCAGCCCCACGGACCCGGCGCGCGGCGCCGAGTCCGCGGCGACCGACGTGGGGGTCCGGGGGTCCGCCCGCAGCGAGCACAGCATCAGCGTCTCGGTCATGCCGTACCGCTCGATCACCGTCCGGCCCGTCGCCACCGCGATCCGCGCGTGGTCGTGGACCGGCAGCGCCGCCGAGCCCGACACCAGCAGCCGCGCCTCGGACAGCGCCCGTACCAGCGTCGGGTCGCCGTCCAGCGCGTCCGCGATCCGGTGGTACATCGTCGGTACGCCGAACAGCATCGTGCCGCCGCCCGCACCCAGCTCCCGGGCCACGCCCTCGACGGAGAACGCGCCGAGGTGCCGCACGGAGCCGCCGCGCCGCAACGGGCCGAGGACGCCCAGGATCAGGCCGTGCACATGGAAGAGCGGCAGCGCGTGCACGAGCACGTCGTCCGCCGTCCAGGCCCAGGCCTCCTCCAGGGCGTCCAGCGAGGCGGCGACGGCCCGGTGGGAGAGCACGACGCCCTTGGGCGGGCCGGTGGTGCCGGAGGTGTAGACGATCAGCGCGGCCGTCTCGGGGTCGTCCGGCCCGTCGGGGAAGGCGCCGTCGGGGAAGGCTCCGTCGGAGAGGGCCCCGTCGGAGGAGGCTCCGGCGGAGGGCGCGGAGTTCGGGGTGTGGCGCGCGACCACGGTCTCCACGTCGATCCGGGGGAGTTCCGCGAGCCCCGGAGGTAGGACGTCGTCCGCGCCCGCGAGCACGACGCCCGGAGCGCTGTCGGCGAGGATGTGCGCCAACTCCCGCTCGCCGGTACGCGGGTTGAGCGGGACGGCCGGTACGCCGGCCAGCAGCGCGCCCACCACCGCGACCGCCGTCCGGGCGGTCGGCGTGGCCCAGACGGCGACGCGCCCCGCGTCCGCGATCCGGGCCACCAGGGCGCCGGCCGCCCGGCCCAGCTCCTCGTACGTCAGCGTGTCCGCGCCGAAGCGCAGGGCGGGCCGGTCCGAGCCGGCCTTCAGAGCCGGGAACAGCGCGTTCAAGGGTCGTCCTCCTCGCGTAGCGGGATGCCGAGAGGCATTCTTCCCGCGCTCAGGGGCGGCGCGCTGCGACCTTGCTCACCTCCGGGGCCCCGCCCTCCTCCGATCGGGGACGGATCGTCCGCATCCGGCCGTACGCGTACACACAGCCCGCGAGCGCGAGGTCGGACAGGAGCATGAATCCGATCGAGTAGGAGTCCTTGGCGCTGTAGATCGCGCCCATCACCAGCGGCGGTACGAACCCGCCGAGCCCGCCCATCGCCCCGACGATGCCGGTGACGCTGCCGACCTGCGGCTGCGGGGTGACCTGCGAGACCAGCGCGAAGACCGAGCCGCTCGCCGTGCCGAGCCCGGCGGCCATGCAGAGCAGCGCGATCGTGCCGCCCGGGTTCAGCGGCGGGTCGAAGGCCTGGACGATGGCGAGCAGGGCGACGAGGCCGAGCGCGGCCGCGGTGACCAGGGCGGGGTGGATCCGGTCCGAGAGCCAGCCGCCGATCGGCCGGAAGACGACGGTGACCAGCGCGAAACCGGCGGCCTTCGTCCCGGCGTCGGTCGGGTCGAGCGCGTACCAGGTCTTCAGATACGTCGGCAGGTACACCCCGAAGGCGACGATGCCGCCGAAGCCGATCGCGTACAGCGCCGACAGTTCCCAGGTCACCCGCAGCCGGCCCGCCTCGCCGAGCCGGGTGGAGAGGGAAGCGGTGGGGACCGGCCGGTCGGGGCGGTCGGTGACCAGGAAGACGGCGAGGACGGCGTAGCCGGCGAGGGCGATCGCCACCACGACGAACGGCAGGTTCTCGCCGTGCTCGGCGATGCGCGGGGTGAAGTAGCCGGAGAGCGCCACGCCGCCCATGCCCATGCCGAAGACACCGAGCGCCAGGCCCCGCTTGGCGGGCGGGAACCAGGAGTTGACCAGCGGGATGCCGATCGCGAAGGTCGTGCCGCCTAGGCCGAGGAGGAAGCCGACGGCGAGCATCGCGCCGTACGAGTTCTTCGCCGGGATCAGGAGCAGGACGGGCACGATCGTCAGCGCCGAGATCAGCGGGAACATCACCTTGGCGCCGTAGCGGTCGGTGAGCGCGCCGACCGGGATCCGGCCCAGCGAGCCCACCAGGACGGGGACGGCGACGAGCAGCGACTGCTCGAAGGAGCTGAGTTTCAGCCGCTCTCCGTACCAACTGGCCAGCGGGGCGATCAGGTCCCACGCCCAGAAGGTGAGCGCGAAGCCGATCGTGGCCATGACCAGGTTCCGGTAGGCGGCGCCGGAGGGTTTCGCGAGGGTGTCCACGCGACCAGTCAAATTCGAGCGACCGGGCGAGGCGCGCCGGACTGGGCCGTACGGGGGCCGCCGACACGGCCTGCGCGGGACGCATGACGGGCGGCCCGTGCGGGACGCGACGGGCGGCCTCGGGGGCGTGACGCGGACGGCCTCGCGAGACGTGACGGACGCCTGTGCGGGGAGGTGGCGGGCGGCCCGTGCGGGACGCGACGGGCGGCCTCGGGGGCGTGACGGACCCCTGTGCGGGGAGGTGGTGGAGTGCCTCGCGGGTCATGACGGACCCCTGTGCGGGGAGGTGGTGGAGTGCCTCGCGGGTCATGACGGACCCCTGTGCGGGGAGGTGGCGGAGTGGCTCGCGGGGCGTGACGGACCCCTGTGCGGGGAGGTGGCGGAGTGGCTCGCGGGGCGTGACGGACGGGCCGCCGGACCGGCCTACGGCCACTCCACCGTCGTCGGTGGGTGTCCGTCGTCCGTGACGCGCAGCCGCGGGCCGTCCGGCGTGGCCGTCACCTCGACCCGGATCGCGGTGAGCCCCGGCCGGCGATGGGCCGCCGCCAGCGCGGAGCGCAGGGCGGCGAGCAGCCGGTCCGCGTCGGCGGGCTCGACCAGGGCGTCGACCGCGCCGGTGAACCGCACCGAGGGCGGGAAGCCGAGGAGCACCGCCGCGCCGTCGGTCTCGCGCAGCACCCGGCCCCGGAAGGTGGTCGGGGCGTCGGCGGGGGGCTGCTGGAGGGCGAAGATGGCCGTCCGTACCTCCTGGATGGTGGAGTCCAGCTCGTCCACGGCCCGCCCGAGTAGCGCCGTGTCGTCCAGGGCCTCGACGTCGACGCCGGGGCCGGGGCGTTCGCTCCCGGGGGAGTCGGGGACCGTGCCGGAGGCGGGGCGCTCGTCCGGGTGGGAGCCGGGGCCGGTGCCGGTGCCGGTGCCGGGGCCGGGGCGCTCGTCCGTGGGGGAGCCGGGGACCGTGCCGGAGGCGGGGCGCTCGCTTCCGCCCCCCTCCTCGACGTCCGCGCCGCCGCCCGCGCCGCGGGCGGAGTGCGGCTCGGAGCCCGTCTCCGCCGCCGCGCGTCGCCGTGTCGACTCCAGCATCATCTCCGTCGCGAAGAGCCGCTGGACCACGAGATCGTGGAGGTCGCGGGCGATCCGGTCGCGGTCCTCGTACACCGCGAGCTGCTCCCGGTTGTGCTGCGCGTCCGCCAGGACCAGGGCCAGCGCCGCCTGGGAGGCGAACTGCGAGGCGAGCAGCCGGTCCACCGCCGTGTACGGGCGTCCGCCGCGCCGCCGGGGGAGCGCGAGCGTGCCGATGAGCCGGCCGCCGCTCTGCAGCGGCAGCATCATCGAGGGCCCGAACCGCGACCGTACGTGCGTCGTCATCCGCGGATCGGTCGCCGAGTCCTCGACGAAAACCGGCTCCCCGCCCAGCAGTTGCACGAGGACCGGCGAGCCGGGCGTGATCGCCGTGCCCACCAGGTCGCCCGGGTCGTCCACCGTCGAGGCCGCGACGATCTCCATCCCGCCCTCCGGCGTGGGCTGGAGGACGACCCCGGCCGAGGCGTCGGCGAGGATCCGCGCCCGCTCGGCCACCGTCGTCAGCGCGTCCGCCGCCGGTTCCCCGGCGAGCAGCGCCGTCGTCACCGCCGCCGCGCCCTCGATCCACCGCTCCCGCTGCCGGACGGTCTCGTACAGCCGGGCGTTGCCGATCGCGATCCCCGCCTGCGAGGCGAGGACCCGCAGCATCGACAGGTCCTCCTCGGTGAACGGGCCGCCGCCGTGCTTCTCGGTGAGGTAGAGGTTGCCGAAGACCTCGGTGTGGACCCGGATGGGCACTCCGAGGAAGGAGTGCATCGCGGGGTGGCCCTCGGGCATCCCGCAGGAGCGCGGGTCGGCCGTCAGATCGTCGAGCCGCAACGGCTGCGGGTCCTCGACGAGGACGCCGAGGAGCCCGCTGTGCCCGTCGGGCAGCCGGGGGATCCGCGCCCGCTCGGCGTCCGTCATCCCGGCCGTGAACAGCTCGGTGAGCCGGCCGCGCTCGGGGTCCACGACCCCGAGCGCCCCGTAGCGCGCCCCGATCAGCTGCGTCGCGGAGTCCACGAGGTGCTGGAGCGTGGCCCGCAGTTCGAGCTCGGTGCCGACACTCAGGACCGCCTGGAGCAGCATCGGCAGCCGGGGTGCGGATTCCGAGTCGTCGTCCGGGTCCATGAGTGACATGGGAACATTGTCATGCAAAACGGTCGGTCGAGACGATCATTCCGCCACGGACAGCGGGTCGAGGACCATCGGCTGGATCTTGCCCTCCAGCATCGCCCCGAGCCCCAGGATCGCGCACACGTCGGGCCGTTCGGCGATGTGCACGGGCATCCCGGTCGCCTCGCGCAACATCTGGTCGAGGCCCGGGAGCAGGGCGCTGCCGCCGACCATCATGATGCCGCGCTCGGCGAGGTCGGCCACCAGGTCGGGCGGGCAGTCGCGCAGGATCTTGCCGATGCCGTCGAGGACGGCGGTCAGCGGGGTGTGGATCGCCTCCCGTACGGCGGCGGTGTCGACGGTCACCGAGCGGGCGAGGCCCGTGGCGACGTCCCGGCCGTGGATCTCGGTGTAGCTCGGGCCCTGGGGCGTCAGGCCGTTGCCTCGGAGGGCGAGTTGCAGCGGCCGCACGGACTGGCTGGGCAGCATCAGCTCGTGCTGGTGGCGCAGGTGCTGGATGACCGCGTGGTCGATCGCGTCGCCGCCCACCGGAATCCGCTGGGCGGTCACGATGGACCCCAGCGACAACACGGCGACCTGGGTGGTCGCCGCGCCGCAGACCATGATCATGGTCGCGGTGGGCTGCTCGACGGGGAGGCCGCAGCCCACCGCCGCCGCGATCAGGGTGTCGACCAGCTCGACCCGGCGCGCGCCGAGGCCGACGAGGGTCTCCACGGCGGCGCGCTGCGCGAGCGGGTCGCTGTCGTGCGGGGTGCAGGCGGCGGCGCGCAGCCGGGGCTTGCGGCGCAGCTGGCGGCGGAGCTTCTCACCGAGGAGGTGACGGAGCATCCGCTGGGCCATCTCGATGTCGACGACGGTGCCGCCGGAGACGGGCCGGGCGACCCGGATGTAGTCGGGGGTGCGGCCGGTCATCTTCTCCGCCAGGGCGCCGACGGCGATCAGGGCCCCGGTGCGGGTGTTGACGGCGGCGACGCTGGGCTCGTCGACGACGAGCCCGGCGCCCTTGACGAAGACCCGGGTGCGGGCGGCGCCCAGGTCGACGGCGAGATGGCAACGGCGCAACTGCTCAAGGCTGACGGTCACGGCAGATCCTCCGGAGTGCGGTGCTGGCACGGAGCGAGTGGATGGACGCGCGTTCTGTTCGCATCCTGCGCACGGCTCCGGCGCGGCGCGCGCTGGGATGCGCCGCCCGGGGGTGTAAGAGACCTGACGCCGGGTCAGGGAGTCCGGTCGGGGTGGCGGGTCGGGGAGCCGGGTCGGGGTGGCTGGTCGGGGTGGCGGATCAGGGCGTCGGGTCAGGGCATCAGCTCAGGGCGACGGGTCGGGGCCTCGGATCAGGGCGTCGGGTCAGGGCATCAGCTCAGGGCGACGGGTCGGGGCCAGGGATCAGGGCGTCGGGTCGGGGCCTCGGATGAGGGCGTCGGCTCAGGGCATCGCGTCAGGGCCCCGGCTCAGGGCGTCGGGTCAGGGCATCGGCTCAGGGCATCGGCTCAGGGCACCGCGTCAGGGCATCGGCTCAGGGCGTCGGGTCAGGCGCCGGGTCGGAGCAGACGCTGCAACAGACCCCAGGTGAACTCGGCGGCGCCCGGTGTGCCGTCGGGGAGGGTGAAGTCCAGGCGCAACCGGGTCGGCGCGCTGCCGTCGCGCGCCCGGGCCGGCGGGAAGGCGTTGCCGACCTCGGCGACCGTGCAGCCCCAGGGCCGCAGATCCGCCTCCGTGCGCAGCTCGGGGACGGCGGAGCCGGGTGCGCGGACCAGGCCGCACCCCCAGACCTGCGACGCCGTCCGGCGGCCGAGCGGTCCCACCAGGACCTCCCAGCGCAGCTCCGGCCAGAGCGGCAGCTCCCACTGGAGGATCTCGGAGTCGTACTGCTCCACCCGGCGGCGGGCCACGGGCTCGCCGAGCGCGGCGCGGTACCGGGCGAGTTCGCCCGGGCCCCGGCGGGCATGCGCCCAGGCCTGCCAGCGCCGGTTGGCCTCCCGCATCCGCGTCCTGTCGACCCCGAGTGCGCGGACGGCTTCCTCGACGAGATCCGGCTGGTGGTCGGCCATCCGGCGGAGCAGGACGAGCTGGAACTCGGTGGGCCCGAAGGGCTCGGACGAGGTCATGGCGACCATCCTGCCCGAAGCGGGAGAATCGCGACGACGCGCCGCCTACCTGGGGTTTCCTCACAGGATCCTCACGTCGCCGCCTACCTGTGGTGTCCCGCCGACACATACTCTGCGGCAGCCATGGACTACTGCCATCAGTGCCGACGGCATCTCAACGGCGCCCTCGCCTGTGCGGGGTGC
The DNA here is from genome assembly GCF_044746945.1 of Streptomyces sp. NPDC090127. NCBI lineage: Bacteria > Bacillati > Actinomycetota > Actinomycetes > Kitasatosporales > Streptomycetaceae > Streptomyces > Streptomyces sp. NPDC090127. The sequence goes on along the minus strand of NZ_JBIVDE010000004.1, from coordinate 698,351 downwards.
GGTACGCCGGTGGAGGAGCTGCGGTACGAGACCCCCCGCGCGGCCGAACCCCCTCGCGCGAGCGAGTACGGGACCGAGCCCCCTCGCGTGGCCGAGTACGCGACCGAGCCCCCTCGCGCGACCGCGTACGCGGCCGAGGCCGAGCACGTCTACGAACTGGACGTCGTCGAGCCGCCGCGCCCCGCCTCGGGGGGCGGTCGTGCCGCCAGGCGGGCCGCCGCGGAGGCGGGTGCCGGCGGCGCGTCCGGGCGGGCGGCCTCGCGCAGGGGGCGCCGGGGGCGCAGCCGCAAGGGGCGAAACGTTCTGGTGGGCGGGCTGGGGCTGCTGCTGGCGGCCGGCGCGCTGAGCCTGACGAAGGTGGCGCTCGACCCTCCGGACGAGGGGGGCGCCGCCACCGCCGTACAGGAGGAGGAGGTCGTCGAGACCTCGTTGCCGCCGGTGCCGTCGGAGACCGTCCGTCCGTCGCGGACGCCGGGCCCGGTCCGGGTGTCGACCTCGGCCTCGCCGGTGGACGCGGACCTGCCCGCCCCCGGCCACACGGGCATACCCGGCTCCGGCTCCGGCGGCTCCGGGTCGGGGTCCGGAGGCGGGGGCGGGAACGGGCCCGGGGGCGGGGAGGGCGGCGGCGGTGGAGGCGGCGAGGGGCCGGGCGGCGGTGCGGGCGGCCCGAGCGCCACGGTCGGCGACTCGCCGTCCGTGGAGCCGCCGACCGAGTCGCCGGAGCCGGGCGACACCCCTTCGGCGCCGGGCCCGACGACGGGTCAGCCCACCGCGCCGCCGACGCCCACCCCGGCCCCTCCCACGCCGAGCCCGGAGCCGACCTGCTGGCTCTTCATCTGCTGGTAGGCCGCGGCGGCGCGTCCTCCGGCACGTCCTCGCCCAGCATCCGCCGCAGCAGGTCCCGCAGCAGCGTCCGCTCGACCGCGGTGAGCTGCCCGAGCGGCTCGCGCGCGAAGTCCAGCGACTCCCGCAGCCTGCGGGCGGTGTCCAGGCCCTCCGGGGTGGGCGCGGCCAGCTTGACGCGGCGGTCGGCCGGATCGGGGCGGCGCTCCACCAGGCCGCGCGATTCGAGGCGGTCGACGATCCCCGTGACGTTCGACGGCTCGCACTTCAGCTTCTCGGCGATCTTCCGCATCGCCACCGGCTCCAGCGACAGGAGCCCGAGGACGCGGGCCTGGGCGCCGGTGAGCGAGTGCTCCGAGGCCGCGTGCTCGTACTCCTGGTGGTACCGCGCCACGACAGCGCCGATCAGCTCGACGACTTCGAGGGTCACGGGGTCGGTGCGTGAGGTGGCCATGGGCGCCATCGTACCCAGATACTTGACAACATGAAATATCCAGGCGCATGGTTGTTTCAGATGGTGAAGTAATTCTCGTTCCAGGAGGCAGAGCCGATGACCGTTCTTCCCGCGTCCAGCCGTGAGTGGCACCTCGTCGCCCGCCCGCACGGCTGGCCCACCCCCGCGGACTTCGCGCTCCGTGAGACCCCGGTCGCCGAGCCCGCCGAGGGCCGCATCCTGGTCAAGAACCTGCACTTCTCCGTCGACCCGTACATGCGCGGACGCATGAACGACGTGAAGTCGTACACCCCGCCGTTCAAGCTGGACCACCCCATGGAGGGCGGCGCCGTCGGCGAGGTCGTCGCGTCGAACGCGGAGGGCTTCGCCGTGGGCGACCACGTCCTGCACCGCCTCGGCTGGCGCGAGTACGCCGACCTGGCCGCCGAGCACGCCGTCAAGGTGGACGCAGCCCTCGCCCCCCTCTCCACCTACCTCGGCGTCCTCGGCATGACGGGCCTGACGGCCTATGCCGGCCTCTTCGAGGTCGCCTCCTTCAAGGAGGGCGACGCCGTCTTCGTCTCCGGCGCGGCCGGCGCCGTCGGCAGCCAGGTCGGCCAGATGGCGAAGCTCAAGGGCGCCTCCCGGGTCATCGGCTCCGCCGGTTCCGACGAGAAGGTCAAGCTGCTCGTCGAGGAGTACGGCTTCGACGCCGCGTTCAACTACAAGAACGGCCCGGTCAAGGACCAGCTCCGCGAGGCCGCACCGGACGGCATCGACGTCTACTTCGACAACGTCGGCGGCGACCACCTGGAAGCCGCGATCTCCTCGCTCAACGTGCACGGCCGCGCCACCATCTGCGGCATGATCGCGCAGTACAACGACACCGAGCCGGTCCCCGGCCCGCGCAACATGGCCATGATCATCGGCAAGCGGCTGCGCCTCCAGGGCGTCCTCGTCGGCGACCACTACGGCCTGCAGCCGCAGTTCGTCGAGGAGGTCGGCGGCTGGCTGCGCTCCGGCGAGCTGAAGTACGACGAGACGGTCGTCGAGGGCATCGAGAACGGCGTGGAGGCCTTCCTCGGAATGCTCCGCGGGGAGAACACCGGAAAGATGATCGTTTCGATGACCCGTTAGTCTTCCCTCAGCCGTCGCGATCGTGGGCGCGAGTCGCGGCGAACCAGCAGAAGGAAGCATCAGATGTCCATCCAGCAGTCCGACGTCCTGTACACCGCCGTCGCCACCGCCGAGAACGGGCGGGACGGCCGGGTCGCGACCGACGACGGCCAGCTCGACGTCGTCGTGAACCCGCCGAAGGCCATGGGTGGCTCGGGCGCGGGCACCAACCCCGAGCAGCTCTTCGCCGCCGGCTACAGCGCCTGCTTCCAGGGCGCGCTGGGCGTCGTGGCGCGCAACGAGAACGCCGACATCTCGGGCTCGACGGTCACCGCCGAGGTCGGCATCGGCAAGAACGACGACGGCTTCGGCCTCACCGTCAAGATCTCGGCGACCATCCCGAACGTGGACGCCGAGACCGCGAAGAGCCTGATCGAGAAGGCCCACCAGGTCTGCCCGTACTCCAAGGCGACCCGCGGGAACATCACGGTGGAGCTCGCCGTCTGAGTTACGCGTACTCTGAAGGAGGCCGCACCTCGACCGACCGGGGTGCGGCCTTCTTCGCGCCGGCCCGTTCGAGGCGCCCGATAGGGTGATCGACATGCGCGATTTCGGGGCTGGGTTCGGATATCTGGTACGGGGACAGAAGTGGGTCGGCCTGCACGGCAGGTGGCTCGGGTTCGGGCTGCTGCCGGGGCTCGTGACGCTGCTGCTGTACGTGGGCGCCCTCGTCGGCCTCGGATACGGGGCCGACGACCTCGCCGCCTGGGCGACGCCGTTCGCCGACGACTGGACCTCCCCCTGGCAGGGGCTCGTCCGGGGCTTCCTGACCGGTCTCGTCTTCGCCTTCGGGCTCTTCCTCGCGGTCATCACCTTCACCGCGGTGACCCTGCTGGTCGGCCAGCCGTTCTACGAGTCGCTCTCGGAGCAGGTCGACCGCACCGAGGGCGGCGAGGTGCCGGAGTCCGGCCTGCCGCTCTGGCGCGAGCTGTGGATCTCCGCGCGGGACAGCCTGCGCGTGCTCGCCCGGGTCGCCCTCTACGGCGTCCTGCTCTTCGCCTGCGGCTTCATCCCCGTCGTCGGCCAGACGGTCGTGCCGGTGATCGGCTTCTGCGTCTCCGGCTTCTTCCTCGCCGAGGAGCTGTCGGCCGTCGCCCTCCAGCGCCGGGGCGTCGAGCTGAAGGAACGCCTCCGGATGCTCCGGGGCCGCCGGATGCTCACCCTGGGCTTCGGCGTCCCGCTGGCCCTGTCGTTCCTGGTCCCGTTCGTCGCCGTGTTCCTCATGCCGGGCGCGGTCGCGGGCGCCACGCTGATGGCCCGCGAGCTGACCGGCGAGGCGGGGACCGACGGGTCGGGGACCGACGGCGAGGGGACCCCGGCGGAGTCGGTGCCGACGGCCGCACCACAGGCCCACCCGTACGCGAAGGCCCCCCAGCACCAGCAGCCGCAGGGGTAGGAGCACCGGCGGCCGCGTCCGGGCGCCTGACGCCCGTCGGGCCCGGTCCGCTCAGCCCACCTCGGCGAGGGCGAAGCCACGCTCCGCGCCCGCGTCCGCGATGCGCTCCCCGTCGGGGCCCCAGACGCCGCTGAGGCCCACGCACGGGCCTGCCTCGCTGGCGCCGACGAGGTTGGCCAGCACCACGTACAGCCCGAAGTCCCGGGCCCGTACCGGATACACCTTCTCGAACGAGTCGTTCTCTGCGTCCAGCGCCGAGCTCGCCAGGTAGACGGTGCAGCCGTCGTCGGCGGCCCGCTCGGCGATCTCGGGGAAGCGGTTGTCGTAGCAGGTGGCGAGCGCGAATCGGACGCCGTCCAGGGTGAAACGGCCGTCGGCCGCGCCCGGGGCGAAGACCTCGGCCTCCAGGCCGTACAGATGGGCCTTGTCGTAGCGGGTGAGCAGCTCGCCCCGCGGGCCGAAGACCAGGGACGTGATGCCCGGCCGGCCGGACGTCGTGGCCACCGGCCCGTTGACGACCGCCGCCGAGCCCGACGCGCGGCAGGCCTCCCGGACCGGATCGAGCCGCGGGTCGTCCTCGGTGAGCCGGAGGGCGGGGGTGGCGTGGATGAGGGTCGGCTCATAGCCGGTGAGCGCCAGCTCGCCGAGGACGACGAGCCGGGCGCCCGCGGCACCGGCCTCCCGGACGAGCTCGCCCGCGGTACGGGCATTGGCGTCGACGTCCCCGGCGACCGGGGCGAACTGAGCTGCTGCGACGATCATGACCGCCATCATCCCGCCCCGGCGCCGGAGACGGAACCCCGGGCCCTTCCGCCCGTGCCCGCAGGGCGATCCGGCCAGGGCCTCGGCGGGCCCGGGAAAGCCAGGTCGTGTCCGGAAGGTCTGGCCCGGCTCGCCCTGACCGGCGCCCTGCGGGCGGACGGCCGTACTCTCCGGACACCCCCTAGGACGCCACCGCCACCGCGACGATCGCCCGGACCTGGCCGATGATGTCGAGCCGGTTGCGGACGAAATCCGGGTCCGTGACCGTCCCCGTCGCCGGGTTCGTGTTGCCCGCGCCGAACTGCAGGACCGGCGTGTGCACATGGCCGCCGGGCAGCTCCGGCAGCCCGAGCCGGTCACGCAGCAGCGTCGCGCGGTAGGCGATCTCGTTGGAGAGGTAGTCCCCGCCGCCGCCCGCGCGCGCCGTGGAGCCCGCCGTCGGGCCGTCCGGGCGCTCCACCGGCCCGGCCCCGCCCGCCGGGACCTCGGTCACCACCGTGTTGTCCCGTACCGGGAAGCGCCCGGTGTCCGCCGCGACGATCGAGGCGTACGGCAGCGTCGTCGCCGTCCACTGGGGCTGCGTGGATGGGGCGTCCACCGGGACCGTCTCCGTGCGCGAGACGTTCTCGTTGTCGGGGAAGCCGCCCCGCCAGGCCCCGTTGAACCGCTCGACGTCGAAGCGGCCGATCCGGCCCTGGCTGACGGTGGTGAAGAGGTCCACCGTCGGAAGGTGCCGGCGCAGGGTCCGTTCGACCGTCCCGTCGGCGAAGTCCTGCCAGCGGACGGGGAAGACGGCCGTCTCGATCCGGGCGAGGCCCCCGTCCGCCGTGCGGATCACGGTGCCGTCCAGGGCCAGCGCGGTGGCGCCGGACGGATTGCTGATCCGGGCGTCCCGGTCGAGGGTGAACGGGTCGAAGCCGGTCAGCAGGATCCGCTTCATGCCCTTCCCGGCCGGGAACGCGATCGAGTCCTGGCCGCGCGAGGAGCGCTCCAGCCGGTCGAGCAGCAGGCCGCGCCGTTCCTCGGAGAGCGCGAACCCCGGCTGCCAGCCGCGCAGTTCGCGGGTCATCGCGAGGCGCGCCCAGTACAGCGGGCGGTCGTCGTCCGCGCTGAGGTCGCCGCGCACCCGGCGCCCCTGCGCCCGGTCGACCGCGTCCCGCCAGAGCCGCTCACCGTGGCGCACCACCGCGCGCTCCGCGTCTCCGTACGAGGCGGAGCAGGCCAGGGCGCGGGCGAACTCCGGCGCCACGGAGGCGAATCCACCACGCCGGAGGATCTCCTGCGGCGCGGCACGGTCGAGCCGCGCCTCCTCCACGGTGCCGGCGGCCACGCCGGTCCCGTCCGCCGACGCGGGCGGAGCGCCCGCGACCAGCGTGGCGGTGATCAGCGCGAGACCGAGCGAGGCATGACGTATCCGGGAGAGCACGGGAGGGACCTCCGTAGAGTCGGAAACGGGCTCGCGCAGTATCCCGGCTCACCCGTAACTCCCGCTACGGCGCCCTCACTTACCGCCGCCGCCCTCGCCGCCCTCGCCGCCCTCGACGCCCTCGCCGCCCCCGGCATTCCCGCTCTCCCCGGCGCCCCCAGGTGAGCCCTCGCCCCCGGGTGAGCTGTCGGTCCCGGGTGAGCGGTCGGCCCCAGGCCAGCCCTCGCCCCCGGCTGAGCCCCCGCCACCCCCGCCGTCGCCGCGCAGCAGCCGCAGGAAGTCGCGGAACGCCGTCGGCATGTCCACCGCCGCCGGGTCGAGCAGCCACTGGTACTGCAGCCCGTCCATCACGGCCGTCAGGATCGGCGCCGCGCGCTCCGGCGTCAGCCCGCCCGGGAGCCGCTCGCCGAACTCCAGGCGCAGCACGGTCGCCATCTCCGTGCGGACCTGGGCGTAGCGCTCGGTGAAGAACGCGCGCGCCGGGTGTTCCTCGGTCACGCTCTCGCCCAGCAGCGCCGAGAAGGTCTGCACGATCCCCCGCCGCATCGCGTTGTACTCGACGAGCGAGTCGATCAGGTCGAGGCGCCAGCCCTCGCGCGAACCCGCGCCGCTCGTGTCCCACTTGTCGCGCTCCGCGAGGACCGCGACGAGCAGGGCCTCCTTCGTGGGGAAGTAGTGCAGCAGCCCCTGCTGCGTCAGGCCGACCCGCTCCGCGACGGCGCTGAGCGACGCGCCCCGGTAGCCGCGCTCGGCGATCACCTCCAGGGCCGCGCGCACGATGTCCGCGCGCCGCTCCTCACTCCTGGCCCGCACCATCGCCGTGGCCCCCTTCCCTGCCGGTCGTCCAGTCGAAGGTCCCTTGTCACGAGGACCGCACGAGGACCGTACGTCATCGTAAGATTACGAAACAATAACGTAACCTACCGATCTACAGGTATCGGGTCCACCATGGGCCGCACACGACTTCAACGAGGAGGTACGGCCATGGCGGAGAACAGCGCGGAGACCGTCCGTGAGCAGGCCGTCGAGACGGCGCTCGGCACGCTCGACCTGGACACCAAGACCCGGCTGCTCGGCGGCCAGGACATGTGGTCCCTGCCCGCCGTGCCGGAGATCGGACTGCGGTCGATCGTGATGTCGGACGGCCCGATCGGCGTCCGGGGCGTCCGCTGGACCGCCGACGACCCGTCCGTCGCCCTGCCGTCCCCGACGGCCCTCGCCGCCGCCTGGGACCCGGCCCTCGCCCGCCGCGCCGGCCGCCTCCTCGCCCAGGAGGCCCGCCGCAAGGGCGTCCACGTCCTCCTCGCCCCCACGGTCAACCTGCACCGCACCCCGCTCGGCGGCCGCCACTTCGAGGCCTACAGCGAGGACCCGTACCTCACCGGCGTCATCGGCACCGGCTACGTCCAGGGCGTCCAGGACGGCGGCGTCGGCACCACCGTCAAGCACTTCGTCGCCAACGACGCCGAGACCGACCGCTTCACCGTCGACAACAAGGTCGCCCCGCGCCCGCTGCGCGAGCTCTACCTCGCCCCCTTCGAGGCCATCGTCAAGAACGCCCGCCCCTGGGGCATCATGACCGCCTACAACCAGGTCAACGGCGTGACCATGACCGAGCACCACGAGCTCGTCCACGAGGTCCTGCGCGGCGAGTGGGGCTTCGACGGCGTCAACGTCTCCGACTGGATGGCCGCCCGCTCCACCACGGGCGACATCGAGGGCGGCCTCGACGTCGCCATGCCCGGCCCGCAGACGGTCTACGGCGCGGCGCTCGCCGCCGCCGTCCGGGCCGGCGAGGTCGAGGAGTCGGCCGTCGACGCGGCCGTACGGAACGTGCTGCGGCTCGCCGCCCGCGTCGGCGCCCTCGAAGGCGCCCCGCCGGTCGTCGCGGAGCCCCCGGCCGCCATCGACGGCGACGCCCTCGCCCGCGAGATCGCCGCCCGAGGCATCGTCCTCGTCCGCAACGAGGGCGCCGCGCTGCCCCTGGCCGCCGGCTCCACCGTCGCCCTCTCCGGCGCCGCCGCCCGCGACGCCCGGGTCCTCGGCGGCGGCTCCGCCCAGGTCTTCCCCGACCACACCGTCTCCCCGCTCGACGGCCTCACCGCCGCCCTGCCCGACGGGACCCTCACCTTCACCGTCGGCGCCGACCCCAGCGACGAACTGACCCCCGCCGAGCAGGGCTTCACCCTCCGCGCGGTCTGCCGCGACGCCGACGGCACCGTCCTCGGCGAGGGCACCCTGCCCAACGGCCAGGTCCAGTGGATCGGCGACGACCTCCCGGCCGGCGTCACCCACGGGACCCTGCACTCCATCGAGGTCACCGGAGCCTTCACCCCGCGCGAGTCCGGCGAGCACTCCTTCGGCACCCGGGGCCTCGGCGCCTTCAGCCTCAGCGTCGCGGGCGAGAGCGTCTTCGACGGCGTCCAGGTGATGGGCCCGGAGACCGATCCCTTCGAGGCGTTCTTCGGCGCCCCCGTCGAGCGCGCCAGGGTCGCCCTCACGGCCGGCGAGACCGTCGAGGTCTCCCTGCTCCACACGCTGGACAAGGAGTTCGCGGCCCCGCTGCCGGCCGTCATGTTCTCCTTCGTCCACCTCGGGCCGCGGCGCGACCCCGACGAACTGATCGCCGAAGCCGTCGAGGCCGCCCGCGCCGCCGACACCGCCGTCGTGGTCGTCGCCACCACCGAGCGCGTCGAGTCCGAGGGCTTCGACCGCAAGGACCTCGCCCTGCCGGGCCGCCAGGACGAACTGGTCCGGGCCGTGGCCGCCGCCAACCCGAACACCGTGGTCGTCGTCAACGCCGGCTCCCCGGTCGAGATGCCCTGGCGCGAGGACGTCGCCGCCGTCCTGCTCACCTGGTTCCCCGGCCAGGAGGGCGGCGCCGCGGTCGCCGACGTCCTCACCGGCGCCGCGGAGCCCGGTGGCCGCCTCCCCACCACCTGGCCCGTCGCCCTCGCCGACGTCCCCGTCACCGAAGTCACCCCCACCGAGGGCGAACTCTCCTACGACGAGGGCGTCTTCATCGGCTACCGCGCCTGGGACAAGACCGGCGCCACCCCGGCGTACGCCTTCGGCCACGGCCTCGGCTACACCACCTGGTCCTACGACTCCCTCGAAGTCACCCCCACCGAGGCGACGGTCCGGCTCACCAACACCGGCACCCGCACCGGCCGCGAGGTCGTCCAGATCTACCTGGCGCCCACGGCCGACGGGGTGGAGCGCCCGGCCCGCTGGCTGGCCGGCTTCGCGAGCGTCGAGGCGGGCCCCGGCGAGAGCGTCGAGACCGTGATCCCGCTGCCCGCCCGCGCCTTCGAGATCTGGGACGAGGAGCGGACCGGCTGGACGCGCGTCACCGGCACGTACGAGGTGCGGGCCGCGCACGCGCTGACCGACACCCGCCTCACCGCCACGCTGGACATCTGACGGCGGCGAAGGCCCTCATGACCGGTCCCGGGGCGGCACCTGACAACCGCCCCGGGGCTTCAGCGCGTGCCGAAGCGGTACACGGTCGTGGACGTGTACACCTCGTCCGGCCGCAGCACCGCCGAGGGGAACTCCGGCCGGTTCGGCGAGTCGGGGAAGGCCTGCGCCTCCAGCGCGATCCCGCCGAGCTCCGGGTTCGCGTACACCTGGAGACCGGGCTCGGTCGTGTCCACCGTCACCGTCCGCCCGGACTCCGGCGAATACAGCTCGGCGGCCGCCGAACCGCCCTCGTCGAGGACGAAGTTGTGGTCCAGCGAGATCGCCACCCGCCTGCGGGAGCGGAAGTCCAGCTCCGTGCCCGCGACCTCGGCGAACGCCCCGGTGGGGACACCCGTCGCGTCGGTCGGCGTCCAGCGGTCCGCCGCCACCCGCAGCTCGTGCGCCCCGCCGCCCAGGCGCCAGTAGGCGTGGTTCGTCAGCGCCACCACGGTCGGCGCGTCGGTCCGCGCGCGGTAGCCGATCCGCAGCGCCCCGTCCTCCCGCAGCCGGTAGCTCACGGAGACCTCCAGGCGGCCCGGGAAGCCCTCCTCGCCGGCCGGGCTCACCCGGGAGAGCCGTACGCCCGAGGTGATCTCCTCCGCGTCCCACACGTGCTTGTCGAAGCCGCGCTCCCCGCCGTGCAGACAGTTCGGCCCGCCGTTGCGGGCCAGGCGGTGGGTGGCGCCGTCCAGGGTGAAGGAGCCGCCCCCGATCCGGTTGGCGTACCGACCCACCAAGGCGCCGTAGTAGGGCTCCGGATGCTTGAGATAGCCCGTCAGATCCGGGAAGCCGAGAGCGGTCTCGCTCGGCACGCCGTCCCGGTCGGGCGTCACCACGGACTGCACGATGCCGCCGTACGTCAGCACCCGCACCCGCACCGCGCCCCGCTGGAGGGTCCAGCGCGTGACGTCCGTACCGTCGACCGAACCGAAGGGTTCACCCGTGATCCTCATGATCAGGGACCCTACGCGGGCGGCTCCGCCGCCGTCACCTGCCGGTGCGCCAGCTCCGCGAGCCGCGCCTGGCCGGCCTTGCTCGGGTGGAACCAGTCCCACGGGCTCAGCTGCCGCCCGTCGAAGGGGAAGCCGAACACCGCGCCGCCGTCGTACCGGCAGCGCCGGTCCCGCGCGCAGACCTCCGCCAGGACCTCGTTGTACGCCACCACCCGGTCCCGCACCGTCGTCCGGCGCCGCTCGGCCGACGCGGTCAGGTCCAGCGGGTCGGCCAGCATCGAGGCGCAGATCCCCAGGCTCCAGACCCGGCGGCTCGTCGGGCTGTCCTTTCCGCGCGCCCAGAGCCGCTTCAGGTCCGGCACGCTCGACACGTACACCTGCGCCTTCGGGGCGGAGGACCGCAGGTTCGCCAGCGACGCCTCGAAGTCCGCGCGGAACTCCGCGACCGGGGTCATCTGTGCGGCGGTGGTGCGGCAGGCGTCGTTGGCGCCCATCAGCACCGTCACCAGCTCCGGTTTCCGGGTGCCCGCCGCCGCCATCTGCTCGGGCAGGTCGGCCATCCGGGCCCCGGACCTGGCCAGGTTCCAACTGCGCCCGGCGACGCGCTCGGGGCCGAGGAGCCGCAGGGCCAGGCTGTTGACCCCGGCGTCCGTGCCGGTCGCCCAGGACGCCTCGGGGCAGTCGGCCAGGAGCGTACAGGCGTCGAAGGCGCGGGTGATGGAGTCGCCGACGGCGGCGACGGAGCTCGGGGTGCGGTCCCAGTCGGGCGTCGGCTGCGGGGTCGGGGTGGGGGACGCCGAGGGTTCCGGAGCGCCGGTCTCACACCCCGTCAGGGCGCCGGTGCACAGCAGCGCGAGGGCTCCGGCCGCGGCGATCCCGGTCCGGAAAGGTCGTCGTACACGCCGCGCGTTCCGCCGCGAGGGCCGGCGCGTTCCGCCGCGCGACTCTCCGTGCCGCCCTCCGGGTGTTTCTCCCCGGGTCCCTCCGCGCGTCCCCTCGCGCTTCCTTCCGCGCATGCCTCGTGCCCTCCTCCGGCGTCCGTTCGGCGTCCTGGCGGGTGAATGCTTGGTGTCCACCGGCGCCCGGACCGACCGTACGTCACCCCAAGGGCGGTGCGGCACGGTAGCTTTTCCCCCGTCGAACCAGAGGCACCCTGGCCGATCGGCTCCGGTAAATTACATCACGTCACATGCTGTCCCTTTTTCGGGGGTTTACGAAGTTTGCTCCCGATGCTGTTTACTGAGGCCGCTGGGAAAGGCGAACCTCGTCCCACACTGGAGGTCCCGGTGACGACACGTGGAGTCCTGTACGTACACTCCGCACCGCGCGCGCTGTGCCCGCACGTCGAATGGGCGGTCGCGGGTGTCCTCGGTGCGAGGGTCCAGCTCGACTGGATCCGCCAGCCGGCGTCGCCCGGCACGTGGAGAGCCGAGTTCTCCTGGAAGGGCCAGACCGGCACGGCCTCCAAGCTGGCCTCCGCGCTGCGCGGCTGGCAGATGCTCCGCTTCGAAGTCACCGCGGAACCCTGCCCGACCGCCGAGGGCGAGCGCTACAGCGCCACGCCCGAGCTGGGCATCTTCCACGCGGTCACCGGCATGCACGGCGACATCCTGATCCCCGAGGACCGGCTGCGGGCCGCCCTGGCCCGCTCCGTGCGCGGCGAGACGGAGCTGGAGGCGGAGATCGCCAAGCTCCTCGGCAAGCCCTGGGACGACGAACTGGAACCCTTCCGCTACGCCGGCGAGGGCGCCCCGGTGCGCTGGCTGCACCAGGTCGTCTGAGGCCGTCCGCACCCGTCCCGGGAGGTAGATTCCGTCCCGGGGGCGCGCAGGGGGCGCGCGGGGCGGGGGCGTGTCATGCGTGGACGCAGGGCGGTCGGGGCGGCCGCGATGTTTTTGGGCGGGATCGTCGTGGGGGCGGCCCTGGTGCTGCTCGGCGGCTTCCTCTACCAGGCGGTCTCCGGTCATCTGTCCGGCCGCATGATCGCGTGGGCCGTCGGACTGCTGGTGGTCGCGGTGACCCTGACCGGCGTGTTCGGCGCGACGCTGCCGGACGAGGACGACGGCGGGAAGCAGACCGACGCGGAGCTTCGGGACGCCGAGCCCGGCTCGGGGGCGGCCAGGACCGACGCCGGCCCCTCGCCGGCCGAGGACGCCGGCCCCGTGCCCGCGGGCGCCCCGTCGAAGGCCGTGGAGGACCGGTTTCTCGCCCTGGTCGTCGTCGTGGCCGTGCTCGGCCTGCTCGCCGGGGGAGCCGGCGGCGTCGCCTGGTACGAGACCCTGCGCCCCACGGCCGCGACACGCCCGGATGCACCGAAGGCCCACCCCCCGTCGAGGGTGGGCCCGGGCGTGGCGGAGGCCCACCCCGTGCCTCGGGGTGGGCCTCCGTCGGGTACGTCGGGTCAGACCGTGCGGAACGCCAGCACCACGTTGTGGCCGCCGAAGCCGAACGAGTTGTTGATCGCCGCGATCGTGCCCTGCGGCAGTTCGCGGGGCTCGTCGCGGACGATGTCCGCCTCCACGGCCGGGTCCAGGTCGTCGATGTTGATCGTCGGCGGGGCCAGCCGGTGGTGCAGGGCCAGGACCGTCGCGACGGTCTCGATGCCGCCCGCGCCGCCCAGCAGGTGACCCGTCATCGACTTCGTCGCGGAGATCGCGACGTGGTCCAGGTCGTCACCGAGCACCTTGCGCAGCGCCTTGATCTCGGCCACGTCACCCTGCGGCGTCGACGTCGCGTGCGCGTTGAGGTGGACGACCTCGGCGGGCTTGAGGTCCGTCGAGTCCAGCAGGTTCTGCATCGCCGCGGCGATGCCCCGGCCGGTCGGCTCGGGCTGCGCGATGTGGTGGCTGTCGGCCGACAGGCCCTGGCCGAGCACCTCGCAGTAGATCCGCGCGCCGCGCGCCTTCGCGTGCTCCTCGGACTCGAGGATCACCACGCCCGCGCCCTCGCCGAGCACGAAGCCGTCCCGGCCCGTGTCGTACGGACGCGAGGCCTTCGTGGGCTCGTCGTTGCTCTTGGACATCGCCATCATGTTGGCGAACGCCGCGATCGGCAGCGGGTGGATCGCCGCCTCGGTGCCGCCGGCCACGACCACGTCGGCCCGGCCGGTACGGATCATCTCGACGGCGTAGCCGATCGCCTCGGCGCCCGACGCGCACGCCGAGACCGGGGTGTGCACGCCCGCCCGGGCGTTCACCTCCAGGCCGACGTTGGCGGAGGGGCTGTTCGGCATGAGCATCGGCACGGTGTGCGGGGACACGCGGCGGACGCCCTTGTCCTTCAGCACGTCGTACTGGTCGAGCAGGGTCGTGACACCGCCGATGCCGGAGGCGATGACGGAGCCGAGCCGCTCGGGCTCGATGCTCCCCTCCTCACCGGCCGGGGCGGTGTAGCCCGCGTCGGCCCACGCCTCGCGGGCCGCGATCAGCGCGAACTGCGCCGAGCGGTCCAGCTTGCGGGCGAGCGGGCGGGGCAGAACGTCACCCGGGTCGACGGCGGCGAGCGCCGCGATCTGGACCGGCAGTTCGGCGAAACGTTCGCCCTCGAGAGACTTGACGCCGGAGCGTCCCGCGATCAGACCTTCCCAGGTCGATGCGGAGTCGCCACCCAGCGGTGTGGTTGCGCCGATACCGGTGACGACCACGGTGCGATTGGTCGAGTTCACAGGAATTCTTTCTCCACGTGTGTGATGGTCGAAATACGGCGCCACCGCCGGGTGGCTGACCGAGTCAGCAGGGGCCGAATCAGCCCTGGTTCTTCAGGATGTACTCGGTCGCGTCGCCGACCGTCTTGAGGTTCTTGACGTCCTCGTCCGGGATCTTGACCTCGAAGCGCTCTTCGGCGGCCACAACGACCTCGACCATGGACAGCGAGTCGACGTCCAGGTCGTCGGTGAAGGACTTGTCCGTCTGGACGTCCTCGGTCGGGATGCCGGCGATCTCGTTGACGATGTCCGCGAGACCGGCGACGATCTCTTCCTGGGTGAAGGCCATGGTGGCGCTCCTTCTGTGATTGCTTCGGTAAGGGGCTTCCGGAAGATCCGGAGTGCCTAGGGGAGAGTAACGACCGTCGCGGCGAACACGAGACCCGCCCCGAAGCCGATGATGAGCGCCGTGTCGCCGCTCTTCGCCTTTCCGGTCGCCAGGAGCCGCTCCATAGCGAGCGGAATCGAGGCGGCCGAGGTGTTGCCGGTGGTTTCGACGTCACGCGCGACCGTGACGTGCTCCGGCAGCTTCAGAGTCTTCACCATCGAGTCGATGATCCGCATGTTCGCCTGGTGCGGAATGAAGACGTCAAGGTCGTCCGCCGAGATTCCGGCGGCGTCCAGCGCCTGCTGGGCGACCTTGGCCATCTCGAAGACGGCCCAGCGGAACACCGCCTGGCCCTCCTGCGTGATGGCGGGGAACTTGATCTCGCCCTGCTCGTTGAGGGGGAGCTTGGAGACGTCGCCGACGTGGAACTCGTTCCACGGGACCGTCTGCTTGATCGTCTCGGACTTGTCGCCCTCCGAACCCCACACCGTGGGGCCGATGTGCGGCACGTCGGAGGGGCCGACCACGACCGCGCCGGCGCCGTCGCCGAACAGGAAGGCCGTCGCGCGGTCCTCCAGGTCGGTCAGGTCGCTCAGCCGCTCGACGCCGATGACCAGGACGTACTCCGCCGAACCCTCGACGACCATGCCCTTGGCGAGGGTCAGACCGTAGCCGAAGCCCGCGCAGCCGGCGGAGATGTCGAACGCGGCCGGCTTGCCCGCGCCGATCTTGTCGGCGATCTCGGTGGCGACGGCCGGGGTCTGCTTGAAGTGCGAGACGGTGGAGACGACCACGGCGCCGATCTGCTCCGGGCTGATCCCGGCATCGGCCATGGCCTTCCCGGAGGCCTCGACCGACATCGCGGTCACGGTCTCCTCGGGGGAGGCCCAGTGGCGGGTGGTGATGCCGGAGCGCGAGCGGATCCACTCGTCGGAGGAGTCGATCTTCTCGAGGATCACCTCGTTCGGCACGACCCGGGTGGGGCGGTAGCCGCCGACACCCATGATCCGCGCGTACGGGGCGCCCTTGCTGGGCTTGATCTTCGACATGCTCTACGGCTCCTTCTCAGGCTGCAGTGTGCTCGGCGACGAGCGTGCGGGCCGCGTCGAGGTCGTCGGGGGTCTTCAGGGCGACGGTCGGCACGCCCGGAAGCGCGCGCTTGGCGAGACCGGTCAGGGTGCCGCCGGGGCACACCTCGATCAGCGCCGTCACGCCCAGGGCCTTGAAGGTCTCCATGCACAGGTCCCAGCGGACCGGGTTGGCGACCTGGCCGACCAGGCGCGCGATGACCTCGCCGCCGTCGGCGACGACCGCGCCGTCCCTGTTGGAGACGTAGCGCACGCGCGGGTCGGAGAGGGTCAGCTCCTTCGCGGCGGCCTCCAGCTTCGCGACCGCCGGGGCCATGTGGTGCGTGTGGAACGCGCCGGCGACCTTCAGCGGGACGACGCGCCGGGTGCCCTCGGGCTTGTCCTCGGCGAGGGCGGCCAGCTGCTCCAGCGTGCCGGCGGCCACGATCTGACCGGCGCCGTTGACGTTGGCCGGGGTCAGGCCGAGCTTCTCCAGGTGCGGGACGACCGCGTCGGGCTCGCCGCCGAGGAGCGCGGCCATGCCGGTCTCGGTGATCGCGGCGGCCTCGGCCATCGCCAGGCCGCGCGTCCGTACGAGACGCAGGGCGGAGGTGTCGTCGAGGACACCGGCGAACGCCGCGGCCGTGATCTCGCCGACGCTGTGGCCCGCGACGGCGCCGGGGGCGATGCCGGGGACGGCCTCGTCGAGCGCGGCCGCGGACAGCAGGCCGGCGGCGACGAGGAGCGGCTGCGCGATCGAGGTGTCACGGATCTCGTCCGCGTCGGCGTCGGTGCCGTAGTGGACGAGGTCAAGACTGATGGCCTCGGACCAGGCCGCCAGACGGTCGGCGGTACCGGGGAGTTCGAGCCAGGGAGTCAGGAAGCCGGGCGTCTGAGCGCCTTGGCCGGGAGCGACGAGTACGAGCACCCTCACACTCTCTCTTGTGGACGGCTCCCGGCGCCCGTGAGGACTAGGACGAAGAACCGTCGGGGGAATTGTTGGTGTTCGACAAAAGTCTAGGACTGTGAATCGCCGTCGGCCAAGCGTCCCAGGATCAGCGCGATTCGCAGCGTGAACGCGGACCGGACATCGGAGGGTGACCAACCGGTGACGTCTGTCACACGTCGAAGCCGGTAGCGCACGGTGTTGGGGTGCACGAAGAGCATCCTCGCCGCGCCTTCCAGACTGCTCGCCTGCTCCAGATAGACACTCAGAGTTTCCAGCAGCGCCGAGCCCGCTTCCTCCAGCGGTCTGTAGATCTCCTCCACCAACTGGTCGCGGGCAGAAGGGTCGGACGCGATGGCGCGCTCCGGCAGGAGATCGTCCGCCAGGACCGGCCGGGGAGCGTCCTGCCAGGCCGTACACGCCTTGAGTCCGGCGGCGGCGGCCTGCGCGGAGCGGGTCGCGGCGAGCAGGTCGGGGACGACGGGCCCGGCGACGACCGGCCCGGCGGCGTACGGCCCGATCAGCGCCTTGGCGACGGCGAGGGGGTTGTCGTTGCCACCGGCGATGACGACCAGCCGGTTGCCGAGGACGCCGGTGAGGACCTGGAGCTTGGCGTGCCGGGCGGCGCGCCGGATCGCCTCGACGGTCAGCTCGCTGTCGCCGTCGGGGGCGGTGCCGAGGACGACGCAGACGTGGTCGGGCGAGTTCCAGCCGAGGGCGGCGGCCCGTGAGACGGCGCCCTCGTCGGCCTCGCCGGAGAGCACCGCGTTGACGACGAGGGACTCCAGGCGCGCGTCCCAGGCGCCCCGGGCCTCGGCGGCCTGGGCGTAGACCTGGGCGGTCGCGAAGGCGATCTCGCGGGCGTAGACGAGGAGGGCCTCGCGGAGGATGGACTCGTCGCCGGGGGCGGCGACCTCCTCGATCGCCGTCTCCATGACCTCGATGGTGGTGCGGACCATCTCGACGGTCTGGCGCAGTGTGATGGCGCGGGTCAGCTCGCGGGGCGCGGTGCCGAAGACGTCGGTGGAGATGGCCTGCGGGGTCTCCGGGTGCCGGAACCACTCGGTGAACGCGGCGATACCGGCCTGGGCGACCAGACCGATCCACGACCGGTTCTCGGGCGGCATCGCCCGATACCACGGGAGCGTCTCGTCCATACGGGCAATGGCGTTGGCGGCGAGCCGACCGGACGACTGTTCGAGGCGCTTGAGGGTCGCGGAATGGGGATGAGCGGCGTTCGTGGGTTCGGGCACGGGAACAAGACTGCCTTATCGGGACGCCCGGGTGCGGGGTCGGGGCCGTTTCCCCCGTGGGGCCGCACCTCCCGGCCGCCGCGCCGCCGGGTGGCGCTCCCGGGCTACCGTTTGCGGGTGATGCGTATCCAGCGGGCCGGGGACCGTTACCCCGGGGGCGACGCGGCGGGTGGGATCGAGACGTGGCACGCGTTCTCGTTCGGGCCGCACTACGACCCCGACAACCTGCGCTTCGGCGCCGTGCTCGCCTGCAACGAGGAGCGGCTCGCGCCCGGGGCGGGCTTCGACGAGCACCCGCACCGGCACACCGAGATCGTCACCTGGGTCGTCGAGGGCGAGCTGACCCACCACGACACGGCCGCCGGTCACACCACGGTCGTCCGCCCCGGTGACCTCCAGCGGCTCAGCTCCGCCGGGGGCGTACGGCACGAGGAGCGCAACGACGCCGACGTGCCGCTGGTCTTCGTCCAGATGTGGCTCGCCCCGCTGGAGCCCGGCGGCGACCCCGCGTACGAGATCGTCCGGGGCATCGCCGACTCCACCCCCTACGCCCTCCCGGAGGCGGCCGCGATGCTCCACGTCCGGCGCCTGGAGCAGGGCGCGCGCACGGCCGTCCCCGACGCCGACCTCGTCTACGCGCACGTGGTGCGGGGCACGGTCCGCCTCGCCGGCGAGGAACTCGCCGCCGGTGACGCGGCCCGCGTCACCGACACCCGCGACCTGGCCCTCCTCGCCACCTCGGACGCGGAGCTGCTCCTCTGGGAGATGCGGCGCCCCTGAGGCACCCCGCCCGCGTCAGCGGGCCACCGCGCTCTTCGCGCGCCACTGCTCCCAGCCCACGTTCCACGCCCCGTAGCCGTTGCCCTCCGCCACCGTGCCCTTCGTCTCCGCGCCCTGGATCTCGAAGGGGTCCCCGGGGCGGACCTGGCCGTAGAACCACGCCGCGTCCGCGTCGCTCATCCCGATGCACCCCGAACTGCGGTTCGCACGGCCGAAGTTGGCCGCGTTCCAGGGCGCCGCGTGCGCGTACATGCCCGACCACGTCAGCCGCATCGAGAAGTCGACCATCTTGTCGTACGCGTCACCGAGCCCGACCGTCTCCGAGTTCATGTTGATCGTGCCCTCCTTCGCCATCAGCACCGCCGTACCCCGCCACGACCGCTTGTCGCCCCCGGGTGTCCCACCCGATACGGGGATCGTGCGCACGGCCCGCCCGTCGCGCTCCAGGACCAGCCGCTTGGTGTCCAGGTCCACTTTCACCACCTGCGCCGCCCCGGCGACCGTGAACCCGGTCCGGTAGTCCCGCACGAACCAGCCGCCGCCCGAGTCCGTCCCGTCGAGCGTCGCGTCCAGATCGACCCGGGTTCCCGGCTTCCAGTACTCCTTCGGCCGCCAGTCCACCCGGTCTCTGCCCGAGTAGTCCTTCAGCCAGCCCCACGAGCCGACCGTCCCGTTCGAGGTCGTCACCTTGAGCTGCTTCTCCACCTCGGCCCGGTCCGTCACCGGCAGGTCGAAGACGATCGACAGCGGCTGCCCGACCCCGACCGTCGTGTTCTTCCCGGGCGCCAGCGTCAGCTTGTTGACCCGCGCCGCCGGGGCGGTCGTGAACCTCGAGTCGGTCGTCGCCTCCTTCCCGCCCGCCGTACGGGTCGTCGCCTCCACCCGGTACGAGGTGCCCGGCACCGCCTTGCGGTCCGAGACCCAGGTCGTCCCGTCGGCCCCGGTACGCCCCACCAGCAGACCACCCTCCGCGTCCACCACCCGCACGCTCCTCAGCGTGCCGCCGGCGGCCGTGACCGTCACCGGCCGGCCCGCCGCCGGGCGGACGACGGTCACCTTCGCCGCCGCCTCCGCCTGCTCGGAGGCGCCGGGACCGCCCGTCGCACGGGGCGCGCCCACCGCCCCCGCCGAACAGGCGGCGAGCGAGCCGCAGAGGGCGACGGCCGCGAGCGTCCGGCGTATTCGGGTCCGTGCGGGGCGTGCGGGCGCGGGGCGGTCAGGGCGTGCGGGAACCACGGAAACCTCCGGAAAAAAGTGTGGGATGCCCGGACTGTAGGCCGCCGCACCGCCCTCCGGCGCTCTGTGACGAGGGGTGGTGAGGAACGGTCATCGTCCGGTCACACACGACGCGCGGCCCGGTCAAGGACGGCTGTGAGCATCCTGTGCGCCCCCGACCGAGGGGGCGGACCAAGGAGGCTCACGTTGTGTCAGCTCTGCTCGTGACGGCCGCACCGCCGCAGACCACTCGGCTCGAGCCCGTCACCGTCGAGACGTACCGGGCCTTCCTCGCGCGCGGCGAGGTGCGCCCCAGCTTCCTCCAGTGCCCCTCCTGGGCCGACGTCAAGGACGGCTGGCGCCACCAACTCCTCGGCTGGGGACCGGAGTCGGGCTCCGGTCCGACGGGTGTCGCCCTCGTGCTGCTGCGCCCCTTCCCCGGCACCCGCAAGTTCTTCGCCTACCTCCCCGAGGGCCCCGTCGCCGACTGGTCCGACCCGGACATCGACGGCTGGCTCGGCCCGCTGCTCCGGCACCTGCGCGCCGCCGGCGCCTTCGCCGTACGGATCGGTCCCACGCCGGCCTTCCGCCGCTGGAACGCCCTCACCCTCAAGGCGCACACCGGGCCGGGGCGGCGGCTCTCCGACGTCCTCGCCGACGAGGTCGACCCGCTCGGCACCGCCGTCGCCGAACGGCTCCGCTCCCGTGGCTGGCGCCGCTGCGGCGGGGACTCCACCGGCGACTCCGACGGAGCCGACGCCCAGCCCCGCCACGTCTACCAGGTGCCGCTCCTCGGCCGCAGCTCGGACGACCTGTGGAAGGGGCTCAACCAGGAGTGGCGGCGCAACGTCCGCAGGGCCCGCACGTCCGGGGTCGAGGTCGTCGTCGGCTCGGCGGCCGACCTGCCGGACTTCTTCCGGCTGCTGCGGATCACCGAGGAGCGTGACGGCTTCCGGCTCGGCCGCTCCCTCTCCTACTACGAACGTCAGTACGCGGTCCTCAACGCCGAGCAACCCGGACGGATGAAGCTCTACCTCGCCCGCCACGAGGGCGAGACCCTCGCCGCCCACACGATGATCACGGTGGGGAAGCGGGTCTGGTACCAGACCGGCGCCTCCGCCGACCACCGCCGCGAGGTCCGCCCGTCCAACGCCCTGCAGTGGCGGATGCTGCTCGACGCCCACGCGCAGGGCGCCGATGTCTACGACATGCGCGGGATACCCTCCACCCTTGACCCGGACGACCGCGCCCACGGTCTGCTGCGCTGGAAGCTCGGCACGGGCGGGCAGGCCGTCGAGACGCTGGGGGAGTGGGAGACACCGTTGGCCGGAACGACCAACCACGCGCTGTACCGGGCGTTCCAGGCGTACCTGGCCCGCCGATGACGACCACCCTCGCGAAGCCGGAGCGGGGGCCGGAGCCCGGGGCGAGGCACCGCGCCGCCCCCTCCGTGCTGCGCAGCGGCGCGCTCATGGCCGCCGGATCGCTGGTCTCGCGCGCCACGGGATTCGTCCGCTCGGCGATCGTCGCCGCCGCGCTCGGCGTCGGCGGGATCGCCGACGGGTACGCGGTCGGCAACTCCATCCCCACCATCGTCTACATGCTGCTCCTCGGCGGCGCCCTGAACGCGGTCTTCGTGCCCGAACTGGTCAAGGCCGCCAAGGAGCACGAGGACGGCGGCGTCGCCTACACCGACCGGCTCCTCACCGTCTGCGTCTGCGCCCTGCTGGTGCTGACGGCGGGCGCGGTGTTCGCGGCGCCGGCGATCGTCGACGCGTACACCGACTACAGCGGCGCGCGGGAGTCGATGACGGTCGCGTTCGCCCGGTACTGCCTGCCGCAGATCTTCTTCCTCGGCCTGTTCACCCTGCTCGGCCAGGTGCTCAACGCGCGCGGCCGGTTCGGCGCGATGATGTGGACGCCGGTCCTCAACAACGTCGTCGTCATCGCCGTGTTCGGGCTGTATCTGACGACGGCCGTGACGGGCTCCGAAGGGCTCTCGGCGGCGGAGACCGCGCTGCTCGGCTGGGGCACCACAGGAGGCATCGCACTCCAGGCACTGGCGCTCGTGCCCTCGCTGCGGGGCGCCGGCTTCCGCTGGCGGCCGCGGTTCGACTGGCGCGGCAGCGGTCTGACGTCGCCGCTGCGGTCGGCGGGCTGGCTGGTGCTGCTCGTCCTGACCAACCAGGCCACGTACTGGGTGACGACGAAGCTCGCGACGGCGGCGGGGACCCGGGCCGAGGAGCTGGGCGCGGGCGGCGGCCTCGGCTTCGCCGCGTACAACAACGCCTATCTGCTGTGGGCCGTGCCGCACGGCATCGTCACCGTCTCGCTGGTGACCGCGCTGCTGCCGAGGATGAGCGGGGCCGCCGCCGACGGCGACCTGGCGGGGGTCCGGCGGGACGTCTCGTACGGGCTGCGCGCGTCGGCCGCGGCGGTCGTCCCCTCGGCCTGCGCGCTGTTCGTGCTCGCGGTGCCGCTGATGAGCCTGGTCTTCCAGTACGGCAGGACCGACGCGGCCGACGTCCGGGGGATGGCCTGGATCCTGATGGCCTTCGCGCCGGGCCTGGTCGCCTTCTCGGGCCAGTACGTCTGCACCCGCGCCTTCTACGCGCTGCGCGACACCAGGACCCCGTTCCTGCTGAACCTGGTCATCGCGGCGCTGAACGCGGGCCTCTCCCTGACCGCGTACCGGCTCCTGCCCCCGACCTGGGCGGTCGCGGGCATCGCCGCCGGGTACTCGCTGGCGCTCTGGGCGGGCTGGGCCCTGACCGCGTACGCGCTGCGGCGCCGGCTGGGCGGTGCGCGGAGCGACTCCGTGCCCGGGGCCGCCGGGTCGCTCGCGCGCCTCGGCGTGGCCGCCCTGCCCGCCACCGGGTACGGGCTCCTCGCCACCGACGTCACCGCCCCGGCGGGCGCGTTGCCCGCCACGCTGGCCGGCGGGCTCGCCGTCCTCGCGGTCTTCGCGGTACTGGCCCGGCCGCTCCGGCTCACGGAGGTGAGCGGCCTGCTGACCACCACGGGCCGCCGCCTGCGCGTGATCCCCCGCCCCCGCCGCGGCTGAGCCCGCCGATCCGGCCGACATGGCCGACCCGCCCGACCCGCCCCACGCGGCCGACCCGCCCGACGCGCCCCACGCGGCCGACGCGCCCGACGCGGCCGACCCGCCCCACGCGGCCGACCCGCCCGACGCGCCCGACCCGCCCCACGCGGCCGACGCGCCCGACGCGGCCGATCCGGCCGGCCGGAGCCCCGGGGGCACCCGGCGCTCCCTCCTCTCACCTTGGGATACTCCTCGAATGCCTCGCGTGCTGCTCATAGAAGACGACCCCTCCGTCCGCGAAGGGGTCGAGCTGGGCCTGCGGCGGCGCGGGCACGAGGTGCGGGCCGCGGCGACCGGAGAGGCGGGGCTCGCGCTGCTCACGGAGTTCCGGCCCGACCTCGTCCTGCTCGACCTGATGCTGCCCGGCATGAACGGCGTCCAGGTCTGCCACCGGATCCGTGAGACCAGCCAGCTGCCGATCATCATGCTCACCGCACGCGGCGACGACTTCGACATCGTCGTCGGTCTGGAGGCCGGCGCCGACGACTACATCGTCAAGCCCGCCCGCACCGAGGTCATCGAGGCCCGCATACGCGCCGTCCTGCGCCGCATCGAGGAGCCGGGGAGCGGCCGCCCCGCCGCCGAGTTCCACGGCGAACTCGCCATCGACCGCGCGGGCCTGACCGTCGCCAAGTCCGGCGAACGGCTCGCCCTCGCGCCCTCCGAACTCAAGCTGCTGCTGCATCTGACCGCCCACCCGGAGCAGGTCTTCAGCCGCCAGCAACTCCTCGAACACGTCTGGGAGCACAGCTACCACAGCGACGCCCGGCTGGTGGACGCCTGCGTCCGCCGCCTCCGCAACAAGATCGAGGACGCCCCCGGCACCCCCCGCTACATACAGACCCTGCGCGGCTTCGGCTACCGCTTCGGACCGCTGTGAAGCGCCGGAAGCCCGACGAGGCCGCCCGGTCCGGCTCCCGCGGGCCGCGCCTCCTGCGGAACCGCCTCCGCCCGTTCGGCCTGCGCACCCGACTCGTCCTCGCCTTCCTCCTCGTCGCCGCCGTCGGCTGCGGCACCACCGCCGCCCTCACCTACCGGGCCGCCCGCAACGCGATCCTCGAACAGGCCCAGGACAACGCCGTCTCCGCCTTCCGCGAGCAGGTGGGGACGCTCTCCACCACGCTGCCGGTCGACCCGGACGACCTGCGCGCCGAGCTCTTCCGGATCGCCAAGCAGGGCAAGCCGCACCCCTGGCGGGTCTACGCCGAGTACGGCGACATCTGGGTCTCCTCCACCGACCGCCCCACCTCCAGCGTGCTCACCGCCGAACTGCGCGCCCGCGCCCGGGGCACCACGCACGCGGGTTTCCAGCGGGTCCTCAAGGACGGCACCGCCTACCTCACGATCGCCGTCCCCACCCTCCTCAAGCCGGGCCCCGGCGCCGAAGGACGGCCCACCGGCCTGGTCCTCTACGCCGTGGTGGACATGAGCAACGAGCAGGAGAACATCGAGGCCATGGTGGCCGCCGCGCGCGGCGGCGCCCTGCCGGCCCTCGCCGTCGCCCTCATCCCCGCCCTGATCGCCGCCCGGAGCGTGCTGCGTCCGGTGCGGGACCTGCGGCGCGCCGCGCACAGCATGGGCCGGGGCGAGCTGGACACCCGTATCCACGCCAAGGGCAGCGACGAACTCGCCGACCTCGCCCGGACCTTCAACGAGTCCGCCGCCGCACTCCAACGCTCGGTCGCGGAGCTCCAGCGCGCCGAGGCCCGGGCCCGCCGGTTCGCCTCCGACGTCTCCCACGAACTGCGCACCCCGCTCGCCGGGATGCTCGCCGTCACCGAGGTCCTCGACGAGGACGCGGCCCATCTGCACCGGGACACGGCCGCCGCCGTCCGGCTCATCAGCGCCGAGACCGGCAAGCTCGCCGACCTCGTGGAGGACCTGATGGAGATCTCCCGCTTCGACGCCCGCGCCGCCGAGCTGCACACCGACGAGGTGGACGTCGCCGAAACGATCCGCCGCACCCTGGCGAGCCGCCACTGGACCGACCCGGACCAGCTGGTCACCGACCTCCCGCCCGGCATCCGCGCCCCGCTCGACCCGCGCCGCTTCGACGTGGTCGTCGCCAACCTGGTCGGCAACGCGCTGCGGCACGGCCGCCCGCCGGTGACGGTACGGCTCTTCACCGACGGCCCCTGGCTGGTCACCGAGGTCGCCGACCGGGGGCCGGGCATCGCGTCCGAGGTCCTGCCGCACGTCTTCGACCGCTTCTTCAAGGCCGACCCGGCGCGCGCCCGCTCCTCCGGCAGCGGCCTGGGGCTCGCGATCACCCAGGAGAACGTACGGCTCCACGGCGGCACCGTCCTGGCCGCCAACCACCCCGACGGCGGGGCCGTCTTCACGGTGAGGATCCCCCGGTGAGCCGGCAGGCGCGCACCCACCGCCGGGTCACGGCCGCGCTCGCCCTGCTCCTCGCCCTCGGGGCCTGCGGCATCCGGGGCACCGAGGTCGTCGAGGCCGGCGACGCGGCGGCCGTCCCCGTCCAGCCGCCGACCGCCCTCAGGATGACCCTCTTCTTCGTCAGCGCCGACGGGCGCCTCCTGCCGGTGGTACGGGAGGGGGACGGCGTACCGGAGAACCGGCCGGTGCCGGCCGCCACCCGCCCCGACGGCACGCCCCTGACCGACGACGAGCAGCCCTGGGGCGCGCGGGCGGACGCGGGCAAGCCCCTGAAGGTGCTCGCCGCCCTGATGGCCGGCCCCACCGACGCCGAACGCGCCGCGGGCCTGCGCACCCGGCTGCCGGGGCCGGAACACCGGGTGCACGAGCTGTTCGTGAGCGCGGACGCGGCGGCACCGGCGCGGGACGACGGCCTGCCGGTGTTCCGGGTGCGGTACACGGGCCCGGTCATGGACCTGCAGCCGCTCGCCGTCCGGCAGATCGTCTGCACGACCGTCTTCTCCCAGCACCCCGCGGGCCTGGTCTCGGTGCTCCTCACCGGCCCGGACGGCTCCCTGCCGGCCCAGTCCTGCCCCGTGACGACGGACGGACCGGAGTAGCTCCCACCTCCGGCCCTCAGGCCGCGGCGCTCCGGTCTCAGGCCCCGGTGCGCAGCTCCGCGAGCACCGCGTCGGTGAACGGCGGCCACGCCTCGACCGCCCACGGCCCGAAGGGCCGGTCGGTCAGCGCCACGCACGCGGCCCGCGCGTCCGGGTCGATCCACAGGAACGTGCCCGACTGCCCGAAGTGCCCGAACGTACGCGGCGAGGACGAAGTCCCCGTCCAGTGCGGCGACTTGGCGTCGCGGATCTCGAAGCCGAGCCCCCAGTCGTTCGGCCTCTGGTGGCCGTAGCCGGGCAGGATGCCGGTCAGACCGGGGTACGTCACCGTCATCGCGTCCAGCACCGTGCGCGGGTCGAGCAGCCGCGGCGCCTGCACCTCGGCCGCGAACCGCACCAGGTCGTCCACCGTCGACACGCCGTCCTTGGCGGGCGAGCCGTCGAGCGTCGTGGACGTCATCCCCAGCGGCTCCAGGACGGCCTGGTGGAGGTAGTCGGCGAAGGCGATGTCCGTCGCCTTGGCGACATGGTCGCCGAGCGCCTCGAACCCGGTGTTGGAGTAGATCCGCCGGGTGCCGGGCGCGGCCGTCACCCGCTGCTCGTCGAAGGCGAGCCCCGAGGTGTGGGCCAGCAGGTGCCGGACCGTCGCGCCCTCGGGCCCGGCGGGCTCGTCGAGGTCGATCGCCCCCTCCTCGTACGCGACGAGGACGGCGTACGCGGCCAGCGGCTTGGTGACCGAGGCGAGCGGGAACCGCTGTCCGGTGGGGCCGTGCGCCCCGGCCAGGGTGCCGTCCGCGCGGACGACGGCGGCGGCCGCCGTGGGGACGGGCCAGTTCTCGATCAACGCCAGGCTCTGGAGGGACATGGGGCCGAGCCTACTTGCTTCGAGTGCACTCCAAGGTCCTAGCGTGGTGGCCATGAGCGTGATCGAGAGCAGCGCCGCCCACTACACCATCAGCGAGGTCGCCGCCCTGACCGGGCTGTCGGCGCACACCCTGCGCTGGTACGAGCGGATCGGGCTGATGCCGCACGTCGACCGCTCGCACACCGGGCAGCGCCGCTTCTCCCGGCGCGACCTGGACTGGCTGGCGTTCGTCGGCAAGCTCAGGCTGACGGGGATGCCGGTCGCCGGGATGGTGCGGTACGCGGAACTCGTGCGGGAGGGCGACCACACCCGGGAGGAGCGGCGCGAGCTCTTGGAGGCCACCCGCCGGGACGTGCTGTCCCGGATCACGGAGCTCCAGGACGCGCTGGCCGTGCTCGACATCAAGATCGGTCACTACGGAACCACCTGCGGAGGCACGACCCCATGACCAGGATCGACACCGTACGACTCGGCGGCCAGGACGGACCCGAGATCGGCGTCCAGGGCTTCGGCGCCATGGGCATCAGCGAGTTCTACGGCGACACCGACGAGGCCGCCGCCCGCGACACCCTCGACGCCGCGCTGGAGGCCGGCGTCACCCTGATCGACACCGCCGACATCTACGGCAGCGGCGCCAACGAGGAGTTCCTGGCGCCGTTCCTCGCCCGCCACCGCGACGAGGTCGTCCTCGCCACCAAGTTCGCCATCGAGCGGCGCGCCGACGCCCCGGAGTACCGGGGCATCCGCAACGACGCCGCGTACATCCGGGGCGCCGTGGAGGCCAGCCTGCGCCGCCTGGGCGTCGAGACCATCGACCTCTACTACATGCACCGGCGCGACCCGCGGATCCCCTTCGAGGAGTCGGTCGGGACGATGGCGGAGCTGGTACGGGAGGGCAAGGTGCGGCGGCTCGGCCTGAGCGAGGTCACCGGCGCCGAGCTGCGCGAGGCGCACGCGGTGCATCCGATCGCGGCCCTGCAGTCGGAGTGGTCGCTCTTCTCGCGCGACGTCGAGCGCAGCGCGGTCGGCGCGGCGGCGGAGCTCGGGGTGACGTTCGTGCCGTACTCGCCGCTCGGCCGGGGCTTCCTGACCGGCGCGTTCGCGGACGCCTCGAAGGACCTGTCGGGCGGCGACTTCCGGGCGTACCAGCCCCGCTTCACGGGCGACAACGCGACACGGAACGCGGCTCTGCTGGCACCGGTCCACACGATCGCGGCCGACCACGGGGCGACGGCGGCGCAGGTCGCCCTGGCCTGGGTCCAGCAGCGCGCGGACGTCCACGGCCTGACGGTCGTCCCGATCCCGGGCACCCGCAAGCGCGCCCGCCTGCTGGAGAACGCGGCGGCGACCAGCCTCCGGCTCACCGCCGAGGAGCTGGCCGTGCTGGAGCCGATCGCGGCGCAGGTCGCGGGCGACCGCTACCCGGACATGAGCTCCACGTCGGCGGCGCGCGAGTAGGCACCTCCTCGCGTGAGCGCGACCCCTGAGTTTGGCGCTCACGCAGGGCCCCGGGGTCCGTGCTCACGCGAGCCCCAGGGCGAAGACCGCGAACCCCGCGGCGAGGAGGCCGGCCGCGGTGCGCCGGCCGGGACCGGTCTTCGTCCAGGGGGACTCGAAGCGGCGCGCGTACCGCCCGATCAGGACCAGCAGCCCCGCGAAGAGCGGCATCCACGCGAGGCGGGCGAGGATCCAGCCGACCGAGTCCGGCGCCCCGACCAGGCCCGGGACCTCACCCGCGTACGCGGCGGGGATCGCGGCGGCGAGCATCGCCGTCTGGTGCCAGCACAGGACGGTCATGGCCGACAGGTTGACGACCACGACCGGCGCCCACAGCGCGGGCCTCCTCAGCAGCGTGCCGAGCCGGTCGCGGAGCAGGATCGCGGCCCCGCCCTGCGCGGCGGCCAGAGCGAGGACGAGCAGCGACGGCGGGTGCGAGTTGGTGCGGACCTCGCCCGGCACGCCGACCATCGACGCCGGGTAGCCGAAGACGAGCAGCAGCGCGGCGAAGAGCGCGGCGCCGCCGAGCAGCAGCCCCCACGCGTGGCGCCGGGTGACCCGCCCCTCGCCCCAGGAGACGCCGAGCTGGTAGGCGAAGAGCCAGCCGGGCAGGATGTTCAGGACGCTGAGCCAGGACGGCACGGCGTCCGCGTACGGCCCGTAGCGCAGGAGGTCGACGACGGCGACGGAGCCGAGCAGCGGGGCGGCGGCCCAGACACCGGTCCGGCGGGCGGCGCGCAGACAGAGCGGGGTCAGGGCGGTGACGACGGCGTACACCCCGACGAACCAGAGCGGCTGGATCACCAGCGTGGACGCGGTCCGCAGGGTGTCGCCCGGCACCCCGAACCCGTGGTGGAGGAGGGGGAGGAGGGCCGCCCAGACGGCGGTGACTCCGAGGACGGGCCGGCCGAGCCGGGCGAGCCGCCCGGTGAGCCAGGCGCGGGTGGAGCCTTCGTGCCGTCGGAAGGAGAGCGCCGAGGCGTACCCCCCGACGAGGAAGAAGATCCCGAGCATCTGCAGGATCCAGCTGACGGGCGCGAGGCCGGCGAACGCGGCGAGCGGGCTGGCGTTGTGGATCGCGCCGTCGGCGGAGAGGGTGAAGCCGCCGAGCAGCCAGTGCCCGGTGGGCACGGCGAGCAGGGCGAGGGCACGCAGGCCGTCGACGGCGCGGTCGCGGTGGGCGGGGGTACGGGCCTCGACGCGGGCGGCCAGCCCGCGCATCGTCGTCGTGCTCATCGGACGTCCCCCTGGGCGATGGCGGCGAAGGTGCGGAGGGAGTCGGTGCCGGGCGCGAAGTAGCCGTCGTGACCACGGGCGTCGGCGGCGGGAACGCGGCGGGCGCCGAACGCGGGGTCGGTGGGGTCCGCGCCGTGCCCGAGTCCGGCGAACTCGACGTTCGGGATCCGGTCGATCCAGTCGGACGGGTCCTTGGCGGCCCAGACACGGGCCGAGGTGCCCAGCGCGCCGACGTTCGCTGCGCGCATGCCGGGGGAGCCGAGGACGACGAGGTCCTTGGCCTTCAGTCGGTGCGCGGCGAGACCGCAGACGACGGAGCCGTAGCTGTGGCAGAACACGGACGGTTCGGGCGCCCCGACGGCCGCGAGCCCGTCGACCAGCCGGGTCAGCCTCTCGGCCCCGGCCTCGGCGAGGTCCCCGGTGGCGGCGTCCACGCCGACGCCGACGGGGGTGGTGTAGCCGGCCCAGGCGATGACGGCGGTACGGCCGTGGGTGGCGCGGCGCAGGGACTCGGCCATGTCGGTGAGGGGCCGGATGTTCCCGGCGTCGATGTCGGACCCGGGGACGACGACGGCCACCTGCTCGGCGGTGGCGAGGTCGCCGTGGACGAGGGCGACCTGGCCCCGGCCGCGCGGGTCGGAGGCGAGGACCTGCCGGCCGGCGAACCGCCCGCCGAGGGTGCGGGCGTTGGCCTCGTACCGCAGCGGGAGCGGCACGCCGTCGAGGTTGCCGACGACGGAGGGGTGCGTGCGCACGAGCTCACGCTGCCGGGCGGGGCTCAACCCCGCGAAGAACGCGGCGATTCCGGCCGGAGTGGTGGTCTCGGGATCGGGCAGCCCGTCCGCCCGCCAGGCCTCCGCCCCGACGGGCGCCCCGGTCACGGCCTGCTGCGCGTTCCCGGACGCCCACCCGGCGGTTCCGGCCACCACGGTCGTGGTCAGCGCGGCGGCGACCAGGGTCCTCGTGTAGCGACGCATGCGACGCCCTCCCTCTTCGTGTCTCTCGTCGTCGGCGAGAGGAAGGTAGGAAGGGCACGCATGACGGCACGTCACACCGGAGGGCCAAGTCGCGGGTGATACCGGGGTAGGGGAGGGAGGAGGCGCGAACCCCCCTTCGCGGGTGGGGTTTTCCCCCGCCGGCTCAGCGGCTCGGGTCGCCCGGGACGACGAGACCCGACTCGTACGCGAAGATCACGGCCTGCGCCCGGTCCCGCAGGTCCAGCTTGGCGAGCACCCGCCCGATGTGCGTCTTCACGGTCTGCTCCGCCAGCACCAGCCGCTCCGCGATCTCCTGGTTCGACAGACCCCGCGCGATCAGCTCCAGTACCTCGGTCTCACGCGGCGTCAGCCCGTTCAGCCGTAGCGCCGCGCGGTCCGCGCGCGGCGCCGGCCGCGTCGCCGCGAAGTCGGCGATCAGCCGCCGCGTCACCGACGGCGCGAGCAACGCCTCGCCGGCCGCCACCACCCGTACCGCCGCGATCAGGTCCGCCGGCGGCGCGTCCTTCAGCAGGAACCCCGACGCGCCCGCGCGCAACGCCTCGTAGACGTAGTCGTCCACGTCGAACGTGGTCAGCATCAGCACCTTCGGCCGGTGCACGACCCCCACCGGCGGGTCCAGGATCTCCCGCGCCGCCGCGAGCCCGTCCATCTCCGGCATCCGTACGTCCATCAGGACCACGTCCGGGTGCGTCGACCGGGCCACCTCCACGCCCTGCCGGCCGTCCGGCGCCTCGCCGACCACGTCGATGTCGGCCTGCGCCGACAGCAGCGCGGCGAACCCCGCCCGCACCATGGCCTGGTCGTCGACGATGATCACGCGGATGGGGGTCACGGCAGTCCGTCCTTCGTGCGCAGCGGGAGCCTGGCCGCGACCCGGAAGCCGCCGTCCGGCAACGGCCCGGTGTCCAGCGTGCCGCCGGTCAACCGTACGCGTTCCCGCATGCCGACCAGCCCGTGCCCCGTACCGTCCCCGCCCTCCAGCGGAGAGGTGGGGCGTGGCGCGGCCCCGTTGACGACCACCACGAGCAGCGCGCCCTCCTCGGACCGCACCGACACCCGGGTCTCCGCGCCCGGCGCGTGCCGGACGATGTTCGCGAGCGCCTCCTGCACGATCCGGTACGCCGACAGATCCACCGCCTGCGGTACGTCCCCGAGCTCGGCGGCCATCGACAACCGCGCCGGCACCCCCGCCCGTACCGACGCCTCGATCAGCTGCTGCACCCGGTCGAGGCCCGGCTGCGGCGCCCGTTCGCCCTCCGCGCCCTCGCTGCGCAGCACCACGAGCAGCCGGCGCATCTCGGTGAGCGACTCCCGCGCGCTCGCGGCGATCGAGGTGAACTCCTCGCGCGCCGCCTCCGGAAGATCCGGGATCCGGTACGGCGCCGAGTCCGCCTGCACGGTGATCACGGACATGTGGTGGGCGACGACGTCGTGCAACTCGCGGGCGATCCGGGCCCGTTCCTCCAGGAGCGTGGTGCGGGCCCGTTCCTCCCGCGTACGGCGCTCGGCGACACCGCGCTCGCGCAGCGTGGCCGTCAGGAGCAGCACGACCCCGACCAGGACGAAGAGGAGGACATGGACCCGGTCGTCGTGCTCCGGCGCCAACGCCACGAGCAGGAACCCGGCGGCTCCGGTCACCAGCCACACCCCGAGCAGCGCCTTGCGGGACTCGCGGAGCGCGAGGGCGAGCATCAGGGCGAGGTAGCCGACGACCACCATGGGCGTCCACGGCCAGGAGCGGCCGTCGGGACCGCCGTTGCCGAGCAGCACGATCGCGCCGAGGACGTCGGCGACGCCGATGATCCACCAGGCCTGGAGGGGGCGGGTGACCGCGAGCAGCAGCGGCGCGGCCTGCGCGGTGGCGAGCGCTCCGGCGAGGGCACCGTTCACGCCGTAGTCCTGGACGAGGACGGTGACGGTGACGGGCAGGAGCGAACAGACGAAGGCCAGGGCGACGACGTACGGGAGCAGCCTCAGCCACCGGTTGCGCACATCGGCGAAGAGGGGGGCGCCCGGCTCGGTGGGGGTCGCGAGGGCGACCCCGAGGGCCCGCAGCGCCCCGCGCGCGGGTGCGAGTCGCGCCGCGAGGCCGGGGGAGATGAGTGTCTTCTTCATGGCCCGCCCAGGTTAGGCAGGCCGCCCGCCGCCGAACGTCATACCGAGGGGTCGACCGGGGGGTGCTACCGGGGTATGAGGGGCGCCTGCGATCACGGCCGTGATGTCGGGGCTTGAGGGGCGCCCGCGAGTGCGGCCGTGCTACCGGGGCTTGAGGGGCGCCCGCGACCGCGGCCGTGCCGCCGGGGTACGAGGGCCGCCCGCGACCACAGCCCTCACAGCTCCGCCAGCAACTCCGTCTTCTTCGCCGTGAACTCGTCGTCCGTCACCAGCCCCGCCCGGTGCAGCTCTCCCAGGTGCCGGATCCGGTCGGCGATCCCCGCCGGGTCGCGCACCTCCGGCACCGCGTCCACCGGGACCGGCGTCCGCCCCGCGCTCCGGATCGCCGCCAGGACCGACGCGGCGAACGGCAACGACTTGTGGACCGGGCCGTAGCCGAGGCCGAAGACGACGGCCGCCGGGTCGTGGTCCGCCTGGGCGGCCCGGGGTTCGCCGGAGCGGGGCAGCAGGCGCAGGTACCCGTCGAAGACGTCCGGCGAGCGCCACTCGACCCCGCCGAGCTCCCGTACCGAGAACGTCTGGTCGCCGGCCTTCCACTTCTCCGAGGACGCGCCCGTCCAGAACCAGCGGAACGCCACCTCCGACGCGCCGTCGAAGCTCGCGGTCCCGTCGTACGCCTTGAAGGACTGCGGCCCCTGCCGCGCCGCGACCAGGAAACCGCAGGCGGGCTCGTCCCCGGGGCCGCCCGCCAGCCGCTCGCGCAGCTCGTCGCGGTAGTACTCGGCCAGCGTCTCCCGTTCCGCCGGCAGCACCAGCCGGTACGGGTCGCTCCCCTCGTGCAGCTGTCCCGCGGCCGCCTCCATCAGCGGATCGGCGCCCCGGCGCGGCACGGCGTGCAGCACGACCGTGCCGCGCTTGCCGGGCGTGAGCGTCACCGACGCCAACGCCTCGTGCGGGACACGCCGTTCGCCGAGCGCCTGGAAGAGTTTCGGTGTGCGGTTCCCCCGTTCGAAGCGGATGACGACGGCGTCGCTCTCGAACTCCCAGGTGGCATGAATTCCGGCCAGCACATCACCCATGTGCCACATCGTAAGCGGCGTGCGCCCGCGCGTCGCCCCTGAACCGGGGGTCGACATATGCCGCTCTACGCGCGTCCGACCGCCACGGGCCGTCCGGGCCCCACCGCCCTGGACCGCGTCAGACCGCCCCGGCGCGCGTCGGTCCGCCCCGGAGCGCGTGGCTCCGCGTCAGCCCTCGTACGCGAGCTCGGTCTCGCTCCCGGTCCCGGTCCCGCCCGAGATCCCCCCGCGGCAGGCGCTGTCGGTGCTCGCGCAGGTCAGGCTGCGGTACGAACCGACTCCGATGGCCGCGAAGTTGTCCAGGCTCTCCGTGCCCGGCTCGAAGTAGCCGGTGTGGCCGTTCGCGCCCGCCGCCGAGAGCAGCCGCGCCCCGAACTCCGGCTCCACCGGGTCCGCGCCGTGCCCGACCCCGCCGAGCGCGAGGTGCGGCACGTCCGCGATCCAGTCGTCCGCGTCCCGCATCGCCCACACCCGGGCCCGGGTCGACAGCTCGGCCGCACGCTCCACCCGCATCCCGGGGCTCCCGGCCACGACGACGTCCGTCACCCGGGAGGGCAGGTCGGCGGCGGCGACCCCGCAGAGCACGGAGCCGTAACTGTGGCAGAACAGGCTGACGCGCGAGTCTCCCGGCAGCGCGTCCGCCAGGGCGACGAGCCGTACCGCGCCGGCCGAGGCGAGCCGCCCCATCGCGGCGTCGATGCCGACGCCGACGGGCGACGTGTAGTCGGCCCAGGCGATGACGGCCGTACGGCTCCCCGGCGCGGCCCGGCGCTCGGCGGCGTACAGCGACTGCGCCATCCCGACCGGGGCCGAGTACCGGCGGGCCGTCTTCTGGAAGGTGAGCAGATTGGTGTCGACGCCCGGCACGATCACCGAGACCTGGCGCGCCCGGTCCAGATCGCCCAACACCTCGGCCATGCGGCCGCCGCCCGTCGGGTCGAAGGCGAGGATCTGCCGCCCGGGCTCCATGAGGGAGGCGAACCGGTGCGCCCGCCGCACGGCCTCGCGTCGCCCGTCGGTGGTCAGCCGGGCGTGGTCGACCCTGTCCTGCTCCGCGTCCAGGGCCCGGGCGAGGGACACCCGGTTGGCGCGGTAGCGGAGCGTGACGGGAGCGCCGTCGAGATTGCCGACGACGAGCGGGTGCGCGTCGGCGAGGAAGGCGCCCTGCGAGGGGCCGATCGAGGAGAAGAAGGCGGCGATCGTACGAGCGGGTGCGGCCGGGTCGGGCAGCGTCCGGTGGCCGATCCTGCCGTGCGCCCAGGAGACGAGCGCGGCCTGGCGGGACTCCCCTGGCCCGCGCTGATGACTGAGCGTGGTCCATCCGGTGGTCGCCAGGAGGATGAACACCACGGCCAGCGCGAGCAGCAGCCGCCAGAGGGAGAGCGTGGGGGAGGAGTCGAAGGAAGTCACTGCGGGACACCCTAGGAGACGGGCGCGGGGGGTCGGGTGACCTAGTGAGGGGGATCACGCGGGGAGAGCGGGTGTGGTGACGCTCCGTACGGGAAGGCGCACGGGCCGGTCCGCGTACGGCGTACGGGACGGCGACCGGCCCGTTCGTCCCGGTCCGCGTACGGCGTACGGGACGGCGACCGGCCCGTTCGTCCCTGTCCGCGTACGGCGTACGGGACGGCGACCGGCCCGTTCGTATACGAAGGAGCGGCGCGCCGGGGCGGGTGGGACAGGGTCTCGGGTACCAGGAGGGTGCGCCGGACGGCGGGCGTGGCGGGATCTCGGGTACGAGGAAGGCCGCGCGGAGGCGTCAGTTCCGCCAGTCCCGGGCCAGCGCCGGGCCCAGGTGGTCCAGATAGTCCTCGGTCAGGGCGCGGATGCCCTCCACGCTCAGGTCCGTGCCCCGGCCCCACAGCTGGCCCGTCACCCGCATGACGCCGCTGAACGCCGCCACCACGATCCGCGGCCGCGGGTCCTCGTCCAGGTCGACGTCCTCGCGCGCGGCGACGAGGCGGGCGATCGCCTCCTCCATCTCCATGGAGCGGCGCAGGTGCACGGCGAGCAGCGCCGGAGTGGACTCGATCATCTGGAAGGTCCGCAGGTACAGCTCGACCGGCACGACCTCCATGATCGCCTCGCCGATGCTGTCCCAGGCGGAGAGCACCGCGTTGCGCAGCGCGTCGAGCGGGGCCTCCTCCGCGGGCCGCTCCGCCAGCGCCCGGACGAAGCGCTCCTCGACCGTCTGCTGGACGGCGAACGCGACTTCCTCCTTGGAGGCGAAGTAGCGGAAGAAGGTGCGCTGGGAGACCTCGACCGCGTCGGCGATCTCGTCGACGGTGGTCTGCTCGTACCCCTGGGTCGTGAACAGCTCCAGGGCCACGCGGAGCAGCGCGTTCCGCGTGCGCTGCTTCTTCCGCTCCCGCAGACCGGAAATCGTCACCGGATGGCCCTCTTTTCGCCACTTTCCGACGCTTCGTGCCGCTCAGCCTACCTGTGAGCTAAGTGACAGTTACTGTCGCATGAATTGCTTTGTCAATTGTCAGTGACTGACATTAGCCTCATTCGCATGACTAGTCAGACCACCGTGGAAAAGGCCCCGCAGGGTCAAGGGGGTGACCGGAGCCCCGCGTCCGCTCCGTCGAAGGGCCTGCGCGGCCACCCCTGGCTGACCTTGTTCGCCGTCGCCGCCGGCGTGATGATGGTCGCGCTCGACGGCACGATCGTCGCGATCGCCAACCCCGCCATCCAGGCCGACCTCGGAGCCTCGCTCGACCAGCTCCAGTGGATCACCAACGGCTACCTGCTCGCGCTCGCCGTCGCCCTGATCACGGCCGGCAAGCTCGGTGACCGGTTCGGCCACCGCCAGACCTTCCTCATCGGCATCGCGGGCTTCGCCGCCGCCTCCGGGGCGATAGGCCTCTCGGACTCGATCGGCCTCGTGATCGCCTTCCGTGTCCTCCAGGGCCTCTTCGGCGCCCTGCTGATGCCGGCCGCGCTCGGCCTGCTGCGCGCCACCTTCCCCGCCGAGAAGCTGAACATGGCCATCGGCATCTGGGGCATGGTCATCGGCGCCTCGACGGCCGGCGGCCCGATCCTCGGCGGCTTCCTCGTCGAGCACGTCAGCTGGCAGTCCGTCTTCTTCATCAACGTGCCGGTCGGCGTGCTCGCCCTCGTGCTCGGCCTGGTGATCCTCAAGGACCACCGCGCCGAGAACGCCCCGCGCTCCTTCGACATCCTCGGCATCGTGCTGCTCTCCGGCGCCATGGGCTCCCTCGTCTGGGGCCTGATCAACGCCGGTGCCAAGTGGGGCTGGGCCAGTGGCAACACCGTGGGCTGCCTGGCCGCCGCGGTCCTGCTCTTCGTCGTCTTCGCCCTCTGGCAGACGAAGGTCAAGGAGCCGCTGATCCCGCTGGCCATGTTCCGCTCCGTCCCGCTGACGGCGGGCGTGGTGCTGATGGTCCTGATGGCCTTCGCCTTCATGGGTGGCCTCTTCTTCGTGACCTTCTACCTCCAGGGCGTCAAGGGCCTCAGCCCGATCGACAGCGGTCTGCACCTGCTGCCGCTGACCGCGATGATGATCGTCTCCTCGCCGCTGGCCGGCGCGCTGATCACCCGCTTCGGCCCGCGCATCCCGCTGGTGGGCGGCATGGTCTGCACGGCCGCCGCGATGTTCGGCATGATGTCGCTCTCCGCGGACACCGGCACGTTCACCATGGCGCTCTGGTTCGCGCTGCTCGGCCTGGGCCTCGCCCCGGTGATGGTCGGCGCCACCGAGGTCATCGTCGGCAACGCCCCGCTGGAGCTCTCCGGCGTGGCCGGCGGTCTGCAGCAGGCCGCCATGCAGGTCGGCGGCGCGCTCGGTACGGCGGTGCTCGGCGCGGTCATGTCCTCCAAGGTCTCCAGCGCGCTCGGCGAGAACTGGACGGCGGCCGGTATCCCGGGCGAGCCCGCCCCGGGCCTGGAGGAGGCCGCCGAGTTCGGCATGGTCCCGCCGGGACTGGCGCAGGCGCCCAACATGACCCCGGACCTGGCCGAGACGATCGGTGGCGTCATCCACCGGACGTTCCTCGACGGCATGGGCCTCGCGTTCACCGTCGCCGGTGTCGTCGCCGTCGTCGCGGCCCTGGTCGCCGTGCTGACCAAGCGCGGCGAGAACGCGGAGGCGGGTGCGGGCGCGGCCCACATCTGACCTCGCGTTTCTTGTACGGAAGGAAGCCCCGCCGGGCCCGCCCGGCGGGGCTTTCACCTGTCCGGGTGAATCGACCCTTGGCCTCTTCCCAACAGGGGGTTATCTCCGCCAGAGTTCTGATTACAGAGAGTGACGAAACGGGGGTCATGGAAATGACGACGAAGCACACACGACCGATGTCCGTACTCCTGGCCGCACTGGCGGCCACGCTGCTCACGGCCCTGCCGGCGACAGCGCTCCCGGTGCCCGCCGGTGCCGCGGCCGCCGCACCCGGGACCAGGCTCGGCGCCTGTGGGCCCGGGCAGCTGTGCCTGTGGCCCAAGGCCGACTTCCGGGGCTCGGCGTGGACGCACGAGCTGGCCGGCACCGACCTCGAGAGCTGCGTGGCCCTGCCCCCGGGCGCGAGCGCTCAGGCCCTCGCGAACCGGACGGGGCGGCCGGTCACGACGTACCAGTCCGTGGAGTGCGCGGAGACGGGGGAGTTCGAGACCTACCCGGGGCGCGGGACGTGGGTGCCCCAGACGCCGTACCAGGTCAGAGCCTTCAAGATCTGGGAGCGCTAGGGACCTCGGGGAACTCCCGGGCTTTGGGGAACGGCGGGGCGGTGGATGTCTCAGGGGCGGCGGCCGTCTCTGGGACGGCGGGCGACTGCGGGGCGGCGGCCGTCTCTGGGACGGCGGGCGACTGCGGGGCGGCGGCCGTCTCTGGGACGGCGGGCGACTGCGGGGCGTCGGGCGTCTCAGGGGTGGCAGGTGCCTCCGAGACGGCGGGTGTCTGCGGGATCCCGCGGGACTCGCCCTGCGGCGGCACGGGAGCGGGCACGGGAGCGGGCGCGGAGAGCCGGGACACCTCGGCGCGCAGCTCGCGGACCTCCGTGGTCAGCGCCTCCAAGAGCTCGGTGTGGCGCCGCTCGACGGCGTCGTCCCGCTCGAAGCGGGAGATGAACCAGGCCGCGATGTTGGCGGTCACCACACCCAGCAGGGCGATCCCCGAGAGCATCAGCCCCACCGCGAGGACGCGGCCGAGTCCCGTGGTGGGGGCGTGATCGCCGTACCCGACGGTCGTCATCGTGGTGAACGACCACCAGACCGCGTCGCCGAGCGTCCTGATGTTGCCGTCCGGGGCGGACCGCTCCACCTGGAGGACGGCCAGCGAGCCGAACATCATCAGCCCGACCACCGCGCCCGCCACATAGGTGGTGAGCGTGATCTGCGGGGCCATCCGGGCCCGCCGACCCACGAGGAGGAGCGTCGAGACCAAACGCAGCAGCCGCAGCGGCTGCACCATGGGCAGCAGCACGGCCAGCAGGTCCAGCGGGTGATGGCGCACGAAGTGCCACTTCCGCGGAGTCACCGCCAGCCGTACGGCGTAGTCGAGAGCGAACGCACCCCACACCACCCACTCCACGGCCAGACACAGCTCGTGGATCCAGGCGGAGGCATCCGGCGCCACGATCGGTACGGCGTAGGCGACGCCGAACGCCACTGCCAGGATCAGCAGTGGCGTCTGGGTGCGCTTCTCCCAGGCTTCCTTCATGCCGGGAATCGTAGGGGGGTGCGGGGGCGCGTCATCCCCCCCGCACCCGCACCCCACGACGAGGTCGTCACGCGCCGGGCGTCGCCGTCACGCGTCGCCGCCCGCGGCGCCGGGGTCGGCGGCCGCGACGTCGAGCAGCTGGTAGCGGTCGATGGCCTGCTTCAGGGCCGACCGGTCGACCTTGCCCTCGCGGGCCAGCTCGGTGAGGACCGCGAGCACGATCGACTGGGCGTCGATGTGGAAGAAGCGGCGGGCCGCGCCCCGGGTGTCCGCGAAGCCGAAGCCGTCCGCGCCGAGCGAGGTGTAGGTGCCCGGCACCCAGCGGGAGATCTGGTCCGGGACCGACCGCATCCAGTCGGAGACGGCCACGAACGGACCCTGGGCGGAGGACAGCTTGCGCGTCACGTACGGCACGCGCTGCTCCTCCTCCGGGTGGAGCAGGTTGTGCCGGTCGACGTCCACGGCCTCACGGCGCAGCTCGTTCCAGGACGTGGCCGACCAGACGTCCGCGCGGACGTTCCACTCCTCGGCGAGGATCCGCTGCGCCTCCACCGCCCACGGCACGGCGACACCGGAGGCCATGATCTGCGCGGGGATCGCTCCGGCCTCGCCCGCCCGGTAGCGGTAGATGCCCTTGAGGATGCCCTCGGCGTCCACGTTCTCGGGCTCGGCCGGGTGCTGGATCGGCTCGTTGTAGACGGTCAGGTAGTAGAAGACGTCCTCGGCGTCGGGGCCGTACATCCTCTTCAGGCCGTCCTGGACGATGTGCGCGATCTCGAAGCCGAAGGCCGGGTCGTAGGCGACACAGCCCGGGTTGGTCGAGGCCAGCAGGTGCGAGTGGCCGTCCGCGTGCTGGAGACCCTCACCGGTCAGCGTCGTGCGGCCGGCGGTGGCGCCCAGCACGAAGCCGCGCGCGAGCTGGTCGGCCATCTGCCAGAACTGGTCGCCGGTCCGCTGGAAGCCGAACATCGAGTAGAAGACGTAGACCGGGATGAGCGGCTCGCCGTGCGTGGCGTACGCCGAACCGGCCGCGATCAGCGAGGCCGTGCAGCCGGCCTCGGAGATGCCGTCGTGCAGCATCTGCCCGGTCGGGGACTCCTTGTACGCGAGGAGCAGCTCGCGGTCCACGGCCTCGTACTGCTGGCCCAGCGGGTTGTAGATCTTGGCGCTCGGGAAGAACGAGTCCATGCCGAACGTGCGGTACTCGTCAGGGGCGATCAGCACGAACCGCTTGCCGATCTCCTTGTCCCGCATGAGGTCCTTGAGCAGCCGGACGAACGCCATCGTGGTGGCGATCGACTGCTGGCCGGAGCCCTTCTTCACCGCGTCGTAGGTCTTGTCCTCGGGCAGCGCCAGCGGCTTCGACCGCACCACACGCGTCGGGACGTACCCGCCGAGCGCCTTGCGGCGGTCGTGCATGTACTGGATCTCCTCGGAGTCCCGGCCCGGGTGGTAGTACGGCGGCAGACCGTTCTCCAGCTGCGCGTCCGTGATCGGGATGTGCAGCCGGTCGCGGAAGCGCTTGAGGTCGTCGGTCGTCAGCTTCTTCATCTGGTGGGTCGCGTTGCGGCCCTCGAAGTTCGGGCCGAGCGTCCAGCCCTTGACCGTCTGCGCGAGAACGACGGTCGGCTGGCCCTTGTGCGCCTTGGCCGCCGCGAAGGCCGCGAAGATCTTCTTGTGGTCGTGGCCGCCACGGCCCAGGTGCAGGATCTGGTGGTCCGACATGGACTCGACCATCGAGCGCAGCCGCTGGTCCTCGCCGAAGAAGTGGTCGCGGATGTACGCGCCGGTCTCCGTGGCGTACGTCTGGAACTGGCCGTCGGGCGTGGTGTTCAGCTTGTTGACCAGGATGCCGTCGCGGTCCTGGGCGAGCAGCGGGTCCCAGGATCGGTCCCAGATGAGCTTGATCACGTTCCAGCCGGCGCCGCGGAACTGCGACTCCAGCTCCTGGATGATCTTGCCGTTGCCGCGCACCGGGCCGTCGAGGCGCTGCAGGTTGCAGTTGACGACGAAGGTCAGGTTGTCCAGGCCCTCACGGGCGGCGATGGAGAGCTGGCCGAGCGACTCCGGCTCGTCCATCTCGCCGTCGCCGAGGAACGCCCAGACGTGCGACTTGGAGGTGTCGGCGATGCCGCGCGCCTCCATGTAGCGGTTCATCCGCGCCTGGTAGATCGCACCGAGCGGGCCGAGGCCCATGGAGACGGTGGGGAACTCCCAGAAGTCCGGCATCAGCCGCG
Source organism: Streptomyces sp. NPDC090127 (assembly GCF_044746945.1). Lineage (NCBI taxonomy): Bacteria > Bacillati > Actinomycetota > Actinomycetes > Kitasatosporales > Streptomycetaceae > Streptomyces > Streptomyces sp. NPDC090127. Next base: position 656,805 of record NZ_JBIVDE010000004.1, on the reverse strand, counting down.
GGTGCGGGTACGAGGACAGGCCGTCGGGGAACTTCGACTTCTCCTGGCGGAACGCGTCGAGCTGCGTCTCGCTCAGCCGGTCGAGCAGGTAGGCGCGGGCGTAGATGCCGGGCGAGGCGTGGCCCTGGAAGAAGATCTGGTCGCCGCCGTCGCCCTCGTCCTTGCCCCGGAAGAAGTGGTTGAAGCCGACGTCGTAGAGCGAGGCGGAGGAGGCGAAGGTGGCGATGTGGCCGCCGACCCCGATGCCCGGGCGCTGGGCGCGCGAGACCATCACGGCCGCGTTCCAGCGGGTCGCGTTGAGGACCTTGCGCTCGATCTCCTCGTTGCCCGGGAAGAAGGGCTCGTCCCTGGTCGCGATGGTGTTGACGTAGTCCGTGCTGCGCATCTCGGGCACGGCGACGCGCTTCTCGCGGGCGCGTTCGATGAGGCGGAGCATCAGATAGCGGGCCCGCTCACGGCCTCTCTCGTCCACGGCCGCGTCGAGGGAGTCGAGCCATTCCTGGGTCTCTTCGGGATCGAAATCCGGGACCTGGCTGGGAAGGCCGCCAATGATGATCGGGTTGCGATCGGATCCGGAAGCCACGCTGTTCCTTCGCTGTTCGGTGGAGCCCACGGAGGCCGGACACCGGCCGGGATGTCCATCGTGTACCCCGTCAGTGTCAAACGTCATCTCTACCGAGGGGTAACCCCCGTCGGGCGCCTGGTCGGGTCAAATCGCAACCTTACGCCCAACCCGCGCATGCGTTTCGGCTGCACGTTCGGCAGACTGAAAGCCTGGAAGCTCGCAAAGCGGGACGAAGCGTGTGCCATGTGTCACGGAGCGGAGTGGAACCGACCCGGGAGATGCGGCGAGACGGCCCCAAACGTCACCGTTTCGGCGGTCTCGGCGGCCGGGTACTTGCGCGATCCGCCCAGCCCGTGTGGACTACGGCCAGCGCCGCGCGTACGCGCGTGGCCGAAGCATTTTCCGATACATGATCAGGAGGCAAGCCGTGAGCGCGACCGCGGACCACGCGGAGGAGCGGACCAACCCGGCAGCGAGGCTGGGGTTCGAGCCCGGACAGGTGGTCCAGGAGATCGGTTACGACGAAGACGTCGACTTCGATCTCCGCGAAGGCATCGAGTCCATCATCGGGTCGGACCTCGTCGATGAGGAGTACGACGACGTCGCCGACGCGGTCGTCATCTGGTTCCGTGACGAAGACGGAGACCTGACGGACGCCCTGGTCGATGCCATCGGCCTGCTGGAGGACGGCGGGGACGTATGGCTGCTGACGCCGAAGACGGGCCGAGACGGTTACGTCGAGCCGAGCGACATCAACGACGCGGCCCAGACCGCCGGCTTCTCCCAGACCAAGAGCATCAGCGTGGCAAAGGACTGGGCGGGTAGCCGTCTGGTCGCACCCAAGCGCTGAGCACCCGAGCAGCAGGAGCCTCCGTCGGCGCGAGCCGGCGGGGGCTCTGCGCGTTCTCGCCCCCGAAGGGGGTCCTAAGCTGGGCCTTCAGCTGTCCGGTCCGGTGAAGGGAGCGCACGCCATGGCGATCGAGGTCGGCACGAAGGCCCCGGAGTTCGCACTCAAGGACAACCACGGCCGCACCGTGCGCCTCGCGGACTTCCGAGGGGCGAAGAACGTCGTCCTGCTCTTCTACCCCTTCGCCTTCACCGGTGTCTGCACCGGGGAGCTCGGCGAGCTGCGCGACAACGCGCCGCGGTTCGTCAACGACGACACCCAGCTCCTCGCCGTCTCCACCGACTCGATCCACACCCTGCGCGTCTTCGGCGAGCAGGAGAGCCTGGAGTACCCGCTGCTCTCCGACTTCTGGCCGCACGGCGAGGCCGCCCGCGCCTACGGCGTCTTCGACGAGGACAAGGGCTGTGCCGTGCGCGGCACCTTCGTCATCGACAAGGAGGGCGTGGTCCGCTGGCGCGTCGTCAACGCCCTTTCGGACGCCCGCGACCCCGACGACTACCTCAAGGCGCTCGACACTCTCTGAGGATCGGGGCGAATCGTCTGTCCAGGCCGGGAACCCGTCACTAGGATCCAGTCGTTGATCCGAATGCCAACGCACGACGGGGGCGCTGCCCCTGGAAACCACATGGAGGGACTCGTGGGAGTCAGCCTCAGCAAGGGCGGCAACGTCTCGCTGACCAAGGAGGCCCCTGGCCTGACCGCCGTCACCGTCGGTCTGGGCTGGGACGTCCGCACCACCACCGGTACGGACTTCGACCTCGACGCCAGCGCCATTCTGGTCAGCGCGGAGGGCAAGGTCCGTAACGACCAGGACTTCGTGTTCTTCAACAACCTGAAGAGCGCCGACGGCTCGGTCGAGCACACCGGTGACAACCTCACCGGCGAGGGCGAGGGTGACGACGAGCAGGTCAAGGTCAGCCTGGCCACGGTGCCCGCCGACGTCTCGAAGATCGTCTTCCCGGTGTCGATCTACGACGCCGAGAACCGCCAGCAGTCCTTCGGCCAGGTCCGCAACGCGTTCATCCGCGTCGTGAACCAGGCCGGCGGCGCCGAGATCGCCCGGTACGACCTCTCCGAGGACGCCTCGACCGAGACCGCCATGGTCTTCGGCGAGCTGTACCGCAACGGCGACGAGTGGAAGTTCCGCGCGGTCGGCCAGGGCTACGCCTCGGGCCTGCGCGGCATCGCCGCGGACTTCGGCGTCAACGTCTGAGTCGCGCAGCACCGATACGTCCGGCGTCGCACGTTCCGTGCGGCGCCGGACGTGCCTCATCAGCAGGACCATCAGCGGGAACACCGCAGTTTCACCGGGGAGGACACACACATGGGCGTCACGCTCGCCAAGGGAGGCAATGTCTCCCTCTCCAAGGCCGCACCCAACCTCACCCAGGTGCTGGTGGGCCTCGGCTGGGACGCGCGCTCCACCACCGGAGCCCCCTTCGACCTCGACGCCAGCGCCCTGCTGTGCCAGTCGGGCCGGGTGCTCGGGGACGAGTTCTTCGTCTTCTACAACAACCTCACGAGCCCCGAGGGCTCCGTCGAACACACCGGCGACAACCTCACCGGCGAGGGTGACGGCGACGACGAGTCGCTGATCGTGGACCTGGTCAAGGTCCCGGCCCACTGCGACAAGATCGTCTTCCCGGTGTCGATCCACGACGCCGACAACCGCGGCCAGACCTTCGGCCAGGTCAGCAATGCCTTCATCCGCGTCGTGAACCGCGCGGACGGCCAGGAGCTGGCCCGCTACGACCTGTCCGAAGACGCCTCCACCGAGACGGCGATGATCTTCGGCGAGCTCTACCGGTACGGCGGTGAATGGAAGTTCAGGGCGGTGGGACAGGGGTACGCGTCCGGGCTTCGGGGCATCGCTCTAGACTTCGGGGTCAACGTTTCGTAAAGCCGCGTAATTACACGATGAGGTAGACAGTGGTACTGAAAACCTTCGGCTGGTCGTTCGCCGTCACGGCGCTCGGACTGGTCGCAGCGGTGCTCTTCGGGGGGTGGGAAGCGCTCGGGGTCGTCGCGATCCTGTGCATCCTCGAGATCTCGCTCTCCTTCGACAACGCGGTGGTCAACGCCGGAATCCTGAAGAAGATGAGTGCCTTCTGGCAGAAGATCTTCCTCACGATCGGCATTCTGATCGCCGTCTTCGGCATGCGGCTGGTCTTCCCCGTCGTGATCGTCGCGATCAGCGCCAAGATCGGCCCCATCGAGGCCGTCGATCTCGCGCTCAACGACGCCGAGCGCTACGAGCAGCTCGTGACCGACGCACACCCGTCGATCGCGGCCTTCGGCGGGATGTTCCTGCTCATGATCTTCCTCGACTTCATCTTCGAGGACCGTGACATCAAGTGGCTCGGCTGGCTGGAGCGCCCGCTCGCCAAGCTCGGCAAGGTCGACATGCTGTCGGTCTGCGTCGCCCTCATCGTCCTGGCGATCAGCGCCATGACCTTCGCGACCCAGGCCCACCAGCACGGCGGTACGCACGTCGACAAGGCCTCGACCGTCCTGCTCTCCGGTGTCTTCGGCCTCATCACGTACCTCGTCGTCGGCGGTCTCTCCGGCTTCTTCGAGAACAAGCTGGAGGAGGAGGAAGAGCGCGAGCACGAGGCCGAGGAAGCGGCCAAGCGGTCCGGCAAGCAGGTCTCGGCCGTGCAGCTCGCCGGCAAGGCCGCCTTCTTCATGTTCCTGTACCTCGAGGTCCTCGACGCGTCGTTCTCCTTCGACGGTGTCATCGGCGCCTTCGCCATCACCAACGACATCGTCCTGATGGCGCTCGGCCTCGGCGTCGGCGCGATGTACGTCCGTTCGCTCACGGTCTACCTGGTCCGCCAGGGCACCCTCGACGACTACGTCTACCTGGAGCACGGCGCGCACTACGCCATCGGCGCGCTCGCGGTGATCCTCATGGTCACCATCCGGTACCAGATCAGCGAGCTCATCACCGGGTCCATCGGTGTCATCCTGATCGCCTGGTCCTTCTGGTCCTCCGTCCGCCGCAACAAGGCCCTCGCGGCGGCCGAGGGAGAAGCTGACTCCTCGGGCAAGACCGAGGTGTCGTCCGGGGTGTGACACCCCCGGCATTGAGGAACGCTTCACTGCGGGGCGGCCGGTGCACCCGGCCGCCCCGTGGCGTACGGCCAGGTTTCGAGTGGGGGGTGGGGCACATGGGCTTCTGGGACGGCCTGTTTCCGGGAAGGGCGTGGGCGCAGTTCGATTCGGGCAGCGCCGCGAGCAACTCCATCGACCTCACGAAGCGACGCCCGACGGTCTCCCTCACCCAGCAGGGCGCGGCCACCGGCAATCTGCGCGTCAACCTCTCCTGGCGGATGCGCACCTCCGACATAGAGGGCCGGTCCCGGCAGAGCGGCCAGCTGCTGCGCCACCCCTCGAAGCTCTTCAAGCCCGAGGTCGTCCAGGCGCACACCCAGAGCATGGTCAACGTCGACCTGGACCTCGGCTGCCTCTACGAGCTGGCCGACGGCAGCAAGGGCGTCGTTCAGCCCCTCGGCAACTTCTTCGGCTCGCTGAACGCCGCGCCGTACGTCAACCTCAGCGGCGACGACCGGTTCGGCGGCTCGTCGGGCGAGACGATCTTCGTCAACCTCGACCACCGCGACGAGATCAAGCGACTGCTCTTCTTCGTCTACATCTACGACCAGACCCCGGCCTTCGACCGCACCCACGCCAAGGTGACGCTCTACCCCAGCAACGGGCCGCGGATCGAGATCGAACTCGACGAGCGGGCCCCGCAGGCCCGCTCGTGCGCCGTGTTCACCGTCGAGAAGGTCAAGGACGAGCTGGTCGTCCGCCGCGAGGTGAAGTTCGTGTACGGCTTCCAGGCGGAGCTGGACCGGCTGTACGGATGGGGCCTGCAGTGGGGGCGCGGCTACAAGACCAAGGCCTGAGCCGGTGCGCTCCGGCTTACGGGCGGACGAACTGGGGGCCCATCGGCGGCAGCCGGAAGTTCGGGTCGGGCGCGTGCGCGGCGGCGGCCGCGGGCTGCGGATAGCCGTAGCCGGGCCGGTCGCCGGTGACCGGCTGCGGGTAGCCGTAGCCGGGCGCGGGCGCCGGGGGAGCGGTCGGCTGCGGCGGCACGGACACCGGGACGGGCGGTACGCGGCCGGTGTCGGAGGCGCCCACGGGCGGGTGGACGACCGTCGCGTCGAGGTCGACGCCCGCGGCCCCGTCCTGCGCCCGCGCCGGGCCGGAGCCGGCGCCCGGCGCCGTACCCGCCTCCTCGGTGCCCTCGTCGACGGAGATCCCGAAGTCGGTGGCCAGGCCGACGAGCCCGGTCGGGTAGCCCTGCCCGACCGCGCGGAACTTCCAGCCGTCCCCGCGGCGGTACAGCTCGCCGCAGATGATCGCCGTCTCCTCGCCCGTCTCCGCCTTCACGTCGAACAGGGCCAGCGGCTCGCGGTCCGCCGCGTTCGCGTCGTAGAGGAGGATCCGCAGGTCGGAGACGCGACGGAAGGTGTCGCCGTCCGAGGAGGCCGCGATCACCACCCGGTCGGCCGACGGGTCGAGGGCGCCGAGATCGGCCTCCACGGTGTCGGTCAGACCCTCGGCCACCCGCTTCTTGGGCAGCCGGCGCACCAGCCCCGAGGGATGGCGCGGCTGGTTGTAGAAGACGAAGTCCTCGTCGGAGCGCACGCGCCCGTCGGCGCCGAGCAGCAGCGCCGAGGCGTCCACGTCGGGGACCCCGGGGCCCGGGGTCCAGCGGAGCACGGCCCGTACGGCCGCGGTGTCGAGAGGGACGTTGGAGCCCTTCAGCATCGCGTGCGTCATGACCGTCATCCTGCCTTCCCCGCCGACCGTGGGACAACGCGGGGGGCGTACCGATCCGCGCGTCGCACGAGCAGGCGAAGCACACGGCATGCGACGGATGCGGACGAGTTACCTGGATTTCATACACGAGGGGAACTAAGGACACCCGTACCTACGTACTATTACCGGCCACACGCCATCAGGGCCCACAGAGGCAGTCGGGGGAGTCACATGCGTCATTTCGGGCACATCCCGGCCGCCGCACGCGCCGGACTGTTCCACCGGCAGCCCGCCGAGTTCACGGCCGACTCGCCCGCGGGCACGCTCGCGGTCGCCCTGGGAGCCACCCTCTACAGCCCGGCCACCCGCCCGCGACTCGCCGACGACGTGCGTAAACAGACCGCACGCGGGGTCGTCTCCATGGTGCTGTGCCTGGAGGACTCCATCGCCGACGCCGACGTGGAGGCGGCCGAGGCCAACCTCGTCCACCAGTTCGCCGAGCTCGCCCGGAGCGCCGCGGCCCACGGCGCGGACGCCGACGTGCCCCTGCTCTTCATCCGTGTCCGTGAGCCCCACCAGATCACCGATCTGGTCACCCGCCTCGGAGACACCGTCCGTCTGCTGTCCGGATTCGTACTGCCCAAGTTCACCGAGACCCGCGGCCGGGCCTTCCTCGAAGCCCTCACCACCGCCGAGCGTTCGAGCGGCCGACGGCTCTTCGCCATGCCCGTCCTGGAGTCGCCCGAGCTGCTCCACCTGGAGACCCGCGCCGAGACCCTCGCCGGCATCGCCACGACCGTCGACAAGTACCGCGACCGGGTCCTCGCCCTGCGCCTCGGCGTCACCGACTTCTGCTCCGCCTACGGACTGCGCCGCTCGCCCGACATGACGGCGTACGACGTCCAGCTCGTCGCCCACGTCATCGCCGACGTCGTCAACGTCCTCGGCCGCTCCGACGGCACCGGCTTCACCATCACCGGACCCGTCTGGGAGTACTTCCGGCTCGGCGAGCGGATGTTCAAGCCCCAGCTGCGCCGCAGCCCCTTCCTGGAGGGCAGCGCCGAGGACCTGCGGACCGCGCTCATCGAACACGACCTCGACGGGCTGCTGCGCGAGATCGAACTCGACCGGGCCAACGGCCTGCTCGGCAAGACCTGCATCCACCCCACCCATGTGGTGCCGGTGCACGCGCTCTCCGTGGTCAGCCACGAGGAGTACAGCGACGCGCAGGACATCCTGCGACCCGAGCGCGGCGGAGGCGGAGTGATGCGCTCGGCGTACACGAACAAGATGAACGAGGTGAAGCCGCATCGCGCGTGGGCCGAACGGACCCTCATGCGCGCCGAGGTCTTCGGCGTCGCCAAGGAGGACGTCGGCTTCGTCGATCTGCTCACCGCCGGCCTGGCCGGCTGACGGAAGGTGAATCGCACCGTGGTGTGGTCGGGAACGTGGGTCGCCGAGCGACTCGGCGTCGAACTGGACGGCGACGAGACGCTTCCGGGAATGGTGGGCCTCGCGCTGCGCCGCAACCCCAGGCGGGCGCATCTGCTGGTCTCCAACGTGCTCGGCAAGCACGTGCCGCAGCGGCCGAGCGTCGTCTACGGCTCCGGATTCTCGCTCGGGCTGCGGGTGCGCGAGCTCCTCGGCGCCGAGGAGGCCGCGCGCAGCGTCGTCGTCGGCTACGCGGAGACCGCCACCGGCCTCGGCCACGCGGTGGCCGACGGGCTCGGCTTCGCGCCGTACCTGCACTCCACCCGGCGGCCCGTCGACGGCGTGCCGAGCGCGGGCGGCTTCGAGGAGTCCCACTCCCACGCCACCTCGCACCTCCTGCTCCCCGAGGACCCGAAGCTGCTCGCCGGCGACGGGCCGCTGATCCTCGTCGACGACGAGTTCTCCACCGGCAACACCGTCCTCAACACCGTCCGCGACCTGCACGAGCGCTACCCACGCGAGCGGTACGTGGTGGTGGCCCTCGTCGACATGCGCTCCGCCGCCGACCTCGGCCGCCTGGAGGGCTTCGCGAAGGAGATCGGCGCCCACGTCGACCTGGTGACCGGCGCGGCCGGCACCGTGACGCTGCCCGAAGGGGTCCTGGAGAAGGGCCAGGCGCTGGTCGCCGCCCACGAGACCGCCCCCCTCCCGCCCCGCACGCCCCGCACCACCCCCGTACGGGTCGACCTCGGCTGGCCGGCCACCGTCCCGGACGGCGGCCGCCACGGCTTCCGCGCGCCCCACGCCGCCGCCCTGGACGAGGCCCTGCCCGCCATGACCGACCGGCTGGACACGGCCCTCGGCGACGCGCGCCGGGTGCTCGTCCTCGGCTTCGAGGAGCTGATGTACGCCCCGCTGCGGCTCGCCGTCGCCCTGGAGCGCGCCGGCCGGGACGTCTCGTACTCCACGACCACCCGCTCACCCGTCCTCGCGGTCGACGACCCGGGCTACGCGATACGCACCCGACTCGTCTTCCCCGCCCACGACGCCCCCGCCGACGGGCCCGGCGAGCGGTACGCGTACAACGTGGCCGGCGCCGGCTTCGACGCGGTCGTCGCCGTCGTCGACTCGGTCGCCGACACCCCGGAACTGCACGCCCCGGACGGCCTCCTGGCCCAACTGGCCGGCCACCTCCCGCGGGTGGTGCTCGCGGTGGTGCCGTCGTACGTACCGGCTCCGGCGACGGGCGCGGCGGCAGGGGCCGTCACGGCTGTCGCGGGACCCGGCCTCGCGTCCGCGTCCGTCACGGGCGTCACGGGCGTCAGGGGCGTCAGGGGCGTCACCGGGCTCGCGTCCACGGGACCCGGCCGCCCCTCCGAAGCGTCGTCCGCGTCCGTCACGGGACCCGGCCGCCCCTCCGAAGCGTCGTCCGCCACGACCCAAGCTCCCGAAAGGAGCTCCATGCTGCCCGAGCCCCTCCGCGGCCCCGCCTTCTCCTCGTACGCCCCCGAGGAGGTCGGCTGGCTCCTCCAGGACCTCTCGGACGTCGATCTTGAGGCCCCGACCGAGGAGCGCGAGGAGGCGATCCAGAGCGGCGGCGCCCACTACGCCGAGTCGCTGCCGGTCGAGTACCAGCCGAGCGACCGCTACCAGGAGCTCTTCCACGCCGCCCTGGAGACCTCCGCGGCCCGGATCGCCCGCGCGGTCGGCACCGTCACCGAGACCGTCCTCGCGGAGAAGCGGGGCACGCCCGTGCTCGTCTCCCTCGCCCGGGCCGGCACCCCCGTCGGCGTCCTCATGCGCCGCTGGGCCCAGGCCCGGCACGGCCTCGACCTGCCGCACTACGCCGTCTCCATCGTCCGCGGCCGCGGCATCGACGCCAACGCGCTGCGCTGGCTCGCCGCCCACCACGACCCGGCCGACGTCGTCTTCGTCGACGGCTGGACCGGCAAGGGCGCCATCACCCGGGAACTCGCCGACGCGATCGAGGAGTTCGAGCGCGCGGAGGGCATCACCGGCTTCGACCCGCAGATCGCGGTCCTCGCCGACCCCGGCTCCTGCGTCCGCACCTACGGCACCCGCGAGGACTTCCTCATCCCCTCCGCCTGCCTCAACTCGACCGTCTCCGGCCTGATATCGCGGACTGTCCTGCGCGCCGACCTCGTCGGCCCGGACGACTTCCACGGCGGCAAGTTCTACCGCGAACTGGCCGGCGCCGACGTCTCCCGCGCCTTCCTCGACGCCGTCGCCGTGCACTACGACGAGGTCGCCGACGACGTCGCGACCGCCGTCAAGGAGCTCCTCACCGCCGACCGCACGCCCACCTGGGAGGGCTGGGCGGCCGTCGAGCGGATCAGCGAGGAGTACGGCATCCACGACGTCAACCTGGTCAAGCCCGGCGTCGGCGAGACCACCCGCGTCCTGCTGCGCCGCGTCCCGTGGAAGATCCTCGCCCAGCGCGGCGCGGGCGCCGACCTCGCGCACGTACGCCTCCTCGCCGAGCAGCGCGGAGTCCCCGTCGAGGAGGTCGACGGACTGCCGTACACCTGTGTGGGGCTGATCCACCCCCAGTTCACGAGAGGCGCGACGGGCGCCGACGGAAAGACGGTGGTCTCCCAGTGACGTCGACGCACAGCATCGTGATGGTCGCGAGCGACCTCGACCGTACGCTGATCTACTCCTCGGCCGCCCTGGCCCTCGGCATGCCCGACGCGCAGGCGCCGCGTCTGTTGAGCGTCGAGGTGCACGAGTCGAAGCCGCTGTCCTACCTCACCGAGGAGGCCGCCGGACTGCTCGAACTGCTGGCCGCCGAAGCCGTCTTCGTCCCCACGACGACCCGCACCCGCAAGCAGTACCAGCGGATCCAGCTCCCCGGCACCGCGCCGGCGTACGCCATCTGCGCCAACGGCGGGCACATCCTGGTCGACGGCGTCGCCGACGAGGAGTGGCACGCGTCCGTGCTGCGCAGGCTCGCCGAGGAGTGCGCGCCGCTGTCCGAGATCCGCGCGTACTTCACCGCCACCACGGACCTGTCCTGGGTGCGCAAGCACCGGGTGGCCGAGGACCTCTTCGCGTACCTGGTGGTGGAGCGCGAACGGATGCCGGAGGACTGGCTGAAGCGGTTCGGCGAGTGGGCGGAGGAGCGCGGCTGGACGGTCTCGCTCCAGGGGCGGAAGGTGTACGCGGTGCCGAAGCCGCTCACCAAGAGCGCGGCGATGCGCGAGGTCGCCCGGCGCTGCGGCGCCGACCTCGTGCTCGCCGCCGGCGACTCGCTGCTCGACGCGGACCTGCTGCTCGCCGCCGACCGGGCTTGGCGCCCGGGCCACGGAGAGCTGGCCGACACCTCCTGGACCGCCCCGCACCTCGACGTGCTCGCCGAGCGGGGCGTGGCGGCCGGGGAGGAGATCCTGCGCCGGTTCCGCGCGGCGGTGACCGAGCACCGGGCGTTCGCGCCCCTGCCGGACCAGCTCAACGGGACCCCTGTCGGGCTCCCCGACCCGGCCTGAGAGGGAGTGCGGTTTTCCGCAGTACGGGCGAGGCCGGCCGACGGCTAGCGTGACGGACCATGAGGAACGGACCGGGAACCACCGACGACGCCGAGGAGCCTGAGGCGGGCCGGGGGCGCGGGGTCGACGGGGGGCGGAGACGAGGGCGGGGGCGCGGGCGGGGGGCTGTCGCGGGCCGGGAGTTCGGCTCCGTCGCGGATCCGGATCGCGGCGCCGCCCCGCGGCCCGGTCCGGAGCGTGGGTCCTTCCCGGAACGGCCGGAGCGGGAGCCAGGGGCCGTCGCCGGTGGACTCGTCGCCGGTGGACTCGTCGCCGGTGGACACGTGGACGGTGGACTCGGCGCCGCTGAACACGTCGCCGGTGGACTCGTCACCGGCGCGTCGCCCGGACCCCCGCTGCCCGGGCGGCAGGTCGGCGCGTACCTGCTCCGCTGGATCAGGCTCGGCCTCGGACTCGGCCTCGGGGCCGGGACCGCCGTCCTGGAGCTGCTCGGCTGCGTCCTCGGGGGCCTCGCGCTGCTACCCGTCCTCGCCTGGCCGCGCGGCAGGCAGGCCGTCCTGCGCCCGCTGACCGCCGCCGCCCGCTTCCTCACCCGGGTCGAACGGGCCCGGCTCGGCCGCTTCCTGGACGTGCGGCTCCCGCCGGTCCACGAGGACGGCGCGGCCCTCCGCCACCTCGCCACCCGGTGGCCGGTCGGCCTCCTCGGCGCGGTCGTGCTCGGCTGCGCCGCGTACGGCATCGGCCTCGGCACGTTCGGCTTCCTCGGCTGGCTGATCACCGACATCGACCACCCCTGGCTCGTCGCGTTCGGCGGCGTGGCGGGGTTCTTCCTGCTCTTCCTCTCCGCGCAGGGCGCGCTCGGCGTGGTCGCCCTGGAGGGCGGCCTCGCGCGGCACTTCCTCGGCCCCCGCCACGCCGACGCCCTGGAGGCCCGGATCGCCCAGCTCGCGACGAGCCGGGCCGAGGTCATGGACGTCGTGCACGACGAGCGGCGACGGATCGAGCGCGACCTCCACGACGGCGTCCAGCAGCGGCTCGTCGCCCTCGGCATGCTGCTCGGCCGGGCGCGCCGGATCCGGGCCAGGGATCCTGAGGGCGCGGACGCGCTGCTGCTCCAGGCCCACGAGGAGAGCCGGCGCGCACTGGCCGAACTGCGGGAGGTGGCCTGGCGGGTGTACCCGGCCGTGCTCGACGAGGGGGGTCTGCGGGTCGGCCTGGAAGCGGTCGCGGAGCGCAGCCCGGTGCCGGTGCGGCTCGGGTACGCCGTGGGGCGGGCGCTCCCGAGAGCGGTGGAGACGGTCGCGTACTTCCTCGTCTCGGAGGCGGTCACCAATGTGGCCAAGCACGCGGGGGCGACCCGTATCGACGTACAAGTAATGCTGGAGGGCGTGGAGTTGAGCGTACGGGTGGCGGACGACGGGGCGGGTGGCGCGGACGCGTCCGGCAGCGGGCTGAGCGGGCTCGCGAGCCGGACGGCGGCGCTGGACGGGCGGTTCGCGGTGGACAGCCCGGCGGGCGGGCCGACGGTCGTACGGGCGGTGCTGCCGTGCGCGTGATCCTGGCGGAGGACTCGACGCTGCTACGGGAGGGTCTGGTACGGCTCCTGGCCGAGGAGGGCCACGAGGTGACGGCCGCGGTCGGCACCGGGGTCGAACTGCTCGCGGCGGTACGGGCGGACCCGCCGGACGTGGTCGTCGCCGACGTCCGGATGCCGCCGACGCACACGGACGAGGGGCTGCGGGCTGCCCTGGAGATCCGGCGGGAGTGGCCGGCCGTCGGGGTCCTCGTCCTCTCGCAGTACGTGGAGCGGCGGTACGCCACCGAGCTGCTGACGGGCGAGTCGGGCGCGGTCGGCTATCTGCTCAAGGACCGGGTGGCGCAGGTGGACGAGTTCCTGGAGGCGCTGGAACGGGTGGGCGAGGGGCGGACGGCGTTCGACCCGGAGGTCGTCCGCAGACTGCTCGTCCGCACCTCGCACACCGATCCGCTGGCGCGGCTCACGCCCCGGGAGAGCGAGGTGCTCGCGGCGATGGCGCAGGGGCACACGAACGCGTCGATCGCGGGTCGGCTGCACGTGTCGCGGAGCGCGGTGGAGAAACACATCAACGCGATCTTCGACAAGCTGGAGCTGACGGGGCGGGGCGAGGGGTACAGCAGGCGGGTGCTGGCGGTGCTGCGCTATCTGGGCAGCTGACGGCCGCCGCCGCAGCCGTCGGTCCGGACCCGCCACCACCCGCTACCCGCAGCAGCCACCCCCGCAGCACCCGCCGCCACCGCCGCCACCGCTGCTCTGCGAGGGCGCGGAGGTCCCACCCACGGCGACGGCGGAGAGCAGCTTGACGGTGTCCTCGTGCCCGGCGGGGCAGGAGGCGGGGGCGGACGACTCGGCCATGGGCCGGTTGAGTTCGAAGGTGTCTCCGCAGGAGCGGCAGCGGTACTCGTAACGAGGCATGGGCACGAGGTTAGCGGTGCTGTCCGCCGCCCCGCTCCTCCCTGATCTGTTCGACGACGTGCGCGGCGGCGGCGCGGATGGCTTCGAGCTCGGTGAGGAAGTGCCAGTAGTCGGGGTGGCGCCCTTCCTCCAGGGAGTGGACGGCCCGGTCGAGTCGCCCGACGGCGTCGTCGAGGGGCCGGGCGTGGCGGGGGTCGGGGGTGGTACGGCCGTCCATGGCGAGGCGCTGGGCGTCGCGCACGGCGAAGCGGGCGCGGTCGATCTCGGCCTGCGGGTCCTTGGCGACGGCGTTGAGGCGACGGAGCCGGTCACCGGCGGCGGAGACGGCCTCGTCGGTGGAGTTGAGGAGGGCGCGGGCGGTGGCGAGGAGGCTGGTGGCGTCGGGCCAGCGCTGCTCGTCACGGGCCTTGGCGGCCTCGGCGAGCTTCTCCTCGGCCTTGCGGACGGTGTCGGCGGCCTGGGCGGGGACGGACTGAAGGTCCTGCCAGCAGGCGGCGGAGAAGCGGCGGCGGAGCTCGGAGAGGATGGGGTCGACGCCGGCGGCGCGGGTGGTGAGGGCCTCGGCGCGGGTACGGAGGGAGACGAGGCGCTTACGGGTCTCGGCGGCGCGCTCGGGGAGGCGCTCGGCCTCGGTGCGGACGGCCTCGGCGTCGCGCAGGACGCGGTCGGCGCGCTGGAGGGTCTCGGCGACGCCGTGGCGGCCGGCGCCCTCGTTGAGGCGGGTGAGCTCGGGACCGAGGCGGGCGAGACGGGTGGCGAGGTCGTCGGCGCGGAGGCCTGCCTCGCGGGCGGTGTCGAGAGCGGTGCTCGCGTTCCGGAGCGCCTGTCGCGCCCGCTCGACGGCGGGGGCGAGCCGGGCGAGCTGGGTCTCGGCGGTGTCGAGGAGCGGCCCGAGCCCCTGGGCGAACCGGTCGAGTTCGCCCTGGACCCGTACGAGCTCCTCCTTGGCGCGGGTCAGCTCGGCGCGGGCGCGGTTGGCGGTGGCGGCGTCGAGCTCGTCGCGGTCGAGGTCGTGGGCGTCGACGGCGGTGATGTAGGCGTGGCTGACCTCGTCGATCCGCCGGCCGAGGGCGGCGAAGCCGTCGACGGCGTGGCGGGCGCCGGGGGAGTCGTCGACGGCGGTGATCGTCTCGATGGAGATCCGTAGATCGCGCTGGGCGGTGTCGAGCTCGTAGAACGCGGCGGCCGCGTCGTCCTTGGCGGCCTGCGCCTCGGCCCGCTGGCTCTCGCCGCGCCCACCGAACCAGCGCCGGTTGCCGCCACTGGCGAAGGCGGCGGGAAGGAGGGCACCGACGAGGAGGGGAAGCAGGAGGGCAAGGGGCACGGACGGCGGGCGCGGCGGGCGCGACCGACCGGAGAGGCCCGCGCCCGCGGCTCCACCTTCGCCGGAGGCTCCACCTTCGCCGGGGGCTCCACCTTCGCCCCCCGAAGTCACGGCGCTCGTGGAACTGCTGCCCCTCGCGTGAGTCGCCGCCACGTCCCTCTCCCGTGCTGTGTCCGCTGCCCCGGTCCGGTTCATTGTCCCACCAGGTAAGGACGAACACACGGGTCCGTCAGTTCGCGCTGCGGACGACGACTTCTCCGTTGTCGCTGCGTGCGGTCACGACATGGCCGCTGCCCTTGAGGGTGGGCACGTCGACGCGGACGTCGCCGTTGTCGCTGCGACCGTCGACGTCGTAGGTGGCGTCGGGCAGGGCGATGTCGATCTCCCCGTTGTCGCTGGCGGCCTCCACGCGGGCGGGGACGGCGCTCAGCGTGATCCGCAGGGCCCCGTTGTCGGACCGCGCGGTGACCTGCCCGGAGGTGGTTCCACCCTCCACGAGGACGTCCCCGTTGTCACTCCCGAGATCGAGCTTCCCGGCGGAGCCGCGCACGACGACGTCCCCGTTGCCCGCCCGCACGGTCAGATCGGCGTCGAACCCCTCGGCCGTCACCTTCCCGTTGTCGTCCTCGACGGTGACGGCGACGCCCCGGGGCACCTGGATCCGGTGCACGGAGTCGCAGTCGGAGGCGACGGCGTCGCAGTCGACCCGGAGGGTGAGCCGCCCGTCCTTGAGCGCCCAGGAGGCCTCGGGCCCGTCGCCCATGAACACCCACCCGTCGACCTGCCGGCTGACGCGCACGTCCTTGATGTCGGCGGGGACGAGCTCCAGCTCGGAGTCGTCGGCGTCGACGACGAGCGTGTCCCCGGAGAAGGCGAAGCTCCTCTCCTCGACGGGTGCCCCGCCCGCCTCGGCACTCCCACACCCGACGACCCCGAGGAGAACCCCACCACAGAGCAGGAGCGCAGGAACGCGACGACGACCGACCATGACGAGAACCCCCAGGAAACGCGAACGGACCCCTCACGTTACGGACCACGCCCCACCACCCACGATCCGGCGACCACCCCCCCAAGGGTGGGGCTATCCCCCGTGAAGAACCGGTTTGCGGGACCCACCCGTGGGCCATGTACGCTGTTGCCTCACTCCACGGGTGCGTAGCTCAGGGGTAGAGCGCTGCTCTTACAAAGCAGATGTCGGCGGTTCGAAACCGTCCGCGCCCACCAGCACAAGTCACGACGAAGGCCCAGGTCACCGGTACTGAACCGGGAACCTGGGCCTTGTTCGTTCCTAGGGCGCGGAAGTTCAGCGAGGGGCCCTCTCGGGTGGCGGAGGGGTTCGGGTGACGCGGACATGGTCGGTTAGGGTGGGCGGCGTCGGGGGGCGCGTGGGGTCCCCGTGTGTGGACACACCTCGGAGAGTTCAGTTGGCCGTACGTCATCCTGTGAACGCCCTGGTCGGCGCGGCCTCGCGGCTGACCGACTCCTCCCGGCCGGAGCGCGTCGAGGACCCGGTCATCGCCCGGGTGCAGAGCCTCCGAACCGCGCTCGGGCTGATCGCCACGGTGTGGCTGCTCTTCGCCTATCCGATGCGGGTGGACCGCCAGAGTTTCGTGCTCGGCAAGCTGGAGGAGCTGCTGATCGGCTGCGGCATCGTGCTCGCCGCCGTCGTCGTCGGCATCGGTTGCTTCGTCGTCCTGGCCCGAGCGCCCCTGGGGCGCATGTACGCGCGCCGGGTCGGCGGTCCGCTGGTCGCGCTCGGCGCGATACCCCTCGGGGCCGGGGCGGTCTGGGTGATGGCGGCGGCCCTGGCGGGCGACATCGTCTCGCCCGGCGACGTCGGCCCGCACGACTTCACCTTCGGGCTGTTCGGGGCCACCTTCGGCACGATGATCACCGGCCTGGTGATCACTCTGCTGTTCTTCGCGGCCGCGCTCGTCTGCGCCGTCGCCCTCGTCGCGGCGCTGTGCTTCACCCTCGCGGCCGCTGTCAAAGGCATGAACTCCTGCTTCCGCGCGGGGGACGTCCATGAGCTCCTGCCGGCCCTGGTCTCCCCGCTGCTGGTCTGGTCGCTCTTCGCCCTTCAGCTCTTCGACGACGCGGACGTGGCCGCTCCCCCCGTCGTCATCTACGCCTTCTCCTTCGGCGGACCGCTGTCGGTGACCCTCCTGTCCGTCTGGGAGGTCCGGCGCCTGCGCGTCCGGTACGGCGTGACCCTTCGGTCCGCCCTGGGGCGGTAGGCGGCCGGTCGGAGCCTCCCGCGGGGACTCCCACGGGAGTTGGGGGCTGCGAGGTCGCCGGCTTGCGGCGGGTCCGTGGTGGGTAGTCGTCCGGTGGTGTGCGTGGACGGGGGCGGGGTTCGCCGGGCGGGCTGTGCCGTCGTCGTGTGCGCCCGCTCCTTCTGCCAGCGCCTGTCCGGGACCTGAGAGAGAGTCACGTGCATCTTCGAGAGATCTGGCGATTCCCCGTCAAGTCCATGCGTGGGGAACAGTTGAAGAGCGTCGAGCTCACCGACGACGGGCTGGCCGGCGATCGGCACGTGCACGTGCGCGACGCCAGGGGGCTGCTGACGGCCCGCGTACGGTCGCGGCTGCTCGGGCTCTCGGCGACCACGGCCGACGACGGCGGCGTGCTCGTCGACGGGCACCCGTGGGGCAGCCCCGAGGCGGCGGCGCTGATCCGGGGCGCGGCGGGTCCCGACGCGGAGGCGGTGTACTACGCGGGCCGGGAGAGGTTCGACGTGCTGAACCTGACGGTCATCACCGACGGCGCCGCCCAGGCCCTCGGCCACGACCCGCGCCGGCTCCGGTCCAACCTCGTGATCGGCGGCGTCCCCGGCCTCGCCGAACGCGACTGGCCCGGCCGCACCCTGCGGATCGGCGACGTCGTCATCGGCGTCCTCAAGCTGCGGTCCCGCTGTGTCATGACGACGGTCCATCCGGACACCGGCGAGCGTGACCACGACGTCCTGCGCGACATCCACCGGCTCTACGACGGCACCTTCGCGCTGGACTGCTGGGTGGCCTCGCCCGGCACGGTCACCGAGGGGGACGAGGTCCGGCTGACCGACGAGGAGTGGCCGCAGCCCGCCCGTGGCGGCTGGATCGTCGGGGCGCCCTACCTGGTGCCCTGAGTCCGGCCGACTCTGCTCCGGAGGGAGAGGGAGAGGGAGAGGGAGAGGGAGAGGGAGAGGGGCGGGGGAGGGGTGGGAGAGGAATGGGGGAGGGTGGGGCGGGGGAGCGGGTGTGAGTCGGCTTCAGGCGTCGAAGTCGTACTCCAGTACGTACGACGCCGAGTCCAGCGTCATCTCGTTGAGTTCCACCGCGACCCCCTTCTCCGTGAACGCCGTACGGCCGATCAGGATCACCGGCGTCCCGAACTCCAGGGCCAGTCGCTCCGATTCCTCCGCCGTCGGCATGCGGCAGCGGATCTCCTCGCGGAAGTGGACCGGCTGGTGGCCGATTTCCGCCAGTCGGGCGTACGTGCCGCCCGGGCCCGTGTCCGGTGTCGCGATCGGGGTGTCCTGGGCCAGGGCCGCCGGGAGGTAGGAGACCGAGAGCAGGACCGGTTTGTCGTCCAGGACGAAGCGGCGGCTGCGGACGCAGACCGGCGCGTCCGCCGGCAGCCCGAGCGCCCCGGCGACCCGGGAGTCCGCCGTCGCCCGGCCGACCTCCAGTTGATCCACCACCAGCGCGCGGTCCTCGATGTCCGCCGACCACACCGACCGTCCCGTGCCCCAGTGGTCCTGCGCCAGTCGGGGAATGCCCCGGCGGCGCAGCGGGCGGAACGTGCGGACGAAGACCCCGGCACCCTTGCGGGCCTCCGCCAGGCCCTCGTTGCGCAGCACGGACAGGGCCTGGCGGGCTGTCATCCTCGCCACCTCGTACGTGGTCATCAGATCGTTCTCGCCGGGGAGCCGGTCGCCGGGGGCGAAGGCGCCTGACTGGATGGCGGTTCTCAACTCGTCGGCGATGCGCTGGTACTTGGGCCGACGACCGCTGTCCTGGTCAGTCATGGGTGGACCACTCCCTTCGTCTGCGGGACACCCTACGGCGCACTCCGGCGAGGTGGTGCACGCGTCTGCGTCGACCTGTGCGAGTGATCCATCCATCGGGGGACATCTCTAGAGATACGTTGACAGGGAGGGGTCACCGGGCTTCTCTGGGTGTATCTCTAGAGATCCGTATCTTCAGGGGTCTGTAGCTCCGGGACGGAGGGGTTTCGTGCAGCCACTGCCCGAGGTCGGCGACCTCGTACGCGACACGTCCACCGGGCTTGTCGGCTTCTACGTCGACAGCGTCGCCGGCCGCTGTCTGATCCGGCCCGTCGACGGTGGCCGCGAGTGGGAGGCCGACCCCCACGACGTCCAGCTCGCCACCCCGCTGCGCGAGCTGCGGGCCCGCGCCGCCGAGATCAACGCGCGTAGTAGACGTGGTCTGACCTCGTAGGTCGCCCGTCGTGTCGTGGGCCGCCCGTCGAGGGTCGCCCGTCGTGGGGTCGCCCGTCGTGTCGTGGGCCGCCCGTCGGGTGTCGCCCGTCGTAGGTGGGGTGGGTGCCCGGGTGGTGCGCTGGGGTGGGTGCCCGGCGTCCGGCCTCGCCTTGTCAGTGGGGTGCGCGACACTGGAGACATGTGCCGCAGCATCAAGACCCTCCGGCCCCCGGCCCTGCCCGAAGAGGCGACCGAGGACGACATCCACGCCGCCGCCCTGCAGTACGTCCGTAAGGTGTCCGGTTTCCACAGACCAGCCGCCCACAACCAAGAGGTCTTCGACCAGGCCGTCGACGAGATCGCCGCCGCGACCGCCCGGCTCCTCGACGGACTCGAAGTGCGTGGGCTCAGGAAGCCGGAGCCGGTGCGGGAGCCGCAGCCGGACGCCGTATGACGTAGGCCGCCAACGCCCCCGCGAGGAACAGGGCGAGCACGGAGACGCCCGCGCCCACCCAGGTCGCGCCCAGCCACAGCCCGCCGAACCAGCCCAGCGCCACGCTGTAGCTCGCCCAGGCCACCCCGGCGAGGGCCGACCACGGCAGGAAGTCGATCACCCGGCGCTTCGCCGCGCCGGCGCCCAGCGAGACCACCGAGCGGCCCGCCGGGGCGAACCGCGCGATCACCACCAGCAGGCCGCCACCGCGGGCGAGGGCCGTGCCGAGACGTTCCTGCGCGCGGGTCAGCCTGCGGGAGCGGGCGATCGCCCGGTCCAGTCGTGCCCCGCCGCGCCAGGCCAGTCGGTACGCGACGAAGTCGCCGAGCACCGAGGCCGTGGCCGCGACGAGCAGGAGCGGGACCACGGACGGCACGTCAGGGGAGGCCGCCGTCGCGGTCGCCGCCGCCGTCGCGGCCGTGATCACCAGGACCCCGCTCGGCAGCACCGGCAGGAAGACGTCGAGCAGTACCGACGTGGCCACCGCCGCGTAGATCCAAGGGCCCGCGGTCAGCGACCGTAGTGACCCGATGCTGTCGAGCACGTTCACAGCGCTAGAGCGTACGCGGCGGTGGGGGGCGGAATCCGGCAGGGGCCGGAAACCGCCCATGTACGGATTCCGCCTGTCGTCTTCTGTTGCGAGGTGACCGTCTCGCGCCTGTTACGCGTGACCGTCCAGCGCCTGTTACGCGGCGACCGGCTCGCGCCGCTCCTCCCGCGCGCCGCCGAAGACCCCGTCGAGCGCGAGGGCGCCCGGGCCCGTGAAGACGATCAGCAGGAAGGCCCAGCAGAAGAGCGCCGAGGCCTCACCGCTGTTCTGGAGCGGGAAGAGCCCCTCGGGCTGGTGGACCGAGAAGTACGCGTACGCCATCGAGCCGGAGGCGAGGAACGCGGCGGAACGGGTGCCCAGGCCGACGAGCACCAGGGCGCCGGCGCCCAGCTGGATCACCGCCGCGTACCAGCCCGGCCAGGTGCCGGCCGTGACGGTGGGGCCGTCACCGAGCACACCGAAGAGCGAGGCGGCGCCGTGGCAGGCGAAGAGCAGACCTATGACGACGCGGAACAGCCCGAGCGCGTACGGCTGTGCCTGACGCAGTCGGTCGGTGAGGGGATTCATGGGGGGTGGGACTCCTTCGGTCGAGTCGGTCCCGGTGGGCCGGGACGCGGGGGGACGGAACCGATGAGGTCGTCAGGTTAGGCACCCCTCACTAGTGCTTGCAACTTCAACATTCGAAGATGGCGCTCTCTGTGGCCCTCGTCACGTCCGTGCGCCGTCGCTCCGAGGCCGACCGTCGACCCGCCGCCGTCAACTCCCGCTGAGCGGACGCTCGTCGACCTTCACCAGGCGGCCGTTCGGGCGGGCCTGGCTGAGCGTCAGGCGGGCCGAACGGGCGTGCAGGGTGAGCGTCATGAGCTGGTTGCCGAACCAGGGTCCGCCCGTGCGACGCCAGCTGATCGGCGGGCGGCCCGCGCGACCGTGGCGGGCGAGCGCGCGGCCCAGGCCCCGGCCCACCCGGCTCCACCCGAAGCGGAAGCCCAGGCGTACCGAGCGCGGCACCGCGTTGTGCAGCGGCGAGCAGGTCAGCTGCACCACGCGGGCCTCGGGAGCCGTGCCCTGCGCTCCGTGACGTCGTTCGTGGCGGTCGAGTCCGCTGCCGCTGTCGAGTGCGCTACCGCCGTCGCTTCCGGCGTGTGTGTCCGGGCCGTCCGCGCCGTGCCGCCCCCACTCCGGCTCCGCCACGTACGCGTGGTGGACGTCCCCGGACAGTACGCACACCGTCGCCGGCGCCTCCGGCCCGCTGCCCGCCTCCGCGAGCAACCGGGTCAGGGCCTCGAACGACGACGGGAACGCCGCCCAGTGCTCCAGGTCCGCCCGCTGCCGCAGGTCCTCCGCGAACCGCGCCCACCGGCCCCCCGGGCCGCCGCGCTCGCCCCGGCACAGCGCCGCGTTCCAGGTCTCCGCGTCGTGGATCAGCGGCGGCAGCAGCCAGGGCAGCGAGGTGCCGACGAGGAGATGGTCGTACGAACCCCGGTCGGCGAGCGCCTGTTCGCGGACCCAGGCCGCCTCGGCCGGGTCCAGCATCGCCCGCGCGCCCTCCGTCAGGAGCCGGGCCGCGCGGGTGTCGATCATCAGCAGCCGGGTCCGGCCGAGGTCCCTGCGGTAACTCCAGCGCACGCACGCCGGATCGGCGTCCGCCTCCGCCGCGAAACGCCGCAGCAGGTCCGTGCCGTCGGGTACCGAGCGGATCTCCGCGTACAGCGGGTCGGCGGCCAGTTCGGCGGGGGAGAGGTTGCCGAGGTGCTGGTACACCCAGTACGACATCAGCCCGCTCAGCACCCGCTCGCCCCACCAGTGGGTGGCCCGAATCCGCGCGAGCCAGGCCGCGCTGGTGTTCCAGTCGTCGATGACGTCGTGATCGTCGAAGATCATGCAGCTGGGGACGGTGGAGAGCAGCCAGCGGACCTCGGGGTCGCCCCAGGACTCGTCGTAGAGCCGGGTGTACTCCTCGTACTCCCCGACCTCCGAACCCGGCGGGTCGCGCAGGTCCCGCCGGGCGGCGAGCCAGCGACGGGTCGCGGCCGAGGTCTCGTCCGCGTACACCTGGTCGCCCAGCAGGACCAGCAGGTCCGGGCGTTCGGCCGTGTCGGGGTCGGCGGCGAGGTGCGTCGCCAGCGTGTCGAGGGCGTCCGGGCCCACCGGGTCCCTGCCCTTGGCCGGCTTCGCCGCCCAGCGACACGAACCGAACGCCACCCTGACCGGGGATGCCGGGGGTGCCGGGGATGCCGGGGGTGCCGGGGGTGCCGGGGGCGCCGGGGATGTCGTGGAGGTGGTGGCCGTCCCCGTCGGCATCCCCGTTGCGGGTGGGGCCGCCGGGGTGCGGATGGTGCTCGGGGGGAAGCGGGAGTCGGGCGGCGGCCAGACCGCGCGGCCGTCGAGCCGTACCTCGTACTCCGTCGTCGTGCCGGGCGTCAGGCCCGTCACCGGTATCAGGGCGTAGTGGTGGCCCGCCACCTGGAAGGTGCGGGTGGAGCCGCCGGCGCCGGTGGCGCCGCGGACCTCCGCCGTGCACGGGCGGTCGGTCTCGACCCAGATCGTCGCGGAGTCGCCCGTGACCCCGTCGACGTAGCGCAGCAGTGGTCCGAGTCTCAGTCCGGCCGCCATCGTTCTTCCCGTCCCCCTCTGTCGGTCCAGCCCGTACCGTACGGAACGACAGAGGGTGGCGGAAGCGGTCTCAGCAGCCGTTGAGGACGGACTGGAGGGCGCTCTTCTCGGCGGAGTCGACGCTCAGCCCCCAGTGGTACTTCACGTGCACCCACGCGCGGACGTACGTGCAGCGGTACGAGGTGCGCGACGGCAGCCACTCGGCGGGGTCCTGGTCGCCCTTGGACTGGTTGACGTTGTCCGTCACGGCTATGAGCTGCGGGCGGGTCAGGTCGTTGGCGAACTGCTGGCGGGTGGCGGTGGTCCAGCCGCTCGCGCCGGAACGCCAGGCCTCGGCCAGCGGCACCATGTGGTCGATGTCGAGATCGGCGGCGGCGGTCCAGGTCGCGCCGTCGTACTCCGAGTACCAACTGCCGCTGACGGCGGCGCAGCTGGAGTCCTGGACGACGCCCGAGCCGTCGCGCTTGAGGACGACCTCGCGGGTGTTGCAGGCGCCGGACTGGGTGCTCCAGTGCGGGAAGAGGTCACGGCTGTAGCCGGAGGAGGAACCTTCCGCCTTGACCGTGAGCGAGGCGAGGTACGTACGGGCGGTGGCCGCGCTGACGGGCGTGGGCATGGCCGCCTGGGCGGCCGGCGCGGTCGCGAGGAGGCCGGTGACGGTCAGGGCGGCGGTGGCGGCGAGAACGGCCGTGCGGCGGAGCGTTCGACGCGCGTAGACGTGGGTGCCGGCGGCGAGCATGGGGACTCCCTAGGAGGTGGGGGGCGGGCCGTGCGGGGTGCCTGGGTGGTGCTGGGTGGTGCGTGGCGGTGCTGGGTGGTGCGTGGCGGTGCCTGGTGGTGCTGGGTGGTGCTGGGCGGTGCCTGGTGGTGCGTGGCGGCGCTTGGGGGTGGCTGAGGAGGTGGTGGTGTCCGGGCGTGCGTGCGGTGGGCCCGGCGCCCGGTCATCGTGGCGGCGCCAGGTTTCGGTGGGGGGTGCGCCAGGTAACAGGGTGGCGACATGGGCACGTCACATCAAGAGGTGTGACGGAACGACAGTTCCGTTTTCCGGCCCTAGGGTTGCCGTGTGCTTCTGGAAGTGAACGTCGCCTTTGGGGTGGTTCTCGCCGTTCTGCTGCTCGTGGCCGCAGGCGTCGTCGCGTTCGCCCGGCTCGGCCGCGCCCGCGACTCGCTGATCGCGGGCGGGCGCGCGGCGGTCCAACTGGTCGCGGTCTCACTCGTGATCGCCTGGGTGATGCGCCATCTGCCGCTGCTGCTGGGTTTTCTGCTGGTGATGTACGGGGTGGCCGTCTGGACCGCCGGACGGCGCGTCGTCCCCGGGGCGGGGCGCGGCTGGTGGTGGGCCGCCGTGCCGATCGCGGCGGGCGTCGGGCCCGTCGTCGGGGTGCTGCTGCTCACCGGGCTCGTACCGGTACGGGGCGTGGCGCTCATCCCGGTCACCGGCATCCTCATCGGCGGCGCCCTCACCGCGACGGTCCTGAGCGGACGGCGTGCGCTGGACGAGCTGGAGACGCGGTGGGGCGAGGTGGAGGCGGGGCTCGCGATCGGGCTGCCGGAACGGGAGGCGCGGCTCGAAGTGGCGCGGCCGGCCGCGTCGGACGCGCTGCTGCCGGGGCTCGACCAGACCAGGACGGTCGGTCTCGTGACGCTGCCGGGCGCGTTCGTGGGGATGCTGCTGGGCGGGGCTTCGCCGTGGGAGGCCGGCGCGGTACAGCTGTTCGTGCTGGTCGCGCTGATGGTGGTGCAGGCCGTGGCCGTGGCGGTGGTGTTGGAACTGGTGGCCCGGGGAGCGTTCGTCCGCGAGGGCGGCCGGGGCTCGGGCGGCGGCCGGGCGGCGGCGCGCGGGCGATGACCTGCGGCGGCTCCGGGAGGCTCGGAAGGTTCGGGAGCCTTGAAAGGTTCGGGAGGCTCGGGGCTCGCGCTGGTGGTGGGCCCCGTGGCTCGGCTCACCCCGCGGTCACTCGGCGAGCGGGGTGAGTCCCGGGGTTCACTCCGCGATCACTCCGCGAACGTCAGGCGGATGCCTTCCGTGGTCGCCTCGACCGTGATCTCCGTGAGGTCCATGACGTGGACGTCCGGGGCGAAGGCCGCCGCCCTCGGGCCCACGCCCACCACGCGCATACCCGCCGCGCGGCCCGCCTGGATGCCCGCCTCGGAGTCCTCGAAGACCACGCAGTCGGCCGGGTCGACGCCCAGTTCCGCCGCGCCCTTGAGGAAGCCCTCCGGGTCCGGCTTGCTCGCGCCGACGCGCTCCGCCGTCACCCGGGTCTCCGGCATCCGCAGCCCCGCCGCGCCCATCCGGGCCTGGGCGAGCGCCTCGTCCGCCGACGTGACGAGGGCGTGCGGGAGCTCGTCCACGGCGGCCATGAAGGCGCCGGCGCCCGGCACGGGAATGACACCGTCGAGGTCCGCGGTCTCCTCGGCGAGCATCACCCGGTTGTCCGCGTAGTTCTCCTCCATCGGCCGGTCCGGCAGAAGGACGGCCATCGTGGCGTACCCCTGGCGGCCGTGGACCACCTTGAGCGCCTGCTCCGGGTCCAGGCCGTTCCGTTCGGCCCAGCGCCGCCAGCAGCGCTCGACGACGGCGTCCGAGTTGACGAGGGTGCCGTCCATGTCGAGAAGGAGAGCGTGGGCGGTGAGCGCGGGCATCCGGGGTCTCCAGAGGGGTGGGAGGAGAGCAGAGCGGTCCCGCCCGCCGGTCAGGGGGTGCGGGCGGGGCCACTTTGTTCCTCGACGATACAAAACGGAGGGCCTTCGGCGCCAATCCGTCCCGCATCGCGGACCCCCGGAACCCGGAGTGCGCGGGCGTCAGCCCGTGGTCTGCGCCTCCAGCGCGCGGCGCGTCTCCGGGCCGTACACCCCCTCCTCGTCCTCCTCGATGTACTGCCACGACTGGTACCACTCCACCGCCCGCCGGACCTGCCGGGAGTACCGGCCGTCGACGTCGCCCTGGTACGCGGACACCTGCCTCAGCCGCCGCTGGAGCTCCTCGACCTCCGGCCCCGTGTCGCCGTAGCGCAGGGTCGGGCCCTGGGGGGCCTCGGTGGGCGTCCGGGTGGGGGAGGTGGGCGCGGTCGTCGTCCGAGTGGCCGAGGGCGGCGGCGGTCCGGCCGGCGTGGTCGCGCCGCCCCCGCCCGTGGCCGTCGGTGTGGCGGTGGCCTCCGCCGAACGGGTGGAGGGGGACGGCGAGCCGGAGGGCGAGGCCGAGGGCGATCCGGAGGCCGTCGGGGAGGCCGGAGGCGACGAGGAGGGGGAGGGCGGGGCCTCCGACACCGCCACGTTCTCCGAGGCGCTCACCGTGGGCGTGGGTATGGCCGCCCGGTCGTCCGTCCCGCCGTCCCCGCCGAGCAGCCCTGTCGCGATCGCCGCCGTGGCGACCACCGCCACCGCGACCGCCGCCGCCAGCGCCACGAGGGCGCCGCGCCGGCGCGTGGCCGGCCGCTCGGGCTCGTAGGACGCGTCCCCGTACGGTTCGTCACGGTACGGCTCGTTTCCGTACGGCCCACCTTCGTGCGGCCCATCTCTGTACGGCCCGCCGTCGTGCGACCCGTCTCCGTACGGCCCGCCTTCGTGCCGCCCGCCGTCGCGCGACCCCTCCGCGTGCGGCCCGTTTCCGTGCGGCCCGTCTCCGTACGGCTCGCCCCCGTACGAGCCATCCCTGACCCCCGGCAGGAGCAGTGGCATGGTCTCCGTCGGGTCCGGCCGCGCCGTCGGTGGCGCGCCGAGCGCGGGCAGCGGCGGCTCGCCCGGCGGCTCGCCCGGCCCCGCCGCAGGCCCGACCGGCGCGGTGGCCTCCGGCCCGGTCCCCACCTCCGCGCCGATCCGGCCAATCTCCGCCCCCGAGCGCCCAACCTCCGCCTCAGGGCGCCCGACCTCCGCGCCGGCGCGCCCGGCCCCCGCCCCGACACCGCCCGTCGGCCCCACCTCCGGCCGTGTCGGCGGCTCACCTACCGGCTCCCCGCCGGCTTCCAGCGTCACGTACGGACGGATCCGCAACGGGTCGAAATCCTCCGCCGCCGCGACCTCCGCCCGGTAGCAGGCGCAGCCCGGTCTGTGTCCACCGCATTCAGGACATACGTGTCCGGTCATGGTGGGTCCCCTCCCCAGTTCAACTGGCAGCGATTATGCAGGCCGCCCGTCCGGCCCAACGGAACGGCTATGTTTCCGCAGGCCGTAACCGGACATTCCACTCAGGATGGGAGAGAACGGAAGCGAGGAGGCGCCCATGGCTCAGGACGAACGTACGGCGGACCTCGGCGGTGGTGGCCCGGTACCTGGGGAGACCGGGAGCCACCGCTCGGTGATGGTGGCCATCGGCGCCCTGCTCCTCGGCATGCTGCTCGCCGCGCTCGACCAGACCATCGTCTCCACGGCCCTCCCGACGATCGTCAGCGAGCTCGGCGGCATGGAACACCTCTCCTGGGTGGTCACGGCCTACATGCTCGCCTCGACGGCCGCGACCCCGCTCTGGGGCAAGCTCGGCGACCAGTACGGCCGGAAGAAGCTCTTCCAGGCCGCCATCGTCATCTTCCTCATCGGCTCCGCGCTCTGCGGCATCGCGCAGAACATGCCCCAGCTCATCGCCTTCCGCGCCCTCCAGGGCCTGGGCGGCGGCGGGCTCATGGTGCTGTCCATGGCGATCGTCGGCGACCTCGTCTCACCCCGGGAGCGCGGCAAGTACCAGGGGCTGTTCGGCGCCGTCTTCGGCGCCACCAGCGTCCTCGGCCCGCTCCTCGGAGGCCTGTTCACCGAACACCTCTCCTGGCGCTGGGTCTTCTACATCAACCTGCCCATCGGCGTCGTCGCCCTCTTCGTGATCGCCGCCGTCCTGCACATCCCCGTCAGCCGCACCCGGCACCGCATCGACTACCTCGGTACGTTCCTCATCGCCTCGGTCGCCACCTGTCTGGTCCTCGTGGCCTCCCTCGGCGGCACCACCTGGGCCTGGGGCTCCCCGCAGATCATCGGACTCGCGGTCCTCGGCGCCGTCCTCCTGGTGTGGTTCGTCCGGGTCGAGAAGCGCGCGGCCGAGCCCGTGCTGCCGCTGAAGCTCTTCCACATCCGGACGTTCACCCTCGTCTCGGTGATCAGCTTCGTCGTGGGCTTCGCGATGTTCGGGGCGATGACGTACCTGCCGACCTTCCTCCAGGTGGTCCAGGGCGTCACCCCGACCATGTCCGGCGTGCACATGCTGCCCATGGTGCTCGGCCTGCTCATCACCTCCACCGCCTCCGGCCAGATCGTCTCCCGTACCGGGCGCTGGAAGGTCTTCCCCATCGCCGGCACCGGCATCACTGCCCTCGGGCTGCTGCTGCTCCACCAGCTGACGGAGACCAGCTCCACCTGGGAGATGAGCGCCTACTTCTTCGTCTTCGGCGCCGGACTCGGCCTCGTCATGCAGGTCCTCGTCCTCGTCGTGCAGAACGCCGTCTCCTACCAGGACCTCGGCGTCGCCACCTCGGGCGCGACCTTCTTCCGGTCCATCGGAGCCTCCTTCGGCGTCGCCGTCTTCGGCACGATCTTCACCAACCGGCTCCACACCAAGCTCGACGACGCGCTGGCCGGCCAGTCGCTGCCGCCGGGGGCGAGCCCCGACCGGATCGCCGCCGACCCGCGCGCCATCGACTCACTCCCGGCCGATCTGCGGCCGTCGGTCCTGCACGCGTACGCGACCTCGATCACCGACGTCTTCCTCTACGCGGCGCCGGTCGTCCTGGTCGCCTTCGCGGTCGCCTGGTTCCTCAAGGAGGACAAGCTGCGCGGCTCCGTCACCGCCCCCGACACCAGCCAGACCCTGGCCTCCAACCCCGTGGAACGCTCCTCGTACGACGAGTGCGCGCGGGCCCTGTCCGTGCTCGGCTCGCGCGAGGGCCGCAAGGCGATATACGAGAAGATCACGGCCAAGGCGGGACTCGATCTGCTGCCGGCCGCGAGCTGGCTGCTCCTGCGGATCCGCCGCCACGGGACCGTGGAACCCGCGCGGCTCGCCGAGACCACCCCCGTACCGCTGCGGGCCATCACCGAGGCGTCCCGGCAGATCGAGGAGCGCCGTCTGGCGCGCCGGGAGGGGCTCCAGCTGATCCTCACCGAGGAAGGGCTCGTGACCGCGACCCGGCTGGCGAAGGCGCGCGAGGAGTCGCTCGCCGAGCTGCTCGGCGACTGGTGGGGGCCGGACCGGCCCACCGACCTGGTGCAGTTGGTGGAGGAGCTGACGGCGGAGCTGAGCGGTTCGGACGCGGAGCGCCCGCACGCGCCCGAACCGCCCCGGGACCACCACGCCTAGGGGCGTCGTGTGCACCCCCTAAGGTGCGGGCGACGCCTGGAGATCCTTCCCGTACCAGATGTCCATGTACGGCCCCTCGCAGTACGCGGGTATCTCCGTGTAGCCGTGGCGGGCGTACAGCGCGCGGGCCTCGACGAGGTCGAGCCGCGTGTTGAGGACCATCCGCCGCGCGCCCAGGTCGCGTGCCGCCTCCTCCAGCCGGCCGAGGAGCGTCCCGGCGCCGCCGGTGCCCCGGAAGGCGTGGCGCAGGAACACGCGGGTCAACTCGGCGCGCTCCGGGTCGAGGAGCAGCACGCCGCCGCAGGCGGCCGGCTTCCCGTCGTACCGGCCCACCAGGAAGTGGCCCGTCGGCGAGGCCAGCCGCTCCACGCCGTCGCCCGCCAGGCCCTCGTCGATCTCCGCCGAGGTGGCGGGCCGCCGCCAGTAGCGGCTCGCCACGTCGTCGTAGTAGTCCCGGCGCAGGGCCGTCGCCTCCGCGGTGTGCACGTCCTCCGGGAGGAACGACCAGCCGCTGGTGCCGGATCCGCTCACTTCGGGGACGCCTGCTGGACGACCTCGAAGGACCAGAGCGTGGACCCGGTGGCCGCCGGCTTGGGCCGCTCGCCACCGCCGGCCGGACCGCCCGCGCCCTGGCCGCCGCCCCCGTGCGCGGCCCGCATGGAACCGCTCATCCAGTTCTGGAAGTCCTCCTCGCTGCGCCAGCGGGTGTACACCAGGTACTGGTCGGTCCCCTCCAGCGGCCGCAGCAGCTCGAACCACTCGAAGCCGTCGGAGCCCTCCACGGCGCCCGCGCGGGAGGCGAAGCGCTGCTCCAGAACCTCCCGCTGCTCGGCCGGGACGGTCAGGACGTTGATCTTTACCACACTAGGCACATGACACCTCTCAGGAAGCACAGGCCGGGCGCTGCGCCGAGCCTTGATCACGTACGTGCAGTCTCGTACATCCGCCAGTCAAAGCGGCGTGAGGACGACTCCCAGGCATCGCCCGTGGCGCAGCGCGAACGGTGCTCCTCGCTGATCGCGTCGAAGGGGTGGAGCGACGCGGGCCACTTCGAGGACGTCGGCAAGTCCGGATGGGACCCGAGCATCCACCGCCCGGGGTTCGAAGAGATGATGACGGCCGTGCGCGGCGGGCACGTGGACGCCGTGGTGGTCTTCTCGCTGTCCCGCTTGACACGCCGTGGCGCGCTGGAAGCGATGCGCATCATCGAGGAGCTGGAGGCGCACGGCGTCCGGCTGGTGAGCGTCGAGGAGCCGTACCTCGACACGTCCACGCCGGTCGGTGTCGGAATCCTCGCGATCATCGCAGGCCTGGCACAGCAGGAGTCCGACATGAAGTCGGCCTACGTCTCTGCCACCAAGGACACGTTGCGGCGGGCTGGTAGCCACGTTTCCGGCGTCGCCCCGTACGGCTTCACGTCGGAGAGGGCGACCAGCGGCAAGCTGTCCGTCGTCCGACTCGTCCCGGACCCGGTGGAAGCCCCACACGTCCGGGACATGGCCAAGTGGGCGGCGGAGGGCGTGTCCGCCTCGCAGATCGCCAAGCGACTCAATGAGGACGGCGTTCCCACGAAGGCGGTGTCCCTGGGGGAGTCGGGGGCCAAGCGCCTCGCCTCGCGCCGTGCGCGTGGAGTCTCGGAAGCCGTGGAGCGCCCGGCGTGGGTATCGTCCACCGTCCTCCGCATCCTGCGGGACCCGCGCCTTGCGGGGTACGCGATCGAGTGGCAAGGACGGGTACAGGCGACCAAGGACGCCGACGGCAATCCCATCCCGGGCAAGACGGGGAAGCGCGTCATCCTGCGTGACGACGAAGGGCAGCCCGTCCAGTCGCACGAAGCGCTGATCCCCACGGAGGAATGGTGGAAGCTCCAGGACGTGCTGGACGGCCGGACGCAGGTGGTCGTACGAGCGGGCCGACGCGTCCCCACTCTGCTGGCTGGACACGGACTGCTGTTCTGCGACGTCTGCGGATCGGTAATGGTGACTGACCGACGGGCCGGGAAGCTCTACTACAAGTGCAACCGGGCCGGGGGACTGGTCCCGGGCCACGGTGGTCTCGTCATCGGCCAGGACGCGGCGGACAGCGAGACGGCGGGGCGGGTGTGGGCCCGTCTCATGGCCATGGACCCCGACGACCCGGAAGACCTCGAATGGCTGGCCGAGGCGTCACGGCGCTTCGCCCGCCAACAGGACACGTCCCAGCGAGACGCGGAACGCGCGGCGGTACGAGCCGAGTTGGAGCACGTACGGGAGTCCCGCCGCATCCTTCACGTGGACCGGCTGGCCGGCGTCTACGCCGACGAGACGGGTGCGCAGATGTTCAGGGAGTCCATGGCGCGGTTGGCTGCCCACGAGGAGCGGACGGCCGAACGGCTGGCGGAACTGGAGGCGACCGGCAGTCGAAGCATCCAGATCCCCAACGAGTGGACGAGCGTGGACGGAGATTCCATCGGGGAGGATTCGACATGGGCGGCGTGGGACCTGGAGAAGAAACGGGAGTTCCTGGCGCTCTTCATCGACTCCGTGAGGATCACCAAGTCTGTCGGCAGGGGCCGGAACGCGAACACGAGGGACCGGGTGGTCGTGCGATGGGCTGCGGCGCCTGACTCTGCGGGAGCCTGAGCCGCCTGAGAGGTCTACACGGTCCGCCGCCAGGAAAGCGGGTGGCGGGCCGTATGGCGTTCCTGAGCCCCGCCGGTTTACGGGTCGCCCGAGCCAAGCCCCGGTAGTCCCTCACGGACCGCCGGGGCTTCGCTGTGCCCGCAGCGGGGCCGACCAGCGGGCGGACATAGCCGGTAAGCCCACGGTCATGTGGAACGGCATCCCGCTGCTGGATGCCGGCCAGCGTCTCGACGGTACGGACGTGCTGCCGCTGACGACTGGGACCGGTGGTGTGGAGACCGGTGACAGCTACGCCGTTCGCTTCGGGGCGACCGAGGCGGACGCCGGTGTCTCCGGACTCACCAACGGTGGTGTTCAGGCCACCGACCTGGGCGAGTCGCATGACAAGCCTGTCTACCGCACCCGTATCGACTTCTACTGCGGCATCGCTCTCATCGGCGGTAAGGCAGCCGCACGCCTCACCGGCGTACTGAACGGCTGATGCCGCCATATGGCCCCTGTGCCCTCTCCATCGCCGGAGAGGGCACAGGGGCCTTTTTGCGTTTCCGCAGTAAGCCGGACGGTCAGCCGAGCGACGACAAGGCGGACGTCACGAGCGTGCGTGCGGCGGCTCCCCGTGCCGACCCTTGCGACAGCCGGTCGAAGGCTCGTGCGTAGAGCTCGACTTGGCTTGGTTGCGTCAGTGTGGACGCGGCGTCCAAGGTGTCCGCGTGCACCCTCGTGTCGTCGAAGATGGTGAAGGTCGGCATGGGCCAGACGGTTCGCTGCGACGAGAACGGGACGATGCCCACGGCCACGTTCTGGAGG
Source organism: Streptomyces sp. NPDC090127 (assembly GCF_044746945.1). Taxonomy (NCBI): domain Bacteria; kingdom Bacillati; phylum Actinomycetota; class Actinomycetes; order Kitasatosporales; family Streptomycetaceae; genus Streptomyces; species Streptomyces sp. NPDC090127. Next base: position 624,060 of record NZ_JBIVDE010000004.1, on the reverse strand, counting down.
TCCATGACCGCCAGGAGGTGACCGAGCTGCGCCGCCATCGTCTCGACGGTGCACAGCCGGTAGCGCAGGACCGATTCCTCCAGGACGAACGAGAACCGGTGCGCCGCGTTGTTCAGCACCGCGTTTCGTCTCATGCGGACCTTGACTGCCTCTGTCACGTCGTCCGGTGTTCCCCGGAAGTCCGCGATGGACGACAGGAGCGCCGTCGCGTATCCCGGTGTCTGGAGGAAGCCGGGGATCACGTCGGAGACGTAGACACGGAAGAGGCGCGTGCGCCGGTACAGGCTCTCCGTGGATTCCTGCACGTGCCGCAGGCCGCCTCGCTGGAGGCGTTTCCATTGGATGTGGGCGTCCGCGGACTGTCTGTTCGCCGCGATGAGGTCCGGCGCCTGGTCGTCGGCTCCGCACGCCCGGCACCACGCTCGGATGTCCGCGTCGGACGGGGGTGTCTTGGCGTTGCCGATGCGCGACACCTTCGAGTCCGACCAGCGGAGCCTGACGGCCAGCTCCCGCCCGCTGATTCCGGCGTCCCTGCGTAGCTCGCGCAGTCGGCCCGCGAGTGCTTCACGAGCCCGCTGGACGCTCGATGAGGGGTGTGGGGGCATGGAGCTGGCTGTCCTCAGATCGCGTACAGGTGGTGCGGGACGGCCCGGTCCCAGACGGCTTCGAAGGCCGATGCGCAGAGTTTCACCGTCGCCGGGTCGTCTGTGATCTCGTCCTCCACCACCACCCCGTCGCCGGAGAAGTGGTGCACGCGCAGGAGTTCGCCGTCGAAGAGCCAGAAGTCATTGCCGGGGAGGGCGATGTCCGTGGCCCGGCGGCGCGGCAGCCAGCGGACGTCCTCGCCGGCCGTGACGTTGGCGTGGGTGACGTAGTGCTCCCACCGGATGTACTCCGTCACGGGTTCGGAGACGATCCGGGCGCGACGGATCGACACCCCCCGCGCCACGGTGTCCGTGATCAGCTGGTCGTACGGGTGCCACCAGGACGCGCGGTCGTCCCAGTCGATGCGCTCGCCGCGCTTCCATGCTTCGAACCTGTCGGTGGACGCGTACGAGTCACGCATCTCCAGGTGTACGGCGGACCGCTCGCACCGGCCCAACAGCTCAGCGAAGCTGGGCACGCTCGACGGCATCGCACGCCTCCCGGATCATCGGAATCATGCGGGCCGGAATCCTGACGATGGCCTCGTTGTCGGGAACCGGCCCGTTCGCGGGGCTGCTCGCCTCGCACCGGGCCTGAGTCTCGCTGTCCGGCCTCCAGCCTTGCAACAAGATCTCCTGAGCTTCCGCGTCCGCCCACACCGTCGGGCAGTGATCGCGGTCGGTGTTCGGGTCGATGCCTACGAACTCTACGGCCATGGCTGACTCCCTGGTCCAGGTGATTGCGCGGACTTGCATGAACCATGTCGACCTGTGCTCAGAGCGTCAACATGCTAATGAGACAGGTGATTTGGCGTGCAAACCCATGCAATTTCGTGGAACTTCCACCGGGTGTCTTCCTAGCGTCCTCGGCAGGGAACGCAGACGGACCGAGGGGACGACGACATGCCCGGCAAGGCTCAGGAGCGTGAAACGGACGCACGGCAGTGGGAGTACACGACCTACGCCCCTTCGGGCGAGGTGTGTCCCGCCTGCGACAAGCCGATCGCCTCACTCGAACGCTGTCGCCGGGGAACGCCGCGCGAACCGTCCCAGCCCGACAGGACCGTCTACCAGCACGTGAAGTGCCCCAAGTGATCGGCCCGGACGACATCGGCCGGCGCGTCGAGGACGGCGCGGGAAGGGTCGGCATCCCGCGTGACCTGATCCGTGACTACGAGGATCCCGCCGAGTTGCCCCGCGAGCGCCGGAAGCGAGCCATGGCGTTCCTGCGGCCCGAGCGCGGCGGGCGGGAGTGGTTGGTCCCGCCCGACCATGTGCGGCGAGCGTAAGGGGGCATGGGCCGACAGCGGGGGCCGGCGGCTTCTAGGCTGGCCGACTCACGGCGGCAGGGCGCCGCCACGCCACGACCCGGGCCCCATCAGTCCGTCTGTCGCGCCGCCCCCGGCCTCCGTCACCCGTTCAGCCACGCCACGACCCGGGCCCCATCAGTCCGGTCCGTCCGCTACGCCACCACCCGGGCCACCAGCAGCCCGTCGTACCCCTTCACGCCGACCGTCTGGAACGCCGTCGCGTCGAGCCGGGGCTCGCGTGAGACCAGGTCGAACATCGCGCGGGTGCCGGTGATCGCCGGTTCCGTCGACTCCGCGTCGACGACCGCGCCGCCGCGCACCACGTTGTCGACGACGATGACCGAGCCGGGGCGGGAGAGCCGCAGCGCCCACTCCACGTAGTGCGGGTTGTTCACCTTGTCGGCGTCGACGAAGACGAAGTCGAACGGGCCGGCGCCCTCCGCCTCCAGCTGCGGCAGGGAGTCCAGGGCCGCGCCCGTACGGACCTCGACGATCTTGTCGAGGCCCGCCCGGGCGAGGTTGGCGCGGGCCACGTCCGCGTGGGCCGGGTTGTGCTCCAGCGAGACCATCCGGCCGTCCGAGGGCAGCGCCCGGGCCATCCAGATCGTGCTGTAGCCGCCGAGCGTGCCGATCTCCAGGATCGAGCGCGCACCCCGCAGGGAGACGAGCAGGTTCAGGAGTTTGCCCTGGTTGGGGGCGACGGCGATCTCCGGGAGGCCGGCGGCCTTGGAGTCGGCGAGCGCGGCGGCGAGCGTCTCGTCGGCCGGGGCGAGCAGATCGGTCAAGTAGCGGTCGACGGTGGACCATTGATCCTGAGTCATGGAGCCGAACGTACCGCAGCACGCGCCCGCGTACGGCTGACCGCCACGACCCCGTGCCCGACCATGAGCAGCCGGAACGGCACGGGCGGCGGGCGGCGGAGGCCCCGGCGTAGGGGGGAAGGCCCCCGCCTCCCGGTCTGTCAGGAGCCGGTCCGGACCCGCAACTCCTTGATGCCGTTCAGCCATGCGGCGCGCAGCCGCCGCGGTTCGCTCACGAGCGTCAGATCCGGCAGCTCGTCCGCGAGGGCGTTGAAGATCAGCTCGATCTCGTTGATGGCGAGCGACTTGCCGAGGCAGAAGTGCGGGCCCCCGCCGCCGAATCCGAGGTGCGGGTTCGGGTCGCGCGTGATGTCGAAGGTCTCGGGGCTCTCGAAGACCTCGGGGTCGTTGTTGGCGGAGGAGTAGAAGATCCCGACCCGGTCGCCCCGGCGGATCTTCTGGCCGCCGATCTCGGTGTCCTGGGTGGCCGTCCGCTGGAAGGAGACCACCGGCGTCGCCCAGCGCACGATCTCCTCGGCGGCGGTCGCCGGCCGGTCCCGCTTGAAGAGCTCCCACTGGTCGGGGTGGGTGAGGAAGGCGTGCATGCCGTGGCTGATCGCGTTACGGGTGGTCTCGTTGCCGGCCACCGCGAGCAGCAGCACGAAGAAGCCGAACTCGTCGGAGGAGAGGTTGCCCTGGCCCTCGGCGGCGACGAGCTGGGACACGATGTCCTTGGCGGGGCACTCCTTGCGCGCGGCGGCCAGGTTCATCGAGTAGCCGATGAGCTCCATGGCGGCCTCGGCGCCGATCTCCTCCGTGATGGCGTACTCGGGGTCGTCGTACGCGATCATCTTGTTGGACCACTCGAAGATCCGGGAGCGGTCCTCCTGCGGTACGCCGATGAGTTCGGCGATGGCCTGGAGCGGCAGCTCGACGGCGACCTGGGTGACGAAGTCGAAGGAGCCGTCCCCGGCGGCGGCGTTCCGCCGCGCCTCCTCGACGATCGCCCGGGCGCGCTCGCGCAGCGCCGTCTCCAGGGACCGGATCGCCCGGGGCGTGAAGCCGCGCTGGACGATCTGGCGGACCCGGGTGTGCTCGGGCGGGTCCATGTTGAGCATGATCAGCTTCTGGACCTCGATCTGGTCCCGGGAGATGTGCTCGTTGAAGCGGATGACCGCGGTGTTCTCGGTGGAGGAGAACAACTCGGGGTGCGTGGAGACGTACTTGACGTCCGCGTGCCGGGTGACGGCCCAGTAACCCTCGTCGTCGAAGCCGGTGATGCCGCGCGGCTGGGGGCACCACCAGACAGGTGCGGTCTGGCGCAGCTGGGCGAACTCCGGGAAGGGTATACGGCTCTGGAGCAGATCGGGGTCGGTGGCGTCGAACCCTTCGGGGAGGTGAGGGCAGGGCATCGGCAACACACTCCTGACGGTTCATCAGATGATGACGGCAAGGTAATAACGGGTTCTACAAGTCGCAAGGGATGTGGCCGGAACTGTTGCCCGAGCCGCCGCGTGGAGGCGATCGGCGCACGCGGGGCGCCCGGCGCGGTGCGTGCACAACCCTTGCGTACCGGCGGTAGCAGTCATAAGACTTCACTCAGAACTAGAACGCGTACTAGTTCCCCGTACCGCCCGCGTCGCGGAGTGCCGGGACGCCCCGCCCGGGCGAGGAGAGGACGAGCTCATGGCCGCGGAACCCGTCATCGTCGAAGCAGTACGCACCCCCATCGGCAAGCGCGGAGGCGCGCTCGCCAACCTGCACCCCGCCTACCTCCTGGGCGAGACCTACCGTGAACTCCTCGGCCGCACCGGTATCAAGGCCGACTGCGTCGAGCAGATCGTCGGCGGCACCGTGACCCACGCCGGCGAACAGTCCATGAACCCCGCGCGTACCGCCTGGCTCACCATGGGCCTTCCGTACGAGACCGCCGCCACCACCGTCGACTGCCAGTGCGGCTCCTCGCAGCAGGCCAGTCACATGGTCGCCAACATGATCGCCTCGGGCGTCATCGACATCGGCATCAGCTGCGGTGTCGAGGCGATGTCCCGCGTCCCGCTCGGCTCCGGCTCCAAGCACGGCCCCGGAAAGCCCTGGCCGGACGAGTGGAACGTCGACCTGCCCAACCAGTTCGAGGCCGCCGAGCGCATCGCCCGCCGGCGCGGCCTGACGCGCGAGCGCGTCGACTCGCTCGGTCTGCTCTCCCAGGAGCGGGCCGCGATCGCCTGGTCCGAGGAGCGGTTCAAGCGCGAGACCTTCGCCGTCCAGGTCCCGACGACCGAGGAGGAGCAGGCCGCCGGGCAGGGCATGTGGCGGCTGGTCGACCACGACGAGGGGCTGCGCGACACCACCATGGAGGCGCTCGGCCGGCTCAAGCCGGTCATGCCGACCGCCGTCCACACCGCCGGGAACTCCTCGCAGATCTCCGACGGGGCGTGCGCGCTGATGTGGGCGTCCCGGCGGACGGCCCGCGCGCTGGGCCTCCGGCCCCGCGCCCGGATCGTCGCGCAGGCCCTCGTCGGCTCCGACCCGCACTTCCACCTGGACGGCCCCATCGACGCGACCCGCGCGGTGCTGGGCAAGGCCGGGATGTCGCTCAAGGACATCGACCTGGTCGAGATCAACGAGGCGTTCGCGTCGGTGGTGCTGAGCTGGGCCCAGGAGTTCGAGGGCGACCTGGACGGCCTGGTGAAGGTCAACGTCAACGGCGGCGCGATCGCGCTCGGGCATCCGGTGGGGGCGACCGGGGCGCGGCTGATCACGACGGCGCTGCACGAGCTGGAGCGTACGGACAAGGAGTTCGCCCTCGTCACGATGTGCGCGGGCGGGGCGCTGGCCACGGGCACGATCATCCAGAGGCTCTGAGACCGCGTACGTCCGGGGGGTGCGGGCCACCGGGAACGCCGCAGGCCCCGCTCCTCCGAGGGGAGGGCGGGGCCGTGCGGGTGCGCGGGGTGCGGCGACCGGTGGGCCGGTGAAGCGGGGCCGGTCGTCGCGGGGCCTGCGACCGGGCGGGTCGGCGGCTGCGCGTCGGTGACTCCTAGGGCGTGTTTCGAAAGTCCCGTCTGACCGGGGACGCCTGGCACGCACGCTCGCCGCGTTGTCAGTCGTCGGCGCAGCCCGCTGCGCTCTCCTCCCTCCGCCTTGCGATCGCACGCACCAGACGCCCCCGGCCCCGCCCTCCGGGCGGACGACGCTACTTTCGAAACACGCCCTAGTACCAGCCGTTGGCCTGCCAGTGGGCCCAGGCGCCGTTCGGGCTGCCGTAGCGGTCGTTCATGTAGTCGAGGCCCCACTTGATCTGGGTGGCCGGGTTGGTCTTCCAGTCGGAGCCGGCCGAGGACATCTTCGAGGCCGGGAGGGCCTGGACCAGGCCGTAGGCGCCGCTGGACGAGTTGGTGGCGGAGGGGTTCCAGCCGGACTCGTGAGAGACGATCTTGCTGAACGACGCGTACTGCGAAGCCGGGACGATCTGCTTGGCGATCTCCTGGGGAGTCGCGGCCGAAGCCGTGGACGTCGTGCCGAGCACCGCACCCGAGGCGCCGAGCAGCACGGCTGCGGTGGCGGCGAGGGACTTCTTGCGGGACGCGACACGGGGGGAGAGCGAGCGGAACACGAAGCGACCTAACGTCGGGGACATGGGGTGCGCCGGACGTTTTCGGCAAGCCGGAACCAGAGCCCGGGGAACCCGGGATCCGGCGGGTGATCGGCCTGTCCGAGGAGCTGCGCTGGAGCGCTGCTGCCTGGCGACGTCCACCAGAGAAGCAGGGCCGGACGGGCGACGCAACGACCCCCGATACGAAGCGGAGTCGGACCCGCGCCGAACGGCAGGGGTGCCGGAGGTGGGTGGTTTTCGCAGGGCACGTACGCGTATGGGAGGATTTAGGCCGGTTTGGACCCTCTCCTATTCCACGTCGTACGTGACCTAGGTCCTGTGGGGCGGCTCACTCCGAAGGGACTCCCCAGAGCCCTCGAATGTGACCTGGGCCTCGAAGTTCGCGCGCCGCGTGGCGCGCCGGAGCGCCTTCAGGAGCGTGCCGCCGACGGTGAGGGTGAGGACGACGGTGAGGGCGGCCCGGCCGAGGTCCCAGCCGAGGGAGGTGGCGAGGACGTAGGCGAGGAAACGCGCCAGGTTCTCGCCCACCGGGGCACCGGGCTGGAAGGAGATCCCGGTACCGAGACCGCCGACCGTGACCCAGCCGTACAGATTGGTGACGGTGCCGTACGCGAACGCCGCCAGGAACCCGTACGCCGACAGCATCAGCAGCTCGCGCCGGCCCCGGATCCCGCCCTCCGCCGGGCCCGGGAGCAGCCCCGCGCCCATGGTGAACCAGCCCATGGCCAGCATCTGGACCGGCATCCAGGGGCCCACGCCCCCGGTGAGCAGGGCGGACGCGAACATCGTGACGGCCCCGAGGACGAAGCCGAAGCCCGGTCCGAGCACCCGGCCGCTCAGCACCATCAGGAAGAACATCGGCTCCAGGCCCGCCGTGCCCGCGCCGAGCGGCCGCAGCGCCGCGCCCACGGCCGCGAGGACGCCCAGCATCGCGACGGCCTTCGCGTCCATGCCGGAGTCGGCGATGGTCGCGACGACCACCGCGATCAGCAGGGGCAGCAGGACCGCGAAGAACCAGGGGGCGTCGGCGGCGTGCGTGGTGACGGCCGATGCGCCGTCGGCGAAGAGCGGCCAGCCGACGGCGATCAGGCCGATGACGGAGACGAGGGTGAGCGTGGCCACCGAGCGGACCCCGAGGCGGATGGGACGGGTGGGGCGGGTGGGATAGGTGGGATGGGTGGCGCGGTGGCCGACGCGGCCGCGCAGGGGGCCGCTGCGCGCGGGGCCGCTCCTTCCGGGGCGGCCGTCGGTAGGGCTGCTCACAGGGCCTCCCTGACCTGCTCGACCGTGAGCCAGGGCTGCGGCGCGAGGATCTTGGCGACCTGCGGGGAGAAGGCGGGGGAGGAGACGACGACCTCGGCCGTCGGGCCGTCCGCGACGACCTCGCCGCCCGCGAGGATCACCACCCGGTGCGCCAGCTCGGCCGCCAGCTCCACGTCGTGCGTGGCGAGCACGATCGCGTGGCCGTCGGCGGCGAGCTCGCGCAGATGGGCGACGAGGCGGGCCTTCGTGGCGTAGTCGAGCCCACGGGTCGGCTCGTCGAGGAGGAGGAGCGGAGGGCGGCCGGTGAGGACGACGGCGAGCGCGAGGGCCAGGCGCTGGCCCTCGGAGAGGTCGCGCGGGTGGGTGCCGTCCGCCACGCCCGGCAGCAGCTCGGACACCAGGGCCCGGCAGGTCCCGGGGGCGGCGCCCGCGTCGGCGTCGGCGGCGGAGCACTCGGCGCCGACCGTGTCCGCGTACAGCAGGTCGCGGGGCTCCTGCGGGACGAGGCCGACGTGGCGGATCAGCTCGCGGGGATCGGTGCGGTGGGGCGCGCGGCCGGAGACGAGGGCGGTGCCGGAGGTGGGCTCGACGATGCCGACGAGCGTGTTGAGCAGGGTGGACTTCCCGGCGCCGTTGCGTCCCATGAGCGCGACGGTCTCGCCCGCGTCGACCTGGAGCTCGACGCGCCGCAGCGCCTCGACGCGCCCGCGCCGGACACCGAGGGCGCGGACGTCGACGAGGGGGGTGGGTGCGGTGGGGGAGGGGGCGTGAGTGGTCGTGCCGGCGCGAGGGCGCCGCCGGAACAGGGAGATTCCCCCACTCCGCCCTGTGCCGAGACCCCGCCTGGGGCTGGGGCCAGGGCTGGGCCCGGCGCCGAGGCTGGGGCTGGGCCCGGCGCCGAGGCTGGGGCCGGGCCCGGCGCCGAGGCCGGTGGATTCCTGGCGCCCGGGGGCCGCTGTCCCCGTCTCCGCCCCCGTCCCCATGTCCCGTCCCATTCCCCGTCCCATTCCCCGTCCCGTCCCCGTTCCCGTCCCCGTCCCCGTCCCCGTTCCCGTTCCCGTTCCCGACGGAGTCGGCTCGCGGCCCTCCAGGCGCGCGCGCAGGGGCGCCGCCCTTCGGCGGGCGTCGCGGACCGTCAGGGGGAGCGGGGTCCAGCCCGCGAGGCGGCCCAGGGACACCACCGGCGGGTGGATCGGCGAGACCGCCATGATCTCCGCGGGCGGCCCCATGATGCCGTCCGGCAGCAGCACGACCTGGTCCGCGTACTGGACCACCCGCTCCAGCCGGTGCTCCGCCATCAGGACCGTCGTGCCGAGGTCGTGGACCAGCCGCTGCAGCACGGCGAGGACGTCCTCCGCCGCCGCGGGGTCCAGCGCCGACGTCGGCTCGTCCAGGACGAGGACCTCGGGGTGCGGGGTCAGCACCGAGCCGATCGCCACCCGCTGCTGCTGGCCACCGGAGAGCGTCGCGATGGGCCGGTCCCGCAGCTCCGCGAGGCCCAGGAGGTCCAGGGTCTCCTCGACGCGCCGCCGCATGACCGGGGGCGCCAGGCCCAGGGACTCCATGCCGTACGCGAGCTCGTCCTCGACCGTGTCCGTCACGAAGTGCGCGAGCGGGTCCTGGCCGACCGTGCCGACCACGTCCGCCAGCTCGCGCGGCTTGTGCGTCCGGGTGTCCCGGCCCGCGACCGTGACCCGGCCGGTCAGCGTGCCCCCCGTGAAGTGCGGGACCAGCCCCGACACCGCGCCCAGCAGTGTCGACTTGCCGACACCCGAAGGGCCGACGAGCAGCACCAGTTCACCCTCGGGGATCGTCAGGTCGATGCCCTGGAGCGTGGGCGCGGCGCCGTCCCCGTACCGCACCGAGACGTTCTCGAACCGGATCACTGCGACTCCTTGGACACGGATACGGAGGCCGACGGGCAGGCCGACGCGGACGCGGACGGGGGTGCCGACCGGGATGCGGAAGCGGAGGGCGGCGGGGGCGCGGACGGGGGCGCGGGCACGGGGGCCACGAACGCCGGCACCAGGCCCACCAGCAACGACACGGCCGGCCACAGCGGAAGCTCCGGCGCGACGAGCGGTACGACGCCGGGGTGCAGCTCCTCGAACGCGTACCCGTTCGCCCAGATCATCAGCGCCGCCACCGCCACGCCCGAACCGGCCACGAGCCAGGCCCGCGCCCCCCACAGGTCCGGCCGGTACCGGCTCCGTACCGCGCGCCGACCGCCCAGTCGGAGCCCCGCCATGGCGGCGACGAGCCCCGCGACGACCAGCGGAAGCCCGTAGCCCGCGCCCTCCGCCGCCAGCAGGCCGTACGAACCGGCGCACACGCCGAGCAACCCGCCGAGCGTGAGCAGGTTCGTCGTCCGGCGTACGGCCGGCGGCACCTGAGCCGTACGGCCGTAGCCGCGTGCGTCCATCGAGGCGGCCACCGCGATCGAACGTTCCAGCGCGCCCTCCAGGACCGGCAGCCCGATCTGGAGCACCGCCCGCACGCCGCCCGTCGGCCGGCCCCGCAGTCGCCGGGCGGTCCGCAGCCGCACCACGTCGGCCACCATGTTCGGCGCGAAGGTCATCGCCACCACGACGGCGACGCCCGCCTCGTACAGCGCGCCCGGCAGCGACTTGAGGAGCCGGGCCGGGTTCGCGAGCGCGTTCGCCGCGCCCACGCAGATCAGCAGCGTCGCCAGCTTGGCCCCGTCGTAGACCGCGAAGACGACCTGCTCCGCCGTCACCCGGCCGCCGATCCGCACGCCCTGCGCCCACAGGGGCGTCGGCACCTCGGGCAGTGTGAACAGCTCGACGGTCCCCGGGATCGCCGAACCCAGCACCACCGAGAACACCACCCGCAGGGCCACCACGAACAGACCCAGTTTCACGAACGCCCCGTACGAACGCGCCCACGGGGCGTCCGTACGGCGGGCCGCGACGACGTAGCCCGCGACCGCGACGATCAGGCCGAGGAGGAGCGGGTTGGTCGTACGGGAGGCGGCGACGGCCAGGCCGAGCGCCCAGATCCACCAGGCGCCCGCGTGCAGCGCGTTGGACCGGCTCGCCTCGGGGGCACGGATCATGCGCGGCGGCGGGCCTTCCAGAGTGCGGCGCCCCCGAGCACGAGCACGGCTGCCCCGCCCACCAGGATTCCGGCGGACGGCCCGCCGTCACCGCCCCCGTCGCCCTCCGTGGCCTTCGCGGACGTCGACACCGAGGGGTTTCCGGTGGACAGGCCTTCCCTGGACGGCGCCTTCGTCTCCGCGACCTGCTCGCCGCAGCCCTGCGCCGGGTATCCGGCGATCCCGCACAGCAGCGCCGCGCTGTCGTAGCGCAGCGGCTTCGCCACGGCGGCCAGCGCCTCCGCGCCCGTCGCGCTCTCCCGGACCTGCGCGCAGCCGGTCCTGATCCGCGGGACGGGCGGCGCCTCCCCCTGCGGGGCGTCCTGCGGGGTGCCGAAGTCCACGACGACGGCGACGCGCTTGGTGCCGGACTTCGCCTCCGTACCGCCGCAGACCCCCGTGAAGTCGGGGGCGACGGAGGGCCGGGCGGCGTCGTTCGTGTCCTTGCTGACCGCGAAGCGGAAGCCGATCGCGTCGCCGTCGCCGGGCCGGGCGGTCGCCGGGCCCTGCGTCGCGTACGCCCATGCGGTCGGTGTGTCGCCCTCCCAGTACGACCAGTACCGGTAGCCGGCGGCCTGGGCGGGCGCGGCCACGGCGAGGGTCAGCGCCACGGACGCGGCCGCGCCGACGAGACGCGACGGTCGAAAGGCACTCACTTCCTGCGCCCGCTGATCAGGAAGCCGATCCCGATGCCGGCGACCGCGCCGATGCCGATGATCCACCACAGGTTGGACAGCGAGCCGGAGCTCTCCTCCTGGCTCGCCTTCGCGGTGGGGGAGGGCGAGGCCTTCGGCGCGGGACCGGTGGCCGCCAGCTCCTTGAGGAGGTCGGTCGAACCGAACGCGGTCGGGTCGACGCGCATGGCCTTCGCGGCCAGGATCAGCTGCGCGTACGCGGCGGGGCCGCTCTCCTTCGCCCAGGCGGCGGAGTTCTGCTGGAGCCAGGTCAGGGCGCCGGTCGCCTCCTTGGTGGCACCGGCGGCGGCGAGCGCGACGACCGCGTCGGCGGTGTTGCCGTGGTCCGGCAGCTCGGTCGGGTCGGTGGCGCCCGGCATCGGCGGGGTGTTCAGGTGGCCGGTCCCGGCGAGCGCGGCGGCCAGGTAGGAGGCGCCGTTGAGCGCGGCCCGGTCGATCGTGGGCTTCGCCTCCGGCGTGCAGACCGGGGTCTGCTGGGGTTCGATGCCGCGGGCGGTGATGCCCTTGCCGAGCCCCGCGAGGGTGGCGGCGGCGGTCGCGTCGGCGTTCGCGAGCAGCTTGCCGTCCTTGTCGGGCTGGTAGGCGAAGGCGCCCGGGCCCTCCTTGGTCGAGCAGGGCAGCGCGAGCGTGAGCAGGGCGTCGTACGGGGTCCTGCCCTCGGCGGACGTCACGTCGCCGGGCTTCTGGCCGAGCGCGGTGAGCGCGCTGACGACGATCGAGGTGGAGTTGGCGTCGCTGGGACTGCCGGGGTTGTAGCCCCAGCCGCCGTCCTTGTTCTGCACGCTCTTCAGCCAGCTCGCACCGGCCTCCGCGGCCTTCCCGAGCGGCTCGGGGGCGGTGCTCCGGCCCTTGACGCCGGTGAGCGCCTGGACGGCGACGGCGGTGGCGTTGGTGTCCAGCATGGTCGCCGGGTCGCACGGCTTCGCCGGGTCGGGACGGTAGGAGGCGAAGGCGCCGTTGGCGCACTGCTGCCCCGTCAGCCAGCTCACGGCCTCGTCGGCGGGCTGCACTCCGCTGGTCGTCTGGGCGACGAACGCGAGCGACTGGCGCCACACACCGTCGTACGTCGGGTCCTTCGTGCCGTACAGCCCGGCAGGGACGGTGGGCGCGGGGGTCGCGGAAGGGGACGGCGCGGCGGACGCGGCGGGGGCCATGCCGGTGCAGAGCACCGCTGCGGCTGCGAACGCGGCGGCGCCGCGGCGGACGGTGGTCATGCGTGTGGTGGCCTCTCCTGCGGCCGGGCACCGGCACGCTGAGGCACCAGGCTCGGCTCCGTATTCCTCGACGGTGCCGGCGGTCACGTCCCGGACGGGGCATTCCGACTCCCGTTCTCGGGGCGGATGCCTTCCGGGCCGTTGCGGGCCTTCTGGCTCCTCCGGGCCTTGCGGCCCGGCGGCCTTCCGAGGGACGGTCACGGTTGCGGGTCAGCGCCGGATTTGCACCGGCTTCCCCCCGAACGGGTGTGATGACGACTCGCACACTCTACCGGCCCGTACCCCGGCCGACCGGTGGGTGGGAGCCGCCTCACACCCGGGCCGCCGCGGCCCGGGCGTGGTCACACCGCGGCCGGTGACGTGCGTGGCGGTCACACCGCCACGCACGTCACCGGTCACACCGCCACGTACGTCACCGGCTCCGTACCGGCCACGGCCTCGGCGCGGCCCAGCTTCACGAGCCGGCGCAGATGCGCCTCGGCCTCGCTGACCGCGATGGTCCGCGATCCGTACGGGATCTGCTCCCAGGGGCGGTTCCACTCCATGCGTTCGGCGAGCTGCCACGGGGTGAGCGGGTGCGCGAGCAGGTCCACGAGCCCGGTCAGCCGCTCCTCGTGGTGGTCGAGCAGTTCCCGTACCCGCCCGGCGGCGTCGGCGAAGGCGTACTGGTGGGCGGGGAGCACCTCGGCGACGCCGAGCCGCCCGATGCGCTCCAGCGAGTCCAGGTAGTCGCCGAGGGGGTCGGTGACCACCGCGTCGTCGGGGTCCTCGTAGAGGCCGATGTGCGGGGAGATCCCGGGCAGCAGATGGTCGCCGGAGAAGAGCCGGCCGTGCCCGGGCAGCCGCGCCGGGTGCTCCTCCTCCAGGTGCAGGCAGACGTGGCCCGGGGTGTGGCCGGGCGTCCAGATCGCGCGTAGTCGGCGGCCCGCCAGGTCGAGGAGTTCGCCGGGGACGATCTCCCGGTCGGGGAGGGCGGAACGCAGCCCGGGCAGGGTGCTCGCGCGGCGGCCGGAGGCGCGGGCGGCGAGGAGCGGCGCGGTGTGCTCCTCGGGCGCGCCGACGGCGGCCAGCTTGCGGGCGAGGTAGTCGAGCCAGGTGCCGGGCTCGGACGCGCGGGTGCGGCGGACGACGGCGGTGTCGGCGGCGTGCATCGCGATCCACGCCCCGGACGCCTCGCGCACCTGACCCGAGAGCCCGTGGTGGTCGGGATGGTGGTGCGTGATGACGATCCCGTGCACCTCGCGCACGGAGGTGCCCAACGCGACGAGACCGTCGGACAGTTCGCTCCAGGACGCCGGATCGTCCCACCCGGTGTCGATCAGCACGGGCCCGCGGTCGGTGTCGACGACGTGCACCAGGGTGTGCCCGAGGGGGTTGTCCGGGATGGGGACCCGTATCGCCCAGACGCCTCCGCCGTGCTCGGTCACCTGGCTCATGGGCCCTCATCTCTCCGCGACGGCAAGGTGCTTGTTCGACCCTGGCCACTATAACGAGAACTGACGAACCGTCAGAGTGGCCCGCGTCGCCCTGCCGTGAGGGGAGCGGAGTTACTTCGTGCCCGCCGTGCTCGGGCGGGGCTCGGCGGCGCGGCCCACGACGAGGCGGATCGCCGCGGTCGTGAGGTCCGGGTCGTGGAGCTGGACGTAGTGGTCGCTGCCGGTCGCCAGCAGGTGCGGGGTCTGCGGCCGTAGGGCCACCAGCGCCTGCTGGGCCTTGGGCCAGGAGGCCTCCAGCTTCGCCAGCAGCGCCTTGGACATGGTCGGCGGGGCGGCGAAGGGTTCCGTCTTGCTCAGCACCGCGACCGGGACCGGCGGGAGCGGGCCGCCGCGATCGATGAGGGTGACCCCGCCGTCGATGTCCACCTGCTCGAAGAACGGGTCGTCGTCGAAGGGGGTGCCGGGTTGCCGCAGCGCCTCGACGTACGCGGGCCAGTCCGCGCCCATCGCGGGCTTCAGCGCGGGACCCAGGGCGTCGACCAGCACGAGACCGGTCGTCCGCTCGGGGTGCTCCTGCGCGTATCGCAGGGCGAGCATCCCGCCGAAGGAGTGCCCCACCAGCAGGTACGGCCCCGGCACCTGGCCCGCGGTCAGCACGCGGTCCAGGTCCTGGACCATGGCGGGCAGGGTCCGGGTGCCCCGCACGGGGGTGCTGCGGGTGGTGAGCGCCGGGGGGTCGGTGTAGCGGATCGTGCCCGGCCGGTCGTAGGTGCACACGCGGGTGAACCCGGCCACGCCCGGCAGCACCGGGGCGTCCGGCACGGGCGGGGTGACCTCGGTCAGGGACCACGGGTCGGCGGACTCGTGCAGCCCGGAGACCAGCACCACGGTGGGGCTCCCGGAACCCTCGCAGTGCAGGTACAGGCTGCGCCCGCCGCCGATGTCCACCTGCTCCTCGCCGCCCCCGCCCCCACCGCCCCCGCCGGGTCCGCCGGGGTCGCCGCCCCTGCCGGGGCCGCCCGCGAACAGCAGGACCACGGCCCCCAGGGCGGCCACACCACCGGACACACGCCATCGCCATCGCATGCCCTCAGCGTCACCGTCGGCCCGCCGCGCCGCTAGCCGGGAGGCTCGTGGGGCGGCCATCGGGGTGGCTGCCGGACCAGAGACGGTCCGCAGCCGCCCGGGCGGGCCGGGGCACGGCCCCCACCAGCGGCAAAGCGGCTGGTGGGGGCCCATCCGGTCCTGGGCATTGCCCACGATAACTAGAACTGGTATCAGTTCTGATACACAGTCAGAAACATCGCGGGTTCCGGGAGGCAGTCGGTCATGACCGAGCTTGTGGAGCACGGAAAGCTGTACATCGGCGGGGAGTTGACCGATCCGGCGGGCGGGGACGTCATCGAGGTGATCTCGCCGCACACCGAGGAGGTCATCGGCCGGGTGCCGCACGCCTCCCGGGCCGATGTCGACCGGGCCGTCGCCGCCGCGCGCGAGGCCTTCGACCACGGCCCCTGGCCGCGGATGTCCCTCGAGGAGCGGATCGAGGTCGTCGGGCGGATCAAGGACGCCATCGCCGTACGCCACGAGGAGATCGCCCGCTCGATCAGCTCCCAGAACGGCTCCCCGTACTCCTGGAGCGTCCTCGCCCAGGCGCTGGGCGCCATGATGGTGTGGGACGCGGCGATCACGATCGCCCGTGACTTCCCGTACGAGAGCAGGCGCGCCGGGGTGCTCGGGCCGATCATGGTGCGCCGCGAGCCGGTCGGGGTGGTCGCGGCCGTCGTGCCGTGGAACGTCCCGCAGTTCACCGCCGCCGCGAAGCTCGGCCCCGCGCTCCTTGCCGGCTGCGCGGTGGTCCTGAAGCCCTCGCCCGAGACGCCCCTCGACTCGTACATCCTCGCCGAGATCGCGACCGAGGCCGGGCTCCCCGAGGGCGTGCTCTCCGTCCTGCCCGCCGACCGCGAGGTCAGCGAGTACCTGGTCGGCCATCCGGGTGTCGACAAGGTCTCCTTCACCGGGTCGGTCGCGGCCGGCAAGCGCGTGATGGAGGTCGCCTCCCGCAACCTCACCCGCGTCACCCTCGAACTCGGCGGCAAGTCCGCCGCCGTGATCCTGCCCGACGCCGACCTGGCCGCCACCGTCGCCGGGGTCGTCCCGGCGGCCTGGATGAACAACGGCCAGGCGTGCGTCGCCCAGACCCGCATCCTCGCCCCGCGCAGCCGGTACGACGAGATCGCCGAGGCGTTCGCCGCGGCCGCGGGCGCGCTGGTGGTCGGCGATCCGCTCGACCCCGCCACCCAGGTCGGCCCGCTCGTCGCCCGACGGCAGCGGCAGCGCTCCCTCGACTACATCAGGCTGGGCCAGGACGAGGGCGCCAAGGTCCTGACCGGCGGCGGCCGTCCGGCGGGCCTGGACCGCGGCTGGTACGTCGAGCCGACCCTCTTCGGGGCCGTCGACAACTCCATGCGGATCGCCCGCGAGGAGATCTTCGGGCCCGTCATCTGTCTGCTGCCGTACGGGGACGAGAGCGAGGCGCTCGCGATCGCCAACGACTCCGACTTCGGGCTCAGCGGCAGCGTCTGGACCGGGGACGTGGAGCACGGCATCGACTTCGCCCGGCAGGTCCGCACGGGCACCTTCAACATCAACACCTTCAGTCTGGACATGCTCGGCCCGTTCGGCGGCTACAAGAACTCCGGCCTGGGGCGGGAGTTCGGCCCCGAGGGCTTCGGCGAGTACCTGGAGTACAAGATGATCCACCTGCCGGCCGGGTACGAGGGGCCGGGTGGTGCGTGATGGGCGACCGCTGGCAGGTGGAGGTCGACCGGAGCGTGTGCATCGGCTCCGGCATGTGCGTCAACCACGCCCCGGACGGCTTCCGGCTCGACTCGGCGCGCCAGTCCCACCCGCGCGAACCGGAGTCCGACGCGAACGAGCGGGTGCTCGCGGCGGCCGAGGGCTGCCCGGTGGAGGCCATCCTGATCACCCTGCTCGACGGCGGGGAGCCGGTCTTCCCGCCCGAGGAGTAGCCACGAGCACTCGTTCACGCGTGCAAAAATTCTCTCTTGATCACGGGGGCAACAGGCCCGCGTGCACCCAGGGTTGGGACAATTGTGCGCAAGGCGATGATGGTGGCCGCGGCCGCCGGTGCGGTGCTGCTGGTCGCGGGATGCGGCAGCGGCGAGGGCGGCTCGGGCAAGAACAAGGGCGGCTCGTCCGCGTCCTCCTCGGGCTCCACGACGGGTGGTACGGAGGCGGCCGGCGGCGACAGCCCCGACGCGGCCGCGGTGGAGAAGGAGATCGACGCCGCGGCCACGGCGGCGGGTTTCGTCCGGGACGCCTCGGGCGAGGACGTCCCGGCCGGGCTGAAGAGCTGCATGGTGTCGTGGACGGCCGACGCGGAGAAGGCGGCGGACCCGAAGAAGTCCTACGGCGCCACGGTGACCACGCTGACCGGCGGCGGCTGGAAGGAGGGCCAGAAGACCGAGCAGGCCGGGTCCACCATCCAGACGCTGAACAAGGGCGGCTGGTCGCTCAAGGCCAGCAACCACGGCGCCGCCGGCTTCGCCATCGTGATGTTCATCGCGACGGACAACTCCTCGCAGTGCGAGGCGCTGTTCAAGGCCGATCTGGAGAAGCCCGCGACGCAGTGACGTTCCGTTGCCGGCGCAGGGGCTCGAATCCGCGGCGACGCCGGGGCTCGAATCGGCACCGGCAGCGACACCGACAGCGGCAGTGGCGGTGGCAGCGGCACCGGCACCGCCCCCGGCCCGCGGCGCTACGGCGCCGCGGGCTCGTCCGGGGCCGTCAGGTCGATCAGTCGGCAGACCGTCTCGATGTCGATCTTCACCTGGGCGATCGAGGCGCGCCCCGACAGCCAGGTGATCAGTGCCGAGTGCCAGGTGTGCTCGATCACCCGGACCGCCGACAGCTGCTGCGGGGTGGGGTGTTCGAGCCCCATGGAGTCGAGGATGATCGCCGTCGTCAGCCGCGAGACGGTGTCCACCTCGGGGCTCACGCTCCGGTCCGCGAACGTCAGCGCCCGCACCATCGCGTCCGCGAGCTGCGGCTCGCGCTGGAGCGCCCGGAAGGCGCGCATCAGCGTCTCGGCGACCCGCTCGGCCGAGCTCTCGCCCGCGGGCGGCCGCTTCCGCAGCGTGGTGTGCATGTGCTGGAGCTGGTCCTGCATCGTCGCGACCAGCAGATGGATCTTGGAAGGGAAGTAGCGGTACAGCGTGCCCAGGGCCACTCCGGCCGCCTCGGCGACCTCCCGCATCTGTACGGCGTCGAAACCGCCCCGCCCCGCGAGCTGCGCGCTGGCGTGCAGGATGCGACGGCGGCGCGCCTCCTGGCGCTCCGTCAGGGGCGGCGATGCGGGTCTTTCTTCCGCGGTCATGGAGTCCCGTTCCGTGCGGTGGGCGAGCGGCGGTACGGCCGGAGTATGGCGGGGCTTCCGCCGTGGCGCGAATCACCTGATCCGGCTCTCACGGCGGGGCTACCTGCCGGTAGATTCTGTGCTCCTTGAACGATCAAGAACGATCAAGTCTGAAACTTGTTCTAGATTAGCGCGAGCGGTTACGCTCCCGCGAAACGCAAGCTCGAAGGGGGCAGCGAGTGACCGCTGAGGCCATAGAGGCAGGCCCCCGCCAGGGCGTCACGGACGGTGATCACCGTCCGTTGCGCATCGCTCTCCTCACGTACAAGGGCAATCCCTTCTGTGGTGGTCAGGGCGTCTATGTCCGCCACCTCTCCCGCGAACTCGCCCGCCTCGGGCACCAGGTCGAGGTCTTCGGCTCCCAGCCGTACCCCACCCTCGACGAGGGCGTTCCGCTCACCGAGATCGCCAGCCTCGACCTCTACCGCTCGCCGGACCCGTTCCGCACGCCGAAGCGGGACGAGTACCGCGACTGGATCGACGCCGTCGAGGTCGCCACCATGTGGACCGGCGGATTCCCCGAGCCCCTCACCTTCTCCCTGCGGGCCCGGCGCATGCTCGCCGCCCGCCGCGGCGACTTCGACGTCGTCCACGACAACCAGACGCTCGGGTACGGACTCCTCGGCGGCCCCCGGGTGCTCGGCGCCCCGCTCGTCACCACGATCCACCACCCCATCACCGTCGACCGGCAGCTGGACCTCGCCGCCGCCGCCGACTGGAAGCGCCGCGCCTCCGTCCGCCGCTGGTACGGCTTCACCCGGATGCAGAAGCGGGTCGCCCGCAGGCTGCCCTCCGTCCTCACCGTCTCCGGCTCCTCGCAGCAGGAGATCGTCGACCACCTCGGCGTGGACGAGGACCGCGTCCGGGTCGTGCACATCGGGGCCGACACCGACCTCTGGGCCCCCGACCCGTCCGTCGCCGAGGTCACGGGCCGGATCGTCACCACCTCCAGCGCCGACGTGCCGCTCAAGGGCCTCGTCCACCTCGTCGAGGCCCTCGCCAAGCTCCGTACCGAGAACCCGGCCGCTCACCTCGTCGTCGTCGGCAAGCGCGCCGAGGACGGGCCGGTCGCGCAGGCCATCGAGCGGTACGGACTCCAGGACGCCGTCGAGTTCGTCAAGGGGATCTCCGACGCGGAGCTGGTGGACCTCGTCCGCTCCGCCCAGGTCTCCTGCGTGCCCTCGCTCTACGAGGGGTTCTCGCTGCCGGCCGCCGAGGCGATGGCCACCGGGACCCCGCTCGTCGCCACCACCGGCGGCGCGATCCCCGAAGTCACCGGAGCCGACGGCGAGACCTGCCTTGCGGTGCCCCCCGGCGACGCCGGCGCGCTCGCCACGGCGCTCGCCCGGCTCCTCGGCGACGCCGAACTGCGCGCCCGGCTCGGCGCCGCGGGCCGCGCCCGCGTCCTGGACCGCTTCACCTGGGCCCGCGCGGCCCAGGGCACGGCCGCGCTCTACCGCGAGGCGATCGCCGCGCGCGGGGCCGCCGCTCGTCGGGGAGCCCGCCGGTGACCGCCGCCCCCGTGTCCCACCCCCGCACCGCCACCCCTCCGGAAGGGCAGACCCCGTGCTGACCGTCGACTTCACCCGCTTCCCGCTCGCCCCCGGCGACCGCGTGCTCGATCTGGGCTGCGGAGCGGGCCGGCACGCCTTCGAGTGCTACCGGCGCGGCGCCCAGGTCGTGGCCCTCGACCAGAACGGCGAGGAGATCCGCGAGGTCGCCAAGTGGTTCGCGGCGATGAAGGAGGCCGGCGAGGCCCCGGCCGGCGCGATCGCCACCGCGATGGAGGGCGACGCGCTCAACCTGCCCTTCCCCGACGAGTCCTTCGACGTCGTGATCATCTCCGAGGTCATGGAGCACATCCCGGACGACAAGGGCGTCCTCGCCGAGATGGTCCGGGTGCTCAGGCCCGGCGGCCGGATCGCCGTCACCGTCCCGCGCTACGGCCCCGAGAAGGTCTGCTGGACGCTCTCCGACGCGTACCACGAGGTCGAGGGCGGCCACATCCGCATCTACAAGGCGGACGAGCTGCTCGCCAAGATCCGCCAGGCGGGCCTCAGGCCGTACGGCACCCATCACGCGCACGCGCTGCACTCGCCGTACTGGTGGCTCAAGTGCGCGTTCGGCGTGGACAACGACAAGGCGCTGCCCGTGCGGGCGTACCACAAGCTCCTGGTCTGGGACATCATGAAGAAGCCCGCTCTGACCCGGGTCGCCGAGCAGCTGCTCAACCCGGTGGTCGGCAAGAGCTTCGTGGCGTACGCGACCAAGCCCCACCTGCCCAAGGCCGACGCGTGACGAGTCCCGAGCAGATCGCGGAGCACCTGCTCCTGCCCGGGGTCCTCACCGCCGAACAGGCCGCCGAGACCGTCGCCGGGATCCTCGCCGTCCAGCGCGAGGACGGCGCCGTCCCGTGGTTCCGGGGCCACCACCTCGACCCGTGGGACCACACCGAGGCCGCCATGGCCCTGGACGCGGCAGGCGAACACGCGGCGGCGACCCGGGCGTACGAGTGGCTCGCCCGGCACCAGAACGCCGACGGCTCCTGGTACGCGGCCTACCGCGACGGCGACCCGGACGACGTCACCGACCGGGGCCTGGAGTCCAACTTCGTCGCGTACGTCGCCGTCGGCGTCTGGCACCACTACCTCGCCACCGGGGACGACGCCTTCCTCGACCGGATGTGGCCGACCGTCTACGCCGCCGTCGAGTTCGTCCTCGCCCTGCAACTGCCCGGCGGGCAGATCGGCTGGAAGCGGGAGGCGGACGGCACGGCCGTCGACGACGCGCTGCTGACCGGGAGTTCGTCCATCCACCAGGCGCTGCGCTGCGCGCTCGCCATCGCCGAGGCGCGCGAGGAGCCCCAGCCCGACTGGGAGCTGGCGACGGGCGCGCTGGGCCACGCGATCCGCAGCCACCCCGAGCGCTTCCTGGACAAGTCCCAATACTCGATGGACTGGTACTACCCGGTCCTCGGCGGCGCCGTGACGGGCCCGGCGGCCACGGCCCGGATCGACGCGCGCTGGGACGACTTCGTCGTCCCCGGGCTCGGCGTGCGGTGCGTCCTGCCCAACCCGTGGGTGACCGGCGGCGAGAGCTGCGAACTCGCGCTCGCGCTGTGGGTGACGGGGGAGTCCGACCGGGCCCTGGAGGTCCTCCAGTCCATCCAGCACCTGCGGGCCGAGGGCGGCATGTACTGGACGGGGTACGTCTTCGAGGGCGACCGGGCCGTGTGGCCCGAGGAGCTCACGACCTGGACGGCGGGCTCGCTGCTGCTCGCCGTCGCGGCGCTCGGCGGTGACGAGGCGACGGTGGCGGTCTTCGGCGGCGAACGCCTCCCGACCGGCCTCGAACCGGACTGCTGCGGCTCCTGAGCCCCCTCGGCCCGTGGGCCCGTCGGCTTCGACGGGCCCTTGGCCGTCAGTGGCGGCGGCGCAGGCCGCCCGCCACGGCGTGGCCGATGGCGAGGTAGACGACGGCGGCGAGACCGTAGCCCGCGACGACGCGTGCCCACGCCTCGTCGAAGGTGAACAGGTCGTGGGACCAGCCCGCCAGCCAGCGGGCCGCCTCCTGGACGAACTCGACCAGGCTGTTGGCCCGGTTGGCGTCCAGCAGGTACATGAGGATCCACAGGATGATCAGACCGGCCATGATGTCGGCCGCCGCGGCGATGATCCTCGCCGCTGTCGTACCGCTGCGTGAAGTCATGGGGATCGAATTGCCCCTATCCGGTGGCCGAAACCCGTTCGGAGTCCCCCGGGTGGCGGAGCGTCGGGGGCGGGGTGAGGCTGGCGCCACCACGCCCTCAGGGAGGTTCAGCCGTGCCCCGTTCCGTTCCCTCGGTCCCGTCCGGCCCGATGCGCCGCGGGCTCGTGGCGCTCCTGCTGTCCTGCACCCTGCTCATGACGACGGCCGCCTGCGGCGGTGACGACGACCAGAGCGCGAGCGCCGACACCAGCGCGACCGCCACGGTCGAGCAGCAGAAGCTCGCCAAGACCCGGTTCGTGGCCAACGCGGGCCTGGCGGCCGGCGCCACCTACCAGTGGATCGTCAAGCCGTACCGCGCGGGCAAGTTCAAGAAGGGCGCCGACGGCCAGAAGTTCGCGGTGGTCAAGGCCGGTCTGGCCGGAGCGTTCGCGTACAACAGGCTGAAGGCCGCGGTGAACAACGCCAAGGGCGACGAACACCTCTCGAAGGCGGTCGCGCCGCTCACGGCGGGCATCGACAAGCTCAAGGACCTCGGGACCAAGCTCCGCAAGGGCGAGGCGAGCGAGGCGGACATCGGCGCGTTCGAGAACGTCATCACCGACGTGAAGGACGCGGGCGCGAGCGCCGGCGCCGTGGTGACGGACAAGGTGCCGAGCACGTCCCAACTGGGCGGCTGAGACGAGGGGGTGCCCTGCCCCCCAGGCGTCTTGTGGCCCGGCCCGGCCCGGCCCGGCCCGGCCCGGCGCGGGCGGGCCTCGTGGCGGGGCGTCCCTAGCCGTTCAGCTCCGCCAGCAGCCGTAGCGTGGCCGGGTCCGGCGCCGTGACCAGGAGGTCGGTGACCGGGCCCTTCCGCCATTCCTCCAGCCGCTCCGCGATCCGCTCCTTCGGGCCGACGAGCGAGATCTCGTCCGCGAAGGCGTCGGGCACGGCGAGCACGGCCTCCTCGCGGCGGCCGGCCGCGAACAGCTCCTGGATGCGCCGGGCCTCGGACCCGTATCCCATGCGCCCCATCAGGTCGGCGTGGAAGTTACGGGCCGTGTGCCCCATCCCGCCGATGTAGAAGCCGAGCATCGCCTTGACCGGCAGCAGCCCCTCGGCGAGATCGTCGCAGAGCTGCGCGCGGACCATCGGGGCCACCCGGAAGGCGTCGGGCAGCCGCTCGGGGAGGGCGTAGACCTCGGCGTAGCGGGAGGGGGACCAGTAGAGCGGCAGCCAGCCGTCGGCGATCCGCAGGGTCTGCGCGATGTTCTTGGGGCCCTCCGCCCCGAGCAGCACGGGCAGGTCCGCCCGCAGGGGGTGGGTGATCGGCTTGAGCGCCTTGCCGAGCCCGGTGCCGTCCTCCCCGGCGTACGGGTGGGAGTGGAACCGACCGTCGAGCCGGACGGGCGCCTCGCGCCGCAGCACCTGCCGGATCACGTCCACGTACTCGCGGGTCGCCGTCAGCGGGGAGCGAGGGAAGGGGCGGCCGTACCAGCCCTCCACGACCTGCGGTCCGGAGAGGCCGAGGCCGAGCCTCATCCGGCCGCCGGAGAGGTGGTCGAGGGTGAGCGCGTGCATGGCGGTGGCGGTCGGCGTCCGCGCGGCCATCTGCGCGACGGCGGTCCCGAGCCCGATACGGGAGGTGTGCGCGGCGATCCAGGTCAGCGCCGTGAACGCGTCGGACCCCCAGGCCTCCGCCGTCCACACCGAGTCGTAGCCGAGCCGCTCGACCTCGCGGGCCAGCTCCAGGTGGGTGGGGGTGGGGCCGCGCCCCCAGTAGCCGAGGGCGAGTCCGAGGCGCATGGCACTCCACCTTTCTGACGCTCCGTCAGTTCAGTCGCCCGAACTGTACGGCAACGGCCCCCCGTCCGGAAGGGATTCCGGGCGGGGGGCCGTGGGTGGCGTCGGCGTCGGCGCCGGTGTCGGTGTCGGCGTCGAGCCGTGCGTGACGGGCGGGCTGCGGATCAGCCGCGCTGGATGCCGGTGGTGTCCTGGAGGACGCCGCGGCGGCCGTCCTGGGTCTGGGCGATCAGGCCGGGGCCGCGCTGCTCGACCGCCAGGTACCAGGTACCGGGGGCCAGTTCGGCGATCGGGGTCGGCGAGCCGTCCTCCGCGTACAGCGGGCGGGCGACCGGCACCGCGAACCAGAACGGAGCGAAGTCGCCGGCGGGCTGGCCCTGCGTCTGCGCCGGGGACGGCTGCGGGGCGGGGGTGTGCGCCTGGGCCTGCGGGTCGGGCTGCTGCTGGCCGCCGTACGGCTGCGGCTGTCCGCCGTAGGGCTGCTGCTGGGCGCCGGGGTAGCCGTAGCCGCCGGGGACGCCCTGCTGGCCGGGCTGGCCCGGCTGCATGCCGTACGGCTGCTGGGTCTGCGGCTTCGGGGCGCTCAGCAGGGGGCCCTTGAGGGCGGGGACCAACGGGGCGGCGACGGCGGCGCCCGCCAGGATCAGGGCGGCGATGAGGCCGAGGATGAGGCCGGCGCCGGCGTTGGTGGACTCGAACATCCACATCAGCACGTTCCAGGCCGAGGCGATCGTGAACGCGACGCCGACCTGGCCCAGCTCCAGACCCGCGACCTTGCGGGGCTGCGCGAGCGTGCGCGAGTAGACGACGAGCGCGGCGCCCGCGATACCGAGGAAGAAGGCGCCCCAGCCGAGCGGCGAAGCCTCCCACGAGTTCGTGCTCGGGACCTGGTCGCAGATCTCCGGGCTGGCGTCACAGCCGGAGATGTCGAGGAACGAGGCGATGAACAGCACCACCGCTGCACCGATCAGAACGCCATCGCCTCGAGTGAGGGAGCGGATATTCACGTAAGAATCCTTCGTCGGGTCGTCTCGTCGGGGTGGCGCGAAGCACGGGGGCGGCCCCCTATCGTACGGAGGGAATCTATCGCCCGTCGGTACTACCCCTTGAGGTAGGTCCCGATGCCGTCCGCGATCCCGCGCGCCGCTTTCTGGCGCCATGCCGCATTCGAGAGGAGTGCGGCGTCCTTCGGGTCACGCATATTGCCGCATTCGACGAAGACCTTGGGCACGGTCGAGAGATTGAGGCCCCCGAGATCGTCGCGGACGTCCAACCCCGTTCCGTCGCCGAGGTAGTTGGCGGGGGCGGTGCCCGTCGCGCGCGCGAAGTCCCGGGCGACCGCCTCGCCGAGTTCGCGGGACGGGCCGACGATCTTCGCGGTGTCGGCGGCGCCGGAGCTGACCCGGGCGGGCACGATCACGTGGAATCCGCGGTTTCCGGTGGCGGAACCGTCGGCGTGCACGGAGACGACGGCGTCGGCGCGGGCGGCGTTGCCGGTCCGGGCGCGCTCGTCGATGCAGGGGCCGAAGGGGCGGTCGGCGTCGTGGGTGAGCAGGACTTTCGCGCCCTGGGCCTTGAGGAGATCGCGCAGGTGGTGTGAAACATCGAGGGTGAATGCGGCTTCGGTGTAATCGGCGGCCGTGGCGGTGCCGGTGGTGTCGCATTCCTTGCGGGTTGTGCCGATATCGACCTTCTGGTTGATGTCCCGTGCGTGGCGGTAGTTGCCGGGATTGTGACCGGGGTCGATCACGATCGTCCGGCCGGTGAGCGGGAGGGCCGCGGCGGGGGCGTCCGTCGGTGGGATCGAGGAGGTCGCCGAGGTGGTCGACTTGGCGTCGGTGGTCCTCGGGGCGGCGGCGTGCGAGCCGCTGCCGCAGCCTGCGAGCGTGGTGAGCGCGGCGCAGGCGGTGAGGGCTCCGCCGAGGGCGCGGATGGTTCGGTGGTCGTACGGCACCTTGCGACTCTAGTGGGAGCTTCCGGGGTGTGTTCGGTCGACGCGGCGTGACTGTGAAGGTGCTGTGGGGGGTAGGGAGAGGGCACGTGCACCGCACATGGACCACGGGGGGAACCGTGACGGGTGAAGAGCCGAACGACGCGCGTCCGGCGGGGGAGCCGGAGCCGCGGGGAGTGTCGGAGCCGCAGGGGGTGTCGGAGACACCGTGGGCGTACGGGGCACCGGGGGCGCCGGGGTCGCCGGGGGTGCCTGCACCGCCTGGAGCGTCGGGGACGCAGGGGTCGCCGGGGGCACCGGCAGAGCCCGGAGCGCCCGGGTCACCCGGGGTTCCGCCGCCGCCTTCCCAGCCGCCCGGGGTTCCGCCGTCCGGGACGTACGGGATGCAGTCCGGGACGTACGGGATGCCGGGACCGCCGCCCGCCTCGGCACCGCGGGAGTCCAATCCCGCGCAGGCCGTTCTCGCCGGGCTGCTGAACCTGTCGTGTCTGGGCCTTGGCTACGTCCTGCTCAAGCAGTGGATCCCGGCCGCCGTCTGCTGGGTCGCGACGGCCGTGCTGCTGCTCGTCGCGCTGCCCGCCGACGTGGACGGGGTGCCCACCGGCTTCCTCGTCGGGTACGGCGTGTTCCTGCTGGCCGCGGCCGTCGACGGCGCCCGGCGCGGTCTGCGCGCGCCGCTCGTGCTCGGCGGCTCCGCGACGGGCGCGGGGGCGCCGGCGGGAGCGGGCGCGGGAGCCGGGGCGCGGCGGCTCGTGCTCCCGCTCGTGCTCGGCCTCGTCCTGCTCGCCGTGCCGGTCGGCGGGTCCGTCGCCTACGGCTCGGCGCGCGACGAGGCGATAGAGCAGTCGCTGCTGGCCCGGCTCGCCGACGCGGACAAGCGGGTCAAGTCCGTCGAGGGACAGAGCTTCAGCGGGGCGGACCACACGTACCGCGAAGCGCTCGCCGTCTACCAGGAGCTCGGCACGGAGCACGCCGGCTCACGGGCCGGCCGCCTCGTCCCCGACCGGCTCGCGGACTACCACGCCTCCGTCTCCCTGCCGTACGAGCAGAAGAAGTACTGCGAGGCGGTCCCCGGGCTCCAGCATCTGCGCGCCCTGCCGGAGAAGGTGGACCGCGCCCTCCTCGACGGGCTGACGGGGAAGGCGGACGAACCGCTGGCCCACTCCTGGTACGAGTGCGGGATCGCCGGACTCGCCGGCGCGGGCACCGAGGCGACGGCGGGGGAGCATCTGAACGCCCTGTTCTCGACCTTCCCCGAGTCCCCGTACGCGAAGAAGGTCGAGCCCACGGTCCGTGAGGGCCTGCGGACCCGGTCCGCCGCGATAGCCGCCGGACGGACGGAGGCCTGCGACGCCGTCGTCGAGCTGCGGCGCTTCCGCACCACGGTCGACCTGCTGCCGAAGGACACCTTCGCCGCCGTCTCGACCGACACGGGTGCGGAGATCCAGAAGGGCGACTTCGCCTGCGGGGTCGAGCAGTTCAAGGACAAGGACTTCAGCAAGGCCCGCCAGACGATGACGGAGTACGAGAAGCAGTACCCGGGCAGCCCGCGGATCGCCCACGCCCGGTCCGTCGCGACCGCCGCCGAGATAGCCGAGGAGACACCCGCCGCCGGGAACCGGCTGCCGGCCGCCACGTCGCCCGGCGGCCCCCGGATGGTCATGGTCGTGTCGAACGACGGCCCCGGCGAGGTCGAGGTGCTCTACACCGGGCCGGTGACCGGTCGGGTCACCCTCAAGGCGTGCGGCGGCTGCACGGCGTACCAGAGCAGCATCCGACTGGGCGCGGCGAAGCCCAAGGTGTGCTCCGGTCCGTCGTCGAAGTATCCGAAGGCGACGCTGACGCTGCCCGCCGGCGACTACCACTTCCTCCAGAAGCGTTCGGCGTCGGCGGGAGCGCTGTCGTCGGCGGACAAGTCGAGCACGGCGAAGATCGAGCCGGGCTACACGTACACGAACTGTCTGTACGTGACGAGGGGTTACGGCTTCTGAGGGAGGCGGCGCAGCACGCGCAGCGAGCCGGTGACCGAGACCTCCTCGAAGTCGCCCGACTCCAGAGCCCGGAGGTAGACGCGGTACGGGGCCTGGCCGCCGTCCTCCGGGTTCGGGAAGACGTCGTGGATGACGAGCAGGCCGCCGGTCGCGACCTTGGGCGCCCAGCCCTCGTAGTCGTTGCCGGCGTGCTCGTCGGTGTGACCGCCGTCGACGAAGACGAGGCCGAGTTCGCCCGCCCAGACCGTGGCGACCTGCGGGGAGCGGCCGACGACGGCGATCACGTGCTCCTCCAGGCCCGCGTTGCGCAGCGTCCGGCGGAAGGTGGGCAGGGTGTCCATCAGGCCGACCTCGGGGTCCACGACGGTCGGGTCGTGGTACTCCCACCCCGGCTGCTGCTCCTCGCTGCCCCGGTGGTGGTCCACGGTCACCGCGACCGTCCCGGCCTCGCGGGCCGCGTCCGCGAGCAGGATCGTGGAGCGCCCGCAGTAGGTCCCGACCTCCAGCAGCGGCAGGCCCAGCTTGCCGGCCTCGGTGGCGGCGGCGTGCAGGGCGAGCCCCTCGTCGAGGGGCATGAAGCCCTTGGCGGCCTCGAAGGCCTCGAGGATCTCGGGCGCGGGCATGGGTCCTCCTACTGGCGGGTACGGCACGTGCGAGCGCCCATCGTGCCCTACGCGTCCCATGCGAACCACACCGTGCCCGCGCGGGAACCGGCGGGCACGGCGGGAGGGTGGCGCCGGTGACGCGGGCGCCTCAGGGTCGGCGGACGGTCTCGCCCGAACGCTGAGGGCCGACGGTGTCGACGCGGGTCGTGAGTTCCGCCCGCAGGGCGGCGAGTTCGGACATGCGGGCGTCGATGAGCCGGATCTTCTCCTGGAAGAGCGCGGCCAGCGCCTCTGCGGCGTCCGGCGCTTCCCGCAGTTCCTCGCCGGTCCGTGCGATCTCCGCGTGGGAGAAGCCGAGGGCCTGCGCGGTGCGGACGTAGTGCAGCCACGCCACCGTCTCGGGCGGGAAGTCGCGGGAACCGTTGGTCAGCCGCCGGCTCTCGATCAGGCCGACTTTCTCGTAGAAGCGGATCGTGTCCGGGGTCGTGCCCGCCTGCGTGGCCAGCTCTCCGATGCGCATGACTCCTCCGTCGCGTCGTGGGGCTTGCGAGTCAAGGGCTTGACCTTGGACCGTACTGCACTGATCGCCATGAGGCCCGCCCCCGCGGCGTGCTCTCGTCGGCGGGTCGGCCGGGCGGTCTTCTCCGACGGGAGCGCCGATCGATCGTCACCTGACCTTCCGTCAGATTGGAACGTGTTCTAGTCTGCGCCCCATGGGCATCGGAATCACGCAAGAGCAGCGGGAGTTGGCCCGGGCCGTGCGCGGCTGGTTCGCCCGCGCCGTACCCCCCGAGGACGTGCGGAAGCTTCTCGACGCGCCCGCCGGGAGCGGGGTGGGCAGGCCCGCGTACTGGGACGGGCTCGCCGGGCAGGGGCTGCTCGGGATCCATCTGCCCGAGGAGTACGGAGGGGGCGGCGGCGATCTCGTCGATCTGGCCGTCGTGCTGGAAGAGGCGGCGCGGGCGCTGGTGCCGGGGCCGTATCTGCCCTCGGTGCTCGCCACGGAGATCCTGCGCCGCGCGGGGGTCGACGGCCTGGTCGAGGAGCTGGCGAGCGGAGCCAGAATCGCCGCCGTCGCCCTCGACCCGGGCACCTTGACCGCCACCCCGGCCCCCACGGCGGGCGGCGCCCCGGGCCGCTCGGCGGACGGCCTCGACGTCGCCACCCCGGCCCCCACGGCCGACGACAGCGCGCCGGCCCCTGCCCCGGCCCCCACGGCGGGCGGCGCCCCCTCGGCGGGAGGTCTCCTGCTTCACGGTGTCGCCCCGCCCGTGCTCGGCGGCGCCCAGGCCGACCTGCTGATCCTTCCCGCGCGCACGCCGCACGGCGCCCGCTGGTTCGCCGTGGACGCCGACGCCCTTGCCGTCCGCCCGCACGAGAGCGCCGACCCGACCCGGCCGACCGCCGAGGTCACCGCCGACGGCGTCCACGTGCCCGCCGAACGGATCCTGGACCTCGACCCCGCCCTCGTGTCCGACCTCGCCGCCGTCCTGTTCGCGGCCGACGCGTGCGGGACCGCCGCCCGGGCGCTGGAGACGGCCGCCGAGTACGCCAGGACGCGCGAGCAGTTCGGGCGGCCCATCGGGCGGTTCCAAGGGGTCAAGCACCTCTGTGCCGACATGCTCGTCCGCGTCGAGCAGGCCCGCGCCCTCACCTGGGACGCCGCCAGGTCCACCGAGGACGACGCGCGCCCCCTCGTCGCGGCCCTCGCCGCCGCCACCGCCCTCGACGCCGCCTACAGCTGCGCCAAGGACTGCATCCAGGTCCTCGGCGGCATCGGCTTCACCTGGGAGCACGACGCCCATCTCGCGCTGCGCCGCGCCCTCGTCGCCCGTCAGCTCCTCGGCGCCGGTGACGCCCACCGGGCGCGAGCGGTCCGGCTCGCCGCCGAGGGCGTCCGGCGCGAGCTGCGGCTCGCACTGCCGCCCGAGGCCGACGCGCTGCGTGCCGCCGCGCGCGCGGCGGTCGCGCCCGCCGTCGGCCTCGACCCGGGCGCGGCCCGCCGGGCCCTCGCCGCCACCGGGTACGCCGCCCCGCACCTGCCCGAGCCGTACGGCCTCGGCGCCGGGCCGCTCCACCAGCTCGCCGTGCAACGGGAGCTGGACGCGGCCGGGGTCCACATCGCCGGCCTGGGGATCGCCACCTGGGTCGTCCCCTCCCTCCTCGCGTACGGCACGGCCGCGCAGCAGGAGCGCTACCTCGCCCCCACCCTCCGGGGCGACCTGCTCTGGTGCCAGCTCTTCTCCGAGCCGGGCGCCGGGTCCGACCTCGCCTCCCTGCGCACCCGGGCCGAGCGCACCGAGGACGGCGGCTGGCGGATCACCGGACAGAAGGTGTGGACGAGCGCCGCCCAGTGGGCCGACCACGGCATCCTGCTGGCCCGCACCGATCCGGACGCCCCCAAGCACAAGGGGCTCACGTACTTCCTCGTCGACATGAAGAACACCCCCGGGATCGACATCCGCCCGCTGAAGGAGATCACCGGCGAGTCGCTCTTCAACGAGGTCTTCTTCGACGGCGCGCCGCTCCCCGCCGACGCCGTCGTCGGCGAGGTGCACGACGGCTGGCGCGTCGCCCGCAACACCCTCGGCAACGAGCGCGTGCACATGGCCGACCAGGTCGCCTTCGACTCCGGGCTCGAAGCGCTGATCGAGCGGGCGGCCGGCGCCGAGGCCTCCGTACGCGTACGGATCGGCGCGCTGGCCGCCGAGGCCCACGCGCTCGCCTGCATCGGGCTGCGGACCACGATGCTCCAGGTCTCCGGCCTGGAACCGGGCGCCGGCGCGTCCGTGCGCAAGCTCGTCCAGACCGTCCACCAGCAGAAGCTCGCCGAGCTCACGCTCGAACTGCTCGGCCCCGACGGCGCCGTCCGGGAGGGCGCGGGGGAGCGGGCCGTCCACGGGCTGCTGATGTCCCGCTGTCTCACCATCGCGGGCGGCACCACGCAGGTCCAGCTCAATGTCGTCGCCGAGCGCCTGCTCGGCCTGCCCAGAGACTGAGGGGAACCGGAGATGGGGAAGGCGTACATCGTCGGCGTCGGGATGACGAGGTTCGAGAAGCCCGAGACGCGCGACTGGCAGTACTGGGACATGGCGAAGGAAGCGGGAACGGCGGCGCTCGCCGACGCCGGGATCACCTACGACCGGGTCGAGCAGGTCCCCGTCGGCTACTGCTTCCAGGCCTCCACGGCCGGACAGCGCGCGGCCTACGAACTCGGCCTCACCGGCGTGCCCGTCTACAACGTCAACAACAACTGCGCGACGGCCTCGACCGCGCTGATGATGGCCCGCCAGTTCGTGGAGGGCGGGATCAGCGACTGCGTCCTCGCCCTCGGCTTCGAGAAGATGGCGCGCGGGGCGCTGGGCGGCGGGTCGGACGGGGGCGACTTCAAGACGTCGCCGGTGGCCCGGCACTACGGGATCATGGCCGCCGCGCACGGCTTCGAGATGTCCCCGCCGACCGCGCAGATCTTCGGCAACGCGGCCCGGGAGCACATGGAGCGGTACGGGACGACGGAGGTCCAGCTCGCGGCCGTCGGCGCCAAGAACCACCAGCACTCGGCGAACAACCCGCGCGCCCAGTTCCAGGACGTGTACACGGTCGACGAGATCCTCGCCGCCAAGACCATCCACCGGCCGCTGACCAAGCTCCAGTGCTCGCCCACCTCCGACGGATCGGCGGCGGCCGTCGTGGTCTCGGAGCGGTTCGTGGTCGAGCACGGACTGCACGACAAGGCCGT
This sequence comes from Streptomyces sp. NPDC090127, assembly GCF_044746945.1. NCBI lineage: Bacteria > Bacillati > Actinomycetota > Actinomycetes > Kitasatosporales > Streptomycetaceae > Streptomyces > Streptomyces sp. NPDC090127. The sequence goes on along the minus strand of NZ_JBIVDE010000004.1, from coordinate 591,756 downwards.
GGAGATCGCGGCGCAGGCGATGACCACGGACACCGCGGACTCCTTCGCCTCCGGCTCGTGCATCGACACCGTCGGCCGGCCGATGTCCCGCGCGGCGGCCCGGCAGGTCTACGAGAGGTCAGGCCTCGGCATCGAGGACGTGGACGTGGTGGAGCTGCACGACTGCTTCTCCATCAACGAGCTGCTGACCTACGAGGCGCTCGGCATGTGCGAGGACGGCGCCTCGGGGAAGCTCGTCGAGTCCGGCGCGACGACGTACGGCGGGCGGTGGGTCGTGAACCCGTCCGGCGGGCTGATCTCCAAGGGGCATCCGCTGGGCGCCACCGGGCTCGCCCAGGCCGCCGAACTGGTCTGGCAACTGCGGGGCGAGGCGGGCCCCCGCCAGGTCGCGGGGGCCCGCGTCGGCCTGGCGCACAACATCGGGCTCGGCGGGGCGGCGGTCGTGACGATGCTCCGGAGGTCGTAGGACCGATTCCCGATGTACGGGGCAGGGGGCGTCTGCGACCATCACACGCATGGTCCACACCGAGCCCACCGAGTCAGCCGCCACACGGTCCCCGTCCCCGCGCCCCACCCCGCGCACCTGGCTCGTGGTGCTCGCCGCGTGCGCGGGGCAGTTCCTGGTGGTCCTCGACGTCTCGGTGGTGAACGTCGCCCTGCCGTCGATGCGGGCCGACCTCGGACTGTCGGGGATCGGACTCCAGTGGGTCCTCAACGCGTACTCGATCGCCTTCGCCGGGTTCATGCTGCTCGGCGGACGGGCGGCCGACCTCTTCGGCCGGAAGCGGATGTTCCTGCTCGGGCTCGGGCTGTTCACGGCGGCCTCCGTCGCGGGCGGGCTCGCACAGGAGGGCTGGCAACTGGTCGCCGCCCGCGCCGTGCAGGGCCTCGGCGCGGCGGTGCTGGCGCCCGCGACGCTCACCATCGTGACCGCCGCCGTCCCCGCCGGGCCGGCGCGGACCCGGGCCATCGGCACCTGGACGGCCGTCGGCGCGGCGGGTGGCGCGGCGGGCGGCTTCGTCGGCGGGGTCCTGGTGGACCTCCTCTCCTGGCGCTGGGTGCTCCTCATCAACGTGCCCGTCGGCGTCCTGGTCCTGGCCGGGGCCGCGCTGTGGCTGGGCGAGAGCCGCACCGGCGGCGGCCGACGGCTCGACCTGCCCGGCGCCGTCCTCGTCACCGGCGGCCTCGCCTCCGTCGCGTACGGCATCGTGCAGACGGAGGAGGGCGGCTGGGGCGCCCCGGCCACCCTGGTCCCGCTCCTCGGCGGCCTGGCCCTGCTCGGGGTCTTCGTCGCCGTCGAGGCCCGGACGGCGGCCCCGCTGATGCCGCTGAAGCTCTTCCGCTCGCGGGCCGTCTCGGCCGCGAACGTGTCGATCCTGCTGGCCGGTTCGACCTCCTTCGGCATGTGGTTCTTCATGACGGTGTACGCCCAGAACGTTCTCGGCTACACCCCGCTCCAGGCGGGCCTGGCCCTGGTCCCCAGCTCGGTCAGCGTCATCGTGGGCTCCAAGCTGGCGCCCCGTCTGATGCCGACGACCGGCGCCCGCAACCTCGCGGTCATCGGCGCCCTCGTCGCCGCGACCGGCTTCGGCTGGCAGTCCACGATGACCGCCGACGGCACGTTCCTGACCACCATCCTGGGCCCCGGCATCCTGATGATGGCGGGCATCGGCCTGCTCACCACCCCCCTCGCCACCCTCGCCACGTCGAGCGCCGCGCCCGCCGACGCCGGCCTCGTCTCGGGCCTCGTGAACACCTCCCGCACGATGGGCGGCGCGCTGGGCCTCGCCGTCCTCTCCACCGTCGCCGCCGCCCACACGGCCGGCGCCACCACCCCCGAGGCCCTGACAGCGGGCTACGCCCTCGCCTTCCGCACGGCGACCGGCGTGCTGCTGGTCGCGGCGCTCCTGATGCTGCTCTGGCTCCCGAGGCCCACGCGCCAGGACGCCTGAACCGGCGGCTCGGAGCCGGCCCTGCTGCCGGGCCTCCCGGTCCGTCCCGGCGGCTCGGAGCCGGCCCTGCTGCCGGGCCCCCCGGACCGCCTCCCTACGGTTGCGCGTCCCGGTGTTCGCCGGCCGACAGCGGGTTCGGATCCGCGCTCAGGTCCGCCGCCGCGAGAGCCGGGTCGATGACGGTCTCGCCCCGCAGGACCTGCCGGATCGCCGAGGCCAACTCCTCCACCGGACCGTCCTTCACCAGGAAACCGGCCGCCCCCGCCTCCATCGCCCGCCGCAGATGCCCCGGCCGGCCGAAGGTGGTCAGGATCAGCACCCGGCAGTCGGGCACCTGATCGCGCAGGTCGGCGGCGGCGTCCAGCCCGGAGCGCCCCGGCAGCTCGCTGTCCAGCAACGCCACCTCGGGCCGGTCCACGAGCGCGGCGTCCACGACCTCGTCCCCCCGCCCCACCTGCGCGACGACCTCGATGTCCGGCTCCATCCCGAGCAACAGCGCGAGCGCGCCGCGCGTCGTGCCCTGGTCCTCGGCGAGGAGAACTCTGATCATCGCGTGGGCTCCCGACTCTGTGAGGCGTCGATCTCCACGGGCGGTTCCGCGGCGACCCGGAACCCTCCGCCTGGTGGGGGTCCCGATTCGAGGGTGCCCCCTGCGGACGTCACGCGCGCGCGGAGGCCCCTCAGGCCGCTTCCCGGCGCGCCGGCCCGTTCGATCGTTCCGGCCCGGTCGACCCGGCGAGCTCGGCGACCGGTCGTCGCCATAGCTGACGTTCCGTCAGGTAGGGCCCGCCGAAGGGGTTCTCAACTCCTCCCCGCTCGGCTATACATGAGGATCACCGACCTAGAACGCGTTCTAGAACGGAAGAGAAGGGCGCGTACGGGCGGTCCCCGCACGGCCTCGGTGCGGCCGACGGTGCGGACGGTCGCACCGAGGTCTTCCCCACGTCACGATCCGCACGGATCTCCAAGGAGCAGCATCCCCATGCCCATTGATGCCGCCAGGGCCGTCGCCGCCGAGCCCCGCAGCGCCGAGATCACCTGGGACCACAAGGACGTCCAGCTCTACCACCTGGGAGTGGGCGCCGGCACCCCGGCGACCGACGCCGCCGAGCTCCGCTACACCCTCGAGTCCCGGCTCCACGTCCTGCCCAGCTTCGTCACCGTCGCCGGCGCCGGCATGGGAGTCGTCGGCGGGCTCTCCGCCCCCGGCGTCGAGATCGACCTGGCCGCCGTCCTGCACGGCGGACAGACGATCACCCTCCACCGCCCGGTCCCCGTCCGGGGCAGGGCCGTCACCACCTCCCGCGTCGCCGCCGTCCACGACAAGGGCAAGGCGGCCGTCCTCGTGCTGCGCTCCGAGGTCGCCGACGACGACGGCCCGCTGTGGACCAGCGACGCGCAGATCTTCGTGCGCGGCGAGGGCGGCTGGGGTGGCGACCGAGGACCCTCCGAGCGGCTCGCCCTCCCGGACCGCGAGCCCGACAAGACCGTCGAGCGGCCCGTACGCGAGGACCAGGCGCTGCTGTACCGGCTCTCCGGGGACTTCAACCCCCTCCACGCCGACCCCGAGTTCGCCGCGCTCGCCGGCTTCGACCGGCCGATCCTGCACGGACTCTGCACCTACGGCATGACCCTCAAGGCGGTGGTGGACACGGTGCTCGGCGGAGACGTCGCCCGCGTCCGCTCGTACCGCACCCGCTTCGCCGGGATCGTCTTCCCCGGCGAGACCCTGCGCATCCGGATGTGGACCGGCGACGGCCGCGTCCAGGTGTCGGTCACGGCCGTGGAGCGCCAGGACGCTCCCGTGCTCGCCGACACGCTCGTCGAGTGTTCGTGACACCAGATCTCCCGGAGGGAGCCGCACCATGCGCGCAGCCGTACTGCACGAGATCGGCCAGGACAAACTGGAGGTCCTCGACGACGTCGAGGCGGTGGGATTCGGCCCCGGCAAGGTGAGGATCCGGGTCAGGGCGACCGGACTCTGCCACTCCGACGTCTCCGCCATGAACGGCGTGCTCCCGCAGCCCGCGCCGTTCATCCCCGGCCACGAGGGCGCGGGCGAGATCATCGACGTCGGCGACGGCGTCACCGGACTGACCGAGGGCCAGCGGGTGCTGCTGTGCTGGCTGCCCGCGTGCGGTGGCTGCCCGGCCTGCAAGCGCGGCCAGACCCAGCTCTGCCTGGCCGGCTTCATGAACGCGGGCACCCCCAACTTCAGGCGCCCGGGCGGCGACGTCTTCGGCTTCGCCGGTACGGGCACGTTCACGGAGGAGGTCGTCGTCGACGCCGGCTGCGCCGTCCCGATCCCCGACGACGTGCCCTTCGACATCGCCGCGCTCATCGGCTGCGGAGTGACCACCGGGCTCGGCGCGGCCATCAACACGGCGAAGGTCGAGGCGGGTTCCTCGGTCGCCGTCATCGGCTGCGGCGGCGTCGGCATCTCCGCGATCCAGGGCGCCAAGCTCCAGGGCGCCGCGCAGATCGTCGCCGTCGACCCGGTCGCGTCCCGGCGCGAGGCCGCCCTCCGCTTCGGCGCGACCGAGGCCGTCGCCCCCGACGCGCTCGCCGACGCCAAGCAGCGCGTCACGGCCGGCGAGGGCTTCGACTACGTCTTCGAGGTCGTCGGCAAGTCCGCCACCGCCCGTACCGCGTACGAGACGACCCGCCGCGGCGGCACGCTCTGCGTCGTCGGCGCGGGCGCGCTCGACGACTTCCTGCAGCTCAACATGTTCGAGCTGTTCTTCGACGAGAAGAGGATCCTGCCGTCCATGTACGGGGGCGGTGACGTGCTGCGCTCGTACGAGCGGGCCATCGCGCTCTGGCGGGCCGGCCGGATCGACCTGGAGTCCCTGATCACCCACCGGGTGCCGCTCTCCGGGATCAACGAGGCGCTGGAGCAGATGCGCACCGGTGTCGCGCTGCGCACCTGCATCGAGATCTGAGAGGACGCGAATCGATGTCACTCCCTCTGGAGGGGCTGTCCGCGATCGTCACCGGCGCGGGCCGGGGGCTGGGCCGCGCCGAGGCGCTGGAACTCGCCCGCCTGGGCGCCGCGGTGGTCGTCAACGACTACGGGCAGCCGGGGCGCGACGGCTCCGGCGCGGCCTCCGCTGCCCCCGCCGAAGAGGTCGCCGAGGAGATCCGGGCGGCGGGCGGCCGGGCGGTCGCGCACCTGGGCGACATCGCCGACTTCGCGACCGCGCGGGGCCTGGTGGACCTGGCGGTGGGCGAGTTCGGGAAGCTGGACATCCTGGTCAACAACGCGGGCATCCTGCGCGACCGGATGGTCTTCTCGATGAGCGAGGAGGAGTGGGACTCGGTGATCCGGGTCCATCTGAAGGGCCACTTCGCCACCACGCGCTTCGCGGCGGTGCACTGGCGGGGGCGGGCCAAGGCGGGGGAGTCCGGCGTGTACGGCCGGATCGTCAACACCTCGTCGGAGGCGTTCCTCGCGGGCTCGGCCGGCCAGCCGAACTACGCGGCGGCCAAGGGCGGGATCGTGGGCCTGACGACGTCGACGGCGCTGGCCCTGGCGAAGTACGGCGTCACGGCGAACGCGATCTGCCCACGCGCGCGTACCCGGATGACGGAGGACGTCTTCGCGGGCTTCGCCGAGCCGGGCGAGGGGGAGCTGGACGCGCTGGCACCGGAGCACGTGGCACCGGTCGTGGGCTATCTGGCGTCCCCCGCGGCGGCGGCCGTCAACGGCCAGCTGCTCGTCGTCCACGGCGGCATGGTCGCGATCGTGGAGCGGCCGAAGGTGTCGGCGAAGTTCGACACGGCGAAGGACGCCTTCACGTACGAGGAACTGGACGGGCTGCTGTCCCCGCACTACGCGGACCGCCCGCCGGGCGAGACGTTCGCCGCGTCGGAGGTCCTGGGGCTGAAGCGGGGCTGAGGCGCGGGGTGGTGGAGCGGGGCTGAGGCGCGAGGTGGTGGAGCGACGGCAGCGGCCCCGGGGACACCCCCGGGGCCGCTGCCGTCGCTCGGTCTTGGACGAGTGGTGCTGCCTACCGCTCCGCGTCCCGGCGGTGGCGGCCGTGCGGGGAGGACGTGGAGTCCTCCGTCGGCGCCGCCTCGCCGCGGTGCTTTCCGGAGCCCTCCGACTCCGTCCCGTCCGTACGCGCTTCCGACATGGTGGAACTCACCCCGTAATGATCGCTGTTGTCGTGCGGCCGAAATTCTAGCCAGCGGCTTTACGGTCGGCGAGGGGAGCCTGCTGGAGCGGTACGGGGCGACAGACGCGCGGCTCGACCGTGACCGCCGCCGGCTCCGGATCCGGCGGCACGGCCAGCCCCGCGAGCCCGCAGGGCGCGTCCCGCGTCGCGTACGGCAGCCGCAGCACGCCCTCCGGCGTCCAGAGGCCCGAACCGGCCAGCCATCCCGCGGGCGCGGCCAGGTGGTGCATCCGGCGGCCGGTCGGCTGCCACATCCCGACCCAGCTCCCGGCCGCCGCGTCGATCCGCAGCGCGACCGAGCAGCTCTCCGGCAGCAGCACCTGCCCCGGCTGCACGGCGAACGGCGTCACCGCCGCGTCGTCCAGCCGAAGGCACTCGGGGAAGCGGATCGGCAGCAGACTGCCGAGCACTCCCCAGCCGAGCCGGTCGCGCCCCGGCGACGGCGCGTCGGAGCGGATCAGCAGCAGCCCGCTGTCCGGGTCGGCCATGAGCAGCCGGTCGTCGCTCTCCTCGGTGATCTGGAGCAGCGGCGTCACCTCGCCCCCGCGCTCCAGGTCGACCGCGACCGCCTTCACCGGACCGCCGTCGAGGCACCGGTCGAGGGCCAGCATCCGTCCCGTACGGTCCAGCCAGACGCCGCCGGTGCAACGGCCCTTGACCTCCGCGACCTGCTCGGGCCCGAAGGCCCCGCCCGCCACCAGCCAGATCGTCGTCGTGTCCGCCCCGACGCACATCGCGTAGCCGCAGATGCCGTCGGGGGAGGGCGGCAGGAGGACGAGTTCCTCGGCCTCGACAGCGCCCAGGGGCAGTTGCCCGGTGCCCGGGCCCGTCGGGTAGAGCAGGGAGAACGTGTTCCGGTGGCCGTCCACCCGGCGCGCGATCAGCACTCGCCCGTCCGCGAGCGGCAGCAGCTGGGTGTGGGCTTCCTCGGGCTGGTCGAGCGGGAGCGGAACGGCGTACGGCTCCGGCCCGTCGAGCGTCCAGCGCTCCGCGTACAGGGCGTCCCCCGTGCCGGCGAGGCGCGCCGCGTACGCCCCGTTCGCCGTGATCGTGAACCGGGCCGGCCGCACCGCCGCGCCGCCGCCGTCCGTCGTTGTCTCGATGGCACAGGCTGTCATCGACTCGTCACCTCCGGCCACCGAAGCTAGTTTTCGCACTTCCTGCCGAACAACACGAGCCCGGTCACTTCACACATAAGGGTGGCCGTGAATCGATTCTGCTGAGGCGAGGGGGCGGGGTGTGCTGGAGAGGCGGGGGGTACGCGGGCGACGGCGCCCTCCGCGGAGGGCGCCGTCGTGAACGTCGCACGCCGGGGCCGTCGCGCGGCGGAACGGAGATCGTCGCCGTCCCGCGGCGGGTCGTCGCCCGCGCCTCCGGAGAGCCCTCTCGGAGCCGGGGCCGGTGGCGTCCCCACCCATCTGGAGGGCTGATCTTCCGGTCCCGGTGCGACCGCCGCCGGAAGAGGGGGACGAAGGGGCGGGGGAGCGGCGGCCCCGTGGTTGTCCACAGGCAGGACGGCGGACCACGGGGGCCAGGTAGCCTTTCCCTCGTGCCCCGCCTGTCTGAAGTCATCGCCGCGCTCGACGCCCTCTGGCCGCCCGAGCGGGCCGAGCAGTGGGACGCCGTCGGCACGGTCTGCGGCGATCCCGACGCCGAGGTCACCCGTGTCCTGTTCGCCGTCGACCCGGTCCAGGAGATCGTGGACGAGGCGATCGCGCTCGGCGCGGACCTGATCGTCACCCACCACCCCCTCTATCTGCGCGGTACGACGACGGTCGCGGCCTCCCACTTCAAGGGCCGTGTCGTGCACACCCTGATCAAGCAGGACATCGCCCTGCACGTGGCGCACACCAACGCCGACACCGCCGACCCCGGCGTCTCCGACGCCCTCGCCGGCGCCCTCGGCCTCCGCGTCACCGGCCCCCTGGTCCCCGAGAACAACCTCGGCCGGATCTGCGAGCTGGACCGCCCCGAGACGCTGGCCGAGTTCGCCGCCCGCGCCGCGAAGCGGCTGCCCGCCACCGCGCAGGGCATCCGGGTCGCCGGCGACCCGAGGGCGAGCGTCCGCCGTGTCGCGGTCAGCGGCGGCTCCGGCGACAGCCTCTTCGACGCCGTCCGCGCCGCGGGCGTGGACGCCTTCCTCACCGCCGACCTCCGCCACCACCCCGTGTCCGAGGCCACCCAGCACGCGCCGATCGGCCTGGTCGACGCCGCCCACTGGGCCACCGAGTGGCCCTGGTGCGAGCAGGCAGCCGCCCAGCTCGACGAGATTTCCGACCGCCACGGCTGGGACCTGCGCGTCCACGTCTCGAAGACGGTCACCGACCCCTGGTCCTCCCATCACACCTCCCCTGGAGCCCCCAACTGAACGCCGCGCCCGCCGACCAGATCCGACTCCTCGACGTCCAGTCCCTGGACGTCCGTCTCCAGCAGCTCGCCCACAAGCGCAGGTCCCTGCCCGAGCACGCCGAGATCGAGTCGCTGACCAAGGACCTCACGCAGCTGCGCGACCTGCTCGTCGCCGCGCAGACCGAGGAGAGCGACTGCGCCCGCGAGCAGACCAAGGCCGAGCAGGACGTCGACCAGGTGCGCCAGCGCGCCGTACGGGACCAGCAGCGGCTGGACTCCGGCGCCGTCTCCTCCCCGAAGGACCTGGAGAACCTCCAGCGCGAGCTCACCTCGCTCGCCAAGCGCCAGGGTGACCTGGAGGACATCGTCCTGGAGGTCATGGAGCGCCGCGAGTCCGCCGCCGAGCGGGTCGCCGAGCTGACCGAGCGGGCCTCCTCCGTCCAGGCCAAGACCGACGACGCGATCGCCCGCCGCGACGCGGCGCAGGCCGAGTTCGACGGCGAGGCGGCGTCGGTCGGCAAGGAGCGCGAGCTGGTGGCCGGCTCCGTCCCGGCCGACCTGCTCAAGCTCTACGAGAAGCTGCGCGAGCAGCAGGGCGGCGTCGGCGCGGCCCGGCTGTACCAGCGCAAGTGCGAGGGCTGCCACATCGAGCTGAACATCACCGAGCTGAACGAGGTCCGCGCGGCCGCGGCCGACACGGTGGTGCGCTGCGAGAACTGCCGCCGGATCCTGGTCCGCACGTCGGAGTCCGGCCTGTAATGACGGCCAGGAGCGGAGTGGCCCGCGAGGTCGTCGTCGAGGCCGACGGAGGCTCCCGGGGCAACCCGGGGCCCGCCGGATACGGCGCGGTGGTCCTGGACCCGGTCACCGGCGAGACCCTCGCCGAGCGCGCCGAGTACATCGGCGTCGCGACGAACAACGTGGCCGAGTACAAGGGCCTGGTGGCCGGCCTCAAGGCGGCGCGCGAGCTCTTCCCGGACGCCCAGGTGCACGTCCGGATGGACTCCAAGCTGGTCGTCGAGCAGATGTCCGGCCGCTGGAAGATCAAGCACCCGGACATGAAGCCGCTGGCGGCGGAGGCGGCCCGGGTCTTCCCGGCGAGCCAGGTCCGCTACGAATGGATCCCGCGCGAGAAGAACAAGCACGCGGACCGGCTCGCCAACGAGGCGATGGACGCGGGCAAGCGCGGCAGGCAGTGGGAGCCGTCGGCGTCCACGGCTGCCCTGGACACCTCGGCGGCGCGCAACGCGTCGGCGGCGCCGTCCGCCGCGCCCTCGGGTCCGCCCGGCGACGCGACGGCGGGCGCGGCCCGCGCGAGGGCGGCGCTGGCGGGTACGGGAGCGACTGCCGGCACGGGTACGCGTACGGGGTCCGGTCCAGCGTCGCGCACGGAGCCCGGTTCCGCGTCGCGTGCGGGGGCCGGTGGGGGTGTCCGTACCGGTGCCGACCGCTCCGACGACGGGCTCTTCGCCGCCGACGAGACCCTCGCGGCCCAGGCCCGCGCCGTGCTGGCCACGGCCGCGACCGCCGAGCAGGAGTCCGCGGCGAGCGGTGACTTCGAGGCCGAGGCGGGCGTGCACACCTCCGGGGCCGACCGGGGCACCGGGACCTCCGGTGCCGCCCCGGGATGGGGCTCGCCCGACATGGGTGCCCCCGCCACCTTCGTGCTGCTGCGGCACGGGGAGACCGCGCTCACGCCCGAGAAGCGGTTCTCCGGCAGCGGGGGCACGGACCCCGTGCTGTCCGCCGCCGGGCTGCGCCAGGCCGACGCCGTCGCCGCCGCGCTCGCCGCGCGCGGCACGATCCAGGAGATCGTCAGCTCACCGCTCAAGCGGTGCCGGCAGACCGCCGAGGCCGTCGCCGCCCGCCTCGGACTCGACGTACGGGTCGAGGACGGGCTGCGCGAGACGGACTTCGGGGCCTGGGAGGGGCTGACCTTCGCCGAGGTGCGCGAGCGGTACGCCGAGGACCTCGACGCCTGGCTCGCCTCGCCCAAGGCCGCCCCGACCGGCGGCGGCGAGAGCTTCGCGACCGTCGCCCGCCGCGTCTCGGCGACCCGGGACCGGCTGACCGCCGCCTACGCCGGCCGTACGGTCCTCCTCGTCACGCACGTCACGCCCATCAAGACCCTGGTGCGGCTCGCCCTCGGCGCCCCGCCGGAGTCGCTGTTCCGGATGGAGCTCTCGGCGGCCTCGCTGTCGGCGGTGGCGTACTACGCGGACGGCAACGCCTCCGTACGGCTCCTGAACGACACCTCGCACCTGAGGTGACCTCAGGTCGCCGGAGCCGGGCGACGAACGGGTGCGGGGCCGCGGAATTCCGTGGCCCCGCACCCGTTCGCGTAGCACCATCGTCGGCATGACCTGGCACTTCACCGAGGACGCCGCCGTCTTCCGCGCGGCCGCCGACGAGCACTTCGCCGCCGACCCCGCGCGCAACACCGTGCTGCTCACCCTCAGCGAGGGCGCCCGCAGACGGCCCGTCGCCGACGCGCGGTACGGCTGGTGGACCGAGCCGGACGGCCGGGTCACCGGCGCGTTCCTCCGCACGCTGCCGCACGAGCCGGCGCTCGGCCCGATGCCGGTGGTGGCCGCCCGCGCCCTCGCGCACGTCCTGCCCGAGAGGGCCGAGGTGGCGACGGTGCGCGGTGAGCGGGAGACGGCCGAGGCGTTCGTACGGGAGCTGTGCCGGGGGTCCGGGCGGGGCTGGACGACCACGCGCCGGATGCGGCTCCACCGGCTCGGCGATCTCGTCCCGCCCGTCCCCGGACCGCCGGGCCGGGCGCGGGTGGCGGGCGCCGGGGACATCCCGCTCGCGGTGGGGTGGATGCGGGAGTTCGCCCGTGACATCGGGGAGGACGGCGACGTCGACTTCACCCCGAACATCGAGCCGCGCGTCGCCGAGGGCCGCCTCCACCTCTGGGAGACGGACGAGGACGGGCCGGTGTCGATGGCGAGCGTCTCGCGGGTCGTCGCGGGCCAGGCGCGGGTCTCACCGGTCTTCACGCCGGCCGGGCGGCGGGGGCGGGGCTACGCGGGCGCCGTCACCACGGCCGTGAGCCGTGCGGCGCTCGGCGCGGGGGCGGAGCAGGTCCTGCTCTTCACGGACGTGGCCAACCCGACGAGCAACGCGCTGTACCGGCGGCTCGGGTACCGCCCCGTGACGGACCACGTCGGCCTGACGCTCTCCTGACCGCCGGGACCGGGCCGGGAAGCCAGGCCCGCCGGAGTCGGCCGGGAAGCCAGGCCCGCCGGGGCCGGCCGGGAAGCCAGGCATGCCGAAACCGGGCCGCGAAGCCAGGCCCCGCCGGAACCGGGTCGGGAGCCAGGCCCGCCGGAACCGGCAGGGGCGAGCGGCAGGCTCAATGTGCCCGCAGGCCCGCCGCCTCGCGGGCCAGCGACTCCACCCGGGCCCAGTCGCGGGCCGCGAGGGCGTCGGCGGGCAGCATCCACGTACCGCCGACGCAGCCCACGTTGGGCAGCGAGAGGTACGACGGGGCCGAGTCCAGGGAGATGCCGCCGGTCGGGCAGAACCGGGCCTGGGGGAGCGGGCCGGAGAGCGACTTCAGGTACGGGACGCCGCCCGCCGCCTCGGCCGGGAAGAACTTCATCTCGCCCACCCCGCGTTCGAGGAGCGCCACGACCTCCGAGGTGGTCGAGACGCCAGGCAGGAACGGCACGCCGGAGGCCCGCATGGCGTCCAGCAGCCCCTCGGTCCAGCCCGGGCTGACCAGGAACCGGGCCCCGGCCCCGACCGCGTTCGCGACGCCGGCCGGCGAGATGACCGTGCCCGCGCCGACGACGGCGTCCGGGACCTCGGCGGCGATCGCCCGGATCGCGTCCAGCGCGGCGGGCGTCCGCAGGGTCACCTCGATCGCGGGCAGCCCGCCCGCGACCAGGGCCCGGGCCAGCGGTACGGCGTCGGAGGCGTCCTCGATCACCACGACCGGGACGACGGGGGCGAGGTCGAGAACGGAGGGCAGCGCGGAGGTCATGGGCCCATCCTGCCCGCACGCGACAACCTGCGCAACGATCGTTGCGCAGGGCGCAACACGCTCCCTGGGGTGTCGGTCTCCCGCGCATCGCGCGCCCCTTGGGGGCGACTAGTGGATCTCGTCCACCAGCACGTCCAGCGCCCCCGCCCTGGCGCCCTCCTCGACCACGTACTTCAGGTCCCGCAGCGCCACCACCAGCTCCGCCGGGTCCTTCGGGGCCGCGCCGGCCTCCAGCAGGCTGCGGACGATCCGGCCCTTCGTCGCCTTGTTGAAGTGGCTGACCACCTTGCGCGTCGGCGCGTGCAGCACCCGTACCGTCGCCGTCCTGGCCGCGACCTCGCCCTTCGGCTTCCACGCCGACGCGTACGCCGAGGACCGCAGGTCCAGGACGAGTCCCTCCCCGGCGGCCTCCGGCATGACCGTCGCCATCGCGTGGCGCCAGTGCGCGACCAGCGCGCCGAGCCCGGGCAGCTTCACACCCATCGAGCAGCGGTACGACGGGATCCGGTCGCCCACCCGGACCGCGCCCCACAGCCCCGAGAACACCAGGAGAGAGGCCCGCGCCCGCTTCCCTGCCGCCGGGTCCAGGGTGGCCAGGCCGAGCCCGTCGTACAGCACGCCGGTGTAGATCTCGCCGGCCGGCCGGGCGCCGGCCGTCCGCAGCTCCGTGTTCTTGGCGACCTCGCCGCGCAGCCCCTCGCTCAGCCCCAGCACCTCACGGGCCTTCTCCTCGTCGGCGGCGCACAGCTCGACCAGCTCGTCCAGGACGGCCGCCCGTGCCCCGGCAAGGCCCGGCAGCGACAGGGACTCCGGCTTGAGCGGCGCCCCGCGCCCCGACGCGGCCTTACCCTCCGACGGCGGCAACAGCACGAGCACGGTGGTTCTCCTTCGTACGACCAGGGGCTGGGGGTGCGGCCCCAGGGCGTTCAGCCTACAAAGTGCCGGGCACCCTCCCCCGCCATACGCTCGGTCCATGCCCCGCCGCCACCTTCATGTGACCGGCGCAGCCGAGGCTCCGCTGCGGGCCGCCCTGCGCGCACTGCGTACCGAGCTCGCCATCCCCGACAGCTTCCCGCCCGCCGTCCTCGCCGAGGCGGAGGCGGCGGCCAAGGCGCCCCGGCTCCCCGGGTACGACGCCACCGACCTCCCCTTCTTCACGATCGACCCGCCGAGCTCCACCGACCTCGACCAGGCCATGCACCTCGCCCGGCGCGCCGACGGCGGCTACCGCGTGCACTACGCCATCGCCGATGTCGCCGCCTTCGTCACGCCCGGCTCCGCGCTCGACGCCGAGGCCCACCGGCGGGTCCTCACGCTCTACTTTCCCGACGGCAAGGTGCCCCTCCACCCCGCCGTCCTCTCCGAGGGCGCGGCGAGCCTCCTGCCCGACGAGCCCCGCCCCGCGCTGCTGTGGCGGATCGACCTCGACGCGCAGGGCCGCCGCGTCGCCACCGACGTGCGGCGCGCGCTCGTCCGCAGCCGGGCCAAGCTCGACTACGCGGGCGTGCAGCGGCGGATCGACGCCGGTACGGCCGAGGAACCGCTCGCGCTGCTCCGGGACGTCGGGCGGCTCCGCGAGGCCCTCGAAGCGGAACGCGGCGGGATCTCCCTCAACGTGCCCGAGCAGGAGATCGTCGAGCAGGACCACACGTACGCGCTGCACTACCGCGCCCCCCTGCCCGTCGACGGCTGGAACGCGCAGATCTCGCTGCTGACCGGCATGGCCGCCGCCGACCTCATGACCGCCGCCGGCACCGGCATCCTGCGCACGCTCCCCACCGCGCCCGTCGGCGAGGTCGCCCGGCTGCGCCGCTCCGCGCAGGCCCTCGGGGTCGAGTGGCCGCACCACGTCTCGTACGCGGACGTCGTCCGCTCCGTCGACCCCGCCGACCCGCGCCACGCCGCCTTCCTCCAGGAGTGCACGACCCTGCTGCGCGGCGCCGGCTACTCCGTCTTCACCGACGGCAGCGTGCCGACGCCCGCCGTCCACGCGGCCGTCGCCGACGAGTACACGCACTGCACCGCGCCGCTGCGCCGGCTCGTCGACCGGTACGCGGGCGAGCTGTGCGTCTCCGCCGTGGCCGGGGAGGAGCCGCCGGAGTGGGTGCGGGCGGCTCTTCCGGCGCTCCCCGACGAGATGGCGACCGGATCGCGGCGGGCGAACACCCTCGAGCGCGAGTCCGTCGACATCGTCGAGGCGGCGCTGCTCGCCGGGCGGATCGGCGAGATCTTCGACGCGTACGTGATCGACGTGAAGGACCGTGAACCGGCCGTCGGGACCGTCCACCTGGACGATCCCGCGGTCGTCGCCCGGATCGAGGGCGGTACGACCCGGCTGCCGCTCGGCGAGTGGCTGCGGGTCCGGCTCACACAGGCGGACCCGGGGTCGGCGAAGGTCCGGTTCGCACCGGCGTGACGGCCGGCTGCGCGGCGGCGGTCCGTGTGTCGGCCGGCTGCGCGGCGGCGGTCCGTGTGTCGGCCGGCTGGGCGACGGCGGTCCGTGTGTCGGCCGGCTGGGCGACGCCCGTCCCCGCGTCGGCTGCCGCCGTGACGGCTGTCCCCGCGTCGGCTGCCGCCGCGACGGCTGTCCCCGCGTCGGCTGCCGCCGCGACGGCCTGGGAGAGCGCGCGGTACAGAGTCCGGGCGTCGTCCGCGTGGCAGCGCACGATCCGCACCGGGCGGGGCGCGCCGAGGAAGCGGGGCGCGTCGACCGGCTCGGTCAGCTCGATGGTGAGGGAGGTCTGTGAGCCGACGGCGAGGTTCAGCTCCCCCTCCTTCTTCTCGTGGGAGAAGACCAGCTCGTACCGGACGGAGGCGATCCGGTCGAGCGGCACGAGGAGGTCGACGTGCGCGGCCTGCCGCAGACGGAGCCCGTCGGCGGTGAGGAGGTGCGGACGGGTGACGGAGGCGGCGTGCAGCCCGAGGACGAACAGCACCGTGTACACGTCCACGACGAGCATGATCGCGTGGGCGACGGGCCAGTCGGCGAGCAGGTACGACATGCCGACGGTCTCGACGAGGCAGACGAACGCGAAGCCGTACAGGAGCGCGGCCTGATCGCGGGCGTGCGGGAAGACCTGGTCGCCGGGGCGTACGCCGACGCGCCGCCGGCCCACCCAGCGGACCAGGCTCGCCATCAGCCGCAGCTCGTGACCGACGAGCCGCAGCACGGGCTCGGGCACCAGCTCCCCGAGGGCCTGCCGGGCCGAACCCCCGCGCCGCCACAGCCGTAGGAAGACGGCGCTCCCGGTGAGGAGCAGGGCGAGACCGGCGAGTTCGGCGACAGCGAGGGCGGCCGGCGGTATCCGTACCCCGGCGACGAGACAGACCAGCAGGACGAGCTCGGCGGGCAGGAACGCGTACGACAACCCGCGCAGGAGGCGGATCACGGCGGTCACCGGTCCCGCTCCCGGACCAGCCGGAGGGCGAGGTGGACGACCGCGGACTGGGCGGGGGAGAAGTCGCCGAAGAAGGCCTCGGTGAGCCGCCCCTGCGGCAGGACGTCCTGCTCGCCGAGGAGCGCGGCCAGCGAGTCCGGCAGACAGTCGGCGAGGGCCTGTCCGGCCTCCGCCACGCGCGGGTCGTCGGCGTCGGCGTCGGCGAGGGCGTCGAGCCGCGCGTACACGTCGTGGGCGCGGGCGACGACCTCCGGGTCCTCGGTCATGGAGCGCATCGCGCCGATGAGCCGCGACCGCTCCTCGTCCGGTGCCACGGTGTCGAGCAGGGCGAGCAGCTCGCGGTCCTTGGCGGCCATCGGGGACTCCGGCACCTCGCCCAGGCCCGCGAACAGCCCGGCGAGGTCGGCCGATACGGGCCCCTCGGCGGGCAGCCGTCCGGCCCGCGCCTCCCCGAGGAGGTCGGTGAGACGCGCCCGCCGCTCACGGATCACGGCCTCCTGCCGCCCGAGGTCGGCGTCCAGCTCCTCCAGGACCTCGACCAGCTCCCGCCCCTCGTCGTCGGCGACCACGTCCCGGACCTCGTCGAGCCCGAGCCCGAGCTCGGTGAGGCGCCGGATCCGGGCGAGCAGGACGGCGTCGCGGATGCCGTACTCGCGGTAGCCGTTGGCCCGCCGTACGGGCTCGGGCAGCAGCCCGAGATGGTGGTAGTGCCGCACGGCCCGCGGGGTGATCCCGACGAGCGCGGCGATCTCGCCGATTCGCATGAGCCCAGTACAAACCCTGACGCTGCGACAAGGTCAAGCCGACGCGGTGCGGCGGGTAGCATGGTCGGCACGGCAGACGAGCCGGGCGGGCGGCCGCGTGGGGATCCTCGGATCCTCCCGAGGAACGTCCGGGCTCCACAGGGCAGGGTGGTGGCTAACGGCCACCCGGGGTGACCCGCGGGACAGTGCCACAGAAAACAGACCGCCGGGGACCTCGGTCCTCGGTAAGGGTGAAACGGTGGTGTAAGAGACCACCAGCGCCTGAGGTGACTCAGGCGGCTAGGTAAACCCCACCCGGAGCAAGGTCAAGAGGGGACGCCTCGGCGTCCCTGCGCGAACGTTCGAGGGCTGCCCGCCCGAGTTCGCGGGTAGACCGCACGAGGCCGGCGGCAACGCCGGCCCTAGATGGATGGCCGTCACCCCGACGACCGCGAGGTCCCGGGGGACAGAACCCGGCGTACAGCTCGGCTCGTCTGCCTCATAGGGCTTCTGACCAGTGAAAACCTGGGCCAGGGGCCCTTTTTCGCGCGTCGGGGGCGAAGCCGCCTCCGAGTCCGGGTCGGAAGATGGGCAGTCCAGGGCACGCGAGGGGCGGTCCGGGGCACGCGAGGGGCGGTCCGGGTCAGAAGATGGACAGTCCGGTCAGGGTGGTGAAGCGGTCCAGGGCCGCCACCCCGGCGACCGAGTTGCCGTGCGCGTCCAGCCCGGGGCTCCACACCGCGATCGTGCACCGGCCCGGCACCACCGCCACGATCCCGCCGCCGACCCCGCTCTTGCCCGGCAGGCCCACCCGGTAGGCGATCTCGCCCGCCGCGTCGTACGTCCCGCAGGTCAGCATCACCGCGTTGATCTGCTTCGCCTCGCTGCGGGTCAGCAACCGGGAACCGTCCGCACGGAGCCCGTGCCGGGCCAGGAAGCGGGCGGCCAGCGCCAGATCGGCGCAGCTCATCTCGATGGAGCACTGCCAGAAGTAGTGCTCCAGGAGGTCCGGCACCGGATTGTCGATGTTGCCGTACGACGCCATGAAGTGCGCCAGGGCCGCGTTCCGGTCGCCGTGCGCCTGCTCGGAGGCGGCGACCTCGGCGTCGAACCCCAGCTCCGGGTTGGCGCTCTCCGCCCGCAGGAACGCCAGCAGTTCGCTGCTGGCGTCACCGGTCAGGGTCTGCAGCCGGTCCGTGACCACCAGCGCGCCCGCGTTGATGAACGGATTGCGCGGCACGCCGTTCTCGTACTCCAGCTGCACCAGCGAGTTGAACGGGTTGCCGGACGGCTCCCGGCCCACCCGCTCCCACAGGCTGTCGCCGCCCTCGGCGAGGGCCAGGGCCAGCGCGAACACCTTGGTGACGGACTGCGCGGAGAACGGCGTCCGCCAGTCCCCCACCCCGTACACCGTCCCGTCGAGGCCGGCGATCGCCATGCCGAACTGGTCCGGGTCCACCCCGGCGAGCGCCGGGATGTACTCGGCCGGAGTGCCGCTGCCGACCAGGGGGGCGACGTCGGAGGCGATCTGTTCGAGCAGCTTCTGATAGTCGAGGGGGGCGTCTTCCACGAGGGGTTCCTCAGGTCGGGGTGCGGTGGAGCGGGCCACCGCCCCGGCGGGCGGGTTCACCGCCGACACCGTGTGAAGAGAGTGGCCTCACGGGGCCAGTGTGGCGGTGAGCTGGGTCCGGTTGCGGACACCGAGCTTGCGGTAGATGCGGCTCAGCGTCGATTCGACGGTCTTGGCCGAGACGAACATCTGCTGGGCGGCCTCCTGATTGGTGGCGCCGGCGCAGACCAGCCCGGCGAGCCGCAGTTCGTGCTCGGTCAGGGCCGTCGGGCCGTCCTGCGCCGCGCGGCCCGCCGCGGCGTCGGGGACGGGGGGCCGGCCGGTCAGCCGGGAGAGGTGACGGTCGGTGAGCGCGGTCCAGGGCCGGGCCTCGGCGTCCTCGAAGACGGCGCGCGCCGTCTCCCAGGCGGTCCTGGCCGCGGCGGCCCGGCGGCGACGGCGTTCGACGCGGCCGCGGACCAGGTGGGTGCGCCCTTCCTCGACGGGGCGGCCGAGGCGGCGGAAGGCGCGGCCGGCGTCGTCGAGGAGTTCGACCGCCTCGTCGTTCCTGCCGTCGAGGTGGAGACAGGCGGCCCGGGCCCGGGTGAGGGCGGCGCGCAGCGCCGCGTGGCCGGGGTGCGGCCCCACGGACCGCTGCATGCGGTCCAGCAGGTGGTGGGCGGGTGACGTGCGGCCCGAGGAGGCGAAGGCTTCGACGGCGTCGGCCTGCCAGCGCAGGATGGCGGGGTCGGCCGCTCCGGCGTGGGCTTCGAGTTCGGCCACCTCGGACAGAGCCGTGACCGCCTCCTCGACCTGCCCGACGTGGAGGTGGACGGCGCCCAGGATCCACAGGCCGCGGGTGGTGTGCAGGGTGTCGTGTTCCTCGCGGGAGGCGCGGACGCCTTGGGCGGCGTAGCGCAGGGCTTGGGCGAAGGTTCCGCCGTGGCTGTGTGCGAGGGCGGCGGTGTACCAGGCGGGTCCCGGGGAGAGGCCGGCGGCGGCGGTGAGTTCGACCGCCTTGACCGACCAGCGCAGCGCGCGGCGGCAGGCGCCGAGGCCGGAGTCGACCTCGGCGAGGCTGCGCCAGATGTCGACGAGGTCCTCGGCCTCACCGGAGGACTCGGCGGCGGGCAGCAGCTCGAGGAGGGCGGTCCGGGCCGCGCCCAGACGGCCGTCGAAGACGGCGTGACGGGCGGACAGGTACTGGGGGCTGTTACGGATGCCGATGCGCTGCGGAGGGACGGCGAGCGCGAGCGCGGCCGTCAGGGTGGCCGAGGCGGTCTCCGACCGGCCGAGCACGCGTTCCATCCGCGCGGTCATGGTCAGTGCGGCCGCCTCCAGAGGCGCGTCGCCACAACGGCGGGCCAGCGACGCCGCGGTGTCGGCGTGGTGGAGGGCGAGCGTGGCGTCACCCGCGGCGACGTTGGCCTGGACGGCGCTGCGCAGCTCGATCGCGGCGAGCAGCGCCGGATCGCCGCCTGCGGTCCTGCGGGCGGTGGCGAGCAGCGACGTGGACTCGGCGAGGCACTGACCGCGGGCGTCGGCGACGGCCAGCCACGCGGACACCTGCTGTGCGGGGCTGCCGCGGTCCTCGGCGATCCGGGTGGCGGCCTCCTCGGCCAGGTCGGCGGAGCCCGCGGCGGCGGCGTCCTGCGCGGCTCGGGCGAGCCGGTCCAGGCGCGGGCCGGGGCGGTCGGCGGGGGTGAGGCGCGAGGCGAGGAGCATCAGCTCCGCCGCGAGCAGCCGTTCACCGGCCGCGCGTGCGATCGACGCGGCGTGCGCGGTGTCCTCCGCGACGGCCTGGTCGGTGCCGGCCTGGGCCAGGGCGCGGTGGCGCACGCGCTGGACCGGGTCGTGGACGGCGTCGGCGAGCGCCTGATGGTGGCGGCGGCGCTGTCCGGCCGTGCTGCTGACAGCGGCGGCTTCGGCGAGTGCCTCGGCCGCGAAGCGGGTGCGGGCGGGCGGGGAGCCGAGGGCCCCGGCCGTGTCGTCGGGTGCCAACAGACCCGCGCGCAGGGCCTGGTCGAGATGGTCCTCGGCCTGGGCGCAGCCGGCCTGGCGGAGCAGGTCGGCGTCGGGGGACCGGGCCAGGGCCGCGATCTGCAGGGTCCAGCGCACCGCGTCGGACGTGGTGGCCAGCCAGGTCGCGGCGAGTTCGCGGACCTCCCGGGGCCGCCCCGGACTGCCGGGGGCCCGCGCGGCGGCGCTGTCGGCCGACGCGCGGCCGGTCTCGGCGAGGGAGCGGCAGCAGGTGGCCAGAAGACCCCGGTGGCCGCCGCAGTAGCGGTGCACGGGCGCGGCCCAGCGGGCGGGCAGCGCGAACCGCTCCAGGATCGTGGCGGTCTCCTCGAGGTCCGCCGCCGGTACGCGGATCACGGGTGGGTGCCCGCCCAGCAGCCGCGCCGCGAGGGCCGGGTGGCTCGCGGTGCGCTCGGCGGCCACGACCGCCGTCCTGCCGGCGGGGGCGTGGGCGAGGCAGCTCGCCAGGACGTCGGCGCTGGCGGGGTCGATCCACTGGGCACCGTCGAGGACCAGCAGGGCGGGCGGCCCGTCGGCCCACAGGTCCGCCAGCGCCCACTGAAGCCACAGCCTGGCCTCCGCCGGGACGCGGGCGAGGCCGACTCGTCCTGCTGTGCCCGCGGGGGCGCTCCGGCGGATCGGGTCGGGTGAGGCGGGGTGAGGGGTCGGGTCCGGACCCGGACTCAGACCCGGACCCGGACTCAGACCCGGACCCGGACTCAGACCCGGACCCGGACTCAGACCCGGACCCGGACTCAGACCCGGACCCAGACCCGGACCCGGACCCGGACTCAGGCACGGCCCGGGCCTCGCTGAGGCGGCCCTGGCGTCCCACCCCGCCGAGTCGGCCATGCCGCCCCGATCCGCCGAGTCGGCCATGCCGCCCCACCCCGCCGAGCCGGCCATGCCGGCCCACCCCGCCGAGCCGGCCAGGGCGCCCCGTACGTCGAGTATCTGCGCCAGCGCCGCGTACGGGATTTCCTGGTCGCCCTCTCGGGTGGTCACCCGCAGGCAGCGGTGTCCGGCTGCGCGGCCGGCCTCCTCCAGGCTGTCCAGCAGCGTCGTCTTGCCCGCGCCCCAAGGGGCCGAGACGGCCAGCGTCCCGTGCCGCTCCAGCAGGCCGGAGGCCGTGGCCACCAGCGCGGCCCAGCCTTCGGTGGCCGCGCCTGGCGCGAACTCAGGTACCCCGGGTCCCTTCATACCGGGCACCGTAGTTGCCGCCCTTCCGGCCCGGAAGGCCGTCGATCCCGGTGTGCAGGCACGCAAGGGATACCCCCGATGCCCGTCCGGTCGTCCGCCGCCCCCCCTCGCCACCCGCAACGTCCCGTTCTGTCGCGTCCGTCGGCGAACCGCCGGCGCAGCGGCAGGCGTCCGCACGGCTCCACCCGGAGCCCGGTGTCCGGATTCCGGCGCCGGTGACGCAAGGGAACGCCCGGATACCCAGGCCGACTTCGTGCGATGACGCTGTGGCCCTCCGGGACAGCGGTCCCACCCGTGCCCTCCCCGCACCCCGCTTCCCGGAACGTCCCGGCCGGCCGGTGAAACCCCCCTTCCACCGGCGGCCCCAGCGGTTTCATCGCCGAAAGGAACGCCCCATGCGCGTTGCAAGCAGCCGGTCCGCCCTGGCCGGTCTCGTGGCCGCGGCGGCGCTGGCCGGACTGGCCGTCGCGCCGGCCCACGCCGGTGCCCCGTCCGGTGCCTCGCCCGCCCACCAGGTGCCCGCCGACATCCAGGCCGCCATGGCCCGCGACCTCGGTCTGACGGCCGACGGGGTCCGTGACCGCATCGCGGCCGAACAGCAGGCGACCACCGCCGCGACCGTCGTCCGCGCCACGATCGGCGACCGGGTGGCCGGACTGTGGTTCGACGCCGGTGACGGTCGGCTGCACGCCGCCGTCACCGGCGCCGCGGACGCGGCGGCGGCCCGCCGGGCCGGCGCCGTCGCCCACGACGTGCGCCACACCCGCGTCCAACTCGACGACGCGGTCCGCTCCATAGGCAGTTGGGCCGAGGACGTTCCTGGCGTGCTGTCCTGGGGCGCCGACGGGCGCGCCAACCGGATCGACGTCACCGTCGACCCGTCCCGCTCCACGACCGAGACCACCGCACTGCGCGCCCGCCTCGCCGCTCTGGGCGACCTGGTCCGTGTGGTGGAGTCCGGCGACGCGCCCCGGCAGCAGGGCGGAAACGTCGTGGGCGGCGACAAGTGGGTCCCCGGCAGCGAGAGCCCCTGCTCGATCGGGTTCGCCGTCACACGAGCAGGCGGCGGCAAGGCGTTCCTGACGGCCGGCCACTGCACGAACGACGCGAACCAGGCCGCGTACGGCAAGGACGGCACCCGGGTCGGCACCTCCAACAAGGGCGGTACGGGCAGCGTCAACGCCACCGAGGGCGACTTCGGCATCGTCGAGGTCGACCAGGCCGGGTGGAACCTGTCGCCGACCGTCTCCAAGGGCAGCCAGGGCGAGGTCGCCGTCACCGGGTCGGCCGAGGCCGTCGTGGGGACCGCCGTCTGCCGGTCCGGCCAGACCACCGGCTTCCAGTGCGGTGAGGTCACCAAGGTCAACCAGACCGTCGACTACGGCAACGTGGTCATCGCGGGCCTGTCCTACTCCAGCGCCTGCTCCGCGGGCGGCGACTCGGGCGGCGCCTACGTCACCGCGACCGGAGGCAAGGCGGTGGGCCTGCACTCCGGCGGCGGCAGCGCGACCTGCTCCGGCGGTTCGGGGGAGAAGTACACGATCTTCCAGCCCGTCAACGAGGCCCTGAACCGCTTCGGTGCCTCGCTGGTCACCTCCGCCCCCCAGCCCGGTGAGGTGACCGTCGGCGCCGTCTCCGCGAAGACCTCCGCGACCGGCACCCGGGTCGAGGCCACCAACACCGCCGAGGGCGGCACCGCCCCCTACACCTGGAGCGCGAGCGGCCTCCCGGCCGGCCTGACCATCGCCTCCGCCACCGGCACCATCACCGGCACACCGACCACGGCCGGCTCCCACACCGTGACGGTGACCGCCACCGACGCCACCGGGAAGAAGGGCTCCACCAGCTTCTCCTGGACCGTCACCGCCCCGGGCTCCGGCACGCCCACCCTGGCCCACCCCGGCAGCCAGACCCTCTCCGTGGGCCGCGCCTTCGGCCTCGCCCTCACGGCCACCGGCGGCACCACCCCGTACACGTTCGGCGCCGTCAACCTGCCCGCCGGGCTCTCCCTCAACGCCTCCACGGGCGTCGTCTCCGGGACCCCGACCACCTGGGGCTTCCGCAACGCGACCCTGACGGTCACCGACGCCGCCGGCAGGAAGTCCTCGGTGTCGGTCACCTTCACCGTCTGGTCGTAGCAGGTCCGCACTGTGACGCCGTCGCCCCGTCAGAAGAGCGGCATCGTCTCCTCCACTCCGGGGGCCGCCTGGTCACCGGAGTGGAGTTCCAGCTGCCAGGCCGTCGCGTGGGCCAAGGGCACATGGGTCTCCGAACCGGCGCACAGCATCAGGGACTTCCGCTCGCGCTTGTGGTCGACGACCACGCCGTGGCCCAGTCTCCTCGTGGGCATCAGGGCGACGGCACGGCCACAGACGGGGCAGGCAGCTCGGGGTAGGGGCATGTCACCAGGATGACGTACGGGACTGACAGCGAGGCCCGCCGGCCGCTCCGGCAGCGGCGGGGCCGCCGGGCCGCCGGGCCGGCCGGTCAGGCTTCCAGCGAGCGTTCCGCGACCCGCCGGACGTGGCCCGCGAAGACGTCCGGCGCGTCCGGGGTCAGCGTGCGCAGGGCCACCATCGCCGTGATGATCACGTCGCACAGCTCCGACTCGACGTCCTGCCAGCTGTGTGTCGTCCCCTTGCGCGGGTTCTGGCCCGTCGCGCCGATGACGGCCTGGGCCACCTCGCCGACCTCCTCCGAGAGCTTCAGGACCCGCAGCAGGACGTCCTGTTCGGGCGGGAGATCGTGGTGGGCGGAGATCCAGGAGGCGAGCCGGTCGATGGTGTTCCACGGGTCGGTCATGGCGGTCAGCCTGCCAGCTCGCCCAGGTGGCCGAGTGCGGTCACCGGCGCGCGCCACACCTCTGGCCGGGGTCCCCTGCGAGGAGGGCGGCGCGGTGTACGGCTAGGGCCATGACCATCCCCGTGGACAGACTCAGCGACCCTGCCGTACGTGCCTTCGTCGCGGCCCTCAACGCCAACGACCGCGACGCCTTCTTCGCGGTCCTCACCCCCGACGCCACCATGTCCGACGACGGCTCGGACCGGAGCGTCGACGAGTGGACCGACAAGGAGATCTTCTCCTCGCGCGGCCACATGGAGATCGAGTCGGAGAAGGACGGCGGGCGCGCCCTCGTCGCCCGCTACCGCAACGACACCTGGGGCGAGATGCGGACCGCCTGGCGGTTCGACGTGAAGGACGGGAAGGTCGCCCGGTTCGAGACCGGGCAGGCGTAGGGCTCCGCGGGCCCGAGGCCTCCGCGGGCCCCAGGCCCCCGCGGGCCCGAGGCCTCCGCGGGCCCCAGGCCCCCGCGGGCCCCAGGCCTCCGCGGGCGTACCCCCACCCGCGGGCGTACCGATGTGCCCCCCGGGCAGGGGCGGAGCCTCTCCCCCGGGCTGGGGCGTACCCCTGTGCCCCCCCGGGCGGGGGCGGAGCCCCGCTCCTACCCCCGCCCGATGTACGGCATCGTCGTCGCCATCACCGTCGCGAACTGCACGTTCGCCTCCAGCGGCAGGGCCGCCATGTGCACCACCGTCGCCGCCACGTCCGCCGCGTCCATCACCGGCTCCGCCGCCAGCTCCCCGCTGGCCTGCAGGATGCCCGTCTGCATCCGCGCCGTCATCTCCGTCGCCGCGTTGCCGATGTCGATCTGACCGCAGGCGATCCGGTACGGACGCCCGTCCAGCGACAGTGACTTCGTC
Organism: Streptomyces sp. NPDC090127; assembly: GCF_044746945.1. Taxonomy (NCBI): domain Bacteria; kingdom Bacillati; phylum Actinomycetota; class Actinomycetes; order Kitasatosporales; family Streptomycetaceae; genus Streptomyces; species Streptomyces sp. NPDC090127. The sequence continues at coordinate 566,673 of NZ_JBIVDE010000004.1, read as the reverse complement.
ATCCCCGTCATCGCGTGCTTCGTCGCCGTGTACGCGATCGAGTGCGGGCGCGGTACGTGCGCGGAGATCGAGCCGTTGTTGATGATCCGGCCGCCCTGCGGCGACTGCTCCTTCATCGCCCGGAACGCCGCCTGGGCGCACAGGAACGCGCCCGTCAGGTTGACGTCCACGACCGCGCGCCAGGTCTCGTGGGGCAGGTCCTCGACCGGTGTCCCGCCGCCCGCGAACGTGCCGGCGTTGTTGAAGAGCAGGTCGACCCGGCCCCACCGGTCCCGTACCGCCTCGAAGAGCGAGGCCACCGCCTCCGGCGACGTCACGTCCGTCGGGACGCACAGGACCTCGGCTCCGCCGGCGGCCGACGCCGTCTCCTGAAGGGGCTCGGCGCGCCGGCCCGCCAGCGCCACCGACCAGCCCGCCCCGGCGAGGGCCAGGGCCACCCCCCGGCCGATCCCCGAACCCGCTCCCGTCACCACTGCGATGCGCGACTCAGTGCTCATGGGCGCGCAGCGTACGGGAGATCCGTGCACAGGGAACTCATCTGTCCGACACGCGGATGTCCTGTACCCGACAAGCCGCCGTCGTTCCGTGCCACTCCAATGCCTCACGGACACCATCCGTCAGGGGAGGGGCATATGACACCCGCACAGGCTTCCATGCCGAACCACACCGACGAACTCCGCGCCGCGGCCCGGCACTTCGGGCGGCGCCGCTTTCTCACCGCCACCGGCGCGGCCGCCGCGCTCGCCTTCGCCGTCCAGCTGCCGGCCGCCGGCGCGGCGAGCGCCGCCGAGCTGAACCCGCGCCGCATCACCGAGAACCCGTTCACCCTGGGGGTGGCGTCCGGCGACCCGCTGCCCGGCTCCGTCCTGCTGTGGACCCGGCTCGCGCCCCGCCCCTTCGAGGCCGACGCCGGGCTGCCCCGCGCCCGGGTCGCCGTCCGCTGGGAACTCGCCCACGACGAGCGCTTCACCCGGACGGTCCGGCGCGGCTCGGTCACCGCCCACCCCGAGTTCCAGCACAGCGTCCACGTCCCCGTCGACCACCTCGACACGGACCGCGTGTACTACTACCGGTTCCTCGTCGGCGACTGGACCAGCCCCGTCGGCCGCACCCGCACCGCCCCCGCCGCCGGCGCCCGGATCTCCGAGCTCAGCATCGCCGCCGTCTCCTGCCAGGCGTACCACGACGGTTACTTCACCGCCTACCGGCACCTCGCGCAGGAGGACGTCGACGTCGTCTTCCACCTCGGCGACTACCTCTACGAGTACGCCGTCACCGCCACCGGGGGCGCCCGCGCCTACACCGACCGCCGGCTGCCCGCCGTCTTCAACCGGGAGACGATCACGCTGGAGGACTACCGGCTGCGGTACGCCCTCTACAAGTCGGACCCCGACCTGATGGCCGCCCACGCCGCGCACCCCTTCGCCGTCACCTGGGACGACCACGAGACGGAGAACAACTACGCGGGCGGCACCCCCGAGAACGACGTGCCGCCGGAGGAGTTCCTGCTCCGCCGCGCCGCCGCCTACCGCGCCTACTGGGAGAACCAGCCGCTGCGCAGGCCCCAGCAGCCCGAGGGCGCGGACATGACGCTCTACCGGCGCCTCCGCTTCGGCCGGCTCGCCCAGTTCGACATCCTCGACACCCGCCAGTACCGCTCCGACCAGGCCTACGGCGACGGCTGGCGGGTGCCGGGACCCGAGTCGGAGGACCCGGCGCGCACGATGACGGGCGCCACGCAGGAGCGCTGGCTGCTCGACGGCTGGCGCGCCTCGAACACGCTGTGGAACGTCGTCCCGCAGCAGGTCGTCTTCGCCGAGCGGCGCGACGTGCCGACCGCCGACTTCAAGCTCTCCATGGACTCCTGGGACGGCTACCCGGCCTCCCGGCAGCGGATCCTGGACGGCGCGGCGGCGGCCGGCGTCGAGAACCTGATGGTGCTCACCGGTGACGTCCACGTCGGCTACGGCCTCGACATCAAGGCCGACCACCGCGACCCGGGCTCCCGCACCCTCGGCACCGAGATCGTCGCCACCTCGATCGCCAGCGGCAAGGACGGCGCCGACCGGCCGGCCAACTACGACAACCTCACCGCCGCCAACCCGCACCTGAAGTTCTACAACGGCCGGCGCGGCTATGTGACGGTCGCGCTCGGCGAGGACGGCGCCCGCGCCGACTTCCGTACGGTCTCGGCCGTGACGACCCCGGGCGCACCGGTCACCACGGCCGGGTCCTTCGTGACGGAGGTCGGCGACCCCGGCCTCAAGCCCGCGTAGCGACCAGCCCGGCGGTCTCCTCGCCCGCCCCTTCGCCGGGATAGCGGACGCCGATGCGGTCCCGTACCGCGTCGAGCGTCCGCATCACGGCGAGCGAACCGGCCTGCGGGACGAGCGGGGACTCGGTCAGACCGGCGCGCAGGCACCGCATGACCTCCTCCGCCTCCGGCCGCAAAGACTGCCGGTCGCCGTCGAGGACGAACTCCTCCGGCTCCCTGCCGGGCCGCCGCAGCGTGAACCGGTCCGGGAAGAAGAAACCGGCCGGGAGGTCGACCCGGCCCGCCGAGCCCGTCACGGACGCGGTCATCGGGGTGTCCGCCACGAGCGAGCAGGACAGCAGGGCCGAGGCGCCCGAGGACCAGCCGAGGAGCATCCCCGTGTTCAGGTCCACGCCCTCGGGCGAGAGCAGCGCGTGCGCCTGCACGCTGTCGGGCTCGCCGAGCAGCAGCTGGGCGAAGGAGACCGGATAGACGCCGAGGTCCAGGAGCGCCCCGCCGCCGACCGCCGGATCGCGCAGCCGGTGGTCCGGGGCGAACGGGCCCGCCAGGCCGAAGTCCGCCTGGACGGTCCTGATCTCGCCGATCGCCCCGTCCCCGACCAGCTCCACCAGCCGCCGGACCAGCGGGTTGCAGTACATCCACATGGCCTCCATCAGGAAGAGACCACGGTCCCGGGCGAGCGCGACCAACTCCTCTGCCTCGCGCGCGTTCAGAGTGAGAGCCTTCTCGCAGAGGACCGCCTTGCCCGCCTCCAGAGCCAGCCCGGCGGCCTGCCGGTGCGCGTGGTGCGGGGTCGCCACGTACACCACGTCGACGTCCGGGTCGGCGACGAGCGCGGACCACGCGCCGTACGCCTTCGGTATCCCGAACCGGTCGGCGAAGGCCCGCGCCGACGCCTCCGTACGGGAGGCCACCGCCACCACCTCCGCGTCCCGCGCCGCCCGCAGATCCTCGACGAACTTCGCCGCGATCCCGCCCGTGGCCAGCACACCCCACCGCACGGTCCTCGCCATGCCCCACCCCTTCAGAAAGGTCCCGACCCGCCCCGACGAGCTGAGAGCATAGGGAAGGTTTCAACGAAATGGAGCAGTCGATGCCGGAGAGCGGCCAGCCCACGAAGCAGGGATCGCAGGAACACATACCCGGGGGCCCCGCCGGCCCCCTCGCGAACACCCCCGCCCGGCGCGCGAGCCTGCTCGTCACGCTCGTCCTCGGCGGGCTCACGGCGCTCCCGCCACTCTCCATGGACATGTACCTCCCGGCGCTCCCGGAGGTCACCGAGGCGCTGCGCTCGCCCGCCGCGACCGTCCAGCTGACCCTGACCGCCTGCCTCGCCGGCATGGCGCTCGGCCAGCTCGTCGTCGGCCCCATGAGCGACAGGTGGGGCCGCCGCCGCCCGCTGCTCATCGGCATGATCGTCTACGTCGCCGCCACCGCCGTCTGCGCCTTCGCGCCCACCGTCGAGCTGCTCATCGCCTTCCGGCTGCTCCAGGGCCTGGCGGGCGCGGCCGGCATCGTCATCGCCCGGGCCGTCGTCCGCGACCTGTACGACGGCGTGGCGATGGCCCGGTTCTTCTCCACCCTGATGTTGATCTCCGGCGTCGCCCCGGTCGTCGCCCCGCTCATCGGCGGCCAGATCCTGCGGATCACCGACTGGCGGGGCGTCTTCCACGTCCTGGCCGTCATCGGCGTCCTGCTCACCCTGGTCGTCTGGAAGTGGCTGGGCGAGACGCTGCCGCCGGAGCGGCGCCACGAGGGCGGGGTCGGCCAGGCGCTGCGCACCATGCGCGGGCTGCTCGCCGACCGGGTCTTCACCGGCTACGTGCTGGCCGGCGGCCTCGGCTTCGCCGCGCTCTTCGCGTACATCTCGGCCTCCCCCTTCGTCGTCCAGGAGATCTACGGCGCCTCGCCGCAGACCTTCAGCCTGCTCTTCGGCGTCAACTCGATCGGTCTGGTCGCCGTCGGCCAGATCAACGGCAAGCTCCTCGTCGGCCGGGTCAGCATGGACAAGACGCTGGGCTGGGGGCTCGGCGTGATCCTGCTCGCGGCGGTGGCGCTGCTGGTCATGACGAGCGGGGTCCTCGGGAAGCCCTCGCTCGCGGCCGTGGCCACCGGCCTCTTCGTCCTGATGTCGGCGATGGGTCTCGTGCTGCCCAACACCAACGCGCAGGCGCTGATGCGCACCCCGCACGCGGCCGGCTCCGCCTCCGCCCTCCTCGGCACCTCGTCCTTCCTGATCGGCGCGATCGCCTCGCCGCTCGTCGGCATCGCGGGGGAGGCCACGGCCGTGCCGATGGCCGTCGTCCAGCTGGTCTGCGCGGCCGGGGCGCTCGCCTGCTTCCTGGGCCTGTGCCGCCCGTGGCGTACCCCGGAGACCGTCTGACGGAAGGCGCCTAAAATGTCGAGGTGAACGCCTTCCCCTCCCTCCCCTCCGGCGACCGGCTCCCGTCGGGCGACGCCTCCGCCGACGCCCCCGCCGACGCGGACGGCGGAGCCTTTGGTGACGCTTCCGGTGACGCGCTGCGTGGAGCGCTCGCCGGACTCCTCGCCGGACTGCCGCCGCGCCAGGCGACCTCGGCCGTCGACCGGCTGATCGCCAGCTACCGGGGCACCACCCCGACCGACGCCCCCGTGCTGCGCGACCGCTCCGACGTCGCCGCGTACGCCGCGTACCGGATGCCGGCGACGTTCGAGGCCGTACGGGCGTCCCTCGACGCCCTGCGGGACGCGGCGCCCGCGTGGCGGCCGGCCACGCACACCGATGTCGGCGGCGGCACCGGAGCGGCGAGCTGGGCGGTCGCGGAGGCCTGGGACGGCACCCCGCGCACGACGGTGCTCGACTGGGCGGAGCCCGCCCTCGCGCTGGGCGAGGAGCTCGCGGACGGGGTCTTCGACGCGCAGTGGCGGCGGGCCAGGATCGGCGGCGCCCTGCGCCTCGACCCGACGGACCTGGTGACCGTCTCGTACGTGCTGAAGGAGCTGACCGAGGCCGACCGGACGGCGCTGGTGACCGAGGCGGCGCGGGTCGCGCAGGCGGTCGTGATCGTCGAGCCGGGCACGCCCGACGGCTACGAGCGGATCATCGCCGCGCGCTCCCTCCTCGTCGAGGCGGGCTTCACCGTGGCCGCGCCCTGCCCGCACAGCGGGAGCTGCCCGATCGAGCCCGGCAAGGACTGGTGCCACTTCGCGGCCCGGGTGAGCAGGTCCTCGCTGCACCGGCAGGTGAAGGGCGGCTCGCTGCCGTACGAGGACGAGAAGTTCGGTTACGTGGCGGCGACCCGGTTCCCCGTCACGCCGGCGGTCGCGCGGGTGATCCGGAAGCCCCAGATCCGCAAGGGCCAGGTCCTGCTGGACCTCTGCGGTCCCGAGGAGACCGGGCTGACCCGCGAGACGGTCACCAAGCGCCACGGTGCGCTGTACAAGGCGGCCAGGGACGTCGACTGGGGCGACTCGTGGCCGCCGGAGTAGTCGGCACGAGGCCGCCGCGCGCCCCGGCCGGGATCGCCGGACGGGACGCGCGGCTGCAAGGACGTCGGGAACGTCAGCTGACGTCCGAGACATCGGGAATATCGGCTGACATCCGAGACGTCGGGAATCTCAGGGACGCAGCTCCTGGGTGCAGCACTTCACGCTGCCGCCGCCCTTGAGCAGTTCCGACAGGTCCATGCCCAGGGGCTCGTAGCCCCGGTCACGGAGCGGCTCGAAGAGGCCCACCGCGGCCTGGGGCAGCACCACGTGGAGGCCGTCGCTGACCGCGTTCAGGCCGAGCGTCTCGGCGTCCCGCTCCGTCGCGAGCAGGGCGTCGGGGTAGAGCCGGGACAGCACCGCCCGGCTGCCCGGGGAGAAGGCGCCGGGGTAGTACATGATCTCGTCGCCCTCGGCGTCCAGGACGCACAGCGCGGTGTCCAGGTGGTAGTAGCGGGGGTCCACCAGCTCCAGGCCGATCACCGGGCGGCCGAAGAACTCCTGCGCCTCCAGGTGCGCGAACGGGATGGAGCGGAAGCCCCGGCCGGCCAGGATCCACGACGAGGTCACCGCGAAGTCGCCCTCGCCCTCGTTCACGTGGTCCGGGACGCGCACCTCCGCGTAGCCGTTGGCGCGGAACCAGTCCAGGTGCGCCTCCTCCTCGCCCGTACGCTCCGGGTGGGCGAACCGGGCGCCGAAGACGCGGCCGTCCACCACGGTCGCGCCGTTGGCGGTGAAGACCATGTCCGGCAGGCCGGGACGCGGGTCGAGGAGTTCGACCGTGTGGCCGAGGGCGCGGTAGCGGGCCGTCAGGTCCTCCCACTGGGCGAGGGCGAGCGGCAGGTCGACCGGTTTCGTGGGGTCCATCCAGGGGTTGATGGAGTACGTCACCTCGAAGTGCGCGGGTGGGCACATCAGATAACGGCGGGGCGAGGCCTCGCGCGGGGTCTGGCGCAATGAGGGCTCCTCACGGACGGAGAGAATGTCGTCTGACGGTGCCCATGGTCCGCCCTCCACCGGCTCGGCGCAGTGAACCGTTCGGGTGGTTCCGTCGACCACCGGACGGGGCATAGGGACGCGCGGGCCGCGCCAGGCGAGACGTAGCGTCTCGCCCGCTGCTAGATTGGGGCCATGCCCGACACCACGAGCCCCCGGGACCCCGCCGCGAGGACCCCCGACGCCTCCCGTCGCAGCGAGCGCTCCCGCCGCGCCATCTTCGACGCCGCCCTCGCCCTCGTCTCCGAGACCGGTTACGCGAAGACGACCGTCGAGGGCATCGCCGCCCGTGCCGGAGTCGGCAAGCAGACCATCTACCGCTGGTGGCCCTCCAAGGCCGCCGTCCTCCTCGACGCCTTCCTGGACCTCGCCGCCCAGGCGAACGAGGCGCTGGGCGGCGACGCCGACAGTGAGATCCCCGACACCGGCGACCTCGCCGCCGACCTCAGGTACGTGCTCCGTGCCACCGTCGACGAGCTGAACGACCCCACCTACGACGGCCCCTCCCGCGCCCTCGCCGCCGAGGGCGTCGTGAACCCCGAACTCGGCGCCCAGTTCGTCGAGAAACTCCTGGAACCCCAGCTCCAGCACTACGTACGCCGCATCGAGGCCGCCCAGGCCGCCGGCGACGTCGACCCCGACATCGACCCCCGCGTCGCCCTCGAACTCCTCGTCGGGCCCCTGAACCACCGCTGGCTCCACCGCACCCTGCCGCTCACCCACGCCTACGCCGACACCCTCGTCGACTACGCGCTGCGCGGGCTCGCGCCCAGGGCGTAACCCCGGTACGTACCCCGGTTGGGTACTCCGGTCACCTGAAGCACGGGAAGATGCGACGATGGGCAGAGCCGAACAGGCGAGTACAGGTGTGAGGGGATAGATGGGCGACGGTATCGGCCGCTACCGCGGCACGGAGAGCAGAATCCCGCAGTGGCTGCGCAGGCGCCCGAAACGCACCGCGGCCGAGGACGAGAACCGCCGCGAGGAACTGCTCCTGGCCACCGCCGCCGCCGGCTTCCCGCTCGCCCCCGCCGCCTATCCCGTCGGCTACCGCTGTTCCTGCGAGCGCATCGGCTGTCCCACCCCCGCCCGGCACCCCGTCTCCTTCGCCTGGCAGACCCAGTCGACCACCGACAGCGCCCAGATCGAGCGCTGGGCCCGCAACGAGCCCGAGGCGAACTTCATCACGGCCACCGGCATGGTCCACGACGTCCTCGACGTACCGCTGGCGGCCGGCCGGGCCGCCCTGGAGCGGCTGCTCGACCAGGGCATCGAGGTCGGACCCGTCGCCGGGTCCGCGGAGAGCGCCGGCGACGGCGGCCGGATGCTCTTCTTCACCGCGACCCGGGGCACCCCCGAGGACGAGGACGAGTGGTGGCCCTGCGAGCTGGACTGCCATCCGGAGACCATGGACGAGCATCCGGGGCTGCGCTGGCACTGTCGCGGCAGCTACGTCCTCGTACCCCCGGCCCGGCTCATCGGTGACGAGGACGAACAGCCGTCGGTGGCCTGGGTCCGCGGCCCCGAGCACGCGCTGCCGGACCCGCTGAACCTCCTGGAGACCCTCACCGACGCCTGCGCCCGCCACGCGGCCGAGCGCGGCGACCAGCACGTCGAACCCGAGGTCGCCTGGCCGCTGGGCCGCCGCTGAGCCGCGGGACCTTGGGCCGCCGCTGAGCCGCGGGACCCTGGGCCGCCGCTGAGCCGCGGAACCCCGAGCCGTCGCGGCCCGCTCCCGTCACGAACCCTTCGCGCTCGTGACGCCCTGGAGCCTGCCGGTGACCGTGACGCCGTCGCGGTCCGTGCCCGCGGGCCTCACCAGGACGGACTGGCTCGACACCCACTCCTTCGTGACGGTGTTCTTCACCTCGCCCGTCATCAGCGCCTTCACATCGGCGCTGACCTTCGGCCGGTACCCCTGGGCCGCCGTCTGCTGCTCGAAGAAACGCGTCGCGAAGAAGACCAGCGCCCCGCCGTCCTCGGTCGCGAGGGCCAGCGGCGTGAAGTCCCCGGTGTCCGTGGGCTGGTCGGCGTACTGCGTCGCCATCCCCACCCGCTTCGCGTTCTTCTTCCGCTGCTCCCGCCACTCGGTGGTGTGCGGCCCGGCCGCGAACGGCCCCGGCTCCCCGTCCGTCAAGAACGAGACGTACTCCCGGCCCAGGTCCTTGGGCGCGACGGCGAGGGCGGTGGAGTCCGTCGGGACCGGCACCGCGAACCCACCCTCCGTCCTGAACGCCGGGATCTCGTCCGGGGTCAGGATCGCCATGTAGGCGACCTCCCACAGCTGGTCCGGGCCGTTGCGCACGAACGCCAGGAGCCAGCGGTTGTCGCCGCTGCCCTCGTCGGTGTCCCGGTTGGAGTCGGTGTCCGCGACGAACCAGCGCGGCCAGCCCGCCTTCTTGGGGAGGACGAACGTCGCGTCGGTGAGCTCCAGGGGCTTGTGCTCCGCGTTGCCCTCGGGCGCGGTGATCGAACGGGACTTCAGACCGGCCTGGTTGATCGCCCCGAGCGGCCCGGTCACCCGGTCCGCGTCGAGGGTCGGATCATGGGCCTTGTCGGCCTTGTTGTAGGCGGCGGTGAAGTCCTTGAGGGCCTGCGCGGCCTCGGCCTCCGTCGCCGCCGGCACCAACTCCCGCTCGCCGTGCACCGTCACGCAGCCACCGGCCGTCAGGGCCAGCACGCTCGCCGCCGCCGTCGCCAGCCACGTCCTCGACGGTCGTCGCCCGAGCCCGGCACCCGCCCTCGACGCTCGCCCCAGCTCAGTGCGTGCCCTCGACGGGCGCCTCGGCCTTCTCATCGGTCGCCTTCTGCTCCTCCACCGGCACGGACGGACCCGACCCTACCGGGGCGAGGAACAGCGCGAGCGTCGGGACCAGATAGAGCGCCCACACCGTGACCTGGAGGACCGTCGGGTTCGGCTGGAAGTTGAAGACGCCCTTGAGGAGCGTCCCGTACCAGCTGTCCGGCGGGATCGTCGCCGAGATGTCGAAGGCCTTGTTCGCCAGGCCGACCAGGAAGCGCGCCTCCTGGAGGTCGTGCACTCCGTACGCGAGGACACCGGCCGCCACCACGACCAGCATGCCGCCGGTCCAGGTGAAGAACGTCGCGAGATTGATCCGCAGCGCGCCCCGGTAGAACAGCCAGCCGAGCAGCACCGCCGTCGCGATGCCGAGCAGCACCCCGACCAGCGGCGCGGAGGTGCCGTCCGAGGAGGCCCGTACCGACGCCCACACGAAGAGCGCGGTCTCCAGACCCTCGCGGCCCACCGCCAGGAAGGCGGTGGCGACCAGGGCGCCGGTGCCCATCCGAAGCGCCGTGTCGAGCTTGCCGTGCAGCTCCGCCTTCAGATGCCGGGCCGTGCGCCGCATCCAGAAGACCATCCAGGTGACCAGGGCCACCGCCAGGAGGGAGAGCGAGCCGCCCAACAGTTCCTGCGCCTCGAACGTCAGCTCACGCGAGCCGAATTCGAGCGCGGCGCCGAAGGCGAGCGCGATGCCGACCGCCACCCCGATGCCGATCCAGATCGGCCTCAGGGCGTCGCGGCGCCCGGTCTTCACCAGGTACGCGATGAGGATGCAGACGACCAGGCTGGCTTCCAGCCCCTCGCGCAGACCGATCAGATAGTTGCCGAACACGTCGGTCCTTCCCGTCCCGGAGAGCCCGGGGTCTCTCGTTCTCTAGGAGAAAAGCGCACGGCCCCACCAGTCGTCCTCGTCGTGGACGCCCGGAGGGACGGCGAAGAGCGCCGAACCCACGTGCTGGATGTACTCGTTGAGGACGTCCGCGCGGGCCAGCGAGGTCTGCACCGGGATGAAGCCGGTGCGGACGTCCCGCTGGTACGCGAGGAAGAACAGGCCCGCCTCCAGGCGGCCCAGGCCGTCGGTGCCGTCGGTGAAGGAGTAGCCGCGGCGCAGGAGCGTCGCCCCGCCGTTGGTGTCGGGGTGGGCGAGGCGGACGTGCGCGTCGGGCTTCATCGCCTTCAGGAACGGTTCGTCGTGCTCCTTGGCCTTGCCGACGGGCGCGCCTTCCTTCTTGTCGCGGCCGAAGATGTCCTCCTGCTCGGCGAGCGGGGTGCGGTCCCAGGTCTCGACGTTCATCCGGATGCGGCGGGCGACGAGGTAGGAGCCGCCGTCCATCCAGGAGGCGGCTCCCTCGGCGTCCCTGCCGGAGACCCATACGTGCCTGTCGAGCCGCTCGGTCTCGGTGCCCGCGATGTTGCGGGTGCCGTCCTTGAAGCCGAACAGGTTGCGCGGGGTCTGGGCGTCGGGCGTGGTGGAGGAGGTCTTGCCGAAGCCGAGTTGCGACCAGCGGACGGCGACCTTGCCGAAGCCGATGCGGGCGAGGTTGCGGATGGCGTGCACGGCGACCTGCGGGTCGTCGGCGCAGGCCTGGACGCAGAGGTCGCCGCCGCTGCGTGCCGGGTCGAGGTTGTCACCGGGGAACCGGGGCAGGTCGACCAGGGCCCCCGGGCGCCTGTCCTTCAGGCCGAAACGCCCGTCGAAGAGGGTGGGCCCGAAGCCGAGGGTGAGGGTGAGCCGGGACGGCTGGAGGCCGAGGGCCTCGCCGGTGTCGTCCGGGGGAGCCTCCGGCAGGCCGCCGTAGGCGCCCTCGCCGACCTCGTGACCGGCCGTCATCCGCTCGGCCGCGCGGGTCCAGTCCTTGAGGAGCTGGATCAGCTCGGCGCGGTCGGTCGTCTTCACGTCGAAGGCGGCGAAGTGCAGCCGGTCCTGGACGGCGGTGGCGATGCCGGCCTGGTGCGCGCCGTGGAAGGGGACGGCCGAGCCGCTGTCGGCCGCGGGGACGGTCTCCTCGTCGGTACGGGACAGGGCGACGGCGCCGCCGGCCGCGGCGGCGCCGAGCGCGAGCCCGGCACCGCCCCAGCTCAGGACCGTGCGCCGGGAGGCGCCGGGGGGCGCCGTGCTCGCCCCGTTCTCGTGGGTGTCGGGCATGCCGGCGCCCCCTACTTCACGACCGCGGCGGCGAGCTTGGAGAGCGGCTCGGCCAGCGCGTTGACGCCGTCCGACAGCTCCTTGCGCTGGTCCTTGCCGACCTTGTCGTACGAGGTGAAGACGTAGCTCGCCTTGTCCGTGCGGTACTTGTCGAGCAGCGCGTTCAGCGCCGCGAACTGCTTGTCGAGCGTGGTGACGAGCGCGGGGTCGTTCTTCGAGGCGACCGGCTTGAGGAGCTCGAAGGACTTCTGCGCGCCTTCCACGTTCGCCTTGAAGTCGACCAGGTCGGTGTGGGAGTAACGCTCCTCCTCGCCGGTGACCTTGCCGGTGGCGACCTCGTCCAGGAGCTCCTTGGCGCCGTTGGCCATCGAGGTCGGGGTGATGTCGGCCTTGCCGACCCGCTTCACCCAGTCCGCGAGGTCCTTGTCGAGGATGTCGGCGAGCTGCTTCTCGCGGTCGCCGATCTTCTTGTCCTGCCAGAGCGCCTTCTCCAGGCGGTGCCAGCCCGTCCAGTCCTTCGCCGGGTCCTGACCGGCCTCCAGGCCGTCCTCGCGGACGTCGACCTTCGGGTCGATGTCGCCGAAGGACTCGGCGACCGGCTCGGTGCGCTCCCAGCCGATACGCGAGTCGGCGTACGCCTTCTTCGCGGCCTCGACGTCACCCGCGCGGACGGCGTCGGTGAAGACCTTCACCTTCGGCAGGGTGGCGTCGGCCTGCGCCTGCACGTACTGGCGGTAGGCGGCGACGGCGGCGTCCATCTCGGGGGAGCGCTTGGCGGCCGCGGCGCCACCGGTGACGGTGACCTTCTGGCGGATGCCGTCACCTGTCATGCCGGGCTTGCAGGCGATCTCGTACTCACCGGCCTTGACCTCGGCGGTGATGGTGGCCTTGGTGCCGGGGCCGATGTTCTCGCGCTCGGTCACGATCCGGTCGTCCGGGTGGAGGACGTAGACCTCGGTGACCTTGGTGCCGCGGTTCTCGACGGCGAGCTCCACGTGCCCCGCCGGGAACTCCTTCGCCGAGACCTCGCAGGAGTCGTCCTTGGCGACGACCTGGACGGAGCCGTCCCCACCCTTGGCGTCGCCCTTCTCGGCGCAGCCCGTGACGGCGGCCAGAGCCGCGGCGGTGGCGGCGGCGGTGACGACGGTGAGACGGACGGCGCGCATAGGGGCTCCAGGAAGGGCGACGGCGAGGTGAGGCGGGCCTAACTTAACCGAGGCTTACCTCACCCGAAACGGGACGTCCAGTGATTCGGCTCTCACCTTCCGGGCTCGGCTACGGCAAGGTCACAGACCCCCCATCGACGTGCCATGGGTGCGTCAAGTGCGGGTCAAGACGCCCGGTTCGTCCGTTTCGCCGCTGTGGGCGGCGCGGCGCGGAACGACCAGCGGAACCCCGGTCCTCGGATGCGCGAGCACCTCCACCGGCTGCCGGTACACCCGGCTCAGAAGCTCCTCCTCGAAGACCTCCGACGGCGGCCCTTCGGCGGCGATCCGGCCGGCGTGCAGCACCCCGACCCGATCCGCGTGCGCGGCGGCCAGGCCGAGGTCGTGCAGGACGACCACCACCGCCACGCCGGCGGCGGCGCGTTCGCGGCAGACCCGCAGGACGAGCTCCTGGTGGCGCAGGTCGAGCGCGGCCGTCGGCTCGTCGAGCAGCAGCAGCGCGGTGCGCTGGGCGAGCACCCGGGCCAGGGCGACCCGGGCCCGCTCGCCGCCGGAGAGCGCGGAGAAGGGGCGGTCCGCGAACGGGGCCACCTCGGTGGCCGCCATCGCCTCGGCGACGGCCGCCTCGTCCTCCTCCTCGCACCGGGTCCCCGCCCAGGGGGCTCGGCCCATCCGGACCACCTCGGCGACCGGGAACGGGAAGGCGAGCGCCGCCGCCTGCGGCAGCACCGCCCGGCGCAGGGCGAGTTCGGGCGCCGACCAGGCCGTGGCGGGCCGGCCACAGATCCGTACCTCGCCGCCGGCCGGGGCGAGATCGGCGGCGAGGGCGCTCAGCAGGGTCGACTTCCCGGCGCCGTTGGGCCCCACCAGAGCCAGCACCTCACCGGCCCGTACGCGGGTGTCCACCCCGCCGAGGACCTCCCGCCCGCCGAGCCCGACCCGAAGTCCCCGGGCCTCGGCCACGACCTCGCCCGGCGCCGGCGGGTCGGGAAGCTCGCGGCCCCGGACCGTGAGACGTGACAGACCGCGGATCATGCCCAACCACCTTGCCTACGACGGGTCCTGCGCAGCAGCCAGAAGAAGAAGGGGCTGCCGAAGAGGGCGGTGAGGACGCCCAGGGGGAGTTCGGCCGGGGCCGCGACCGTGCGGGCCGCCAGGTCGCCGGCGGCGAGGACCACCGCGCCGCCGAGCGCGCTGCCCGGGACCAGGAAGCGGTGGCCCGGGCCGTTCGCCATCCGCAGCAGGTGCGGGACGAGCAGGCCCACGAAGGTGATGATGCCCGCCACCGCGACCGCCGCGGCGGTGAGCAGGGCGACGACCAGGATCAGTACGATCCGCAGCCGCTCCACGTCCACGCCCAGGTGTCGGGCGGGCCGCTCGCCGAGGGCGAGGAGGTCCAGCCTGCGGGCGTAGAACGGGGCGACGGCCAGACCGGCCAGCGCGCACGGAAGCACGGCGAGCACCTTCGGCCACGTGGCCTGGGCGAGCGAGCCGAGCTGCCAGAAGGTGATCTGGGTGATCTGCGTGTTGTCCGCGAAGAAGATGAACAGGCCGATCAGGGCGCCGGCGAAGGCGTTCACCGCGATGCCGGTGAGGATCAGGGTCACCACTTCCGTACGGCCGCCCGCGCGGGACATCGCGTACACGAGGAAGACGGTGGCGAGCCCGGCGACGAACGCGCAGACGGTCACGGTCCAGTTGCCGAAGAAGCTGAGTCCGAGCGCGATCGCCCCGACCGCGCCCACGGCCGCGCCGGCCGAGATGCCGATCACCCCGGGCTCGGCGAGCGGGTTGCCGAACACGCCCTGCATCAGGGCGCCCGCGCAGCCGAGCGAGGCGCCGACGAGGATCGCGAGGACCACCCGGGGGAGCCGGATGTTCCACAGCACGCTCTCCGCCGACCGCTCCAGGGCGTGGCCGCCGAGGCCGAGCCGGTGCTGCACGGAGGCGAGCACGTCCCCGAGCGGGATCTCGTACGCCCCGATGCCGGCCGACAGCAGCGCGAGGACCACCAGGACGGCGAGGAGCACGAGGGCGAGCGTGGCGGCCCTGCCACGCGGCTGTGCCACCGAGTCGTCGACGGCGGTCACTCGGTCGCCCCGTACAGCTGGTCGACGAGAGACTTCAGGACCTCGTCGGTGCGCGGGCCGTAGTTGAGGAGGACGCCGTCGTCGATGGAGACGACCCGGCGGTCCATGCCGGCCGGGGTCTCCGCGACGCCCGGGATCTTCACCAGTCCGTCGACACCGCCGACCGACTGGAGTCCCTTGCTCATGACGAGGATCGCGTCGGGCGCGGCGGCGGCCAGCGCCTCGCTGGTGATGGGCGTGAAGTCCTTCTTCAAGCCCGACTCCTTGCCCGCGTCGACCGCTCCCGCCGCCTCCAGGAGGGAGGCGGCACCGGACTCGGCGCCGCCGAGCAGGTAGACGGCGGCCGAGCCGCGCACGTAGAGGAAGGCCACGCGCGGGCTGTCCTTCGTGCCGTTCCGGGCGGGAATGCCCTGGCGGACGGCGTCGATCCGGTCCTGGGTGCGCTGCTTCAGCGCGGCCCCGGCCGCCGGTGCGCCGAGCGCTGCGGCGACCGTGTCGATCCGGGAGGACACGTCCGCGAGCTCCTTCGCCGGCGTCACCACGACGAGCGGGACGCCCGCGTCGCGGATCTGGTCGATCGCCTCGGCCGGGCCCGTGGAGGTGTCGGCGAGGACGAGCGTCGGCCGCAGCGAAAGCACGCTCTCGGCGGAGACGTCGTGAGCGCGGGTCACCACCGGGAGCTTCGCGGCCTGTTCGAAGGTGGCCGTGATGTCCCGGGCGACGACCCGGTCGCCGAGACCGAGGGTGAAGACGATCTCGTTGAGGGAGCCGGTGAGCGGGACGATCCGCTCGGTGGAGGTGACGGTCACCTTCCGGCCGTCCGCCGAGTCCACGGTCGCCGGGAGCGTGGACTCCGGGGCGCCGGGCAGCGGTTCGACCCGGTCGGGGGCGGCCTTCGCCCGCGTGGAGTTCGCCGGGGAGGCGTCCTGCCGCGGGGCGCTTCCGTCGCCGCAGCCGGTCGCCAGGAGTGCGAGCGCGAGCGCTGACATCAGCACGCCCGCGAGGCGGGATCTCTGCACGAGGAAGCACCGTCCTGTTCCGTCCTGTTCGTTCTGGGTGGCAGTCTGTCGCCCCGCCTCCGGATAGCTTAGGTTAGCCTTACCTCACTTGCTAGCCCTCGGAGGGGTTCCATGCTGCTGTCCAGACCCGCCCGGGTCTTCGTCGTCATGCTCTTCGCGGCGCTCCTCGGTTCCCTGCTTCCGGCCACCGCCGCCCAGGCCGCGGGCCGTACCGTGCAGGGGGGCAGGCTCGACTGGGGAATCAAGTCCTCGTTCCAGAGCTACGTCACGGGTCCCATCGCACAGGGCGGTTGGAGCCTCACCGGCGGCGCCGCCACCGTCGGCGGCAGCCAGTTCCGCTTCCACTCCGCGCGGGGCTCGTACGACCCCGCGACCGGAGCCTTCACCGCCGGCTTCTCCGGCGGGGTCCGCTTCCTCGGACACCGCAGGAGCGACGGCGCCCACGAGCTGGATCTGACGATCAGCCGGCCCCGGGTGCGGATCGAGGGCGGGCGCGGCACGCTCTACGCCGACATGGCGAGCAAGGCCAAGGGGTCGGGGCGGACCACCACCTCCTCCCAGGTGCCGCTCGCCTCGCTCGGCCTCGGCGGTATCGACATGCGCGGCGGCGGCAGCCCGGTCTCCCTGACCGACGTGCCCGCCACGCTGACCTCGCAGGGCGCGAAGGCCTTCGCCGGGTACTACACCGCCGGCACACCGCTCGACCCGATCAGCCTGACCGTGGACGTGCAGGCGGGCACCGCCGCGCCGACGGCGACCACGCCGCCCCAGCCGTCCGCGTCCCCCTCCGCCACCACCGGCGGCTTCGCGGACGGGGCCGTCGACTGGGGCGTGCGCCGCACCTTCCGCGAGTACGTCACCAGCTCCATCGCCCAGGGCAGGTGGACCCTGTCGGCGGGCGCCCAGGACGGCGGCGCACTCTTCCGCTTCCCCCGCGGGAAGGGCACGTACGACCCGAGGAAGCAGAGCCTCGACGCCGACTTCGCGGGCTCGGTCCGCTTCACCGGCGCCCACCTCGACCTCGCCCTCGACCAGGTCTCGGTCACGGTGACCGGCGGCACGGGCACGCTCAGCGCCGATGTCACCAGCGCCGGTACGGTCCGGAAGGCCGTGCCCCTGATCACCTTCACGGCCCGGGACTTCGCCCCGAAGAACGGCCTCGCCGTCCTGACCGAGGCGCCGGCGACCCTCACGGAGGGCGGCGCGAAGGCGTTCGGGGGGATGTACAAGGCCGGTACGGAGATGGACCCCGTGTCGCTGGCCCTCGCGGTCGACGCGAAGGCGCAGCTCCCGGCCCTGCCCGACCTCGGCAGCGACACCAGCCCCTCGGCGTCGGCCGCCGCCCCGGGGCGGGCGGCGGGATCCGCGTCGGCTTCCGCCCCGGCCGCTCCGGCGAACGCGGCGGCCGCCGACGACTCCTCGACGACGGCCCCGTACGTCGCGCTCGGCGTGGGTGTGCTGTCGGCGGCGGCGATCGCCGTCTTCGTCGCCGTACGCCGCCGCTCGCGCACGTCGGCTTCCTGAGCCCCACTTCCTCCCCGCCTCACCCCCGGATCCCACCGGATCCCACCGATCCCCCCGGATCCCACCGATCCCCCCGGGTCCACCGGATCCCGCCGATCCCCCCGGGTCCCACCGAACCCCGCCGATCCCGTAAGCCCCCCGGCCCCCCGGGATCCCGCAATCCCCCGATCCCCCCCCGGGATCCCCCTGATCACCCCCGATCCGTTTCCCGTAGGAGACCACCCACCATGGCCACGACCACTCGCCGACCCGTCGCCCTCGCGGCGGCCGTCGCCACCGCCGCCGCCCTCGGGGCGAGCGTCCTCGCCCTGCCCGCCCTCGCCGCGGACGGACCCGACAAGGCGGCCGGCGGCTCCCCCGTCATGGAGCTGAAGGAGGGCACGCTGGACTGGGGCTTCAAGGAGTCCTTCCGGACGTACCTCGCCTCTCCGATGGCGCAGGGGAAGACGACCGTCGCGGGCGGTGCCAAGCAGGCCGCGAACAACGGGGTGTTCACCTTCGTCGACGGCACGGGTACGTACGACACCGGCACCCACGCCACCGCCAACTCCTTCAAGGGCAGCGTCCACTTCGAGGCCCACCACGGCGTCCTCGACATCACGCTCTCCGACGTGAAGCTCTCGACCAAGGGCACGGCCGCGCCGACCGGCGAGATCACGGCCGACACGGTCACGAAGGCCAATGACGGCACGTTCGTCACCCGCGACGACGTCGCGATCGCCGCGCTCGACATGACCGCCGTGCGGCCGGGGCAGGGCGCGGGCGGCGCGATGGTCTTCAAGGACATACCGGCGAAGCTGACCAAGGCCGGCGCCGAGGCCTTCGCGGGCTTCTACCAGGAGGGTGCCGCGCTCGACCCGGCCACCCTCACGGTGAAGGCGGGCGGCGGCCCGAAGCCGACCCCGACGAAGACCACCACGCCCACCCCCACCCCGAAGCCGACCAGGACCACCGCCCCGCCGACGGCCGCCCCCACCACCGCGGCCCCCACGACCGCGCCGACCACCGGCACGCCGTCCGTCCTGAACGGCAAGCTCACCTGGGGCGTGAAGGAGTCCTGGCGCTCGTACGTCGTGAACACCTGCGGCGGCAAGGCCACCACCACCGGCGGCGCGACGAAGAACGGCGCGGTGTACGACTTCGCCCTCGGCTCGGGGACCTGGGACGCGAAGGCCCGCGAGACCGACGCCGCGTTCACGGGCACGGTCCGCTTCGAGTGCGCCGCGCACACCATCGACCTGGCGATCAGTGATGTGAAGGTGAAGGCCGACGGCTCCTCCGGCACGGTCGTCGCGGACGTCACCACGGCCAAGGGCACGAGGAACGACGTGACGTTCGCCGCCCTCGACCTCGCCAAGGCGGACTACGCGGCCAAGAACGGCGTCGTCACGCTCACGAACGTCCCGGCGACGCTGACCAAGGACGGCGCGGCCCAGTTCGCGGGCCCGAACGGCGAGGCCTTCTACACGCCGGGCACCGCCATCGACCCGGTGACCGTCGCCCTCACGGTCGACAAGGACGCCACGCTGCCGTCCACGACCACCGGCGGCACCACCGGCGGCACCTCGGGCGGTGGCTCGGGCGGTGGCTCGACCGCCGGCGGCTCGACCACGGTCGGCGGCACGGTCGGCGGCTCCGGCGCGCTCGCCGCCACCGGCGCGGACCTCCCGACCGGCGCCCTGCTCGGCGCGGCCGGCGCCACCGCCGCCGCGGGCGCGGCCGTCGTCCTCGCGGTCCGCCGCCGCGCCACGCGGTCCTGACGCGACGACGCCCGAGACAGCCACCCCCCACCAGGCATGGCCGCACCCCCGACACGGCGGTGCGGCCCTGCCGCATGCCCGGGGTCTGTGCCCGCCCGGCTGCCGATTCCGGGTGCGTCCCGCGCGCGGGACGAGCAGGATGCTTGAATTCCTGCATGAACACGACCGGGACGAGGGCGGCCACCGACATCGACGTGCTGCGCGTCTTCTGCGCCGGTGACGGCGGGTACGGCAACGCGCTGGGAGTCGTACGGGACGGGCGCGCGTACCCCGACGAGGCGGCGCGACAGGCGCTGGCCAAGGAACTCGGGTTCAGCGAGACCGTGTTCGTCGACGACCCCGAGCGCGGGGTCGTCGACATCTACACGCCCGGAGTCCGGCTGCCGTTCGCCGGGCATCCGCTGGTCGGGGCGGCCTGGCTGCTCGACCTGGAGGCCGTCCGGCCGCCCGCGGGCGAGGTGTGGGTGCGCGGGGACGGGGAGTTCACCTGGATCGAGGCCCGCGCCGAGTGGGCCCCGCCGCGGACCCTGCGGCGGTACGGCTCTGCCGCCGAGGTCGACGCGCTGGACGTGCCCGAGCCGGGGGACTGGATCTACGCCTGGGCCTGGGAGGACGAGGCCGCCGGGCGGGTCCGGGCGCGGGGCTTCCCGGGGCGCGGGGACGGCATCGAGGAGGACGAGGCGACGGGCGCGGCGGCCCTGCTGCTCACGGCCCTGCTGGGCCGGGCCCTGAACATCACGCAGGGCCGGGGGTCGCAGCTCCTGACCGCCCCCGGCCCTGATGGTGTGATCGAACTCGGCGGCCGTGTCCGCCTGGAGCGGACCCTCACCCGCTAGGTCACGCCCTTCACCGGCTAGGACGCGCCCTTCACGCGCCAGGTCACGCCCCGCCAGGTCACGCCGGCCAGGTCATGCCCCGCCAGGTCACGCCCTCCATCCGCCAGGACGCGCCCTTCACCCCTTGGTCACGCCCGCCGTACGGTCAGGCGGCGGTCAGCGGGAACTCGCTGCCCAGCTCCCGGAAGACCGCGCCGTTGAAGTCGAACGCGCGCTTGCACTCGTCGATGATCCGCTGCTTCTCCAGGTCGTCCGCGTTCACCCCGTCGAGCAGTTCGCGATACCCGCGCTTGAAGGCCGCCGGGTTCGTGATCTCGTCGAAGACGTAGAAGCGGACGCCGTCGCCCTTGCGCGTGAAGCCCCAGGTGCGCTCCGCCTTGTCGCGGATGATCTGGCCGCCCGAGAGGTCCCCGAGGTAGCGCGTGTAGTGGTGCGCCACATAGCCGGCCGGCCACTCCCGCGCGCACTCGGCCACCCGCGCGGCGTACGCGGCGGTGGCCGGCAGCGGGGAGAGCCCGGCGCGCCAGTCCGGGCCCCGCAGATGAGCGAGGTCCTGCTCCAGGGCGGCCGTGCGGAACAGCTCCGGCTGTATGAACGGACCCGCCACCGGGTCGCCCTTCAGCGCCTCGGCGCCGTCCTCCAGCGCGCGGTAGACGAACCAGAGCTGCTCCGTGTACCGCGTGTACGCCTCGACGGCGAGCCGGCCGCCGAGGAGGTCGCTCATGAAGGTCGACGTCTCCGCCTCGGTGTGCTGCTCGTGAGAGGCCGTGCGGATGAGCGTCGAGAAGGGCGTGTCCAAGGCGTGCCTCCGAGGCCGATGGGGACGGGAACCTGTGAAGATACTGCTACTTAGGCTTACCTAAGTCAATTGGTTCCCGACGTCCTGTCGGTAAAAACGCTACCCCGGGGAGGTGTCAGGGCAACGTGAGAATCTCGGCCCCGGTGTCCGTGACGACGAGCGTGTGCTCGAACTGAGCCGTCCGCTTACGATCCTTGGTCACGACCGTCCAGCCGTCCTCCCACATGTCGTACTCGTGCGTGCCCAGCGTCAGCATCGGCTCGATCGTGAACGTCATGCCGGGCTGGATGACCGTGGTGGCGTGCGGGGAGTCGTAGTGCGGGATGATCAGCCCGGAGTGGAACGACGAGTTGATGCCGTGTCCGGTGAAGTCGCGCACGACGCCGTAGCCGAAGCGCTTGGCGTACGACTCGATGACCCGGCCGATGATGTTGATCTGGCGGCCCGGCTTGACCGCCTTGATGGCCCGTTCGAGCGACTCGCGGGTCCGCTCCACCAGCAGCCGGGACTCCTCGTCCACGTCGCCGCACAGGTAGGTGGCGTTGTTGTCGCCGTGGACCCCGTTGATGTACGCCGTGACGTCCAGGTTCACGATGTCGCCGTCGCGCAGGACGGTCGAGTCGGGGATTCCGTGGCAGATGACCTCGTTGACCGAGGAGCAGAGCGACTTGGGGAAGCCGCGGTAGCCGAGGGTGGAGGGGTACGCCCCGTGGTCGCACATGAACTCGTGCGCGACCCGGTCCAGCTCGTCCGTGGTGACCCCCGGAGCGATGTGTTTGGCGGCCTCCTCCATCGCCTGCGCGGCGATGCGGCCGGCGATCCGCATCCGCTCGACGGTGTCGGAATCCTGCACCTCGGGCCCCGCGTACGGGGTGGGTGCGGGCTTCCCGACATACTCGGGACGGCGGATGGCTCCGGGGACGGAGCGGTGGGGGGAGAGCTCCCCGGGTACGAGCAGCGACTGGCCAGACATGCCAGCGAGTCTAACGACCGCGACTGGGGCAGCATGGCCTCAGAGGAAGGAGCCGACGATGGCCCTGTTCAAGAAGCGCACGGTGGGCAAGCCGGGCGAGTGGTTCTACTGCCTGGAGCACAAGAAGGTCGAGGAGGGCCCGGACTGCCCGGCGAAGAATCGGTTCGGCCCGTACGCCAGCCGTGAGGAGGCGTCCGCCGCGATGGAGACCGCGGCGGAGCGCAACCTGGAGTGGGAGACCGACCCGAAGTGGCACGACGCCCCCAAGGACGCGCCGAAGACGGACGGGACGCCCGACTAGGCCCACACGGCGAGGGCGGCCGGACCGCGCCGTAGCGCACCGTGCACGGCATCGCGCCGCACCACGCGGCTGCGCGTCGCGCCGGACCGGTCCGGTCCGGTCCGGTCAGGCCGGGGCCCCTGTGGTCCCGGCCTCGCGCGCCTCGTCCCCCTCCGGCGCCTCGTTCCCCCCGCGCGCCTCGTCGGCCCCCGCCGCGTTCCGCGCCTCGCGTGCCCGCTGCGCCTCCCGGTGGCGCCGTGCGTCCTCGTCCGTGTCCGCGTCGTACGTGAGCAGCTTCGGCAGCGTCAGGCAGAGCAGCCCCACCGCCGCCACGCAGGCCACGCCGCCGCTCCAGACCGACGCCCGCGTCCCCGTCCAGCCCGCCATCGCGCCCGCCCGGACCTGGCCGAGCTGGGGGCCGACGCTGTAGGACAGCACCTCGATCCCGGCGAGCCGCCCGCGCAGCTCCTCCGGGATCGTCTGGTTCCAGATCGTGGAGCGCCCGAGTCCGCTCAGCATGTCGCCGGCGCCCGCGAACCCCAGGCAGAGCAGCACCAGCCACACGTTGTCGAACCAGCCGGCCGCCGCGATCGCGAGCCCCCAGCCCGCCGCACCGAAGACCACGAGCAGCCCGTGCCGCCGGACCCTCGACGTCCAGCCGCTGGTCATGCCGAGGGCCAGGGAGCCGACCGAGCCCGCCGCGTACATCAGACCGAGCGACCACTCCGCGTCCAGCTCCGTCGCCAGGAACGGGAAGATCGCGTTCGGGAAGGCGAAGAACATCGCCGCCAGATCGATCGCGTACGTCCCGAGGAGCACCGGCCGCGACCAGGCGTACCGCGCGCCCTCCACGATCCCGCGCAGCGACGGCTTCTCGGCGTCGTGCGCGGGCGGCGCGGGGGAGAGGCGGCGGCACAGCAGGACGGAGAGCGCGAAGCCGGCGACGGTCACGCCGTACGCCGTCCCGTGCCCCGCGTACGCCACGACCAGGCCCGCGAGCGCGGGGCCCGCGATGGCGCCCATCTGCCAGCGCAGCGAGTTCAGCGCGGCGGCCGCCGTCATCTGGTCGTGCGGGACGATCCGGGCCATGAGCGAGTCGAGCGCGGGGCGCTGGAGCCCGGCCAGCGCGGAGACGCCGGCGGCGACGACGTACAGCGGCCACAGCAGCGGCTCCGCCAGCAGCGCGTTCAGCAGCAGGATCAGGGCGAGCAGCCCGATCCCCGCCTCCGTCGCGACGATCACCTTCCGCCGGTCGACGGCGTCCGCGAGCGCGCCGCCGTACAGCCCGAAGACGACCAGGGGGACCAGTTCGACGGCGCCCATCAGACCCACGGCGAGCGGTGAACCGGTCAGCTCCATGATCTGCAGCGGCAGCGCGATCAGCGCCATGAAACTGGCGAAGGTGGTCACCAGCCCCTGGACCCAGAGGAGCCGGAAGTCACGGGAGGAACGCCAGGGCGCCGGATCGGGCAGGACGGCGGAGAGCTTCGAGGTCACGAAGGGCCATGCTCCGTCGCCCGCCGACCGGCGAGCAAGCCAATTATCGGGCACGTGACACGGGTCACCAGCCCGTCGGCGGTGGTGACGTCAGATGGTCCGCGAGGAGCGAGAGCCGGTCACGGAAGCGACGCCGTCCGCGCGGCGGCGGCAGGCTGTTCTCCCCGGCCGCCGCGCTCACCAGGTGCTGGACCGTGTCCAGGTCCACCTCCGCGCCCGCCCGTACCGCCAGCACCTCGTGCGCCAGGGCGTCCACCTCCGGGTCACCGTCGTCGAGCGAGAGCACCGTCGCCCCCGCCCGGCGCGCGTCGTGGACCCGCTCCAGGAGCCCCGCGTCGGGCCGCTCCGGCGCAACGAGCAGCAGCGTCGCCCCGCGCCGGGCCGCCTCGAGCCGCCCGAGACCGACGGCCAGGTGCGCCGGGTCGCCCGGCCGCACCCGGTGACGTACCAGCGTCGGCGCCAGCTCCGGCTGCCCCGACCAGGCGGCCTCGTCCACGAGGTGCGCCGCCAGGTGCCAGGGCTCGTACCCCTCCGTCCCCACCAGCAGCAGCCCGCCCCCGTGCGCGACGACCGAGGACCGGAGCGACCCCGCGAACCGACGGGCCGCCCTCGGCCACTCCGTCCCGGCGAGCACCTCGCGCAGCAGCGCGACCCGTACGGCATCCATGGGGCCGCATCCTGCCGCAGCGGGACCGCCCGTGCGGCCCGGTTGCCGAGGGTCCACCCGTACGGGAGGTGGAGGCCCCCGTACGGGAGGCGGAGTGCCGACCCGTACGGGAGTCGGGGGCCCACCCGTACGGGAGGCGGAGGCTTCCGTACGGGTGGGAGTCGGGGGCCCGATACGGCGGCGGAGGGTTCCGTACGTACGGGGAGGCGAGGGTCCACCCGTACGGCGGCGGAGGGCTGCGCACGTACGGGGACGGACCGGGCGACCGGCCAGTAATGTCGGGGCCATGACTACGACTGACAGCAAGCCCGCCCCCAAGGACCCCTGGGACCTCCCGGACGTGTCCGGCCTCGTCGTCGGCGTCCTCGGCGGCACCGGCGACCAGGGCCGCGGCCTCGCCTACCGGCTGGCCAAGGCCGGCCAGAAGGTGATCATCGGCTCCCGCGCCGCCGACCGCGCGCAGACCGCGGCCGACGAGCTGGGCCTCGGCGTCGAGGGCGCCGACAACGCCGAGTGCGCCCGCCGCAGCGACATCGTGATCGTCGCCGTGCCGTGGGACGGGCACGCCAAGACGCTGGAGACGCTGCGCGCCGAACTCGCGGGCAAGCTCGTCGTGGACTGCGTCAATCCGCTCGGCTTCGACAAGAAGGGCGCCTACGCCCTCAAGCCCGAGGAGGGCTCCGCCGCCGAGCAGGCCGCCGCCCTGCTGCCCGACTCCCGGGTCGCCGCCGCCTTCCACCACCTGTCGGCCGTGCTGCTCCAGGACCCCGCGATCGACGAGATCGACACGGACGTGATGGTCCTCGGTGAGGAGCGCGCCGACGTCGAGATCGTCCAGGCGCTGGCCGGCCGTATCCTCGGTATGCGGGGCGTCTTCGCCGGTCGGTTGCGCAACGCCCATCAGGTCGAGGCGCTCGTGGCCAACCTGATCTCGGTCAACCGCCGCTACAAGGCCCACGCCGGCCTCCGGGTCACCGACGTCTGACCGGCCCGGCCGCGCCGGACGCGACCGGTGTCTCCGGCCCGGCCGCGCCGGACGCCGACCGCGTGCCGTATGCGCGGGGGCATGGGGGACACTGGACGGGCACCATCAGCCGTACCCGGACAGGAGCCGACCCCCATGCCCCGCCTCGCTCTGTACGCCCTCGCCGTCTGCGCCCTCGCCGTCGTCGCGGCCGTCATCTCGTTCGCCGCGGGCAGCTGGCTGGGGATCGTCTGGGTCCTCCTCGCCGGCCTCTCCTCCAACATGGCCTGGTACTACTTCCGCCGCGCGAAGACCCGGACCGCCGAGACCGCCTGAACGGCGGACCGGGCCAACCGGTCAGACCGGCCAACCGGTCAGACCGGGCAGAGCTCCGGGGCCTCCTGCCAGAACCGGTAGAGGTTCGAGCCGCAGTAGCGGGAGATCTCCGGCACGCCGAGCGCCCGCATCAACGCGTCGATCGTGTCGAAGAACGCCCCGTTGATCGCCGGGACGAAGAGCAGCGCGATCACCACGAAGAAGCCGTACGGCGCGTACGGCTCGATCCGCCGCTTGAACCTGTACGACAGCCAGGGCTCCACCACGCCGTAGCCGTCGAGGCCCGGCACCGGCAGGAAGTTCAGCAGCGCCGCCGTCACCTGGAGGAACGCCAGGAAGGCGAGCGCGTACTGGAACGCCGGCGGGACCCCGTCCAGCGCGTCCAGCCAGAACGGGGCCGTGCAGACGATCGCGAACAGCACGTTCGTCAGCGGGCCCGCGGCCGAGATGAGGCTGTGCTTCCAGCGGCCCCGGATCCGCCCCTGCTCGATGAAGACCGCGCCGCCCGGCAGACCGATGCCGCCCATGATCACGAACAGCACCGGCAGGACGATGCTGAGGAGCGCGTGTGTGTAGGCGAGCGGGTTGAGCGTGAGATAGCCCTTGGCGCCGACCGTGATGTCCCCGCCGTGCAGCGCGGTGCGGGCGTGCGCGTACTCATGGAGACAGAGCGAGACGATCCACGCCGAGGTCACGAAGAGGAAGATCGCCAGGCCCGTGGAGGACGCGAAGTCGCTCCACACCGCCCAGCCGGTGACCGCCATCACGGCGAGGATCGCCAGGAAGACCGGGCTGATCCTCCGCTCGTGGGTGCGGGTGGTGGCCGTGGTCATCGGTGGGTCTCCCTGGGGCGCGGCGGGGTGTGTGCGGGAAACGTGCCGGGGCGGGGGTGAGTTCCTGCGAAGATCCCCGGCTCACGGAGAATAGGGCCTGTGCTCTATTCCGTCCTCGGTCCCACCCAGGTCCACACCGCCGACGGCGGCCCCGTCGCCCTCGGCGGCGCGCGGCTCCGGTCGCTGCTGACCGTGCTCGCCCTCCGTGCGGACCGGACGGTTCCGGTCGGGGCCCTGGTCGCCGAGGTCTGGGCCGACGACCCGCCGGCCGACGAGGTCGCCGCGCTCCAGGCCCTGGTCGGCCGGTTGCGCCGGGTGCTCGGCCGGGACGCCGTGGTCTCCGCGCCGGGTGGCTACCGGCTGGCGGCGGGCCCCGACGACGTGGACGCGCACCGGTTCGAGCGGCTCGTGGGGGAGGGCGTACGGGCGCTCGACGCGGGCGACCCGGCTCGGGCGGCGCGGCTGCTCGACGAGGCGCTGGCCCTGTGGCGCGGGCCCGCGCTCGCGGACCTGCCGGACCGCGCGGTGGAGGTCGCCCGCTGGGAGGCGCGGCGGCTCGACGCCCGAAGAGCCCGCTTCGCGGCGGCCCTCGCGCTGGGGCGGGCCGCCGCCGTCCTCCCCGAACTGGCCGCCCTCTGCGAGGCGCACCCCCTGGACGAGCCGTTCCAGGCCCTGCGGATCCGCGCGTTGCGCGCCGCGGGCCGCGAGGCGGAGGCGCTCGCCTCGTACGAGTCCTTCCGCCGCGCCCTCTCCGACAGTCTCGGCACCGACCCCTCGCCCGAACTGCGCGCCCTCCACGCGGAGCTGCTCGCCCAGGAGCCCGCGGCCCCGGCCCCCGCTCCCTCCACCGCCCCTTTCCCGGCTCGTTCCTCCGCCCCTCCCTCCGCTCCTTCCTCCGCCCCTTCCTCCGCTCCTTCCCCTGCCCCCGCCCAGGCTTCCACCCACGCCGCCGCCTCCGCCCCCGCCACCGTCCGCCCCGGCAACCTGCGGGCCCGGCTGACCAGCTTCGTCGGGCGGGACCAGGACATCGCCCGGCTTCAGGAGGACCTGCGCGGCAGCCGGTTCGTCACGCTCCTCGGTCCCGGCGGGGCCGGCAAGACGCGGCTCTCGCAGGAGGCGGCCGAGCGGGCCGCCGACGCCGGAGCCGCCTGGCCCGACGGGGTGTGGCTGGCCGAACTGGCGCCCGTCACCGACCCCGAGGCCGTCCCCGAGACCGTGCTCGGGGCCCTCGGGGCGCGGGAGACCGTGCTGCGCGGCGCGGGCGCCGAGGGGCTGCGGACCACGGACGACCCGCTGGGGCGGCTGGTGGAGCACTGCGGGACCCGCCGGCTGCTGCTGGTGCTGGACAACTGTGAGCATGTGATCGGTGCGGCGGCGTCGCTGGTGGAGGTGGTGCTGGCGCGCTGCCCGGGGGTGTCGGTGCTGGCGACGAGTCGTGAGCCGTTGGGTGTGCCGGGGGAGTTCGTGCGTCCGGTGGAGCCGTTGCCGCAGGACAAGGCGGTGCGTCTGCTGGCGGACCGGGGTGCGGCGGCGCGGCCGGGGTTCGATCCGGCGGACGACCCGGGGGCGTGTGCGGAGATCTGCCGCCGTCTGGACGGCCTCCCGTTGGCGATCGAGCTGGCGGCGGCGCGGTTGCGGATGTTGTCCCCGCGTCAGGTGGCGGACCGGTTGGACGACCGGTTCCGGTTGCTGACGTCGGGTGCGCGGACGGTTCTGCCGCGACAGCAGACGTTGCGTGCGGTGGTCGACTGGTCGTGGGAGCTGCTGGCCGAGGCCGAGCGGGCGGTGTTGCGCCGGTTGTCGGTCTTCTCGGGCGGGTGCGGTCTGGAGGCGGCGGAGGCGGTCTGTGGGGCCGGGGCGGAGGGGGAGGTCCTGGATCTGCTGGGTTCCCTTGTCGACAAGTCGCTGGTGGTGGCGGCGCCCGGCGACGACGGGGGGATGCGGTACCGGTTGCTGGAGACGGTGGCGGAGTACGCGGGGGAGCGGCTGGAGGAGGCCGGGGACCGGGCCGAGACCGAGCGGCGCCACCTGGTCCACTACCGCGAGCTCGCCCGCCTGACCGATCCCGAACTGCGCGGCGGCGGCCAGGTACGGGCGATGGCCTGGTTCCGGACCGAGTACGAGAACCTGCGCACCGCCCTGCGCCGCGCCGTCGCCGCCCGGGACGAGCACGAGGCGCTCGTGCTCGTCCATTGCCTCCTCTGGTACTGGCAGATGCGGGACCTCCGCGCCGACGCCCTGCACTGGGCGGAGGCCGCCGCCGCCCTCGGCCCCGACCCCTTCGAGCCGCCCACCGCCCCCGTCGTACCGCTCCACGAGCCCTGCACGGCCGCGCCCCCGCCGCTGAGCCAGGAGCAGCTGTGGGAGGCCCGGCGCGGGGTGCGGCTGGTCGGGCTCCTCAACATGGACCACATGACGGCCGACTGGACCTCCCCCGAGGGGGTCGCGCGGCTGAAGCGGATCACCGCCGTGTACCCGCCCGGGCTCCCGCAGACCTGCCGGCTGCCCGGCTCCTTCGTCGTCTTCGCCGTCATCCTCGTCGGCGAGCCCGGCCGGATGCGCGACCTGCTCGACGCCACCGTCGAGGCCTGCCGCCGCTTCGGCTACGACTGGGACCTCGCCAACGTCCTCCAGCTGCGCGCCAACCTGCTGGCCAACCGCGCCGACTGGGCCGGTGACGCGGCGGACGACGCCGAGGAGAGCCTGGAGATCTTCGTCCGCCTCGACGACTCCTGGGGTGCGGCCGAGGCCCTCTCCTCACGGGGCGAGGCCCAGGAGCGGCAGCTCCGCTTCGAGGGCGCCGCCGAGGACTTCGCCGCCGCCATCGGCTACGCCGAGCGGATCGGCGCCCAGTCGCAGATGGCGCTGCTGCGCGCCCGGTACGCCGACATGCTCGCGCTGACCGGTCGTGCCGAGGAGGCGGAGCGGATCCTGCGCGAGGTCCTGGCGGCGGGCGAGAACCGCAGCCACGAACCACTGCTCGCCGCCCGGCTGTTCCTGGCGATCCTGCTCGGCAGGACGGGCCGCGTCGCCGAGGCCCGCGCGCAACTGACCTCGCTCCTCGACGACTTCAGCCCCGAGACCCTGTCGATCTTCGGTGGGTTCACCCTCGGCCACCTGGGCTGGCTGGACAACCTCGACGGGCGGTACGTCTCGGCGCTCGGCCTCGCCCGGGAGGCCCTGGAGCGCTCTCTGGGCACCCTGTCGATGATGGTCGCCCCACAGATGCCCGCCATCCACCTGGCCACCGCCGCCTGGGCCCTGGCCGGTCTCGGCGGCCCCGCGGCGGTCCTCGGCGCCCAGCTTCTCGGGGCGCACGCGGGCCTGCTCCCGGAGGGCCACCTGCTCGCCCCGGTCGAGCGCGAGAACCTGGAGCGCGCCACGAAACTGGCCCGCTCCGCCCTCGGCGACGAGGCGTTCGAGGCCGCGTACGCCGAAGGCGGCGGCCTCTCCGTGGAGGAGGCCGCCGCCCTGCTCGTACGCGCCGACGCGATCCAGGGGCGCGCCGAGTCCTGAACTCCGCTGGGTCAGGTCTTCTTGCGGAACTTGGACACCGCGAGCGGCGCGGTCACGGCCGTGATCAGCACGGCCCAGCCGAGCACCATCCACACCGAGTTGCCCACCGGGGTGCCGTTGATCATGGCCCGGGCGGCGTCGGCGAGGTTCGACAGCGGGTTGTAGTCCGTGAAGGACTCCAGCCAGCCGGGCATCGAGGACGTCGGGGCGAAGATCGAGGAGCCGAACTGGAGCGGCATCAGCACGAGCATCGCCATGCCCTGGACGGCCTGCGCGGTCTTCATCGTCAGACCCAGCAGGATGAAGATCCACATCAGGGAGGCGCCGAAGACCATCGACAGACCGATCGCGCCGAACAGGTCCAGGACCGAGGTCTTGATCTCCAGGCCGAGCAGGAAGCCCATGCCGAGCAGGATCGCGGTGGCGATCAGCATCCGGCCGATCTCGACGACGATCTTCGCTATGAGGACGGAGGACCGGGCGATCGGCATCGTGCGGAACCGGTCCATCACCCCCTTCTTGAAGTCGTCGTTGACCCCCGTGCCGACGGCCATGGCGATGTTCATGCCCATCATCGCCATCAGGCCGGGGACCACGTAGTTGACGTACTCGTCGTTGTTGCCCTTGCCGGAGATCGCGCCGCCGAAGACGTAGACGAAGAGCAGGACGAAGATGATCGGCATCAGGACCGCGTCGAACATCGACTCCGGGTCCTGCTTGATCTGCAGCGCGTTGCGGCGCACCAGGGCGCCGATGTGGCGGAGGTTGGCGCGCAGGCCGATGCGGCCCTCGTCGACGGGCTCCCGCCGCACCCGGGGAGGGGTGTCGACGGGCGGCTTGGTGACCGTGGTCGTGGTCGTGCTCATGCGGCGACCTCCTCGGTGATCGTGTCGGAAGCGGACGTGGCGGAGGTCTTCTCGCCCGTGATGGCCAGGAACACCTCGTCCAGGCTGGGCAGGTGGGTGCCGATGTGCGCGATGCCGAAGCCGCGCGCGCCCAGCAGGCCCACGACGGCGGTCAGCTGCTCGTCGCTCAGGATCGGGACGTACATCGCGCCCTCGTCGGGGACGACGGACGAGCCGGCGATGCCGTCCAGACCGGTCTCGCGCAGCGCCGTCGCCATCGCGGGCAGGTCGGCCGGGTCCACCGGGCGGACCGTGAGCGTGCGGCCGCCGACGCGGGCCTTGAGCTCGTCCACCTTGCCGTTGGCGATGACCTTGCCCCGGTCGACGACCGTCAGCTCGCTCGCGAGCTGCTCGGCCTCCTCCATGTACTGGGTGGTGAGCAGCACGGTCACTCCCTCGGCGACCATCTGCTTGACCTCGTCCCAGACCTCGTTGCGGGTGCGCGGGTCGAGGCCGGTGGTGGGCTCGTCCAGGTAGAGGACGGCCGGGCGGCCGATCATCGACGCGGCGAGGTCGAGCCGGCGGCGCATACCGCCGGAGTACTGCGCCGCGGGCCGCTTGGCGGCCTCGGTGAGCGAGAACCGCTCCAGCAGCTCGTCGGCGCGGCGCCGGGCGTCCTGGCGGGAGAGGTCGAGCAGCCGCCCGATCATGTACAGGTTCTCCCAGCCGGACAGCTTCTCGTCGACCGAGGCGTACTGGCCGGTGAGACCTATGGTGCGGCGGAGCTGGCGGGGCTGCTTCACCACGTCGTAGCCCGCGACGGTGGCGGTCCCGGCGTCCGGGACGATCAGGGTGGACAGGCAGCGGACGAGGGTGGTCTTCCCGGCGCCGTTCGGACCGAGCACGCCGAGGACCGTGCCCTCCCGGACATCGAGGTCGACCCCGTCGAGGGCCTTCGTCTCGCCGTAGTGCTTCACGAGGCCTCGTACCTCGACGGCGTTGTGTGTGGATCGCGTCATGGAGCCACTACATCAGGCACCACCGACAACGCACCGACAGACGACCGACAGGCGGCCCACATCCCGTCGACGGAAACCGACAGCCCGCCGATGGGGGAAGGTCGGCGGGCTGTCGTTCGTACCACTGTGGCCAGGGGCGACTAGCCGAGGGGGGACTAGTGGAAGGTGTGCTCCTCGGCGGGGAACGCCCCGCCGCTGACGTCCTCCGCGAAGGCCCGGGCGGCATCGCCGAGGGTGGCGCGGAGGTTCGCGTACTGCTTGGTGAAGCGCGGCACCTTGCCGCCGGTCAGCCCGGCCATGTCGGTCCAGACGAGGACCTGGGCGTCGGTGTGCGGTCCGGCGCCGATGCCGATGGTCGGGATGTGCAGGGAGCGGGTGACCTCGGCGGCCAGCTCGGCCGGGACGAGTTCGAGGACGACGGCGAAGGCACCCGCGTCCTGGGCGGCCTTGGCGTCGCTGAGCAGCCGGTGCGCGGCCTCGTCGGTGCGGCCCTGCACGCGGTAGCCCATGGTGTTCACGGACTGCGGGGTCAGGCCCAGGTGCGACATGACCGGGATGCCGGCCTGGACGAGCAGCTCGGTCTGCGGCAGCGAACGCTCGCCGCCCTCCAGCTTGATCGCTCCGACGCCCGCGTCCTTGACGAGCCGGGTCGCGTTGCGCAGGGCCTGGACGGGCCCTTCCTGGTACGAGCCGAAGGGGAGGTCGCCGACGACGAGGGCGCGCTTGGTGCCCCGTACGACGGCGGCGGACAGGAGGGTCATCTCGTCCATCGTGACGGGCACGGTGGTGTCGTACCCGAGATGGCAGTTGCCCATGGAGTCGCCGACGAGCACGACCGGGATGCCGGCCTCGTCGAAGACGGACGCGGTCATCGCGTCGTAGGCGGTGAGCATGGGCCACTTCTCGCCACGGGCCTTGGCGGCGGCGATGTCGTGGACGGTGATACGGCGCGTGCCCTTGCCTCCGTACAGCGCCTTGCTGCTGTCGGGGGACTGCGTCGGGGCAGGCTGAGGCGTCATGGTGAACGGCTCCTTCGTCATCTCGAGGCGCCCTGACGGCGTCCCCGGACCACATCCATGGTGGCACTTCCCGCGGGGGCGGGGGAAGTGCGGCGAAGTGGCGCTCTTCACACCACCGTGGCCGCCGCACGGCCGCCGTCGTGCCGGCCACCGGCACCGAAGATTTTCGGCATGTGCGTACGAATGTGCGCGTTCTGTCACAGCCCCCGGCAGGGCGTCGAACGCCGGAACCCGCCGCGCGGCCCTGTCGTCCCACGTGGCAGTACGGCGGACCCCGGCATCACCTAGTGTCGACGTCGGGTCGCAGAGCAAGGCAGCACGACGGCAAGGCAGTGAGGACTGAGTGATGGCGCGGGTGGACATGGCGGAGACCGAGAACGGCGGCGCCCGGGACGAGCGCTCCGGATCCCGGTTCCGAGCGGCGCTCGGCCGCCTGCGCGAGGACCGGGGCATCTGGCGCCGGGGCATCGTCCTGGCCTTCTGCGCGGTCCTGGTCACCCTGCTCATGGTCTTCCACGCCGAGATCCCCAACCGGATCGGCAACCTGGGCAGCCTCACCGAGACCTTCCTGCCCTGGCTGGGCGTCCTCCTGCCGGTCCTGCTGGTCCTCGCCCTGCTGCGGCGCTCCGCGACCGCGCTGATCGCCCTGCTCCTGCCGACCGTGGTCTGGGCGAACCTCTTCGGCGGCCTGATCACCGACAAGTCGGAGACGGGCGGCGACCTCACCTTCGCCACCCACAACGTGAACGCCGACAACCCCGACCCCGAGGGGACCGCACGCCAGATCGCCGGGTCCGGCGCGGACGTGGTCGCCCTGGAGGAGCTCAAGGGGGACATGGTCCCGGTCTACGAGAAGGGCCTGGCCGACACGTACAAGTACCACGCGGTCGAGGGCACGGTCGGGCTGTGGAGCAAGTACCCGCTGCGTGGCGCCGCCCCCGTCGACATCGGGATGGGCTGGACCCGGGCGATGCGCGCCACCGTCACCACGCCGAAGGCCGAGGTCGCCGTCTACGTCGCCCACCTCCCCTCCGTGCGGGTCAAGATGAACGCGGGCTTCACCGCCAACCAGCGCGACAACAGCGCGAACCTGCTGGGCGAGGCGATCGCCGGCGAGTCGCACGAGCGGATCGTCCTGCTCGGCGACCTCAACGGCACGATGAACGACCGCGCCCTCAACGCCGTCACCGCGCAGATGCGCTCGACCCAGGGCGCGTCCGGCGACGGCTTCGGCTTCAGCTGGCCGGCCTCGTTCCCGATGGCGCGGATCGACCAGATCCTGGTGAAGGGCGTGGAGCCGGTCTCCTCGTGGACGCTGCCGGAGACGAAGAGCGACCACCTGCCGATCGCGGCGCGCGTCACGCTCTGACCGAACCGCGGCCGGGACGAAACCTCCTCGTCACCGGGCGGAGGCCGAGCGGAACATTCCACCTGAGAGTATTTGTTCAGTCGAAGAACTATTTCGTCTGGAAAGGCTCTCCCCATGCCCCTGGCGCTGCTCGCGCTCGCCGTCTCCGCCTTCGGCATCGGCACCACCGAGTTCGTGATGATGGGCCTGCTGCCCAACGTCGCCGCCGACCTCGGCACCTCCGTCCCGACGGCCGGGCACCTCGTCTCCGCGTACGCCATCGGCGTCGTCGTCGGCGCTCCGCTGCTCACCGCGCTCGGCTCGCGGGTGCCGCGCAAGCGGATGCTGCTCCTGCTGATGGCGCTGTTCGTCGTCGGGAACCTGGCCTCCGCGCTCGCACCCGGCTTCGGCTGGCTGGTCGCCGGCCGGGTCCTCGCGGGCCTGCCGCACGGCGCGTTCTTCGGCGTCGGCGCCGTCGTCGCCGCCCGCCTGGTGGCGGAGGGGCGGCAGGCGCGGGCGGTCGCCACGATGTTCCTGGGTCTCACGGTCGCCAACATCCTCGGCGTACCGGCGGCGACCCTGCTCGGCCAGCACCTCGGCTGGCGCTCCACCTTCCTCGTGGTCACCGTCATCGGCCTGCTGGCCATGGCGGCGCTCGCCCGGCTCGTGCCGGACGTCCCCGTCGACGAGCGGCAGAGCCTGGGCCGCGAGGCCCGCGCGCTCGGCCGGGCGCAGGTGCTGCTCGGCCTGCTGACCGCCGTCTTCGGCTTCGCGGGCGTCTTCGCCGTCTACTCCTACCTCGCCTCGATGACCACCGAGGTGATGGGCTTCGGGGAGTCCTCCGTCACCCTCGTCCTCGCCCTCTTCGGCATCGGCATGACGGCCGGCGCCCTGGCGGCGGGCCCGCTGACCGACCGGGCCCTGCGGCCGACGCTGTACGGCTCGCTCACCGCCCTGATGCTCGTCCTGGTCGCCTTCCGCTTCACCATCCACGTGCCGTGGCTGGCCCTGGTGACGGTCGTCGTCCTCGGCGCCGTCGGCTTCATGACCACCACCCCGCTCCAGATGCTGGTCATGAACAAGGCCAAGGACGCCCCGACCCTGGCCTCCGCCTCCAACCACTCCGCCTTCAACCTGGCCAACGCGGGCGGCGCCTGGGCGGGCGGCGCGGCCGTCGCCACCGGCTGGGGCTGGACCTCCCCGACCCTGGTCGGCGCGGCCCTGGCGGCCGTCGGCCTGGCGATCGCGGTGGCGGCGGGCCTGCTGGACCGCACCCGCACACCGGGGGCGGCCTCCCGCGTCATCACGGGAGGCGCCTCGGTGACCTCGGATTCGTCGGTGCCTTCCGCCTCTGCCGCCGCCTCTGCCGTCGCCGTCGCGGACGGGCAGGCGGCGGCGGTCAGCGGATCGGGGACTCGCGCCAGCGGTTCGTGATCGGGAGGCGGCGGTCCTTGCCGAAGCCCTTGGCCGAGGTCTTGGTGCCCGGCGGGTACTGGCGGCGCTTGTACTCCGCCGTGTCCACCATCCGCAGGGTCCGCGTCACCAGCTCCTCGTCGAAGCCGGCCGCGACGATGGCGTCCCTGCCCTGGTCGCGGTCGACGTACAGGGACAGGATCCGGTCCAGGATGTCGTAGTCCGGCAGGGAGTCCGTGTCGACCTGGCCCGGGCGGAGTTCGGCGCTCGGGGGCTTGGTGATCGAGCTCTCCGGGATCGGCGGGGTCATGCCGCGTTCCTCCGCCGCCCGGTTGCGCCAACGCGCGAGTCGGAACACGGTCGACTTGTAGACATCCTTGATCGGGCCGTACGCGCCGACCGAGTCGCCGTACAGCGTCGAGTACCCCACCGCGAGCTCGGACTTGTTGCCCGGCGCGAGGACGAGGTGGCCCTCCTGGTTGGAGATCGCCATCAGCGTCGTGCCGCGCAGCCGGGACTGGAGGTTCTCCTCCGCGAGCCCGGTGAGGGCGAGCGCGCCCATGTACGCGTCGAACATCGCCTCGATCGACACCGTACGGAAGTTCAGCCCGGTGCGCCGGGCCAGGTCCGCCGCGTCGCCACGGGAGTGGTCCGAGGAGTACTTCGACGGCATCGAGACGCCGTACACGTTCCGCGCGCCGACCGCGTCGCAGGCGATCGAGGCCACGAGCGCCGAGTCGATGCCGCCCGACAGGCCGATGAGCACCGAACGGAAACCGTTCTTCGCGACGTACGCGCGCAGGCCCACGACCAGCGCCGAGTACACCTCCTCGTCGTCGTCGAGCCGGTCCGCGTGACCGCCCGTCAACTCCCGTTCGTAGGGCGGCAGCGGGTCCTCGGAGAGGATCACCCGGTCGATCCGCAGCCCGTCGTCGACGGTGCCGCTCGGCGCGTCGGGGGCGGCGGCCGGCAGGTCGAGGTCCACGATCACCGTGCCCTCCGAGAACTGCGGAGCCCGCGCCACCACCTCGCCCCGCGCGTCGACCACGATCGAGTCGCCGTCGAAGACCAGTTCGTCCTGGCCGCCGATCATGGCGAGGTAGGCGGTCGTGCAGCCCGCCTCCTGGGCCCGCTTGCGGACCAGTTCGAGGCGGGTGTCGTCCTTGTTCTGCTCGTACGGCGAGGCGTTGATCGACACGAGCAGCCCGGCACCGGCGCTGCGGGCCGCCGGCACCCGGCCGCCGTCCTGCCACAGGTCCTCGCAGATCGCGAGGGCCACGTCGACGCCGTGGACCCGCACGACGGGCATCGTGTCGCCCTGGACGAAGTAGCGGTACTCGTCGAAGACCCCGTAGTTGGGCAGGTGGTGCTTGGCGAACCGCAGCACCACCTCGCCCCGGTGCAGCACGGCGGCGGCGTTCTCCGGCGAACCGGCGGGCCGGCCGAGCCGGGGCCGGGCCCGGTCCGAACGGTCGAGGTAGCCGACGATCACGGGCAGCTCCCCGAGCCCCTCGGCGTCGAGGCGCCGGGCGAGCGCCCGCAGGGCGTCCCGGGACGCCTCGACGAAGGACGAGCGCAGCGCGAGGTCCTCGACGGGATACCCGGTCAGGACCATCTCGGGGAACGCGGCCAGATGCGCGCCCTGCTCCGCGCAGTGCCGGGTCCAGTGGACGATCGCCTCGGCGTTGCCGGAGAGATCGCCGACGGTCGAGTCGATCTGATTCAGAGCGAGGCGTAGTTGAGGCACGCGCCCAGTGTAATCGTCAGAGCGACGCTATGTCCTGTGGACGCGTGCCTCACGTGCCTGTGTGGCTCGTGTGGCCGCGTGCCTCGTGTGCCTGTGTGGCTCGTGGGGCCGCGTGCCCGTGTGCCTGTGTGGCTCGTGGGGCCGCGTGCTCGTGTGTCGTGTGTGCGCGGGTCGGGCGTCCGGCTACTTCGTCGGGCCGATCCAGATCGCTTCCTCGTGGTCGAGGATCGTCGGGCTGAGCTCCACCTGCATCTCGCCGTCCGCGGCGGCGGGGATCGAGAAGGCGAAGGAGCCCTTGGCCTGTTTGCCGGGGAGCACGTTGCCCCGGAACATCTCCGTCGCGTTGCTGCCGTCGAAGATGGCCTCGGCCTGCGCGCCCTCCGCGTCGCTCGCGTCCACCAGGGCGCCCGAGACGTCGAGCGTCTCCTTGCTGCCGTTGACGATCGTGACCGTCACCTGGAAGGCGCTGTTGCCCTTGGTGTGGCCGGCGGCGAACTGGTCGGGCCGGTAGACGCGCGGCTTGGAGACGGTGACCTTGATGCCGTCCTCGTACGTGAAGGTCTGGCCGAACTTCAGCGCCGCCGGGACGGTCTCGGTGGGCTCCGGCGCGGCCTCGCTCGTGGCGCCGGGCGCGGACGGGGCGGAGGACGCCTTCTCCTGCTTGGCGATCTCCTCGTCGATCCCCTTCGCGAACTCGTCCACGGCGAAGGCCAGGGCGATCAGCCACACGATCGAGACGACGAGCGCGACGGACCCGAGGACGAGGCCGGCGAGAGCCATGCCCTTGTTCGTCGCCTCGCCCTTGCGGGCGCGGCCGTGGCCGATGATGCCGAAGATCAGGGCCAGCACGCCCAGGATCGCCCCGAGCCAGAACGTGAACGGGAAGACGCCGAAGAGCAGGCCCACGAGGCCCAGGACCAGCGCGGTCACGCCGAGCCCGTTACGGGGCTGCTGGAACATCGGCTGAGGCGGCATCCCAGGTATCCCCGGCATCCCCGGCATCCCCGGTCCCCCCGGTCCGGCGGGGCCCGGCATCCCCGGGGCTCCCGGGGTTCCCAGGGCGGTCGGAGGCGTGCCGGGCGGCGTCGAGGGCGGAGGACTCCACGGGTTCTGATCGGGGGCGTTGTTGGGCGTGGTCATGCGGGTGTCCTCCGGGATGGCTGGGCTCAGGGAGCCGACGCTGGCCAGCTGATTATGGAGGAGCCAGGGGTTTTGTGATCAATCGGTGTCCGTACGGCGCGATCCGGGCGGCCTCGCCGAACTGCCGCGAGCCCGCGCGGCCCCACCCCGATCACCCGACGCGACGCTTCCCGCATAGCATCACGTACCACTATGTCCCGTTCCCGGCCCGACCCCAGCGCCGGCCCCCGGCCCGACCCCCGGCCCCGTAGGCCCGCCCCCCGGTCCGCGGTCGCCGCCCTGCTCGGGCTCGGCGCGCTCGCGTACAGCGCATGGGTCCTCGAAGTCGTCCTGCAGACCGGTCTCGACCCGCTGCGGACGTACGTCTCCGAACTGGCCGCCACCGACCAGCCCTTCGGCGGCTTCTTCCGGGCGAGCGACCTCACGGCCGGGCTCCTCGTCCTCGCGGCGGCGCTCACCGCACTCCTGACGTTCCGTCACCGGCGGGCCGGTCGTCTCACGCTCGGCGGGTGGATCGCCCTCGCGCTCTTCGGGGCGGCCACCGCCGTCGACTCCCGGCTGCCGCTCAGCTGCGCGCCCACCGCCGACCCGGCGTGCGCCGCCCGCGAGGCCGCCGGCCTGGTCCCGGCCACCCACACGGCCCACGCCGTCAGCTCCAGCCTCGCCGTGGCGGCGGCCCTGGCAGCCATG
Source organism: Streptomyces sp. NPDC090127 (assembly GCF_044746945.1). Lineage (NCBI taxonomy): Bacteria > Bacillati > Actinomycetota > Actinomycetes > Kitasatosporales > Streptomycetaceae > Streptomyces > Streptomyces sp. NPDC090127. The sequence continues at coordinate 527,507 of NZ_JBIVDE010000004.1, read as the reverse complement.
CTCGCCCTGACCGCCGCCGCACGCCGCCACCACGCCGGAACGCCCCTCTCCGGAACGCCCCTCGCCCGGCCGCCCCAAGCCGGACCGCCCCTCCCCGGAACGCCCCTCGCCCGGCCGCCCCAAGCCGGACCGCCCCTCTCCGGAACGCCCCTCGCCCGGCCGCCCCAAGCCGGACCGCCCCTCCCCGGAACGCCCCTCCCCGGAACGCCCCTCTCCGGAACGCCCCTGTGGCAGCCGCCCCTCGCCCGGCCGCTCCTCGTCCGGACCGGCCCGGTCCTCGTCGTCCTCGAACTGGCCGCCACCGTCTGGACCCTCACCGCCGTCGCCGCGTCCGAGGCGGGCCGGGGCACCTGGGCCCTGGGGGCCGGGCAGCGGCTCCAGGTCCTGCTCGTGGCAGTCTGGCTCGGCGTACTCGCCGCCTCGGTGGTCTCCGCCGACAGGGCGCGGCCGTGAGCAGCCGACAGGAAGCGGCCGTGAGCAGCGGACAGGGAGCGGCCATGAACATGTTCGTACGCGTCGGGGGCGTGGCCCACCACGTCGTCGTCGAGGGGGCCGGACCCGTCTGTGTGCTCAGCGCCGGTCTCGGCATGAGCTGGTTCGACTGGGACCCGGTCGTCCCGCTGCTCGCGCCCCACCGCACAGTCGTCCGCTTCGACCGCCCCGGCCACGGCCTCTCCGCCCCCGCCGCCGTCCCGCCCTCCGCCACGGGCGAGGGGCACCGCATCGCCGGCCTCCTCGACGCGCTGTCACTGCCGGGCCCGGTCACCGTCGTCGGGCACTCCATCGCCGGCTTCCACGCGGAGGCCTTCGCGCGGCTGCACCCGGCGCGCGCCGCCGGGCTCGTCCTCGTCGACGCGTCCGTGGAGGAGGACGCCCGTACGCCCGCCGCGCCCGCCCTGCGCACCGCCGCCGCCCGTGGCCTCGGCGCCCTGCTGTCGGCCGCCGGAGCCCCGGCCGCCCTCGGCCCTGCCGTCCGCCGCGCCACCGTACGGCTCTCCCGCGCCGCCGGTGGGGACCCGGCCCCCGCCGCCCTGGTACGCCGCTGCTACCGCACCTCCCGCGTGCTGCACGGCACGCTCCTGGAGAACACCCACTACCGCGCGGTCGCCGCCGAACTCCTCGCCCTGCGCGAGCGCGCCCCGCTGCCGCCCGACGTCCCCGTCACCGTTCTCGCCGCCCCGGACGGCTCCGCCCGCTGGGCGGGCCGCCAGCACGCACTGGCCCGGCGGCTCGGCGCCCGCTACGAGGCGGTCGAGCCGTCGGGCCATCTGGTGATGTTGGACCGCCCGGACGCGGTGGCCCGAGCGGTCCTGCACGCCCGCGAGACGCCGCGGGCCATGCCGCGGGAGGGCTAGGAAGCGGCGTAGACGCTCTCGCAGAACGCCTTGATCTGCTCGTCCGACAGGTGCTGGGCGAGATCGGCCTCGCTGATCATGCCGATGAGCCGCTTGTTCTCGATGACGGGGAGACGGCGGATCTGGTGGCTCTGCATCTCCTCCAGGACCGCGCCCACGTCCGAACCCGCGTCGATCCAGCGCGGGGTGCCGTGGGCCATCTCGCCACAGGTGATCTTCGACGGGTCGTGGCCCATGGCCACGCAGCCGACCACGATGTCGCGGTCCGTGATGATCCCGCAGAGGCGTTCGTTCTCGTCCGCGATCGGCAGCGCGCCGACATTGAGGTCGCGCATCATCTGGGCCGCGCGGTCGAGCGTCTCGTGAGCCGGGATCCACTGGGCCCCGGAGTGCATGATGTCCTTCGCCGTGGTCATGGGGTGCGTACCTCCGTTGCACGTCGTCGTACGTCCCCGAGCCTCCACCATTGTCCGCGTACGCGGCGGCCCCCGCGACCGCTGGGGTCACGGGGGCCGTATCAAGGGCCGGCGGGCGCGACGGCGGTCGCCACCGGGCTCACGGTGGCGGGCGCGACGGCGCGGCGGTCGCCACCGGGCTCACGCGCGTGGCTTCGCGCCCCGCTCCTTCAGCAGCTGCGCCATCAGGCCGATCTCGGACTCCTGCGCGTCGACCATGCCCTGCGCGAGGTTCCGCTCGATCTCCACCGAGCACCTGTCCACACAGCCCTGGGCCATGTGCACCCCGCCCTTGTGGTGGTCGGTCATCAGCTGGAGGTAGAGGATCTCCGCCTCCTTGCCGTCGGCCTTCCGCAGGCGGTCCAGCTCGGTCCGGGTCGCCATGCCCGGCATCAGCGCCCCGTCGAGCGGACCGGCGTCGCCGTGCCCGCCCATGCCCATCCAGGACATCGGCTCGGTGCCCGACTCGACCTTCGGCAGCCCCCACATGTCCAGCCAGCCCAGCATCATGCCGCGCTGGTTGGCCTGGGTGTTGGCGATGTCGTACGCCAGCCGGCGCACGTCCGCGTCGTCGGTGCGGTCGCGGACGATGAAGGACATCTCGACGGCCTGCTGGTGATGGACCGACATGTCTCGGGCGAACCCCGCGTCCGCCGAGGCCGACGTCGGGGTGGCCGGCGCGTCCTCCCGGTCGGCGGAGGCGACCGTCACCGCGCCCCCGGCGAAGAGCAGGGCGAGGACGACCGCGGCGATCGAGGCCCCGTGCGTACGGGTCAGCTTCACTGGGTGGCCCCGACGCCACCGGTGCAGGCGGCGCCCGGCTCCGGGGTCTGCGGGCCCTGCAGGTACTTGGTGAAGAAGGCGTCGATGCGCGGGTCGTTCGCGTCGTCCACGGTCACCTGCTTGCCCCAGGCGCTCAGCATGATCGCGCCGGCCTGGTCGTCGACCGGGCTCATCAGGGAGTACGGGGTCTTGCCGACCTTGTCGGCCAGCTTCTTCACGTCGGCCTCCGCGGCCTTCTTGCTGTACGTGACCCAGACCGCGCCGTGCTCCAGCGAGTGCACGGCGTTCATCTCGGCGATCTTCGTCGTGTAGACGTCGCCGTCGCAGTTCTGCCAGACCTGGTCGTGGTCACCGCCGACCGGGGGCTTCATCTCGTAGGTGACGGGGGTCGTCACGTGGTTGCGCCCGAGCTTCTTGGCGTCCCAGGACTTCTCGTCCTTGATGGGGGCCTTGGCGGCGGCCTCCTGCTGCTCCTTCTTCTCGGACTGCTGGTTGAGGACGTAGCCGCCGAAGCCGACGAGGCTCAGGACGACCACGGCGGAGACGCCGATGGTGATGAAGCGGTTTCTGCGCTCGCGGGCCTGCTCGGCGCGGCGCATCTCCTCTATTCGGGCGCGGCGGTCGGCGTTGGCGGAGCGGTTGGCGGCCATGGTGGTGTCGTCCTTCTCGGATGTGGGGTGGCGTCAGGCGTCGGGCGTGAGCCGGGGGCGGGCGGTGGGTACGACCCGTCGGCTATGTCCGCAGGACTTGAAGGACGTGCAGGTCCGGCGCGCGCGGCTGCGCTCCGGAGCGGGACACCCGGCCGGTGGCGTACGCCGGTACGGGGCCCGCGAGCCGGCCCTCCGCGTGTGGCGGGGGCGCCGGCGGCGGCGCGGTGAGCACCGCGGGGCTGAGCGAGGGGAAGAGGGAGCAGCCGCCTCGGTCGTACGGGCAGACGTACTCGTCCACGGCGACGGCGGCGGTCCGGTGATGGGCGCGGGGCGACCCGTCGTGGGCGGCGGCCGAGGTCGGGTCACCGGTGGCACCCAGACAGACGAAGAGCGCGGCGAGGAGCGTCGCCACGGCACTCGCCAGTGCCATGGGACGCGCGCGCCGGGACAGGCGTACGAGTGGAGTGCCCCCCATGGGCCGAGATCGTAGTGGCCGGAGCGTCGCGAGGGGACAGCCGGGGGGAACGTGAGGAGGAACAGCAGGGAACGGACGCCCGGATCCGGCCGTTCCCCCATTACCTGAGTCACATCCGAGCGGGCACTATGGGTGTGCAACGTGCGCGAAACCATGTGGTGGGATGCTCAGGTGCCCCCCGATGTGCCCGAGGCGGTGGGAACAGGCGGCCTGACCAGCAAAGATGGGTGTGGAAATGGACAAGCAGCAGGAATTCGTGCTCCGGACGTTGGAAGAGCGTGACATCCGGTTCGTGCGCCTGTGGTTCACCGACGTACTCGGCTTCCTGAAGTCGGTGGCCGTGGCGCCCGCCGAGCTTGAGCAGGCGTTCGACGAGGGCATCGGCTTCGACGGCTCCGCCATCGAGGGCTTCGCCCGGGTGTACGAGTCGGACATGATCGCCAAGCCGGACCCGGGCACGTTCCAGATCCTGCCGTGGCGTGCGGAGGCCCCGGGCACCGCCCGGATGTTCTGCGACATCCTGATGCCGGACGGCTCGCCGTCCTACGCCGACCCCCGTTTCGTCCTCAAGCGCATCCTGGCCAAGACCTCGGATCTGGGCTTCACCTTCTACACCCACCCCGAGATCGAGTTCTTCCTGCTGAAGAACAAGCCGCTGGACGGTACGAAGCCGACGCCTGCCGACAACTCCGGCTATTTCGACCACACCCCGCAGAACGTGGGCATGGACTTCCGCCGCCAGGCCATCACCATGCTCGAATCCATGGGCATCTCGGTGGAGTTCTCCCACCACGAGGGCGCGCCGGGCCAGCAGGAGATCGACCTCCGCTACGCGGACGCGCTCTCCACGGCCGACAACATCATGACCTTCCGCCTGGTCATGAAGCAGGTGGCGCTGGAACAGGGCGTGCAGGCCACGTTCATGCCGAAGCCGTTCTCGGAGTACCCCGGCTCGGGCATGCACACCCACCTCTCCCTCTTCGAGGGCGACCGGAACGCGTTCTACGAGTCGGGCGCGGAGTACCAGCTCTCCAAGGTGGGCCGCTCCTTCATCGCGGGCCTCCTGAAGCACGCGGCCGAGATCTCGGCCGTCACCAACCAGTGGGTCAACTCCTACAAGCGCATCTGGGGCGGCTCGGCCCGCAGCGCGGGCGCGGGCGGCGAGGCCCCCTCGTACATCTGCTGGGGCCACAACAACCGCTCGGCCCTGATCCGCGTCCCGATGTACAAGCCGGGCAAGACGGGCTCGTCCCGCGTCGAGGTCCGCTCGATCGACTCGGGCGCGAACCCCTACCTCACCTACGCGGTCCTGCTCGCGGCGGGCCTCAAGGGCATCGAAGAGGGCTACGAACTCCCGGCCGGCGCCGACGACGACGTCTGGGCCCTCTCGGACGCCGAACGCCGCGCGATGGGCATCGAACCCCTCCCGCAGAACCTGGGCGAGGCGATCGCCCTGATGGAGAAGAGCGAACTGGTCGCGGAGACCCTGGGCGAGCACGTCTTCGACTTCTTCCTGCGCAACAAGAAGCAGGAGTGGGAGGAGTACCGCTCCGAGGTCACCGCCTTCGAGCTGCGCAAGAGCCTGCCGGTGCTCTAGCCGTCGGGAAATCGGCTGCGGGGCGGCGGGGGCGGGTGGTAGTCAGGCCCGATGGATGGGTTGTGGACCGAGCGGCTTGAGCTGCACCGCCTCTCCGTCGGGGAGGCCGAGCGGATCGTCGGGAGGGAGTCGCGGGGCTCCGACCGGTGGGCCGAGGGGTATCCCGGCGACGGGGACGTCGCAGGCGCGCGCGGGTTCCTGAGCGGGTGGGCCGCGCGCGGGGATCCCGGGGTGTTCGGGGCGTACGAGATCCGGCGACGCCTCGACCGGGTCGCCGTCGGGGGGATCGGGTTCCACGGGCCGCCCGACGAGGGGCGGTTCGTGACCGTGGGCTATGGGCTCGTGCCCGGCGTACGCGGGCAGGGGTACGCCACCGAGGCCCTGCGCGCCCTGCTCGAACTGGCCCGGGCGCAGGGGGTCGCCGGAGCGAAGGGCGACGCCGACCTCGGCAACGTCGCCTCCCAGCGCGTGATGCGGGCCGCCGGCATGCGGTACGCCGGTGAGGACGAGCGCGTGCGGTACTACCGCGTGGAGTTCGACGGAGGCAGCGCGCGGGAGGGGTGAGCCGGGCCCGGTCGGGTAGGGCGGGGCCTGCGGTCGGCGGTCGGCGTTCGGACCGCGGGGATCTCGCCTCGCCTCCGGACCCGCCCCCCGCTCAGCGTTCCGAGAGTTCCGACGGGGCCTCCTGGACCACCCAGCCGTTGCCGTCCGGATCCGTGAAGGTGAGGAAGGAGTTCCAGGTCTCGCCCTTGCCCGGTTCCCAGCCCGTCGCGCCCACGTGGCGGACGGGGCTGACGTCCACGCCCCGGGCCGCCAGCTCGTCGTGGGCCGCCTCGATGTCGGTGACGCAGAGCTGGAGGCCCTGCAGGCTGCCCGGGGCCATCGCCTTCGCGCCCGGCATCGGCGGCATGCCGCTCTCCATCGCGATCGAGCAGCGCGAGCCCGGGGGCGTCACCTGGATGAGGCGGATGCCCGGCGAGACCTCGGTGTCGAGGTCGACCGTGAAGCCGCACTTGTCGCCGTAGAACTCCTTGGCCCGGTCCAGATCGGTCACGGGGACGAGGACGACTTCGAGCGTCCAGTTCATGACAGGTCTCCTCAGAAACGCCAGCGGGTCTGACCGAAGGGGTCGCCCTTGGCGAAGCCGAAGACCGTGCGCGGCGCGACGGCGAACACCAGGGCGGTCCCACCGTCGCCCACGAACGCCCCGTCGCGCACGTCGAATCGCCAATCAGGACCGTACTTCTCGACATACGCGTCAGCCAGCGCCCGTAGCCGCGCCTCATCCGTCAGCTGGACGGCCTCGCCCTCCACCACCACGTCGAAGCCCGCGCCGAGCGCCGGCGTCCCGGTCGTGAGGACGACCTCCCTGTTCTGCGCCAGGTTGCGCGCCTTGCGCTCCTCCGGGCCGGTGCAGAAGTGCAGCGCGTCCGCCGACCAGACCGCGATCAGCGGAGTGACATGGGGACGGCCGTCCGGGCGGACGGTGGTCAGCCAGAAGACCTCGGCGTCCGCGAGCCGCTCGGCCGCCGCCGACCACGCGGCGGGACGGGCCTCCGGGTCGCTGAAGCGGGGGTCCAGGGTCGGTTCGGGGGTCATCGTCGTCTCCTCCGGAGGGGGATGCCTACGTACCTATGACCCTCGGCCCCGCCCCGACTCATCGCACCGCGGGTGTCCAGTGCAGCTTTCCGTCCAGGCCCATCGCCGCCACGCCGTCCACGACCCCGCCCGGCGCGCCCGAGACGAGGAAGTCCTGCAGCGTCCACAGCGGCTGCGCGTTCGTGCCCCCGTTCCCGGACAGGCCGCCGGTCGTGCCCCGGCCCGCGCGTCCGGCCGCCTCCGGGGCCGTCGCCAGGACACCCGTACGGGAGCGGACCGCGAGCATGCCGGGGCCGCCGCCCACCGGGCCGTAGCCCGCGACGCCGCCCGCCACCTCGGTGACCGGCGAGGCGAGGCCACCGCCGGTGCCGGGGAGGTCGGCCGTGCGGAGGTCGGCCGAGGCAGGCTTGCGGAACCAGAGCCGTATGCCGTCGCCGTCGGGCGAGGGGCCTGCGTTCAGCGCCAGCGTCGTCGTCGGCAGACCGGTCGGCCTGGCCGCGCCCAGCGGCGCGCCGGGGCGCGTCTGCGACCAGGTGAGGACCGTCTTCGCGGTGCCCGCGAAGACGTGGACCCGGCCCGCCGCGTCCGTCGTCGCCACCGGATCGCCGTAGAGGGTGGCCGGGGTCGCGATGACGGCGGTGCCGGTCCGCCCGCCGGCGCCGACGGTCGCCCGGGGGGAGGCGCCGGCCTTGCCGGAGGACCCGGCGCCGAGAGCCGCCTCGCCGGACGCGCCGGTCGCCGAAGTGCCCGCCCCGGACGTCCCCGTGGCGGTCGTCCGCGCGACCGCCGCCAGACGGCGCCACGGGCCCCAGACGCCGTCCCCGCCCTGCTCGCGGGCGGTCAGCCGGTGCGCGCTGTCGCGCAGGACCAGCGTCAGCCGGCCGGTGCCGTCGACCGCCACCGCCGGGGCGCTGATGTCCGACGTGCCCCGGGCGTCGTTCCGCTCGGGCGTGCCGAGCGAACGCCACGGCCCGAAGGAGCCGCCCGGCGCCGACTGCGTGGTCGTCACGACCTCACGGCGGTACGTCCCCGCCGACGCGCCGATGGTCGTCCGGGTGCCGAAGACGGCGATCCGCTCGTCCGGCAGGCGTATCGACGTCACCCCGCTGTCCAGGCCGGCGCCGGGCAGCAGCACCGGCCCCTGCCACTCGGCGGCCGCGCCCGTCGGCTTCGTCCACACCGCGAGGCGCCCGTCGAGCACCGCGAACGCGTGCAGGCCGCCGTCCCGGTCGCGCTGCACCCAGGAGGTGGAGGTGTTCCGGGCGTACCGGAGGGTCTGCGTCCAGCCGACGCCCGCCGGCCGCTCGGCGACCTTGAGATCGCCGCAGCCGGCCGGGTCGCCGCAGTCGTTGACGCCGTCGGACCAGGCGTACGTCCGCAGGGTGCGCAGCTTGGCCTCGGCCGACACCGGGTCGAGGGTGTGCGGCAGCGAGCCCGTGGGATAGCCGAGGTAGTTCTGGACGCCGAAGTGCGGGCGGCCCGAGGCGGTGGCCCGCGCGGCGTACCGCTCCAGGGCGGCCTGCGCGAACCGGGCGCCGTAGAGGTGGTCCTGGTGGTCGGTGAGCGCCCCGGTCTTCGCGTTCCGGCCCGGCGTCGGGTCCTGCATCCGGACGAACGTCGGCCGGATCCGCTCCAGGATCCCGGTGAGGGCGTCGATCACCTGGTCCTTGCTGTACGTGAAGTCGGCGGCGACCGGGGTGCCGGTGGCGCGCTGGGACGCGAGGACCGGGACCCGGCCGTTCCACAGGCCGTTCAGGCTGTGCGGCCGGTCGGCGTTGATCGCGCCCGCCTCGCTCAGCTGGAGCCAGGCGAGGCTGACCTGGGGGGCCGCGCGCAGGATGTCCAGTTCGGCGGCCCCGCCGCCGACGGTGGGTATGGAGACGCGGTCCCATGGGCTGGTGCGGTTGCCGGTGGCCATCTCGGCGTACGCCGCGCGTATGCCGTTCTGCCGGGCCGCCGCGAAGCCGGCCTTGTCGGGGGCGGGCTTGACGGCGGTGCGCCGGCCGGCGTTGACGCCGTCCGACTCGCCGGACGTCAGGTACACCGTCGTCAGCGACCTGCCGGAGCGGATCGACTGGGCGGTGTCCGGGTTCATGAAGTAGAGGTCGTCGTCCGGGTGGGCCACGATCTGCGCCACGGCGACATCCGGGGTACGGACCGGTGTCACGGCGTGCCGCCCGGCCCGCCCGTCGGCCTTCCCGGACCCGCCCTCGGCCTTCCCCGGCCGGCCGTCGGCCCCCTCACCCCGGTCGGCGACCGACCCGGGTGGCACCGCCCGGCCCTCGTTCGCCTCGGCTCCGAAGACGGAGCCGGAGGTCAGCTGGAGGAGTCCCACGAAGGAACCGGCGACGACGGCGGTCGTCGTCAGGACGGAGACAGGGCGGAGGCGGCGGCGGACGGGCATCGAGTGTGTGCTGCGCTTTCGAAGGTGGGGCAGACGTGACGAGGGTGACGTGATGAGGCTGAGGTGGCTTGCGCCTGGAAGACGGACCTTTAAGCAATACGGTTCATCGGCGGCGAATAGTGAGGAATGTGCGAGGCGTCACGTGTGATCTGTTCCGAAACAAAGGTCCGATCTGGGAAGGGATCGGCGGACCCCACCTGACCCACGCGCCCCGGGGCGACCCGGCACCCCCCGCCGGATAGGCTCGATCGCGGAGCTCGGAGGAGCCCCGACGGTGGTGGAGGGAGCGGCGGATGACGGTGCCGGGGCGCAGGAGCAGTACCTTCAGCCGCCTGCTGCGGCACGGCTTCACCGATCCGTCCGACGCCCGGCGGCTGCTCGACCTCCCCGAGCTGGCCGCGCTGCGCGACGACTCCGTCCTGCTCGACGCGCTCGGCGCGACCGCCGACCCCGACCTCGCCCTGCGCGGCCTGGTCCGGCTCGTCGAGGCCCAGCCGGACGAGGAGCGCCCGACGTTCACCTCCACCCTGCTGTCGGCCAAGCCCTTCCGGGACCGGCTGCTCGGCGTCCTCGGGGCGTCCGAGGCGCTCGCCGACCACCTGGCCAGGCACCCCAGGGACTGGCAGGCCCTGGTCACGTACGAGGCCGCCGACCTGAACCCCGGGGTCGCCGAGTTCGAGCAGGGCCTCGCCGAGGCCGCCGACCCGGTCGCGCTGCGGGTCGCCTACCGCCGCTGCCTCCTCGCCATCGCCGCCCGCGACGTCTGCGGCACCGCCGAGGTCGCCCAGACCGCCGCCGAACTGGCCGACCTCGCCACCGCGACGCTGCGCGCCGCTCTCGCCCTCGCCCGTGGTGCCGCTCCCGACGACGCGGCCGTCTGCCGGCTCGCCGTCATCGCCATGGGCAAGTGCGGCGGCCACGAGCTGAACTACGTCTCCGACGTGGACGTCATCTTCGTCGCCGAGCCGGCGGAGGGAGCCGAGGAGGGCAAGGCGATGCAGGCCGCGACCCGGCTCGCCTCCCACCTCATGCGGATCTGCTCCGAGACGACCGTCGAAGGCACCATCTGGCCCGTCGACGCCAACCTCCGCCCCGAGGGCCGCAACGGCCCCCTGGTGCGCACCCTCACCTCCCACCTCGCCTACTACCAGCGCTGGGCCAAGACCTGGGAGTTCCAGGCGCTCCTGAAGGCCCGGGCGGTGGCGGGCGATCCCGAGCTGGGCGCCGCTTACATCGAGGCCGTCTCCCCGCTGGTCTGGCAGGCCGCCGAGCGCGAGAACTTCGTCGCCGACGTGCAGAAGATGCGCCGCCGGGTCGTCGACAACATCCCGGCCGCCCAGGTCGACCGTGAGCTCAAGCTCGGCCCCGGCGGTCTGCGGGACGTCGAATTCGCCGTCCAGCTCCTCCAGTTGGTGCACGGCCGCAGCGACGCCACGCTGCACAGCGGCTCCACCCTCGACGCCCTGAAGGCGCTCGCCGCCGGCGGCTACGTCGGCCGCGCCGACGCGGCCCAGCTGGACGAGGCGTACCGCTTCCTGCGCGCGATGGAGCACTTCATCCAGCTCTACCGGCTGCGCCGCACCCACCTCGTCCCCGAGGGCGAGAGCGACCTGCGCCGCCTCGGCCGCTCGCTCGGGCTGCGCACCGACCCGGTCGCCGAGCTGAACAAGCAGTGGAAGCGGCACGCCGCGGTGGTCCGCCGGCTGCACGAGAAGATCTTCTACCGGCCGCTGCTCGACGCCGTCGCCCAGCTCGCCCCCGGTGAGACCCGGCTCAGCCCGAAGGCGGCCGGGCAACGGCTCGAAGCGCTCGGGTACGCCGATCCCGCCGCCGCCCTGCGCCATCTGGAGGCGCTCGCCTCCGGAGTCACCCGCAAGGCCGCGATCCAGCGGACCCTGCTGCCGGTGCTGCTCGGCTGGTTCGCCGACTCCGCCGACCCGGACGCCGGACTGCTCGGCTTCCGCCGGGTCTCCGACGCGCTCGGCAAGACCCCCTGGTACCTGCGGCTGCTGCGCGACGAGGGCGCGGCGGCGGAGAACCTCGCCCGCGTCCTCTCGGCCGGGCGGCTCGCCCCGGACCTGCTGCTGCGCGCCCCGGAGGCGGTGGCGATCCTCGGCGACCCGGAGGGTCTGAAGCCGCGCGGCCGTGACCATCTGGAGCAGGAGATCCTCGCGGCGGTCGGCCGCGCCGACGGCGCCGAGCAGGCGGTCGCGGCGGCCCGCGGCGTACGGCGCCGCGAGCTGTTCCGTACCGCCGCGGCCGACCTCATCGGCTCGTACGGTACGGAGGAGAGCCCCCGCGAACTCGACCCGGGCGCGCTGGTCGACGGGGTCGGCCGGGCGCTCACCGACCTCAACGCGGCGACGATCTCGGGCGCGCTGCGCGCCGCCGTCCGGGAGGGCTGGGGCGACACCCTGCCGACCCGTTTCGCCGTCATCGGGATGGGCCGCTTCGGCGGCAACGAACTCGGCTACGGCTCCGACGCCGACGTCCTGTTCGTGCACGAGCCGCGCGAGGGGGTCGACGAGCAGGAGGCGGCCCAGGCGGCGAACCGGGTCGTCTCCGAGATCCGGCGGCTCCTCCAGGTCCCCACCGCCGACCCGCCGTTGCTGATCGACGCGGACCTGCGGCCGGAGGGCAAGAGCGGCCCGATGGTCCGTACGCTGAACTCCTACGGCGCCTACTACCGCCGCTGGTCCCTCGTCTGGGAGAGCCAGGCGCTGCTGCGCGCCGAACCGATGGCGGGCGACAGGGAGTTGGCCGACCGGTTCATCGAGCTGATCGACCCGCTGCGCTACCCGGCCGAGGGCCTCGGGGAGGAGGCGGTCCGCGAGATCCGGCGGCTGAAGGCCCGGATGGAGACCGAGCGGCTGCCGCGCGGCGCCGACCCGACGCTCCACACCAAGCTCGGCCGGGGCGGTCTGAGCGATGTCGAGTGGACGGTCCAGCTGCTCCAGATGCGGCACGGCTGGGCCGAGCCGGGGCTGCGCACGACCCGTACGCGGGACGCCCTGGCCGCCGCCCACGCGGCGGGGCTCATCCCCACCGAAGAGGCCCAGACGCTCGACGAGGCCTGGGTGCTCGCCACCCGCGTCCGCAACGCGGTGATGCTGGTACGGGGCCGGCCCGGCGACACCTTCCCCTCGGACGGACGGGAACTGGCGGCGGTCGGGCGGTACTTGGGCTACGGCCCCGGGCACGTGGGGGAGATGGTCGACGACTACCGGCGCACCACGCGCCGGGCCCGGGCGATCGTCGAGGAACTCTTCTACGGAGCGTAGGCGCGCGGCCCGTGGCGGAGTGCGCGGCGCCCGCTCAGCCCTCCGTGGGCTCCAGGTCAAGGAGGGCCCGGCAGTGCGCCAGGAACGCCTCCAGGGCCAGGTCGAAGGCGGAGTCGGCGCGCGCCGGGCCGACCGCCGCGAGGGCCTGCGCCAGTCGTGGCGTGGTGACCTCGTCGGGGAGCTCCCACATGGCGGCCGGGGCGGCGAGGTCGAGCGCCGAGCCCAGGACCATGTTCTCCAGGGCGACGATCACCGTCATCACGTCCGCTTCGGCGAAGCCGACGCCGAGCAGCACGGTCACCGCCCGCTCGTACTGGGCGAGCACCTTCGGCGCCCGGACCGGTGAGGTCATCAGCATCGGGATCGCCCGGGGGTGCGCGGCGAAGGCGGCGCGGTAGGAGCGCGCCCAGGCCGCCATCGCCGCGTCCCACGGCTCCGCGTCCAGGGTGGCGCCGTCGATCGCGTCGCTGACCCGCTCGCGCAGCAGCTCCACGATCCCGTCCCGGCCGTCCACGTGGTGGTACACCGACGCGGTCTGCACCCCGAGCCGCCTGGCGATCTGCGGGACGCTGAACTCGCCTTTCTCATCGACGAGTTCGAGCGCGACCGTGGTGATCCGCTCGCGGTCGAGGAGGGGTTTGCGCGGCCGGCCCATGAATGATTTCCCCCTGGTCAGGTCTTCCCGAATCGTTGGACGCGAGGTTACATTGCGCGAACCGAAAGCCTTTAGGTTTCCTGCCTCGGAAGGGCTTCCCGTTCCATGTCGTCACAGATCACCACCGCTCCCAAGGGGCTGAGAACCGGCACACTCTCCACCGCCGACGTCTCCTTCTTCGTCGTCTCCGCCGCCGCCCCGCTCACCGTCATGGCCGGCGTCGCCCCGGTCGCCGTCGTCCTCGGCGGAGTCGGCGCCCCCGCCGGCTACCTCCTGGCCGGCATCACCCTCGCGGTCTTCGCCGTCGGCTTCACCGCCATGAGCCGGCACGTCCGCAACGGCGGTGCCTTCTACGCGTACATCACCCGAGGCCTCGGCAAGCCCGTCGGCATCGCCGCCGCCCTGCTCGCCATGCTCGGCTACAACGGCATGGAGATCGGCGTCTACGGGCTGCTCGGCACCGCCACCGCCGACACCGCGGGCGCCCTGTGGGGCGTCGACGTCCCCTGGCTCCCCGTCTCCCTCGTCGGCCTGCTGCTCATCTGGTACGGCGGCTTCCGCTCCATCGACTTCGGCGCCAAGCTCCTCGGCGTCCTGCTGGTCGCCGAGACCGGCATCCTGGTCCTGCTCGCCGGCGGGGTCCTCCTCGACGGCGGCGCCGACGGGCTCTCCCTGACCTCGTTCACCCCGGACAACGTGCTCGTCCCCGGCACCGCCGCCGTCCTGGCCTTCGCCTTCGCCGCCTTCACCGGCTTCGAGTCGACCGTCATCTACCGCCGCGAGGCCCGCGACCCGGAGCGCACCATCCCCCGGGCCACCTACATCGCGGTCGGCTTCCTCGGCCTCTTCTACGCCTTCGTCGTCTGGACCGTCATCCAGGCCTTCGGTCAGGACAAGGTCGTCCAGGCCGCCACCGACGACCCGGGCGGTCTCTTCTTCGCCGCCATCACCACCTACGTGGGCGCGTGGGCCGCGGACCTGATGCACATCCTGATCGTCACCAGCGTCCTCGCCTCGCTCCTCGCCTTCCACAACGCGATCAACCGCTACGGCCTGGCGCTCGCCGAGGAGGGCGTCCTGCCCGCCGCCTTCGGCCGCGTCCACCCGCGCCACCGTTCCCCGTACGTCTCCGGCTTCCTCCAGACCGTCCTCGGCGCCGTCGTCGTCCTCGGCTTCGCGGTCGCCGGAGCCGATCCGTACCAGCAGCTGCTGCTCTGGGTGAACACCCCGGGCATGATCGGACTGATGGTCCTGCAACTGCTCGCGGCGCTCGCCGTGCCCCTCTTCTTCCGCCGGATCGACCACGGCGAGGGCAGGCTGCGCACGGTGGTCGCGCCCGTCACCGCCTTCGTCCTGCTCGCCGGGGCGATCGGTCTCGTCGTCACCCACGTCGACCTCTTCACCGGCGCCTCCACCACCGTCAACACGGTCCTGATCTCCCTCGCCCCCGCCGTCTTCGCCCTCGGACTCCTCCTCGCGTACCGGCTGCGCCGCACGCGCCCGGAGATCTACGCGAAGTTCGCCGCGGAGCCCGCGGAGCCCGCAGAGCACGCAGCACACGCAGAGCCCGCAGCAGCAGAGCCCGCAGAAGGAGCAACCCCGTGCCCGGAACCGCACCCGGTCTCGTCCTCGTCAACGCCCGTGTCCGGACCCCCGAACTCTCCGGCCACACCGCTGTCGCCGTCCACGACGGACTGATCACCGCCGTCGGCGACGACGCCGACGCCCGCGACTGGCGCGGCCCCGGCACCGAGACGATCGACCTCGGCGGCGCCACCCTCACCCCCGGCCTCACCGACGCCCACAGTCACCCCGTCTGGGGCCTGGAGATGTTCACGGGCACCGACCTCTCCGCCGTCCGCGACCTCGACGAGCTGCGCTCGGTGCTCGCGAGCGCCGAGCGCCGCGACGGCTGGATCATCGGCGCCGCCCTCGACCACAACGTCTTCGGCGGCCGTCCGATCCACCGCGCGCTCGTCGAGGACGTCCTCGGCGGCGCCCCCGCCTTCCTGCGGCTCTACGACGGACACTCCGCCCTCGCGAGCGAAGCGGCCCTGAAGGCCGCCGGCATCGACGGCCCCCGCGCCTTCGCCCAGCGCTCCGAGATCGTCTGCGACGCCGACGGACGGCCCACCGGCCATCTGATCGAGCACGCGGCGATGGACCTGATGACCCCGGTCCTGCCCGCCCAGCCCTACGCCGAGCGCCGCGACCGGCTGGTCGGGCTGCTCACCTCCATGGCCGCCACCGGACTGACCGGCGCGCACGTCATGGACCTCGGCGGCCACGACGTACCCGGCCTGCTCACCGCCGTGGAGGCCGACGGCGACCTGCCGCTCCGGCTCCGGCTCGCCCCCTGGTGCATGCCCGGCGCGACCGCGGACGACCTGGAGGCGCTGGTACGGCTCCAGGAGCGGGCCGGGCGGCTGTGGCGGGTCGGCGGCGTGAAGTTCTTCATGGACGGCACCGTCGAGGGCGGCACGGCCTGGCTGGAACACGCCGACTGCCACGGCCAGGGCACGGACGCCTTCTGGCCCGACCCGGCCGCCTACTCCTCCGCCGTACGCCACCTCCACGAGGCCGGGATCGGCACGGCCACGCACGCCATCGGCGACGCGGCGGTCCGCCACGTCCTGGACACGGTGGAGGTCCTGGGCGCGGGCGGACCCCGCCACCGGATCGAACACATCGAGACGGTCCCCGACGACCAGCTGGGCCGGTTCGCGGCCCTCGGGGTCGTCGCCTCGATGCAGCCCCCGCACACCGCGTACACCCGCGCCGACCACACCGACGAGTGGTCCAAGCGGCTCGGCGACGTCCGGGCGGACCGCGCCTGGCGCTGCCGGGACCTGCGGGAGGCGGGTGCCCATCTGGCGCTCGGCTCGGACTGGCCGATCGCCCACTACGACGCCCGCCAGGTCCTCGCCACCGCCCAGGCCCCTCGCGGCGCCGCCTCCGCCCGGCACGGCCTCACGGGCCTGATGGCGTTGGAGGGCCTGACCACGCACGCGGCGGTCGCGGCGGGGGAGGAGCGCCTCGGCGGCCGGATCGCCCCGGGCCTGCGCGCGGACCTGACCGCCTTCGCGGTCGACCCGGTGGAGGCTCCCGCCGACGAGACCGAACAGGCCCCGATCCGTCTCACGATGACGGGCGGCCGCGTCACCCACCGTGGGTAGCGGACCGCCCGTTGTGCCGGACCGGCCGGCTGTCCGGCCGACCGGGCCGAGCCGGCCGGACTAACGGGACAGGCGTGCCTTCTCCTGCTCCTCGGCGCGCTCGTCGTCCGTCCCGGGGTGCCGGGACGGACCGCCGCGCGCCACCGGGGCTGGGGTCTCCACCAGCTTCGGCAGGCCCTTCGGGAACGAGCCGTACCAGAACCAGGAGACGGCGAAGCCGAAGGCGAGGCAGATCATGCCGCCCACCGCGTCCAGCCAGAAGTGGTTCGCGGTGGCCACGATCACGACCAGGGTGGCCGCCGGGTAGAGCAGGCCGAGGATGCGCGCCCAGGGCGCCGAGGCCAGGGCGAAGATGGTCAGACCGCACCAGAGCGACCAGCCGATGTGCATCGACGGCATCGCCGCGTACTGGTTCGACATGTGCTTGAGGTTGCCCGAGGCCATCGAGCCCCAGGTGTGGTGGACCAGGACCGTGTCGACGAAGGACTGGCCGTTCATCAGCCGGGGCGGCGCGAGCGGATACAGGTAGTAACCGACCAGGGCCACACCGGTGGTGGCGAAGAGGATCGTGCGGGACGCGGCGTAACGGCCCGGCTGCCATCGGTACAGCCACACGAGCACACCGATCGTCACGACGAAGTGCAGGGTGGCGTAGTAGTAGTTCATCGAGACGATCAGCCATGTCACCGAGTTCACGGCGTGGTTGACGGTCTGCTCGAAGGCGAGTCCGAGGGATTTCTCGACGTCCCAGATCCAGTCGGCGTTCTTCAGCGCCTGGGCCTTCTGCTCCGGAACCGCGTTGCGGATGAGCGAGTAGGTCCAGTAACTGACACCGATGAGCAGGATCTCGAACCAGATCCGGGGGCGTCGTGGCATACGGAGCCGAGCCCGCACTCCGTCACCGTCCGAGATGGGTGACGGGCTGGCCGCCGTCCGGCCTTCCAAACTCTTCACGGTCGCTTCACCCATAGGAGGAGAGTCTGCCAGATCCAATACCCTCGTCCGATCATCCCTCCGACGGGTTCGGGGCGCACATGCTCCGTCTTGAGTCGGAGGGCCCTGGGGGGACCTTCGGGGGCACCGTCAGGGATTTCCCTGACTCGGCGCGGAAGCGGTTGAACCGCGAACGACCAGCTCAGGCATGAAGACGAACTCGCTGTGCGGCGCCGGGGTGCCCCCGACCTCCTCCAGGAGCGCCCGGACCGCCGCCTGCCCCATCGCCTGCACGGGCTGGCGGATCGTGGTCAGCGGCGGGTCGGTGAAGGCTATGAGCGGGGAGTCGTCGAAACCGACCACCGAGACGTCCTGGGGGACCTGGAGCCCCTGCTGCCGGGCGGCCCGGATGGCGCCGAGCGCCATCATGTCGCTCGCGCAGACGACCGCCGTGCAGCCGGCCGAGATCAGCGCGCCGGCGGCGGCCTGCCCGCCCTCCAGGGTGTACAGGGAGTGCTGGATCAGCTCCTCGGACTCCTCCGGGGAGAGCCCGAGCCGCTCCTTCATCCCGCGCTGGAACCCCTCGATCTTGCGGAGCACCGGCACGAACCGCTTCGGGCCCACCGCGAGCCCGATCCGGGTGTGCCCGAGCGCGGCGAGATGGGTCACCGCGAGCTGCATCGCGGCCCGGTCGTCGGGCGAGACGAAGGGGGCCTGCACCTTGGGGGAGAAGCCGTTGATCAGGACGTACGGGACGCCCTTGCCGCGCAGCTGGTCGTAGCGCGTCATGTCGGCGGTGGTGTCGGCGTGCAGCCCGGAGACGAAGATGATCCCGGAGACGCCCCGCTCGACCAGCATGTCCGTCAGCTCGTCCTCGGTGGACCCGCCGGGGGTCTGCGTGGCGAGCACGGGGGTGTAGCCCTGACGCGTCAGGGCCTGCCCGATGACCTGCGCGAGCGCGGGAAAGATCGGGTTGTCCAGTTCGGGGGTTATCAGGCCGACGAGCCCGGCGCTGCGCTGGCGCAGCCGCACGGGACGTTCGTAGCCGAGGACGTCGAGTGCGGCAAGCACGGATTCACGGGTGGCGGTGGCCACACCGGGCTTGCCGTTGAGCACGCGGCTGACTGTGGCTTCACTGACCCCCGCCTGGGCTGCGATGTCGGCAAGCCGCGCGGTCATGGGATTGGACTGTACCGGTCGCACGTCAGATTGCCCACCAAACGCAGGAGTCGGCGGGAACCCGGACGTTGTGCCCCTGTGCGGCGCGGTCGGTGAACTCCGCGGCGGGGGAGGGGAGTACGGGAGCGGGCGGCGCGCTGCTCAGCAGCGGGGCGCCGGAGAGCGGCAGTTCCACCTCCCGGTCCGTCGTGTTCAGGGTGACCAGCACCGCGCCGCCCTCGCCGCCGTCGCCCTCGCCGCCGAGGCCCTCCGGCCGGCGGCGGAAGGCGAGCACCCCCTCCGGGAGGCCGTCCAGCCACTCCACCGCCTCGCCCGCGCCCAGCGCCGGGTGGTCGCGCCGCACGCCCAGCGCCCGCCGGTAGAGCTCCAGGGTGGAGGAGGGGTCCGCGCTCTGGGCCTCGACGCTCAGCGCCTGCCACTGAGGGGGCTGCGGCAGCCAGGAGCCGCCCGGTCCGAAGCCGTACGACGGGCCGTCCTGGGTCCACGGCAGCGGCACCCGGCAGCCGTCGCGCAGCCCGTCCTGCCCGTCCCCGCGCAGGAACGCCGGGTCCTGCCGGGCCTCGTCCGGGAGGTCGACGACCTCCGGCAGGCCCAGCTCCTCGCCCTGGTAGACGTAGGCCGAACCCGGCAGCGCCAGCATCAGCAGCGCCCCCGCACGCGCGCGTGCCGGGCTGCCGTACCGCGTGGAGTGCCGTACGACGTCGTGGTTGGAGAGGACCCAGGTCGTCGGCGCGCCCACCGAGGCCGTGGCGCGCAGCGAGTCGTCGACGACGGCCCGCAGCGCCGTCGCGTCCCACGGACAGTTCAGGAACTGGAAGTTGAAGGCCTGGTGCAGTTCGTCCGGGCGTACGTACAGGGCGAGCCGCTCCGGTGTCGGTGCCCAGGCCTCCGCGACCCCGATCCGGTCGGGGCCGTACGACTCCAGGAGCCGGCGCCAGCCGCGGTGGATCTCGTGCACCCCGTCCTGGTCGAAGAAGGGCAGCCGCTGGGTGCCGATCAGCTTCGCCTGCTGGCCGTGCCCGATGTCCGGCAGCCCCTCCGCCTTGACCATGCCGTGGGCGACGTCGATCCGGAAGCCGTCCACCCCGAGGTCCAGCCAGAACCGGAGCACGGAGTCGAACTCGGCCCGTACCTCGGCGTTCGTCCAGTCCAGGTCCGGCTGCTGGGGCGCGAAGAGGTGGAGGTACCAGGAGCCGTCCGCCACCCGGGTCCAGGCGGGGCCGCCGAAGACCGACTCCCAGTCGTTGGGGGGCTCGGCGCCGCCCGGACCACGGCCCGGCCGGAAGACGTACCGGTCCCGGCCGATCCCGGCGAGCGCCTGGAGGAACCAGGGGTGCCGGTCGGAGGTGTGGTTGGGGACGATGTCCACGATGACCTTCAGACCGAGGCCGTGCGCCGCGCGCACCAGGTCGTCGGCGTCCGCCAGGTCCCCGAAGACCGGGTCCACCGCGCGGTAGTCCGCCACGTCGTAGCCGCCGTCCGCCTGCGGGGAGGCGTAGAAGGGCGTCAGCCAGACCGCGTCCGCGCCGAGCCCGGCGATGTGCGGCAGCCGCTCGCGCGCCCCGCGCAGGTCCCCGATCCCGTCGCCGTCGCTGTCCGCGAAGGAGCGGACGTACACCTGGTAGATCACGGCGTCCCGCCACCAGCCCGGGCGGGAGGGGCGCTCGCAGGAGCGTGCGGAGTCCGACAACGACGGTGAGGTGAGCTCGTGGGCCATGTGCGGTGTCCCTCTCGCGTGATCCGGGAACGGGGCGTCGTACTGACAACGAGGTCGGGCCGACCGTGAAACGGTCCTGCAAGAGATGATGCAAAGACTTGCAGGCCTGCGGGGCAGGCCGCAAGAGGGCCCTGGAGTGGGGCGGGGTGCGCTGTCAAGCGACTCGTCGGCAACCTTCAGGACACGCCGATGTAACGATCGCCGCTCCTTGCAGAAAGTTCTCGCAAGCTCTTTCGGCTCGTTTTCATCCCTGTTACGTTCCTGGCAACCCGGCGCGCCGCGAGGGAGCGGTCGCATGAGGCAGGTTCCAGCCCCTCGTCACCCCGGGATCAGTTGAAGGAGTTCACATGCGGCGTGGCATAGCGGCCACCGCGCTGGTCGCGGCCCTGGGCGTGACCCTGGCGGCGTGCGGAAGTGACGACGGTTCGGCGAACGGCGGCGGCTCGAAGGGCTCCGGCGAGCTCGCCGGCACCGTCACCTGGTGGGACACCTCCACGGTCGGCTCCGAGGACAAGGTCTTCAAGAAGATCGCCGAGGACTTCACCAAGAAGCACCCGAAGGTCACCGTCAAGTACGTGAACGTGCCGTTCGGTGAGGCGCAGAACAAGTTCAAGAACGCCGCGCAGTCCGGCTCCGGCGCCCCCGACGTCATCCGCTCCGAGGTCGCCTGGACCCCGGACTTCGCCAGCCTCGGCTACCTCCAGCCGCTGGAGGGCACCCCGGCGCTGAAGGACGAGGGCGACTTCCTCAAGCAGGCCGCCGCCTCCACCAAGTACGACGGCAAGACCTACGCCGTGCCGCAGGTCATCGACTCCATGGGCATCTTCTACAACAAGAAGATCCTCAAGGACGCCGGCGTCGAGGTCCCCAAGACCATCGCCGAGCTGAAGACGGCCTCCGCCACCATCAAGCAGAAGACCGGCAAGACCGGCATGTACCTGCGCGGCGACGACCCGTACTGGTTCCTCTCCTTCCTCTACGGCGAGGGCGGCGACCTGGTCAACGCCGAGTCGAAGACCGTCACCGTCGACGACGCCAACGGCGTCAAGGCGCTGGCCACCGTGAAGGACCTGGTCGACTCCAAGGCCGCGATCACCGACGCGACCAACGGCTGGGACAACATGCAGGCCGCCTTCAAGGACGGCAAGGTCGCGATGATCATCAACGGCCCGTGGGCCGTCACCGACACCTTCGCGGGCAAGGAGTTCGCCGACAAGGCGAACCTGGGCATCGCCCCGGTCCCGGCCGGCTCGGCCGGCCAGGGCGCCCCGCAGGGCGGCCACAACCTCGCGATCTACGCGGGCTCCAAGAACCTGGACGCCTCGTACGCCTTCACCGAGTACATGACCTCGGTCGAGACCCAGACGCAGATCGCCAAGGAGCTCAGCCTGCTCCCCACCCGCGAGTCCGTCTACGTCAAGCCGGACGTCGCGAGCAACGAGATGATCGGCTTCTTCAAGCCGGTCGTCGACAAGGCCGTCGAGCGCCCCTGGATCCCCGAGGGCGGCAGCCTCTTCGAGCCCGTCAAGGTCGAGTACGCCAAGGTCCTCACCGGCCAGACCACCCCCGAGAACGGGGCCAAGGCCATCGGCGACTCCTACCGCAAGCTCCTGAAGGACTGGAAGTAGAAGGAAGGCAGGCCGGCTGATGGCTGTGGACACCAGCAGCCAGTCGGTGGCGAAGGCCGCGGGCGACAGTGTCGCCCGCGGCCGGAGCCGCGGTACTGGCACGTCCCGGGGCTCGCTGAGGCGCTCCCTCTCCACCCACTGGTACGCCTGGGCGATGGTCGCCCCGGTGGTGATCGTGGTCGGCGTGATCATCGGCTACCCGCTGATCCGCGGCGTGTACCTGTCGCTGACCGATGCGAACGAGCGGAACGTCGCGCGCTCCATCGGCGTGAACGAGATCCCCGCGACGTACGACTTCGTCGGCCTGGACAACTACGCCGACGCGCTCAGCGGCGACCAGTTCCTCTCCACCCTCGGGTGGACGCTGGTGTGGACGGTCGCCTGTGTCTCCGTCACGTTCGGCCTGGGCCTGGTCCTCGCCAACATGCTCAACCGGAAGATCGCCGGCCGCTCCTTCTACCGGATGCTGCTCATCCTGCCGTGGGCCGTGCCCGGCTTCGTCTCGGTCTTCGCCTGGCGCTTCCTCTACGACGAGCGCCGCGGCCTGCTCAACCAGATCCTCGCCGGCGGCGGCCTCGACGCCGTGCCCTGGCTGAACGACCCCACCTGGGCCAAGTTCTCGGTCATCGCCGTCAACGTCTGGCTCGGCATCCCGTTCATGATGGTCGCCCTCCTCGGCGGGCTGCAGTCCATCCCCGGCGAGCTCTACGAGGCCGCCGAGATGGACGGCGCGAGCGCCTGGCAGCGTTTCCGGCACATCACGATGCCCGGTCTGCGCTCGGTCTCCACGACCGTGATCCTGCTGAGCACCATCTGGACCTTCAACATGTTCCCGGTGATCTTCCTGCTCACCCGCGGCGGCCCCGGCGAGGCCACCCAGATCCTGGTCACCCAGGCGTACAAGTTCTCCTTCGAGATCAGCCCCCGTGACTTCGCCCAGTCCTCCACCTGGGGCGTCCTGATCCTCGTCCTCCTGATGGTCTTCGCCGCGGTCTACCGGCGCGTCCTCCGCAAGCAGGGAGAAGTCTGGTGACCACCGCCTCCAACGCCCCGACGCGCGGCCGTCGTTCGCCGCTCGCCTCGGTCGGTCTGCACGCCACGCTCGTCGTGGCCTCCGTGATCGCCGTCTTCCCGGTGCTGTGGGTCTTCCTGACCTCGGTCAAGCCGGCGAAGTACGCGACCACGACGGACTTCGTCAGGGAGACGACGTTCGAGAACTACACGAACCTGCTGAACGACACCCCGTTCCTGACCTGGTTCGGCAACTCGCTGCTCGTCGCCGGGCTCACCACGGTCCTCGGCGTCTTCATCGCCTCCACCACCGGCTACGCCGTCAGCCGCTTCCGGTTCCCCGGCAAGCGCGGACTGATGTGGACGCTGCTGATCACCCAGATGTTCCCGGTCGCCGTCCTGATCGTGCCCATCTACAACATCATGTCGTCGATGGGGCTGCTCAACGAGCCCGCCGGCCTGGTCATCACGTACCTGACCATCGCCGTGCCGTTCTGCGCCTGGATGATGAAGGGCTTCTTCGACACCATCCCGCGCGAGATCGACGAGTCGGGCCAGGTCGACGGCCTCACCCCGTTCGGCACCTTCTGGCGGCTGATCCTGCCCCTCGCCAAGCCCGGCATCGCGGTGACGGCGTTCTACTCCTTCATCACCGCCTGGGGCGAGGTCGCCTACGCCTCCGCCTTCATGGTCGGCGACGAGAACCTCACCCTGGCCGGCGGCCTGCAGAAGTTCGTCAACCAGTACGGCGCCCAGTGGGGGCCGATGTCCGCGGCGTCCGTCCTCATCGCCATCCCGGCCGCGCTGGTGTTCCTCTTCGTCCAGCGGCACCTGGTGACCGGCATGTCCGCCGGCGCCGTGAAGGGCTAGCCCGCCCGGGGCCCGGCCCGTCCGGGGGGCGAGCGCCCCACTCGTACGCCCACGCCATCTCCTTACCGATCAAGGAAGACATGACCCAGCATCTCGCTGCCCCCGCCGCCGCCCCGACCACCGGCACGCACACGGGCTGGTGGAGAGACGCGGTGATCTACCAGGTCTACCCGCGCAGTTTCGCCGACGGAAACGGCGACGGCATGGGCGACCTGGAGGGCATCCGCGGCCGGCTGCCCTATCTGAAGGACCTCGGCGTCGACGCCGTCTGGCTCAGCCCGTTCTACGCCTCCCCGCAGGCCGACGCCGGCTACGACGTCGCCGACTACCGGGCCATCGACCCGATGTTCGGCAACCTGCTCGACGCCGACGCGCTCATCCGCGAGGCCCACGAGTTGGGCCTGCGGATCATCGTCGACCTGGTGCCCAACCACTCCTCCGACCAGCACGAGTGGTTCCAGCGCGCACTGCGCGAGGGCCCCGGCTCCCCGCTGCGCGAGCGCTACCACTTCCGGCCGGGCAAGGGCGCCGAGGGCGAACTCCCGCCCAACGACTGGGAGTCCATCTTCGGCGGGCCCGCCTGGACGCGGACCGCGGACGGCGAGTGGTACCTGCACCTCTTCGCCCCCGAGCAGCCCGACTTCAACTGGGAACACCCCGCCGTACGCGACGAGTTCCGCTCCATCCTGCGGTTCTGGCTCGACATGGGCGTGGACGGCTTCCGCGTCGACGTCGCCCACGGCCTGGTGAAGGCCGCGGGGCTGCCCGACATCGGCGCCCACGACCAGCTGAAGCTGCTCGGCAACGACGTCATGCCCTTCTTCGACCAGGACGGCGTCCACGAGATCTACCGCTCCTGGCGCCAGGTGCTGAGCGAGTACGACGGGGAGCGCGTCCTCGTCGCCGAGGCCTGGACCCCGACGGTCGAACGCACCGCGCACTACGTGCGCCCCGACGAGATGCACCAGGCCTTCAACTTCCAGTACCTGGGCACCCATTGGGACGCCGAGGAGCTGCGCCGGGTGATCGACGCCTCGCTCGCCGCGATGCGCCCGGTCGGCGCGCCCACCACCTGGGTGCTCTCCAACCACGACGTCACCCGGCACGCCACCCGCTTCGCCAACCCGGCCGGCCTCGGCACCCAGTTGCGCGAGCCCGGCGACCGCGCGCTCGGTCTGCGCCGGGCCCGGGCGGCGACGCTGCTGATGCTGGCGCTGCCCGGCTCGGCCTACGTCTACCAGGGCGAGGAGCTCGGCCTGCCGGACGTCACCGACCTGCCCGACGAGGTCCGGCAGGACCCGTCGTTCTTCCGCGCCACCGGCCAGGACGGCTTCCGCGACGGCTGCCGGGTGCCGATCCCGTGGACCGTCGACGGCTCCTCGTACGGCTTCGGCGACGGCGGCAGCTGGCTGCCGCAGCCGCCGACCTGGGGCGGGCTCAGTGTCGAGGCGCAGGCCGGCGACCCGGGCTCCACCCTGGAGCTGTACCGCAGCGCGCTCGCCGTGCGCCGCGAGCGCCCCGAACTCGGTGCGGGCGAAGGCGTCGAGTGGCTGGAGGCACCCGAGGGTGTGCTCTCCTTCCGCCGCGACGGCTTCGTCTGCACCGCCAACACCACCGGCCGGGCCATCTCCGTCCCGCTGCCCGGCCGGTTCCTCCTCTCCAACGAGCCGGTCTCCCACGGGGACGGCGTCGTGGAGCTGCCCGCCGACACCACCGTCTGGTGGGCGGTGTGACCGTTCCCCTGCCGCGGGGCGCCGGGAACGGCGGCCCGCGGCTCGCGGACATCGCGGCCCAGTCCGGTGTCAGCGAGGCCACGGTCAGCCGGGTCCTCAACGGCAAGGCGGGCGTGGCCGGCGGGACCCGGCACCGCGTGCTCGCCGCGCTCGACGTGCTCGGCTACGAACGTCCCGTACGGCTGAAACGCCGCAGCGCGGGGCTGGTGGGTCTGGTCGTCCCCGAGCTGACCAACCCGATCTTCCCCGCCTTCGCCCAGGTCATCGAGCAGGTCCTGGCGGGACACGGCTACACCCCGGTGCTCTGCACCCAGATGCCCGGCGGCGCCACCGAGGACGAGCTCGTCGAGCAGTTGGAGGAGCGCGGCGTCACCGGCATCGTCTTCCTCTCCGGGCTGCACGCGGACGCCACCGCCGACCCGGAGCGGTACGTCCGACTGGCCGCGCGGGGCGTCCCGTTCGTCCTCATCAACGGCTACAACGAGCGCGTGGACGCCAACTTCGTCTCGCCCGACGACCGGGCCGCCGCGCGGATGGCGGTACGGCACCTGGTCGAACTGGGCCACGAGCGGATCGGCCTGGCGATCGGGCCGACCCGCTACGTGCCCTCGCGCCGCAAGGCGGAGGGGTTCGCGGCCGAGCTCCACCAGCTCCTCGGGATGGAGCGGGCGGAGGCCGAACGGTACGTCCGGCCGACCCTGTTCGGCGTCGAGGGCGGGCACGCGGCGGCCGACATCCTGCTCGACCAGGGCTGCACCGGGATCGTCTGCGGCTCCGACCTGATGGCGCTCGGCGCCATCCGCGCGGTGCGCGCCCGGGGCCTGGACGTGCCCCATGACGTGTCGGTGGTCGGCTTCGACGACTCACCCCTGATCGCCTTCACCGACCCGCCGCTGACCACCGTGCGCCAGCCCGTGCAGGCGATGGCGACGGCGGCGGTCGGCGCGCTCCTGGAGGAGGTGGAGGGCAACCCCGTGCAGCGCACGGAGTTCGTCTTCCAGCCGGAGCTGGTGGTCCGCGGCTCGACGGCGCAGCCGCCCGCCGACGCCTCGCTGTAACTCCTTGCGACGTCCCTTGCGTTGAGGGGTCCAAAGGGTTGACCCCGCACCGGGGCACTCGTACGGTCACGGCTGAAAACAGTTGCTGTCATTTTCGGCAACTTCTTGCGACAGGGACGTCGTCAGGAGGAATCATGGCCAGAAAGACCGTGGCCGCTGCACTCGCCTTGGTGGCGGGAGCCGCTGTGGCCGTCACGGCGCCGCCCGCCCCCGCGCAGGCGGCCACGCCCGGCCCGAAGGACGTCACCGCGGTGATGTTCGAGTGGAAGTTCGCCTCGGTGGCCAAGGCCTGTACGGACCAGCTCGGTCCGGCCGGCTACGGCTACGTACAGGTCTCGCCGCCCCAGGAACGGATCCAGGGACCGACCTGGTGGACCGCGTACCAGCCCGTCAGCTACAAGATCGCCGGACCGCTCGGCGACCGCACCGCCTTCAAGGCCATGGTCGACACCTGCCACGCGGCGGGCGTGAAGGTCGTCGCGGACACCGTCATCAACCACATGGCGAACGCCTCGGGCACGGGGACGGGCGGGACCTCCTTCTCCAAGTACGCCTACCCCGGCCTGTACTCGGGCGCCGACATGGACGACTGCCGGGCCACGATCTCGAACTACCAGGACCGCGCCAACGTCCAGAACTGCGAGCTCGTCGGCCTCCCGGACCTGGACACCGGCGAGGACTGGGTGCGGGGCCGGATCGCCGCGTACATGAACGACCTGCTCTCGCTCGGCGTCGACGGCTTCCGGATCGACGCGGCCAAGCACATGCCGGCGGCCGACCTCGCGAACATCAAGTCGCGGCTGAGCGACCCGGGCGTCCACTGGAAGCAGGAGGCGATATACGGGGCCGGCGAGGCGGTCTCCCCGAGCGAGTACCTGGGCAACGGAGACGTGCAGGAGTTCCGCTACGCCCGTGACCTCAAGCGGATCTTCGACTCGGAGAAGCTCGCGTACCTGAACGACTTCGGCGAGTCCTGGGGCTACATGGCCTCCGGGAAGTCGGGCGTCTTCGTCGACAACCACGACACCGAGCGCGGCGGCGACACCCTCACCTACAAGAACGGCGCCGCCTACACCCTGGCGAGCGTCTTCATGCTCGCCTGGCCGTACGGCTCCCCGGACGTCCACTCCGGCTACGAGTGGTCCGACAAGGACGCGGGCGCGCCGAACGGCGGCCAGGTGAACGCCTGTTACAGCGACGGCTGGAAGTGTCAGCACGCGTGGCGCGAGATCGCCTCCATGGTGGGCTTCCGCAACGCGACCCGGGGCACGGCGGTCGGCAACTGGTGGGACAACGGCGCCGACGCGATCGCGTTCGGGCGGGGCGACAAGGGGTACCTCGCGATCAACCACGAGGGCGCGTCGCTGACCCGTACCTTCCAGACGGCGCTGCCGGCCGGAACCTACTGCGACGTGCAGTCGAACACGGGCGTGACGGTGAACGCGGCCGGCCAGTTCACGGCGACGCTGGGCGCCCACACGGCCGTGGCCCTGCACGTCGGCGCGCGGAGCTGCGGCGGCGGCACGACGACCCCGCCGCCGGCCGCCACGGGCGCTTCCTTCCACGTCGACGCCACCACGGTCTCCGGCCAGAACATCTACGTGACCGGCGACCGCGCGGAGCTGGGCAACTGGTCCCCGGCCGCGGCCCTGAAGCTGGACCCGGCCTCGTACCCGGTCTGGAAGCTCGACGTCTCCCTGCCGGCGGGCACGACCTTCGCGTACAAGTACGTCCGCAAGGACGCGGCGGGCAACGTGACCTGGGAGTCCGGCGCGAACCGCGTCGCGACCGTCCCCGCCTCCGGCCGGACCGTCCTGAGCGACACCTTCCGCACCTGACCGCACCCCCCACCAGGGCCGCCCCGCCGGGGCGGCCCCCCTTCCCGTACCTCCAGGGAGAACCCCCGTGATACGCAAGAGAACGGCGGCCGTCGTGGCCACCGCCCTGTGCGCGGCGCTGGCGCCCGCCCTCCCGGCCGCCGCCGTGGCGCCGCCCCCGCCCCCGCCCTCCGACCGGGCGCTCGCGGCGCAGCCCGCCCGGCACGACCTCACCCGTGAGCAGTTCTACTTCGTGCTGCCCGACCGGTTCGCCAACGGGGACACCGCCAACGACCGCGGCGGCCTGACCGGCACCCGGCTCGACACCGGGTTCGACCCCGCCGACAAGGGGTTCTACCAGGGCGGCGACCTCAAGGGCCTCACCACGAAGCTGGACTACATCAAGGGCCTCGGCACGACCGCCATCTGGCTCGCGCCGATCTTCAAGAACCAGCCCGTGCAGGGCACCGGCAAGGACGCCGGCGCCGGCTACCACGGCTACTGGATCACCGACTTCACCCAGGTCGACCCGCACTTCGGCACCAACGCCGACCTGGAGAAGCTCATCGACCGGGCCCACGACAAGGGCATGAAGGTCTTCTTCGACGTCATCACCAACCACACCGCCGACGTCGTCGACTACGAGGAGAAGAGCTACGGCTACCTCTCCAAGGGCGCCTTCCCCTACCTGACGAAGGACGGCGCCCCCTTCGACGACCGCAGCGGCTCCTTCCCGCGCGTCGACACGGACTCCTTCCCCCGCACCCCCGTCGTCCCCGCCGCCAAGAAGAACCTCAAGGTCCCCTCCTGGCTCAACGACCCGACGATGTACCACAACCGGGGCGACTCCACCTTCGCCGGCGAGTCCTCCCAGTACGGCGACTTCGTCGGCCTGGACGACCTGTGGACCGAACGTCCCGAGGTCGTCGAGGGCATGGAGAAGATCTACCAGCGCTGGGTCCGCGACTTCGACATCGACGGCTTCCGCATCGACACCGTCAAGCACGTCGACACCGCGTTCTGGACCCAGTGGGCCACCGCCCTCGACGAGTACGCCGCGAAGCGCGGCCGGGACGACTTCTTCATGTTCGGCGAGGTCTACTCCGCCGACCCGGCGATCACCGCCCCGTACGTCACCGAGGGCCGCCTCGACGCCACCCTCGACTTCCCCTTCCAGGACGCCGCCCGCGCCTTCGCCTCCCAGGGCGGTACGGCGGACAAGCTGGCGAACCTCTTCGGCCAGGACTACCGCTACACCACCGACAAGGCCAACGCCTACGAGTCGGTGCCCTTCCTCGGCAACCACGACATGGGCCGCTTCGGCACCTTCCTCACGCAGGACAACCCGAAGGCCGACGACGCCGAACTCCTCGCCCGCTACCGGCTCGCCAACGAGCTGATGTTCCTCACCCGCGGCAACCCCGTCGTCTACTACGGCGACGAACAGGGCTACACCGGCGCCGGCGGCGACAAGGACTCCCGCCAGACCCTCTTCGCGTCGAAGACCGCCGACTACCTGGACGACGACCAGCTCGGCACCGACCGGACGCACGCCACCGACGCGTACGACACCGGCCACCCCCTGTACCGGCAGATCGCCGCCCTCTCCGCGCTCACGAAGAAGCACCCCGCGCTGCGCGACGGCGTTCAGGAGCAGCGGTACGCCGAGGGCTCCGTCTACGCCCTCTCCCGTACCGACGCCCGCACGAGGAACGCGTATGTCGTCGCGGTCAACAGCTCCACCGAGGCGAGGACCGTCGAGATCCCGACCGGCTCCGCGGGCACGCGCTTCACCGCGATCCACGGCGGCGACGCCCGCGTCACCAGCGCCGGTGACACGAAGATCAAGGTGACCGTCCCGGCGCTGGGCTCCCTCGTGCTCAAGGCCGACAAGCCGCTCGGCGCGCCCGCCGCCACGCCCACGATCACGCTGAAGGCGCCCGAGACCGGGGCCACCGGCACCGTCGAACTCTCCGCCGACGTCACCGGCGGGCAGCTCAACCGCGTCGTCTTCGCCGCCCAGACCGGCGACGGCAGGTGGCAGGTCCTCGGCTCCGCCGACCACGCCCCGTACAAGGTCACCCAGAAGGTCACCGCCCCCGCGGGAACGGCCCTGCGCTACAAGGCCGTCGTCGTCGACAGCGCCGGCCGCACCGCGAGCGCGACCGCCGCGACCACCAGTGGCGCCCCGGCCGTCGAGCAGCCGCCGACCGCCACCCAGCGCGACTACGCGATCGTCCACTACAAGCGCCCCGCCGGGGACTACGCGGACTGGGGCCTGTACGCCTGGGGCGACATCGCCGACGGCGAAGGCACCACCTGGCCCGCGGGCAAGCCCTTCACCGGCCGGGACGCGTACGGCGCCTTCGCCCACGTCAAGCTCAAGCCCGGCGCCTCCTCGGTCGGCTTCATCGCCGTGAACAAGGACGGCGTGAAGGACACCGACGCCGACCGGACCGTCGACCTCTCCACGACCGGCGAGGTCTGGATCGAGCAGGGCAAGCCGGAGGTCCTGACCACCGCGCCCGAGGGGGCCTACCCGCCCCAGGACACGACGAAGGCCGTCCTGCACTACCAGCGCGCCGACGGCGACCACGCCGGCTGGGGCCTGCACACCTGGACCGGCGCCGCGAACCCCACCGACTGGAGCAAGCCGCTGGAGCCCGTGCGCACCGACGCCTACGGAGCGGTCTACGAGGTCCCGCTCGCGGCCGGCGCCACCTCCCTCTCGTACATCCTGCACAAGGGCGACGAGAAGGACCTGCCCACCGACCAGTCCCTCGACCTGAAGGCCCACGGCCACGAGGTCTGGATGCTCGGCGGCCAGGAGAAGTACCTGCTCCCGCAGCCCAGGGGCAGCGGCGCCGCGCTCGACCTGACCACGGCGCAGGCCGTCTGGATCGACGACACCACGCTCGCCTGGAACGGCAACGACGCCGCCGCCTCCAGCATGCTCCTCTCCTCCCGCGACGGTGCGATCGCCGTCGAGGACGGGACGCTCACCGGCGACCGCCAGGTGCTGCGCCTCACCCCGACGCAGCTGACCGACGCCCAGAAGGCCGCCTTCCCGCACCTGAAGGCGTACGGCGCCTTCACCGTCGACCCGCGCGACCGGGACAGGACCCGCGAGGCCCTGCGGGGTCAGCTCGTCGCCGCCCAGTACGCGGCGAACGGCGCCGTCCTGACCGCCACGGGCGTCCAACTCGCCGGAGTCCTCGACGACCTGTACGCGCCGAAGGCGACCCGCGCCGCCCTCGGCCCGGTCTTCCGCGACGGCCGCCCCACCCTCTCGCTCTGGGCGCCCACCGCCCGGTCCGTCGCCCTCGAACTCGACGGCAGGACCGTGCCCATGCGCCGCGACGACGCCTCCGGCGTCTGGTCGGTCACCGGCACGCGCGCGTGGAGCGGAAAGCCGTACCGGTACGTGGTGCGGGTCTGGGCGCCGAGCGTCCGGCAGCTCGTCACCAACAAGGTCACCGACCCCTACGCCACCGCCCTGACCACCGACTCCACCCACAGCCTCGTCGTCGACCTCGCCGACCCGAAGCTCGCCCCGAAGGGCTGGACCGGGCTGCGGAAGCCGACGGCCGTGCCCCTGCGGGACGCCCAGATCCAGGAACTCCACATCCGCGACTTCTCGATCGCGGACCCGACCACCCCGGTCCGCCACCGCGGCACCTACCTCGCCTTCACCGACACCGGCAGCAAGGGCTCACGCCACCTGCGTGACCTCGCCGCCTCCGGCACCTCCTACGTCCACCTGCTCCCGGCCTTCGACATCGGCACCGTCCCCGAGAAGAAGTCCGACCAGACCGCCCCCGCCTGCGACCTGTCGGTCTACGCCCCCGACTCCGAGGAGCAGCAGGCCTGCGTGGCCGCCGCCGCGGCCAAGGACGCCTACAACTGGGGCTACGACCCGCTGCACTACACCGTCCCCGAAGGCTCCTACGCCACCGACCCCGACGGCACCCGCCGCACCGTCGAGTTCCGCGAGATGGTCAAGGCCCTCAACGGCGCCGGACTGCGCACGGTCATGGACGTGGTCTACAACCACACCGTGGCGAGCGGCCAGGCCGACAAGTCCGTCCTCGACAAGGTCGTCCCCGGCTACTACCAGCGCCTCCAGGCCGACGGCTCCGTCGCCACCTCCACCTGCTGCGCCAACACCGCGCCCGAGAACGCCATGATGGGCAAGCTCGTCGTGGACTCGGTCGTCACCTGGGCCAAGCAGTACAAGGTGGACGGCTTCCGCTTCGACCTCATGGGCCACCACCCGAAGGAGAACATCCTCGCCGTCCGCAAGGCCCTGGACGCGCTGACCGTCGCCAAGGACGGCGTCGACGGCAAGGCGATCGTCCTCTACGGCGAGGGCTGGAACTTCGGCGAGATCGCCGACGACGCCCGCTTCGTCCAGGCCACCCAGAAGAACATGGCCGGCACCGGCATCGCGACCTTCTCCGACCGGGCCCGAGACGCCGTGCGCGGCGGCGGCCCCTTCGACGAGGACCCGGGCGTCCAGGGCTTCGCCTCGGGCCTCTACACCGACCCCAACTCCTCGACCGCCAACGGCACCCCCGAGCAGCAGAAGGCCCGGCTGCTCCACTACCAGGACCTGATCAAGGTCGGCCTCTCCGGCAACCTCGCGGACTACACCTTCACCGACACCTCGGGCCGTACGGTCAAGGGCAGCCAGGTCGACTACAACGGCGCCCCCGCCGGCTACGCGGCCGCCCCGGGCGACGCCCTCGCCTACGCCGACGCGCACGACAACGAGACCCTCTTCGACGCGCTCGCCTTCAAGCTCCCGGCGACCACCACGGCCGTCGACCGGGCCAGGGCGCAGGTCCTCGCCATGGCGACGGCGACGCTCTCGCAGGGTCCCGCGCTCTCCCAGGCGGGCTCGGACCTGCTGCGCTCCAAGTCCCTCGACCGCAACTCGTACGACAGCGGCGACTGGTTCAACGCGATCCACTGGGACTGCCGGGACGGCAACGGCTTCGGCCGCGGCCTGCCGCCCGCCGCCGACAACAAGCCCAAGTGGTCCTTCGGGAAGCCGCTGCTCACCGCCCCCGCGCTGACCGTCGGCTGCGCGCAGATCGACGGCGCCTCCGCCGCCTACCGGGACCTCCAGCGCATCCGTACGACCGAGCCGGCCTTCTCCCTCGCCACCGCCGGGCAGGTCCAGGACACCCTGTCCTTCCCGCTGTCGGGCACCGGCGAGACCCCGGGCGTGATCACCATGCGCCTGGGCGACCTGGTCGTCGTCCTCAACGCCACCCCGCAGCGGCAGCCCCAGCGGATCGCCGCCCTGGCCGGCAAGGGCTACGCCCTCCACCCGGTCCAGGCGGCGGGCGCGGACACCACGGTGAGGTCGGCGTCCTACGAGGCGGCGACGGGCACCTTCACCGTCCCGGCCCGCACCGTGGCCGTCTTCAAGGCCGGGTGAGCGCCTGCTCCAGGAGCGTGACCCCGTGACGCGTGCCGTCGGCGGCGAGCTTTCCCGGCTCCTCGCCGACGACGCCGTAGCCCGCGGCTCCGTGCGTACGTACGGAGCCGCGGGCTGCTCGTCACACAGTCCAGCCGGGCCACCGCCCACCCGCCGGCCGGAAGGTCACCTCTAGCGTTCATGCCGCTCCCGGTACGACCGCCCTAGAGCGCGGCCTGACCGCCCTGAACCGGCACCCGGGGCACCAGCGTCATGAGCCGGACGACCAGCTCGCCGAACGGTCCGTCCGCCGGTTCGTCGGCGAGGATCCGGATCAGGATGTCCGCCATCTCCGTGTCGTAGGCCGCGCTCACCGCCGCGAGGGCCGCGAAGTCGTGCACGAGCTGGAGCTCCAGCTCGGCGCGCGGCACCCGTCGCCCGTCCAGCCAGAGCAGCGCCGTCGACTCGGCCAGCGACACCCAGGAGCGGACGACCAGTTCGAGCCGGGCCGAGGGGGTCTCGACGTCCAGGTGCGCCAGGATCTGCTCGTAGGCCGCCTGCCGCACCTCGTCGATCATGGCGTTGGTGGTGGAGGAACCCACCGCGGGGCCGCCCCGCATCAGCGCCGCGAAACCGGGGCCGTGGTCGTCGACGAAGTCGAAGAACCGGCCCATCACCCGCAGCAGCCGCCCGCCCAGCGGACCCTGCGGCGGCTCCAGGAAACGGGCGGCAAGCTCGTCCGCCGCCCGCCGCAGCGCCGCCTCGTACAGACTCTGCTTGCCGGGGAAGTAGTGGTAGACCAGCGGCCGCGAGATCCCCGCGGCCGCGGCGATCTCGTCGATGGAGACCTCGTCGGGAGAACGGTGGCTGAACAGCTCAAGAGCCACCCCGATCAGCTGCTGCTTGCGCTCCTCGACGCCCATCCTGCGGCGCACCCCGGTCGTCATGCGAACAGCCTAACGGGCGTCCGTTACGCTCCCTGGACATGAGCACATCCGGTTTGAGCCCGAAGCAGGCCCGCCAACTGCGGATAGCGGCCGCCTCCGTTCTGCTGGTCGCCATGGCCGTGGTCCTGGCCATCCGGCTCGCCAGCCGTACCTCGGTGCTTGTCGTCGGCGTGTACGGGCTCGCGATGATCCTCTGCGGCGTCGTGATCGAGCTCTCCCGCAACGGGCGCACCCGGCTGGGCACCTGGCTCCTGGTGGGCGGCCTCGCGGCCGCCCTCGCCTTCGACTGGCTGATCCTGCCCTGACCGGCGGGCGCCGACCCTAGAGGTCGAGGACCAGCCGTTCCCCGGCGCCCCGCGAGACACAGATCAGCATCGACCCGGCCCGCTCGGCGTCGGTGAGGAGCTCGTCCCGGTGATCGATCTCGCCCTCCAGGACGCGCTGTTGGCAGGTGCCGCAGAAGCCCTGCTCGCAGGAGTACGCGACGCCGGGCACCTGGCCCCGCACGGCGGCCAGCACCGACTGGTCCGGCGCCACCGTCACCGTACGCCCGGAGCGGCGCAGTTCGACCTCGAACGGGCCGCCGCCGGCCGTGACGGCGGGGGAGAACCGCTCCAGGTGCGGCGTCCGGCCCGCGGGCAGCGCGGCGGCCACCGCCGCCATCAGCCCCTCCGGGCCGCAGCAGTACACCGCCGTCTCCTCGGGGACCCCGGCGAGGAACCCCAGCTCGGGGCGGCCCTCCTCGTCCTCGGCGACCACCGTCACCCGGCCGGCGCCGCCGTCGAGCTTCTCGATCTCGTCGAGGAACGGCAGGGTGGCGCGCCCGCGCCCGCAGTACAGCAGCCGCCAGTCCGCCCCGGCCGCCTCCACCGCGCGCAGCATCGGCAGGACGGGAGTGACACCGATGCCTCCCGCCACGAAGACGTACGCGGGCGCGTCGACGAGCGGGAACCGGTTGCGCGGCCCGCGGATCTCGATCTCCGTGCCCACGTGGAGCTGTTCGTGCACCTCGCGCGAGCCGCCCCGGCCGTCCTCGACGCGGCGGGTCGCCACGGTGTACGTGTCGGTCTCGGCCGGGTCGCCGCAGAGCGAGTACGGGCGCACCAGGCCGGACGGCAGCACCAGGTCGACATGGGCGCCCGGCTGCCAGGCGGGCAGGCCGGTGCCTTCGAGGCGGAGCAGGACCACGCCCTCGGCGGGCTCGGTGCGCGCGGTGACGATCGCCCTGCGGGTCACGGTGGCGAGCCTGCCCCGGCCCGAGACGGGCTCGTCGAGGGTGGGCATCGGCCAGAGCGGGGCGGAGGTGATCCGGCGCCGCATGGCCCGCTTGGCGAGGACCGCGGCCCCGACGGCCAGGACGACGGTGAGCGGACGGGGCATGGTCAGCGGCCTCCGTTGGCGCCGGGGGAGCCGGCCAGGTACGCGACCGCCTGGGCGGTGTTCCCCTCCTGGGAGGGGTGGTAGCCGCGGCTGAGGTACCGCGGGACGGCCCGCAGCAGGTCGGGCGTGGAGGGCAGCACGCCCTCCCGGCCCTTGCGGACGAGCTGGCCGACCGACGCCCTGCCGTTCACGAGGGTGGGGTCGTTCTCCATGAAGAAGCGGGTGCCGCGCTGCCAGAGGAAGACCATGGCGGTGAAGGCGGTGGCCCAGGTGCGGGCGCGCCGCCGGTAGCCGCCGTCGAGGTGCATGAAGAGCTCGAAGGCGACGGAGCGGTGCTCGACCTCCTCGGCACCGTGCCAGCGCAGCAGGTCCAGCATGGTCGGGTCCGCGCCCCGGCGGTCCAACTCCTCCGCGTTGAGCACCCAGTTGCCGAGGAAGGCGGTGTAGTGCTCGATGGCGGCGATGAGCGCGACCCGCTCCATCAGCCACCAGCGCCGAGCCCGGCCGGGCGGCAGCGTCCGGTCGCCGAGCAGCTTCTCGAAGAACCAGTCGACCTGGGCGGTGTACGGAGTGGGGTCCAGGCCGAGCTTCTTGAGGTGCGGCAGCACGTCGTCGTGCGCCTGGGAGTGGACGGCCTCCTGGCCGATGAAGCCGATGACGTCGGTACGCAGCCGGTCGTCGGTGATGAACGGGAGCACCTGCTTGTACACGTGCACGAACCATCGCTCGCCGGCCGGGAGCAGCAGGTGCAGCACGTTGATGGTGTGGGTGGTGAACGGGTCGCCGGGAACCCAGTGGAGCGGGGTCTCCTCCCAGTCGAAGGAGACCTTGCGGGCCCTGAGTTCGATGTGCTCCGACGCCACCGGTGCAGGCTGCGTATTAGACATGCCGTCAATGTACTGAGGGGTAAGCAGTTGGCAACAGGGTCGTGCACGACATTTCACGGGCCCCCGGCCGTCCGCCGAACCGTTACCGCAGGGCGCCCACCCGCGTCCCGTCCCCCAGGGTCCCGTCGAGGTCGGCGCGGGCGCCCGCCTTCGCCCGCACCGCGAGCAGCCGGCCGTCCGCCGCCCCCTTCACCCCGCCCGTGGTCCGCAGCGACACGAAGTCCCCGCTGCCCGCCGCGAGGACGTACCAGGAGCCGCTCTTCGCCTGCCAGAGCACCCCCGCGAGGACCCTGGGCTCACGCGCACCGCACGCCGGGGACTCCTCCGCCTGCGCCACCACGGCCGCCGCCACCCCCGGCGCCGGGACCTGGAACTGGGCGAGGACCCGGGTCCCCGTGCCCCGCCAGGTCTCCGCCCGCGCGCACACCCAGGCTGCCCGGCCGCCGTCCTCCGGCAGCCGCTGCTCGGCGAACGGCCAGGCGTTCACCGACCGCACCCCGAGCGAACGGACCGCCGTCAACCGGCAGGCCGTCCGCGCCCACAGCTCCCGCGCCCCCCGCGCCGTCACGTCCACCGGAGCCGCCGGCGGCCCCGAGGTCAGCCGGGCCGGGGCCAGCTCACCGAGGTCGGCGAGGAGCCGTACCCCCGTCGCGTCCCGCACCTGGAGGGTGTTCCACGCCGTGCACCCGCGCGCCTGCGCCGGGCTGAGCAGCGGCTCGGTCACCCCGTGCGCGTCCCGCGCCAGCGACCAGGGCTCCTTGGCCGGCGCCAGCAGGTCCCGTACGGCCGTCTCCCGTACCCAAGGCGCCGTCAGATAGCGCACGTTGGCCGTCGTGCGAGAGAGGACGAGCGCCGCCGAGCCCACCGCGTCCGCGCCGTCCGTCCGCGCGAAGTCCAGCGCCGCACCCGCCGTCCCGGCCACCGGCTCCGCGTACCGCACCGCCCGCAGCCCGTCGTGGAGGAGCACCACCCGAGACCCGTCGACCACGCCCGCGAACAGCAGGGTCGGCGCGCCCATCGGCGGGCCCACCGGCGTCCCCGGTGTCGCCGACGACCGTACGGAGCCGCCGGGGCGGGCCCACACGGCCAGTGCCCGCCGCAGCAGCGCCCGGTCGGCCACCAGGCCGCCCCTGGCCGGCCACACCGAGAAGTCCGTCCGCGCCGAGCTCTGCCAGAACCCGGCCGGGACGCGCCGCACCTTCCCCGGGTCGAGCGCCGCCTCGGCCGCCGGATTGCGCGCGTACGGGGGCGCGGCGGCGCCTGCCCGCCCCCAGCCGTCGCCGGGGAGGCCGAGCAGCGTCCCGCACACCAGGACGGCCGCCGCCGCCGCGAGCGCCGCCCGGCCGTGCTGGCGGCGGCGCATCAGGTCGGGCGGCCGGACCTGGAGGGAGCACGGATCGAACTCCGGCGAGTCGAGCAGCCCGGCCGAGCCGACCCCGAGGGCCGCCTCCACCGCGTCCGCCTCGCCGAGCGCCGCGCGAGCCACGGGCTCCGCCACCCCGGCCGCCGCGAGCACCCGCAGCACCTGCGGATCGCCCTGCCGCTCCAGGCCCCGCAGCACGTAGACCGCGCGGGCGGGGCCGGACAGGGCGGAGAGCCGCTGGTCCAGGGCCAGTTCGTCGGCGCCGCCCGCGCGCGGGAACACCCGCAGCCCCCACACCTGCGGCAGCAGCGGCGGGAACTGCGCCCGCCGGGGGAGCGCCCGGCGCAGCAGCGGCAACCCCGCGACCAGGGCCTGTCGCAGCACCTCGCCCCGGACGTACGCGTACCCGGGGTCGACCGCGTCCTCGGCGTGACGCGGTCCGGGGACCTCGCC
Organism: Streptomyces sp. NPDC090127; assembly: GCF_044746945.1. Taxonomy (NCBI): domain Bacteria; kingdom Bacillati; phylum Actinomycetota; class Actinomycetes; order Kitasatosporales; family Streptomycetaceae; genus Streptomyces; species Streptomyces sp. NPDC090127. The sequence goes on along the minus strand of NZ_JBIVDE010000004.1, from coordinate 488,676 downwards.
CCCCGACGTCCGGCGGGCGGGCAGCGAGCGCTGGACCAGCGCGTGCGCCGTCAGGACCCGCCGGTTGCGGCCGAGCGAGGGCGGCAGCACGAGGTACGCGATCCGGACCAGGCGGGGGTAGTGCTCGACGAGCGCGGCCTCGGCCTGGTCGACGTCGACCGGATCGAGGGGGGAGCCGTGGGGGGAGGGGCCGAGTTCCTGGGTGCTCACGTTCAGCAGAACGAGCGAATCGTGCGATGGTCACCCCGGACGCGGAGGGCCGGGCGCCGGGCCCCGGACCCCGGAAGGCGGCGCCCGGGGCGGGGCGGGGGCGAGGCCGATGGGGCAGGGCCGGGGCCGACTCCGCCCCCGCGTCCGGACCGCGTCAGACGTCGTACACGGTCAGCCGCTCCCGGATCACGGCCGTCACCTCGTCGGGGACGCCGAGCCCGTCCCGTACGTACGCCTCCATCGAGCCGTGCCGGACCACCACCTCGTCGAGCGCCGCCGCCAGGTACTCCGGGACGACCCCGATCAGGGCGAGCGCCAGCTCCGGGTCGCCGCCCTGCGCCGTGAACCCCTCGATCATCGGCGCGAACGCGTGCCGCACCGCCGGATTGACCGCCAGGTACTCCGTCATGACCGTCTTCTCGTCCGCGCCGAGCAGCGTCAGCACGATCGTCGCCGCCCAGCCCGTGCGGTCCTTGCCCGCCGTGCAGTGGAAGAGCAGCGGACCGCCGTGCGGGTCGCCCAGCTCGACGAGGAACGCCCGGTAGGCGAGGCGGGCGGAGTCGGTCGACACGAAGGCCCGGTACGTCCGCGTGAAGGCCTCGTGGGCCCGGCCGCCGCCGAGGGTCTGCTCGGCCAGCATCGGATGGGTGAGCAGCGACTTCAGCTGGGCGGCGGGCGGCAGGCCGCTGCTGGCCAGGAAGTCGGCGAGCACGTCCGCGAGGAGCAGCCGCCCGCCCGGCGGGACGTGGTCGGGCCGCTCCGCGCGCTCGTACGCGGTGCGGAAGTCGACGACGGTACGGATGCCGAGCGCGGCCACGGCGGGCTCGGCGGGGTCGAGCCGGTCGAGCTGCGCGGAGCGGAGGAGCCGGCCGGAGCGGACGCTACGGCCCCGGCCGAGGGGGAGGCCGCCCAGGTCGCGGAGGTTGGCGACGCTGGCGGCGGGAATGGCGGGCACGGCGTCGGCTCCTCCGTATCGGTACAGCAGGCACATGATCCGGGCAATGCCTACCAAACCGTAACCGATGGGATTCCGCCCACCTGCGCGCGACCGGGCGGGCAGGATGGGCGGATGCTGATGCGTACGCGACGAACGGCAGCCGTGGCCGCGCTCCTCCTCGCCCTCGCGGCGTGCGAGTCCGCGCCGAAGGAGGCTCCCCAGGAGACGAGCGGCAGCCTGGAGGAGATCGCGGAGCGGGCCGGCTGCGCCCCGGACGTGCAGACGGACGCGTCGGAGCTGCGCCAGACGAGCTGTGCCACGGACGACGGGACGTACGTCCTGACCACCTTCGCGACCGACCGGGGGCTGCGCGAGTGGCTCAACCAGGCCAAGGACTACGGCGGTTCGTACCTCGTCGGCCGCAGGTGGGCTGTGTCGGGCGAGGTGGCGACGGTGGAGCGGGTACGCGAACGGCTCGGTGGTCGCATCGAGACCACCGAGCCGCACGGGGCGCACCCCTCCGATACCGCCGGGCACCACTAGGTCGCGTTTCGAACGTGGCGTCGTCCGCCCGGAGGGCGGGCGCGGAGGGTCAGGTGCACCGGCGTCCGCTGTTGACGCAGTCCACCACCCTCCGCATCAGCCGCTGGTCGAAGACGTTGATGAAGTCGCCGTGGTCGGTGACCGGCTTGTGCAGCTGCTCGGGGAACGAGTCGACGGCGAAGCCGGGACCGGGCGGGACGTCGTAGACGACCCGCTGGACGAGCTGGGGGATCGCACGGAAGCCCTTGCCGCACCGCCCGCTCGCCGGATCGGCGAAGGCCACGTGGGTGCGGTGGTTGGCGCTGTCGGTGTTCCGCCCGTCCCAGCAGCTCTGGAAGCGGAACGTCCGCACCACCTTGCTGCCCTGCGGGCAGATCGGGTACTTGTCCTTCAACTGGCGGTTCTCGAACCCGGTGCAGGACCACGAGGCGTTGGCATTCGCGTCGCCGTTGGTGAAGGCCTTGGCGTCGCCGGTGATGATCCGCAGGAAGCGGGGCATGGCCGTGACCCTGGAGACGGGGCTGCCGACGAAGTTCAGGGTGACCTGGGCGGGCGTCTGGATCTCTCCGACGTTCTGGTCCTTGCCGCCGCCGTCCGCCTCGGCGTCGTCCTCCTCCTGCCCGTTCTGGAGCCGGAGCACGGGCCAGTAGTACGTCGAACGGTCGCCCTGGTTGCGGCAGGTCGTCCGGCCCCGCGCCAGGTCGTCGTCGCTCGCGAAGGCGTCGTTGGCCTGGTTGCCGACGTAGTCGTGCATGTGGTGGGCGCCGTTGCTGACACCCGGCGCGACGATGACGTTGTCGGAGTTGAACGTGCCGTTCTGGTTCCGGCCGCAGTCGGTGGCGAACGAGCCGCGCGAGCCGCCCCGGCGCTGCTGGGGGAGTTTCACGTTCGGGCCCACGGAACGGATGTCGACGAAGTCGGCGGCCTCCGGCCCGTTCCCGGACTGCCCCTGCTCGTCCCCTCCCCGGCCGCCCCCGCTCGGCTCGTCGTCGGCGCGCAGGGTGCAGGGCGCGAGACCGTCGAGCGGCTCATCCACGGACTGACCGATCCGTTGCAGGACGGGAAGCCGCTCGTCCTTGAGCGGCGCCAGGATCTGCTCCTCGGCGAAGTCCGGGTCGCTCTCCACCCGCTCCCGGTCGTCGGCGAGCCGCTGGTAGGCGACGGTGATCTGACTGTCCAGGGCGGCGAGGTCGCGGTCCACGGAGTCCCGCGCCTCCTCGGGGACGTCGGTGAGCTCCTCGGCGGGGTCGGGACAGTCGATCGTCGAGACCGCGTTCTGCCGGTCGGGCGGCGGGTCCCCCCGGCGTTCGCCGGCGGAGGCGTAGACATTGGCGGCGACCAGACCGCCCGCACCCAGAATCAGGGCGACGGAGGCGGCCACCGCTCGTTTCGCGCGTGTCGAACGTTTTCTTGTGCGTCGCATGGGCCTCCATACGCACACCACGCCCCATCCGTTCAGCGGATCGGATACGGATATGCGTGCGATGCGCTGACCTGGGAGGCGGTCTCCCGCTCTCGGCGGCGGGATGTCACCATGGCCGAATCATGACGGACGCCCGGTCGCCTATACGCGCCCTGCGAGCCGCGCTTTTCGCGGCGGTGTGTGTGGTGTTGGCCGCCGTGGGGCATTCGTCCATGTCTGCGCACGAGATCCCGGCGGGGCCGCTGTACCTGGCGTTCGCCGTCACGGGCGGCCTGGCGTGGCTGGCGGGCGGCCGCAGACGGGGCCGGTACGCGATCGCCGGCGGTCTTGCCGCCGTGCAGACGGCGCTGCACCTGATCTTCTCGGCGGGCCGGTCGCACGCGGCGACGGCCGGCGACGGCGGGGCCTTCGGCGGCGGGGCGACGACCGGCCACCGGGCGACCGGCCATGCCGGGACGAGCCATCCCGGCATGGACCACGAGGCGATGGGCCTGGGCGACACCGCCACGGACCCGGTCGTCGAGATGGCGGCGAACGCCGGATCGTCCTCCCTGGGCATGCTCGCCGCCCACCTCCTCGCCGCCCTCGTCTGCGGCCTCTGGCTGGCCAGGGGCGAGGCCGCGCTCTTCGCGCTGGCCCGGACCGTCGGCGCGAGCGCCTTCACACCGCTGCGCCTGCTGCTCGCCGTCGTCCGCGTGCCCGAGCTTCCGCGGCCCCTCCGCCCCCGCCCGCACCACCGCCGGCTGCACGGCGTCGCCCTCGCCCACACCCTCTCCCGGCGCGGCCCGCCCCGGCTGTCCGCACCCCGCGCCACCGCCCTCGGAGCGCACGTCTGACCCGGGGGCGATTCCCCCTGTCGACACCCGACTCCCAGGACAGCCATGACCATCGACGATGTCGCGCGCCCGGAAACCCCCGAAGCGCCACCCGAGAACACCACCACCACGACCACCGGCACCTGGAGCGCGCTGCGCCCCCTGGTCCTGCGCCTGCACTTCTACGCCGGCGTGCTCATCGCCCCCTTCCTCCTCGTCGCCGCCGCCAGCGGCCTGCTCTACGCGCTCTCCTTCCAGGCCGAGAAGATCGTGTACGCGCACGAGTTGGAGGCCCCCGTCGGCGACACGGTCCTGCCGCTCTCGCAGCAGGTCCACGCCGCGACCGAGGTGAACCCCAACGGCACCGTCACCGCCGTCTGGCCCTCCGCCGAGGACGGCGCCACCACCCGCGTCCTGATGGCCGACCCGGACGTGGAGGAAGGGAAGTCCCTCGCCGTCTTCGTCGACCCGTACACCGGCGAGATCCGGGGTCAGCTTCCCAGCTACGGCAGCTCAGGCGCGCTCCCGCTGCGCGCCTGGATCGACGAACTCCACCGCGATCTGCACCTGGGCGACCTCGGCCGCAACTACAGCGAGCTGGCGGCCAGCTGGCTGTGGCTGACAGCCCTCGGCGGTCTGCTGCTGTGGCTCGGCAGGCGCCGGAAGAACCGCCGCGCCCTCTTCGTACCGGAAGGCGGCCCGAAGTCCCGCCGTCGCACGCTGTCCTGGCACGGCACGGTCGGCCTGTGGGCGGTGCTCGGTCTCGTCATGCTCTCCGCCACCGGTCTGACCTGGTCGCGGTATGCCGGCGAGAACATCGGAGCCGTCCAGGACCAGCTCGGCGGCGCCACCCCGACCGTCTCCGCGAGCCTCGACAGCGGCGCGGTCGGCGGCTCCTCGGAGCACGAGGGCCACGACATGGGCGGCCACACGGCCGGCCCGACGGGCGTGGACGTCGGCATCGACGCGGTGGTCGAGGCGGCCGGGGCGAAGGGCGTCGAGGGCAGGATCTCGGTCGTCCTGCCCTCCGAGGGCACGGGGTACGTCGTCAAGGAGACCGACACCGTCTTCCCCGTGCACCTGGACTCCGTCGCGGTGAACCCGGCCGACGGGACGGTCATGGACGAGCTGCGGTTCGCCGACTACCCCGTCCTCGCCCAGCTGACCCGCTTCGGTATCGACGCCCACATGGGCGTGTTCCTGGGCCTGTTCAACCAGCTGGCGCTGGCGGCCCTCGCCCTCGCGCTCATCCTGCTGATCGTCTGGGGCTACCGGATGTGGTGGCTCCGCCGCCCCGGCCGGCCGGTCGCGCGCGGCACGTGGCGAAAGGTTCCGCCGACCATGCTGCTGCCGCTGCTCGCGGCGACGGCCCTGGTGGGCTGGTTCGTCCCGATGCTGGGACTCAGCCTGGTGGCGTTCCTGGCCGTGGACCTCACCCTCGGCCTGGTGGCCCGGGTGCGGGCGAGGTCCACGGCGGCGTGAGCGGGCCTGCGCCGGCCTGGGCCTGAGCGGGCCTGGGCCTCAGCGGGCCTGGGCCGGCGTCGACCTGAGCGGGCCGGGGCCGGCCTGGGCGGCGTGATCAGGGCGCGTACTTGTAGCCGACCCGCCGCACGGTCTGGATCGTGCGGCGGTGCTCGGCGCCCAGCTTCCGGCGCAGCCGCGCCACATGGACGTCGACGGTCCGCCCGTCGCCCACGTGTCCGTACCCCCAGACCGTCGTGACCAGCTGGTCGCGGGTGTGGACCCGGTGGGGGTGGGAGACGAGGTGGGCGAGCAGCTCGAACTCCAGGTACGTGAGGTCCATCTCGACCCCGTCCACCTGGGCCACGCGCCGGGCGGTGTCGATGGTGACGGGCCCCGCCTCGTCGGGCGTCACGGGGGCCGGCTGCCGGTCGGCGGGCAGGAGGACGAGATACCCGACCATCGGCGGCCGCCCCGGCAGCGTCGGCAACGCGTGCGGCGGGGCTGGCAGCAGGGTGGCACCGGGCGGCAGGAACTCCGCGACCTGGGAGAGGTCGACGACCTCGTTCGGATCGACGGCTCGGAGCCGGTGCCGACCGGGTCGCAGCGGCGTGAGGGAAGCGGTGGAGGCGGTCTGGGTGTGGGCCATGGCAGAACTCAGCTCTTTCGCGCGAGTCGGAGACGTACGACGACGTTCGCGCGTCGGCCGAAGGCCGCGGGACCGGGTCACATCCCGGTCGGGGCGTTAGAGGGCCGACGCGTTCCGCACGCGCCGACAGCACCGGTCGAAGTCGTGGTGCTGCCGCGAGGGCCAGAACGGCTCGAGGTCGAAGCGACCTGTCGAGGCGGCGTTCTGGGTGAGGTCCATATCCCTATTGAACCAGAAGGGAATGCGGCCGACGACCCCCTGGGCCTCTCGACAGTCGCCGACCCGCATCCGACAACGCCCTGGGGGCGCCCACCGAGTTCACGGTGGACGCCCCCAGGGGGACAGCGGGTGGGGATCAGACCTGGCCGGCCTTCTCCAGGGCCTCGCAGCAGGTGTCCACCAGGAGGCGGGTCACCACGTACGGGTCCACGTTCGCGTTCGGGCGGCGGTCCTCGATGTAGCCCTTCTGGTCCTGCTCGACCTGCCACGGGATGCGGACCGAGGCGCCGCGGTCGGAGACGCCGTAGGAGTACTGGTCCCACGGGGCGGTCTCGTGCAGGCCCGTCAGACGGTCGTCGATGCCGGCGCCGTAGTTCTTGACGTGGTCGAGCGGCTTGGAGCCCTCGCCCAGCGACTCGGCCGCGGTGATGATCGCGTCGTAGCCCTCGCGCATCGCCTTCGTCGAGAAGTTGGTGTGCGCGCCCGCGCCGTTCCAGTCGCCCTTCACCGGCTTCGGGTCGAGCGTCGCCGAGACCTTGAAGTCCTCGGCCGTGCGGTAGAGCAGCCAGCGCGCCACCCACAGCTGGTCCGCGACCTCCAGCGGCGCCAGCGGGCCGACCTGGAACTCCCACTGGCCGGGCATGACCTCGGCGTTGATGCCGGAGATGCCCAGACCCGCCGTCAGGCAGTTCTCCAGGTGGGCCTCGACGATGTCACGGCCGAAGATCTCGTCGGCGCCGACGCCGCAGTAGTAGCCGCCCTGCGGGGCCGGGAAGCCGCCGACCGGGAAGCCGAGCGGGCGCTCGCCGTCGAAGAAGGTGTACTCCTGCTCGATGCCGAAGATCGGCTCCTGCGAGGCGTACTTCGCGTAGACCTCGGCCAGCGCGGCACGCGTGTTGGACTCGTGCGGCGTCATGTCCGTGTTGAGGACCTCGCACATCACCAGGATGTCGGAGCCGCCGCGGATCGGGTCCGGGCAGACGAAGACCGGCTTCAGGACGCGGTCGGAGGCGTGGCCCTTGGCCTGGTTCGTGCTGGATCCGTCGAAGCCCCAGATCGGCAGCTCCTCCAGGGTGGCGCCGGTGCCCGGCAGAATCTTCGTCTTCGAGCGAAGCTTCGCGGTCGGCTCGGTGCCGTCGATCCAGATGTACTCAGCCTTGAAGGTCACGGGCCTCATCCTTTGGCGTGCTGCTGCTGCGGGGAGCGTGCTGCGGCTCGCGACGCTGCGAGAGCTGCGGTGTGTGTGTCTGCGCGCAGCTTCGCAACACGGGATTTCCCGGTGGTTGCCCGAATGTGAACCCCGTGTTACTCAGCTTTCCTCTGTTTCCCGGCCCCGCCGGGCGACCTCGTGCACCTGCGACAACGCGCCGAAACCGGCGGACCGCGAGCGTGGATCTCGAAGTTCGGCGACGCCTCCGCGAGGTGGTGCGAGCGGCACACGGGAACGGTGCGCGGCTCGTCGCTCCCGTCCCGCGTCGTATACGGGGCCCACCGCGAGCAGCGGGAACGTTGCTTCAGGCAGGTCCCGGACGTCGCACCGGAGTCCCGCGGCCGGCGCGGGCGACGTGGCACCGGGGGAGGGCGCCGCCGCCGGCCCGGCTGTCGGTGGGACACGGCAGACTGGGGCGCATGACGACACACTCGGGACACGCGGGCCGAGCGGGCGCGAAGGTCCGCATCGGCCTCCTCGGCACCGGCCCCTGGGCGGCACGGACGCACGCGCCCGCGCTCGCCGCGCACCCCCAGGTGGAGTTCGCCGGCGTCTGGGGCAGGCGGCCCGAGGCCGCGGCCGAACTGGCCGCCGCCTTCGGCACGACCGCGTACGCCGACGTGGACGCCCTCTTCGAGACCTGCGACGCCGTCGCCTTCGCGCTGCCTCCGGACATCCAGGCCGCCCTCGCGGTCCGGGCGGCGGCCATGGGCTGCCACCTGCTCCTGGACAAGCCGGTGGCCACGACGGTCGAGGCCGCCCGGCAGGTCGCCGACCACGCCGCGCTGGCCGGGGTCGCCTCCGTCGTCTTCTGCACCCTCCGCTTCGCGGAGCCGACGGCACGCTGGATCGACGAACAGGCGGCGGCGGGCGGCTGGTTCCTCGGCGAGGCGCACTGGCTCGGCTCGCTCTACGCACCCGGCTCGACGAGCGCGTACGCGGCCTCCCCGTGGCGGCGCGAGAAGGGCGGCCTGTGGGACGTCGGCCCGCACGTCCTCTCCGTCTACCTGCCGATCCTCGGCGACGTCATCGACGTGACGGCCGCCCACGGCCCGGAGGGCACCCACCACCTGATCCTGCGGCACACCTCGGGCGCGAGCAGCACGGCGACGCTCACCCTCGCCGCGCCCCCGCAGGCGGCGGAGGCCGCACTCACGCTGTACGGCGAGCGCGGCCGCTCCGCACTGCCGAGCTGGGACGGCGCGGTGGACGCGTTCGGCCGCGCCCTGGACGCCCTCCTCGAAGCGTCCCGCACGGGCACCCCCCACCCCTGCGACGCCACATTCGGCGCCCGGCTGACGGAGATCCTGACCCAGGCGGAGGAACAGACCCAGAAGACGACCACCCCCTGAGGCGCCTGAGGCGCTGACGAGGGCGCCCGTCAGCGGGACAGGGCGTCCCGTACCGCCTCGTCGGTCCGGGCCACCACAGCCGTGCCGTCGTCGGCGGTGATGATCGGTCGCTGGATGAGCTCGGGGTGCGTGGAGAGCGCCTCGATCCATCGGTCGCGGCTCGCCTCGTCGCGCGTCCAGTCCTTGAGCGCCAGCTCCTTCGCGGCGGCCTCCTGCGTCCGCGCGATGTCCCACGGTTCGAGGCCGAGCCGCTCCAGGACGGCCCGGATCTCGTCCGGCCTCGGTACGTCCTCCAGGTAGCGCCGCACGGTGTAGTCGGCGCCCTCCTCGTCGAGCAGACGCAGCGCGCCACGGCACTTGGAACAGGCGGGGTTGACCCAGATCTCCATGCCGTCCACGGTACCTCTCCCGCCCTGCTCCACCAGCCGTCAAATGCGGTCTGAACAGGGGCGATTGTCAGTGGTAGCGCCTAAAATAGGGGGTGAAGGTGAGGGTCCCGGGGAGGGCCCGCACCCCGCTTTTCGCCAGGAGGTCGCCCATGGCAGTCGCCGTGATCCGGACACCGTCCCTCGAACCCTGGAAGCCCCTCCAGAAGCAGCCGCTCCCCGCGGGTCGCCCCCGCGAGTGGTACGTGAGCCACAACCGTCGCCTGAAGGCCATGCGCCTCGCGATCGTGCTCCTCGACGCGGGTGTCCACGACCCCGCGAAGGCCGGCAACGCGAAGATACGCACCACGGCCGAGCTCCTCGGCATCCACCCGCCCTCCGACACCACCTGCCACATGGTCCGCGCCCTGATCCGCTACGGCCGCTGACCCCGACGCGCGGAAGCACGGCCGAGGCACGGGGAGCATCCGCTCCCCGTGCCTCGGCCGTTCACCACGTCGCACGCACGCCGCTCACTCGCAGGCGACGCCGTCCCCGTCCCGGTCCAGATGACGGCCGTAGCCCGGGTCGCCCGCGCGGATCGGGTCGGCACCGGCGGCCCGTACGGCGGTGCAGTTCTTGTAGTAGACGGAGTCGACGCTGTCCCGCGTGGGCTCGGGAGCGGCGGTCGTGCGCTTCGGCTTCGGCTGGGGCGCGGGAGTCGGCGTGGGCGTCGGTGTCGGCGTGGGCGTCGCCGTCTTCGACGGCTCCGGGCGCAGCTTCGTGCCCGTCCGGGCGGGGCAGTTCGTGCCGGGCGCGACCAGCTGGACCGTGGGGTCCGCGGTCCGCGGCGCGAGCCGGGCGCCGGCCGCCGGATCCTGGAAGCAGACGATCCAGGTCGTGTGGCTCGCGGGCAGCGTGACGTCCGTGTAGGCGGCGGACGCCCTCAGCTCGCCGTCGATCAGCGCCTCCACGGCAGCCTCCGCCTCCGTGAACGCCTTCCCGCCCACGTCCGGCATCAGGACGTCCGCGCTCGGCGTCGGCGCCGCCGAGGTCGCCGCCGCCTGCGTGGCGCTCGCCGACGCCGCCGCCTTCGGCCTGGCGTCGTCCTTCTTCTCCGCGGGCGAGTCGCCGAAGAACGGGAGCACGAACCAGATCGCCGACAGCACCGTGGCCAGGATCTTCTGGTTTCCCTTCCACGGACTCAGCCAGACCAGCGCGATCCCGCCGGGCGGGAAGAGGACCAGGGCCACGACGATCACGGCCGGATGCTGCCACCACCGTCGCCGCACCGGCGGAGGAGGCTGCGTCCCGTACGGGCTCGGATACGGCTGAGGGGGCTGGTTCGAGTACACGGAGCTCCTGGCGGCAGGGCCGCTCGTCGAGCGGCGACACGATACGGAGGGATCGTAAACACCAAGTGAAGATCAGCGCACAGAAGTTGCACATTTTGAGATCTGTCGGGGGAGCGCTCGGGAAACGCCGAGGCCCCGCCGCTCTCCGGAAGAGAGTGGCGGGGCCTCGGGCGACACGGCCGCGGAGGTCGGGGCAGGCCCGACCGGGGCGGTCTAGAGGTCGAAGTAGAGCTCGAACTCGTGCGGGTGCGGGCGCAGCTGGATCGGGGCGATCTCGTTCGTGCGCTTGTAGTCGATCCAGGTCTCGATCAGGTCGGAGGTGAAGACACCGCCGGCCTGCAGGTACTCGTTGTCCGCCTCCAGGGCGTCGAGGACCGCCGGGAGCGAGGTCGGGACCTGCTGGACGTTCGCGTGCTCCTCGGGAGCCAGCTCGTAGAGGTCCTTGTCGATCGGCTCGGCCGGCTCGATCTTGTTCTTGATGCCGTCGAGGCCCGCGAGCAGCAGCGCCGAGAAGGCGAGGTACGGGTTCGAGGACGGGTCCGGCGCGCGGAACTCGACGCGCTTGGCCTTCGGGTTCGAGCCCGTGATCGGGATACGCATGGCCGCCGAGCGGTTGCGCTGCGAGTAGACCATGTTGACCGGGGCCTCGAAGCCGGGCACCAGGCGGTGGTACGAGTTCACCGTCGGGTTGGTGAAGGCGAGCAGCGACGGGGCGTGCTTCAGGATGCCGCCGATGTAGTAGCGGGCGGTGTCCGACAGGCCCGCGTAGCCCTGCTCGTCGTAGAAGAGCGGGTCGCCGTTGGCCCACAGCGACTGGTGGACGTGCATGCCCGAGCCGTTGTCGCCGAAGATCGGCTTCGGCATGAAGGTCGCGGTCTTGCCGTTGCGCCAGGCGACGTTCTTCACGATGTACTTGAAGAGCATCAGGTCGTCGGCCGCGGCCAGCAGCGTGTTGAACTTGTAGTTGATCTCGGCCTGGCCGGCGGTGCCGACCTCGTGGTGCTGGCGCTCGACCTGGAGGCCGACGTTCTCCAGCTCCAGGGAGATCTCCGCGCGCAGGTCGGCGAAGTGGTCGACCGGCGGGGCCGGGAAGTAGCCGCCCTTGTAGCGGACCTTGTAGCCGCGGTTGTCCTCGACCGCACCGGTGTTCCAGGCGCCGGCCTCGGAGTCGATGTGGTAGAAGCCCTCGTTGGCCGTGGTGTTGAAGCGCACGGAGTCGAAGACGTAGAACTCGGCCTCGGGACCGAAGTACGCGGTGTCGGCGATGCCGGTGGAGGCGAGGTACGCCTCGGCCTTCTTCGCGATGTTGCGCGGGTCACGGCTGTACTGCTCGCCCGTGATCGGGTCGTGGATGAAGAAGTTGATGTTCAGCGTCTTGTCGCGGCGGAACGGGTCCAGGCGGGCCGTCGACAGGTCGGCGCGCAGCGCCATGTCGGACTCGTGGATGGCCTGGAAGCCGCGGATCGACGAGCCGTCGAAGGCGAGCTCCTCGGACGGGTCGAACGCCGTCGCCGGGATCGTGAAGTGCTGCATCACTCCCGGAAGGTCACAGAAACGGACGTCGACCATCTTGATGTCGTTGTCCTTGATGAACTTCTTGGCCTCGTCGGCGTTCTGGAACATCCAACTCCTCCTACTCCCGGCCCGGGGCAGGGCGGGGTTGCAGCTCGTTCGTGCGGCCAGTGCGGTGGCACACGCTGGACCCGACCATAGGCAGGCGGGATTTCTCAAGCGTGACCCATTTGTTTCGCCCAAGTTAACCGCCCCGGGCACGCGCGGCAGCCCGGGGCGTCGACGCCGACCCGGGCCGAAGTGATCAAAAACGGGCGCAGTACCGTGGACGCGTGGACAACAGGGAAGCACTCGGATCATGGCTGTCCGGCCCCCGCGCGGCGGCCGAGAACGCAGGCGTCGACTTCGGTTACCGCGGTCAGCAGCTCGGGCTTCCCGAGGAGGGGCCCGGTTCGATCGCCCGCCCGGGTCGCCGGATCGGTGCCCTCGCCGTCGACTGGGCGCTCTGCATGGTGATCGCATACGGCCTCGTCACGGACGGCTACAGCCAGGCGACCGGCAACTGGGCGCTCCTGATCCTGCTCGTCCTGAGCGTACTGACGGTCGGCACCATCGGCTCCACCCCGGGCAAGCGGATCTTCGGCCTGCGGGTCGCCTCGGCGGCCGGCGGCCGGCTCGGCATCCTGCGCGTGCTCCTCCGCAGCGTCCTCGTCTGCCTCGCCATCCCGGCCCTGATCTGGGACCGCGACGGCCGCGGCCTCCACGACCGCCTCTCCGGCGCCGTCCAGGTCCGCGTCTGACACCCGTACGCTCGCGCACCCGTACGCTCGCGCACTCGTACGCACCCGTACGCTCACGCACCCGTACGCTCACGCACCCGTACGCTCACGCACCCGTACGCTCACGCACCCGTACGCACCCGCACTCGTACGCCGAAGGGGCGCCCCGGAACCGGTCGGTTCCGCGGCGCCCCTTCGGCGTCGTCTCGTGGGGTCAGCGCATCTTTCCGCCGCGCGGCATCCGCATGCCCTTCGGCATCGGACCCTTCGGCACCGGCATGTTGCTCATCAGGTCGCCCATCGCCCGCAGCCGGTCGTTGGCCGCCGTCACCTGCGGGCCCGAGAGCACGCGCGGGAGCTTCAGCATGGTCGTACGGACCTTCTTGAGCGGCACCTGGCCCTCGCCGTTGCCGACCACGATGTCGGTGACCGGCACGTCGACGACGATGCGGGCCATCTTCCGCTTCTCGGCCGCGAGCAGCGGCTTCAGCCGGTTCGGGTTGCCCTCGGCCACCAGCACGATGCCCGCCCGGCCGACCGCGCGGTGCACGACGTCCTGGCTCTTGTTCATCGCGATCGCCGGGGTCGTCGTCCAGCCGCGCCCGACGTTCTGCAGCACCGCCGCGGCCGCTCCCGGCTGGCCCTCCATCTGACCGAAGGCCGCGCGCTCGGCGCGCCGCCCGAAGATGATCGCCATCGCCAGCAGCGCCAGGATGAAGCCCAGAACGCCCAGGTAGACCGGGTGCCCGATCAGGAAGCCGATCGCGAGGAGGACACCGAGTACGACGATGCCCACGCCCGCGACGACAAGCCCGACCTTCGGGTCGGCCTTTCGGGTCATCTTGTACGTGAGGGCGATCTGCTTCAGTCGCCCCTGGTTCGCAGCGTCACCGCTGCCCGTGTTTGCCTTCCTCGCCATGTCCTGAAGTTTACGTGGCCCGGGAAGCGTGGCCAGCCACGGCCTCCATCACATGCTGGGCCTCGACCCGGTCCTTGGCCCGGCGGCGGTCCTCCAGGACCGACGTCCAGGCGTTGCGGCGGGCGGTTCGCTGGCCGCCGGAGAGCAGCAGCGACTCGACGGCCTTCAAGGCGTCGGTGACGGACGGGATGGCGGTGGCACGGACGTGTGTCGCGGCCTGCATGACGGGGGTCCTCCCTCAAGCGCGGATGAGATGAGGTGGGGGGCGGGGCGGCGAGCGGTGCTCACGGTGTGGCGGTGAGTGAAGCCAGGCTCACAGACTGGTGTTACCAGTGCGTGACCCGGCGGTCAAACACTGATGAAAGGTTGATGGGGCCATCTGCACGCCTCCGTGCACGCCGACGCGGCCCGTACGCACCCCTGACCTGCGGGGGCGTACGGGCCGCGGCGGATCCGGCCACTACCAGCCGGTAACTGCTTGTGCGCGAGTTCACACAGTCCGGGCTCGGGTCACCCGGAGCTCAGACCGCCTGGGTCGCGTTGTCGACCGCGTCGCGCTTCTCGATCGCCTGCTGGAACAGCCGTCCCGCGCGGTACGAGGACCGCACCAGCGGGCCCGACATCACACCGGAGAAGCCGATCTCGTCGGCCTCCTCCTTCAGCTCCACGAACTCCTGCGGCTTCACCCAGCGCTCCACGGGGTGGTGCCGGACCGACGGACGCAGGTACTGCGTGATCGTGATCAGCTCGCAGCCGGCCGCGTGCAGCTGCTGGAGCGCCTCGCTGATCTCCTCGCGGGTCTCGCCCATGCCGAGGATCAGGTTCGACTTCGTGACCAGACCGTAGTCACGGGCCCGGGTGATGACGTCCAGCGAGCGCTCGTAGCGGAAGCCGGGGCGGATCCGCTTGAAGATCCGCGGCACCGTCTCGACGTTGTGCGCGAAGACCTCGGGGCGCGAGGCGAAGACCTCGGCGAGGAGCTCCGGCACCGCGTTGAAGTCGGGGGCGAGCAGCTCGACCTTGGTACGGCCGTCGGCGCGGTCCGCGGTCTGCTCGTGGATCTGGCGCACGGTCTCCGCGTACAGCCAGGCGCCGCCGTCCTCCAGGTCGTCGCGGGCGACGCCGGTGATGGTGGCGTAGTTCAGGTCCATCGTGACGACCGACTCGCCGACGCGGCGGGGCTCGTCACGGTCCAGCGCCTCGGGCTTGCCCGTGTCGATCTGGCAGAAGTCGCAGCGCCGTGTGCACTGGTCACCTCCGATGAGGAAGGTGGCCTCGCGGTCCTCCCAGCACTCGAAGATGTTGGGACAGCCCGCCTCCTGGCAGACCGTGTGCAGCCCCTCGCTCTTCACGAGACTCTGCATCTTCGTGTACTCGGGACCCATCTTCGCCCGGGTCTTGATCCACTCGGGCTTGCGCTCGATGGGGGTCTGGGCGTTACGGACCTCCAGGCGCAGCATCTTGCGTCCGTCGGGTGCGACTGCGGACACGACCGGCTCCCTGTAGCTTCGATTCTTCGGCGCACACCAGGGTACGCCCGTTGTTCATGCGGTTTCGTCTACGCCTGGCCAACCTGTGGCCAGGGCTCGGCATTCCCTAGGCGGGGGCGACCACGGGCGCCTCTGGGCGCTCGATCTCCCGCGGCTTCGGCTCGGCGTTCTCCAGGACCGCCCGCAGGTGCTTCTCGACGACCGGCAGGACCTCGTCGATGGTGATGTCCCGGCCCAGCTCGCTCGCCAGCGAGGCCACGCCCGCGTCGCGGATCCCGCACGGGATGATCCGGTCGAACCAGACGTTGTCCGGGTTCACGTTCAGGGCGAAGCCGTGCATCGTGACGCCCTTGGCGACCCGGATGCCGATCGCCGCCAGCTTGCGGTCCTCGCGGCGCTGGCCGGCGTTGGACGGGGCGTACTCGGGCCCGTCGAGGCGCGGGTCGAACTCCTCGTCGGTCAGCCGGGGGTCGAAGTCCAGCGAGAGCCCGCCGAGCGCGGGGCGCTGCTCGACCGGGTCGCCCAGCACCCAGACCCCGCTGCGGCCCTCGACGCGGGTGGTCTCCAGGCCGAACTCGGCGGCCGTGAGGATCAGCGCCTCCTCCAGGCGGCGGACGTGTGCGACGACGTCGACCGGGCGGGGCAGCTTCAGGATCGGGTAGCCGACCAGCTGGCCCGGACCGTGCCAGGTGATCTTGCCGCCCCGGTCCACGTCCACGACCGGCGTCCCGTCCAGCGGGCGCTCGTTGTCCGCCGTCCGCCGACCCGCCGTGTAGACGGGCGGGTGCTCCAGGAGCAGGCACGTGTCGGGGACCTCGTCGGCGAACCGGGCGGCGTGCACCTCGCGCTGCTTGTCCCAGGCCACCTGGTACTCGACGGCTTCCTCGCCGAAGCCCAGACGGACGAATCGCAGCTCACTCACGGCAATGCCTCCTCCTGCGCCGGGGCCGGGTGCCGGGGATCATCCCGGGCCGGTCGGCACCATGCGTCATTCGCGCCCATGCCACTGTACGGCGGCGCCGTGGAAGCGGGTCCGGCAGGTGGAGACGGGCCCCGGGGGGCCGGGGCGGTAAATCCCGCCGCTGAATCCTCACACGATCGGATGAATGTGGGGCGAAGGTGGCGGTATAGGCGGTGAGGGCCGCTAAATTCACGCCGTTCCATGAGGGTCCACACGGGCTTCCCCCCCCGGGCCCGGAAGGCAGGAGACCGCACAGCTGATGACGGAACGACCCCCGCAGCGCATCCCGAACCGACAGCTCGCCGCGCTCATCGCGGAGGCCGGGTTCTCCAACGCGGGCCTGGCCAGACGGGTCGACCAGCTCGGCCTGGAACACGGACTCGACCTGCGGTACGACAAGACCTCCGTGACCCGCTGGCTGCGCGGCCAGCAGCCGCGGGGCACCACGCCCGCCCTCATCGCCGAGGTCTTCACCCGGCGACTCGGCCGCCGTCTCTCCGCACAGGACCTCGGGCTCGACGCCTGCGCTCCGGTCTACGCGGGCCTGGAGTTCGCCGCCTCGCCCGAGGAGGCGGTCGACATCGTCAGCGGGCTGTGGCGCAAGGACTCCGGCAGCCACGCCGAACTCCGCAAGATCGCCTTCACCCCCGCGGGCCTCGTCGTCCCCAGCCGGGACTGGCTGATCGGCCGCGCCGACGAGCGGGTGGCCCGGGGCGAGACGGCGGCGCCCAACGGGCGGCTCGGCGCGGACGGCCGGCTGGCGCAGGACCCGCGTGTCCCGCCGCAGAGCCGGCTCTCGGTGCCCCGGCAGCGCGGCACGGACCGGGGGCCGGGGCAGCGGGTCTCCAGCGGCGACATCGCCGCGCTGCGCTCGGTCGGCGAGCTCTTCCGCACCCTCGACCACGCCTACGGCGGCGGCCACGCCCGCCAGGCCCTCGTGCGCTACCTGGAGCACGAGGCCGAGCCGATGCTGCGCGGCACGTACGGCGAGTCCGTCGGCCGCCGTCTGTTCGCGGCGGCGGCCGACCTGACGCGGCTGGCCGGCTGGACCTCGTACGACATCGCCGCGCACGGACTCGCCCAGCGGTACTTCGTCCAGGCGCTGCGGCTCGCCCAGGCGGCCGGGGACCGGGCCTACGGCTCGTACGTCCTGATCACCATGAGCCGTCAGGCCGTCTACCTCGGCCACGGGCGCGAGGCCGTGCAGCTGGCCCGGGTCGCCCAGCAGGGCGTCGGCTCGGCCGCGCCGCCTGTCGTCCAGGCCCTGCTGCACTCCGTGGAGGCGCGCGGGCACGGCGTGCTGGGCGAGGCGCGGGCGTGCGGCTCCGCGCTGGCCCGGGCCGAGCGCGCGCTGGAGGCGGCCAGGCCCGGGGACGACGTGCCGTACTGGGCGCGGCCCTTCGACGAGGCGCAGCTCGCGGACGAGTTCGGGCACTGCCACCGCGACCTCCAGCAGTACCGCGCCGCCGCCCAGCACGCCGAGCGCTCCCTCCAGCTCCGCGCCCCCGGCTTCGCCCGCAGCCGGCTCTTCTGCCGGGTGGTGCTGGCCTCCGCCCGGCTCGGCCTCGGCGAACTGGACCAGGCCTGCGCCCTCGGCGCGGAGGCGGCCCAGCAGGCCTCCGAGATGCGCTCGGCCCGCGCGCTGGAGTACGTCCGCGACTTCGAGCGCCGCCTGGAGCCGTACCGCGACGCGGCCGCGGTCCGTACCTACCGCGACCGCGTGGCGGCGATCGGCTGAGCCGCGGGGGCCCGCCGGGTCCGGAGGGGTCCTGCCGGGCAGGGCCCGCCGGCCCCAGGGAGTCCGCGAGACCCCGCTACGCCACCGCCTCCGCCTCCGCGGGGGCGGTCTGCGGCGTGGGGACGCCCAGGTCCGTCAGGAGCGCGTGGGCGGCGCGGTGGGCCGAGGTGAGCGCGCCCTGGGGCGTGGACGTGTCGCGGTGGTCGCCGCAGACGTAGAGGCCGGCGAGCAGCCGGACCGGCCGGCGCGGGTCGTGCGGCGGGCGCATCGCCGGGATCGCCTCGGGCGTGTGGTGGAGCGCGAGCAGCTCCCACTCGTCGGTCGACGTCCCGTACAGCGTCGCGAGGTGTTTGCGGACCCGTCGCTCCATGTCGTCGGGCGGGGTGCCGAGGACCGTCGAGGTGACCAGGACCCGGCCGTCGGGGGCGCGGGTGGGGTCGACGGCGCTCATGACCGCCGTGTGCGCGACCGGGCCGCCCGGGTCGGACTCCAGGAGCAGCACCGGGTCCTGCGCGGGCGCCTCGGGGGCGGTGTGGTGCAGCACCGTCACCGCGTGGAAGTCGGGTACCCGCAGCCCCGGCAGCAGCTCGGCCGCCGTCCGCGCGCCGGTCGCCAGGACGACCGAGCGGCAGCCGAACACCCCGTGCTCCGCCGTCTCGACCCGGTTGATCGCGACCTCCGTGGCCCGGACCCCGGTCCGCACGGTGCCCGGCGGCAGCGCCGCCGCCAGCAGTTCGGGCAGCGTCCCCGAGCCGCCCTCCGGCACCGACAGCCGTCCCCGGGCGAACGCCCGCAGGGCCAGGTCGGCGTAGCGGCTGGACGTGCCCAGGTCGGGGTCGCCGAGCAGGGCCGCGACCAGCGGCCGCAGCACCCCCTGGACCGTGCGGGCGGGCAGCCGTGCCGTCAGGGCCTCGCGCGCGGTCCGCTCCTGACGCGTCAGCAGGCGCTGCGCGGGCGTGGCCGCGAGCCGGGCCAGGGACGCGCCGAGGCGCGCCTGGTCCAGCGAGGCCGCCGGATTGCGGGGGGCGCTCGCAAGGGCGCGCGCCACCGTGTACGCGCCCCCTACGCGCCAGGGCGCGTGCGAGGACGCCCACCCGTGCGCGGCTCCCCGGCCGGTGGCGCGACGGCGCGGGTGCGGGAACGGTTCGCCGATCCTCACGTACCGGCCGTCGCTGTGCACCAGGGCGCCCGGCGCGAACGGCCGCAGCGTCACCCCGGCGAGCCCCCGGGTGCGCAGCAGTTCGGCGTACGACGACGTGAGCGGCGGTCCCACCCGGTCGAGCAGGAAGCCGTCGACGTCCTCGGTGAGCGACCGGCCGCCGACCCGGGGGCCGGCCTCCAGGACCGTGACCCCGAGTCCGGCGCCGGTCAGCCGGTGCGCGGCCGCGAGGCCCGCGATCCCGGCTCCGACGATGACGACGTCCGTGACGGTGTCCGTGTCGACATCCGTGTGGCGTGCGGTACTGAGCACGTGCCCCTCCCCAGGTCGGCGCGGCTTGGTGGGAGGCCTATGCCCCCAACCGGCCCCCGGAATGCCCGTGTTCGCATTCAGGGCCTGCCAGCCTCGGGCAGCCGCGCCCACCCGCGCCAGCGGCGCGCACCGGGGTGCACGGAGCACGGGGTCGCACCGCGTGGGGTCAGGCGGCCGCCCGGATCGATTCGTCGATCGTCGGGAAGGCGAAGGAGAAGCCCGACTCCACCAGGCGGCCCGGCAGCACCCGCTGACTGCCCAGCACGTCCTCCGCGAACTCACCGAGCGCCAGGCGCAGCGCCGGCGCCGGGACGGGGAAGAGCGTCGGGCGGCGCAGGACCCGGCCCATCGCCGCGGTCACCTCCCGGTTGGTGACCGGTTCCGGAGCCGTCAGGTTCACCGGCCCCGCGAGGGACTCCGTGTCGAGCAGATGCCGCAGGGCGGCCACCTCGTCGTGCAGCGAGATGAAGCTCCAGTACTGCCGGCCGTCGCCCAGTCGTCCGCCGACCCCGGCGCGGAACACCGGGAAGAGCCGCCCCCACGCGCCGCCCTCGGCGGCCACCACCAGGCCCGTGCGGGCGTACGCGACCCGGATCCCGGCCTCCTCGGCCGGGGCGGCCGCCGCCTCCCACTCCACGCACACCGAGGGCAGGAAGCCCTCGCCGGCGGGCGCGCTCTCGTCCACGGCGCGTGAGCCGGTGTCGCCGTAGTAGCCCAGTGCCGTGCCGCAGACCAGGACCTTCGGCGGCTCGGCCAGCGAGGCGAGGGCCTGCGCGATCGCCCGCGTACCGAGCACGCGGCTGTCGCGGATCTCCTTCTTGTACGCCTCGCTCCACCGGCGCTCGCCGACGCCCGCGCCCGCCAGGTGCACGACCGCGTCGACGCCGACGAGCCCGGCCGCGTCCACGTGCAGCCGGGCGGGGTCCCACTCGATCTCGTCCGCGGTCCGGGCGGGGCGCCGCACCAGGCGGCAGACGTGGTGGCCGTCGGCGCGCAGGGAGCGCACCAGGGCCGAGCCGATGAGTCCGGAGGCGCCGGTGACGGCGATGCGGGAGCGTTCCATGCGCCCATCCTGCCCTTCCGGGCCCGCCCGTGGCACAGTGGCCGCCATGATCATGCCGGAGACGCGCATACGGACGGCCGTTCCCGCCGACGAGAGTGCCCTGGGGGAACTCGACCGGTCCACCTGGTCGCCGCTGCACGCCGTGCAGCCCGCGCCCGAACCCCCGTACCGGCCGTTCTTCGACGAGCGGCACCGGCCCGAGGAGTACCTCGTCGCCGAGCACGCCGGGGAGGTCGTCGGCTATCTGCGGCTCGCCGCCGCCACCCCGCTCGCCTGCAACCGGCACGTCCGCCAGATCCAGGGCCTCGCCGTGGCGGAGAGCGTGCGGGGCCGGGGCGTGGCCCGCGCGCTGCTGCGCGCCGCCATGGCCGAGGCCCGGCGCCAGGGCGCGCGCCGGATCACCCTGCGCGTCCTCGGCCACAACGCCCCGGCCCGCGCGCTCTACGCCTCCGAGGGCTTCGCCGTCGAGGGCGTCCTGCCCGGCGAGTTCCTCCTGGCCGGCGCGTACGTCGACGACGTCCTGATGGGCCGCTCGCTCGGCGACCTCACGCGCTAGGCGTCAAGGGGCAGCCTCGCCCGGCGGCCCTTCGCCCACGCCCTGGGGCGTCAAGGGCCCAGCCGCCCTCCGCCCGCGCCCTGGGGTGTCGAGGGGCCCGCCTCGCCCGGCAGCCCCCGTGCTCACCCTCTACGGAGTCAACGGGCCCATCCCGCCCATCAGTTCACGCAGGCAGCGCACCGCGAGCTCGGCCGGGGAGCCCGGGCCGCGGACCGGCGCGTCCGTCTCCGCCCAGGCCTCCAGGGCCACCCGGATCGCGTCCGTGGCCGCCGCCGCCGCGAGCCGTACCTCCAGCGGGTCCGCGTCGGGGCCCGCCAGCTCGGCCACGACGGCGAGCAGCTTCTCCTCCGACTCCTGGTTGACCCGGTACCAGACCGCCCGCAGCGCCGGGTCCTCGGCCGCCGCCCGCAGTAGCCCGCGCGTCCGGCGCAGCCCCTCGGCCGCCTCCTCGTCGGCCCCCGCGAGCGCCTCGGCGACCGACCGTTCGAGGGCGGTCGGCACCGTCGACCCCGGCTCCGCCGCCGCGAGCGACTCCCGCCAGCGGTCGGCGCCGCCCGCGAGGAGCGGGGCGACGGCGTCCTGCTTGGAGCGGAAGTAGCGGTAGAAGGTGCGCAGCGCGACCCCGGCGCGCAGGGCGATGTCCTCCGCCGTCGTGCCGTCCGGGCCGCGCTCGGTGAAGAGCTCCGCGGCGGCGCGCGCGATGTCGAGCTGGGTGGCCGCCTTGCGGCGCTCGGTCAGGGAGGTGGGCCTGGTGGGGGGCTGGGTGCTCACCGTACGAGGGTACGCCCGCCCCTGCCGTCCGTGCATTTCATGCAGCTATGGCAAAACGTGCCACCCAGGCGTACGGTGTCTCTGCGTCGAAGAATCGGGGCATCAGAAGCTCGCCGTCGAGAGGTCGGACAGGACATGAACCGCTACGAAGGACGCCGCGCACTGGTCACCGGTGGCGGCTCCGGCATCGGCCAGGCCACCGTGTTGCGCATGCTCGCCGAGGGCGGCCTCGTCGTCGCGGCGGACATCAGCGAGGACGGCCTCGAGGACACCGTCGCCAAGGCCGGCGCCGCCGCCGCCCGGCTGACCACACTGGTCGTGAACGTCGCCGACGAGACCTCGGTACGCGACGGGGTCGCCGCCGCCGTCACGGCCCTCGGCGGCCTGGACGTCCTGGTCAACGCGGCCGGTGTGCTGCGCTCCTCGCACACCCACGAGACCAGCCTCGCCGCCTTCGAGCAGGTCCTCCGGATCAACCTCACCGGCACGTTCCTGGTGATCCGCGAGGCGATCCCGGCCCTCCTGGCGGGCGACGGCTCCGCCGTCGTGAACTTCTCCTCCACCTCGGCGCTCTTCGCCCACCCCTACATGGCCGCCTACGCGGCCAGCAAGGGCGGCATCCAGTCGATGACGCACGCGCTCGCCGCCGAGTACGCCAAGCAGGGCATCCGCTTCACCGCCGTCCAGCCCGGCTCCATCTCCTCCGGCATGACCGACGGCACCGGCGCCAGCCGCCAGAGCGTCGGCCCCGGCCTGCCCGAGGACGCCGACCTGTCCCTCTTCATGAAGCTCGCCCCGGCCCTCGGCCAGGGCTTCGCCGGCCCGGAGACCGTCGCCGGCGTCGTCGCGATGTTGGCGAGCGAGGACGGGACGTTCATCACCGGCACCGAGGTCCGCATCGACGGCGGCACCCACTTCTGACGGTCGCCGCCGGGCCCCGGCTCGGCGGAGAGGCCCGACAAGCCGGTACGGGCCTGGGGTGGGACGGCCCCCAGGCCCGTACCTTCGACGCCTCGGCCCCCGGCCTCAGCCGCCGACCTGGGCGCCGAAGCGGCCCCACAGACGCGGGTAGCGGGCCTCCAGCGCGCGGTCGTCCTCCAGGTCGAAGGCGGTGCCCTCCGGCTCCGCCGGCTGCGGCGGGATACCCAGGTCCGGCGCCTCGATCCCGGTCAGCTGCTCGTACGCCTCGTCGGCGGCGAAGCCCAGCTCCTCGCCGTCGCCGTCGATCTCCTCGTCGAAGTCCTCCAGGAGCTCGGCCAGAGCGTCCGGATCGTGCACGGCGCCCTCGAAGACCTCCCGGCCCTGACCGATGAGCCAGCAGCGGAAGTAGTCGAAGGCGTCGTCGCTCGCCCCGTCCAGCAGCACCGCCGCCGCGCCCCACAGATCCCAGCGGTACGCGCGGTTGTAGCGGGCCTCGAAATGGCGGGCGAAGTCGAGCACGGAGTCGGGATCGAGCTGCGACAGCCGTTCGACGAGCAGGTCGGCGTGTTCCTCCGGGTCGCCCTCGGCGGCCTCTCGGGTCGAGTCGACGATCTGCCAGAACTCCGTTTCGTCCATCACGGCATCCAGCATCGACCGTGGGGGAGGGCGGCGCACCCGGAAACGGCCAAAATCAAATCGGACAGGAGATGTCGTACTTTCCTGTCACGCTCGTTCCATGGAGACCGAAACGAAGCCGCTGAGCGGCAGGATCGCCCTCGTCGCGGGCGCCACGCGGGGCGCGGGACGCGCCATCGCCGTCCAGCTGGGCGCCGCCGGCGCCACCGTGTACGTGACCGGGCGCACCACCCGGGCGAAGGCCAGCGAGGTCGGCCGCACGACGGAGACCATCGAGGAGACGGCCGAGCTGGCGACGGCGGCCGGCGGTGAGGGCGTCGCGGTGCCCACCGACCACCTGGAGACCGACCAGGTCCGCGCGCTCGTCCAGCGGATCGACGCCGAGCGCGGCCGCCTCGACATCCTGGTGAACGACGTCTGGGGCGGCGAGCACCTCCTTGTCCCCGCCTTCGGCAAGAAGATCTGGGAGACCGATCTCGACAGCGGCCTTCGGATGCTGGAGCTGGGGGTGAAGACCCATGTGATCACCAGCGCGCTCGCGCTGCCGCTGCTGGTCCGCAATCCCGGCGGCCTTGTCGTCGAGGTGACCGACGGGACGGCCGAGTACAACCGCCGGTTCCGGGAGAACTTCTTCTACGACCTCACCAAGAACGCGCCGATCCGGATGGCCTTCGCGCTCGCGCACGACCTGAAGGACGCGGGCGGCACGGCGGTGGCCGTCACCCCGGGCTGGCTGCGGTCCGAACAGATGCTGGACCACTTCGGGGTGACCGAGGCGAACTGGCGCGACGCGACCGAACAGCTTCCCGACTTCGCGGTCGCCGAGTCCCCGGTCTACGTCGGACGCGCCGTCGCCGCCCTCGCCGCCGACCCCGACCGGGCCCGCTGGAACGGCCGATCGCTCTCCAGCGGACAGCTGGCCAAGGAGTACGGCTTCACGGACGCGGACGGCTCGCAGCCGGACGCCTGGGGCTTCATCGGCGCCAAGGAGAACGCGGAGAAGAACGGCGGGGACGTGTCGGTGGAGGACTACCGGTAGAGCGCCGCCAGACCCTCCGCCGCCGCCGTGAACCGGCCCCGCAGGGACGCCGGGGCGAGCACCTCGACCTCGGGGCCGAGCGCGAGCAACTGGCCGAAGGCGACCTCCTCGTTCTCCACGAGGAGCGTCGCCGTCGTCCAGCCCGTGCCGTCGTCCTTCGTCCCGGCCGCGCGGGCCTCCTCGGCGGCCGCGCGGTCCGTGACGTACGGCAGTCGGCGCACCCCCGCCTCCGACAGCCGCAGCACGACCTCGGTGCGCAGCAGGGAGCGGGCGAACTCCTGCGCCCGCTCGGCCCAGAAGGCCGGCAGGTCGAAGTCCTCGTCCCGAACGAAACGTTCCTCCGTGAGCGCCACGGCCGTGAAGCGGTCCATCCGGTACGTACGGAAGGCCGTACCCGAACGCGCGCACAGGTACCAGACGCCCGCCTTCAGCACGAGACCGTACGGAGCGAGCTCCCGCTCCACCTCGCCGTCGCCCCGGCGGTAGCGTGCGGTGAGCATCCGGTCGTCCCAGACCGCCTCCGCGACCGGCGGCAGCAACTCCGGGGTCGCCGGCTCCTGGTACCAGCCCGGGGCGTCCAGCAGGAAGCGCCGGGCCGCCGAGCGGGGCGCGTCGCGCAGCGAGGGCAGCAGCGCCGCCGACACCTTCAGCCGGGCCGCCGACGCCGCGTCCTCCAGGCCCATGTCCCGCAGCGCGCCCGGCAGCCCGGACAGGAACAGCGCCTCGGCCTCGCCGCGCGCCAGGCCCGTCAGCCGCGTGCGGTACCCGCCGATCAGCCGGTACCCGCCGGCCCTGCCCCGGTCCGCATAGACCGGAACCCCCGCCTCGGAGAGGGCGAGGGCATCGCGGGTGATGGTCCGCTCGGACACGTCCAGCTCCTGCGCCAGCTCGGCCGCCGTCATCGACGGGCGGGACTGGAGGAGCAGGACCATCTTGATGAGCCGGGCGGCACGCATGACCCCATCATGCGTGCCGCCACCGACAGCCGGACGGAAGCCCGGTGGAGAGCCGGGTGCTACAGGCCGTAGCGCTCGCGCGCCTCCTTCACGGCCGAGGCCGGGACCTCGCCGCGACGGGCGAGCTGGGCCAGGGCCGCGACCACGATCGACTGCGCGTCGACACCGAAGTGGCGGCGGGCCGCGTCACGGGTGTCCGACAGACCGAAGCCGTCGGCACCGAGCGAGGACCAGTCCTGCTCGACCCACTGCGCGATCTGGTCGGGGACCTGACGCATGTAGTCGGAGACGGCCAGGACCGGGGAGTCCACGCCCTCCAGCGCCTTGCGGACGTACGGGATCCGCTCCTCGCCGCGCAGCAGCGCCGCGTCGGCCTCCAGCGCGTCGCGCCGCAGCTCCGTCCAGGAGGTCGCGGACCACACGTCGGCGCCCACGCCCCACTCGGCGACGAGCAGCTTCTGCGCCTCAAGGGCCCAGTGGATGGCCGTACCGGAGGAGAGCAGCTGGATCCGCGAAGCGTTCGCAGGCAGGTCGAGACCGGCCGACTCCGCCGTGTTGAAGCGGTACAGACCCTTGACGATGCCCTCGTCGATCCCGGCCGGCTTGGCCGGCTGCGGCATCGGCTCGTTGTAGACCGTGAGGTAGTAGAAGACGTTCTGGTCCTCGCCCTCGGCGGCCTCGCCGTACATCCGGCGCAGACCCTCCTTGACGATCACCGCGACCTCGTAGGCGAACGCCGGGTCGTACGTCAGGGCGGCCGGGTTGGTCGCCGCGATGACGGGGGAGTGGCCGTCGGCGTGCTGGAGACCCTCACCGGTCAGCGTCGTACGGCCGGCGGTCGCGCCGACCAGGAAGCCGCGGCCGAGCTGGTCGCCGAGCTGCCACATCTGGTCGGCGGTGCGCTGCCAGCCGAACATCGAGTAGAAGATGTAGAACGGGATCATCGCCTCACCGTGCGTGGAGTACGCGGTGGACGCGGCGATGAAGTCGGCCATCGAACCGGCCTCGGTGATCCCCTCGTTGAGGATCTGGCCGTTGACGGCCTCCTTGTAGTACATCAGCTGGTCGCGGTCGACCGGCTCGTACGTCTGGCCCTTCGGCGAGTAGATGCCGAGCGACGGGAAGAGCGACTCCATACCGAAGGTACGGGCCTCGTCCGGAACGATCGGGACCCAGCGCTTGCCGGACTCCTTGTCCCGGATCAGGTCCTTGACCAGGCGGACGAAGGCCATCGTCGTGGCCATCGACTGCGCGCCGGAGCCCTTGTCGAAGGCGGTGAAGGCCTTCTCGGCCGGGGCCGGCAGCGGGGCGAGCGGCTGGACGCGACGGGCCGGGGCCGGACCGCCGAGGGCCGCGCGGCGCTCCTGGAGGTAGCGGACCTCCGGGGAGTCGGCGCCGGGGTGGCCGTAGGGCACCACGCCGTCGACGAACTGCGCGTCCGAGATCGGCAGGTCGAGCAGGTCACGCATGGCCTTGAACTCGTCCGTGCTGAGCTTCTTCATCTGGTGGTTCGCGTTCTTCGACGCGAAGCCCTCGCCCAGGGTGAAGCCCTTCACGGTCTGCGCGAGGATCACCGTCGGCGCGCCCTTGAACTCCACGGCGGCCTTGTACGCGGCGTAGACCTTGCGCGGCTCATGGCCACCGCGGGAGAGGTGGAAGCACTCCAGGATCTTGTCGTCGCTCAGCAGCTGCCCCATCGCGACGAGCGAGGGGTTCGCGCCGAAGAAGTCCTGGCGGATGTAGGCGGCGTCGCGGGTCTGGTACGTCTGGACCTGCGCGTCCGGGACCTCACGGAGGCGGCGGACGAGGGCGCCGTCGTTGTCGAGCGCGAACAGCTCGTCCCAGGCGTTGCCCCAGAGCGACTTCACGACGTTCCAGCCGGCGCCGCGGAACTGGGCCTCCAGCTCCTGCACGATCTTGAAGTTGGCGCGGACCGGGCCGTCGAGGCGCTGCAGGTTGCAGTTGATGACGAAGGTCAGGTTGTCCAGGCCCTCGCGGGCGGCCAGTGCCAGGGCCGCCGTCGACTCGGGCTCGTCCATCTCGCCGTCGCCGAGGAACGCCCACACGTGCGAGGACGAGACGTCCTTGATGCCGCGGTTGGTGAGGTACCGGTTGAAGCGCGCCTGGTAGATGGCGGAGAGCGGGCCCAGACCCATGGAGACGGTCGGGAACTCCCACAGCCAGGGGAGACGGCGCGGGTGCGGGTAGGAGGGCAGACCGTTGCCGCCGGACTCCTGCCGGAAGTTGTCGAGGTGGGCCTCGGTGAGGCGGCCGTCGAGGAAGGCGCGGGCGTAGATGCCGGGGGAGGCGTGGCCCTGGATGTAGAGCTGGTCGCCGGAGCCGGCGGCGTCGCCGGACTCCTTGCCCTTGAAGAAGTGGTTGAAGCCGGTCTCGTAGAGCCAGGCCGCGGAGGCGAAGGTGGCGATGTGGCCACCGACGCCGTGCTTGGCGCCGCGGGTGACCATGGCGGCGGCGTTCCAGCGGTTCCAGGCGGTGATCCGGCGCTCCAGCTCCTCGTCGCCGTCGATGGCCGGCTCGGAGGAGGTGGGGATGGTGTTGACGTAGTCCGTCTCCAGCAGCTTGGGCAGGGCCAGGCCCGCGCCCTCGGCGTGCTGGAGCGTGCGGCGCATCAGGTAGGCGGCCCGGTGCGGGCCGGCGGCCTTGGTGACGGCATCCAGGGAGGCCGCCCACTCGGCGGTCTCCTCGGTGTCACGGTCCGGGAGCTGGTCGAGCTCGCTCGGAATCTTGCCTACGGGATCGGTCATGATCGCCGCCTTCCGGACAGATGGGGGTGGAGAAGGGGTGCCTTGTCTGGCAGGACAGGGCGAAGGGCCGGGGTACGGCCCGCCGAAGACTGTAAGCCGCCGATCGATGATCGATCAAAGTGTTGAAGGGAAAAACTTCCTCAGATCGCGAAAGTCGGCACAGGGTGCCGCGAAAACGGGCACCGGGTGCCTTGTTTTCGCAGGTGAGGCGGCGTATGAGAGGGGTCTCGCACGAATGAGCGGGCCCCGGTGCGGGGCCCGCTCACTCGGGGACGGACGGGCTTCAGGCCCTCGGCGCGCAGCCCAGGACGTGGGCCTTGACCAGGGCGCCGATGTTCGGGTCGGCCCGGCGGAAGGCCTCCACCAGCTCCTGGTGCTCCTCCGCGTACGACTTCTGGACCGTGCCGAGCCAGCGGATCGAGAGCGCCGTGAAGACCTCGATGCCCAGGCCCTCCCAGGTGTGCAGCAGCACGCCGTTCCCGGCCGCCTTCACCAACTCGCGGTGGAAGCCCACCGTGTGCCGCACCTGCGCCGTCCCGTCGGCCGTCCGGTCCGCCTCGTACAGCGCCGTCACGTGCGGCTCCAGGGCCGAGCAGTCGGCCGCGAGCCGGGTCGCGGCCAGCTCCGCCGCGATCTGCTCCAGACCGGCCCGGACCGGGTAGCTCTCCTCCAGGTCGGCCGCCGTCAGATTCCGTACCCGTACACCCTTGTTGGGGGAGGACTCGATCAGCCGCAGCGACTCCAGCTCCCGCAGCGCCTCGCGCACCGGCGTCTGGCTGACCTCGAGCTCCGTGGCGATCCGGCGCTCCACGATCCGCTCGCCCGGCTTCCAGCGCCCGCTGACGATGCCCTCCACGATGTGCTCGCGGATCTGTTCGCGCAGCGAGTGGACGACGGGGACGCTCATGAAGCCGCTCCTTAAGGGACGCGTTGACACTCAAGACAATACGGCGGCGCCCCCGCCCGGAAACACTTCCGGGCGGGGGCGCCGCAGGTGAGGCTTGTTACGTTGCCAAGCCCAGGTGGGCCTACAGGCCGAGGTCGACCTCGAACTCGCCGGCCTCCAGGATCGCCTTGACGGCCGTCAGGTAACGGGCCGCGTCGGCGCCGTCCACCAGGCGGTGGTCGTAGGAGAGCGTCAGGTACGTCATGTCACGGATGCCGATGACGGTGCCCTCGGCGGTCTCGATGACCGCCGGGCGCTTGACCGTGGCACCGATGCCCAGGATGGCGACCTGGTTCGGGGGCACGATGATCGTGTCGAACAGCGCACCGCGCGAACCGGTGTTGCTGATGGTGAAGGTCGCACCGGCCAGCTCGTCCGGGGTGATCTTGTTGCCGCGGACCTTGCCGGCCAGCTCGGCCGTGGCCTTGGAGATACCGGCGATGTTCAGGTCGCCCGCACCCTTGATGACCGGCGTCATCAGACCCTTCTCGGAGTCCACGGCGATGCCGATGTTCTCCGAGTCGAAGTACGTGATGGTGCCCTCGTCCTCGTTGATCCGGGCGTTGATGACCGGGTGGGCCTTCAGCGCCTGGGCCGCCGCCTTGACGAAGAACGGCATCGGGGACAGCTTGACGCCCTCACGGGCGGCGAAGGCGTCCTTGGCACGGCCGCGCAGCTTCATCAGCTTGGTGATGTCGACCTCGACGACCGAGGACAGCTGGGCCTGGCCGTGCAGCGCCTTCATCATGTTGTCGCCGATGACCTTGCGCATGCGGGTCATCTTGACGGTCTGACCGCGCAGCGGGGACGTCTCCAGGGCCGGGGCCTTGGGGGCGGCGGCCGCGGGAGCGGCGGCGGGGGCCGGAGCGGCCTTCTTGGCCTCGGCGGCCGCGAGGACGTCCTGCTTGCGGATACGGCCGCCGACGCCGGTGCCCTTGACGGACGCCAGCTCGATGCCGTTCTCGGAGGCGAGCTTGCGGACCAGCGGGGTCACGTAGGCGCCGTCGTCCGCCGGCTGTGCGGCGGCGGGGGCGGGAGCCTGGGCGGCGGGGGCCGGAGCCGGTGCGGCCGGGGCGGGCGCCGGAGCGGCCTGGGCCGGAGCCGGAGCCGGAGCCGGAGCGGCCTGCGCCGGAGCGGCGGCCGGGGCGGGGGCGGGAGCCGGGGCGGCGGGAGCCGGCGCCGCGGCCGGGGCGGTCTGCGCCGGAGCGGTCTGCGCCGGGGCCGGGGCGGCCGGGGCCTCGGCGGCGGCCGGAGCGGCACCCGGGGCGCCGATGACGGCCAGCTTGGCGCCGACCTCGGCGGTCTCGTCCTCGGCGACGACGATCTCCAGGAGGACACCCGAAGCCGGAGCCGGGATCTCGGTGTCGACCTTGTCCGTGGAGACCTCGAGCAGCGGCTCGTCGGCCTCGACGCTGTCGCCGACCGACTTCAGCCAGCGGGTGACGGTGCCCTCGGTGACGGACTCGCCGAGCGCCGGCAGGACGACGTCGGTGCCCTCGGCGGAGCCGCCGCCGGAGGTGGCCTCCGCGGTCGGGGCCGGGGCGGGCTGCTCGGTCTCGGTGGACGGCTGGGCCTGCGGGGCCTGCGGGGCCTCCTGCGCCGGGGCCGGAGCGGCCTCGGCGGCGGGGGCGGCCTCGGCGGCCGGAGCCTCGGCGGCGGCCGGCGCACCAGAACCGTCGTCGATGATCGCGAGCTCGGCGCCGACCTCGACGGTCTCGTCCTCGGCGACCTTGATGGAGGCCAGGACGCCCGACGCGGGGGCGGGGATCTCGGTGTCGACCTTGTCGGTCGAGACCTCGAGCAGCGGCTCGTCGGCCTCGACACGCTCACCCTCGGCCTTGAGCCAGCGGGTGACGGTGCCCTCGGTGACGCTCTCGCCGAGCGCCGGCAGGGTTACGGAAACCGACATGGTTTCAGTTGCTCCTAACGAATTGCGGAAAGTGGTCGTCGCGCCCGTAGCTGACGTGAGCGTCAGTCGTGGGAGTGCAGAGGCTTGCCGGCCAGCGCCAGGTGCGCCTCGCCGAGCGCCTCGTTCTGCGTCGGGTGGGCGTGGATGAGCTGCGCGACCTCGGCCGGCAGCGCCTCCCAGTTGTAGATCAGCTGCGCTTCGCCGACCTGCTCGCCCATGCGGTCACCGACCATGTGGACGCCGACCACGGCACCGTCCTTGACCTGGACGAGCTTGATCTCGCCCGCGGTCTTGAGGATCTTGCTCTTGCCGTTGCCCGCGAGGTTGTACTTCAGGGCGACGACCTTGTCCGCGCCGTAGATCTCCTTGGCCTTGGCCTCGGTGATGCCGACGGAGGCGACCTCGGGGTGGCAGTACGTCACCCGGGGCACGCCGTCGTAGTCGATCGGAACGGTCTTCAGACCGGCCAGCCGCTCCGCGACCAGGATGCCCTCGGCGAATCCCACGTGCGCCAGCTGGAGGGTCGGGACCAGGTCGCCGACCGCCGAGATCGTCTCCACGTTGGTGCGCATGTACTCGTCGACGAGGACGTAGCCGCGGTCCATCGCGACGCCCTGCTCCTCGTAGCCGAGACCGGCCGAGACCGGGCCGCGGCCGATGGCGACGAGCAGGACCTCCGCCTCGAAGGTCTTGCCGTCGGCCAGCGTGACCTTGACACCGTTCTGGGTGTACTCGGCGGACTGGAAGAAGGTGCCGAGGTTGAACTTGATGCCGCGCTTGCGGAAGGCGCGCTCAAGAAGCTTGGAGCTGTTCTCGTCCTCGACCGGGACCAGGTGCTTCAGGCCCTCGATCACCGTCACGTCGGTGCCGAAGGACTTCCACGCGGAGGCGAACTCGACGCCGATGACACCGCCGCCGAGGATGATCGCCGACTCCGGGACGCGGTCCAGGGTCAGGGCGTGGTCCGAGGAGATGATCCGGTTGCCGTCGATCTCCAGACCGGGCAGCGACTTCGGCACGGAACCGGTGGCGAGGAGGACGTGACGACCCTCGACGCGACGGCCGTCCACGTCGACGGAGGTCGGGGAGGAGAGCCGGCCGTGGCCCTCGATGTACGTCACCTTGCGGGAGGCGACGAGACCCTGGAGACCCTTGTACAGGCCCGAGATCACGTCGTCCTTGTACTTGTGCACGGCCTTGATGTCGATGCCCTCGAAGGAGGCCTTGACACCGAACTGCTCCGCCTCGCGGGTCTGGTCGGCGACCTCGCCGGCGTGGAGCAGGGCCTTCGTGGGGATGCAGCCGTTGTGCAGGCAGGTGCCGCCGAGCTTGTTCTTCTCGATCAGTGCGACGTCCAGGCCCAGCTGCGCTCCGCGCAGCGCCGCGGCGTAACCGCCGCTACCGCCGCCGAGGATCACTAGGTCGAAAACGGTGCTGGCGTCGTTCGCCACGTCACGTCCTCCATGCATGTGCGCCGGTCGCCGGTCTCCGATGACCGGGCGGCGGCTGGTGTTCGGCCGCTTTATTTCGGCCCTGTGGTGGGGGCCCTGTCCTGCCGAGAACCCATCTTCGCACTTGTTGCCGGGAGGCGGGACGCGGGGCCGGTGTGTGAGACCGGGGGATCGCCCGTACGGACAGGTAACCGGGGCGTACGCACGTACGGATTTCGTTGCGGGCGAACGGCGGCGGCCCCGGGGATCCCGTCCCCGGGGCCGCCGCCGTTCACGCGACGGTCAGAGCTCGCCGTCGGCGGTCTTCTCCGCCAGCCTCACCAGCGTGCGGACCGCGGAGCCGGTGCCGCCCTTGGGGGTGTAGCCGTACGGCGCGCCCTCGTGGAAGGCCGGGCCGGCGATGTCGAGGTGGGCCCAGGTGATGCCCTCGCCGACGAACTCCTGGAGGAAGAGACCGGCGACCAGGCCGCCGCCCATCCGCTCGCCCATGTTGGCGATGTCGGCGGTCGGGGAGTCCATGCCCTTGCGCAGGTCCGCCGGGAGCGGCATCGGCCAGGACTGCTCGCCGACCTCCTCGGCGGTCTCGTGGATCGCCGTGCGGTAGTCGTCGTCGTTGGCCATGATGCCGAAGGTCCGGTTGCCCAGGGCGAGCACCATCGCGCCGGTCAGGGTCGCCACGTCGACGATCGCGTCCGGGTTCTCCTCCGAGGCCCGGGTCAGCGCGTCCGCCAGGACCAGCCGGCCCTCGGCGTCGGTGTTGAGGACCTCGACGGTCTTGCCGCTGTACATGCGCAGCACGTCGCCGGGGCGGGTGGCCGAGCCCGACGGCATGTTCTCGGCGAGCGCCAGCCAGCCGGTGACGTTGACGGCCAGACCGATCCGGGCGGCGGCGACGACGGCGGCGAACACGGCGGCCGCGCCGCTCATGTCGCACTTCATCGTCTCGTTGTGCCCGGCCGGCTTCAGGGAGATGCCGCCCGAGTCGTAGGTGATGCCCTTGCCGACCAGGGCGAGGGTCTTCTCCGCCTTCGGGTGCGTGTAGGCGACCCGGACCAGGCGGGGGCCGCGGACGGCGCCCTTGCCGACGCCGAGGATGCCGCCGTAGCCGCCCTTCTCCAGCGCCTTCTCGTCGAGCACCTGGACCTTGAGGCCGTGCTCCTTGCCGGCGGCGGTGACCACGGCGGCGAACGTCTCGGGGTAGAGGTCGTTCGGCGGCATGTTGATCAGGTCGCGCGCGCGGTTCATCTCCTCGGTGAGCGCCAGGGCGCGCTCGGCGGCGGCCTTGTGGGCCTTGTCGCGCGGCTTGGCGCCGAGCAGGACCACCTCGGCCAGCGGCTTCTTGGCGTCCTTGCCGTTCTTGGAGTCCTGGTACGCGGTGTAGGCGTACGCGCCGAGCAGCGCGCCCTCCGCGATCGCCTCGGCGTCCTCGGCGGAGGAGACGGGCAGCGCGAAGGCGGCCTTCTTGGCGCCGTGCAGGGTGCGGGCGGCGGTACCGGCGGCGCGGCGGAGCGTCTCGGCACGGTACGTCACACCGTCCTCGGGGGCGGAGCCCAGGCCGACGGCGAGCACGACGGGGGTCTTCAGGCCCGCGGGGGAGGGCAGCTTGGTGGCCTCACCCTCGGCACCCGCCGCACCCAGGGTCTCCAGGACGGCGGCCAGCCTGCCGTCGAACGCCTTGTCCACGGCCTCGGCGCCCGGGGCGACGACCAGGCCCTTGCCGGACTTCGCGACGCCGACGACGAGGGCGTCGGCACGCAGCGTCGCGGCTCCGGCTGTGCTGAGAGTGAGAGCAGTCACGGTGGTGAAATCTCGCTTCCATTGAGTTCTGTGGCGGTCGAGGGTTGGGCCGACCGTGCCCGCCGCATCGTATTTCGGCCCGGAGAGCGCCGAGAACGAGCCTACGCTCGCTGTTCGTGTTCGCTCACGGCGACGGTGATTCACTCATCCGTGGTGTCTCTTTCACGTTTACCCCTCAAGGTCGGAGAGTTCGTCCACACTCGGCCTCATTCGCGCAAGGGCGGCACCCGCCCCTTTGCATCATCCGCATCATCTCCACAGGTCCTCCGCATCGGGCGGGCCTGTCGAGGGGGGACACCACTCCGATGGACTCTGCCGGATCCCGCATGCCCCGAAACGCCAGGACCGCCGCCCTCGTCGCGGCCGCGCTCCTCGCCACCGTCGTCCCGTCGGCGGGAGCGAGCGCCGCCGCCCCGCCGGACCCGCGGGTCGACCTCACCGTCCTCGTCGTCGACGACGGCGGCAGCGCCGTGGAGGCGATCATCGCCGAGCTGCGCTCCACCGGCGTTCCGTACCGCCGGGTCGATCTGGCCGATTCGGGCCGGCCGGTCATCGACGCCGGCTTCCTCAGCGACACGGTCTCGGGCCGCCCCCGGGCCAAGTACCAGGGCGTCGTGCTGCCCCACGAGTCGGCCTTCGGACCGGACTCCGCCGAGCAGGCCGCGCTCACGGCGTACGAGCAGACCTTCCGGATCCCGCAGGTCGACGCCTACACCTGGGCCCACCCCGGCGTCGGGCTCGACTACACCAGTGAGGGCGGCTGGTCCGGCTCCCTCGACGGCTCCACCGCCACCGTCACCACGGCCGGCAAGGCCGGGCCCTTCCGCTACCTCGACGGGGCCGTGACCTTCGAGGACAACGACCCGACGATCTCCGAGAGCTACGGCTACGCGGGCCGCCCCCGGGAGGGCTTCACCAGCCTCCTCGACGTGCCCGCCGCGGGCGGCGGACGGGCCAGCCTGATCGGCGAGTACGCCCACGACGGGCGCCGGGAGCTCGTCGTCACCTTCGCCTACAACACGTACCAGCGGCAGTTCCGGGTGCTGGCGCGCGGCATCGTCGAGTGGCTCACCGAGGGCGTCCACCTCGGCCAGAGCCGCAACTACTTCTCCGTCCACGTCGACGACGTCTTCGCCCCCGACGCCCGCTGGGACGCCGCGCGCAACTGCACCCCCGGCGACTTCGACTGCCCCGGCGGCGACGGGGAGGCCGAGAACCCGATCCGGATGACCGCCGCCGACGCCACGTACGCCGCCACCTGGCAGAAGTCCGCCGGCTTCACCCTCGACATGGTCTACAACGGCGGTCAGGGCGAGCAGTGGAAGACCGAGAACGGCGGCACGGACCCGCTCGCCGCCCGGCTGATCGCCGACCGCGCCCAGTACCGCTGGATCAACCACACCTACACGCACCCCTTCCTCGGCTGCGTCCAGGACAACAGCACCGTCCCCTGGCAGTGCGCGAAGACGGCCGCCGGCGCGACCCTGTGGACCAGCCGGAGCACCATCTCCGGGCAGATCCGCGACAACCACAACTGGGCGATCGCCAAGGGCATCTCCGTCGACCGCACCGAACTCGTCACCGGCGAGCACTCCGGCCTCAGGACCGCGCCGCAGCAGCCGGCCGACAACCCCCATCTCTCCGGCGCGCTGGCGGACAACGGCGTCAAGTGGATCGCCAGCGACAACTCCCGCGAGCCCCAGCAGCGTGCCGTCGGCGCCGCGAAGACCGTCCCGCGCCACCCCATGAACGTGTACTACAACGTGGGCACCGCCGCCGAGATGGCCGACGAGTACAACTGGATCTACACCTCACGGGCCGACGGCGGCAGCGGGATCTGCGAGTCCAACCCGGCCTCCACCTGCCTGCCCGCCCCGCTCGACACCGCCACCGGGTACGCCGGCCACATCGTCCCCCAGGAGGCCCGCACGGCCCTCTCCCACGTGGTCGCCAACGACCCGCGGCCGCACTACGTGCACCAGTCCAACCTCGCCGAGGACCGCCTCCTCTACCCCGTCCTCGACCGGGTCCTCGCCGACTACCGGGGCCTGTACGCCGACAACGCCCCGCTGGTGAACCCCCGTCAGCGCGACGTCGGCGTCGAGCTGGAGCGCCGAGCCGCCTGGGACCGGGCGCTCGCGGCCGGCCAGGTCACCGCGTACCGCATCGGCACCGCGGTCACCGTCAAGGCGCCGTCCGGAGTGACCGCCCCGATCACCGCCCCCGAGGGCACGCGCAAGCAACTCCTGCTCGGTACGGCGGTGTTCGGCACGGCCTACGCGGGAGCCCGCTCGTCCTGGACCACCCCCGAGGTGCTCCAGTCCACGACCACGCTCAAGCTTCCGACGGCCTGACCCGACCACACCGTACGTTCTGGGGGGAAACGCACATGCCGAGCTGTGGCCGTCACGTCACCATGCTCACCGAAGGCACCTATCCGCACGTCCACGGGGGAGTCAGCACCTGGTGCGACCAACTCGTCCGGGGCATGCCCGAGGTCGACTTCCAGATCCTCGCCCTCACCGGCAACGGCCGCGAACCCGTGACCTGGGAGCTGCCGCCGAACATCTCCCGCCACACCGCCTTCCCGCTCTGGGGCTCCGCCCCGGAGCGGGGGCGGGCCCCACGGGGCCGGGAGCGCCGCCGCTTCACCGACACCTACGAGCGCTTCCTGCTCTCCATCCTCGACCCCGAGGCCGGCTGCGACTTCGGCGAGGGGCTCTACGCCCTCGCCGCCCTCGCCCGGCGCGGCGGGCTCACCGCCGCGCTGCGCTCCGAGGCCGTGCTGCGCTCCCTGATGTGGATCTGGACCATGCCGCATCTCCCGACCGCCGCCGCCCGGCCCACGATCCACGACGCGCTCACCGCCACCGACCTGCTCGAACACGCGCTGCGCCCGCTCGCCGCCCGGATAGCCGGCGACGGCGTCGCGCACGCCGTCTCCAGCGGCCTCGCGACGCTGCCGGCGCTCGCCGCCCAGCACTTCGAAGGGGTGCCCTTCCTGCTCACCGAACACGGCATCTACCTCCGCGAGCGCTACCTCGGCTACCGCACCGAGGCCCAGCGCCGGCCCGTCAAGGCCCTGATGCTCGGCTTCTACCGCGAGCTCAACACCCTCGGCTACCGCAAGGCCGACCTCATCACCCCGTGCAACCAGTACAACCGGCGTTGGGAGGAGCGCGGCGGCGCGCCCGCCGCCCGCATCCGGACGGTCTACAACGGGGTCGACCCGCAGGCCTTCCCCTACGCCGGACCGGAGCCGGAGGTGCCCACCCTCAGCTGGTGCGGCCGGGTCGACCCCATCAAGGACCTGGAGACGCTGATCCGGGCGTACGCCATCTCCCGCGCCGAACTCCCGGAGCTGAGGCTTCGGTTGTTCGGCCCGGTCCCGGCCGGCAACGAGGACTACCGGACCCGACTGGAGAAGCTCGCCGCCGAGCTCGGCGTGGCCGACGGCCTCACCTTCGAGGGGAGGATCTCCGACGTCGCCCGGGCCTACGCGGCCGGCAGCGTGGTGATGCTCTCCTCGATCAGCGAAGGGTTCCCGTTCTCCCTGATCGAGGCCATGTCGTGCGGCCGTGCCACGGTCTCCACCGACGTGGGCGGGGTGCGGGAGGCCGTCGGGGACACCGGGCTCGTCGTCCCGCCCCGCGAGCCCGCGGTGATGGCCGCGGCCGTCACCGCCCTCCTGCGGGACGGCGAGCGGCGGGCCGAACTGGGGCGCCGGGCCCGGCAGCGGGTCGTCGACCGGTTCACCCTGCACCGCTCGGTGGACGGCTTCCGCCGGATCTACCGGGAACTGGACGGCGGGCCCGTCCCGGCCGCGCCGGAGCCGGAGGACTGGACGGTGCTCCTCACCGACCCGTGGCGCCCGGAACTCGTGGGCGGAGGCTCCCTGTCATGAGCGGCTCCCTCTGGCTGAGGAACGGCACGATGCGGGACACCCTGCCGGTGATCCCGCGCCAGCGGGTGGCGGCCGGGTCCGCGGCCCTGGCCGTCGATCCGATCGACGAACTCGCCCACCGGATGGCCGGGTTGGCCGCCGACGCCGTGCATCCGGACGAGATCGCCGCGATCCTGGAGTCCGACGGGATGACGGACGACCACATCCGGCTCACCTACGGACGCGCCGACTCCTTCTCCCTCGCCGAGGACCTCTACGCGCGGGTGGAGCGGCGCGGGCCCGAGCCGGACGCCACGCCCGCCGGGCCCTGGCACCAGGGCCTCGCCGGCTGTCTGCTGCGCGGTCTCGTCTTCGCCCTGCCCGGGCTCGCGTACGTCCTGGGCGCCCCGCTCCTGGGGCGGGCGGGAACGGTTCCGCTACTCGCGGGGGCCGTGGCGGGCTGGGTCTGGAACCAGGCCCTGTCCCACCGCGCGTACACCTGGCTCGGGCTCGGCGACCGGGGGTCCGCCGTCCGCAGTCTGCGCCGCGGCGCCCCGGCGGGCGCGCTCCTCGGGGCGGCGGTCGCCCTCGCGGCCGCCGGCCCCGGCCAGTGGCCGGTCGTCGTCTTCGCCGCGGGCCAGTCGCTGTACCTGGCGGCCGCGACCGTGCTGCTCGTCCTCGGCCGCGAACGGGCCCTGCTCTGCGCGCTCGTCCCCCTGGCCGGGGCCGTACCCGCCTTCCACCACGACCTCCCCGACGCTCTGCGGGCCGGTCTCCCGGCCCTCTCCCTCGCGGCGGCCGTCACCTTCGCGGCGCAGGTGCTGCGCGGCGGAGGTCCCCGCGGCGGGGGCGCCGGACGCCCCGGCGCCGGCGTCACCCCGCGCGCGGCAGCGGGGCGGCGCCGGTCGTTCCGACGCCGCCCCGGGGAGCCGCGGCGGGCCCGGTCGGGGCCGCCGCTCATCGCCTCCGCCCCGTACGGACTCTTCGGGCTCGGCACCGGGCTGCTCGTGCTGTACGCGGGGGGCGGCGACGCGCTCGTGACCGGGGCGGGGCCCGTGGTGGCGCTCACCCTCTCCATGGGGCCCGCCGAATGGCTGCTGCACCGTTTCCGCCGCGAGAGCCTCGCCGGGCTGCGGAGCCTCACCAGCGCCCGGGCCTTCCGGTGGGCGGCGGCCGGGGCGCTCGCGCGCTGCCTCGGTGCCTACCTCGCCGTCCTCCTGGCCCTGGCCGTCGGCGGCGCCCTGCTGTGGCCCGGGGCGCCCGCGCCGGACGGCGCCGGCCTCGTCGGGCTGCTGCTCGTCGGGGTGGTGCTCTGGCTCGGCCTGCTCCTCCAGGCCTTCGGCGCGGTGCGCGGCGCCGCCGCCGTGTGCACACTCGCGGCGGCGGCCCAGACCCTCGCCCCGACCTCGGGGCCGCTGGTCGCCGCGGTGGCCGCCGCCGCGCTGGCCGTCCTCACCTGCGCCCTGCTCGTCCGTCCGACCGCCCACCGTGTCTGAGGAAGGTCCGTGACCCCCTCCCTCCTCGTGCCCTTCTACGAGCACCCCGCCGACCGCCCCGAGGCCTGGGAGGCCGTCGTCGAGGCGGCGCCCTCGCTGTACGGCGTCGTCCTCAACCCCGCGAACGGCGCGGGCTCGGCCCCCGACCCCGCCTTCGCCGCCGTCGCCGAACGGCTCCGGGCCGCCGGGGTCCGCGTCCTCGGCTACACCGACACCGCCTACGGCCGCCGCCCGCACGGCGAGGTCGTCGCCGAACTGCTGCGCCACCGCGACTGGTACGGGGTCGACGGGGCCTTCCTCGACCAGGTGCCGACCGCCCCCGAGGCGCTCGGCCACGTCCGCCGCATCGGCGTCGCCGCCCGCGCCGCCGGGGCCCGCACCCTGGTCCTCAACCACGGCGCCCACCCCGACCCCGGGTACGCCGAACTCGCCGACCTGCTGGTCACCTTCGAGGGCCCCTGGGACGCGTACCGCGGTCTCGAACTCCCGGCCGAGGACCACTACTGCCACCTGGTCTACGCGGCGCCCCACGACGCCCTGCCCGCCACCCGCGTCCACTGCGCGGTCCCGGGCACCGGCGCCCACCCGTGGGGCACCCTCCCGCACGGCCTGGAGGGGAGGCCACGGCCAGAGAACTGACGCAGGCCAGGAGCTGACAGAGGCCAGCAGCTGACGGAGGCCAGGAGCCGACGGAGGCCAGGGGCTAACGGAGGCCGAGGCCGAGGGTGAGGGTCACCAGCACCGCGGTGGCCGCGGTCTCCTCCAGCGCGCCGAAGACATCGCCCGTCACCCCGCCGAACCGCCGGACGCAGCGGCGCAGCAGCAGCGCCGCCGCCCCGAGCCCCGCGCCCGTCGCGAGGATCTGGCGCAGGGCGTCGTAGGGGGAGAAGAGCGTCCCCGTCGCCGCGCACGCCACCAGGACGGCCGCCGTGACCAGGACCGCCGCGCGCACCGGAACCGTCCCGGCGACCATCGCGCCCAGGCCCTCCGGGCGGGTCGCCGGGATGCCCTCCCGGGAGGCGTGGGTCAGGGCGAGGCGGGCGACGGTCGCGGCGAGGGCGGCGCCGACCGCGCCGTACGCCCAGCTCTCCTCGTACAGCCGGTGGAGGGCGGCGACCTGGGCGAGCAGCACGAAGAGCAGGGCGATGACACCGAACGGGCCGATGTCCGACTGCTTCATGATCCGTAGCGCGTCCTCGGCGGGCTTCGCGCTGCCGAGCCCGTCCGCCGTGTCCGCGAGCCCGTCCAGGTGCAGCCCGCGGGTCATCAGCGCCGGGACGGCGGCCGTGGCGACCGCCGCGAGCAGCGGCCCCGAGCCGAGCAGCAGCAGCACCCCGCCGAGCGCCGCCGCGCACAGGCCGACGACGAGACCGGCGAGCGGGGCCCAGAGCATGCCGGCGCGCGCCGCGTCCCGGTCCCAGCGGGTGATGCGGGCGGGCAGCACCGTGAGGGTGCCGAAGGCGAAACGCAGGCCGTCCATCCGGGCAGGGTAAGGCAGGGCTCGACGCGGTAAATTGCGCATCACGCACATATCGGAAGCAGGTGGCATGGGTCACTGGTTCTACCGCAACTTCGTCGAGCCGGGGAAGCTCCCGCTGCTCATCGCCCTGTTCTCCTTCGTCGTGACCTTCCTCGTCACGCGGATGATCGTGCGGATGATCCGGGCCGGGAAGGGCCCGTTCGGCAATGTGCAGTCCGCCGGAGGGCTGCACATCCACCATGTCGTCCCCGGCGTCGTCCTCACCGTCGTCGGCGGCTTCGGCGCGGTCGCCAGCGGCCGCGAGGGCGTCACCGCCTGCGTCTTCGCGGCGGTCTTCGGGATCGGCGCGGGCCTGGTCCTGGACGAGTTCGCGCTGATCCTGCATCTCGACGACGTCTACTGGAGCGACCAGGGCCGCAAGAGCGTCGAGGTGGTCGTCCTGACCGCCGCCCTCGTCATGCTGGTCCTCGGCGGCTTCTCGCCGCTCGGCGTCAACGAGCTGACGCCCGACGAGCGGCAGAACCGGGCCGGCCTCGTCCTCACGATGCTGGTGAACTTCCTCTTCGTCCTGATCACCCTGGTGAAGGGGAAGTTCCGGCTGGCGGTGCTCGGGACCCTGGTGCCGTTCGTCGCGATCATCGGGGCCGTACGGCTCGCCCGGCCCGGCTCCTGGTGGTCGAAACGTCTCTACCGCAGGCGTCACCGCGCCCGAGCCCGCTCCCGGCTGCGCACCTACCGGCACGACCGGCGCTGGGACCGGGTGCGCCGACGCGCTCAGGACGTGATCGGGGGCTTCCAGGAGCGCGTGCCGGGGCGCACTCCGGGCTCGGGATCCTCGGGACCCTCCGGACCCCCGGGGCCGGACGGCGGCGGCTGACGCCGCTCCCGCCAGGCCGTGACCGCGACGAGCACCAGCACGGCGGCGATCGCGGCGAGGTGCTCCTTGCCCGCGAGGTTGCTCTTGACCAGCACCTCCACCACCATCGCGACGACCACCAGCGCCCCGGTCCAGCGGGCGCGGTAGCGCCGGCAGACGTACACGGCGAGGCCGACCACCGCCGCCGACGGGCCGGTGTCGACGACCTGCGCGTCGGCGGGCGGCAGCCCCAGCGGGTTGTCGGGACCGAGCGCGATGCCCACGCGCGCGTACAGCGTCCCGGCGAGCGTCGCCAGATAGGCGATCACCAGCGTCCGCCACCGCCCGAGGCAGATCTCGGCGATGCCGAAGACCAGCAGGACCTGGGCGAGAGCGCCCCACACCGGCAGGTCGAGGGCGGGGACGAAGAGCGAGAGCGGGGTCCGTAGCAGCGCGAGCCAGAGCGGGTCCTCGGCGCGCACCGAGCCGATGTTCTGGACCGGCTGGTAGCCCCAGTCCTGGTTCTGCACCACCTGGAAGAGCGCCGTGAGGCAGACGGCGGCCAGCGTCATCGGGACCGCGCGCCACCTCCGCGTGACGAGCGCGGTCCGTACGGCGGTGTACAGCGGACCCCACTCGCGGCGCGCGAACCGCTTGAACGCGGATCTCACCGACGCCCCTCCAGATGCCTGCGGTGCATCCACTTCGGCAGCCCCGGGGCCTCCAGGAAGCCCTCGGCGCGGCCGGCGGCGAGGCCGATGCGGAGCAGGTCGGCGCTCTTCTCGAAGAGCATGAAGCGTGGCTCCCAGATCGGTCGGTACTTGGCGTTGGCACGGTAGAGCGACTCGATCTGCCACCAGCGGGAGAAGAAGCTGAGCAGGGAACGCCACATCCTCAGCACGGGTCCCGCCCCGAGCTTCGAGCCACGTTCGAAGACGGACCGGAACATGGCGAAGTTCAGCGAGACCTGCGTGATCCCGATCTCCTTGGCGCGCTGGAGGAGGTCGATGACCATGAACTCCATCAGGCCGTTCTCGGCGTCCCGGTCGCGCCGCATCAGGTCGAGCGAGAGCCCCTTCGGCCCCCACGGCACGAAGGAGAGCACCGCCCGCAGTTCGCCCCGCTCGTCGGTGCACTCCAGCATCGCGCACCGCCCGTCGCGCGGGTCGCCGAGCCGGCCGAGCGCCATCGAGAAGCCCCGCTCGGTGGCGCCGTCGCGCCAGTCGTCGGCCTTGCGCAGCAGCGCGTCCATCTCGTCGGCGGGGATGTCCTCGTGACGCCGGATCCGTACCTCGTACCCGGCCCGCTTGACCCGGTTGAAGGCCTGCCGGACCGTGCGCATGGCGCGGCCGTCCAGGGTGAACTCGTCGGTCTCCACGATCGCCTCGTCGCCCAGCTCCAGGGCGTCCAGGCCGTGCCGGGCGTAGACGGTGCCGGCCTCCTCGCTCGCGCCCATCACGGCCGGGATCCAGCCGTGCTCGCGGGCCTCCGCCAGCCACGGCTCGATCGCGCCGGGCCAGGCCTCGGGGTCGCCGATCGGGTCTCCGGAGGCCAGCGAGACCCCGCCGACGACCCGGTAGGCGACGGCGGCCTTCTGGCTGGGGGACCACACCACGCTCTTCTCGCGGCGCAGCGCGAAGTAGCCGAGCGAGTCGCGGTCTCCGTGCTTGTCGAGGAGCGTGCGCAGCCTGTCCTCGTCGTCCTCGGTCAGCGGGTCGACGGCCCGGCGGGAGCGGAAGGCGACATACAGCACGGCGATGATCAGCAGCGTGGACAGCACGTTGATGACGACGTCGACCCAGCCGGGGGTGGCGATCCCGTCGAAACGTGAGTCGTCGGCGGCCAGCGTGATCAGCCGCATCACGCCGTACCGCCAGCGCTCCAGGAAGGTGGAGGTGCCGGACGCGGTGTTGGTGACGGTGACCAGCACGGCGGCGAGCAGCGAGGCGACCAGCAGCCCGCCGACGGCGACGACGGCGGCCAGCACCGGGTTGGAGCGGTCGCCCTTCGCGTAGAACTCTTTGCGGCCGAGGACGAGCGCGAGGACGAACGCGGCGGTGAGGGCGAGCGAGATCCAGTTCTGGGCGTGCTGCCGGATCTCGGGGAAGAACATCGCGAAGGCGAAGAGCAGCAGGAAGAGCCCGCTGAGGACGATGTTGAGGATCCACGCGGCGCGTTTGCGGCGTCGCATGGTGATCGCCAGGAAGAGCGTGAAGACGCCCGAGGCGAAGCCGGCGGTCAGCATGTACGGAGTGAAGTAGTTGTCCGTGTTGTGCCGGCGCAGGTCCTGGCCGAGGGAGACCCACACGGCGCTCAGGAAGTTGATGAACGTGACGGCGCGCAGGTACCAGACGGCGAACGCGGCGCTGCGCCGCGAACGGACGGTGCCCCGGGGCGTTCCTTCGGTGGACAAACGGACCTCTCCCATGAAAAGCGATCATATGGGGCATCGCTCGCCATGGCGGGGCGCCGGAAGCGGCCGTCCGCGCGTGGCGGACCGCTTCCGACGCCGTGATCCGACTAGTTCTCCTCGGCCGGCGCGGTCTCCGGAATGGTCGGTTCCGGGCGCTCGGGCAGCTCGGCCGCCAGGGCGGCCGCGGCCTGGACGAGGGGAAGAGCGAGCAGTGCCCCGGTTCC
Organism: Streptomyces sp. NPDC090127; assembly: GCF_044746945.1. Taxonomy (NCBI): domain Bacteria; kingdom Bacillati; phylum Actinomycetota; class Actinomycetes; order Kitasatosporales; family Streptomycetaceae; genus Streptomyces; species Streptomyces sp. NPDC090127. Next base: position 444,105 of record NZ_JBIVDE010000004.1, on the reverse strand, counting down.
CTCGCCCACAGTGACGCCGTGGTCGAGCAGAGGGTTGAGCGCCATCCGGTCCAGCGCCTTCGACTGGGCCGGCTCCCCGCTGACCTGACCCGCCAACCACCAGTCCGGCGCCCGGAACGCCGCCCGCTGAGCCACCAGCGCACAGGCCGCGCCCACCACACCGTCCAGGAGCACCGGCATCCGGCGCACCGCGCTCTGCAGCAGGAAGCCCGTCATCGCCGCCAGGTCCGCCCCGCCGACCGCGGCGAGCAGCGCCGGCTGGTCGCCGAGGACCGGCCGGGCACGCCGCAGCGCGTCCCGCACCGCCGCGCACTTGCGCATCCACGCCAGGTCGTCGATGCCCGCGCCGCCCCGGCCGGTGACCACCGAGGCGTCCGTCCCGCAGAGGGCCGCGATCAGCGTCGAGGCGGGCGTCGTACCGCCCACGCTCAGGTCGCCGAGCACGACGAGATCCGTGCCGGAGTCGGCCTCCTCGTCCGCGATCGCCATGCCGAGCCGGATCGCCGCCTCGGTCTCCTCGGCGGTCATCGCGTCCTCGATGTCGATCCGGCCGCTGCCGCGCCGCACCCGCTGCCGGACGACCTCGGCGGGCAGCAGCCCGGGCTCGCAGTCAAGACCGGCGTCCACCACCCGTACCGGGACGCGCGCGGCCCGCGCGAGCACCGCGACCGGGCTCTCCCCGTCGAGCACCGCACGGACCAGCTCGTACGCCGTACCGGCCGGGCGGCCGGACACCCCGAGCGAGGCCACCCCGTGGTCGCCCGCGAAGAGCACCACCTTCGGCTGCTCGATCGCCCGTACCTTGACCGACGCCTGCGCCGCCGAGAGCCACTCGCCGAGCTCGTCGAGCCGGCCGAGCGCACCGGGCGCGACGATCAGCCGCTCCCGGCGTTCCTCGGCGTCACGCCGCACCCCGCCGTCGGGGCGCTCGATCAGATCGGAGAAGTCGTCCAGGTTCAAGGCTCTTCCTCGTGACGTCGGCTGTGGCCAATGGGTGATCGCACCCTACCCGCGCAGCACCAACGCCTGTCCCGAGACGACAAGCAGCACCTGCTCGCACTCGTCCCCGAAGGCCGCGTTCAGCCGACCCAGCTCGTCCCGGAAACGCCGCCCCGCCGCCGTCGCCGGCACCACGCCCGACCCCACCTCGTTGGTCACCGCGACGACCGTACGGGGCGTCCCGCGCACCGCCGCCACCAGCGCCGCGACCCGCTCCCGCAGCGCGTCCCGGCCGCCGCCCTCCCACCGCTCGTCCTCCCAGGCCCCGACCCGGTCCATCGCGTCCGTCAGCCACAGCGACAGACAGTCGATCAGCAGCGCGGGGCCCTCGCCCTTGAGCAGCGGCACAAGATCGCAGGTCTCCTCCGTGCGCCAGGAGCCCGGCCGCCGGTCCCGGTGCAGCGCGATCCGCCGCGCCCACTCCTGGTCGCCCTGCCCGCTCCCGGCCGTCGCCACGTACAGCACCTCGGGAAACGTCTCCAGGCGCCGCTCGGCCTCCACCGACTTGCCCGAACGGGCCCCGCCCGTCACCAGCGTGCGGCGCGGCACGTCGGGCACGGCGTGGTACTCGCCCACGACCACGGTCGTGCCGTCCGCCACCGCGCGCGCCCCGGACGCCGCGAGCCGCCGCTCCAGCTCGCCCCCGCCCGGCACGTCGTGGTCGAGGTGCACGGCGACGACATCGGTGCTCGCCCCGACCGCCCCCGTCGCCCGCAGCCGGGCCAGCGCCTCCGGCCGGCCCGTCACGTCCATGACGACCATGTCGTACGGCGACCGGTGGTTCTCCGGCAGACCGGCGGGGGAGCCGCCCGGCGGCAGGTACAGCAGCCGCTCGCCCTCCGGCGACGTCACCTCGTACCCCGTACCGGGGGAGTCCATCGGCACCGCCCGCACCCGGTGCCCGCTGATCAGCGTCAACTCCCGGCCGTCCGGCACCCGTCCGGCGGGCGGCAGCCCGGCCGGCACCTCCACCGCGGGCCCGTCGTGCGGGTGCGTGAGCAGTACCTGCCGTACGCCGACCAGCGAGCGCCCGGCCCGGGCGGCGGCCAGCGCGGCGCCCGGCGTCAGGTCGAGCAGCAGCGCCTCGTCCACGAGCAGCGCGGTGGCGGCCCGTGCCTGGGCGCCACGGGCGGTCGCGCACACGGCGCAGGGGCATTCGGGGCGGGGGAGCCCGAGGGGGGCGCCGGTGCCGAGCAGAGTCAGTTCCACGCAATGATCCTCCCGCGACACCGCGAGGGGTGCGCGCCCGGCTACGCTGCGGGCAGGAAACCGATCATCCGGTGAGCCTCAGGAGGCGGACATGGCATGGACGTGGCGGTTCGAGAAGGCCGACGGCACGGAGACCGCTCCCTCGGTGGAACCGGAGGACTGGACGACCCAGGGCGACGCCGAGTCCTGGATCGGCGAGGTCTGGAAGGACCTGCTGGAGGGCGGCACGGAGCAGGCGTCGCTCTTCGAGGACGACACCAAGATCTACACGATGTCGCTCCGCGAGGCGGCGGAGAGCTAGAGCCCGGCCTCCCGGCGGCTCGTCACGGGTCCGGGGCCCTCGTGCGCGAGGCCCCGCACCTCCGCGCGTGGGTCCCGCACCTCCGCGCGCGGGTCCCGCGCCTCCGCGCGTGGGCCCCGCACCTCTGCACGTGGGCCCCGCACCTCCGCGCGAGGCCCGCCGTCCTCTGCGCGAGGGCCCCGCACCTCCGCGCGAGGGCCCCGCACCTCCGCGCGAGGCCCGCCGTCCTCTGCGCGAGGGCCCCGCACCCGTGCGCGAGCCCCGCACCCGTGCGCGAGCCCCGCACCCGTGCGCGAGGCCCCGCGACCGCGTCCCGGTCTCAGATCTCCCCGAGCGTGGCCTCCGCCTTCGCCTCGGTCCCGCCCCGCTCGTAGCCCACGCTCACCCGGTCGCCCGGCTTCATCGAGGCCAGCGCCTCCTGCAGCGTGGTGATCGTCGTGACGGCCGCGTCCCCGATCCGGACGATCACGTCGCCCGGCCTGATGCCCGCCTTGCCGGCCGCCCCGTTCGCCGGTGCCTCGACCACCGCGACCCCGGCCGGCTCGTAGGCGTCGTCGAGGACCGTCCGGCCGGTGATGTTCAGCGCCGCCCGCCCGGAGTCCGTCACCTTGCCGTCCTTGATGATCTGGTCGGCGACCGTCCGCACCATCGACGCCGGGATGGCGAAACCGATCCCCGGCGCCGCGCCCCCGCCGATCTCCGGGTCGGTGGCCGCCAGCGTCGGGATGCCGATGACCTGGCCGTCCAGGTTGACCAGCGCGCCCCCGCTGTTGCCCGGGTTGATCGCGGCCGACGTCTGCACCATGTTCCCGATGGTCGCTCCCGTACCGCCGCCGGTACGGCCCTCGCTGACCGTGCGGCCGGTCGCCGAGACGATGCCCTGGGTGACGCTGCCGGACAGGCCGAGCGGTGAGCCCATCGCCAGCACGATGTGGCCCATGTCGACGGTGGCCGAGTCGCCGAACGTCGCCGGCTTCAGCCCCTCGGGAACGGAGTCCAGCCTGACGACCGCGAGGTCCTGCTCGGGGTAGGTGGCGACCAGCTTCGCCGCCATCGGCTCCTTGCCCGTCGCGGCCGTGACCCGGAAGGTCTTCTCCTCGCCGACCACGTGCGCGTTGGTGACGATGTGGCCGTCGCCGTCGTAGACGACGCCCGAACCGAGGCTGGCGCCGGCGTCGATCTGGACGACCGACGGCAGGACGTCCTTGATCACGGACCGGTAGTCGTCCTGGAGGTCGTTCGGGGAGACCGGCGCCGCCGCCTGCGTCGAGGACTCCGGCCGCTGCGCGTCGCCGGAGGAGCAGCCGCCGGCGAGGGCCACCGCGCAGGCGCCGGCGGTCAGCGGGAGGAGAAGGCGTCGGGCACGGGAGAGATCCATGTCCGGAGTATCACGTTCGCCCGATCCGTGCGGCTCGGTGAAGGGGTCCGATCAGGGGGCGGACCCGGCCCGGGCTCTCAGCCCCGCACCCCGCACAGGTGCAGCAGCGCCGCCACCCTGCGGTACGGCTCCGTCCGCCCGGCCCGGTCCTCGGCGGCGAGCAGACGCTCCAGTTCCTCGGCGGCCGGCAGCCCCACCTCGCCCGGCACGCCGTCGGTGAAGACCCGCACGCCGTACCAGGCGTGCAGCGGCGCCGCGATCCCCGCCAGCGTCGACGTCAGCGCGTCGAGCCGGTCCGCCCGCACCTTCACCCCGTTGCCGTCGGTGTACGTGTCCGAGTCGAAGCCGGCCAGCGCGTCCGACCAGTCCCCCGCCAGCCCCGGCCGCATGGCCAGCGCGTCGGCGTTGCGTACGACCAGGGAGAGCAGACCGCCGGGCGCCAGCATCCGGGCGAGCCCGGCGAGCAGCGCGTCCGGCTGGTCCGCGTACATCAGCACGCCGTGGCAGAGCACGACGTCGAAGCTGCCCGGCAGGAAGTGCACGCCCGTCTCGCGGCCGTCCCCCTGCACCAGCCGGACCCGCTCACGGATCCCGGCCGGTTCGGTGGCCAGCGCCTCACGGGCCGCCTGGAGCAGGTCCGGATCGGACTCCAGACCGGTCACCGTGTGACCGGCCCTGGCCAGCCGCAGGGCCTGGGTGCCCTGCCCCATGCCCGCGTCCAGGATCCGCAGCCGCTGCCCCACCGGGTAGCGGCCGGCTATCTGCTCGTCGAGCTGGCGCGCCACGAGCTCCTGGCGGACGGTCTCGCGCAGGCCGCCGTACCCGCTCGGCCACGGGGAGGAGGCGGCGGCCAACGGGCCACCAGGTGTACCGGACTCGGAGCCGTCCGCGCTCAGGGCCGCTCTCCGCGCTTGACCTGCGGCTTCGGCAGCCGCAGTCGGCGCATCTGGAGCGTACGCATCAGGCCGTAGGCCACGGCTCCGCGCGTCGGCTCGTTCGGGAAGCGCTCGGCGAGCTGCTTCTTCAGACGGAGCCAGATGCCGATCGAGTCGATGACGATCATCACGATCACACCGAGCCAGAGCAGCAGGGAGACGTTCTGCAACACCGGGACGCGGACCATCGACAGCACGAGGATCACCACGGCCATCGGCAGGAAGAACTCCGCGATGGCGAAGCGCGAGTCGACGAAGTCGCGCACGAAGCGGCGGACCGGGCCCTTGTCGCGGGCCGGCAGATAGCGCTCGTCACCGCTCGCCAGCGCCTCGCGCTGCCGGGCCAGGTCGGAGCGGCGCGCCTCGCGCTGGCGCTTGGAGGCCTCCTTGCGGTCGGTCGGCACCGTCGCGGCGCGACGGCGCTGGGTCTGCGCGTCACTCCGCTTCGGGGTCGGGCGGCCCTTGGGGGCCTCGGGGTCGCGGGGCTGCTTGGAGAGGTCCGCCGTCACCTTGTCGGTGGGGGCCTTCTCTTCCTTGGAACGGCTACGGAACACAAACCCAGAGTACGTGGTGGGGGGTGTGGACCCCAGTGCGGGCGGGAACGATCTGGTATCGGACCGCGTCTGTGGAGGTACGCACGGACGACACGCACGGCTACCCCGAGGTCCATCTCCACCCAGGGCCGGAGAGAGCCCGCCCGTACTCGTCCTTGGGGAGGAGCACATCCGGCCCCGAACAGTGCGGTAATGGATACAGGGACCGTACTGTGGATCCTGTTGGAGAGCTTGAGCCGAGTCCGTCAGAAGGGGGCGCGCGAAGCCCATGAGCGGTGTCATGAAGCGTATGGGGATGATCTTCCGCGCGAAGGCAAACAAGGCCCTTGACCGGGCCGAGGATCCGCGCGAGACCCTTGATTACTCCTACCAGAAGCAGCTGGAGCTCCTGCAGAAGGTCCGGCGGGGCGTCGCCGACGTGGCGACCTCGCGCAAGCGGCTCGAACTGCAGCTGAACCAGCTCCAGGGCCAGTCGTCGAAGCTGGAGGACCAGGGCCGCAAGGCGCTGGCGCTCGGCCGCGAGGACCTGGCCCGCGAGGCGCTCTCCCGCCGCGCGGCCCTCCAGCAGCAGGTGAGCGACCTCGAGGTGCAGCACCAGACGCTGCAGGGCGAGGAGGAGAAGCTGACGCTGGCGGCCCAGCGGCTGCAGGCCAAGGTCGACGCCTTCCGTACGAAGAAGGAGACCATCAAGGCGACCTACACGGCCGCCCAGGCGCAGACCCGGATCGCCGAGTCGTTCTCCGGCATCTCCGAGGAGATGAGCGACGTCGGCGTCGCCATCCAGCGCGCCGAGGACAAGACGGCCCAGCTCCAGGCGCGGGCCGGCGCGATCGACGAGCTGCTCGCCTCCGGCGCGCTCGACGACCAGTCGGGCCTGGCCAAGGACGACATCCAGGCGGAGCTCGACCGGCTGTCCGGCGGCACGGACGTCGAGCTGGAGCTCCAGCGGATGAAGGCGGAGCTGGCCGGCGGCACCTCGGCCTCGAAGCAGGCCATCGAAGGCGGCAACGGCACGGCCGCCCCGCAGGACCAGCAGCAGTCCCAGCCCCGCTTCGACAAGCAGTAACGAGCCCGAAGGACGCGTCATGATCGTACGGATCATGGGGGAGGGCCAGTGGATGCTGGCCGACAGCCACCTCGTCGAGCTGAACACGCTCGACGACGAGCTGCTCAGGGAGATGGAGTCGGGGGACGAGGAGGGCTTCCGCCGGACCCTGTCCGGTCTCCTCGACGCGGTCCGCCGGATCGGTGAGCCCCTCCCCGACGACGCCCTGGAACCCTCCGAGCTGATCCTGCCGGCGCCGGACGCGACCCTCGACGAGGTCCGCGAGATGCTCTCCGACGACGGGCTGATCCCCGGCTGAGCCGCACTCTCCCACGCACCGGTGCCCCACCCCCCGCGCAGCACGAGGGGTGGGGCACCGGTGCATGGGCACCCCGTACCGTTGCCTGTCGTGACCACCCTCGACAGCGGCTTCCCACGGCTCCGGCAGTGGCTGCGGGCGCACCCCCTCGCCCTCGACGGGGCGCTCGCGTTCGGCGTGCTCGTCTGCATGATCACCGCCTCCTTCGCCGACCCCCACGGCAGCCCGAACGGGCCGACCTTCGGCGACCGCACCCCCGACGCCAGCAGCGTCGGCCTCATGGTGCTCGGCGCCGCCGCCCTCGTCCCGCGGCGGCGCGACCCGCTCGCCGTCCTGGCCTTCACCGGCGCCGTCACCCTCGTCGAGCTGATCGTCGACGACCGGCCCGCGCCCGTCGTGATGAGCGCCGTGATCGCCGTCTACACGGTCGCCGCCCGCACCGACCGGCCCACGACCTGGCGGGTCGGCCTCATCACCATGGCCGTGCTGACCGGCGCCTCGATGCTCTTCGGGCCCACCCCCTGGTACGCGCAGGAGAACCTGGGCGTCTTCGCCTGGACCGGCATGGCCGCGGCCGCCGGCGACGCCGTGCGCAGCCGCCGCGCCTTCGTCGACGCCATACGGGAGCGGGCCGAGCGCGCCGAGCGGACCCGGGAGGAGGAGGCCCGCCGCCGGGTCGCCGAGGAGCGGCTGCGGATCGCCCGCGATCTGCACGACGTCGTCGCCCACCACATCGCGCTCGTCAACGTCCAGGCCGGGGTCGCCGCCCACGTCATGGACAAGCGGCCCGACCAGGCCAAGGAGGCCCTCGGGCACGTCCGGGCCGCCAGCCGCTCCGCCCTCGACGAACTGCGCGCCACGGTCGGCCTGCTCCGCCAGTCCGACGACCCCGAGGCCCCCACCGAACCGGCGCCCGGCCTCGCCGTCCTCGACCCGCTGCTGGCCACCTTCCGCAACGCGGGCCTTCCCGTGGAGCTGGCCTGCGACGCCGACGGCACCCCCCTGCCGGCGGCCGTCGACCTCGCCGCGTACCGGATCATCCAGGAGGCGCTGACCAACGTGCGCAAGCACGCGGGGCCCGGCGCCAAGGCCGAGGTGAGCGTCGTCCGGGTCGGCCGCACCGTCGAGATCACCGTCCTCGACGACGGCGTCCCGCAGCCGACGCCGTCCGCCGACACCGGCGGACACGGGCTGCTCGGCATGCGCGAGCGCGTCACCGCCCTCGGCGGCACGCTGACCGCGGCACCCCGCTACGGCGGCGGTTTCCGGGTACAGGCGATACTGCCCGCAACGGCCCGTACGGGGGAGGACACATGACCATCCGGGTGCTGCTCGCCGACGACCAGGCACTGCTCCGCAGCGCCTTCAAGGTGCTCGTGAACTCCGAGCCGGACATGGAGGTGGTCGCCGAGGCCGCGGACGGGGCGGAGGCGGTCGCGCTCGCCCGCTCCACTCTGGCCGACGTCGTCCTGATGGACATCCGGATGCCCGGCACGGACGGCCTGGCCGCCACCCGGCTGATCACCGCGGACCCGGCGCTGTCCGGCGTACGGATCGTCATGCTGACCACCTTCGAGGTGGACGAGTACGTCGTGCAGTCGCTGCGCGCCGGGGCCTCCGGCTTCCTCGGCAAGGGCGCCGAACCCGACGAGCTCCTCAACGCCATCCGGATCGCCGCCGCCGGCGACGCCCTGCTGTCGCCCGTCGCGACCAAGGGGCTGATCGCCCGGTTCCTCGCGCAGGGCGGCAGCGCGGACCCGGAGGACGGCCAGGACGCCGCGACCTACTCCCAGCGGCTCGCCGCCCTCACCACCCGGGAGCGCGAGGTCCTCGTCCTCGTCGCCGGCGGGCACTCCAACGACGAGATCGCCGAACGCCTGGAGGTCAGCCCCCTCACGGTGAAGACGCACGTCAACCGGACCATGGCGAAACTCGGCGCCCGCGACCGCGCCCAGCTGGTGGTCACGGCCTACGAGTCGGGGCTGGTACGTCCAAGGGTGGAGTGAGGGAGTACCTCGGCGTACTCCAGACGCGGTATGCGCGGCATAAGGATTTGGGCCCGGGGGGCGAGGATCCCGCCCTTCCCATGGCTGATGGTGTAGGCGGGCACCCCTCACCGCCCGCCTGCCGAGCACGCCACAGAAGAGAGACCCCATGTCCTGGCTGTCCAGATTCAGCCTCGCGCAACGGGCCCTGATCGGGCTGATGTCCATCGTCGCCATCGTCTTCGGGGCGATAGCCATCCCGCAGCTGAAGCAGCAACTGCTGCCCTCGATCGAGCTCCCGATGGTCTCGGTGCTCGCTCCCTACCAGGGCGCGTCGCCCGACGTGGTCGAGAAGCAGGTCGTCGAGCCGCTCGAGAGCACCATCAAGGCCGTCGACGGCGTCCAGGGCATCACCTCCACCGCCTCCGAGGGCAACGCCGTCATCATGGCCACCTTCGACTTCGGGGACGAGGACACCAAGCAGCTCGTCGCCGACGTCCAGCAGGCCGTGAACCGGGCGCGCGTCGCGCTGCCCGACGGGGTCGACCCGCAGGTCGTCGCCGGTTCCACCGACGACATCCCGACCGTCGTCCTCGCCGTCACCTCCGACAAGGACCAGCAGGCGCTCGCCGACCAGCTGGAGCGCACGGTCGTCCCCGCCCTGGAGGACATCGACGGCGTCGGCCAGGTCTCCGTCGACGGCGTCCAGGACCTCCAGGTCTCGGTCACCCCCGACGCCGCCAGGCTCGCCGCGGCCGGCCTCGACGCCGGCAAGCTGGTCGAGGCGATCCGCTCCGGCGGCGGCACGGTCCCGGCCGGCTCGTTCTCCGAGGACGGCAAGAGCCGTACGGTCCAGGTCGGCGGCGGCTTCACCTCGCTCCAGCAGCTCCAGGAGTTGCGCGTCAAGCCCGCGAAGGGCAAGGCGGTGCGCCTCGCCGACGTGGCCGAGGTGAAGCAGGAGGAGGCCGCCCGGGCCTCCATCACCCGTACCAACGGCAAGCCCAGCCTCGCCGTGATGGCCACCATGGACAACGACGGCAGCGCCGTCGCCATCTCCGACGCGGTCAAGGAGAAGCTGCCCGACCTCCGCGAGGACCTCGGCGCGGGCGCCGAGCTGACCGTCGTCTCCGACCAGGGTCCGGCCGTCTCCAAGTCGATCTCCGGTCTGACCACGGAGGGCGCGCTCGGCCTCGTCATGGCCGTCCTGGTGATCCTGGTCTTCCTCGCCTCGATCCGCTCCACGCTGGTCACCGCGGTCTCCATCCCGCTCTCGGTCGTCCTGGCCCTGATCGTGCTGTGGACCCGTGACCTCTCGCTCAACATGCTGACCCTGGGCGCCCTCACCATCGCCATCGGCCGGGTCGTGGACGACTCGATCGTGGTCCTGGAGAACATCAAGCGGCACCTCGGCTACGGCGAGGAGCGCGAGGCCGCGATCATCACCGCGGTCCGCGAGGTCGCCGGCGCCGTGACCTCCTCCACGCTCACCACGGTCGCGGTCTTCCTGCCGATCGGTCTGGTCGGCGGCATGGTCGGCGAGCTGTTCGGCTCGTTCAGCCTCACGGTCACCGCGGCCCTGCTGGCCTCGCTCCTCGTCTCCCTGACGGTGGTCCCGGTCCTCTCGTACTGGTTCCTGCGCGCCCCCAAGGGGACGTCCGGGGACCCGGAGGAGGCCCGGCGCCGCGCGGAGGAGAAGGAGAGCAGGAGCCGTCTCCAGCGCCTGTACGTCCCGGTCCTGCGGTTCGCGACCCGGCGCCGTCTCACCAGCGTGGCGATCGCGGTCGTCGTGCTGCTCGGCACCTTCGGCATGGCCCCGCTCCTGAAGACCAACTTCTTCGACCAGGGCGAGCAGGAGGTCCTGAGCATCAAGCAGGAACTGGCTCCGGGCACCAGCCTCGCGGCGGCCGACGCGGCCGCGCGGAAGGTCGAGCAGGTCATCGCCTCCACCGACGGGGTGAAGGACTACCAGGTCACCGTCGGCTCCTCGGGCTTCATGGCCGCCTTCGGCGGGGGCACGGGCGCCAACCAGGCCTCGTACCAGCTGACCCTGGAGGACTCGGCGTCGTACGAGAAGACCCGGGACGCGCTCGACGCGGCGCTCGGCACGCTCGACGGCATCGGCGACACGACGATCGCGGCCGGCGACGGCTTCGGCAGCCAGGACCTGAGCGTGGTCGTCAAGGCGTCCGACGCGGACACCCTGAAGAAGGCCTCCGAGGCGGTGAAGGCCGAGGTCGCCACGCTCGACGACGTCACCGACGTCCAGAGCGACCTGTCCCAGTCCGTGCCGCGGATCTCCGTCAAGGCGAACGCGAAGGCGGCGGAGCTCGGCTTCGACGACACCACGCTCGGCATGGCCGTCGCCCAGGCGGTCCGGGGCACCCCGGCGGGCAAGGCGATCCTGAACGACACCGAGCGGGACATCGTCCTGACCTCGGCGAAGCCGGCCACCACGATGGCGAGCCTGAAGGCGCTGCCGTTCGGACCGGTCAAGCTCGCCGACATCGCCGAGGTCGAGCTCGTCCCCGGCCCGGTCGCCATGACCCGGATCGACGGGGCGCGCGCGGCGACGATCACGGCCAAGCCGACCGGTGACAACACCGGTGCGGTGAGTGTCGAGCTCCAGACGAAGATCGACGCGCTCGACCTGCCGGAGGGCGCGACGGCCTCCATCGGCGGTCTCTCCGAGGACCAGTCCGACGCGCAGACCAACCTGGCGCTGGCGATGCTCGCGGCGATCGCGATCGTCTTCATGCTCCTGGTCGCGACCTTCAGGTCGCTCGTCCAGCCGCTGATCCTGCTGGTGTCGATCCCGTTCGCGGCGACCGGCGCGATCGGTCTGCTCCTGATCACCGGTACGGCGATGGGCGTGCCGGCGATGATCGGCATGCTGATGCTGATCGGCATCGTCGTCACCAACGCGATCGTGCTGATCGACTTGATCAACCAGTACCGTGCGCAGGGCCTCGGCGTCGTCGAGGCGGTCGTCGAGGGCGGCCGTCACCGACTCCGCCCGATCCTGATGACGGCCCTGGCGACGATCTTCGCGCTGCTGCCGATGGCGCTCGGTGTCACCGGCGAGGGAGGCTTCATCGCCCAGCCGCTGGCCGTGGTGGTGATCGGCGGTCTGATCACGTCGACGCTGCTGACGCTGCTGCTGGTGCCGACGCTCTACGCGATGGTGGAGCTCCGCAAGGAGCGCCGCGCGAAGAAGAAGGCGGCGAAGAAGGCGAAGAAGCGGGACGGCTCGCTGGACAACCCGGAGCAGCCGGACACGTCCCCCGCGGACGCGACGTTCCTGGACGCGCTGGACGTCTGACGCGTCCGGCCACGACGACCGGAGGCCCGGTCCGGCACCGAGGGGTGCAGGACCGGGCCTCCGGCGTCCCGCGCCGCAGGACCGGGCCTCCGGCGTCCCGCGCCGCCCAGGAACGCCGAAGGGCGCCCCGCGCGAGTGCGGGGCGCCCTCCGGGCCGTTCGGGCCGGCTCGGTGCCTACGGCAGCGCCAGCATGCGCTCCAGGGCCAGCTTGGCGAAGCTCTCGGTCTCCGTGTCGACCTGGATCCGGTTGACCAGCTTGCCCTCCGCCAGCGACTCCAGCGCCCACACCAGGTGCGGCAGGTCGATCCGGTTCATCGTCGAGCAGAAGCAGACCGTCTTGTCGAGGAAGACGACCTCCTTGTCCGGGTGCGCGTTGGCCACGCGGCGGACCAGGTTCAGCTCCGTGCCGATCGCCCACTTCGAGCCGGCCGGGGCCGCCTCCAGGGTCTTGATGATGTACTCCGTCGAGCCGACGTAGTCCGCCGCCGCCACGACCTCGTGCTTGCACTCCGGGTGGACCAGCACGTTCACGCCCGGGATCCGCGCGCGCACGTCCTCGACGGAGTCCAGCGAGAACCGGCCGTGCACCGAGCAGTGCCCGCGCCACAGGATCATCTTGGCGTTCCGCAGCTCCTCGACGGTCAGACCGCCGTTCGGCTTGTGCGGGTTGTACAGGACGCAGTCGTCCAGGGACATGCCCATCTCGCGCACGGCCGTGTTCCGGCCCAGGTGCTGGTCGGGCAGGAAGAGGACCTTCTCGCCCTGCTCGAAGGCCCAGTCCAGGGCGCGCTTGGCGTTGGACGAGGTGCAGATCGTGCCCCCGTGCTTGCCGGTGAAGGCCTTGATGTCGGCCGAGGAGTTCATGTACGAGACGGGGACGACCTGCTCGGCTATGCCGGCCTCGGTCAGCACGTCCCAGCACTCGGCGACCTGCTCGGCGGTGGCCATGTCGGCCATCGAGCAGCCGGCCGCGAGGTCCGGCAGCACGACCTTCTGGTCGTCCGTGGTGAGGATGTCGGCCGACTCGGCCATGAAGTGCACGCCGCAGAAGACGATGTACTCGGCCTCCGGGCGTGCCGCCGCGTCACGGGCGAGCTTGAAGGAGTCGCCGGTGACATCGGCGAACTGGATGACCTCGTCGCGCTGGTAGTGGTGGCCGAGGACGAAGACCTTGTCCCCGAGCTTCTCCTTGGCGGCGCGGGCGCGCTCCACCAGGTCGGGGTCGGAGGGCGACGGAAGGTCGCCGGGACACTCCACGCCGCGCTCGCTCTTCGGGTCGGCCTCGCGCCCGAGCAGCAGCAGGGCGAGCGGCGTCGGCTGGACGTCCAGGGGCTGGGCGGTGGTCACGTCACGCACCCTTTCTACTATCTGCGGCAGCGCTTCTCGTCTAAATGACGCTATCTATCATAACCGCTTCACGTCAGTTTGACGATGGCCATAGTGTCGATGTGACGAATTCGGGGTCCACGGATCGGTGCTTGCCCCTTCCCCCTCCATGAGCGTCGTTGCTTCGCGGGCGGGTGTGCGAGCATGAAAGGGATAAAGACGTAGAGCCGAGCCTCGCCCGGAATGAATCCGGGGCCCCGCCGGTTGCAACCGTCGGCAAGCAGTCTCCGTACAACCCGGGAGAGAAGCAGATGTCCGTATCGGACGAGAAGACCACTGTCAGCGACGGCATCCTCCTGTCTGACGCCGCCGCGGGTAAGGTCAGGGCCCTGCTCGACCAGGAAGGCCGCGACGACCTCGCGCTGCGCGTCGCCGTACAGCCCGGCGGCTGCTCCGGCCTGCGCTACCAGCTCTTCTTCGACGAGCGCTCGCTCGACGGCGACGTCGTCAAGGACTTCGACGGCGTCAAGGTCGTCACCGACCGCATGAGCGCCCCGTACCTGGGCGGCGCCTCCATCGACTTCGTCGACACCATCGAGAAGCAGGGCTTCACGATCGACAACCCGAACGCCACGGGCTCCTGCGCCTGCGGCGACTCGTTCAGCTAGGCCTCAGCCGTACGTACGAAGGCGGCCGCCCGGATTCCGGGCGGTCGCCTTCGTACGTCTCGGACCCGGGGCCGGTCACTTCCTCGGTACGGGCTCCCCGCTCGCCGCGTCCACGACCGCCCGGCCGCCGAGCGGCTGCTCCAGAACCACCGTGCGGGTCACCTCCACGGCGATGGCGATGCACGCCCGGTCCGGGGCGGTCGGCTTCTCCGTCACCCGCACGCTCACCTGGCCGGCGCTCTCCGTGGCCGTCGCCGTGTACGTGCTGCACACCCCGCCCCAGAAGGTCACCGACAGCTTGGCGCCGGCGCCGTCCACCCGGTACGACTCGATCTGCCGCGCGGGCGCGGTGCCCTCACCCGGATCCGGCGTCGGGGTCGGCGTGGGCGTGGGCTTCGCCGGGGGCACCAGGTGCTCCGGCGCCACAGCCGTCCGGACGACCGTGTGCGGCTTCGCCCCGGCCTCCGCCTCCACCTGGAACAGCCACGAGGGGACGAGCGCCCGCGCACCGTCCACGTACTGCGCCGCGAGCCCGAAGACCGCGCCCGTGACGGCCTGCTCGCGCGGCGGCTCCTGCGGCTCGCAGGTCACCGTCGGGGCGACGGTCGCCGGCGTGTCCCTGCCCGGCGTGCCCGCCGCGGGCGGGACCTCGGCCGGGGCGTCCGCCGCGGGCGGCACGTCGGCCGGCGTGTCCGCCTTCGGGCCGTCGGCCTCCGGGGTGTCCGCCTTCGGGTCGTCCGCCGCCGGCGGGGCCCCGGCCGGCGGGTCCGTCGCACAGTCGCCGATGCCGATCGAGCCCGGAACGGCCGACCTGTTCAGCTCCTCCAGGGCCTTCCCGGCGCTGATCACCGGATAGTCGGCGCCCTTCGCCGGCTCCTTCAGCTGCCCGCTGCCCGCGACCAGCTCGCCGCCGGGACCTACATGGATCCCGGTCGACCAGCCGTACGTCGGCAGGCCGCCCACGACCGGGTCGGCGTTGACCACCCGTACCGACCCCATCAGCTGGCTCGTGTCCACCTTCGCGTCGTCCTGGCCCGCCGCCTTCAGGACCGGAGCGGCCGCCGCCCGCGCCGCGGCCTCGCTCACCGGACCGCCCCGCGGCGGCTTCGCCTCGCCCGGGGGCGGGCAGGCCTTGCCCTTCAGGCAGGTGTCGCCGACCGGACCACCGTCGTACCGCGTGAACGTCCAGCTGCCCGGGGCCTCGGCGGAGACGTCCAGCCGCAGCCCCGAGCCGTCCTTCTCCGGCGCGATCTTCCAGACCTCGCCCTCCAGCCTCGGCGTGCCCGCGATGCCCAGGGCCTTCGCCAGCCGGGTCACCTCCGCCGAGGTGACCCGGCCCTCAGGCCGGTGGACTGCGGCCGAGGAGGGCCCTTGGGGGAGGGGGCCCTTGGCCTTGTAGACGGCTCCGCCGCCGTTCGGGTCGGGCTCGCCCGGTGCGATCCCGGGCCCGCCGTCACCGCTTGCGCCCTTGCCCTCGCCGCTGCCCGTGGTGTCCAGGGCCAGCGGCGGGGGAGCGGCGGCGGTGCTGTCCGAGGAGCCGGCCAGGTAGACCCCGCCGCCCCCGGCCAGCAGCACGCCCGCCGCGACCGAGGCCACGAGCAGCGGCCGGTGCCGCATCCGCCGGTTCTCCGTACCGCTCACCGCATCGCTCCTTCGTCCCGGCCCGGGGAACAGCTCCCCGGAAGACATCAGTGGGACGGAACGGGCGAGCGGGTGGTTCCGTCCCTCAGACGCCGTATTCCGAGGTGGCGTCGATCAGCCGTGCCGATGCGGGCGGCACGACGACGCCGTGGATGCGCGCGGGGGAGACCGGAGTGGGCGCGTCGGCCGCCGGTACCACCCAGTGCGGGGCCATCCGCGCGCCGGCGCCGCGCAGCTGGGCCAGGCCGAACTCGGACTCCTGAGGCTCCCGAGGAGCGGGTTGCGTGGACATACGCGCACCGTACGCACGCCATGGCCCCGGGGAAAAGGCCTACTCTGGGGTAGTTTCCACTGATCGGCAGGGCTCCTCCCAGCCGGTAGCGTGAACTGTCGCCCTCCCGGCGCCCATCACCCTTGTACGAGCGCTTCGCGCGCACCCATCCATCCCGTCCCGCAGGAGCGCCCAGCCGTGCGTATCGCAGTCACCGGCTCCATCGCCACCGACCACCTCATGACCTTCCCCGGCCGGTTCGCAGACCAGCTCGTAGCGGACCAGTTGCACACGGTCTCCCTCTCCTTCCTCGTCGACAACCTCGACATCCGGCGGGGAGGCGTCGGCCCGAACATCTGCTTCGGCATGGGCCAGCTCGGCGGCAACCCGATCCTCGTGGGTGCGGCCGGTTACGACTTCGACGAGTACCGCGCCTGGCTGGACCGGCACGGCGTCGACACCGGCTCCGTGCGGATCTCCGAGGTCCTGCACACCGCCCGCTTCGTCTGCACCACGGACAAGGACCACAACCAGATCGGCTCCTTCTACACGGGCGCGATGAGCGAGGCCCGGCAGATCGAGCTGAAGGCCGTCGCCGACCGCGTGGGCGGCCTCGACCTCGTCCTGATCGGCGCCGACGACCCCGAGGCGATGCTGCGCCACACGGAGGAGTGCAAGACGCGGTCCATCCCGTTCGCGGCGGACTTCTCCCAGCAGATCGCGCGGATGGCGGGCGACGAGATCCGCACGCTCCTGGACGGCGCCACGTACCTCTTCTCCAACGAGTACGAGAAGGGCCTGATCGAGTCCAAGACCGGCTGGACCGACGAGGAGATCCTCGGCCGGGTCGGCCACCGCGTCACCACCCTCGGCTCGCGCGGTGTCCGCATCGAGCGGGCGGGCGAGGAGAGCATCGAGGTCGGCTGCGCGGAGGAGGAGGCCAAGGTCGACCCGACCGGCGTCGGCGACGCCTTCCGCGCCGGCTTCCTGACCGGCCTGTCGTGGGGCGTCAGCCTGGAGCGCGCGGCCCAGGTCGGCTGCATGCTCGCCACGCTGGTGATCGAGACCCTGGGCACCCAGGAGTACACGCTGCGCCGCGCCAACTTCATGGAGCGCTTCACCAAGGCGTACGGCGACGAGGCCGCCGCCGAGGTCCAGGCGCACCTGGCCTGACGCGCCGGGGCCCCGCCGCCCGCCCGCCGGGCGCGGGGCCCCCGGGTTGCGTCTCGCGGGTCCGGGCGGTGCGCCGGTGCGCCCCGTCGATCCGGGCGTGGAGCCACGGATCCGGGCGGGGCGCCCGCTACGCCACCCGGCGCACCACGTACGCCACCCCGCCCCCCGGGGACAGTTCCTCGCCCACGTACTCCTGGCCGCGCATCTCGCACCAGGCCGGGATGTCCAGGCGGGCCGCCTCGTCGTCGGCGAGCACCGTGACCGTGCCGCCGACGGGCACGTCCCCGATCACCTTCGCCAGCTCGATCACCGGGATCGGGCAGCGCCGCCCCAGCGCGTCCACCACCAGCGAGCCGGACGGGCCCGGCTCCGCGGCCACCGTCTCCGGCGCGCCGAGCCGCTGCCGTACCGCCGCGACCACCCCCGGCAGCACGGCCAGGAAGCGGTCGACGTCCTCCTCCGCGGTGCCCGCCGGCAGCGAGACCCGGACGTTGCCCTCGCTCAGCACGCCCATGGCCCGCAGCACATGGCTGGGCGTCAGGGTCGAACTCGTACACGACGAACCGGACGAAACGGAGAAACCCTCCCGGTCCAGCTCGTGCAGCAAGGTCTCTCCGTCGACATAGAGACAGGAGAAGGTGACGAGATGGGGGAGTCGGCGCACCGGATCGCCCACCACCTCCACGTCCGGCACCAGCTGCGGCACCCGCGCCCTGATCCGGTCCACCAGCGCCCGCAGCCGCGCCCCCTCGGCCTCCGCCTCCGCCCGCACCGCCCGCAGGGAGGCGGCCGCGGCCACGATCGCCGGCAGGTTCTCGAACCCGGCCGCCCGCCCCGACTCCCGCTCGTCCGCCGGACCTTGAGGGGCGAAACGGACACCCTTGCGGACCGCGAGCAGCCCCACGCCCGACGGCCCTCCCCACTTGTGCGCGCTCGCCGCGAGCAACGACCAGGCCCCCTCGACGGGCCCCCAGCCCAGCGACTGTGCCGCGTCCACCAGGAGCGGCACCCCCGCCGCCCGGCAGGCCTCGGCGACCTCCGCCACCGGCTGCGCGGTCCCCACCTCGTGGTTGGCGGACTGCAGGCAGGCCAGCGCCGTCCCCGGCTCCGACGCCGCCGCCCCGAAGGCCGAGGCCACCACCGCCCCGGATCGGCCCACCGGCACCACCGCCAGCGAACCGCCGGCCGCCGCGTGCGCCTCGCCGGCGTGCAGAACGGCGGAGTGCTCGACCGCCGAGGCCACCAACCGGGTCCCGACACGCCGACGCCCCGCGAGCGCGCCGGAAATTCCGGAATGCACCGCGCGCGTCCCCGAAGGAGTGAACGCCAGCTCGTCGGCGCGGCAGCCCACGGCCTCCGCGGCGGCCTCCCGGGCCGCGTCGAGCAGCATCCTGGCCCGCCGCCCCTCGCGGTAGAGCCGGGCCGGGTCGGCCCAGCCCTCGTCCAGGGAGGCAAGCAGCGCCTGGCGGGCGACGGGGTGGAGCGGGGCGGAGGAGGCGGCGTCGAAGTAGGGCACCGGACCACGCTAGCCCCCGCTCCGTAATCCCCCGTCAGATGCCCCGCTCACACGGCCGATCGCCGCACGTCCGGGGGGTCGCGACCGCCCGGCGGAACCCCGGGCTCCACCCCTTCGGGGAGTCGGACGGCGCGTTGGGCACCCTCCCCGCGCGACCCCAAATAGCGTCCAGTAGGGTTTGGTCCGCATAAACATCCAAACCCCTGCCCGCGGCCGGGGCGGCGACCGACCAGAGAGACGGACGGCCGTGGCCGACCAGCGCGGGCCGAGACTCTCGGGAAGGCGCTACGTGAGTCCCAACGGCTCCGACCTCCCCCGCAGCCAAGGCGCGGGTGGTACCCCCACGTCTCGGCGCCCGATGCGGCGGAAGCTGCCGCAGGTGCTGACTGCGGGCCTGATCCTGGCGACAGCCACCGGCTGCTCGTACAACTGGGAAGACTTCCCCCGCCTTGGAATGCCCACCCCGGTCACGGAAGAGGCGCCTCGGATCCTCTCCCTCTGGCAGGGCTCGTGGGCGGCCGCGCTCGTCACGGGCGTGCTGGTCTGGGGGCTGATCCTGTGGTCCGTCATCTTCCACCGGCGCAGCCGCACCAAGGTCGAGGTTCCTCCGCAGACGCGGTACAACATGCCCATCGAGGCGCTGTACACCGTCACCCCGCTCATCATCGTTTCGGTGCTCTTCTACTTCACCGCACGCGATGAGTCGAAGCTCCTCTCGCTCGCCGACAAGCCGGCCCACACCATCAACGTGGTCGGCTACCAGTGGAGCTGGGGCTTCAACTACATCGAGAACGTGCCCGGGGTGACGGGTGACGCGCAGACGGCCCCGAACCTCGACGCCATTCCGGACAAGTTCCAGGACGACTTCCCGGCCAACGCCGGCGGCGTCTACGACGCCGGTATCCCCGGTGACCGGAACCCGCAGAACGGCAACCCGGGTCCGACCCTGTGGCTGCCGAAGGGCGAGAAGGTCCGGTTCGTCCTGACCTCCCGTGACGTCATCCACTCCTTCTGGGTGGTCCCCTTCCTGATGAAGCAGGACGTCATCCCGGGTCACACCAACTCCTTCGAGGTGACTCCGACCCAGGAGGGCACCTTCATGGGCAAGTGCGCCGAGCTCTGCGGCGTCGACCACTCCCGGATGCTCTTCAACGTCAAGGTGGTCTCTCCGGAGCGCTACCAGCAGCACCTGAAGGAGCTGGCGGAGAAGGGGCAGACCGGCTACATCCCGTCGGGCATTGAGCAGACGGACCCGGCCAGGAATGCGGAGAAGAACCAACTGTGAGCATCCTCAACGAACCCCAGGGTGCGGCCGCGGCTGAGGACTCGTACGAGAACGAGCTTCCGGTACGCCGCAAGCAGCCCGGCAATGTCGTGGTGAAGTGGCTGACCACCACCGACCACAAGACGATCGGCACGCTCTACCTGGTCACGTCGTTCGTCTTCTTCTGCATCGGCGGACTCATGGCGCTCTTCATGCGCGCCGAGCTGGCCCGTCCGGGTACGCAGATCATGTCGAACGAGCAGTTCAACCAGGCGTTCACGATGCACGGCACGATCATGCTGCTGATGTTCGCGACGCCGCTGTTCGCCGGATTCGCGAACTGGATCATGCCGCTGCAGATCGGCGCGCCCGACGTGGCGTTCCCGCGGCTGAACATGTTCGCGTACTGGCTGTACCTCTTCGGCTCGATCATCGCGGTGGCCGGCTTCCTCACCCCGCAGGGTGCGGCCGACTTCGGCTGGTTCGCCTACTCCCCGCTGTCGGACGCCGTCCGCTCGCCGGGTGTCGGCGCCGACATGTGGATCATGGGTCTGGCCTTCTCCGGCTTCGGCACGATCCTCGGTTCGGTCAACTTCATCACCACGATCATCTGCATGCGCGCCCCCGGCATGACGATGTTCCGTATGCCGATCTTCACCTGGAACGTGCTGCTGACCGGTGTCCTGGTCCTGCTCGCCTTCCCGGTCCTGGCGGCCGCGCTGTTCGCCCTGGAGGCGGACCGCAAGTTCGGTGCCCACGTGTTCGACGCGGCCAACGGCGGCGCCTTGCTCTGGCAACACCTCTTCTGGTTCTTCGGACACCCAGAGGTGTACATCATCGCCCTGCCGTTCTTCGGCATCGTCTCCGAAGTGATCCCGGTCTTCAGCCGCAAGCCGATGTTCGGCTACATCGGTCTGGTGGCCGCGACCATCGCGATCGCCGGTCTCTCCGTGACCGTGTGGGCCCACCACATGTACGTCACCGGTGGTGTGCTCCTACCGTTCTTCTCCTTCATGACGTTCCTCATCGCCGTACCGACGGGCGTGAAGTTCTTCAACTGGATCGGAACGATGTGGAAGGGCTCGTTGTCCTTCGAGACACCGATGCTCTGGACGATCGGCTTCCTGGTCACCTTCACCTTCGGTGGTCTGACCGGCGTCATCCTGGCCTCGCCGCCGATGGACTTCCACGTCTCGGACTCGTACTTCGTCGTCGCGCACTTCCACTACGTCGTCTTCGGCACCGTGGTCTTCGCGATGTTCGCCGGCTTCCACTTCTGGTGGCCGAAGTTCACCGGCAAGATGCTGGACGAGCGGCTCGGCAAGATCACCTTCTGGACGCTCTTCATCGGCTTCCACGGCACGTTCCTGGTGCAGCACTGGCTGGGTGCCGAGGGCATGCCGCGTCGTTACGCGGACTACCTCGACGCCGACGGCTTCACCGCGCTGAACACGATCTCGACGATCTCCTCGTTCCTGCTCGGCATGTCGATCCTGCCGTTCTTCTACAACGTGTGGAAGACCGCCAAGTACGGCAAGAAGATCGAGGTCGACGACCCGTGGGGCTACGGCCGTTCGCTGGAGTGGGCGACCTCCTGCCCGCCCCCGCGGCACAACTTCCTCACCCTGCCGCGGATCCGTTCCGAATCCCCGGCGTTCGACCTGCACCACCCTGAGATCGCCGCTCTCGACCAGCTCGAGAACAAGCCGCACGAGGCCGAGGCCCTCACCGGCAGCAAGGAGGCCGGCAAGTGAAGATCCAGGGCAAGATGTTCATCTGGCTGAGCGTCTTCATCCTCGCCATGGCGATCCTCTATGGCGTGTGGTCGAAGGAGCCGGTCGGCACCACGGCGCTCTTCCTGGCCTTCGGCCTCGCCATCATGATCGGCTACTACCTGGCCTTCACGGCCCGGCGGGTCGACGCGATGGCGCAGGACGACAAGGAGGCCGACGTCGCGGACGAGGCCGGCGAGGTGGGCTTCTTCGCCCCCCACAGCTGGCAGCCGCTCTCGCTGGCCGTCGGTGGCGCGCTCGCCTTCCTCGCCGTCGCGATGGGCTGGTGGATCCTGTACTTCTCGGCTCCGCTGATCCTGGTCGGTCTGTTCGGCTGGGTGTTCGAGTTCTACCGCGGTGAGAGCCAGAACCAGTAACACCGCCCGCTCCACCCCGTCACACCCCCGAGGGGCCCGGACACTTCGTCACCACGAAGTGTCCGGGCCCCTCGTTTGCAGTACTCGACGCGCTGGGCGGGGGGAATGTTCTTACGGTGATGTCATGAACGACACGCCGCGCATTCGGACTGTTCTGAGCTGCACCCTGCTGGCCGTCACCGTCACCGCGGGCGCGGGCGCCT
The DNA here is from genome assembly GCF_044746945.1 of Streptomyces sp. NPDC090127. NCBI lineage: Bacteria > Bacillati > Actinomycetota > Actinomycetes > Kitasatosporales > Streptomycetaceae > Streptomyces > Streptomyces sp. NPDC090127. The sequence continues at coordinate 421,849 of NZ_JBIVDE010000004.1, read as the reverse complement.
GCTCGGGCACCGACGGCCACCCGCTGTCGACGAAGCCGTACGACGCGGCGGAGCAGGTCTCCTTCAGCGCCCCGGCGGACGGCAGGAAGGCCGATCCGAACAAGGCGCTGGAGATCACGGCCAAGGGCGCCGAGGGCCGCATCACGGACGTGACGGTCGTCGACGCGACCGGGCACCACCTGGCCGGCGAACTGACCGCGGACGGCCGCCTGTGGCGCTCCACGGGCTCCCTGATGGCCGGCGCCCGCTACACCGTCAGGGTGTCCGTGGAGGACGACGACGGAGCTCCCGGCACCCGTACGTTCACGTTCGAGACCGCCCCCGCCAAGCGGGCCCTGACAGTGGAGTTCGGCCCGGAGGCGGGCAAGTACGGCGTCGGGCAGCCCATCACGGCCGACCTCAGTCTCCCCGTCAAGGACCGCGAGGCCCGCGCGGTCGTCGAACGGGCCCTGAAGGTGCGCTCCTCGCCGGCCGTCGAGGGCTCCTGGCACTGGGTGGACGACAAGAAGCTGCACTTCCGTCCGAAGGAGTACTGGCCCACCGGCGCGGCGATCACGGCCAGCGCCAACCTCGCGGGCGTCAAGGTCGGCGACAAGCTCTACGGCGGCGAGTCGAAGCCGCTCACGCTGACCATCGGCGACCGGATCGAGGCGGTCGCGGACGCGGGCTCGTTCTCCATGACCGTGCGGCGCAACGGAGAAGTGATCAAGACCATGCCGGTGACCACCGGCAAACCGGGCTTCTCCACCCGAAACGGCATCAAGGTCGTGCTCGGCAAGGAGTACTACGTCCGGATGCGCGGCACCAGCGTGGGCATCGCGGAGGGCAGCTCGGAATCGTACGACCTGCCCGTCTACTACGCGACCCGGGTCACCTGGAGCGGTGAGTACGTCCACGCCGCGCCCTGGTCCGTGGGCTCGCAGGGGTTCGCGAACGTCAGCCACGGCTGTGTCGGCATGTCGACGGGCAACGCGGCCTGGTTCTTCGAGACCGTCCGCCCGGGCGACATCGTGAAGACCGTCAACAGCATCGGCGACACGATGGACCCATTCGGCAACGGCTTCGGCGACTGGAACCTGTCCTGGGACAAGTGGCGCCAGGGCAGCGCCCTGGTGGCCGACACCAAGAGCGCCGCCCATCAGCCGGACCCCAGCCGCCTGCGGCCCCTCGTCTAGCCGTTACGCGTCGATGGACAGGCGCGTGCGCAGGAGGCCCGCCAGGGACGCCGCGAACTCGACCGGTTCCACCGGAAGGGTGACGGCGGCGTCCGCGCGGCTCCAGGTGGCCAGCCACGCGTCCTGCGGGCGGCCGATCAGGAGCAGCACCGGCGGGCAGCGGAAGACCTCGTCCTTGATCTGCCGGCAGACGCCCATGCCGCCCGCCGGCACGGCCTCGCCGTCCAGGACGCAGGCGTCGATCCCGCCCTCCTCCAGCCGCCTGAGGACGGCCGGGAGTGTCGCGCACTCGATGAACTCGACCGGCGGAACGTCGGCCGCGGGCCTGCGACCCGCCGCCAGGCGCACCTGCTCCCGCGTGTGGGCGTTGTCGCTGTAGACCAGGACCGTGGCGCTCGACTGCATCGTTCCTCCGTGAAGGTCATCAACCGATGCGCGGGATGCTACTCCGTCCCACACCCCGTCAACACCGGTACGACACCGGTCGAGAGGCTGCCGCGATGGGCCGTTCGGGCTGGACACACCCCCCTGACACTCCGAACGGCACCCCCCGGAGTGAGGGCGGGATAAGCGACCGACATAATGTCGGTCGTGGCGACAGTAACGACAGTAGAAACCGGGCACGCGCACCCGTCGGTCAATCGACCGAACCTCACCAGCGTCGGAACCATCATCTGGCTGAGTTCCGAGCTGATGTTCTTCGCGGCCCTCTTCGCGATGTACTTCACCCTGCGATCGGTGACGGGAGCCGCGTTCTGGACGGAAAAGGCGTCGTCCTTGAACTTCCCGTTCTCGGCGACCAACACCACGATCCTGGTGCTCTCCTCCCTCACCTGCCAGCTCGGCGTCTTCGCCGCCGAGCGGGGCGACGTGAAGAAGCTCCGGACGTGGTTCATCATCACGTTCGTGATGGGTGCGATCTTCATCGGCGGCCAGGTCTTCGAGTACACCGAGCTGGTCAAGCACGAGGGGCTCTCGCTCTCGTCGGACCCGTACGGCTCGGTGTTCTACCTGACCACCGGCTTCCACGGCCTGCACGTGACGGGCGGTCTCATCGCCTTCCTGCTGGTCCTGGGCCGGACGTACGCCGCCAAGAGATTCACTCATGAGCAGGCAACCGCCGCCATCGTCGTGTCCTACTACTGGCACTTCGTCGATGTCGTCTGGATCGGCCTCTTCGCCACGATCTACATGATCAAGTAATCGGGTCCCGGGACCCGAGCACATCCAGCAAGCACCGACGCAGAAGATCCTGACACCGGGGTAATCCGTGAAAAAGCTCTCCGCACGACGACGCCATCCGCTGGCGGCGGTCGTCGTCCTACTCCTCGCGCTGGCGGCCACCGGGGGGCTGTACGCCGCGTTCGCGCCCGCGGGCACGGCGAAGGCCGATGAAACCGCCCAGTCCCTCGCCATCGAGGAGGGCAAGAAGCTCTACGCCGTCGGCTGCGGCAGCTGCCACGGAACCGGCGGTCAGGGCACCACTGACGGCCCGTCCCTGGTCGGCGTCGGTTCGGCGGCCGTGGACTTCCAGGTCGGCACGGGCCGGATGCCGGCCCAGCAGCCGGGCGCCCAGGTGCCGAAGAAGAAGGTCATCTACTCGCAGGCTGAGATCGATCAGCTCGCGGCGTACATCTCCTCTCTCGGCGCCGGCCCGATCACGCCGACCGAGAAGCAGTACAGCCCCGACGGCGCCGACATCGCCCGTGGTGGCGACCTGTTCCGCTCCAACTGCGCCCAGTGCCACAACTTCACCGGTGAGGGCGGCGCGCTGACGCACGGCAAGTACGCCCCCAGCCTCGAAGGCGTGAGCCCGAAGCACCTGTACGAGGCCATGCAGACCGGCCCGCAGAACATGCCCTCCTTCCCGGACACGACCATGCCGGAGCAGGAGAAGAAGGACATCATCGCGTACGTCCAGGCCGTCAACGGCGAAAAGGCCGACAGCCCCGGCGGGCTCTCGCTCGGCGGCCTCGGCCCGGTCAGCGAGGGTCTGTTCGCATGGGTCTTCGGCCTGGGTGCGCTGATCGCAGTTGCCGTCTGGGTCGCGGCCCACACCGCTAAGGCCAAGAAGTCATGAGTAGCCAAGAGATTCCAGAAGAGAACCTGCCCGCTGAGCAGGACACCGCGCACGGCGCGGTGAAGGTCCTCGACGACCCGTTCGCGGACCCGGGGCTCCCGCCCCACAAGCCGCGCATCCAGGACATCGACGAGCGGGCCGCCCGGCGGTCCGAGCGTGCGGTCGCCTTCATGTTCACGCTGTCGATGCTGGCCACCGTCGCCTTCATCGCCTCGTACGTGATCTTCCCGGTCGACAAGATCGTCTACATCTGGCCGTTCGGCCGGGTGAGCGCGCTCAACTTCGCCCTGGGTCTGACCCTCGGTGCCGCGCTCTTCTTCATCGGCGCGGGTGCGGTCCACTGGGCCCGCACCCTGATGTCCGACGTGGAGATCGCCGACGAGCGTCACCCGATCCAGGCGTCGCCGGAGACCAAGGCGAAGGTCATGTCGGACTTCGCGGCCGGTGCCGCCGAGTCCGGGATGGGCCGCCGGAAGCTGATCCGGAACACGATGTTCGGCGCGCTGTCGCTCGTACCGCTCTCCGGCATCGTGCTGCTGCGTGACATGGGCCCGCTGCCCGAGAAGAAGCTCCGGTCCACCCTGTGGGCCAACGGCAAGCAGCTCATCAACATGAACACGCACGAGCCGCTGCGTCCCGAGGACGTCGCCGTCGGTTCGCTGACCTTCGCGATGCCCGAGGGCCTCTCGGAGCACGACCACCACTTCCAGACCGAGATCGCCAAGGCCGCCCTGATGATCGTCCGGATCCAGCCGGAGGACATCAAGGACAAGCGCGAGCTCGAGTGGTCGCACGAGGGCATCGTCGCCTTCTCGAAGATCTGCACCCACGTGGGCTGCCCGATCTCGCTGTACGAGCAGCAGACGCACCACGTGCTCTGCCCGTGCCACCAGTCCACCTTCGACCTCTCCGACGGCGCCCGCGTCATCTTCGGCCCGGCCGGTCACGCCCTCCCGCAGCTGCGGATCGGTGTGAACGACAAGGGCAACCTGGAGGCGCTCGGCGACTTCGACGAGCCCGTCGGCCCTGCCTTCTGGGAGCGCGGATGAGCACTGTGACCGATACGAAGAAGAAGGCACCCGCCGGTGAGCGGGTGGCCGACTGGGCCGACGGCCGTCTCGGGATCTACTCCCTGGCCAAGGCCAACATGCGGAAGATCTTCCCGGACCACTGGTCCTTCATGCTGGGTGAGATCTGCCTCTACAGCTTCCTCATCATCATCCTGACCGGTGTCTACCTGACGCTGTTCTTCCACCCGTCGATGAACGAGGTGGAGTACGCCGGCAGCTACGTCCCGCTCCAGGGCCAGCTGATGTCCGAGGCGTTCAACTCGACCATGCACATCTCCTTCGATGTGCGCGGTGGTCTGCTCATCCGGCAGATCCACCACTGGGCGGCGCTGATCTTCCTCGCCGGTATGTTCGTGCACATGATGCGCGTGTTCTTCACCGGCGCCTTCCGCAAGCCGCGTGAGATCAACTGGCTGTTCGGCTTCCTGCTGTTCTTCCTGGGCATGTTCACCGGCTTCACCGGTTACTCGCTCCCGGACGACCTGCTCTCCGGCACCGGTGTCCGCTTCATGCAGGGCGCGATCCTGTCCGTGCCGATCATCGGCACGTACCTGTCGATGTTCCTGTTCGGTGGGGAGTTCCCCGGCGGCGACTTCGTGGCCCGGTTCTACTCGGCGCACGTGCTGCTGCTGCCCGGCATCATGCTCGGTCTGGTGGTCGCCCACCTGATCCTGGTCTTCTACCACAAGCACACGCAGTTCGAGGGCCCCGGCCGTACGAACAAGAACGTCGTGGGCATGCCGCTGCTGCCGGTCTACATGGCCAAGGCCGGAGGCTTCTTCTTCCTGGTCTTCGGTGTCATCGCGATCATCGCGGCGATCGCCTCGATCAACCCGATCTGGGCGCTCGGTCCGTACCGTCCGGACCAGGTGTCCACCGGCGCCCAGCCCGACTGGTACATGGGCTTCGCCGAGGGTCTGATCCGTGTCATGCCGGGCTGGGAGATCAACCTCTGGGGCCACACGCTCGTCCTGGGCGTGATGATCCCGCTGGCGATCTTCCCGCTGGTCCTCGCGGCCATCGCGGTCTACCCGTTCATCGAGTCCTGGATCACGGGCGACAAGCGCGAGCACCACATCGCGCAGCGCCCGCGCAACGCTCCGACGCGCACCGCCTTCGGTGTCGCCTGGATCACCGCGTACATGATCATGCTCATCGGTGGTGGAAACGACCTCTGGGCCACCCACTTCCACCTGTCGATCAACTCGATCACCTGGTTCGTCCGGATCTTCTTCTTCGTCGGACCGGTCATCGCGTTCGTCGTCACCAAGCGGATCTGCCTCGGCCTCCAGCGCCGGGACAAGGACAAGGTGCTGCACGGGCGCGAGTCCGGCATCATCAAGCGCCTGCCGCACGGTGAGTTCGTCGAGATCCACCAGCCGCTCAGCCAGGGTGAGCTGTACAAGCTCACGGCGCACGAGCAGAACAAGCCGGCCGAGCTCGGCCCGCTGGTCGACGAGAACGGTGTGGAGCGCAAGGTCGGCGCTCTGGAGAAGCTCCGCGTCAGGCTCAACAAGAGCTACTACGGCGAGGACAACCAGATCGCCAAGCCGACCGCCGAGGAGTACAAGGAGATCACCAGCGGCCACGGCCACCACTGATCACCTGACCCAGGTCGCCACGGCGAGGGCCCCGTCCATTCGATGGACGGGGCCCTTTGCCGTCCCCGGGGCTCGATAGGGTGGGTCCCGTATCCGTCACGTGATGACCAGGAGCTGCCATGAGCGCTGCGACCCCCGCTGGAGGACCTCTGTCGGCGGGCCGCTCCTGGCCCGTCGTCCTGGACGGCCTGCTGACCGGCCGCGACCAGAGCGCGGAGGACACCGCCTGGGCGATGGACCGGATCCTGCGGGGCGAGGCCACCGACGCCCAGATCGCCGGGTTCGTCGTGGCGCTGCGCGCCAAGGGCGAGACGGTCGAGGAGATCACCGGTCTCGTCCGCACCATGTACGAGCACGCCAACACGATCGAGGTGCCCGGCGCCACCGTCGACATCGTGGGGACCGGCGGAGACGGCGCCAAGACCGTCAACATCTCCACCATGTCGGCGATCGTGGTCGCCGGCACGGGCGCCAAGGTCGTCAAGCACGGCAACCGGGCCGCGTCCTCCGCCTCCGGCGCCTCGGACGTCCTGGAGAAGCTGGGCGTCAACCTGGAGCTGACCCCGCAGCGGGTCACCGAGGTCGCCCACGAGGCCGGGATCACCTTCTGCTTCGCCGTGAAGTTCCACCCGGCGCTGCGCCATGTGGCGATGGCCCGCAAGGAACTGGGCATCCGCACGGTCTTCAACTTCCTCGGACCGCTCACCAACCCGGCCCGGGTCAGGGCCCAGGCGACCGGTGTCGCGGACGCCCGGATGGCCCCGATCGTCGCGGGCGTGCTCGCCGAGCGCGGCTCCTCCGCGCTCGTCTTCCGCGGCGACGACGGCCTGGACGAGCTGACGACCACGGCCACCTCGCGCGTCTGGGTGGTGCGGGGCGGGCAGGTCCGTGAGGAGACCTTCGACCCGAGGGACGTCGGCATCGACATCGTCCCGGTGGAGGCGCTGCGCGGCGCCGACGCCTCGTACAACGCGGACGTGGCGCGCCGGCTGCTCGCGGGCGAGACCGGTCCCGTACGGGACGCGGTCCTGCTGAACTCCGCCGCGGCGCTCGTGGCGCTGCACCCGGGGGAGACCACCCTGGTGGAGCAGTTGCGCGAGGGCATCGCGAAGGCGGCGGAGTCCATCGACTCCGGGTCCGCGCGGCGGGCCCTGGAGCGCTGGGTCGCCGCCAGCAACGCGTAACCGTGACGTGCGACCCCGTTCCGGCATGCGGAACGGGGTTGCGCGCCGACGATCAGCTGGCATACGTTCTGAACCAGGTCATGAGTGACAGCTACGAAGCCCCGGCTTGCTGTCCGGCAACCCTCCGTCCGTGGCGGGGTGCCCCGGGTGAAGACCAGGCCGTGGACAGCAAGGTCCGCGGCAAGCGCGGACCCCTGCACGCGTCACATGTGTGCGGCCCTGGGGTCCTGGTCCTCAAGGGAGCAGTCTCGTGAGCAAGCGAATGCGTTAGGGCTTCGAAGCCCCTTCTTCGTACCCTTCCCCTTTTTCTCGTGTGCCTCCGCACCGACGCATCCGTGCGCCGGTGGCGTCGAGGCGCCGAATTCGCCTGCCTTGTACGGGAGTTCGTCATGTCTGTCACCGCTGTCGCCGCCGACCAGTCCCTCTGCGCTCCGCTCCCGGTTCTCGGGCGGGACGTCACCGTGCCGCTCGTGACCGGGGGCGAGGTCAGCTACGCCGCGCTCGACTACGCCGCCAGCGCGCCGGCCCTGCAGCGGGTGTGGGACGACGTCGCCGCGTACGCCCCGTACTACGGCAGCGTCCACCGGGGCGCCGGGTACCTCTCGCAGCTCTCCACCGACCTGTTCGAGAACAGCCGCGTCACCGTCGCCGAGTTCCTCGACTGTCGCGAGGGCGACCAGGTCGTCTTCACCCGCTCCACCACCGACTCGCTCAACCTGCTCGCCGCCGCACTGCCCGCCGATTGCGAGGTCTTCGTCTTCGAGACCGAGCACCACGCCTCCCTTCTGCCGTGGCAGGACGCCCGCGTCACCTACCTCAACGCCCCCCGTACGCCCGCCGAGGCCGTCGCCACCCTGGAGCGCGCCCTCGCCGACCGCGACCCTTCGGCGAGCTCTCGGCTTCGCTCGAAGGGGCACCCCAACCGCCCCGCCCTCGTCTGCGTGACCGGCGCGTCGAACGTCACCGGGGAGCTGTGGCCGGTCAAGGAGCTGGCCGCGGCGGCGCACGCCCACGGCGCCCGGATCGTCCTCGACGCCGCCCAGCTCGCGCCGCACCACCCCGTCTCCGTAAAGGAGTTGGACGTGGACTGGGTCGCGTTCTCCGGGCACAAGCTGTACGCCCCGTTCGGCTCGGGCGTCCTCGCGGGCCGCGCCGACTGGCTCCAGGACGCCGAGCCGTACCTCGCCGGTGGCGGCGCGTCCAAGAAGGTCGCCCGCCGCGCCGACGGCGGTGTGGACGTCGAGTGGCACACCACGGCCGCCCGCCACGAGGCCGGTTCGCCGAACGTGATCGGTGTCTACTCCATCGCCTCCGCCTGCAAGGCGCTCACCGAGGCCGGGTTCGACCAGTTCGTCGCCCGCGAGCAGCGGCTGATCGCGACCGTGCGGGAGGGCCTGGCGGAGGTGCCCGAGGTCAGGGTGCTCTCGCTCTTCGGCGACGACGCGCCCCGCGTCGGAGTCATCTCCTTCGTCGTCGAGGGCTGGAACAGCTCGCACTTCGCCGCCGCGCTCTCCGCCGAGTACGGCATCGGCGTCCGTGACGGCCTCTTCTGCGCCCACCCGCTGGTCCGCACCCTGCTCGGCAGCGACCCGCAGACCCAGGGCGAGTGCGGCGCGCCCGAGGCCGCGCCCGGCGAGAAGTCCCTCAACGCGATCCGGGTCAGCTTCGGCGCCGGTACACCGGACGAGCACGTGGAGCGCTTCGTGCGGGCCGTGAAGGAGCTCGTGCGGGACGGAGCCCAGTGGAAGTACCGCACCGAGGACGGCCGCTGCGTGCCGGACCGCGGCTGAGTACCCACTCGTACGGGTGAAGGGGGCCTCCCGTCGGGGCCCCCTTCGTCAGGACTCCAGGCCGATCGCGAAGGCCGCTTCCAGGTCGTGCTGCGAGTACGTACGGAACGCCACGTGCGTGTCCGTCGCCTCGACCCCGGGGATCTTGCTGATCCGGCCGGGGATCACGTCCGCCAGGTCGTCGTGCCGGGGCACGCGGACCATGGCGATCAGGTCGTACGTACCGGTCACCGAGAAGACCTCGCTGACGCTGTCGAGCGCGGCGATCGACTCCGCGATCTCGGGGATGCGGTCCACGCTGGTCTTGATGAGCACGATCGCGGTGATCACGGCTGGCTTTCTCCCTCGGTCGCCGCGGCTGGGGGCTTCACTGTATCCCCACCCCGGTAGCGGCCCCAGGCGTAGAGGAAGCCGACGGCGAAGCCCACCACATGGGCCAGATACGCCACGCCCGGCCCCGCGCCCGCCGCGCGGGCCGCGAGCCACTGGAGCACGAACCAGAAGACCAGCACGATCCACGCGGGGAAGCGCAGCGGCAGGAAGAGCAGGAACGGGAAGAGGCTGGTCACCCGCGCGCGCGGGAACAGGTACAGGAACGCGCCGAGGACGCCCGAGATCGCCCCCGAGGCTCCCACCAGCGTCTGCTCGCTACTCGCGTGCGCCGCCGCGTAGCCCAGCAGCGCCAGATAGCCGCAGGCCAGGTAGAAGAGGCCGAAGGCGAGCTGGCCCATCCGCTCCTCGGTCATCGCGCCGAAGACGTAGAGAAAGAGCATGTTGCCCAGCAGGTGCAGCCAGCTGCCGTGGACGAAGAGCGCGGTCAGCGGGGTGAGCAGGGTGCGCGGCGGGCCGCCGCCCATCAGCTCGGCCGGGACGACGCCCCAGCGGTGGAAGTACGCGCTCTGCGCCGCGAGGGCCGCGTCCCCGGTCCCGTAGACCGGATTGAGGCCCGACACGGGGCTGATCACGAAGACCAGGCAGCAGGCCCCGATCAGGGCGTACGTCACCGTGGGGCCGGTCCGGGCGCCCCGCCAGGTGGAGAGGGCCGTCCGCCGCCAGTCGATCCGCCGCCTGTCGATCATGGACAGATCATGGCGTAACGGGGTCGACCTGGACAGAGTGCCTCGCCGCGACATGGGGTACGCGCAAGGCCGTAGGGTTACGCGTTGTACCTCCGCAGTTCGACGGCGCACCGCGGCACCCGCACCCGCATCACGCAATGAAAGAGGACGGCACGATGACGACGGTTCCCCTGCCGACCGCCGAGACCCGCTGGCGCTGCACTCTCTGCGGCAACCTGACCCGGTTCGACGTGACCCGCTCCTCCAAGGTCGTCGAGTACGTCCATCTGGATCTCGCGGGTGAGCCGAAGGTCGAGGAGCGCGAGGTGGTCAGTGAGACCATCGAGTCGGTCCGCTGCCGCTGGTGCAACGCGGTGGACCAGATCGAACTGGTGGACAGGCCCGGCACCGCTTCCTGACGGAGGCGGCGCCCACGACGATGGGGTGACGCAACGTGGAGGAGCCCGCGCGCGGTGGAGAACCGGCCGGCGCGGCAGGTGACGCTGCCGAGGCGCTCGACCGCCCGCTGCCTGACGGTGTCCGGCGGAAGGTCGTCGCGCTGGTCTCGGACGCCTTCGGCGGGCTGACCGTCGCCGAGCTTCCGGCGCCCCTGCGGCAGTACGCCCGCTTCACCCCCAGCCGGCGGGCCAAGTTCGCCGGCAACGCCATGGCCGCCGCCTTGGAGAGCGATCCGCTGTTCCGGCAGCGGATCGGCGAGCGCTTCAAGGAGGCGCAGCCCGAGCTGGCCGGGGCCGTCGAGACCGGCGCCCCGCCCGCCGCCGCCGACCCCGTCGACGTGGCCGCGGCCGCCTATGTGCTGCGCCCGACCGGCTGGGTCAAGCTGGTCGCCGCCGCCGGCGAGGAGGCCCTGCGGGCGGACGCCGAGCGGGCCGACGAGGCCGGCCGGCGCGAGTTGGAACGCCTTCGCGAGGAGGTCGCCGCCGCCAGGGAGCGCGGGCGCGCGGAGACCGAGGAGCTGCGCCACGATCTGGAGGCGGCGCGCCGGGAAGCCGAATCGCTTCATCGCAAGCTGCGCAGCGCCCAGAGCGATGTGAAGCGCGGCGAGGCTGCCCTCCGTAGGACCCATGCCGAGATCGACACGGTCAGGGCCGAGGCTGCGGCGCGGGTGTCGGCCGCCGAGAGCGAGTCCCGCCGGCTCAAGGCCCGGCTCGGTGAGGTCGAGGCCGCCCTGGAGGCCAGTCGCCGGGCCGCCCGCGAGGGGCGCTCGGTGGAGGACATGCGGCTGCGGCTGCTGCTCGACACCGTGCTCGACGCGGCCCAGGGGCTCCGCCGCGAACTGGCCCTGCCGCCCGTCTCCGTCCACCCGGCCGACACCGTCGACGCGGTGGAGCCCGGCCGGATGTCGCCGAAGGACATCGCGGCCCGCGCGCTCTCCGAGACCGACCCGGCCCTCCTCGACCAGCTCCTCGCCCTGCCCCAGGCCCATCTGGTCGTGGACGGCTACAACGTCACCAAGACGGGCTACCCGACGATGCCGCTGGAGAAGCAGCGGCTGCGGCTCCTCGGTGGGCTCTCCGCGCTCGCGGCCCGCTCGGGGGCCGAGGTCACCTGTGTCTTCGACGGCGCAGAGCTGGCGGCGCCGGTCCTCCTCGCGCCGCCGCGCGGGGTCCGGGTGCTCTTCTCCAAGCCGGGCGTCACGGCCGACGAGTTGATCCGTCAGCTGGTGCGCGCCGAGCCCGCGGGCCGCCCCGTCGTGGTCGTCTCGACCGACCGCGAGGTCGCCGACGGCGTCGCCAAGTCCGGTGCGCGGCCCGTCGCGTCCGCCTTGTTGCTCAAGCGGCTTTCGCGTGCGTTGTGACGGATCGTAACTCCTGGCCTCAATGCCCGAATTCTGGAGGGCGTACGGTCAAGTGTCCATTACTGCCCGTGTGAAGCGTGGAAATAATGTGCCCTGTGAGCGAGATTTTGCTCATGAGGATTTGAACTGATCACAAGATGGTCACTAGGGTCAGGCCTCGAACCTTCGCGCGGTTGATCATCCATCGGGGATATCAGCGGAGGAACCGCCTGACGCAGTTCGGTTGGGCGGCTCGAGGAAGAAGGAGCTCGCCTTCGTGGCGTCCCACCGTCGACCCAAGCAGCCGAGCCGCACCCGTGTGACCGTGCTCACCGTCACCGCCGCCGCTGCCGTTGCGCTCACCGCCCAGACCGGCGCCCAGGCGGCTCCCAAGCCGAAGATCGACGAAGTCAAGTCGAAGGTCGACAAGCTCAACCACGAGGCCGAGGAGGCCACCGAGCAGTACAACCTGGCGGACGAGCGCCGGGGCAAGCTGCAGGAGGAGATCAGCACCCTCCAGGACAAGGTGGCGCGCGGTCAGCAGGAGCTCAACACCCTGCGGAACAGCATCGGTTCGGTCGCGAGCGCGCAGTACCGCTCCGGTGGCATCGACCCGGCCCTCCAGCTCTTCCTCTCCTCCGACCCGGACACCTACCTCGACAAGGCGTCCGCGATCGACCAGCTCGGCGCCAAGCAGGCCGACGTGCTCCAGTCGATCCAGGCCAAGCAGCGGACGCTCGCCCAGCAGCGCGCCGAGGCGACGACGAAGCTCGGCGACCTCGAGTCCGTCCGCAAGACCCTCGGCGAGAAGAAGAAGAGCTACCAGGGCAAGCTGGCCGAGGCCCGCAAGCTGCTCAACACCCTCACCGCCGCCGAGCGCGCCAAGATCCAGCAGGAGGAGCAGCGCGCCAGCCGCGCCGCGGGCGACCGCGTCGACCTCGGCAACGAGGTCCCGGCCTCGGCGCGTGGCCAGGCCGCGCTCAGCGCCGCCGCCACCCAGATCGGCAAGCCGTACGTCTCCGGCGCCGAGGGCCCCAACTCCTACGACTGCTCGGGCCTGACGCAGTGGGCCTACCGCCAGGCCGGCGTGAAGCTCACCCGCACCACGTACACCCAGCAGAACGACGGCGTGAAGATCGGCCGCAGCCAGCTCAAGCCGGGCGACCTGGTCTTCTTCAACGGCCTTTCGCACGTGGGTCTGTACGCGGGCAACGGCACGATCCTGCACGCCCCCAAGCCGGGCGCCTCGGTCCGCTACGAGTCCATGAGCTACATGGGCACCTTCCAGTTCGGCGTGCGCATCTGACGCGCGCAACACCCGCGACCTGACGCCCAATCGGGTGGATTGTCGCCTCCTTCGCTGACGTGACGCCCCGCCGGTGACCTTGTGGTCTCCGGCGGGGCGTCACTTTGCGTGCCCGGGAGGTTCGTTGGACGGGGAGTGATCACCGGCTACTGTCTGCCGCGCCAGTCTGGGTAAGAGCCGAACGGAGCGCGATACGTGGCGTCCCACCGACGACCTGCCAGGGTCACCGTCCTGACCGCCGCGGCGGCCACCGCCGCGACGGCCTTCGGCGCCGTCCCCGCCAACGCCGACCCGATCGGCGCACCGGAGGCCCCGCGCGCCGCGGTCGACCGGCTCTTCGAGGAGGCCGAACAGGCCACCGAGGGCTACAACAAGGCCGACGAACGCGCGGACGAGCTGCGCAGGACGGTCGCCCAGGTGCGGGACAGCGTGGCGCGCGGCCAGGAGCGCATCAACCGCATGCGGGGCGCGCTCGGTTCGGTCGCCGGCGCCCAGTACCGCTCCGGCGGGATCGACCCGGCCCTGGCGCTGCTGCTCTCCGCCGACCCGGACTCGTACCTCGACCGGGCCTCCGTCCTGGACCGGGTCGCCGCCCGGCAGGGCGTCGCGCTCGGCCAGCTCCAGCACGAGCAGCGCCGGCTGAACCAGGAGCGGACCGAGGCGACCCGGCTCCTCGCCGAGCTGGAGCGCAGCCGCACCCAGGTCGCCCAGCACAAGCGCACGGTCGAGCGGAAGCTCGCCGAGGCCCGCCGGGTGCTCCAGTCGCTGACGGCCGAGGAACGCGCGGACTTCGAGGGCCGGGCCTCCCGCTCCGGCCGCGAGGGACTCGCCGAGGAGGCGCCGCCCCTCGCCGACCTCGGCCCGGCCTCCTCGCGGGCCGCCGCCGCGGTGATGGCCGCCCGCAGCGCCATCGGCAGCCCGTACGTGTGGGGCGCGACCGGACCGTCCGCCTTCGACTGCTCGGGGCTGATGGTCTGGTCGTACCGGCAGGCCGGGATCAGCCTGCCCCGGACTTCGGCCGCCCAGCGGGCCGCCGGCCGGCAGGTGCCGCTCTCGCAGGCGCAGCCCGGCGACCTCGTGACGTACCGCGGCGACGCCAGCCACGTCGGGATCTACGCGGGCGACGGCCAGGTCATCCACGCCCCCTATCCCGGGGCGCGGGTGCGCTACGACCCCGTGGGGATGATGTCCCACGTGACGGTGACGCGGGTCTGACCGGACGCCCCTTCGCCCGTATGCCCGTACGATCGGGTGCGTGGCAGGTCAGGGGCGTGGAGCGGGGCGGCGGGCGGCGGCCTGTCTGCTGACGGCGCTGCTCACCCTCGTCGGGTGCGCGGCCCCGGAGTCGGCCGACCCCGCGCCCGAGCAGATCCGCACGCTCCTCGACCGGCACGCGCGGGCGCTGCTCGACCGGGACGAGGCGGCCTACGCGGTGGCGCTCGACCCCGCGTTCGCGCCCGCCGCCATCAAGGAGTTCGACCGGCTCGCGGAGGTGCCGTTCGCCTCCTGGGAGTACCACCTGACGGACGTCGACCGGCAGGTCGGCGACCGGGCGCGGGTCCGCGCCCAGCTGAGCTACCGGATCGACGGCTACGACCCCGCACCCGTCACCACCGAACGCGTCCTGGACCTGGCCGAGCGGGACGGCCGCTGGTATGTGACCGGCGACCGGCCCGCCGAGGGCGCCACCACCCAGCAGCTGTGGCAGCAGGGCGACGTGGAGGCGGTCCAGGGGGCGCGCAGCCTCGTCCTCGGGGTCGGCCAGTCCGAGGCGCGCCTGAAGGAGATCGCGGCGCAGGCCGACCGGGCGGTGCCCGCGGTCTCGGCGGCCTGGCCCGAGGACTGGGCGGGCCGCGTGGTCGTCCTCGTCCCGGCCTCGGTGGACGCCATGGGCGGGCTCCTCGGGGCGCCCGCCTCCTCGTACCGGGGGATAGCGGCCGTCACGACCGGCGAGGTCGGCGGCGGCCCGGACGCGCCCGCGGACCGGGTGATCGTCAACCCCGACGCGTACGGCGTGCTCGGCGACTTCGGGCAGCAGATCGTCCTCACCCACGAGACCACCCATGTCGCGACCCGCTCCACCACGTCCGGCGCCACCCCGGTCTGGCTCTCCGAGGGCCTCGCCGACTGGGTGGCGTACCGCGACACGGGCCGCACGGCCGCCCAGGCGGCTCCGGAACTGCGCCGCGCGGTCCGGGAAGGCGACCTCCCCGCGGGTCTCCCGGACGACAAGGCCTTCGCCTTCGGGGGCGACGCCGAGGCCCTGGCCCGCGCGTACGAGGGCGGCTGGCTCGCGTGCGCGCTGATCGCCGAGCGCTGGGGCGAGCCGGCGCTCCGCGCCTTCTACCGCACGGTGGGCGAGCACCCGCAGCGCGAGGGCGCGGTGGAGAAGGCCTTCGCCGAGGTCCTCGGGACCACCCCGGAGGCCTTCACCGCGGACTGGCGGGAGTACCTGCGGGAACGCCTGGGCTAGACCGCGGCGACGGGGCCTGGACGGGGCCTCGGCGGGTTCTCGTCGGGCGGTTGGTGGGTGGTCGGCGGGTGGGCGGCCGGGCTCCCGGCGAGGCTCCCGGCGCGTCCCCGCCCCCGCCCGGCGCGCCGGGCTGTCGTCAGCCGACCGGCAGGCGGGGGGCGCGTTCGCGTGTCTGCTGGGCAGGGATCGTCGCCGGGGCGAGGCGGGGCCCGGTGACCGTGCGGCGCCACAGGACGCGGCAGGCCGACACCGACGCGGCGACCAGCAGACCGTTGCGGACCAGCAGCAGTGCCACGCCCAGCGGATCGCTGTCCGTCACGTGCGAGAACCAGACCGGGAACTCCAGCTGCGTCACCGCCGTCGCCCACAGCACCAGGTGCGCGGGGCGGCGCATCCCGCTCGTCCGGTACGCCATGCAGACGGCGGCCAGGCCCACCAGCCAGATCATGTACTGCGGGCTTATCACCCGGCTCGTGGTGGTGAACAGCAGCACCGCCACGAACGCCGCGTCCGCCGGCGTCGACGTCGAGAACGAGCGGGCCCGGATCCGCCACACCAGCAGCCAGCCGAAGGCGGCGATCGTCAGGGCCATGGCCGCCGTGGAGACCGTCGAGACGTACGGTCCGAGGAACTCGATCGAGCCGTAGTTCATCCGCACCTCGCCCTCCCAGCCCAGGTGCCGGGCCACATGGAAGACCAGCGCGCCCAGCGACTCGACCTCCGTGCCCCGGTCGGCCTGGAAGTCCAGGAACGCCAGCGCCCCCGGCGCCGCCAGCACGCACAGCAGGAGCAGACCCGCCGCGGCGCCCGCCGCCGTCGGCCACGAGCGGAAGGTCGCACGACCGCGCGGCGTGCCCGCGAGCACCAGCGCGGGCCAGACCTTCAGCATCGCCCCGAAGCCCGCCAGGGCGCCGAGCACCCGCGGCCGCCCCACCCCGGCGAGCAGCGCGGCCACCGCGACGGCGGTGACCATCAGGTCGTACCGGGCGTACGCGGTCGGGCCCAGCAGCGGGACGCCCGCGATCCAGATCCAGGCGCCGCGCGTGCCGCGGCCGGGCCGCCGGCCCGTGTACCGCAGCAGTCCGTAGACGAGCGCGTCGCAGAGGAAGGCGAGGACGAAGAAGGCGGCGGCGTAGTCCAGGAACGGCAGCACCGCGGGGGAGAGCACCGCGACGGCGGCCAGTGGCGGGTACTGCCAGGTCACGTCGTGCAGCGGGTACGTGCCGGTGCTCAGCACCTCGGACCAGCCCCGATAGATCACGTCGATGTCGCTGGTGACGTCCGGCCCGGGAACCGTGAGGACCTTGAAGACGCACAGGAGCAGAACGATCCGGGTGAGCGCCCAGACCAGGTCGGGAGACCGTCGCACGCGCTCGGCAGCCGTACCCAGTACGCCCGTCATTCCTACCTCGTCCCATCCAGTCGGTCGGTCTGTTCGGTCCGCGCGGGCGGAGGGGTGTTGCCGGGCGGGGGGTGCCGTCACGTAGATTCGGCGACGATGCACAAGACCCTGATCGTAACCAACGACTTCCCGCCCCGACCCGGCGGAATCCAGGCCTTCCTGCACAACATGGCGCTGCGCCTCGATCCCGAGCGGGTCGTGGTCTACGCCTCCACCTGGAAGCGGAGCCGCGAGGGGATCGAGGCGACCGCCGCGTTCGACGCGGAGCAGCCTTTCACGGTGGTGCGGGACCGCACCACCATGCTGCTGCCCACCCCCCGGGTCACCGCGCGGGCCACCGCGCTGCTGCGCGAGCACGGCTGCGAGTCGGTCTGGTTCGGGGCTGCGGCGCCCCTCGGGCTGATGGGCCCCGCGCTGCGCCGGGCCGGCGCACGGCGGCTCGTCGCGACGACGCACGGGCACGAGGCGGGGTGGGCGCAGCTGCCCGGCTCGCGGCAGCTGCTGCGCCGGATCGGCGAGGGCACGGACACCCTCACGTACCTGGGCGAGTACACCCGCTCGCGGATCGCGGGCGCGCTGACCCCGGCCGCCGCCGGGCGCATGACGCAGCTCCCGCCGGGCGTGGACGAGAAGACCTTCCACCCGGCCTCGGGCGGCGAGGCGGTACGGGAACGGCTCGGGCTCAGCGACCGCCCCGTGGTCGTGTGCGTCTCGCGGCTCGTCCCGCGCAAGGGCCAGGACACGCTGATCCGGGCGCTGCCGGAGATCGTGCGCCGGGTGCCGGACACGGTGCTGCTGATCGTCGGGGGCGGTCCGTACGAGAAGGACCTGCGCGGCCTCGCGGCGACGACCGGCGTGTCCGATTCCGTACGTTTCACGGGAGCGGTGCCGTGGGAGGAGCTGCCGGCCCACTACGGCGCCGGTGACGTCTTCGCGATGCCCTGCCGTACCCGTCGGGGCGGCCTGGACGTCGAGGGCCTCGGGATCGTCTACCTGGAGGCCTCGGCCACCGGCCTCCCGGTCGTCGCGGGCGACTCGGGCGGTGCGCCGGACGCGGTCCTGGACGGCGAGACCGGCTATGTGGTGCGCGGCGACGCCCCCGCGGAGTCGGCGGACCGCATCGCGACCCTGCTCCTCGACCCGGAGCTGCGGCGGCGCATGGGCGCCCGGGGGCGTGCGTGGGTCGAGGACCGCTGGCGCTGGGACCTCCTGGCGGAGCGCCTGAAGGAACTGCTCTAGGCGGCAGCCGGTCCGGACGCGGGAAGGGCCCCGCGGTGCGCGTGCACCGAGGGGCCCTTCTTCCGCCGTAGGTCCGCGTCAGGCGCGGTAGATCGACTCGATCTCGTCGGCGAAGTCCTTCGCCACCACGTTCCGCTTCAGCTTCAGCGACGGGGTGATGTGGCCCGCCTCCTCCGTGAACTGCGCGGACAGGATGCGGAACTTCCGGACCGACTCGGCCTTCGACACCGCCGCGTTGCCGTCGTCCACCGCCCGCTGGACCTCCGCGAGCAGCTCCGCGTCGTCACGCAGCGAGACCGCCGTCGAGTCGGCCGGCTTGCCGTGGTCGGCGGCCCAGCGACCGAGGAACTCCTCGTCCAGGGTGACCAGCGCGCCGACGAACGGCCGCCCGTCGCCGACGACCATGCACTCCGCGACCAGCGCGTGCGCCCTGATCCGGTCCTCGATGACCGCCGGAGCGACGTTCTTGCCGCCCGCCGTCACCAGGATCTCCTTCTTCCGGCCGGTGATCGCGAGGTAGCCGTCCTCGTCGAGGGTGCCGATGTCGCCGGTGTGGAACCAGCCGTCCGCCAGCGCCTCGGCGGTGGCCGTCTCGTTCTGCCAGTAGCCCGAGAAGATGTGCTCGCCGTGCAGCAGCACCTCGCCGTCGTCGGCGATCCGCACCACCGAACCCGGCAGCGGCTGCCCGACCGTGCCGATCTTCTGCCGGTCCCACGGGTTGAACGCGGTCGCCGCGCACGACTCCGTCAGGCCGTACCCCTCCAGGACCGTGAAGCCGATCCCGCGGAAGAAGTGGCCGAGCCGCTCGCCCAGCGGCGCGCCGCCCGAGATCGCGTACTCGCCGCGCCCGCCGAGCACCGCGCGGAGCTTGGAGAAGACGAGCTTGTCGAAGACCTTGTGCTTGATCCTCAGGCCCAGCGACGGGCCCTGCGGCGTGCCGATCGCGCGGCTGTACGCGATCGCCGTGTGCGCGGCCTTGTCGAAGATCTTGCCCTTGCCGTCCGCCTGGGCCTTCGCCCGCGCCGAGTTGTAGACCTTCTCGAAGACGCGCGGCACACCCAGGATCAGCGTCGGCCGGAAGGCCGCCAGCTCGTCCGTGAGGTTCTTGATGTCCGGTACGCAGCCCAGCTTGATCGGCGCCATCACGGAGGCGACCTCGACCAGGCGCCCGAAGACGTGCGCGGCCGGCAGGAAGAGCAGGACCGAGCACTCGCCGGTCCGGAAGAGCGGCTTCAGCCGCTCCACCACGTTGCCGCACTCCGCGAAGAAGGCCCGGTGCGTCAGCACACAGCCCTTGGGGCGGCCGGTGGTGCCCGAGGTGTAGACGATCGTCGCCGGGTCGTCGGCGTGCGCGGACGACATCCGCTCGTCGAGCAGCTCGTCGGAGACCTCCGCGCCGGTGGCGGTGAGCTCGGCCACCGCGTCGGCCTCGATCTGCCGGACGCCCTTCAGGGCCGGCAGGTTCGCCCGTACCGACTCCACCGACGCCGCGTGCGCCGCGGACTCGACCAGGGCGAGCGAGGCGCCCGAGTCGCCGAGGATCCACTGGATCTGCTCCGGCGAGCTGGTCTCGTAGACCGGCACGGTGACCGCGCCCGCGCTCCAGATCGCGAAGTCGAGGAGCACCCACTCGTACCGCGTCCTGGACAGCAGGGCCACCCGGTCGCCGGGTTCCACGCCCGCCGCGATCAGCCCCTTCGCGGCCCCGCGCACCTCGGCGAGGAACTGCGCGGCCGTGACGTCCGTCCAGGCACCGGCGACCTTCCGTCCCATCACGGCGACATCTGGGTGCTGAGTGGCGTTGCGGCGGATGAGATCCGTCAGATTGCCGTCCGTGGGGACCTCGTACAGGGCCGGAAGGCTGAACTCGCGCAAGACTGCTGCTCCTCATCGGGCGCCGGCGCCACGGCTCTGTGTGATGCACCGGTGCGGTCCAAGATCGGGCAGGTGCTCAGTGGGGTGAGCACGACTGGACTGCCCGGACGTTACCCATCAGTACTGGGTTCCCGATAGGGGGTCCTGGTCAGATGTTCCGTGCGTCACACAGCTGTGGCGGTGCTCCGCGCACAGTAGTCCACAGCTTTCCAGACTCGGAAGTAACCGCAGGTCCGACGCCCTACGCTGACGACATGAGGATCAACGTGGTCAGCGACGTACACGGGAACAGCGGGGCCCTCGCGAAGGCGGGTCAGGGGGCGGACGCCCTCGTCTGCCTGGGCGACCTGGTGCTCTTCCTCGACTACGCCGACCACAGCCGCGGCATCTTCCCCGACCTCTTCGGCGTCGAGAACGCGGACCTCATCGTCGCACTGCGCACCGCCCGCCGCTTCGACGAGGCCCGTGACCTGGGGCGGCGGCTCTGGTCCGAGCTCGCCGTCGACCGCGACGCGGCCATCGAGGGCGCGGTGCGCCGCCAGTACGAAGAGCTCTTCGCGGCCTTCCCGACCCCGACGTACGCGACCTACGGCAACGTGGACATCCCCGGCCTGTGGCACGAGTACGCCCGCCCCGGGACCACGGTCCTGGACGGCGAGCGCGTCGAGATAGGCGGTCTGGTCTTCGGCTTCGTGGGCGGCGGACTGCGGACGCCGATGCGCACGCCGTACGAGATCTCCGACGAGGAGTACGCGGCGAAGGTCGAGGCGCTCGGCGAGGTCGACGTGCTGTGCAGCCACATCCCGCCGGACGTCCCGGAGCTGACGTACGACACCGTCGCGCGGCGATTCGAGCGCGGCAGCCGGGCCCTGCTCGACGCGATCCGGCGCACCCGGCCCCGGTACGCGCTCTTCGGTCACGTCCACCAGCCGCTGGCCCGGCGCATGCGGGTCGCCGGCACGGAGTGCGTGAACGTGGGCCACTTCGCGGCGACCGGGCGGCCGTGGACGCTGGAGTGGTGACGGACGGCCGCTGACGGCGCGATAGCCTTCGGTCGGCACGGTTCGTGCCGCCGAGACTTCCGCCGGACCGCACAGTGGAGGAGCCACCGCGATGGCCGAACACACCAGCTCGAGCATCACCATCGAGGCGGCGCCGGTCGACGTCATGAGCGTCATCGCCGACTTCGCGCGCTACCCCGAGTGGACGGGCGAGGTGAAGGAGGCCGAGGTCCTGGAAAAGGACACGGCCGGCCGCGCGGAGAGGGTCCGGCTGCTGCTCGACGCGGGCGCGATCAAGGACGACCACACGCTGGCGTACACCTGGACCGGCGACGACGAGGTCTCCTGGACGCTGGTCAAGTCCCAGATGCTCCGCGCGCTCGACGGCTCGTACCGGCTGGCCCCGGCGGGCGACGGCACGCGCACCGAGGTGACGTACCAGCTGACCGTCGACGTCAAGATCCCGATGCTCGGCATGATCAAGCGCAAGGCCGAGAAGGTCATCATCGACCGCGCCCTCGCCGGCCTGAAGAAGCGCGTGGAGTCGGGCGAGTAGCTCCCGGGACGCTCCTCCGGGGGCTCTGCCTCTCCCCGGGGCGCTGCTGGGCCGCCGCGTTCTCCCGGGGCCGCCTCCTCCTCCCCGGGCCGCCGCGTTCTCCCGGGCCCGCCTTCTCC
>NZ_JBIVDE010000004.1:224269-400025 GCF_044746945.1 Streptomyces sp. NPDC090127 | reverse complement strand
TCCCGGGGCGCTGCCTGTTCCCGGGGCCGCAGCCTCCTCCCGGGGCCCACCCTCTCCCGGGGCGCTGCGCTGCCTCCTCCCGGCCCCGGGCCGCCGCGTTCTCCCGGGCCCGCCTTCTCCCGGGGCGCTGCCTGTTCCCGGGGCCGCAGCCTCCTCCCGGGGCCCACCCTCTCCCGGGGCGCTGCGCTGCCTCCTCCCGGCCCCGGGCCGCCCGCCGGGACGGGTAACGTTCCCGGCCATGGGGATCATGCTTGTCACCGGGGCCGGGGGCGCCGGTCGGACCACCGTGGCCGTCGCCGCCGCACTCGCCGAGGCACAGACCGGCCGCCGCGTCCTGCTCGTCTCCGGCGACGCCGACGACGGCCTCGGGGTGGACGTCCTGCGGCCCACCCCCGCCGCCGACTTCCGGCGCGAGTTCCTCGCCCTGCAGGAACGCTCCGCCACCGCCCTCGACCTCCTGGGCGCCACCCCCTTCGAGGACGCCGAGCTCACCGAGCTACCCGGCAGCGCCTCCTTCGCCCTGCTCCGCGCCCTGCGCGAGGCGGCCGCACGGGTGCGCGGTCACGAGCGGGACCTCGTCGTCGTCGACCTGCCCCCGCTCCTCGACGCCCTCGCCCTGCTCGCCCTGCCCGAGCAGCTGCGCCGCTACCTCCGCCGCCTCCTGCCGCCCGAACGGCAGGCCGCCCGCGCCCTGCGCCCCATGCTCGCCCAGCTCGCCGGCGTCCCCATGCCCGCGCAGTTCCTCTACGACACGACCGCCCGCTGGGAGGAGGAGCTCGCCGCCGTCCAGGCCGTGGTCGACGCCCCCACCACCACCGTCCGCCTCGTCGTCGAGCCCGGACCCGCCGCGGCCGAGACCCTGCGCACCGCCCGCCTCGGGCTCGCGCTCCACGGCCTCGCCCTCGACGCGGTCGTCGCCAACAAGCTGCTCCCCGCCGCGTCCGAGGACCCCTGGTTCGCCGCGCTCACCGCGCAGCAGCACGCGCACCTGGCCCACCTGCGTACCGGACACGACGGAGCCGTCCACGCCCTCCCGCACCTCGGCCGGGACCCGCGCGGCGCCGAGGACCTCGCCCTGCTCGCGGTCGATGCGAAGCCCACGCCCGCCCCCGCGTGGACGGTCGAGGACCGCCGTGCCGAGGACGGCACCCTCGTCTGGCACATCCCCCTGCCCGGCGCGGTCAAGGGGGAGCTCTCCCTCGTCCGGCGCGGCGACGAACTCCTCCTCGCGGTCGGCCCGTTCCGCCGCAACGTCCCGCTGCCGCCCGCCCTGCGCCGCTGCACGGTCGCCGGGGCCGGTCTCGTCGACGGCGATCTGCGGGTCAGGTTCACCCCGGACGCCGGACTCTGGCCGAAGGCCCCCTGAGGGCGTGTACCGTCGACGGTACAAGCCGTAAGGAGTACGCCATGAGCGATTCGGATGCCTGGGCCAAGGCGTGCGCCGAGGACCTGGAGGCCGAGAAGGCCCGCCGTCGCGCCGCCTCCGGCGCGGAGCCCGGCTCGGCCGCAGAGGAACTCCGCAAGCTCTTCGACGCCGTCGCCGACAAGGTATCGACCCTGCGCGGACCGCTGACGGGTATGGCCGCCCAGGGCACCGTCCAGCAGTTCGTCAACCAGGCGAAGGCCGCCGTCGAGCCGATCATCGAGCGGAACCCGCAGGTCTTCGACCACCTCGCGGCCGCCGGGAACGAGCTGCTCGCCGCCTACCGCTCGGCGGTCGAGACCCACGAGACCCGCTGGACGCGCGACGAGCCGGGCGACCCGCGCCGCGACAGCACCCCGCGGGACGCCTCGCGGGACGACCGGCAGGACCCTTCGCAGGGCCCCGGGCCCGAGGACGAGGGGCCCGAACCCGGGCGCCCCATCGACCTGGACTGATCAGTACGGGCGGCCCCCTCGGGTACGGTTGGCCCTAGCGGGGCTCGACCGAAAACTGAGGGACACATGGGACTCACCATCGGCGTCGACATCGGCGGCACGAAGATCGCGGCCGGCGTGGTCGACGAGGAGGGCAACATCCTCGACACGCACAAGGTGCCCACCCCGCCGACCCCCGAAGGCATCGTCGACGCGATCTGCGCCGCTGTCTCCGAGGCCGGCAAGGGCCATCAGATCGAGGCGGTCGGCATCGGTGCCGCGGGCTACGTCGACGACAAGCGCGCCACCGTCCTCTTCGCGCCGAACATCGACTGGCGGCACGAGCCGCTGAAGGACAAGGTCGAGCAGCGGGTCGGCCTGCCGGTCGTCGTCGAGAACGACGCGAACGCGGCCGCCTGGGGCGAGTACAAGTTCGGCGCGGGCAAGGGCCACGAGGACGTCATCTGCATCACCCTCGGCACCGGCCTCGGCGGCGGCATCATCATCGGCAACAAGCTGCGCCGCGGCCGCTTCGGCGTCGCGGCCGAGTTCGGCCACATCCGGGTCGTCCCCGACGGCCTGCTGTGCGGCTGCGGCAGCCAGGGCTGCTGGGAGCAGTACGCCTCCGGGCGCGCCCTCGTCCGGTACGCCAAGCAGCGCGCCAACGCCACGCCCGAGCGCGCCGAGGTCCTGCTCGGTCTCGGCGACGGCACGCCCGAGGGCATCGAGGGCAAGCACATCAGCGAGGCCGCCCGCGCCGGCGACCCGGTGGCCGTGGACTCCTTCCGCGAGTTGGCCCGCTGGGCCGGCGCCGGTCTCGCCGACCTGGCCTCGCTCTTCGACCCGTCGGCGTTCATCGTCGGCGGCGGCGTCTCGGACGAGGGCGAGCTGGTCCTCGACCCGATCCGCAAGTCCTTCCGCCGCTGGCTGATCGGCGGCCAGTGGCGTCCGCACGCCCAGGTCCTCGCCGCGCAGCTCGGCGGCAAGGCCGGTCTCGTCGGCGCGGCCGACCTGGCCCGCCAGGGCTAGCTTTCGCACGGCACCCTCACCCGCCCGCCGCGCCCTCCGGGGAGCGGCGGGCGGGTGTCGTATGTTGCAGGGCATGGCGATCATCCCGCTGCCCAACTCCCGCACCGAGGCGGACGGTTCGGCCGTCGTCCGGATCCTCAGCTACAACGTCCGCTCGATGCGCGACGACGAGGACGCCCTCGCCCGGGTCATCCGGGCCTGCGCGCCCGATCTCGTCTTCGTCCAGGAGGCGCCCCGCTTCTTCCGCTGGCGCAAACACGCGGCCCGGCTCGCCGCGAAGAGCGAACTCGTCGTCCTCGGCGGCGGCGCCACAGCCGCTGGACCGCTCCTGATGTGCTCGCTGCGGGCGACCGTGGAGCGCACCGAGGACGTGCTGCTGCCGCTCACCCCGGGGCTCCACCGGCGCGGCTTCGCCACCGCCGTCGTACGGTTCGCGGGCGCCCGGGTCGGGCTCATCAGCTGCCATCTGAGCCTGCGGAGCGAGGAACGGTACGCCCAGGCCGGGATGCTCCTCGACCGGGCGGCCGACCTGGACGCCCCGCACGCGATCGTGGCCGGAGACCTCAACGAGCGCCCCGACGGCCGGAGTTTCACCCGCCTGACGAAGGAGCTCCAGGACGGCTGGGCGGTCAGCCCGTGGGGCGGCGAGTACACCTCGACCCCCGCCGACCCGCACCAGCGCATCGACGCGATCCTGGCGACGCGGGGTGTGGAGTTCCTCGGCTGCGGGGTCCCCCAGGACCTCGACCCGGCGGACCTGCGGGCGGCGACGGACCACCTGCCGGTGCTGGCCGCCGTACGGATCCCGGCGTCCTGACCCCGACGGAAGCGCGGCCATGCGCAGCACTCGGACAGGCGCGCGGCCATGCGCAGCACCCGGACAGGAGCGCGGCCATGCCCAGCGCCCGGACGGGAGCGCGGCCACGTGCAGCACCCGGACGGGAGCGTGGCCATGCCCAGCCCGTCACGCGCCGCGGCCCCCGCCGAGCAGGGCGGGGGCCGCGGGTGGGCGTGCGGGCGCGGTCGGACCGGCGCGGGGGGCGGTCAGACCACCGCGCCGCGGCCCGGGTCGTCGTAGCCGTCGTCGTCCTCGTCGTCGTGCTTCATCCGGGCGACCAGCGTCGCGAAGCCGCCCAGGAAACCGCCCACGCAGACGGTGGTGAGCCACCACGTCATGTCCCACTGGAGCAGGACGGCGAGCAGCAGGAGCACCGGGCCGCCCACCACGCCGAGCCAGGCGAACTTGGTCGTCGCGTCTGCCTCCGGCAGCGGCGGGGGCTCCGGCGGGACGAAGTGGCCCTCG
Organism: Streptomyces sp. NPDC090127; assembly: GCF_044746945.1. Classification (NCBI taxonomy): domain Bacteria; kingdom Bacillati; phylum Actinomycetota; class Actinomycetes; order Kitasatosporales; family Streptomycetaceae; genus Streptomyces; species Streptomyces sp. NPDC090127. The sequence goes on along the minus strand of NZ_JBIVDE010000004.1, from coordinate 395,836 downwards.
CCGTCGTCGTCGCCCTTCCTGGCGGACCTGCCCGGCTTCCCGGACTTCCCCGTCTTCTCGCCGTCCGCCTCGCCGGGCTCGGCGTCCGGGTCGGCCAGGGAGTAGTCCCGGGGGCCGCCTCCGCCCACGCCGACGCCGACACCGGGCGCGAAGACGATCGAGCTGCCCAGCGCGGGCTTCGCCGGTCCGCCGTCCTCGGAATCCCTGGGGGCCTCGCGGCCCCCGGGACTCGTGGAGTCCCCGGGACTCTCGGGACTCCCGGGACTCATGGAGCCCCCGGGACTCATGGAGCCCCCGTGACTCTTGGGGCCCCCGGGACCCTTGGCGTTCCTGTCCCCGTCTCCGTCTGCGTCTCCGCTCCCGTCCCCGTCTGCGTCTCCGTCCCCGCTGCCGTCCCGGTCCTCGTCGGCGTCGGTCGAGATCTTCGGGCCCGTCGAGCCCTCGTCCTCCACCGGCTCCGGAAGCGCCAGGTCCTGTACCGACCGGAACGGTCTCGCTCCCGGCGGGTCCGCCGGCTCCTCGCCGTACCCCGCGACGATCGCGGCCCAGGCCGCCTCCTCGTCGATGGGCTGCGGCTCGCGCTCCCCGTCCTGCTGCTCAGCCACCGCTCGTGCTCCCCTTCTCCCCGACCAGGTCCGGAGCGAGCCGGCCGACGAACGCCCAGCTCTCCTCGAAGATCCGCTCCGCGTCATGGTCCAACGTCGCGACGTGATAGCTCTGTTCCAGCAGGAGTTCCGTCACGTCCGTCGACGAGATCCGGCTGAGGATCCGCGCCGAGTCGGCCGGCGGGACCACGTGGTCCTGCGGGCTGTGCAGCAGCACCACCGGCTGGGTGACCTGCGGCAGCTCCGCGTCCACGGTCCGGAAGAACTGACGCAGGGAGTGCGCCGCGTGCAGCGGCACCCGGTCGTAACCGATCTCCGCGACGCCCTCCTTGGCGATGTCGCTCGCGATGCCGTTCGTCGAGCGGACGAGGTGGCGGACGACCGGCAGCGCGTGCGCGGCGACGCCGTGCACCTTGTTCCCCGGGTTGACCAGGACCAGACCGCCCACCGCGTCCCCTTGCCTGGCCGCGAGCCGCAGCGCCAGCGCCCCGCCCATGGAGAGGCCGAAGACGAAGACCTGCTCGCAGCGGGACAGCAGGTCCCGGAGCTCCCGGTCCACCTCCGCGTACCAGTCGTGCCAGGTGGTGAGCTGCATGTCCTCCCACCGCGTGCCGTGGCCGGGCAGCAGGGGCACCGACACCGTCAGTCCGCGCTCGGCCAGGAACTCGGCCCAGGGGCGCATCGACTGCGGGGAACCGGTGAACCCGTGACAGAGAAGGACGCCTGCCTTGCCGCCCTCATGGCGGTACGGCTCGGCTCCAGGAAGGACCGGCACCGGGGTCTCCTGTTCGGGGGGTCGGCTTCGAGGGGGCGGGACTTCGACGAAGCACGGGCGAAAAAGGGGAAGGCCTTCACGGTACGCGACCGGACCGACACCCGACCAGGTCCGTATCCACGAAGGTGCGCCGTCCCCGGCCGCACCGGCGCGGGCGGGCGGGAAAAGGCGGGATAAGGTCTGTCCGACGGCACACGGAAGGTACTCGAGTTGATCTACGGCGCAATGAAGTTCTCCCTCGGCGGCTCGCTGAAGCTCGCCTTCAGGCCGTGGGTGGAGGGCCTCGAGAACATCCCCGCCGAGGGGCCGGCGATCCTCGCGAGCAACCACCTGTCCTTCTCGGACTCCTTCTTCCTGCCCGCCGTCCTCGACCGCAAGGTCACCTTCATCGCCAAGGCCGAGTACTTCACCTCGCCCGGGCTGAAGGGCAAGCTCACCGCCGCCTTCTTCAAGGGCGTCGGCCAGCTCCCGGTGGACCGTTCCGGCGCCCGCGGCGCCGGCGAGGCGGCGATCAAGGCCGGCATCGAGGTCATCGAGAAGGGCGGGCTCTTCGGCATCTACCCCGAGGGCACCCGCTCGCCTGACGGCCGGCTCTACCGGGGCAAGCCCGGCGGCCTCGCGCGGGTGGCCCTGGCCACCGGCGCGCCGGTGATCCCGGTCGCCATGATCGACACGGAGAAGATCCAGCCACCCGGCAAGGTCGTCCCCAAGCTGATGCGCCCGGGGATCCGGATCGGCAAGCCGCTGGACTTCACCCGCTACCAGGGCATGGAGGGGGACCGCTTCATCCTGCGCTCGGTGACCGACGAGGTCATGTACGAGATCATGAAGCTGTCCGGCCAGGAGTACGTCGACATCTACGCGACGGCCGCCAAGCGCCAGATCGCGGACGCCGAGAAGGCCGCCAAGGAGGCCGTGAAGGCCGAGATCGCGGCACGGGAAGAGTCCGGCGCCTGACCCCTTCGGGGAGGCGCCCGGGGGTGGGGGAGATGGCCAAGCGCGAGCGTGTCGTGCGGATGTCGGTCGAGCAGCCGCTGTGGCGCGCGCTCACCGCGTACCGCGTGCTGACGACGGTCTACGCCGTCCTGATCTTCGTCTTCGGCCGGGACCGCTACGAACGCCCCTGGGTCGCCGTCGTCTTCCTCGCCTTCCTGTGCGTCTGGACCCTGGCGACCCTCCCCAAGGTGGCGAACGCGGCCGGCTGCACCAAGCGTTTCCTGGTCGCCGATCTCACCGTCGCGCTCACCGGCATCCTGCTCACCCCGCTCGCCGACGAGCACGCCCGCACGGTCGACGGCCCCACCCTGCCGTCCATATGGACCGCCGGCGCCGTCCTCGCGTACGCGATCAAGGGCGGCTGGCGCTGGGCCGGTTTCGCGTCCTCGCTGGTCGCCGTCGCCAACATCATCGAGCGCGGCCACCCCACCCGCGACACCCTCCACAACGTGCTGCTGGTCTGGGTCGCGTCGATCGCCATCGGGTACGTCGTCGAGGTCGCCCGGGCCTCCGAGCGCACCCTAGCCCGCGCCCTGGAGATCGAGGCCGCCACCCGGGAACGGGAGCGCCTCGCCCGGGACATCCACGACAGCGTCCTCCAGGTCCTCGCCATGGTGCAGCGGCGCGGCACCGCCCTGGGCGGCGAGGCCGCCGAACTGGGCCGCATGGCGGGGGAGCAGGAGGTCGCCCTGCGCACCCTGGTCGCCGGCGGGCTGACCCGGCCCTCGCTGGTCTCCGAGGACGAGTCGGAGGGCGCCGTCGTCCGGATCGTGGAGGAGCCGGACGACGACGCGCCGGTCGACCTGCGCGCCCTGCTCGCGCCGCGCGCCGGGGCGCGGATCACGCTCTCGGACCCGGGCGCCCCGGTCCTGCTGCCGCCCGCCGCCGCCCGTGAGCTGGCCTCCGCCGTCGGCGCGGCCCTGGACAATGTCCGGGTGCACGCGGGCGAGTCGGCCCAGGCGTGGATCCTGGTCGAGGACTGGCCGGACGAGGTGATCGTGACGGTACGGGACGACGGCCCGGGCATCCCGGACGGGCGGCTCGCGCAGGCCGAGGGCGAGGGACGGATGGGAGTGGCCCTCTCCATCCGCGGCAGACTGCGGGATCTGGGCGGCACGGCCGATCTGATCTCGGTGCCGGGCCAGGGCACGGAAGTCGAACTGAAGGTCCCGAGGGACGCACGGGGGAAGGCGGGAACGCGATGAGCGAGCAGCGGTCGGAGCAGCAGACCGAGCAGGCGCGGATCAGGGTGATGGTGGTGGACGACCATCCGATGTGGCGGGACGCGGTCGCCCGCGACCTCGCCGAGGCCGGCTTCGACGTGGTGGCCACGGCCGGCGACGGCGAGCAGGCCGTGCGCCGCGCCGGGGCGGTCGGGCCGGACGTCCTCGTCCTCGACCTCAACCTGCCCGCCAAGCCGGGCGTCCAGGTCTGCAAGGAACTCGTCGGTGGCAACCCCGCGCTGCGGGTCCTGGTGCTCTCCGCGAGCGGCGAGCACGCCGACGTCCTGGAGGCGGTCAAGTCCGGCGCCACCGGCTATCTGCTGAAGTCGGCCAGCACGGCCGAGCTGATCGACGCCGTGCGCCGCACGGCGGCCGGGGACCCGGTGTTCACGCCCGGCCTCGCGGGCCTGGTCCTCGGTGAGTACCGCCGGCTCGCCTCCGAGCCCTTCCCGGCCGCCGGCGCCGACGAGCCCAAGGCGCCCCAGCTGACCGACCGCGAGACCGAGGTGCTGCGGCTCGTGGCCAAGGGCCTGAGCTACAAGCAGATCGCCGAGCGGCTGGTCATCTCGCACCGGACCGTCCAGAACCACGTGCAGAACACGCTCGGCAAGCTCCAGCTGCACAACCGGGTGGAGCTCGTCCGGTACGCCATCGAGCGCGGCCTCGACGACGCCTGACAATTCACCCTCCATGCCGTGTCGGAGTGACCCACGTCACTACTAGCGTGGGTCGTGCACCCCGTCCGCCACGGCGAAGGAGAGCCCCATGCGCGTCGGCGTACTGACCGGAGGCGGCGACTGCCCCGGTCTCAACGCGGTCATCCGCGCCATCGTCCGCAAGGGCGTCCAGGAGTACGGCTACGACTTCACCGGGTTCCGCGACGGCTGGCGCGGGCCCCTGGAGGGAATCGCCGTACCGCTCGGCATCCCGGCCGTCCGGGGCATCCTGCCGCGCGGCGGCACGATCCTCGGCTCCTCCCGCACCAACCCCTTCACCGTCGACAACGGCGTCCGCCGGATCAAGGAGAACCTCGCCAAGTACGAGGTCGACGCCCTGATCGCGATCGGTGGCGAGGACACCCTCGGCGTCGCGGCCCGGCTGGTCGACGAGTACGGCGTCCGCTGCGTGGGCGTCCCGAAGACCATCGACAACGATCTCTCCGCCACCGACTACACCTTCGGCTTCGACACCGCCGTCTCCATCGCCACCGAGGCCATCGACCGGCTGCACACCACCGCCGAGTCCCACATGCGGGTCCTGGTGGTGGAGGTGATGGGCCGTCACGCGGGCTGGATCGCGCTGCACTCCGGCCTCGCGGGCGGCGCCAACGTCATCCTCATCCCCGAGCAGCGCTTCGACCTCGACCAGGTCTGCGCCTGGGTCCACTCGCGCTTCCAGGCCACCTACGCCCCGATAGTGGTGGTCGCGGAGGGCGCGATGCCCAAGGACGGGGACGTGGTCCTCAAGGACGGCACCCTCGACTCGTACGGCCACGTCCGGCTCTCCGGCGTGGGCGAGTGGCTGGCCAAGGAGATCGAGCGCAGGACCGGCAAGGAGGCCAGGACCACGGTCCTCGGCCATGTGCAGCGCGGGGGCACGCCCAGCGCCTTCGACCGCTGGCTCGCCACCCGCTTCGGCCTGCACGCCGTCGACGCCGTCCGCGACGGCGACTGGGGGCAGATGGTCGCCCTGCGCGGCACCGACATCGTCCGCGTCCCCATCGCCGAGGCCACGGCGCGGCTGAAGACGGTCGACCCGGCGCTGTACGCGGAGGTGGGCGTGTTCTTCGGCTGAGGGCCGGGTGTCCACGGAGGTGAGGGCCGGGTGTCCGTGGAGCCAAGGGCCGGGTGTCCGCCGAGCCGAGGGCCACGCGGACCGCTTCCGGGGGTCGTATATTCGCCGTTACGCGACAATTCCGGCAAACCCCCGGGAGGGGATCCGTGGAAATCCTGGCATTCGGTGTCCAGTCCGACGAGAAGCCGCTGATCGAGAAGGCGTTCGCGGGGCACCACGGCGTCCGCTGCCTGGACGTCTTCCTCACCGAGGACACGGCCCCCATCGCGGCCGGCCACGAGATCGTCTCCACCAGCGTCAACGCCGACCTCGGCGGCCAGGTCCTGCGGGCCCTGGCCGCCGGCGGGACGAGGTTCATCGCCCAGCGCTCCACCGGGTTCAACAACATCGACCTCGACGTGGCCGGGGAGCTGGGCCTCACCATCGCCCGGGTCTCGTACTACTCCCCGTACTCCGTCGCCGAGTTCGCCTGGACCCTGGCGATGGCCGTGAACCGGCGGATCGTCCGCGCCTCCAACCGGACCCGCGACTTCGACTTCCGCCTCGACGGGCTGATGGGCCGCGACCTGCGGGGCCGTACGGTCGGCGTCCTCGGCACCGGGAAGATCGGCGAGGGCTTCACCAGGATCGCCCACGGCTTCGGCATGAACCTCCTCGGCTGGGACGTCGCCGAGAACCCCGCCTGCGTCGAACTCGGCATGAAGTACGTCGGGAAGGAGCAGCTCCTCGCCGAGTCCGACCTCGTGAGCCTGCACGTGCCGCTGCTCCCGGCGACCCGGCGCATCCTCGACGCGGCCGCCCTGCGGACGATGAAGGACGACGCCATCCTGGTCAACTCCAGCCGCGGCGGTCTCATCGACACCGAGGCCCTGGTCACCGAGCTCCGCGCGGGACGGTTCACCGGTGTGGGCCTCGACGTGTACGAGGCGGAGGCGGGGGTCTTCTTCCTCGACAAGTCCCTGGAGGTCGTCGAGGACGACACCCTGGCCCGCCTGGTGACCTTCCCGAACGTCGTGGTCACCTCCCACCAGGCGTACTACACCGTCGACGCGGTCGGCCAGATCGTCGACACGACCGTCCAGAACGTCCTCGACTACCTCGCGGGCAGGCGCAGCGAGAACGTCCTGGTACCGGCGGCCCCCTAGGGGGTGCCCTGCCCCGGACACTCCCTAGACCAGGACTCCGGCGAGCAAGGAGGCCGTCAGCGCCGCGCCCTGTCTCGTCAGCACCGACTCGGGGTGGAACTGGACGCCGGCGAATCCCGGCCCGCGCAGCGCGTGGACCTCGCCGGTCTCCTCGTCGCGGCTCACCTCGATGCGGTGCAGCGCCAGTTCGGTGGCGGTCCGCTCGTCGCAGCGGGCCGCGAAGCTGTTGTAGAACCCGACCGTCTGCTCCTGCCCGAAGAGATCGATCCGCACCTGCGCCCCCTGGAACGGAGTGCGCTTGCGGACGATCTCCAGGCCCAGTTCGGCCGCGATCAACTCATGGCCGAGGCAGACGCCCAGCAGACCGTGCCGGTGGTCCCGTACGAGATCGGCCGTCAGCCCGCGCAGGAAACGCATCTTGGGGTCGGCCGCGTCGCTCGGGTCGCCCGGCCCCGGGCCCAGCACCACCGGGCCGTCGTGCGCGAGCGCCGACTCCCGCAGCCCGGGCTCGTCGTAGCGGACCACCGAGACCTCCAGACCCGAGGAGCGCAGCAGGTGGGCGAGCATCGCGGTGAACGTGTCCTCGGCGTCGACCACCAACGCGTGGCCCGTCAGCTCGGCGGACCTCACCTGCATCCGCAGCCAGAACGGAGCCAGGTCGGCCCGCCGGGCGTCCAGCGCCGCCCGTACCCGCGGATCGTCCGCGAGCTTGGGCGCCGGCACCGGCGACGCGTCGCGCGGCCGCCCCTCCCGTACGCCCAGGGCCGCGAGGACCCCCGCCGCCTTCGCGTGCGTCTCGGCGACCTCGCCCGCCGGGTCGGAGTGCCGCACCAGCGTGGCGCCGACCGGCACCCGCAGCCGTCCCGCCGCGTCGATGTCGGCGGTCCGGATCAGGATGGGGGAGTCCAGGGTCTGCGCGCCGTTCTCGTCCGTGCCGAGCAGGGCCAGCGCCCCCGCGTAGTAGCCGCGGCCGGTGGGCTCGTGCCGCTCGATGACGCGGCAGGCGTTCTGCACCGGCGAGCCGGTGACCGTCGCCGCGAACATCGTCTCCCGCAGCACCTCCCGTACGTCGAGGGAGGAGCGACCCCGCAACTCGTACTCGGTGTGCGCGAGGTGCGCCATCTCCTTGAGCCGCGGCCCGATCACCACCCCGCCCCGGTCGCCGACCGTGCACATCATCTTCAGCTCCTCGTCGACCACCATGGAGAGCTCCTCGGTCTCCTTGCGGTCCGCCAGGAACGTCAGCAGCTCCTCGGGGGTGGGGGCGGCCCCGGCCGGATAGCGGTACGTGCCGCTGATCGGGTTCATGACGACGGTCCCGCCGGCCATCCGCACATGCACCTCCGGGCTCGCGCCGACCAGGGTCCGCTCGCCGGTGTGGACGACGAAGGTCCAGTACGCGCCCCGCTCACCGGCCAGCAGCCGTCGGAAGAGCGCGAGCGCGTCGGCCCGCCCGAAGCCCGGGATCTCGCCGGTGAACGTCCGCCGGATGACGAAGTTGGCGCCCTCGCCCGCCCCGATCTCCTCCTCGATCACCCGCCGCACGGTCTCCGCGTACGCCGCGTCCGACACGTCGAACCCGCCGTCCTCCACCCGTACGTCATGGACCGGCAGCTGCTCCATCGCCGCGGCGAGCGGCAGCTCGTACGCCTCCCGCGCCACCAGGACGGAGAGCGGGGTGCCGTCGTCGCGGACGTCGAAGCCGCGCTCCCGGATCTGCCGGAAGGGCACCAGGGCGAGGGTCGGCAGGGCGCCGACGGGCAGGTCGGCCAGGCGTTCGGCCTCGTGGACCGGGCCGACCAGCACCTCGACGGTGTCGTGGTCGCGGCCGGGGGTGCGTCTGCGGAGCAGGGCGAAGGGCGGGCAGGAGTCGTCGAGGAGACGGGAGAGGTCCATGCGCGTGGGTCGTTCCTTCCGGGTGGGAGAGGATCGGCCCCGTGGAACGGAGAAGGCCGCCCTCTCGGGCGGCCTTCGTGCGTTCTGGGTGTACGCGCAGTCAGTGGGCCGCCGGAGGAGCGGTCCACCACCAGTTCTGGGTCGTCTGCGCGAACATGGCTGCACTGTAACGCAGCGGAGCGCGCGAGAGGGGCCCGGTTCACACCGTGGACGGTGCGAGCCGGGCCCCTCGGGCCCGCGGACGGATCAGAAGATCGTGTTGTAGATCTGCCAGCCCTTGCCCACCTGCGTGCGCGGCGCGTACGGAGCGGTGGCGCTGCCGGTGCCCTTGTAGAACCACAGGGTCCCGGTGGTGTCGCGAGCGATCAGGTCGACCCTGCCGTCGGCGTTGAGGTCGCTGGGTCCGACGAGCTGGTTGTAGGCCTGCCAGCCGCCGCCGACCTTGACGCGCGGGGCGAACGGAGCGGTGGTGCTGCCGGTGCCCTTGTAGAACCACAGGGTCCCGGCGGTGTCGCGGGCGATCAGGTCGGCCTTGCCGTCGGCGTTCAGGTCGCCGGTGGAGACGAGCTGGTTGTACCCCTGCCAGCCGGCGCCGACCTTGGTCCGCGTGGCGAACGGCACGGCCGGGTTGCCCGTGCCCTTGTAGAACCAGAGCACGCCGGACTTCTCGCGCGCTATCAGGTCGGGTATCTGGTCCCCGCTCAGGTCACGGGTGCCCAGGATCTTGTCGTAGACCTGCCAGCCGGCGCCGGTCTTCAGCCGGGCCTTGAACGGCGCGGAGGGGTTGCCGGTGGCCTGGTAGTACCAGAGGACTCCGGAGGCCTCCCGCGCCACCATGTCCCCGGTGCCGTCCGCGCGCAGCGCGGTCATCGGGGTGATGGCGTCGAACATGTTCCAGCCACTGCCGACGCGGTACCGGGTGAGGAACGGCGTGGTGGCGCTCCCGGTGCCCTGGTACTGCCAGAGCACGCCGGAGGCGTCACGGGCGAGGACGTTGTAGCGGTTGGTGGCGGTGACCGGGCCCACGGCCGGCGCCTCCACGATGTCGCTCTGCTTCACCCAGGTGATCTTGTGGTGGAAGCGGATCGGCACGAACAGCGTGCTGCCGATCACGTTCTTCTGGGCGGAGCCGAACCAGTCGTCACCCTTCACCGCCGGGCCGGCCTTCACATAGGCCTGGCCGGAGGCGAAGGTGAACTTCGTCAGGTGCGCGTTCTCGTCACCCGGCGCGGCGAGACCGGCGGTGGTGTACGCGGCGGTCTCCGGGAAGGAACGGCCGAAGACCTTGGCCGAGGTCGCCCCGGCCTTCACCTTCACGGTCGTGGCACCGGTCACCGGCACGGTGTACTGGCCGCCCGGGTTGTGGAACCAGGCCTTCTTGCCCGCGAACCAGATCGCCGTCCAGTCGTTCTGGGCCTCGGCGACGACATAGCTGCCACCGGCGCGCACCTTGTTGCCGTAGTTCGAGCCCTCGGTCCAGAGGGAGGAGAAGTACGGGTCCACCAGCGTCGAGGCGGTGGTCGAGGGCGACGTGTAGAGGTAGCCGAAGTTCGACGGGCGGGCCGGTACGGCCTTGGCGCCGGTGGTCAGCTTCGGCTGGTTCGCCGTGGTGAACGGCGGCACCACGCGCACGACCTGGCCGGCCTTGAGCAGACCGCCCGCGCCCTGGTCGCCCTGCGGGGCCCCCAGGAGCTTCATGTAGTAGTTCCAGTCCCAGTACGGGCCCGCGTCCCAGTGGAGCTTGGACAGTCCGGCGTCCGTCTGGAGCGCCACCTCGTCATGGCCGATGATGTGCTCGCGGTCCAGCGGCACGTTGTACTTCGCGGCCAGGAACTTCACGAGCTCGGCGGAGGACTGGTACTGGGACTCCGTGTACCAGCTGCCCTCCTTGATCGCGTAGCCCTCGTGCTCCACGCCGATGGCGTGCATGTTGTGGGTCCAGTTGCCCGCGTGCCACGCCAGGTGCTTGTTCTCGATCATCTGGGTGACGAGACCGTCGGCGGCGCGGATCAGGTAGTTCGCGCTGCCGGGGACGTCCGGGTTGGTGAGCGCCGCGAGCGAGCCGTCGTAGCCGCCCTCGGTGTCGTGGATGATGATCTGCCGGATGTCCACGCCCTGGTTGGGGCGGTCGCCGAGCGTGTAGTTGCGCTTGCCCGTGCTCGACGTGCGCGAGGGCACGAAGTTGCAGTTGAGGCCGGTGGGGCACTCGGGCGTCGGCGTGGCCGTCGTGGAGACGCGGCTCATGGCCAGCGGTACGTTCGCGGGCTTGTCCGGCACGACCGACGGGTCGGCCGGGAGGGCGACCTGCTCGCCGTCCAGGGTGAGCTCCCGCTCACCCGTCCTGATCGACTCGAAGACGCGCTTCGCGAAGAGGTCGGCGCCCTTCTTGTCGGGCGACTGGCTGTAGCGCGCGACCGCCGGGTACCACTCGCCCGGGTCGTCCGACAGCTCCGCGCCGGCCTGCTTCTGGTACTCCGCGAGCAGCGCCGCGCCCGCGCGGATGGACTCGGAGGAGTCGTTCTGGACGGCCTCGGTGGAGCTGTCGATCAGCTCGGCGGCCTTGTCCAGGGTGTGCAGCCGCGGGTCGTCGGTGTCGACGGCCGCGTTGGCCAGAATCTGACGCACCTTGGCGGGGTCGAACAACTTCTCGATCTCGGGCTTGCCGCTGCCGTTGAAGTGCTCGACGGCCTCTTCCGCGGCCTCGCCGGAATCGATGTCCTCCGGCTCCACCTTCGTCAGACCCATGACGTTGAACGCGCCGCTCGTGCTCGGCTCGCCGTCGTGCGACTCCCACCGCGTCTGGCGGTACGACACGGCCATCAGCACGCTCTGCGGCACGTCGAACTCGTCCGCCGCGGCCGCGAACTGTTCCTGGAGCGACGCGTCCCGGCCCCCCTTGCCGTCGGCCGCGCCCAGCATGCCCGGCGACGCGACGGCGATCGTGCCGATCGTCGCGGTGGCGACGACGGCCGCCGCCGCGCCGTACAGCAGCCGTTTCTTCTTGCGGTCCCTGCGGTGCCCTTGGCTCACGCCCACCCCTGTGAAGTATTTAGGCCTCAGATGTTTAAACGCGCGTGAGGGTAACACCATCCGAAGGTGTGAGGATCGTCGACGGACATTACGGGCGCGCGTCTCAGCCATTGGGCGGCGCGATGGACAGCGCGCCGGACACCGTAATGTGGTGGTTGTGACCGTGAACGCTAAGACCACCGCAGCCGGTGGCAACACCTGGCGAGACCTTCCCGCGGCGCAGCAGCCCGAGTACCCCGATGCCGAGGCTCTGCGCGATGTGATCGCGGACCTCGAGTCGTATCCGCCGCTCGTCTTCGCGGGCGAGTGCGATCAGCTGCGCGCCCGCATGGGAGCCGTCGCCCGGGGTGAGGCGTTCCTGCTGCAGGGCGGCGACTGCGCCGAGGCCTTCGACGCCGTCTCCGCCGAGCACATCCGCGCGAAGCTCAAGACGCTGCTCCAGATGAGCGCCGTCCTCACGTACGCGGCCTCCGTGCCCGTCGTCAAGGTCGGCCGCATCGCCGGGCAGTACTCGAAGCCCCGCTCCAAGGGGACCGAGACCCGTGACGGCGTGACCCTGCCGACGTACCGCGGCGACTCCGTCAACGGCTTCGACTTCGACGAGAAGTCCCGTATCCCGGACCCCGAGCGGCTGAAGCGGATGTACAACGCCTCCGCCTCCACGCTCAACCTGGTGCGCGCCTTCACCACCGGCGGCTACGCCGACCTGCGCCAGGTGCACGCCTGGAACCAGGACTTCGTGAAGTCGTCCCCGTCGGGTCAGCGCTACGAGCAGCTGGCGCGCGAGATCGACAACGCGCTCAGCTTCATGAAGGCGTGCGGCACCGACCCGGCCGAGTTCAAGGCCGTCGAGTTCTACGCCTCCCACGAGGCGCTGCTGCTCGACTACGAGGGCGCGCTCACGCGGACGGACTCGCGCACCGGCAAGCTGTACGACACCTCCGGCCACATGGTCTGGATCGGTGAGCGCACCCGGCAGCTCGACCACGCCCACATCGAGTTCGCCTCGCGGATCGCGAACCCGATCGGCATCAAGCTGGGCCCGACGACCTCGGTCGACGAGGCGCTGACCTACATCGACCGGCTCGACCCCGACCGCGAGCCCGGCCGGCTGACCTTCATCGTCCGCATGGGCGCCGACAAGGTCCGGGACAAGCTCCCGGAGCTTGTCGAGAAGGTCACCGCCTCCGGCGCGACCGTCGCCTGGGTCACCGACCCGATGCACGGCAACACCTTCGAGGCGGCCTCCGGCCACAAGACCCGGCGCTTCGACGACGTGCTCGACGAGGTCAAGGGCTTCTTCGAGGTCCACAAGAGCCTCGGCACCCACCCGGGCGGCATCCACGTCGAGCTCACCGGTGACGACGTCACCGAGTGCGTGGGCGGCGGCGACGAGATCTTCGTCGACGACCTGCACCAGCGCTACGAGACGGCCTGCGACCCGCGGCTCAACCGCAGCCAGTCCCTGGACCTGGCGTTCCTGGTGGCGGAGATGTACCGCGATCAGTAGGGAGCTTCCTACGACTGTGGGGCGCGGATCCTTGTGATCCGCGCCCCACATCATTTCCACAGCTTTACAGCTCACCGCCGCCGGGTAAGGTTAGGTTAGCCTTATCGATCCCGACGGGAGGTGAATCCGCGTGTACGTCTGCTCATGTTTCGGTGTCACCGAGAAGCAGGTCAAGGAGCACGCGGACGCGGGTGCCTGCACGCCCCGCCAGATCGCCTCGGCCTGCAAGGCCGGCACCGACTGCGGATCGTGTGTGCGACGCATCCAGGCCATCCTCGGGCGCGGCAACTGCCCGCGGCGGGAGCTGCTCGACCAGGGGATGCCCGCCCTCGCTGCTGAGTTCGCCGAGCCCGACGAGCTGTCCGAGGCCGCTTAGCCCCGGGGCCGCTTGGCCCCCGAGGTGTCGCGAGGTACCGCGAGCTAGCTCGGCTGCTCGATCAGCGTCGAGATGTAGAGCGCCTCACCGAGGTTCTCGATGAGCTCCAGCTGCGTGTCGAGGTAGTCGATGTGGTGCTCCTCGTCGGCGAGGATCTCCTCGAAGAGGTTGGCCGAGGTGATGTCGCCCTTGGTCCGCATGACCTCGATGCCCCGCTTGAGCCGGTCGATCGCCTCGACCTCCACCTGGCGGTCCGCCTCGAACATCTCGGTCACCGTCTGGCCGACGCGTACATGGAAGAGCCGCTGGTAGTTGGGCAGACCGTCCAGCATGAGGATGCGCTCGGTGAGCTTGTCCGCGTGCTTCATCTCGTCGATGGACTCTTCGCGGGTGTACTTGGCCAGCTTGGCCCAGCCCTTGTTGTCCTGGATGCGGTAGTGCAGCCAGTACTGGTTGATGGCCGTCAGCTCGCCGGTCAGCTGCTCGTTGAGGAACTCGAGGACCTCGGGGTCGCCCTGCATCGCAGAGGCTCCTTCCACGCATGTCTCAGTCGTGACTGGGCAGGATGGCCGCATCCTTGCACCACGGATGGGGGGCGTCCAGTAAGTACAGGCTTAGTGGGAGTTGCCCCAAACCAGCCGTGCTGGGGAGGTTGGCTGGTCATGACCACCCCTCGCGGTCTGTCACCATGGATGACATGGGTCAGCCGGAGAGCGGGGTACACCGGGAAGCAGGGCAGTCGGATCTTCCGCCGGGGCAGCGACTGCAGCGCGGCTGGCCGGTCACCCACTACGGCCCCGTCCCCAAGTTCAAGCCCGACCGCTGGGAGTTCCGGGTCTTCGGGGCCACGGCGGACGGCGACAAGCGGTGCTGGAACCACGAGGAGTTCTCGGCGCTGCCGTTCGCGACGGTCGTGGCCGATCTCCACTGCGTGACGAAATTCAGCATGCTCGGGGCCGAATGGGGTGGCGTGCCCGCCCGCACGATCCTGGATCTCGCCCCGCCGGCCGAGCAGGTCACGCACGTGATGGTGTGGGCCGAGTACGGCTTCAGCGCGAACCTGCGCCTCGCCGATTTCGCCTCCGACCAGACGATCTTCGCCACCCACAAGGACGGTGAGCTGCTCACCGCCGAGCACGGCTTCCCGCTGCGGCTCGTGGTGCCGCACCTGTACGCCTGGAAGGGGCCCAAGTGGGTCCGGGGCGTGGAGTACATGACCGCCGACCGCCGCGGCTTCTGGGAGGAGCGCGGCTATCACAACCTCGGCGATCCGTGGAAGGAACAGCGCTACTCGTACCAGGAGGAGCCGGGGGACGGACCGGAGCTCTGACTCCCGTGTCCGTGCCGCCGACTCCCGCGCCCGTACCCCCGGGGGGTCTCAGTGGTGGTACTGATGGACCACCGCGTGGCCCTTGCCGCGGCCGATCAGCCACTTGTTGACGGGTGTGGTGATCAGGAAGGCGACGAGGAAGGCGAAGGCCAGGGCCCCCCAGAAGAGCGCGTCCGAGAGGTGCGCGTCCATCGCGCCGGGGACCAGGAGCAGGACCCCGTTGTCGACGAGCTCCATGACGGTGATGGAGAGGGTGTCGGCGGCGAGCGCGACGCCGATGGCGGCCTTCAGACCCAGTCCCGCGCGGACGACGGCCCACAGGGTGAGTGAGTAGCCGAAGAAGAACGCCAGGGCGATGGCGAGGACCATCGTCGGGGCGTTGCCCCAGCCCAGCGCGGTGCCGATGATCATGCCGAGGACCTCGCCGATGGCGCATCCGGTCAGGCAGTGCAGGGTGGCCTTCATCGCCATCGACCAGCTGGCCTTGCCGGGAGCGTGACCGTGGCCTTCGTGGCCGTCGTGGCCGTCGTGGCCGTCGTGGTGCGCGTGCGGGTCGTGGTGGTCGGCGTGTGCGTCGTGCTGCATGGGTTCCCCCAAGGACCGATGGCGGTTCCTGCGTGCTTCACCAGGAACCGTATACCCCCCAGGGGTATTCCTCAACGGGAATCGGGAATCAGCCCCGGAGCTTCTTCAGCCGCTCCACGTCCGCCACGTGGCCTTCCTTCCCGCCGGGTGTCTCGATGATCAGCGGTACGCCGTCGGTCGCGTGGTGCCGCATGAGCTCGCGGAAGGGTTGCTCGCCGATGTGGCCCGCCCCGATGTTGGCGTGCCGGTCCTTGTGCGCGCCGACGACGTCCTTCGAGTCGTTGGCGTGGATCAGCTTCAGCCGCCCCTCGCCGACCGTCGCCACCAGCTGGTCCAGGGTCTGCGCCATGCCGTGCGGCCCGGTCAGGTCGTGGCCGGCCGCGAAGATGTGGCAGGTGTCGAGGCAGATCCCGAGCTTCGGATGGTGGTCGAGCGCGTCGAAGTACGGGCCCAGGTCCTCGGCGCGGGAGCAGAGCGAGAAGCCCTGCCCGGCCGTCGACTCCAGGAGCAGGAACGGGTCGTCCGGGTGCGTCAGCTCGTCGAGCAGCGGCCGCAGCCGCTCCCGTACCTGGGCCAGCGCCTCCGCGCGCGGACGGCCGCCGGTCGCCGAACCGGTGTGCACCACCACGCCCTTCGCCCCGATCTCCCGGCCGCGGCGCAGCGAGTGCCGGAGCGAGTCGACCGACTTCTCGACCGTGGCCTCGGTGTGGGAGCCGAAGTTGATCAGATACGGGGCGTGGACCCAGGCCGACAGGGACGCGGCCTCGCACCCGGCGCGGAACAGCTCGTCCTGTGCCGGATTGCCCACGGGCGTGGCCCAGCCGCGCGGGTTGGCGACGAAGACCTGGACGGCCTCCGCGCCCAGCTCGCGGGCGTAGCCGAGACCGACCGTGGCGAGGCCGCCGGCCACGGGGACATGGCCGCCGACGGGGTTGCGCATGAGTTCTTACAATCCCTTGATCTTGATGGTGACGGTGGAGCCCTCGGGGGCGGTGGAGCCGCCGTCGACGGACTGGCCGGAGACGGTGTCGCCGAGGAACGGGAAGGTCTTCTCGACCTTCACCTCGAAGCCCGCCTCCTCCAGCTTCGCGCGGGCGGAGTCGGTCGACTCGCCCGTCACGTCGGGGACCTCGATCATCCGGGGGCCCTTGGAGACGGTGAGGACGATCCGGTCGCCCCGGGCGGCCCGGCTGCCCTCCGCGAGCGACTGGGCGGCGACCGTGCCGGCCGGCTCGGCGGAGTGGATCTGCTCGCTCGCGACGTCCACCCTGAGGCCGGCCTCGCGGAGCGTGCGGGTGGCCTCGGAGACCGACGTGCCCGCCACGTCGGGGACGTCGATCGGGCGGCCCTTGCTGACCACCAGCGCCACGGCCGAGTCCGGACTGCGCTCGGTGCCGGCCTCCGGGTCGGAGCTGATCACGGCGCCCTGCGCGATGTCCTGGCTGAAGGCGTGCGTGACGAGACCGGCGGCCAGGCCCTCGTCGGCGAGCAACCGCCTCGCCTCCGCCAGCGGCTTCCCCTTGAGCCGGGGGACCTTCACGATCTCGGGGCCCCGGGAGAGGGTGAGCGTGACCGTGCCGTTGCCCCGGATCCGCTCGCCGGAGGCGGGATCGCTGGCCATGACCGTGCCGCGCTCGTACACGTCGCTGAACGCCCGGCGCGTCGTCCCGACGTCGAGCCCCGCGTCCGTGAGTCGCTGCGTCGCCTTCGCCTCGGTCTGGCCGAGGACGGCCGGGACGCGGGTGAACTGGCCGGAATTGATGTACCAGACGCCTCCGCCGATCCCCAGGGCGAGCAGCACGGCGGCGACGACGAGCAGCGGACCGCGCGTCAGCCGGCCGCCTTCCCGCAGGCCGCCGCCCCTGCGCCCGCGGTCCCGGTGCGTGGCCCGGCCCTCGGGCCGGAGCTCGACCGGGGGCGCGGTCAGCCGGCTGGTGTGCTGGACGGCGTGCTCGGTCTGGGGTCCCGCCTCGCGGGACACGAGCCGGGGGATCACGCTGGTCCGGTCCTCCGACCCCGTACGGTCCTCGGCGTGCGCCTGCGGCGGTACGGCGTCCAGCTGCCCGTCCGTGAGGGTCGCCCGGGCCTCCCGGGCCTGCGCGAGGAGCGCGACGCCGTCGTGCGGGCGGATCTCGGGGTTGCGGGCGGTGGCGCTCGCCACCAGCTCGTCCAGTTCGAAGGCGAGACCGGGCACGGCGGCCGAGGGGGCCGGCACGTCGGTGTTCAGGTGCTGGTAGAGGACCTGGGCGGGGGTGTCCCCGCCGTGCGGCTTGCCGCCGGTGAGCATCTCGTACAGGACGACGCCGCAGGCGTACACGTCGGCGCGGGTGTCCGCGGTGCCGTGCTCGATCTGCTCCGGCGCCAGGTACGAGACGGTGCCCAGGACCGAGCCCGTGGTGTGCGTGGCCGAGCCGACCGCCCGTACGAGACCGAAGTCGGCGACCTTCACCCGGCCGTCGTCCCCTATCAGGACGTTCTCCGGCTTCATGTCCCGGTGCACGAACCCGGCCCGGTGCGCGGCGCCCAGTGCGGCGAGCACCGGCTCCAGGATGTCGAGCGCGGCCCTCGGCTGGAGCGCCCCGCGCTCGCGCAGCACGTCGCGCAGCGTGCACCCGGCGACGTACTCCATGGCCAGATAGACGTACGCGCCGTCCGCGCCCTGGTCGAAGACGCCCACCACGTTCGGGTGGGAGAGCCGGGCGACGGACTTGGCCTCGCGGATGAACCGCTCGACGAACGCGGCGTCGGTGGCGAGGGCCGGGTGCATCACCTTGAGCGCGAGCACCCGGTCCAGGCGGGTGTCGACGGCCCGGTAGACCGTGGCCATCCCGCCGACGGCGACGCGCGCGTCGACGCGGTAGCGGCCGTCGAGCAGCTGCCCGACGAGGGGGTCCTGAAGGGTCGTGTCCACGGCCCCGAGTTTACGAGTCACCGCGGACACCCCGTCCCCACCGGCCCCGACCGCAGCACAGCTGTGACGCGACCCACGGCCCTCGGACCCCCGGCAGGCTCAGAACGCCGGGCGCTCCGGGTCCAGGGCCGCGCGGCCGTCCGTCGGCGAGGAGGCCTCCGCGAAGTGCCGGCGCGGGATCCGGCCCGCCCGGTGGGCCAGGCGGCCCGCCTCCACGGCGTGCCGCATGCCCTCGGCCATCAGGACCGGGTCCTGCGCCCGGGTCACCGCGGAGGCGAGCATGACCGCCGAGCAGCCCAGCTCCATCGCAAGCGCGACGTCCGATGCCGTTCCGGCCCCCGCGTCCAGGATCACCGGCACGCCCGCGCGCTCGACGATCAGCTGGAAGTTGTGCGGGTTGCGGATGCCGAGGCCGGAGCCGATCGGGGAGCCGAGTGGCATGATCGCCGCGCACCCCACGTCCTCCAGTTTCCGGGCGAGGACCGGGTCGTCGTTGGTGTAGGGCAGGACGACGAAGCCGTCGTCCACCAGGGTCTCGGCCGCGTCGAGGGTCTCGACCGGGTCCGGCAGGAGGGTCCGCTCGTCGGCGATGACCTCCAGCTTGATCCAGTCGGTGCCGAGCGCCTCCCGGGCCAGGCGTGCGGTGAGGATCGCCTCGCCCGCGGTGAAGCAGCCCGCCGTGTTCGGCAGGACGCGGATCGAGAGCCGCTCCAGGACGGAGAGGACGGAGCCCCGCACGGTCGGGTCGAGGCGCCGCATGGCGACGGTCGTCAGCTCCGTGCCGCTGACGGCCAGCGACCGTTCGAGGACGTCCAGGCTCGGCGCCCCGCCGGTGCCGAGGATGAGGCGGGAGGAGAACTCCGTACCGCCGAGGAGGAAGGTGTCGTCGGACATCGTGCTCAGCCTCCCTGGACGGCGGTGAGGACCTCGACCCGGTCGCCCTCGCCGAGGACGGTCGCGGACCACTGGCCGCGCGGGACGACGGTCTCGTTGACGGCCGCCGCCACGCCGGACGGCGCCGCCGTCAACGTGGTGACCAGGGCGTCGAGAGTCGTGGGCACGGTGAGGACGCGCGCCTCGCCGTTGACGGAGACGTTCGTGACGGGCGCGGCCGAGGGTGTGGGCGAGGGCGCGGGATGCGCGGCGTTCGGGGAGACGTTCATGCGGGCTGCTCCTGACGTACGGGGGAGAAGCGGCGGGGAGTGAAGGGGCGGGCCTCGTCCGGAAGCGCGCCGGTGGCGAGGTACTCGGCCATGACATCGCCGGTGACGGGCGTGAGCAGGACGCCGTTGCGGTAGTGCCCGGTGGCGAGGCGCAGGCCGTCCAGGGCGGTCGGGCCGAGGAGCGGGGCGTTGTCCGGCGACCCGGGGCGCAGGCCGGCCAGGGTCTCGGTGAGCGGCAGCTCGGTGAGGCCGGGGACGAGCTCGTGGGCGTCGCGGAGCAGCTCGTAGACCCCGCCCGCCGTGACGGTGGTGTCCCAGCCCAGCTCCTCGCTCGTCGCGCCGACCACCAGCTCGCCGTTCGCGCGCGGGACGAGGTAGACGTGGCTGCCGCGCACGACCGCCCGGACGGTGCGGGAGAGGAACGGCGCGTACCCGGGCGGCACGGTGAGCCGCAGCACCTGTCCCTTGACGGGACGCACGGGCGGCAGGACCTCCGGCGGTACGCCGGCGAGCCGGCCGCTCAGGCTGCCCGCGGCCAGCACGACCTGGTCCGCCTCCAGCGGGCCGCCGTCGGCGACGGTGACGCCCGTGGCCCGGTCCCGGACCACCGTCAGCCGCTCGGCGAGGCCCCGGTGGAAGACCACCCCGGCGCGCTCGCAGGCGGTGACGAGCGCGGCGGCGAGGCGGCGCGGATCGACCTGGTGGTCGCCGTCGACCCGCAGCCCGCCGCGCACCCCCGGGGCCAGCATCGGCTCCAGGCGGCGGCAGTCGCGCCCGCTCAGCCACTCCGACTCCAGGCCGGAGCGGAGCTGCAGGGCGTGCAGTTCGCGCAGATGGGCCCGGTCGTCGGCGTCGAGCGCGACGGCGAGCGTGCCGCAGGCGCGGTAGCCGACGTCCTGGCCCGTGGCGTCCTGGAGCTCCTCGACGAAGGCGGGGTAGCGGCGCGCGGAGGCGAGGTTGAGGGCGAGCAGCATCTCCTCGCCGTAGTGGAGTTCGGTGACGGCGGCCAGCATCCCGGCCGCCACCCGGGCGGCCCCACCGCCCGGCTCGGGGTCGACGACCGTGGTGCGCAGCCCGCGCTGCGCGGACCGCCAGGCCGTGACCAGACCGATGATTCCGCCCCCGACGACGAGAACGTCCGAGGTACTGCATGTACGCGACATGGGCGTCCAGCCCCTCCCTTCGCCGGCATGACCCGGATCAGGTTCGTACGGTCGGAGGCCGGTCAGCCTCCCTCTCAGCCCGGTGCGTCCGGGCTCCCGCGAGTGCTCTACGTTGACCGTCAGCCTAACCCCCGTGTCCGACGCCCAGTAAGGGAGCCTCCGCAGTGGCCCGCCCCCCTGTCTCCCACGACCACCCGCGACCGGCCTGTCGATCCCTCGACGGTCTGACGTTCGCCCCCGTCGCCGACCAGGCCCCCGGTCAGGTCGGGACGCGGACCCGGTTCACGTACCACGAGGAGGACGGCCGGATCTGGGCCGAGTACGCGGGCGGTGACATCGTGCGGGGGTATCTCGTCGGCACGCGCGCGGGGGACCGGCTCGACTTCCGTTATGTCCAGGCGAAGCAGGACGGAACGACATCTTCCGGGCATTGCGTCTCCACCGTGGTGGAGCTCACTGACGGGCGCGTTCGGCTGGAGGAGAGCTGGGCATGGGAGTCCCAGGAGGGCTCCGGGACCAGCGTCGTGGAGCAGCTGCCTTCCTGACGGTGCGTCAGATCGTTAAGGTGATCGGGTGAGCGAGCAGAAGCAGGCACAGCAACGGGTCGTGGTCGTGGGCGCCGGGATGGCAGGCGTCCAGACCGCCGTCGCCCTGCGCGAACAGGGCTTCGCGGGACAGGTCACGCTCATCGGGGCCGAGCCGCATCAGCCCTACGACCGGCCGCCCCTCTCCAAGGCCGTCCTCCTCGGCAAGGCCGAGGACTCCGCCTTCGACGTCGACTTCGAGGCGCTCTCCATCGAGCTGCGCCTCGGCCTCGACGTCACCGGCCTGCGCGCCGACGCCCACGAGATCGACACCGAGGCCGGACCCGTCCCGTACGACGTCCTGGTCGTCGCCACCGGCGCCGAACCCGTCACCCTGCCCGGCACCGAGGGCGTCCCCGGGGTCCACCTGCTGCGCACCCTGGACGACGCCGCCCGCCTCAAGCCCGTCCTGGAGAGCCGCCACGACATCGTCGTGGTCGGCGCCGGCTGGATCGGGGCCGAGTTCGCCACCGCCGCCCGCGAGGCGGGATGCGCGGTCACCGTCGTGGAGGCCGCCGACCGCCCGCTCGCCGGCGCGCTGCCCGCCGACGTCGCCGCCCCGATGGCCCGCTGGTACGAGGAGAGCGGCACCGAACTCCTCACCCACGCGCGCGTGGACCGGGTCGAATCCGGCACGGTCGTCCTGGCCGACGGCCGACGGCTGCCCGCCGACGCGGTGGTCGTCGGCATCGGCGCCCGGCCCGCCACCCGCTGGCTCGCCGACTCCGCCATCGCCCGGGACGCGGGCGGCTCCGTCACCGCCGACGACCGGCTGCGCACCTCCCTGCCCGACGTGTACGCCGTCGGCGACTGCGCCTCCTTCCCCTCCGCCCGCTACGGCGCCCGGCTCCTCGTCCACCACTGGGACAACGCGCTCCAGGGGCCCCGGACCGTCGCGGCCGACATCATCGGCGAGACGCCGCAGGTCTACGACCCGGTGCCGTACTTCTGGTCCGAGCAGTTCGGCCGGTTCGTGCAGTACGCCGGACACCACGGCGGAGCCACCGAGCTGGTCCGCCGGGGCGACCCGGCCGACCCCGCCTGGTCCGTGCTCTGGCTGCGCGACGGCGTCCTCGTCGCCCTCCTCGCCGTCGGCCGCCCCCGCGACCTTGCCCAGGGTCGCAAGCTGATCGAGTCCGGCGCGCGGGTCGACCCCGGGCGCGCCGCCGATCCGGCCGTCCCGCTGAAGGCGGCAGTCCTCTGAGCCCTGTCGTCCGGATCGGGCCGGGCGCCTGAGCCGGCCGTCCGGATCGGGCCGGGCGCCTGAGCCGGCCGTCCGGATCGGGCCGGGCGTCGGCGTCCCGGGACCGACGAGACACCCCGCCGGGCCCGACTACCGACTGTCAGTCCGGGATGGCAGGCTTGTCCTGTGACCGAGATTGACGCAAGAACCGATGCTCTCGTCCCCGCCTGGCTCTATCTCCCCGACATCGCGGAAATGCTCGATGTCGAGGTGACGCGCGTACGGCAGCTGGTCAAGGAGGGCCAGCTCATCGCCGTACGACGCGGCGAGAACAAGGCGCTTCAGGTGCCCGCCGCCTTCATCGACGGCGACAAGGTGGTCAAGGGCCTCTCCGGCACCCTGACCCTCCTGAAGGACGACGGCTTCACCGACGAAGAGATGCTGGAGTGGCTCTTCACTCCCGACCCGAGCCTGCCGGGCACGCCCGCGCAGGCCCTCAGCGAGAATCGCGGCACGGAGGTGAAGCGCCGCGCCCAGGCGCTCGCCGTCTGACGCACACGCACCGAAGACACCACAGGAGGCCCCTGGGGGCCGGGTCCGCCCGGCCCCCTCGGACCGCCACACCCAACGGGGGGATCCACCCATGTCCACGCCTCGCGCCCAGCTCGCCGACGCCCGGCTCTACCTCTGCACGGACGCCCGCAGGCGCCAGGGCGACCTGCCGGCGTTCCTCGACGCCGTGCTCTCCTCCGGCGTGGACATCGTGCAGCTGCGCGACAAGGGCATGGAGGCGGCCGAGGAGCTGGAGCACCTCGCCGTCCTCGCCGAGGCCTGCCGCCGCCACGGCAAGCTGCTCGCCGTGAACGACCGGGCGGACGTCGCCCACGCCATCGGCTCCGACGTGCTGCACCTGGGCCAGGGCGACCTGCCGGTCCCCGCCGCCCGCGCCATCCTCGGCCGGGACGTGCTCGTCGGCCGGTCCTGCCACACCGAGACCGAGGTGGACGCGGCCGCCGCCGAGCCGGGCGTCGACTACTTCTGCACCGGCCCCTGCTGGCCCACCCCCACCAAGCCCGGCCGGTACGCCCCCGGCCTCGGCCTCGTGCGCCACGCGGCCGCTCTGGGGCAGGACCGCCCCTGGTTCGCCATCGGCGGCATCGACGAGACCACCCTCGACGAGGTCCTGGACGCGGGCGCCCGGCGGATCGTCGTCGTCCGCGCGATCACCGAGGCCGACGACCCTGCCGCGGCCACGGCCCGCCTGGCCAAGCGGGTCCGCGAGCGCGTCGCGTAACGGCCGAAGGGCGCCGGGGCGGGGCCCCGGCGGGCACCGACGGGCCGCCCGGGAAAGTGTCCAGAACGGTGTCCATCACTCGGACAGCGCTTCGTCGGCCGCAGCACCCCGTCTAACCTGCCCGTATGGCCCTAGGTACCGCTTCCACCCGCTCGGACCACGCCCGCACGGTCCGCGAGATCCTCGCGTCCGGCAAGCCGTCGTACTCGTTCGAGTTCTTCGCGCCGCGCACCGAGAAGGGTGAGCGGAGCCTCTGGAACGCCCTGCGGCGGGTCGAGGCGGTCGGCCCTAGCTTCGTCTCCGTGACCTACGGTGCCGGCGGTTCCACGCGCGGTGGCACGGTCAAGGCCACCCAGAAGATCGCCGGCGACACCACCCTCACCCCCGTGGCCCACCTCACCGCCGTCGACCACTCGATCGCCGAGCTGCGCAACGTCCTCGGGCAGTACGCCGACGCCGGCATCCGCAACATGCTCGCGCTGCGCGGCGACCCGCCGGGCGACCCGCTGGGGGACTGGATCGAGCACCCCGAGGGCGTCCTGTACGCCGCCGACCTCGTCCGGCTGATCAAGGAGTCCGGCGACTTCTGTGTGGGCGTCGCCGCCTTCCCGGAGATGCACCCGCGCTCCACCGACTGGGACACGGACATCCGTCACTTCGTGGACAAGTGCCGGGCCGGGGCGGACTACGCCATCACCCAGATGTTCTTCGACCCCGAGAACTATCTGCGGATGCGCGACAGCGTGGTGAAGGCCGGCTGCGAGACGCCGATCATCCCCGAAATCATGCCCGTTGTTAACGTGAAGACCCTCGACCGGCTGCCTCAGCTGAGCAACGCTCTCTTCCCGTCGGACGTGAAAGACCGCATCCTCGCCGTCAAGGACGATCCGGCCGCTGTACGCTCCATTGGCATCGAGTTCGCGACGGAGTTCTGCGCGCGGCTGCTCTCCGAGGGTGTCCCCGGACTGCACTTCATCACGCTGAACAACTCCACCGCGACGCTGGAGATCTACGAGAATCTCGGACTGCACGTGCAGTCGTGACCGGCGTACCCGCCCCAGACCCGCGGCGGTGGCCGTAGGAGAGGGGCGGGCATGGGGTGGACGGTCCTCTACATCGCGTTCGGTGTCGTGGCGTTGTGGCTGCTGGGTGAGGTGCTCCTGCAGTACAAGGCGAGGCTGCGCTGGCGCGTCCTCGCCTTCTGCGGCTTCCTCGGGGTCGTCCTCGGTGTGCTGCTGCCCTCCGTCGCGGTGATCGTCGTGGGCGCGGTGGCCTTCGCCGTCGGCCAGACCTATGTGACCCTCTCCTTCCGCCGCGGCTTCTCCACCGGCTGGGCGATCGGCGGCAGCCCCGGCGCGAGCCGCCGCCGCAAGTCCGCCCCGCCCGCCGAGACCGGCCCCACGCTGGAGGTCAGCGACCTCTCCTACGAGCCGGTCGACGCCACCTCCGTCGAGCCCACGGACGTGTACGAGCCCCAGCCGATGCCCGACGACACCGGCCAGTACGGCGTCTACACCCCCGCGTACGACCACTCCCAGGCCCACCCCGAGACCTCGCAGCACTCCTACGGGACCTACGACGACGGCGGTTACGGCGGCTACGAGCAGCACCCGGGGTACGCGCAGCAGCCCGGGTACGACCAGCCGGCCTACGACTACGACAGCGGCCGGCAGCAGTACGCCGCCTACTCCGACCCGTACATCGGCCCGAGCATGGAGGGCCAGCAGTACGCCGCGTACGACTACTCCACCGGCGGCCAGCAGCCCCACGTGGACCCGTACGCGCCGTCGTACAGCTACGACACGCCCCCCGGCGGGGTGTGGGTGCCGCACCAGCGGGACGGCGAGCAGCCCGCCCAGCCGCCGCAGGGCCAGGATTTCTACGGCCACGACAACGACCAGCAGTACCGCTACTAGCCGCTCGGGTGGCCGCCGGTCCTACCGGGCCGCCCGGCCTGCGGGAGCCCGGGCTTCGAGAGGGGAGTCCCGGTCTGCGGGAGGCCGGGCCTCCGGGAGCCGGCCTACCGGGAGTCCCGGCCTAACGGGAGTCCCGCCCTACCGTGAGCCGCGGAAGTCGTCGCCCTCCACGATCAGACCGGCGACCAGGGCGCCCGACATGCCCGCGTGGGCCAGGCCGCCGCCCGGGTGGGACCAGCCGCCCGCGACGTACAGGCCCGGCAGCGGGGAGCGGTTGGCCGCCGGGAGGTAGCGGCCCCGGCCACCCGCGAGCGCGGGCCCGGGGACCCCGGCCGCGCCCGTCTCCCGCAGGGTGTCCTCGGGCGTGCGGACCTCCTGCCAGAGCAGCCGCTCGCGGAGCCCCGGCACGGCGGCCTCCGCAGCCGTGACCATCGAGCGGGCGAACTCCGCCCAGTCGTCCCGCGGATGCGGCCGCACCGTCGCGGAGAGCGTCGCTGACTCGTGGTCGCCGTCGGGGCGCAGCGCCGGATCGTCCGGCCGCAGCACGGTCACCGTCGGCCGGCCCCCGGCCGCGTGGACCACCGTGCGGTGAGCGGCCCCGGCCTCGCGCGCCCCGCGCAGGGCCAGACACACCGTCACCCGGCCCGGCACGTCCGTCCGGTACGCGGGCCCCTCGTCCTGGTGCTCCCGGGCGACGACCCGCTCCGCGTGGAGCGCGGGCACGGGCGCCCCGGCGACCACGTGGTCGGCCGCCACGATCTCGCCGCCCGCGAGCTCCACCCCGGCCGCCCGGCCGTCCTTCTCCACGACCGACGTGACGGGGGTGTCGAGGACGAACTCCACCCGCCGCTTCCGGCACCGCTCGTACACCGCGTCGGCGAGCGCCCTGATGCCGCCGCTCACGTACCAACTCCCGAAGGTCTGCTCCATGTACGGCAGGACGGCGGCCGAGGCGGGCGCGACGGCCGGGTCGAAGCCGTACGCCCAGGCGTACGCGTCGAGGAGCGCGACGAGCCGGGGGTCGCGCAGCTCCCGCGCCCCGACCTGCGCCAGCGTGGTCGTCGGGCGCCGCAACAGACCGGCCTTCAGGGCCGGGTACGGCTCTCGGGCGAGCGGGGAGGTGTCCCCGGCCTGCGGCTCCTCGAGGAGCGGGCGGCGCGTGCGGTCCCAGGCCTCGCGGGCCCGGACCAGGAAGTCGCCCCAGCGCTCGCCCGCACCCGCGCCGAGGGCCGCGTCCAGGGCGGAGACGGTGCCCGCACGCGAGGCGTTCGGCAGGTCCACGCGGGTGCCGTCGGCGAAGACATGACGGCTCGCCGGATCCACCTGCGTCAGCTCGACGAGGTCCTCCAGGGGCTCCTTGCCGGTCTTGACGAACAGATCGCGGTAGACCGCGGGCAGGTGCAGCAGCCCGGGGCCGGTGTCGAAGCCGAACCCGTCCCGCTCGAAGCGGCGCACCGCACCGCCGTACGTCCCGCCGCGCTCGAACACCGTCACCCGGTGGCCCGCCACGGCCAGCCGGGCGGCCGCCGCCATGGCGCCCATCCCGGCGCCGATCACCACAATCCGTGCCATGTCAGTGACCCTATCGGCCGCCACCGACAGCCCGGCCGACTGCCCGGCCGACAGCCCGGTCGGTCGGCCCTGCCCGGCTCGGGCGCGTTGGTCAGTCGGGCGGGGCCGCGTCCCTGGCCGCCCCCGTCGCGGCGAGGCGGCGCTCCTCCCGGCGTTGTGCCCGGCGGCGCAGGAAGCGGCGGATGCGGTGGGCGAGGAAGAGCAGTATCACCAGGCCGAGCACGAGCAGGACGGCCGCGATGATCGCCGCCGCCTGCGGGTTGAACATCGCGAAGGTGATGATCCCGGCGACGCCGAGGTCCTCCGCGGTGCTCATCGCGACGTTGGAGAACGGTTCCGGCGAGGTGTTGATCGCCATCCGCGTCCCGGCCTTGACGAAGTGGCTCATCAGGGCCGTCGAGCCGCCGACCGCGCCCGCCGCCAGGTCGGAGAGCGAACCGGACTGCCCGGCGAGCAGGGCGCCGACCACGGCGCCCGCCACCGGCCGGACGACGGTGTGGACGGAGTCCCAGACGGAGTCGACGTACGGGATCTTGTCCGCCACGGCCTCGCAGAGGAAGAGCACCCCGGCGGCGATCAGGACGTCGGTGCGCTGGAGCGACTCGGGGACCTCGTCGGTGAGACCGGTCGCGCCGAAGATGCCGAGCAGGAGGACCACCGCGTAGGCGTTGATCCCGCTCGCCCAGCCGCTGGTGAAGACCAGGGGGAGTACGGACACGCCCGCGATCGTAACCAGGTCTAGGTATCCGTACCTAGACGACGAGATGAGTAGGTACGCGGATGGGCTCCCACCTGCGAGGACGAGAGAGTGGAGTCCACGGAAGGGGCGCGGCTCCGGGACCGCCGACACGGGGTGGCGGAACGGGGCCGCGCGCCTGCCGGAACGGGGGTGCACGGGGGCACGGGGGTGCACGGGGGTGCAGAAAGGCGAACGGCGAGGCTCGGGGGGATCGAGCCTCGCCGTTCGTGGTGCGCGCGCGTGCGTGTCGCGACGTCCGGGGGTTCGGCGTTCGGGCGCGGTCGACGCGCGCGACGCCGGCGCCCGCTGGATCAGCGCCCGCTCACGCGCCCGTGCAGCAGCCGGGACAGGGCGCTGTGGACGTCGTCGAGCGAGCGCTCCCGCTGGAAGGCCTGCCAGTCCAGGGCGGCCACCAGGACCATCCCGACCAGCGCCGCCGCCGTCAGCGGAATGTCGATCTCCGCGCTCAGCTCGCCCTCGTCGACGCCCTCGCGCAACACGTCCTCCACCACCGCGACCGCCTGCTGGCGGACCACCAGGAGGGTCGAGTTCCAGGCCCGGTTGGTGCGCCAGAGCTCGGCCACGTACAGCTGGGTGAAGGCCGGGTAGCGGTCGATGAAGACCAGGCCGGCCCGGATCATCGCGTCCAGTGCGTCGACCCGGCTCCCGCCCCGCTCCGCCGTCTCCTCCGCCGCCGTCCGCAGGGAGGCGGTGAGCAGGCTGACGCCGTGCCGCAGCAGCTCCTCGAAGAGCTCGGTCTTGCTCTTGAAGTTGTAGTAGACCGTCCCCTTGGCGACGCCCGCGCGCTCGGCGATCTCGTCCACCGTCGTCGCCGAGAAGCCCTGCTCGGCGATGAGCGTGACGGCGGCCTCGTAGAGCTTCGCGCGCGTGGCCTGGCGTCTGGTGCTGCTGCTGTCCATGGGCTCGATTCTCACAGGTTCCTGAGGTCTCACAGGCTCAGATCGGGGTGCAGCCGGTCGAGCGTCCAGACCTGCTTGCGGCGGGCCGACACGGCCGTCAGCGCGAGCGCCCCGAGCGTGAACGCGGCCAGCACCGCGCAGGCCTGCCACACCGGTCCGATCCCGCCGCCCGAGATCAGTCTGCGCAGCGACTCGACCACGTAGCTCATCGGCAGGAAGGGATGGATCGCGTTGAAGAAGCCGGGGCTGGTCTGCACGGGGTACGTACCGCCCGCCGAGGTCAGCTGGAGCATCAGGACGGCGAGCACCAGGATCCGGCCGGCCGCGCCGAAGCGGGCGTTGAGCCACTGGATGATCGCGGCGAAGCAGCAGGTCACCAGGGCCAGGAAGCCGACCGTGCCGGCGGCCCTGGTCATCTGCAGTCCGAGCCCCCAGTGCAGGACCGACATCAGCGCGGCGACCTGGAGCAGCCCGATGGCCGCGACGGGCAGCCAGCCGGCCAGGGCGATCCGCCAGGCGGAGGCGCCGGCGGCGAGCGCGCGCCGGTTGAGCGGCTGGATCAGCATGTACGCCACCATCGCGCCGACCCAGAGGGAGAGCGGGATGAAGTACGGGGCGAAGCCGGTGCCGTAGTTGGGTGCCTTGTGGAGCGACTGGGAGGCCAGTTCGACGGGGTCGGCCATGACCTCCGTACGCCGGTCGCGGTCGTCCTTGTCGTAGTCGGGGATCTTGGTGACCCCGTCCTTCAGGCCGGTCGCCAGCTCGCCCGATCCGTCGGCCAGCTTGAACAGACCGCCGTCGAGTTCCCCGGCGCCCTTCTTGAGCTTGCCGACCCCGGTGTCGAGCGTGACCGAGCCGGTCTTCGCGGTCGTGAGGCCCGTGTGGAGTTCGTCGGCGCCCTTGGCGACCTTCTGGGCGCCCTCGTTCAGCTTGTTGATCTTCTTGACGGCGCCTTCGAGGTCGTCGTCCAGGTGCGGTGCGGCCTTGGCCAGTTCGGCGGACTGCTTCTGGACGGCGGCCAGCCGGGTGTCGAGCTGCTTCAGGTCGCCGTTGCTGTCCTTGGACAGCTCGTGGAGGTCGTCGGCGACCTTGGCCACGTCGTCGGCCGAGACCTTCGCCTCCTTGAGGGCCTCGCAGGTCCTGGCGTCGGGCAGCGGGTTGTCGACGCACTCCTTCTTGTGGAGGGCCTCCAGCTTGTCGTCGGCCAGGTGCGCGGCGCTCCGGGCGAGCGGTGCGCGCCGGACGACGTCGGCCAGGTCGTGCCGGACGGCCGTGGCCGCGTCACCGACCAGCCGGGCGGTGTCGCCGATCGCCTTGCCGTTGTCCTTCAGGTACGGGCGGACCTTGTCGGCCGTCCCGTTGACCTTGGCGGCGAGCTCCTTCGTGCCGGCGGCGACCTGCCCCGAACCGGTCTTCAACTGCCCCGCGCCGGTGTCGAGCTTCTTCAGGCCGGTGGCCAGGTTCCCGCTGCCGGTCTTGGCGTCCTTCAGGCCGTCGGCCAGGTCCTTGGAGCCCTTCTTGGCCTTGTCCACACCGTTCTTGAGGTCCCCCGCGCCCTTGGCCGCCTCGGCGGTGGCGTCGTGGATGTCCGAGAAGGAGATGAAGATCTTGTCCAGGAAGGAGCGCGAGGACTTGGTGGAGGCGGCGGTGCGGACCTCGGAGAAGACCGTCCGCGAGATCTGCCCGACGATGTAGTTGTTGGCGTCGTTCGTGCGGACCCGCAGCGCACCGGTCTCGGGGGAGTCGCCCGAGCTGGAGGCGATCCGGGAGCTGAAGTCGGCGGGCATGGTCAGCGACAGGTAGTACGTGCCGTCCTCCACGCCCTCGCGGGCCTCGGCGTCGCTCACCTGGTGCCAGTCGAAGACCTTGCTGTCCAGCAGGTTCTCGGTGATGTCGGCGCCGGCGTCGATCTTCTTGCCGTCGGCGGTGGCGCCCTTGTCCTCGTTGACGAGCGCGACGGGTATCCGGTCGAGCCTGCTGTACGGGTCCCAGAAGGACCACAGGTACAGGGCGCCGTACAGCAGTGGCAGCAGCAGGATCGCGACGAGCGCGGCACGCGGCAGCTTCCCCCTGCCGAACCGCTTCAGCTCAAGCGCGGCCAGTTTCGGCGAGCGCATCGGCTTCCCCCTCCTCGGTCGTGTCGTCGGTGGCTTCTGTGGCTTCGGGGTCTGCCGCAGCCTCGGGGTCCGCCGTGGGTCCAGTGGTTTCCGTGGCTTCCCCGGCGTCGGCCTCTTCGGCGTTCGCGGCCTCTTCGGCGTTCGCGGCTTCGGCCTCTTCGGCCTCGCGTGGCGCGGTGGTGATCGTCAGGGCGTCCCCGGGGGCCTCGCTGCACACGGCGAGCACGGTCGTGCCCGCGTCGGCGATCGAGCGCAGCAGGGCCCAGGCCTCGGCGCGGTCGGCGGTCGAGAGCTTGAGGTCGGTGTCGTCGAGGGCGAGCAGGCGGGGCCGGCCGATCAGGGCCAGGGCCACGGAGAGGCGCAGGGCCTCCAGGCGCTCCAGATCGCGTACGGAGGTCCGCTCGGCCTTCGGCAGGGTGCCCAGGTCGAGCCCGGCGGTCTCCAGGGCCGCGTCGATCCGCGCCCTGGTGGCGGCGGCGCGCTCGCCGGGCGGCCGGAACAGGGCCCGGACGGAGCCGTCGTAGCGGCGCTGGAGCAGGGCGCGCTCACGCAGGTGCTCGGCGACGGTGAGGGACGGGTCGAGGTCGCTGACCCCGGGCACCGGGCCGAGCGCGCTGATCCGGCGTACGGCGGCCATCCGGCGGGGCAGCGGGAGCCCGGCGACCTCGGCGTGGCCCTCGTGGGGCTTCATCCGGCCGGTCAGCGCGAGCAGCAGACAGGTGCGCCCCGAACCGGACGGGCCCTCGATCGCGACGAGCGCGCCGGGTTCGGCGCGCAGGCCGACCTCGCGGAAGACCCAGCCGCGCGGTCCCTTCAGCCCGAACCCGTCCGCGACGACGGCGGCGCCGTGCGGCTCCTCCGGCTTCGCTTCCACCGGTCACCCCCACTTTCCCCTTTTGAACTGACCAGTCAGTGCAAAAACCTACCCCGGGGCGACGTTCTCGGCAAAACCGCAGGTCAGCCGGATTGTCAGTGGTGCCCTTCACGATGGACACATACGGACACAGAGCCGTCACACGACGACAGGAGGCTCGTCATGACCAGCTCCTCCGCAGCCGCCGCGCCCCGGCGCCGTACGGGCGGCCGTGCCGCTCCCGCACCGGCCGGGCCACCCGCCGACGTCCACCCCGTGCTGCGCCGCTCCAGCGCGCCGCCCGCGGCCCTCGACCTGCTCGCCCAGGCCCGCGCGGGCCTCGACGAGGCGGTCGCCCTCGACCCGCCCAACGAGCGGTACGCCACCGCCCACCTCGCCGCGCTGCGCACCGCGGCCGCCGTGCTCGCCGTGCGGGGCAGGCCGGAGACCAATGCCCGTAAACGGACCAGGATCCGCAGCGCCTGGGAGGTGCTGCCCGAGATAGCGCCCGAGCTCACCGAGTGGAGCGCCCTGTTCGCCTCGGGGGCCGCCCGCCGGGCCCGGGCCGAGGCGGGCATACCGGGCGCGGCGACCCGGCGGGAGGCCGACGACCTGATCCGGGACGCCGCGATGTTCCTGCGCCTGGTCGAGCGCCTCCTCGTCCTCCAGCCCGTGCTGCCGCGCCAGACCGGCGCCGGGGAGGCCACGGGGTGAGGGGCCGTTGAGCCGGGGACGGCGCGCGAGGCCATAGGGTGGGAGGCGTTCGTACACCGTCACCGAGGAGTCAACAGCCGTGTCGGACCCTTCCCCTGTCTTCGGTCGAGAGGCGTCGTCGCGCCCGTCGCGCGCCTCCCTTCGTACGGCCGTCGTCTGGGACGTCCTCAAGGACGCCCTCGACCGCCGGGTCAAGGCCACCGGGAAGGACAGCCTCGATGTCCTCGACACGGGCGGCGGCTCCGGCAACTTCGCCGTGCCGGTGGCCCGTCTCGGCCACCGGGTGACCGTCGTCGACCCCAGCCCCAACGCCCTCTTCGCGCTGGAGCGCCGGGCCGCCGAGGCCGGGGTCGCCGAGCGGGTCACCGGCGTCCAGGGCGACATCCGGGGGCTCTTCGACGTGGTCGCCCGCGACGGGTACGACGTGGTGCTCTGCCACGGCGTCCTGGAGTACGTGGACGACCCGGCCGAGGGCGTACGGAACGCGGTGGCCGCGCTGCGGGGCGGCGGCGCGCTCAGCCTGCTCGCGGCGGGCGTCGGCGGCGCCGTCCTCGCCCGCGCCCTGGCCGGCCACTTCACCGAGGCCAGGAACGCCCTCGGCGACCCGGCCGGCCGCTGGGGCGAGGGCGACCCCGTGCCCCGCCGCTTCACCGCCGAGCAGCTCACCGAGCTGGCCGGCGCGGCCGGTCTGGACGTGGGCGCGGTGCACGGCGTACGGGTCTTCGCCGACCTCGTCCCCGGCGCCCTGGTCGACACCGAGCCCGGCGCGGCGGAGGCCCTGCTCAAGCTGGAGGCCGCCGCGGCGGAGCTTCCGTCGTTCCATGCCATCGCCACCCAGTTGCACCTCCTGGGCGAGAAGCGCCCCTGACGCTCGGCCCTGCGGCGCTGATCAGCGACGCAGCCGCACATGGAGTACGCCACAGCACCCCCGGCCGACGGCTTTGCCCCGTATGATCGGGGGACACCGTCCGGCATGACAGGGAAGGTGCTGGGGAATCAACGCTTCAGCAACCTGACCGCATGGCGGCCCGGATTGGCGAATACGCGTTGAGGGCGGGTTTCACGGGGGCGATTCCCTGCCTATCCTGAAAGGGCCGCATCCCGGTCGCCCCCGCGACCGACGACTAGGAGGACTCCGTGCCGCTCTCGGAGCACGAGCAGCGAATGCTCGAGCAGATGGAGCGAGCGCTGTACGCCGAAGATCCCAAGTTCGCGACAGCGCTCGAGGGAAGCGGACTGCGTACGTACACCCGGCGACGGGTCTACCAGGCAGTCGCCGGCTTCCTGGTGGGTATCGCGCTCCTCATGGCTGGAATGGTCGCTCAGCAGATCTGGATCAGCGTGGTGGGGTTCCTCGTCATGCTGGGCTGCGCGGTCCTGGCGGTCACCGGATGGCGCAAAGCGCCCAAGCCGGGTGAGCAGCAGGCGACGACAGGCGGGGCGGAGGCCGGGGGTCGGCAGACCCGACGGCGCCGCTCGGTGATGAACCGGATCGAGGAGCGGTGGCAGCGCCGCCGCGACGAACAGCAGGGCGGCGGCCACTGAGGCCGCGCCGAGGGCCCTGCCCCTGACATCTCCCGAGCCCCGTGGGCCGGCACGCCGCAGCGCGTCCCGCTCCACGGGGCTCGTTGCGTTCGGGGGCCGCGTCGAGGGCGTCGCCCCCAGGCCCTGTCCCGGCCTCGGCGCCCCCCGTCGTGGGCAGTCGTTCCGCTGGGGCGGAACGGGTGGGCCAACGGAACGGCGCCCCTGCGGGCGCCTCCGCCCGTGCCCCTCGTCCACCCCAGGGCCCTCGCGCGACGCAACCGCCCCGGTGTGCGGGCGGGGGGCCTGGAGCGGAACGCGCCCGCAGGGGCGCCGTCCCGTGTGCCCACCCTTCCCGCCCAGCGGGACGGGTGGGCACACGGGAGTGGGCACGGGGTCCCTCAGGGCTTCGGGTGGGAGGGCTTGGGGCGGAGGCGGGTGGTTGCGCGGGTTGTCAGGGCGTCGCGGGTCGCGCGCCAGCGCGTGGTCGTCGTCGACCACCACGCCGAGGCGGCCCAGACCACCCGAACGGCCGAGTGCGGCGCGAGCAGGGCGCGGATGCGGACGCCGCGGGACGACGCCGCCGTGAAGCCCGAGCGGACCAGGGACACCTCGTCCACCAGGCCCGTGCCCGGGCGGGGCCGCGGGGCGTAGAGAACCTGCTCGACCGCCCGGGCCACCCGGTGCACCGCGTTCGCCGGTTCGCCCTCCAGGGCGGCCAGGCGGACGATCCGCGCCGCCGTCCTGCGGGGCGTCATCGACTCGTCCGGCACCACCCCGTGGTCCCAGGCGGTGTCGTTGATCTCCCGCCACGCGTCCAGCGTCCTCGCCGCCCCGTCCTCGGCGGTCCGCCCCGAGGAGCCGAGCCGCCTCGCCCGTACCCGGCTCCGCCACAGCGACGGCGACAGCGGCAACAGGACCAGCGCCGCCACCCCCAGGCACACCAGCACCACCGCCAGCGGGTTCGTACCGCCGCCGTCCGACGAGGCGGCGCCCGCCACCTCGTCCTGGCCGCACTCGCCCTGGCGGCGCATCTGCGCCGGGCAGCTCTCCGAGGTGCTCGGCGCCGCGGACG
The DNA here is from genome assembly GCF_044746945.1 of Streptomyces sp. NPDC090127. Taxonomy (NCBI): domain Bacteria; kingdom Bacillati; phylum Actinomycetota; class Actinomycetes; order Kitasatosporales; family Streptomycetaceae; genus Streptomyces; species Streptomyces sp. NPDC090127. The sequence goes on along the minus strand of NZ_JBIVDE010000004.1, from coordinate 360,846 downwards.
GCGCCGCCGAGGCGCTGCTCGACGGCTGCGCCGACTCGGACGGCGTGCCCGACGGAGACTGCTCACGCGTGTACTCCGGCGCGGACCCCCGCGACGGGGTCGGCTCGAACCGGGTCCACCCCGCGCCCTCGAAGTACAGCTCGGGCCAGGCGTGGGCGTCCCGGATGCCGACCGACAGCGTGCCGTCGGACTGCCGGCTGCCCGGCATGAAGCCGACCGCCACCCGCGCCGGGATCCCGATCGACCGCGCCATCGCCGCCATCGAGAACGAGAAGTGGACGCAGAAGCCCTCCCGGCGCTCCAGGAAGCGCGTGATCGCCTGGACTCCCGTACCCGAGTCCACGTCGACGTCGTAGCGGAAGCCGCCGTCCGTCGTGAACCAGTCCTGGAGCTTCACGGCCCGCTCGTAGTCGTTCCGGGCGTTCTTCGTGACCTGAAGAGCCGTCGCCCGCACCACGGGCGGCAACGAGTCGGGGATCTTGGTGTACTCGGCGCGGAGCGACTCCGGCGCCGGCGGGGCGTCCGCAAGCTGCTGGGCCGTCGGCCGGACGTCGAGGCTCGTCACCGAGTAGCGCGCGCCCGCCGTGTTCTGCCCGTCGTCGCCGACGAGCATCCGGCCGGCGGGCTCGTACCGCCAGCGGCCACCGATCTCCACCCGGTCCGCCGGGAAGGGCATCGGCAGCCACTTCTGCTCGTACGTCGGGGAGGCGACGAAGTTGCCCGTCACCTCGATCGTGCGGACCAGGTCGCTCAGCCCGGTCGGCCGGGGCAGCCGCTCGGGCACGTCCTCGATGGGGCGGACCGAGGACTTCCACGACGTGCCGTCGAACTGGTCGAGGGCGACCAGCCGCAGGTACTGGCCGTTCGTGTCGGTCGCGTTCGATCGGTACCTCAGCACCTCACGGTCCTCGGGCTGGCGGAGGTTGTCCTGGAGCGAGACCAGCGGGTTCACCGCCGAGATCGTGCCGCCCTTGCCACCGTCGCCCGGTCCCCCGCCCGGCGCGCCGAACAGGCCCCCGGAGAGCGTGGGCAGCACCGCAGGCACCGCCAGCGCGACGCCCATGGCGACCACGCCGATCCGTCGCCCGGTCCGCACGGCGGCGAGCGCCTTCCCGCCCCCCGAGCCCCCAGAGCCCCCGGACCCGGTTCCGGATCCCGTCCCCGGTCGCCCGGTCCGTGGCGCGCCGCCGAAGACGCGGCCCCACTGCGAGAGCCGGTCCCGGCTCTCCGCGAGGAGCAGCAGCAGATAGCCGGAGGCGGCGAACAGGAACCAGAGCCAGCTCGCGCCGCCCTCGGAGAGCCCCGCCGCCACCGAGTACAGCGCGAGCAGCGGCAGACCCGCGGGGGCCGCGCTGCGGAAGGTCACCGCGAGCGTGTCCACCAGGAGCCCGATCAGGAGCACGCCGCTGATCACCATCAGCCGGATGCCCTCGGTGTCCGGCGCCGGCGTCGCGTACGTACCGACGTCGTCGGCACCCGCCTGGAACAGCGCGGCGAACCGGGACCAGGCCGTCGGCCCGGGCAGGAAGCCGAGCAGCGCCTGCTCCCGGGCGAAGACCAGGGTCAGCGCGAGGAGGGTGACGACGAACTGGGCCGCCACCGTCACCGGCCGCGCCAGCGGCACCCGCCGGGTCCAGGCGCCGACGCCGCTCTGCACCGCCAGCAGGATCGCCGCCGTGAGGATCCACGTCGACGGACTCACCAGCGGAAGGAGGGCTCCCGCCGCCATCAGCGTGGCCGCGTAGGCGCCCAGTGTCAGCCGCCCGCGGCCGCTCATGACCAACCTCCGTAGGTGTCACCCGAGGCGCTCTCCGCCCGGATGCCGCTCGCCTGCCGCCACAGCTCGGCGAGCCTGGCCCCCGGAGGCACGGCCAGCGCCGTCCACCCGGCCTCGCGCAGCTGCCGCAGCCGCTCGTCGATCGCGCCGGCCACCGCGCCGCCGGTCAACCACGTCCCGGAGTCCAGGACGAAGGCGACGGCCGCGCCGCCGCGCTGCCGCATCCGCGCGGCCAGCGCGGCCTGCTCCTCGTCGATGTCGCCGACGAATGCGACGAGCAGGCCCTCGTTCCCGCCGCGCAGCACGTCGTACGCGCGCGAGAGACCGGCCCCTTCGGAATGGTCCACGACGGCGAGGGCGTCCATCAGCAGCCCGGCCGCCTCGGCCGAGTCCTGCGAACTGCCGGCGAACCCCTCCGCGCCCTCGCCCGGCACCGCCGTGCCCGTGTCGGTGAGGAGCCGTACCGAGAAGCCGCGCTCCAGCATGTGCACGAGGACGGAGGCCGCGCCCGAGACCGCCCACTCGAAGGCCGAGTCGGGGCCCGCGCCCTGGTAGGCGAGGGCGCGGGTGTCGAGCAGCACCGTGCAGCGGGCCCGCTGCGGCTGCTCCTCACGGCGCACCATCAGCTCGCCGTAGCGCGCGGTGGACCGCCAGTGCACCCGGCGCAGGTCGTCGCCGTGGCGGTAGGCGCGCGGAATGATGTCGTCGTCCCCGGCGAGCGCCAGCGAGCGCAGGCTGCCGTCGCCGTACCCCGCCGCCTCACCGGTCAGCTTCACCGGCGGCAGCGCTTCGGTCCGGGGGACCACGGTCAGGGTGTCGTACGCGCTGAAGGAGCGGGTCAGCTCGCACATGCCGAACGGGTCGTTCAGCCGGAGCTGGAGCGGGCCCAGCGGGAAGCGGCCGCGCAGATCGGAGCGGACCCGGTACGACACCTCGCGCCGGCCGCCCGCCTCGACCCGGTCCAGGACGAACCGGGGCCGTGGCCCGAGCATGTACGGGACGTGGTCCTGGAGCATCAGCAGGCCGGTGGGCAGCTTGGAGACGTTGTCCATCCGGAGGTGGACCCGGGCCTCCGAGCCGACCGGCACCCGCTGCGGCGACAGCCGCCGGCTGCCCGCCACCCGGTAGCGGGTGCGGTGCAGCACGCCGACGCAGATCAGCGGCAGCACGGCGAGCAGCAGCCCGACGCGCAGCAGATCGCCCTGGCCCAGGACGTAGGCGCAGGCCCCGGCGGCGAGACCGGCGGCGAGGAAGGACCGGCCGCGCGTGGTCAGACCGCTCAGGGCGGCGCGCAGCCCGGTCCCGTCCTCGGCCGGGGGGCCGTCCCGGTCGTCGGCGCCCCGCTGCCCCTCCGGCGCGGCGGAGGTCGTCATCACAGCGGCCGGACGCCGGGCTGCTGGCCGTAGTGCGGGCCGGCGGGCGGCGCCGCGGCCGGAACGGGGGTGCGCTGCAGGATGTCGAGGACGACCTGCTCCGCGGTGCGCCGGTTCAGCTGGGCCTGGGCCGTCGGCAGGAGCCGGTGGGCGAGGACCGGCACGGCGAGCGCCTGGAGGTCGTCCGGCAGGACGTACTCGCGGCCGCTGAGCGCGGCGGACGCCTTGGCGGCGCGCAGCAGGTGCAGCGTGGCCCGCGGGGAGGCGCCGAGTCTCAGGTCGGGGTGGTGCCGCGTCGCGCCGACGACCTCGACGGCGTACCGGCGCACGGAGTCGGCGACATGGACGCCCCGGACCGCGTCGATCAGCTTGACGATGTCATGGGCGTGCGCGACCGGCTGGAGGTCGTCCAGCGGGTTGACCCCGCCGTGGACGTCGAGCATCTGGAGCTCGGCCTCCGCGCTGGGGTAGCCGATCGAGACCCGTGCCATGAAGCGGTCGCGCTGGGCCTCGGGGAGCGGGTACGTGCCCTCCATCTCCACCGGGTTCTGCGTGGCCACCACCATGAACGGGCTCGGCAGCTCGTACGTCTGGCCGTCGACCGTGACCTGCCGCTCCTCCATGGACTCCAGGAGCGCGGACTGGGTCTTCGGCGAGGCGCGGTTGATCTCGTCGCCGATCACGATCTGGGCGAAGATCGCGCCCGGCTTGAACTCGAAGTCCCGCCGCTGCTGGTCGAAGATCGACACGCCCGTGATGTCCGAGGGCAGCAGGTCGGGCGTGAACTGGATGCGGCGCACCGAGCAGTCGATCGACCGCGCCAGCGTCTTGGCCAGCATCGTCTTGCCGACGCCGGGGACATCCTCGATCAGAAGATGTCCCTCGGCGAGCAGCACGGTCAGCGAAAGCCGTACGACCTCAGGCTTGCCCTCGATCACACCCTCCACCGACCTGCGGACACGCTCCGCTGTGGTGGTCAGATCTGTGAGGCTCGCTCGATCGTCATAGGTCGTCACCCGGCCCTCCTCGGCCCCTCCGTAAACACCGACACCTGCCCCCGAGGTGTCTCGGGGGGTGTCACCCGAGCATTCTTGTTGCCTCTGCCGGGTTGTGTCACTCGGCTGTGGACAACGGGGAGCGATATGCCGGGGTTTGCTGTGTTGCGCCCGGTGAATCGGGTCGGGAGCGGCCGGGGACATGGTCGTGATCAGGCCGGATCAGGCCGGGTCGATCTCGCGCAGCAGACCGGTCGTCACGTCGAAGACGAAGCCCCGGACATCGCCGGTGTGCAGCAGGAACGGGGAGGTCCGCACCCGCTGCATCGACTGCCGGACGTCCTGCTCGACGTCACGGAAGGCCTCCACGGCCCAGGCCGGCCGCTGACCGACCTCCATCTCCAGGTCGTGCCGGAACTCCTCGGTGAGCGACTCCAGACCGCAGCCGGTGTGGTGGATGAGCACCACACTGCGGGTGCCGAGGGCACGCTGGCTGATCGTGAGGGAGCGGATCACGTCGTCGGTGACCACGCCGCCCGCGTTGCGGATGGTGTGGCAGTCGCCGAGCTCCAGGCCGAGCGCGGCGTGCAGGTCGAGGCGGGCGTCCATGCAGGCGACCACGGCCACGTTCAGCACGGGCCGGGCGTCCATGCCCGGGTCGGTGAACTTGGCGGCGTATCGCCCGTTGGCCTCGACGAGCCGGTCGGTGACGGTACCGGCGGTGCCTATCACGTCGGAGGAATCAGCGGATTCGGCGGAGAGGTGCGCAGAGGTCGACATGAATACGACGGTAATGGTCACGCCCACCGGAGGCCCGCTGTGAGAGTGGACAAAGAACGTCAATGAGCCTTGTTGTGAGGTAACCCACAGGCGGGGCGGGGGCACGTCCATCCGGGTGAGTCGCCGGGAACGACCGGCTCCGTCCGACGGCCCGCGCGACGCGCCAGCCGGTTGATTGACCGTCGGGGTCAGTGGACTAAAGTGACGCGGAGTTTCACGGAGACATTGAGCGATTTCCGCAGTTTCTCCCCCGCGTGTGCGGCGGATGCGTAGCGGCCGCGCCGAATCTGAGCCGAATTCTGAGAGGGCGCATTGAGCAACGACCGACACGTCCCGGTGATGCTCCAGCGGTGCCTGGACATGTTGGCCCCCGCCCTGGAGCGCCCCGGCGCGGTCGTCGTCGACTGCACCCTCGGCCTCGGCGGCCACAGCAAGGCACTGCTCAAGCGGTTCCCCGAGGCGCGCCTGGTCGCCCTCGACCGGGACAAGGAGGCGCTGCGGCTCTCCGGCGAGCGGCTCGCCCCGTACGGAGAGCGCGCCACGCTCGTCCACGCGGTCTACGACGAGCTGCCCGAGGTCCTCGACCGGCTCGGCATCCCGCGCGTCGACGGCATCCTCTTCGACCTGGGCGTCTCCTCCATGCAGCTCGACGAGGCCGACCGCGGCTTCGCGTACGCGCAGGACGCGCCGCTCGACATGCGCATGGACCAGACGACCGGCGTCAGCGCCGCCGAGGTCCTCAACACCTACCCGGCCGGCGAGCTGGTCCGGATCCTGCGGGCGTACGGCGAGGAGAAGCAGGCCAAGCGGATCGTCTCGGCGGTCGTGCGCGAGCGCGACCGGGAGCCCTTCACCAACAGCGCCCGCCTCGTCGAGCTGATCCGCGACGCGCTCCCGCAGGCGGCCAAGCGCACCGGCGGCAACCCGGCCAAGCGCACCTTCCAGGCCCTGCGCATCGAGGTCAACGGCGAACTGACGGTCCTGGAGGAGGCGATCCCGGCGGCGGTGAAGGTGCTCGCCGTCGGCGGCCGGATCGCGGTCCTGTCCTACCACTCCCTGGAGGACCGGCTGGTCAAGCAGGTCTTCGCGGCCGGCGCCGCGAACACCGCGCCGCCCGGCCTGCCGGTGGTCCCCGAGCAGTACCAGCCCCGCCTGAAGCTGCTCACCCGCGGCGCGGAACTCCCCACCGAGGAGGAGATCGCCGAGAACCGCCGCGCGGCCCCGGCCCGGCTCCGAGGAGCGCAGCGCATCCGGGAGGACGAGCGCGCATGACGACGAAGGGGCCGCTCAAAGGGCGGGCCGCGCGACTCGGGCGGCTGATGCCCTCGGGACCCAGCAGCGCCGCCCGTACCCCCTTCGTCCTGCTGGTCGTCGTGCTCCTCGGCGGCGGGCTGATCACCCTGCTGCTGCTGAACTCCGCCCTCAACCAGGGCTCCTTCAAGCTGCGCGACCTCAAGAACCGCACCACCGAGCTGACCGACGAGGAGCAGGCCCTCCAGCGGGACGTGGACGACTACTCCGCGCCCGACGCGCTGGAGCGGCGGGCCCGGGAACTCGGCATGGTCCCCGGCGGCAGCCCCGCCTTCCTCGACCCCGACGGGACGGTGCGCGGCGAGCCCTCCAAGGCCTCCGCCCCGACGCCCGGCGAGCCGCCGAAGCCCGACCCGGCGCCCCAGCCGGACCCCACGCCGACCACGCAAACCACGCCGACCACGCCGACCGCGACGAACACGGCGAGCACGGCGAACGGCACGCAGCCCACCCCTGTCCCGCCCTCCGCGACGACGACCGCGCCCGCCCCGACGAACACCGGCAGGTGACCCGAGTGCCCCCGAAGGAGCCCCCGCGCCGCCGGGTGCCCGGCCCCGCCCGCGCCGATCGCCCGGCGCGCCCGGCCGGCCCCCGCCCGACCACGGCCCGCCCGGCCGCCGCCCGCTCCGGAGCCCCGCGCAGGCCCGCCACCCGCCCGCCGGCCCGGCCGAAGGCGCGCACCATCCGGCTCGGCAGCCCCAAGCCCCGGCTGCGGCTCGTCTCCCTCGGCCTGACCCTCGTGATGCTGGCCTTCGTCGTCCGGCTCCTTCAGGTGCAGGCCGTCGACGCCGGCGAACTCGCCGCCAAGGCCGAGGCCCACCGCTTCCAGGAGTACACGCTCTCCGCCGACCGGGGCGAGATCACCGACCGCTCCGGCATCGCGCTCGCGGCCAGTGTCGACGCGTACGACATCACCGCCGACCCCAAGCTCTTCACGCCCGAGCAGAGCAAGGTGCGGGACGCCCCCGAGCAGGCCGCCGCGCTCCTCGCGCCGCTCCTGGGCAAGGAGCCCGCGGAGCTCGCCAAGAAGCTCCGCACCCCCAAGTCCCGCTACACCCTGCTCGCCCGCAAGCAGACGCCTCAGGTCTGGAACCAGATCAAGGACCTCAAGAAGGTCTACGAGAAGAAGGCCACGCCCGCCGAGGGCGGCAACGGCGTCAGCCTGCTCGGCGGCATCCTCAGCGAACCCAGCACCAAGCGCGTCTACCCCAACAGGGAGCTGGCCGCCGGGATACTGGGCTACGTCAACGGCGAGGGCCGCGGCGCCGGCGGCCTGGAGTCCATGCTCGACAAGGAACTCGCGGGCCAGGACGGCAAGATCAGGTTCGCCGAGTCCGGTGGCCGTCAGGTGCCCACCGCCGGCTCCCGGGGCACCCCGGCCGTGCCCGGCTCCGACATCGAGCTGACCATCGACCGGGACATCCAGTGGGCCGCCCAGCAGGCCATCACCGAGCAGGTGCGGAAGTCCAAGGCCGACCGCGGTTACGTCATAGTGCAGAACACGAAGACCGGCGAGGTCCTGGCCATGGCCAACGCCCCCGGCTTCGACCCCAACGACCTGTCCGCGGCCAACGCCGCCGCGATGGGCAACGCGGCCCTCCAGGACGCCTACGAGCCCGGCTCCACCAGCAAGGTCATGTCCATGGCCGCCGTTCTGGAGGAGGGCGTCGCCACCCCCGGCACCCACGTCACCGTCCCCAACCGGCTGCACCGCGGCGACCGGCTCTTCAAGGACGACATCGACCACCCGACCTGGTACCTGACCCTCAACGGGGTCCTCGCCAAGTCCAGCAACATCGGCACGATCCTGGCCACCGGCCAGCTCGGGAAGACCCAGGCCGAGGCCAACCGGGTCCTCCACTCGTACCTGCGCAAGTTCGGCATCGGCAGCCCCAGCGGGCTCGGCTACCCCGGCGAGACGCCGGGCATCCTCGCCAAGCCGCAGAACTGGTCGACCTCGCAGCAGTACACCATCCCCTTCGGCCAGGGCCTCTCCATCAACGCCATGCAGGCCGCCTCGGTCTACTCGACCATCGCCAACGGAGGCGTACGGATCGAGCCCACCCTCGTCCGCGGCACCAAGGGCCCCGACGGCCGGTTCACCCCGGCGCCCGCCCCCCAGCAGACCCGGGTGGTCAGCGAGAAGACCGCCAAGACCCTCGCGCAGATGCTGGAGTCCGTGGTCGGCAACGAGGAGGGCACCGGCACCAAGGCCCGCATCCCCGGCTACCGGGTCGCGGGCAAGACCGGCACCGCCAACCGCGTCGACCCCGAGCTCGGCCGCTACAAGGGGTACACAGCCTCCTTCGCGGGCTTCGCGCCCGCCGACGACCCGCAGATCACGGTCTACTGCGCCATCCAGAACCCCACCAAGGGGAACTACTTCGGCGGCCAGATCTGCGGACCCATCTACAAGAAGGTCATGGAGTTCGCCCTCAAGACCTTGCACGTGGCCCCGACCGGCAGCGAGCCCGCCCGACTGCCGGTCATTTTCAAGGACAGCGAGTGACACGCCGGGAGCACCAGTGAGCACGATCACCCCCCATTCCGGGAACCGGAAATCGAACTCCGGCGACGCCCGGGCCTCTTTTGGCCCCGCGGCGGGTGAGCCCGGTACGCTCACCGCCGTGCCACACGCTGATCAGTACCGAACCGCCCCGCCCCGCCCCGAGCAGGCCCGCCCGACACCCTTGGGCGACCTGGCCGCCCGGCTCGGGATCGAGACGCCCGGCGCCACCGACGTCACGGGCATCACCCACGACTCACGGGCGGTACGCCCCGGTGACGTGTACGCGGCCCTCCCCGGCGCCCGGGTGCACGGCGCGGACTTCGCCGCCCAGGCCGCCGGGCTCGGCGCCGCCGCGATCCTCACCGACCCGGCGGGCGCCGCACGTGCCGCCGAGACGGGCCTGCCGGTCCTGGCGGTGGAGGACCCGCGCGGCCGGATGGGCGAGCTCGCCGCCGAGATCTACGGCCGGCCGGGTGAGGACCTCCTCCAGATCGGCATCACCGGTACCTCCGGCAAGACCACCACCGCCTACCTGGTGGAGGGCGGTCTCCAGGCGGCCGGCCGCATGAGCGGCCTCATCGGCACGGTCGAGATGCGGATCGGCGACGAGCGCATCAAGTCCGAACGGACCACCCCCGAAGCCACCGACCTCCAGGCCCTCTTCGCCGTCATGCGCGAACGCGGTGTCGAGGCGGTCGCGATGGAGGTCTCCAGCCACGCCCTCGTGCTCGGCCGGGTCGACGGCTGCGTCTTCGACGTCGCCGTCTTCAACAACCTCAGCCCGGAGCACATGGAGTTCCACTCCGACATGGAGGACTACTTCCAGGCCAAGGCGCGGCTCTTCACCCCCGAGCGCAGCAGGCGCGGTGTGGTGAACCTCGACGACGCCTACGGCCGCCGGCTCTCCGAGGAGGCGACCGTCCCGATCGTCACCTTCTCCGCCGAGGGCCACCCGGACGCCGACTGGCGCGCCGAGTCCGTCGAGATCGGCTCGCACGGCTCCACGTTCACGGTCGTCGGCCCCGAGGGCGAGCGGATCACCGCCGCCGCCCCGCTGCCCGGCCCGTTCAACGTCGCCAACACCCTCGCCGCGATCGTCACCCTGGCCGTCGCCGGGCTCGACCCGCAGACCGCGGCCGACGGCGTCGCCGCCGTCCCCGGCGTCCCCGGCCGCCTGGAGCGCGTCGACGCCGGCCAGCCGTACCTCGCCGTCGTCGACTACGCCCACAAGACGGACGCCGTCGAATCGGTCCTGCGCTCGCTGCGCAAGGTCACCGAGGGCAAGGTGCACATCGTCCTCGGCTGCGGCGGCGACCGGGACACCACCAAGCGCGGCCCGATGGGCGCCGCCGCGGCGCGCCTCGCCGACACCGCCGTACTCACCTCCGACAACCCCCGTTCCGAGGACCCCCTCGCGATCCTGGCCGCGATGCTCGCGGGCGCCGCCGAGGTGCCCGTGCACGAGCGCGGTGACGTCCTGGTCGACGCCGACCGGGCCGCCGCCGTCGCCGCGGCCGTGGCCCGCGCCCAGCCGGGCGACACCGTGCTCGTCGCCGGCAAGGGCCACGAGCAGGGCCAGGACATCGCCGGGGTGGTCCGCCCCTTCGACGACCGCCAGGTCCTGCGCGCAGCGATTGAACGCAGCCTCAAGAACAGTCAGGGATAAGTTGTGATCGCCCTCTCCCTCGCCGAGATCACCGCAATCGTCGGCGGGCAGTCGCACGACATACCGGATCCGGCCGTCCGGATCACCGGTCCCGTCGTCATCGACTCCCGCGAGGTGAAGCCCGGCAGCCTGTTCGCCGCCTTCGCCGGCGAACAGGTCGACGGCCACGACTACGCGGCCCGCGCCGTCGAGGCGGGCGCGGTGGCCGTGCTCGCGGCCCGCCCCCTCGGGCTGCCCGCGATCGTCGTGGACGACGTCCAGGCGGCCCTCGGCGCCCTCGCGCGGGCCGTCGTCGAACGCCTCGGCACCGACGTCGTCGCGCTGACCGGCTCGGCCGGCAAGACCTCCACCAAGGACCTGATCGCCCAGGTCCTGCAGCACCACGCGCCCACCGTCTGGACACCCGGCTCGCTCAACAACGAGATCGGGCTGCCGCTGACGGCGCTGCGCGCGAGCGACGAGACCCAGCACCTGGTCCTCGAGATGGGCGCCCGCGGCATCGGTCACATCCGTTACCTCACCGGACTGACCCCGCCGCGCATCGGACTCGTCCTCAACGTGGGCTCCGCCCACATCGGCGAGTTCGGCGGCCGCGAGCAGATCGCGCAGGCGAAGGGCGAACTCGTCGAGTCGCTGCCGCCGGCCGACCAGGGCGGTGTCGCGGTCCTCAACGCCGACGACCCGCTCGTGCGCGCCATGGCCGAACGGACCCGCGCGCGCGTGACGTTGTTCGGAGAGTCGGACGAAGCGGTCGTACGTGCCGAGAACGTCCGTCTCACAACTGCTGGACAGCCCTCTTTCAAGCTTCACACACCCACCGGGTGCAGTGACGTGACCTTGCGCCTGTACGGTGAGCACCACGTGTCGAACGCGCTCGCCGCGGCCGCCGTCGCCCATGAGCTGGGCATGTCCGTGGAGGAGATCGCCACCGCGCTCTCCGAGGCGGGCACCCTGTCGCGCTGGCGCATGGAGGTCACCGAGCGTCCGGACGGCGTGACGATCGTCAACGACGCCTACAACGCGAACCCCGAGTCCATGCGAGCCGCCCTGCGCGCGCTCGCGGCCATGGGCCGGGCCGCACAGGCCCAGGGGGGCCGTACGTGGGCGGTGCTCGGCAAGATGGCCGAGCTCGGAGACGCATCGCTCGCCGAGCACGACGCGGTCGGACGGCTCGCCGTCCGGCTCAACGTCAGCAAGCTCGTCGCGGTCGGGGACAGGGAAGCGTCCTGGCTGCAACTGGGCGCATATAACGAGGGTTCGTGGGGTGAGGAGTCGGTGCACGTGTCCGACGCGCAGGCGGCGGTCGACCTGTTGCGCAGTGAGCTGCGCCCGGGGGACGTCGTCCTTGTGAAGGCTTCCAGGTCGGTCGGTCTGGAGCAGGTCGCCCTGGCCCTCCTCGACTCCGAGAGCGAGGTCACGGGCCGATGAGGCAGATCCTCTTCGCGGGGGCCATCGGGCTCTTCCTGACCCTGATCGGCACCCCGCTGCTCATCAAGCTCCTTGCGCGCAAGGGGTACGGGCAGTTCATCCGCGACGACGGCCCGCGCGGCCACGCCGGGAAGAAGGGCACGCCCACCATGGGCGGCATCTCCTTCATCCTGGCCACGCTCATCGCGTACGCCCTGGCCAAGGTCATCACCGGTGAGGACCCGACGTACTCGGGCGTCCTCGTCCTCTTCCTGATGGCCGGCATGGGTCTGGTCGGCTTCCTCGACGACTACATCAAGATCGTCAAGCAGCGTTCGCTGGGTCTGCGGGCCAAGGCGAAGATGGCCGGCCAGCTGATCGTCGGCATCGCCTTCGCCGTGCTCTCGCTCCAGTTCGCGGACCTGCGCGGGCTCACCCCGGCCTCCACGAAGCTCTCCTTCATCACCGACTTCGGCTGGGCCATCGGGCCGGTGCTGTTCGTGATCTGGGCGCTCTTCATGATCCTGGCCATGTCCAACGGCGTGAACCTGACGGACGGTCTGGACGGCCTGGCCACCGGCGCGTCGGTGATGGTCTTCGGCGCGTACACCTTCATCGGCCTCTGGCAGTTCCAGGAGTCCTGCGCCAACGCGATCACCCTGACCAACCCCAACGCCTGCTTCGAGGTCCGCGACCCGCTCGACCTCGCGGTCGTCGCCTCCGCCCTGATGGGCGCCTGCTTCGGCTTCCTCTGGTGGAACACCTCGCCGGCCAAGATCTTCATGGGCGACACCGGTTCGCTGGCCCTCGGCGGCGCGCTCGCCGGCCTCGCCATCTGCTCCCGTACCGAGCTGCTGCTCGCCCTGCTCGGCGGCCTGTTCGTGCTGATCACCATGTCGGTGGTCATCCAGGTCGGCTCGTTCAAGATGACCGGCAAGCGCGTCTTCCGGATGGCCCCGCTCCAGCACCACTTCGAACTCAAGGGGTGGTCGGAGGTCCTGGTCGTCGTCCGGTTCTGGATCATCCAGGGCATGTGCGTGATCGTGGGCCTGGGCCTCTTCTACGCGGGATGGGCATCCGAAAAGTGAGCTGGAACGGCAAGAGGGTCACCGTCGCGGGTCTCGGGGTCTCCGGGATCCCGGCCGCCCGGGTCCTGCACGGCCTCGGCGCCGTCGTGACCGTCGTCAACGACGGCGACGACGAGCGCTCCCGGGCGCAGGGCGCGGAGCTGGCGGCGGAGGGGATCACCGTCCGCCTCGGCGACGGCGACACCCTGCCCGAGGGCACCGAACTCGTCGTCACCGCGCCCGGCTGGCGGCCCGACAAGCCGCTCTTCGCCGCCGCCGCCGAGGCGGGCGTCGAGGTCTGGGGCGATGTCGAGCTCGCCTGGCGCCTGCGCGGCCCCGACGCCGCCCCCTGGCTCGCCGTCACCGGCACCAACGGCAAGACCACGACCGTGCGGATGCTGGCCTCCATCCTGGAGGCCGCCGGGCTGCGGACCGCCGCCGTCGGCAACATCGGCGTCTCGCTCCTCGACGCCGTGCTCGGCGAGGAGACGTACGACGTCCTCGCCGTCGAACTCTCCAGCTACCAGCTGCACTGGGCGCCTTCGCTGCGCGCCCACTCGGCCGCCGTGCTCAACCTCGCGCCCGACCACCTCGACTGGCACGGCTCGATGGAGGCGTACGCCGCCGACAAGGGCCGGATCTACGAGGGCAACACCGTCGCCTGCGTCTACAACGCGGCCGACAAGGCCACCGAGGACCTCGTCCGCGAGGCCGACGTCGAGGAGGGCTGCCGCGCGATCGGCTTCACGCTCTCCACCCCCGGCCCCTCGCAGCTCGGCGTCGTCGAGGGCATCCTCGTCGACCGGGCCTTCGTCGAGAACCGGCAGAAGCAGGCCCAGGAGCTCGCCGAGGTCGCGGACGTGAACCCGCCCGCCCCGCACAACATCGCCAACGCGCTCGCCGCGGCCGCCCTCGCCCGCGCCTTCGGCGTGGAGCCGAAGGCCGTACGGGACGGGCTGCGGTCCTTCCGGCCCGACCCGCACCGCATCGAGCTGGTCGAGGAGATCGAGGGCGTCGTCTACGTCGACGACTCCAAGGCCACCAACACCCACGCCGCGGAAGCCTCGTTGGCGGCCTACGACCCGATCGTCTGGATCGCCGGCGGCCTCGCCAAGGGCGCGACCTTCGACGAGCTCGTGACGGCTTCGGCGAAGCGTCTGCGCGGCGTCGTCCTCATGGGCGCCGACCGCGAGCTGATCCGCGAAGCCCTGACGCGACACGCCCCCGAGGTCCCGGTCGTGGACCTCGACCGGACCGACACTGGGGCGATGTCCGAGGCGGTCCAGGAGGCGGCGCGGCTCGCCCGCCCGGGCGACACGGTCCTGCTGGCCCCGGCCTGCGCCTCGATGGACATGTTCGCCAACTACAACAAGCGGGGCGAGGCCTTCGCGGACGCCGTCCGGGCCCTCGCCACCACCGGGCGCGGCTGACCTGACCAGCAAGGGGGTCCGGCAGCGCCGGGCACGACTGGAGGGGACAGCGACCATGCCGAGCAGAACCGCCGGGACCCGTCGGCCCTCCGCCGTCCGCGGCGGGGGCCGCTCTCCCGCGCCACCGGGGCCCGCCCGCGCCGGTGGCGTACGCCGGATGTACGAGCAGGCGCGGCGGGCCTGGGACCGGCCCCTCACCGCGTACTACGTCATCCTCGGCGCCGCGCTGCTCATCACCACGCTCGGCCTGGTGATGGTCTACAGCGCCTCGATGATCACGGCGCTCCGCTACGACCTCGTGCCCTCCTACTTCTTCCGCAAGCAGTTCTTCGCCGCGATCCTCGGCACCGCGCTGCTCCTGGTCGCCTCCCGGATGCCGGTCAAGCTGCACCGGGCGCTCGCGTACCCGATCCTGGTCGGCGCCGTCTTCCTGATGGTGCTCGTCCAGATCCCGGGGATAGGGCGGGCGGTCGGCGGCAACCAGAACTGGATCTCGCTGGGCGGACCGTTCATGCTCCAGCCCAGCGAGTTCGGCAAGCTGGCGCTCATCCTGTGGGGCGCCGATCTGCTGGCCCGCAAACAGGACATGAAACTTCTCACCCAGTGGAAGCACATGCTGGTGCCGCTGGTGCCCGGCACGTTCCTGCTGCTCGGCCTGATCATGCTCGGCGGGGACATGGGCACGGCGATCGTGCTCACCGCCATCCTCTTCGGGCTGCTGTGGACGGCGGGTGCCCCCACCAGGCTCTTCGTCGGGGTGCTCACGGTCGCGGGGGCGATCGGCTTCCTGCTGATCAGGACCAGTGACAACCGGCTGAAGCGGTTCGCCTGCATCGGCGCCACCGACCCCGGGGGAGAGGGCGCGCCCTGCCTCCAGGCGGCCCACGGCATCTATGCTCTGGCCTCGGGCGGATGGTTCGGTTCCGGACTGGGCGCCAGTGTGGAAAAATGGGGTCAACTACCCGAAGCGCACACCGACTTCATCTTCGCCGTCACCGGGGAGGAACTGGGTCTGGCGGGGACGCTGTCGGTACTCGCCCTGTTCGCGGCTCTAGGCTATGCGGGTATCCGCGTGGCCGGACGCACGGAGGACCCCTTCGTGAGGTACGCCGCGGGAGGCGTGACCACCTGGATCACGGCGCAGGCCGTGATCAACATCGGTGCGGTGCTCGGCCTGCTGCCGATCGCCGGTGTCCCGCTCCCGCTGTTCTCGTACGGGGGGTCGGCCCTGCTGCCGACCATGTTCGCCGTCGGGCTCCTCATCGCCTTCGCGCGACAGGAACCCGCCGCGAAAGCGGCCCTGGCCATGCGCCGCCCCGGCTGGGGCAAGCGGGCCGGGGTGAGATGGAAGTCGATGCGACGGCGCGTCAAGAAGCGTCCGTCCGGAGAGCGGTGAATTTCGGTGCATGTCGTACTCGCCGGTGGGGGGACCGCCGGCCACATCGAGCCCGCGCTCGCCCTCGCGGACGCCCTGCGCAGGCAGGACCCGACCGTGGGGATCACGGCGCTCGGGACCGAGAAGGGTCTGGAGACCCGGCTCGTGCCCGAGCGGGGCTACGAGCTGGCGCTCATCCCCGCCGTTCCGCTGCCGCGCAAGCCCACCCCTGAGCTGATCACCGTCCCCGGACGGCTGCGCGGCACCATCAAGGCGGCCGAGCAGATCCTGGAGCGCACCAAGGCGGACTGCGTGGTCGGCTTCGGCGGCTACGTGGCGCTGCCCGGCTACCTGGCGGCCAAGCGCCTCGGGGTGCCGATCGTGGTCCACGAGGCCAACGCGCGGCCAGGCCTGGCCAACAAGATCGGCTCGCGGTACGCGGCCGGGGTCGGCGTCGCCACCCCGGACTCCAAGCTGCGGAACGCCCGTTACATCGGCATCCCGCTGCGGCACACGATCGCCACGCTCGACCGGGCCCGGGTCCGGCCCGAGGCGCGCGCCGCCTTCGGCCTCGACCCGAACCTGCCGACGCTGCTCGTCTCCGGCGGCTCGCAGGGCGCCCGCCGCCTCAACGAGGTCATCCAGCAGATCGCCCCGGTGCTCCAGCGCTCGGGCATCCAGATCCTGCACGCGGTCGGCCCGAAGAACGAGGTCCCGCGTGTCGACAACATGCCCGGGATGCCGCCGTACGTCCCGGTACCGTACGTGGACCGGATGGACCTCGCGTACGCGGCGGCGGACATGATGCTCTGCCGCGCGGGCGCGATGACCGTCGCCGAGCTCTCCGCCGTCGGGCTGCCGGCCGCCTACGTCCCGCTGCCGATCGGCAACGGCGAACAGCGGCTCAACGCCCAGCCGGTGGTCAAGGCCGGCGGCGGACTGCTCGTCGACGACGCGGAGCTCTCGCCGCAGTGGGTGCAGGGCAACGTCCTGCCCGTACTGGCCGACCCGCACCGCCTGTACGAGATGTCCCGCGCCGCCGCCGAGTTCGGCCGCCGGGACGCCGACGACCTGCTCGTCGGCATGGTGTACGAGGCGATCGCCGCGCGGCGCTCGTAGGCGGCGGGCCGCGCCCGCACAGCACAGGAGGCAGGGGACGTGTCGGGACCGACGACAGCGGAGAAGCGTGGCACACGCGAGCCGAAGGGGTCGTCGGAGCGGGACTCCTCCGGTCCGGGCATCCGGAATTTCGTATTCCGAGTGCCCGGGCCGCGCTTCCTGCTGATCGCGCTCGCCCTCGTCCTGATCGCGGTCGGCGCGATCTGGGCGCTCTACGGCTCCTCCTGGTTCCGGGTGGAGCGTGTCTCGACCACCGGAACACGGGTCCTGACGCCCCGTGAGGTGGAGGAGGTCGCCGCCGTGCCGATCGGTTCTCCGCTCGTCTCGGTCGACACCGACGCCATCGAGGCGCGTCTGCTCGGGAAACTGTCCCGCATCGACACGGTCGAGGTCATGCGGTCCTGGCCGCATGGAATCGGTCTGAAAGTGACGGAGCGGAAGCCGGTTCTGGTGGTGGAAAAGGGCGGAAAGTTCATGGAAGTGGACTCCGTCGGAAAGCGTTTCGCCACCGTGGACAAAGCACCCTCAGGCGTACCGAAACTCCTCCTGAACGCCGGCGCCGCGCCGAGCCTGCGCCGCTTCGACGAGGACCGGCTGGTCCTCGAAGCGGTGGGCGTGGCGGGCGAACTCCCCGAGAAGATTGCCCGGGACACTCGTGTCGTCGAGGTCACCTCCTACGACTCCATCACCCTGGAGCTCCGAGGCGGCCGGACGGTCTTCTGGGGCAGCGGCGAGGACGGGCCCGTCAAGGCCCGGGTCCTCACCGCCCTGATGAAGGCGACGCCCAAAGCGGGGCACTTCGATGTAAGCGCCCCCACCGCCCCCGCCGCGTCGGGCAGTTGACGCCCATACATGCTGGCCAGCACCCTGGTTGGCCAGCGCTACGGGTGATCACATAGGGTGAAAAGAAAAACGGGAGGTTCGGCGTGTTCGTTGAACGTGCGCCACTTGTCGACTTAGTGTCCTGTTCGGAAGAGTCCAGCGAACAGAGACACTGGTAACCCTAAACTTCAACGTTAGGGTTTGGGTCGGCGTTTCGGACCGTCCCATCGGCATCCGTCGTCGCAGCGCGACTACCACCGCGAAGCGGCGACACGTAACTCGAGGCGAGAGGCCTTCGACGTGGCAGCACCGCAGAACTACCTCGCAGTCATCAAGGTCATCGGTGTCGGCGGCGGTGGTGTCAATGCCATCAACCGAATGATCGAGGTCGGTCTCAAGGGCGTCGAGTTCATCGCGATCAACACCGACGCGCAAGCGCTGTTGATGAGCGACGCCGACGTCAAGCTCGACGTCGGCCGTGAACTCACCCGTGGCCTCGGGGCCGGGGCGAACCCGGCCGTCGGTCGTAAGGCGGCAGAGGACCACCGTGAGGAGATCGAGGAGGTCCTCAAGGGGGCCGACATGGTCTTCGTCACCGCCGGCGAAGGTGGCGGCACCGGCACCGGCGGCGCACCCGTCGTGGCCAACATCGCGCGCTCGCTCGGCGCCCTCACGATCGGTGTGGTCACGCGGCCGTTCACCTTCGAGGGACGCCGTCGGGCCAACCAGGCGGAGGACGGCATCGCCGAGCTCCGCGAAGAGGTCGACACCCTCATCGTCATCCCGAACGACCGGCTGCTCTCGATCTCGGACCGTCAGGTCTCCGTGCTCGACGCCTTCAAGTCGGCCGACCAGGTGCTGCTGAGCGGTGTGCAGGGCATCACCGACCTCATCACCACCCCCGGTCTGATCAACCTCGACTTCGCCGACGTCAAGTCGGTCATGTCCGAGGCCGGTTCGGCCCTCATGGGGATCGGCTCCGCCCGCGGCGACGACCGCGCGGTGGCGGCGGCCGAGATGGCGATCTCCTCGCCGCTCCTGGAGGCCTCCATCGACGGCGCCCGGGGCGTCCTGCTCTCCATCTCCGGCGGCTCCGACCTCGGTCTCTTCGAGATCAACGAGGCCGCGCAGCTGGTGAGCGAGGCGGCCCACCCCGAGGCCAACATCATCTTCGGCGCCGTCATCGACGACGCCCTGGGCGACGAGGTACGGGTCACGGTCATCGCGGCCGGCTTCGACGGCGGCCAGCCGCCGGCCCGCCGGGACAACGTCCTCAGCTCGGCCTCGGCCAAGCGCGAGGAGCCGGCCCCGGCTCCCCGCTCCACCGAGCGCCCGCTCGGCGGACTCGGCACCGTCGCCCCGCGCGAGGAGCCGGCCGCCCCGTCCGAGCCGGCCCCGGCCGCCTCGGCCGAGAGCTCGCTGCCGCCGGCCACCCCGCCGGTGGTCCCCCCGGCCCGTCCGTACCCGGACACCCAGGCCGAAGAGCTGGATGTCCCGGACTTCTTGAAGTGATAGGGCGGCACGACCACGAGAACGGCGCGCACTTCGCCTTCACCGACAGGTGGGGCGGGGTGAGCGCCGTTCCGTACGAGGAGCTCAACCTCGGCGGCGCGGTGGGGGACGACCCCGAGGCCGTCCGCGCCAACCGGGCGCGGGCCGCCGGGGAGCTGGGGCTCGACCCCCGGCAGGTCGTGTGGATGAACCAGGTGCACGGCCCCGATGTCGCGGTGGTCGACGGACCCTGGGGGGGCCGGCCGGTCCCCGAGGTCGACGCGATCGTCACCACCCGGCGCGGACTCGCCCTCGCGGTCCTGACCGCGGACTGCGTCCCCGTACTCCTCGCGGACCCGGTGGCCGGGGTCGCCGCGGCCGCCCACGCGGGGCGTCCCGGGATGATCGCCGGGGTCGTACCGGCCGCCGTGCGGGCCATGATCGAACTGGGCGCCGAACCGGCCCGGATCACCGCCCGGACCGGCCCCGCCGTGTGCGGGCGCTGCTACGAGGTGCCGGCGGCGATGCGGGCCGAGGTGGCCGCCGTCGAGCCGGCGGCCTTCGCCGAGACGTCGTGGGGGACCCCCGCCGTGGACGTCGGCGCCGGGGTGCGGGCCCAGCTCGCCCGGCTCGGGGTCCGGGACGTCGAGGACGCCGGGGTCTGCACCATCGAGTCGGGTGACCACTTCTCGTACCGCCGCGATCGCACCACCGGGCGACTCGCGGGATATGTCTGGTTGGACGGATATGACGGACCGTAAGACGGAGCTCGCCGAGAACCTGGCGCGGGTGGAGGAGCGGATCGCCGCCGCGTGCGCGGCATCGGGGCGCGAGCGGTCGGACGTGACCCTGATCGTGGTCACGAAGACCTACCCGGCGAGCGATGTGCGCATCCTGCACGAACTCGGCGTACGGGATGTGGCGGAGAACCGCGACCAGGACGCCGCCCCCAAGGCCGCCGCCTGCGCGGATCTGGACCTCCGCTGGCACTTCGTCGGCCAGTTGCAGACCAACAAGGTCCGTTCTGTGACGAGTTATGCGGATGTCGTGCAGTCCGTCGACCGTTTGAAGCTGGTCACCTCTCTCTCGGCGGCCGCCGGGAAGGCCGGGCGCGAACTGGGCTGCCTCGTCCAGGTCGCGCTCGACGCCGAATCGGGCGAGCGCGGCGAGCGCGGTGGCGTGGCGTCGGACGGCATCGAGGAGTTGGCCGCCGCCGTGGCGGCGGCGCCCGGACTCCGGCTCGACGGACTGATGACCGTCGCCCCACTCGCCGGGCCCTTCGCGGGGCGCCAACGTGCGGCGTTCGACCGCCTGATGGATTTGTCGACTCTCCTGCGCACGACTCGTCCGGCTGCGAACATGGTGTCCGCGGGAATGAGTGCGGACCTCGAGGACGCCGTGGCGGCCGGAGCGACACATGTGCGCATCGGTACGGCGGTACTGGGTGTCCGCCCCAGGCTCGGGTAACGTCGCGAAGCAAGTCGGACCACAGCAGAAAATATGGTCATTCCCGCCGGTCGGTGGGGTGGACCTCGTGGATCACGGGCACTTGGCGACAGGGCCGATCCACCACAGAGCGGAGGACTCAGAGAATGGCCGGCGCGATGCGCAAGATGGCGGTCTACCTCGGCCTCGTGGAGGACGATGGGTACGACGGCCGGGGTTTCGACCCCGACGACGACTTCGAACCCGAGCTGGAACCGGAACCCGAGCGTGAGCGGCGCCATCAGCCTCCGCGCCAGGTGGAGCGGGAGGAGCCGGTGCGGGTGGTGCAGCAGTCCGCCCCTCGCGAGCCGGTCGCGCACGCCGCCCCGCTTTCCGCCGAAAGCGGACGTCCGGCGCGAATCGCCCCCGTGGCATCCATCACACCAGATCGTCCGAGCCTGGAGAAGAACGCACCGGTGATCATGCCCAAGGTCGTGTCCGAGCGGGAGCCGTACCGCATCACCACGCTGCACCCCCGGACCTACAACGAAGCCCGTACCATCGGGGAACACTTCCGTGAGGGCACTCCGGTGATCATGAATCTCACGGAGATGGACGACACCGATGCGAAGCGACTTGTCGACTTTGCCGCCGGACTCGTCTTCGGGCTCCATGGCAGCATTGAGCGCGTGACGCAGAAGGTGTTCCTGTTGTCGCCTGCTAACGTCGATGTCACGGCGGAGGACAAGGCCCGGATCGCAGAGGGCGGATTCTTCAACCAGAGCTGAGACAACGAAGACCGGAACGGCCCGGCCGGAAGGCCGGACAAGCGAGAGCACGAACCAGGGGAGAGGGAAGCGCGGGATGGGCGTCGCACTGCAGGTGGTCTACATCGCGCTGATGTGCTTCCTCATCGTGCTGATCTTCCGGCTGGTCATGGACTACGTCTTTCAGTTCGCGCGTTCATGGCAACCCGGCAAGGCGATGGTGGTCGTTCTGGAGGCCACCTACACTGTCACCGATCCACCGCTCAAGCTTCTGCGGCGGTTCATCCCGCCGCTGCGTCTCGGGGGCGTGGCACTCGACCTGTCCTTCTTCGTTCTGATGATCATCGTCTACATCCTGATCTCCATCGTGAGCAGCTTCGCGAGGTGAATGTGGACGATACGGTCTTGCCGACTGCCGACGACTACGTAGAGGTGAAGAAGAGATGCCGCTGACCCCCGAGGACGTGCGGAACAAGCAGTTCACGACCGTCCGCCTTCGAGAAGGCTATGACGAGGACGAGGTCGATGCCTTCCTCGACGAGGTCGAAGCCGAACTGACCCGCCTGCTCCGCGAGAACGAGGACCTGCGCGCCAAGCTGGCCGCCGCGACGCGTGCCGCCGCGCAGAACCAGCAGCAGCAGGGCATGCGCAAGCCCCCGGAGCAGCAGGATCGTCCCGTCGGTCCCGGCGCCCCGGTACCCGCCGCCATATCCGGTCCGCCGGTCCAGCAGCAGCCCCCGCAGATGGGTCCGCCGCAGCTGCCGTCCGGTGCGCCGCAGCTCCCCGCCGGTCCTGGTGGCCACGGCCCCGGTCCGATGCAGGGCGGCCCGATGGGCCCCGGCCCCGGCCAGATGCAGGGCGGCCCCATGGGCCAGCCGATGGGCGGCCCCATGGGCCACCCCCAGCAGCAGATGCAGCAGCCGATGCAGCAGCCGCAGCAGGGCCCCGGTGGCGACAGCGCCGCGCGTGTCCTCTCGCTGGCCCAGCAGACGGCCGACCAGGCGATCGCGGAGGCCCGTTCCGAGGCCAACAAGATCGTCGGCGAGGCGCGCTCGCGCGCCGAGGGCCTGGAGCGCGACGCCCGCGCCAAGGCGGACGCGCTGGAGCGGGACGCGCAGGAGAAGCACCGCGTGGCGATGGGCTCGCTGGAGTCGGCCCGCGCGACGCTGGAGCGCAAGGTCGAGGACCTGCGGGGCTTCGAGCGTGAGTACCGCACGCGTCTGAAGTCGTACCTGGAGTCGCAGCTGCGTCAGCTGGAGACCCAGGCGGACGACTCGCTGGCCCCGCCGCGGACGCCGGCCACGGCTTCGCTGCCGCCGTCGCCCTCGATGGCTTCGGCCGGCGCGAGCGCCCCGTCGTACGGCGGCAACGGCTCGATGGGCGGCGGTCCGTCCATGGGCGGTGCCCCGTCCTACGGTGGCCAGCAGCAGATGTCCCCGGCGATGACCCAGCCGATGGCTCCGGTCCGCCCGCAGGCGCCGCAGCCGATGCAGCAGGCGCCGGCGCCGATGCGTGGCTTCCTGATCGACGAGGACGACAACTGACGGCGCCAGCTCGCGCGATGAGCGCGTAGCCGTCGGCAGGCTGAAGGGCCGGGCCCCGGGAAACCGGGGCCCGGCCCTTTGCCGTGGGCGGGGGTGTGGGGGTGTGGGTGGTACGGGCGTGGGTGCGGGCGGGGGTGCGGGTGCGGGTGGGCGGCGCCTGCGGGGAGGGGGCGCCTGCGGCGGGCTCCTTCCCCACCCCGCCCCTTCCCGAACTGGGGCTCCGCCCCAGACCCCGGGGCAGGTGGTGCGGGGGCGCCGCCCCCACGCCCCGAGACGCGGCAGCTTCGCGCCGCCCCCCCGGGACGCGGCAGCTTCGCGCCGCCCCCCCCGGGACGCGGCAGCTTCGCGCCGCCCCCCCCGGGACGCGGCAGCTTCGCGCCGCCCCCGTGCCTCGGGACGCGGCGGCTTCGCGCCGCCCCCGTGCCTCGGGACGCGGCGGCTTCGCGCCGCCCCCGTGCCTCGGGACGCGGCGGCTTCGCGCCGCCCCCGTGCCCCGGGACGCGGCAGCTTCGCGCCGCCCTCACCCCCGATACGCGGCAGCTTCGCGCCGCGGGCGGGGCCTTGGGCGGGCGGGCGTCGCTTCCTGGGCGGGTCTTCGGCGCGGGGGCGTCGCTTGGTGGGCGGGGTCTTGGGCGGGCGGCGTCGCTTGGTGGGGCGGGAGTGGGCGGGTGGTGGGCTCCTGGCGCTTTCCGGGGACGCGAAAGGCCCGGTCCCCTGACGGGGGCCGGGCCTTTCGGGTGGGGTTACGCCTTGCGGAGGTGGAACGTCAGCGACAGGGCCTCGTCCGTGAACGGGGCGCCGTACGTGGAGTCCGACGGGCCCGAGGCGAAGTCCGTGGCGAGGACCTCGTCCGCGATCAGGGTCGCGTGGGTCGTCAGGGCCTCCGTCGTCTCCGGGGACTGTGACGTCCAGCGCAGCGCGATGCGGTCCGCCACGTCCAGGCCGCTGTTCTTGCGGGCCTCCTGGATCAGACGGATCGCGTCACGGGCCAGGCCCGCCCGGCGCAGCTCCGGGGTGATCTCCAGGTCGAGCGCCACGGTCGCGCCCGCGTCCGACGCGACCGACCAGCCCTCCCGAGGGGTCTCCGTGATGATGATCTCCTCAGGGCCGACGGTGATCGTCTCGCCGTTGACCTCCAGCGTCGCCTCGCCGCTGCGCAGCGCCAGCGACAGCGCCGCCGCGTCCGCCGCAGTCACCGCCTTCGCCACGTCCTGGACGCCCTTGCCGAAGCGCTTGCCCAGCGCGCGGAAGTTCGCCTTCGCCGTCGTGTCGACCAGCGAACCGCCGACCTCGGAGAGGGAGGCCACCGATGTGACGTTCAGCTCCTCGGTGATCTGCGCCTGGAGGTCCTCGGACAGCTCCGCGAAGCCCGTCGCCGCCACCAGCGCGCGCGACAGCGGCTGACGGGTCTTCACGCCCGACTCGGCGCGCGTCGCGCGGCCCAGCTCCACCAGCCGGCGGACCAGGGTCATCTGCGTGGCGAGCGTCGGGTCGACCAGCGACAGGTCCGGCTCCGGCCACGTCGACAGGTGGACCGACTCCGGGGCGCCCGGCGTCACCGGGACCACCAGGTCCTGCCAGACCCGCTCCGTGATGAAGGGGGTCAGCGGGGCCATCAGACGCGTGACCGTCTCCACCACGTCGTGCAGGGTGCGCAGCGCCGCCGCGTCGCCCTGCCAGAAGCGGCGGCGCGAACGCCGCACGTACCAGTTCGACAGCTCGTCCACGAACGAGGAGATCAGCTTGCCCGCCCGCTGCGTGTCGTACGACTCCAGCGCCTCGGTGACCTCCGACACCAGCGAGTTCAGCCCGGAGAGCAGCCACCTGTCCAGGACCGAGCGCTCCGCCGGCGCCGGGTCCGACGCGCTCGGCGCCCAGCCGGACGTACGGGCGTACAGCGCCTGGAAGGCGACCGTGTTCCAGTACGTGAGGAGGGTCTTGCGCACGACCTCCTGGATCGTGCCGTGACCGACCCGGCGGGCCGCCCACGGGGAGCCGCCGGCCGCCATGAACCAGCGGACGGCGTCCGCGCCGTGCTGGTCCATCAGCGCGATCGGCTCCAGGGTGTTCCCCAGGTGCTTGGACATCTTGCGGCCGTCCTCGGCGAGGATGTGGCCCAGGCAGACCACGTTCTCGTACGAGGACTTGTCGAAGACCAGCGTGCCGACCGCCATCAGCGTGTAGAACCAGCCGCGCGTCTGGTCGATGGCCTCGCTGATGAACTGCGCCGGGTACCGGGACTCGAAGAGTTCCTTGTTCTTGTGCGGGTAGCCCCACTGCGCGAACGGCATCGAACCCGAGTCGTACCAGGCGTCGATGACCTCCGGCACCCGTGTCGCCGTCTTCGAGCAGCTCGGGCAGGGGAAGGTCACCGCGTCGATGTACGGCCGGTGCGGGTCGAGCTCCGACTGGTCCGCGCCCGTCAGCTCGGACAGCTCGGCGCGCGAGCCCACGCACGTCAGGTGGTCGTCCTCGCAGCGCCACAGCGGCAGCGGGGTGCCCCAGTAGCGGCTGCGGGAGAGCGCCCAGTCGATGTTGTTGTGGAGCCAGTCGCCGAAGCGGCCGTTCTTGACCGAGTCCGGGAACCAGTTCGTCTTCTCGTTCTCCTGGAGAAGGCGGTCCTTGACGGCGGTCGTACGGATGTACCAGGACGGCTGCGCGTAGTAGAGCAGCGCCGTGTGGCAGCGCCAGCAGTGCGGGTAGCTGTGCTCGTACGGGACGTGCCGGAAGAGCAGGCCGCGCGCGTCCAGGTCGGCCGTCAGCTGTTCGTCGGCCTTCTTGAAGAAGACCCCGCCGACCAGCGGCACGTCCTCCTCGAAGGTGCCGTCGGGGCGGACCGGGTTCACGACCGGCAGGCCGTAGGAGCGGCAGACCTTGAGGTCGTCCTCACCGAAGGCGGGGGACTGGTGGACCAGACCCGTACCGTCCTCGGTCGTGACGTACTCCGCGTTGACCACGTAGTGGGCCTCCGCGGGGAAGTCGACGAGCTCGAAGGGGCGCTGGTACGTCCAGCGCTCCATCTCCGCGCCCGTGAAGGACTCGCCGGTGGTCACCCAGCCCTCGCCGAGCGCCTTGTCGACCAGCGGCGCGGCGACGACGAGCTTCTCGTCGCCGTCGGTCGCGACGACGTAGGTGACCTCGGGGTGCGCGGCGACGGCCGTGTTGGACACCAGGGTCCACGGGGTCGTCGTCCAGACCAGGAGCGAGGCCTGGCCGGCCAGCGGGCCGGAGGTGAGCGGGAAGCGGACGAAGACGGACGGGTCGACGACCGTCTCGTACCCCTGCGCCAGCTCGTGGTCCGAGAGGCCGGTGCCGCAGCGCGGGCACCAGGGGGCGACGCGGTGGTCCTGGACCAGCAGCCCCTTATCGAAGATCTGCTTGAGCGACCACCAGACCGACTCGATGTACTCGGGGTCCATCGTCCGGTACGCGTCGTCCAGGTCGACCCAGTAGCCCATGCGGGTCGTCAGCTCGGCGAAGGCGTCGGTGTGCCGGGTCACGGACTCGCGGCACTTGTCGTTGAACGCGGCGATGCCGTATTCCTCGATGTCCTTCTTGCCGGCGAAGCCGAGCTCCTTCTCGACGGCGAGCTCGACGGGCAGGCCGTGGCAGTCCCAGCCGGCCTTGCGGCCCACGTGGTAGCCGCGCATGGTCCGGAAGCGCGGGAAGACGTCCTTGAAGACGCGGGCCTCGATGTGGTGGGCACCGGGCATGCCGTTGGCGGTCGGCGGGCCCTCGTAGAACACCCACTCGGGACGGCCCTCGGACTGCTCCAGGGTCTTGGCGAAGACCTTGCTCTCGCGCCAGAAATCGAGCACGGCGTGCTCGAGCGCGGGCAGGTCGACCTGGGCGGGCACCTGGCGGTACTGCGTCATCGATCTTCCTCCGGCGGACTGCTTCGTTTCCGTCCGGAGGGACGAGAGCGCCGTGCTGCGCGGCTCCCGCGGTACCACCCTCCTTGGCCCCGGGCGTGTGCTGCCCATGGCCCCCTCATTGGGGTCGCGATGCCGGTTCTACTCGCCTGACGGCTTTCTTCCGGCGGCTCCGGGGTGATGGTTCACATCGGGCTGGCCCCCGGGCTCTCACCGTCCCCGGGTCGCTCATGGCTGCGTACGACGCTACTCGTCCCCATCCAAGCCTTTCGCTCCCGCCAGTGTACGGGCCCCGAGGGCGCTCGGCCGACCTCATTTCGGGCGGGGCGGGAGGGGGCCGCGCGTGACCCGAATGGCCATACGCGGGCGGCCGGACTTCGCAGGTCGTCGTGGGGCGGATTACCGGGCGGGGAGCTGGGCACAACGGATGCAGACTCGCCCTGCCACCGGCACGCGGCGGGTGCGAACGGCGGCGTGCCCCGTTGCCGCGGGCCTTGGGCCGATTTATCGTCCCAGCACGATTCGCGAGCAAGATCACAAAATGTGAAGGGGCCGCGACATGGTGGCGAAGAAGACCGCCGCGAAGAAGACCTCGACCGCCGGTGCCACCGGTTCCGCCGGCGCGGGCGGGGCGGCCAAGGACGCCACCGGCAAGAAGTCGACGGTCGCGGACAAGGCGGTCGCGGACGAGGCGGTCGTGGACGAGGCGGTCGCGAAGAAGGCGGTCGGGAAGAAGGCGGCCGGGAAGACCGTCGAAGCCCCCGCCGCCAAGAAGACCGCCGCCAAGAAGGCCACCGCCAAAAAGTCCGCCGCCAAGAAGGCCCCGGCGGCCGAGAAGGCGGTCGCGAAGAAGGCTCCGGCCGCCCAGAAGGCCGCCGCGAAGAAGAACGAAGTCAAGAAGAAGGCCGCTTCCGCGGCGCAGGTGGAGCAGACAGGAGCCGCGACAGTGGCAGCGAAGAAGACCGCGGGTGGCGTCACGACGGCCGAGAGCGAGGCCGCGGTCCCGCAGGCTCGCGCCGGTGAGCTGGCCGTACGGCCCGGCGAGGACCCATGGACGCCCGAGGAGGTCACCGAGGCCCGGGCCGGTCTCGAGAGCGAGGTCCTGCGGCTGCGGGCCGAGCTGCTGCACTCCAAGGAGGAGCTGACGGGCCTCATGCGGGACTCCGGGGACGGCGCGGGCGACGACCAGGCCGACACCGGCACCAAGAACATCACCCGCGAGCACGAGCTCGCCCTGGCCGCCAACGCCCGCGAGATGCTGGAGCAGTCCGAGCACGCGCTCGAGCGCCTCGACGCGGGCACGTACGGCCTCTGCGAGGTGTGCGGCAAGCCGATCGGCAAGGCGCGTATGCAGGCCTTCCCGAGGGCCACGCTCTGCGTCGAGGACAAGCAGAAGCAGGAGCGCCGCAGCTGACGGGTCCCAAGGGGTGTGCCGTACCCTCGTGCACAGTCAGGCACCTAGGTTGAGGGACTCACGTGGCAGAGGCGGAGCGCATCATCGGTACGCCGGATCCAGACGCTGACGGCACGGACGGCGCCACCGGCGCCACCGGCGCTGACGGCGCCGGTGGCGTCCGCGGCGCGGAGGACCCGGTCGGTTCGGACGGTTCGGTCGGTTCGGTCGGAGAGGCCGCTGCCGAGGCGCAGGCTCCCGCCGAGCGCCCGAAGGGCAAGCGCAAGATCGTCGCGCTGCTCCTCGTGGCGCTCGTCGCGTACGTGCTCGACCTCGGCAGCAAGATGCTCGTGGTCGCCGAGCTGGAGGGCCACGAGCCGATCCAGGTGATCGGCGACCTGCTGCGGTTCGAGGCGATCCGGAACCCGGGCGCCGCCTTCGGCATGGGCGAGGCCTTCACGATCATCTTCACCTGCATCGCGGCCGTGGTGATCGTCGTGATCATCCGGCTCGCGCGCAAGCTCTACAGCACGTGGTGGGCGATCGCGCTCGGCCTGCTGCTCGGCGGTGCGCTGGGCAATCTGACCGACCGGATCTTCCGCTCCCCGGGCGTCTTCGAGGGCGCGGTCGTCGACTTCATCGCGCCCGCGCACTTCGCCGTCTTCAACCTCGCGGACTCGGCGATCGTCTGCGGCGGCTTCCTGATCGTGATCCTGTCCTTCCGGGGCCTGGACCCCGACGGCACCGTCCACAAGGACTGACAAGGCATACTCGACGGGTGAGTACGAGTCCCGAGATCCGCACGCTGCCCGTTCCCGATGGCCTGGAGGGCGAGCGCGTCGACGCCGCCATCGCCCGTATGTTCGGGTTCTCCCGTACGAAGGCGGCCGAGCTGGCCGCTTCCGGGAAGGTCCAGGTCGACGGCGCCGTGGTCGGCAAGTCCGAGCGGGTCAGCGGCGGCGCGTGGCTGGAGGTGGAGATGCCCGGCGCCGCGGCGCCGGTCCAGATCGTCGCCGAGCCGGTCGAGGGCATGGAGATCGTCCATGACGACGACGACATCGTCGTGATCATGAAGCCGGTCGGCGTCGCCGCGCACCCGAGCCCCGGCTGGACCGGGACGACGGTCATCGGCGGCCTCGCCGCCGCCGGGTACCGCATCTCCACCTCCGGCGCCGCCGAGCGCCAGGGGATCGTGCACCGGCTCGACGTCGGCACGTCCGGCCTCATGGTCGTCGCCAAGTCGGAGCGGGCGTACACGCTGCTCAAGGCGCAGTTCAAGGAGCGGGTCGTCGACAAGCGCTACCACGCGCTGGTCCAGGGGCACCCGGACCCGATGAGCGGCACGATCGACGCTCCGATCGGGCGCCACCCGAACCACGACTACAAGTGGGCCGTGACCGCCGACGGCAAGGCCTCGGTGACGCACTACGACCTGATCGAGGCCTACCGCGCCGCCTCGCTGCTCGACATCAAGCTGGAGACCGGCCGTACGCACCAGATCCGGGTGCACATGTCGGCCCACCGCCACCCCTGCGTCGGCGACCTCACCTACGGGGCGGACCCGACGATGGCCAAGCGGCTCGGCCTGACGCGCCAGTGGCTGCACGCCGTACGGCTCGGCTTCGAGCACCCCTCGGACGGGCGCTGGGTCGAGTTCGCGTCCACGTACCCGGCGGACCTCCAGAACGCGCTGGACCGGATCGAGGCGGAGAGCGCGTGAGCGCCGGCACCCGCTACGAGGTCCGTGAGGCGATCGGCGACGACGACCGGGAGGCCTGTTTCGCGGTCCGCCGCGAGGTCTTCGTCGTCGAGCAGAACGTGCCGCAGGAGCTGGAGTACGACACGTACGACGAGACCGCCGTGCACGTCCTCGCCCTGCGGGAGGACGGTCTGCCGCTGGGCACCGGGCGACTGCTGCACGGCCCGGACGCGGTCGGCAAGACCGGCGGCGACGCCTCCGTCGGCTCGCTCGGGCGGCTCGCGGTCGCCAAGGCCGCCCGCGGCCTCGGGGTCGGCGCGGCGCTGGTGCGCGCCATCGAGGACGCGGCACGCGCGCGTGGCCTGACGGCCGTCGACCTGCACGCCCAGACCCACGCCCTCGGCTTCTACGAGCGGCTCGGCTACGAGGTGTACGGCCCCGAGTTCCCCGACGCGGGCATCCCGCACCGCGCCATGCGGCGGGCGCTCTAGCCAAGGGGCCACGGCGCGGCGCAGTACGGCACGGCGCAGTACGGCTCGGCGCGGCGCAGTACGGCTCGGCACGGCGTAGTACGGCTCGGCACGTGAGCGGCCCGCACCCCGCCGCCCCCGCACCCCGCCGCCCCCGCACCCCGCCCGACGCGTGGCGTCGCGTGAGCCGTCCCCGCCCGTCGCGTGAGCGGCGCCGCATCGCGGTTTGAAAGGATTCGTCCTCGCGCGTGGCAGGGTTGAGGCACGATCATCGACCGTGCCTGCCGTCGGGCGGCCGGAAGGGCGCCCCGTGGACCAATTGGCCCTGTTGTTCCTGCTGTTGCTGGGCGCGGTGCTCACCGTGCCGCTCGGGGACCGGCTCGGACTGCCGGCCCCGGTGCTCATGACCGTCATCGGGGTCGTGCTGGCGTTCATGCCCTTCGTGCCGAACGTCGAGATCCCACCGGACTACATCCTTCCGCTGGTCCTGCCGCCGTTGCTCTACGCCGCGGTGCAGCGCACGTCCTGGCGGCAGTTCGCGGCCAACCGGCGGCCCATCTTCCTGCTGGCGGTCGCCCTGGTCTTCGTGACCATGGCCGCCGTCGCCGCCATGGCGACCGCGCTCGTCCCCATGCTGCCGCTCGCCGCCGCCGTCGCCCTCGGCGCGCTCGTCGCGCCGCCCGACCCCGTGGCGGCGACCGCCGTGGCCGGGTCGCTCGGGCTTCCGCGCCGGCTCGTCTCGATCCTGGAGGGCGAGGGGCTCTTCAACGACGTCACCGCGATCGTCCTCTACCACGTGGCGATCGCGGCGGCCGTCGGCGGCAGCTTCAGCTGGCAGGGCGCGGGCCTCGACCTGATCCTGTCCGCCGTCGTCGCCGTCGCCGTCGGGCTCGTCCTGGGCTGGCTCAGCAACAAGCTCATGAGCGTGCTCGGCGAGGCCACTCTGCAGACCGGGCTCACCCTCCTCGTCCCCTTCGTCGCCTACGTCCTGGCCGAGGAGTTGAAGGGTTCCGGCGTCCTCGCCGTCCTGGTCGTCGCCCTCTACCTCGCCGAGAACGCCCTCGACGCCGACGACGTGATGGGCCGGCTCGCCGGGCAGACCTTCTGGCAGATCGTCGACACCCTCGTCACCGGCATCGCCTTCGGGCTCATCGGGCTCGAACTCCACAACGTCTTCGGCACCGCCGACGGCCGGCTCGCCGAGATGCTCGGCTGGGGCGCCGCCGTGACCGGTGTCGTGGTCGTCGTACGGCTGCTGTGGCTGCTGCCCGCCACCTGGCTGGCCAAGCGGCTGCACCACCGGCGCGACTACGACGAGGAGATCCCGGTCAGCTGGCGGGAGACCGTCGTCATGTGGTGGGCCGGGATGCGCGGGGTGGCGTCGGTGGCGCTCGCGCTCGCCATCCCGCTGCGCACGGACGACGGATCGCCGTTCCCCGGCCGTGAGGAGATCATCTTCATCGCCTTCTGCGTGATCATGACCACCCTTCTCCTCCAGGGCCTCACCCTGCCCTGGCTGGTCAAGCGGCTCGGCGTGCGGGCCGACACCGACGCCGAGCGCGCCCTGGAGCGGGAGCTCGCGGTCCGCGCGGCCAAGGCGGCCAAGCGGCGGCTGAAGGAGATCGAGGAGGCCGAGGAGCTGCCGGAGGAGGTCCAGGAACGGCTCCAGCGCGGGGCGTACGACATCGGGGCGCGGATCAGCCCGGACATGGTGGACGAGGAGCGACGGGCCGCCTTCGCCGAGCGGGCCGGGCGACTCAAGGCCGTCCAGCGGATCCAGCGCGAGATGATGTCCGCCGCCCGGCACGAGGTGCTCGCGGCGCGCAGCGAGCCGGGGGCCGACCCCGAGGTGGTGGACCGGGTGCTGCGCCAGCTGGACGTGCGCAGCATGGGGTGACCTCGGGCTGCCCCGGCCGGCTGGCAGGATGGACCGTATGGACATCATGCTCTTCCACTCGACCTACGGTCCGCGTCCGGCGGTGGAGGCCGCGGCCGAACGGCTGCGGGCCGCCGGCCATCAGGTGCACGTGCCCGACCTCTTCGGGGGCCGGACCGCCGACACCGTCGAGGAGGGCATGGCGCTCCAGAAGGAGATCGGCAAGGACGAGCTGCTGAGGCGGGCGATCCTCGCCGCGGCTCCGTACTCGGAACGCGGCCTGGTCTACGCGGGCTTCTCCTTCGGCGCCTCGGTCGCCCAGACCCTCGCCCTGGGGGACGCCAAGGCGCGGGGGCTGCTCCTGCTGCACGGCACCTCGGACATCGCGGAGAACGCGTCCGTCGACGAGCTGCCCGTCCAGCTCCACCTCGCCGACCCGGACGCCTTCGAGCCGCACGACTGGCTGACGTCCTGGTATCTCCAGATGGGGAGGGCGGGGGCCGACGTCGAGGTCTACCGCTACCCCGGCGCGGGCCACCTCTTCACCGACCCGGACCTGCCGGACTTCGACGAGGACGCGGCCGAGCGGACCTGGACGGTCGCGCTGGCGTTCCTGGAGAGCCTCCAGGACGGCTGACGGCCCGGGTGTCCGGACACGCGCGAGGGCGCGGCGGGGGCTCTCCCGCCGCGCCCTCGGTCGTCAGACGGTGGCTCAGGCGCGGTACGCCGTCCAGAAGTCGTTCATCCGCGTGACCTGGCCCGGGGTGAACTGGGTCATGCAGGAGTCGTACGTGTAGTCCATGAAGTTCTTGATCGGATCGACGCCCGGCTTGTTGGCGCAGCTGTCGCGACCGGTCGGGCACTCGTACGCGGGGCTCTTCTCGGCCGGGGTGTCGCTGACGGAGTCACCGGCTCCGGAGCAGCCGCCCTGGAAGGTGTGGTAGAGCCCCATCCAGTGGCCGACCTCGTGGGTCGCGGTGTCGCCCTGGTTGTAGTTGGCCGCGGAGCCGCCCGGCAGCGAGGAGTCGAGGACCACCACACCGTCCATGGACGGGTTGGAGGCGTACGAGGACGGGAAGGTCGCCCAGCCGAGCAGTCCGCCGCTGAGCTTGGCGGTGTAGAAGTTCAGCGCGCCGGCGTCGCCCTTGCGCAGGGTCTGCTTCATCTGGCGCTCGGCGGTCGAGCCGGAGGCCAGGTTGTACCAGGACGCGTTGTCCGTGTAGTCGGTCGAGGCCAGCGAGAACTGGAAGTTGGTGTTCACGTTGCCGGTGCCCTGGCCGGCGTAGGCCGCGTTGAGGACCGCCATCTGGTTGCTGATGTCGGTGGCGGTCAGCTTGCCGGCGGTGCCGCTGTGGACGACGTGGAAGTGGACGGGGATGGTGACCACGGCGGCGGCGGAGGCGCCGGAGGCGGAGGCGCGGCCGTGGGCACGGGCCGCGTCCAGTCTCTTGCCGAGGTCGGCCTCCATGGCCTTGGCCTGGGCGGCGGTGACCTCGTTGGGCTCCGCGCCGTGACCGGCGCCCCGGGCCTTGCGGGCGGCGGAGAGGCCTTCGCCCTCGTGCGTGTCGCACTCCTCGGTGCCGGCGGCGGCGGTGGTGGTCGGCGTCTGGGCGACCGAGGGGGCCGAGAGCGGGGCCAGGGCCAGGGTTCCGGCCATGACCGCGGTGCCGAGCATACGACGTGTCAGACGCGGTGATATACGGACAAGAGCACGCATGGTGACTCCTCGCGGGGGGTGAGTGGAGAGGGGATTCCTCGCCACCGCGGGGAGATTACGGGTTCATGTCAGGCCCTGATGAGCATTGATCAAGCCCAATCAATCCGGGGGCATATCGGTTCATCGGGAAGAAAATCTTCGGTCCGCATCGGTGTTTGAAAGGAGAACGAAACAAACCGGGCGGGATGGACGGGTGGTGTGTCCGGATTCGGTCGGCCGAACTCACCACCCGTCGCGGCGATGTGATCTCCCGTTAACGGGAGGGATCATGGCCGAAAACCGACCATGAAGTCATGTCAACGCACCGGCTGGTACACCCGCTCGATCCTCTGCGTTCCGCTCGTCGTCCGGTACGAGCGCTGCCACGCGGTCGTCGCGTCCGGCTTCGTACGGTCGGAGACCGTGTAGTAGTCCATCTGCGTCCGCTCGGTGGTCACGTCGAGCACGCCGTAGCCGTGGTGGTCCATGTCCACCCACTTCACGTGGCGGTTGGCGGCCTTGATCGCCCCGGACGCCACCAGCGAGACCGTGCCCGGCGGCACGTGCAGCAGGTCCGCGACGGTGTCCGAGGTCACCGAGGTCACCACGAACTCGGTCGCGGCCGACGGCGACAGCGGGTACGTCGCGGCCTTCACCGGTACGTCGTTGGCCCACGCCATGTGGATGTCACCGGTCAGGAAGACGGTGTTCCGGATCGACCGCTGGGTCAGGTGCGCGAGCAGCTCCTTGCGGTCGTCCGTGTAGCCGTCCCACTGGTCGACGTTGACCGCGAGTCCTTCCGCGGGCAGGCCGAGCAGTTCGGCGAGCGGCGCCAGGAGGTGGGCCGGCAGCGCGCCGAAGGCGACCGGCGAGATCATCACCGAGGTGCCGACCAGCTTCCAGGTCGCGTCCGAGCCCGCGAGCCCCGACTTCAGCCAGTCCAGCTGGGCGCGGCCGGTGATCGTACGCTCCGGGTCGTCGACCGAGCCGTTGCCGACGGACGACTGCTGGGAGCGGAAGGAGCGCAGGTCGAGCAGGTGCAGATCGGCCAGCTTGCCGAAGCGCAACCGCCGGTAGACCGTGCCCTCGGTCGAGGCGCGGACCGGCATCCACTCGAAGTACGCCTGCTTGGCCGCCGCCACCCGGGCCGCCCAGTCGCCCTCGGCGCCCGGCGTGTGGTTCTCCGCGCCGCCCGACCAGGTGTCGTTGGCGACCTCGTGGTCGTCCCAGATCGCGATCATCGGGTGGGTGGCGTGCAGCGCCTGGAGGTCGGCGTCTGTCTTGTACGTGGCGTGCCGGAGCCGGTAGTCGGCCAGCGAGACGATCTCGTGCTTCGGCTCGTGCTCCCGCACGGTGTACGGCGCCGTGGGGTACGAGCCGCTGGCGTACTCGTAGATGTAGTCGCCGAGATGGAGGATCGCGTCCAGGTCCGCGCGGGCGGCGAGGTGACGGTAGGCGGAGAAGTGGCCGGCCTCCCAGTTGGAGCAGGAGACGACGCCGAAGCGGACACCCGGGGTGGCGGCGTCGACGGTCGGGGTGGTGCGGGTGCGGCCGACCGGCGAGACGGTGTCGCCCGCCGTGAAGCGGAACCAGTACGGGGTCGCCGGGCGCAGGCCCCGGACGTCCACCTTCAGGGTGTGGTCGCTCGCGGCGGTCGCGGTGGCGGTGCCCTCGGCGGCGGTCCGGGTGAAGGCACGGTCCTCGGCGACCTCCCAACGGACCGTGACGGCGGGGCCCTTGCCGGAACCCGGCGTGGCGTCGGGGGCCGGGGTGACGCGCGTCCAGAGCAGGACGCCGTCGGGCAGCGGGTCGCCGGAGGCGACGCCGTGCTGGAACGCGGTCGGGTTCGAGACCGCGAGCGCGGGGGAGACGGCACCCACCAGGGCGGGAGCGGCGACGGCCGTGACGGCGGCGGCCTTCACGACGGTGCGGCGGGTGGGAGCGGAGGATATGTGTCGACTGGTCACGGCCAGTCAGATTACTGACCGGTATGACGAACGGGCGGACGAATACGGAAAGTTCGCGCACTCGTCGCCCGGCGGTCGGGACGGCCCGGACAAAGGGCGCGGGTCGGGCGGGTCGCGAGCCGCCCGGCCCCCCGACACGGGCGGGCCCGCGGGAGCGACTCCCACGGGCCCGTGCCGCACCGGCCGGCGCTGCCGGAGCTCGTGCCGGAGCGGGCGCGCCTCCGGCCGGGCGTCCGGACGCGGCGGCTAACCCTTGAGCGCGGGCGTGAGCGCCGCGTTGAACTCCTCGACCGTCATCGGCGGGTTCTGGGTGCCCTGCGTCGTCAGCGTCTTGCCGTCCATCTTCAGCGTCGGCGTGCCCTTCACGCCGCTCTTGTCGAAGGCGGCGGACATCTTCATCGCCCAGGCGTCGAACGTGCCGTCCTCCACGTTCTTCTTGAACGCGGCGTTCCCCTTCAGTGCCGGCACCGAGTCCGCGACCTTCAGGAGGTAGGAGTCCTTGGCGAACTCGTCCTTGGTCTCCTCCGGGTGGAACTCGGCGGAGTAGAGCGCCGCCTTGTACGTCAGGAACGCCTCGGGGCTCACGTCCAGGGCCGCGCCCAGCGCCGACAGGGCGTTCTTCGAGCCCTCGCCCTGGGTGGAGTCGTCGATGAACGTGGCGCCGACGTACTTGAGCCTGTACTTGCCGTCCGCCACGTCCTTGTCGACGGTCGCGCCCACCTGCTGCTCGAACTGCGCGCACACCGGGCAGCGCGAGTCCTCGTAGATCTCCAGGGTCTTCTTCGCGGTCGGCTTGCCGACGACGACCGTCGTGCCGTCGGTGCCCTCGGTGTTCCTGGGCGCGGTGATCTTCGTTTCCTTGGCCGCCGCCTCCCAGTGCGAGGGCTTGTTGGACTGGACGACGGCGTAGCCGACGCCGCCGGCGACCGCCAGGACCGCGACCGCCGACACGGCGACGGTCACCTGGCGGCGCACCTTCTCCTTCTTGGCCTGGCGTTCGCGCTCGACGCGCAGCCGCTCGCGGGCGGCCGCCTTGTTGGCGTGGCTGTTGCGTGCGCTCATGATCGTGATCTCCGTGGAAGTCGAAAGCCCACAAGGGCGAAGGGCAGGGAGGGACTGCGGTGCTCAGGCGAGGGCGAAGCCTGGGCGCGGCGGTCCCCGCCGTCCGACGGAGTGCACGAGGAGACGCGTACCGGACGGGCGCGGCCGGTCCGTGGGGCGGCCCGTGCGCGCGGGCGCCGGGCGGGGCGTGCCGAAGAGCGCGGCGACGACCGAGAGGGGCCGGAACGCGAAGGCGGCGACGGCGCCGAGCAGCCGGGCGAGCGCCCGCTCGCCGTGCCGCAGCCACGCCGCCGCGAAGAGCCCGACCGACACGTGGGCGGCGAGCAGCAGCCACGGCAGGGCCGGGGCGGGGGAGCTCAGCAGCGCGGCGGCGGTCCCGCTCTCCGGTGCGGCCACGCCCGGCAGCGGGGTGCCGACCGCGCCGCCGCACAGCACGTCCACGCCCACCGCGCGCAGCGAACCGGCGACCGGGCCGCCGGCGGGGCCGTAACAGACCGCCTGGCCGGTGGTGAAGATCGTGTCGGCGGCCAGCTCCAGCGGGACGAGCAGGCCGGCGATGGGGCCGAAGCCGCGCTCCCGGCCGGCCAGCGCGTACGCGACGGCGAAGACACCGGCCGAGAGCAGCCCCACGGTCAGCAGGGGCAGCGGAACCTGGGACAGCAGCACATGGGAACCGGCGGACAGCGTCACGACCAGTGCCGTGAAGAGCGCCGCCCGCAGCCCCCTGAGCCGCTTCCCTGATATGTCCATAGTCGCTGGAGAGTGTGCCATGCCTGCCTGTAAGAGGCCCTTAAGGACCGGCTGTGAGCAGGCCGGGCGGGACCGGCGGATCCGGCGGGGCCGGCCCCGGCCCGGCAGTGCCGCCGGCCTGGCTACAGGCCAGGGATCCGGCCGTTGCGGAAGAGGTCCACGAAGATCTGGTGGTCCGCACGCGCGCGTGCCCCGTAGCTGTGGGCGAAGTCGACCAGGAGGTCGGCGAAGCCCGCCTCGTCGGCCGCGATCGCCGCGTCGATGGCCCGCTCCGTCGAGAACGGCACCAGGGAGTGCCCGCTGGAGTCGTCCGCCGCCGCGTGCATCGTCGCCGTCGCCCGGCCGAGGTCGGCCACGGTGGCCGCGATCTCGTCCAGGTCGTCGATGTCCGACCAGTCCAGGTCCACCGCGTACGGCGAGATCTCCGCGACCAGCTGCCCGGAGCCGTCCAGCTCGGTCCAGCCCAGCCACGGGTCCGCGTGCGCCTGGAGCGCCCGCTGGGAGATGACCGTGCGGTGGCCCTCGTGCTGGAAGTACTCCCGTACCGCCGCGTCCGTCACATGGCGCGAGACGGCCGGGGTCTGCGCCTGCTTCATGTAGATCACGACGTCGTTCTCCAGGGCGTCGCTGTTCCCCTCCAGGAGGATGTTGTACGACGGGAGGCCGGCCGAGCCGATGCCGATCCCGCGCCGGCCGACGACGTCCTTGACCCGGTAGGAGTCGGGGCGGGTCAGCGAGGACTCCGGCAGGGTCTCCAGATAGCCGTCGAAGGCCGCCAGCACCTTGTATCGCGTCGCCGCGTCCAGCTCGATCGAGCCGCCGCCCGAGGAGAAGCGGCGCTCGAACTCGCGGATCTCGGTCATCGAGTCCAGCAGCCCGAAGCGGGTCAGCGAGCGGGCGACCCGCAGCGCGGCCAGGAGGGGGCCCTCGGCGGTGTCCAGGGTGAAGGACGGCACCTCGTCGTCCTTGGCGCCGGTCGCCAGGGCGTGGATGCGCTCGCGGTAGGCCGCCGCGTAGATCCGCACCAGGTCGGTGATCTGCTCGTCGCCGAGCGCCTTGGTGTAGCCGATCAGCGCGAGCGAGGCGGAGAGCCGCTTCAGGTCCCAGGTGAAGGGGCCGACGTACGCCTCGTCGAAGTCGTTGACGTTGAAGATCAGCCGGCCGTTGGCGTCCATGTACGTGCCGAAGTTCTCGGCGTGCAGGTCGCCGTGGATCCAGACCCGGCCGGTCCGCTCGTCCAGATAAGGCCCGCTGTGCTCGTTCCCGCTCGCCTGCCCGGCGGACTCGGCCTCCAGGTCGGCGTAGAAGAGGCAGGCCGTACCCCGGTAGAAGGCGAACGCGGAGCCGGCCATCTTCCGGAACTTCACGCGGAACGCGGCGGGGTCGGCGGCGAGGAGCTCTCCGAAGGCGGTGCCGAAGACGGCGAGAATCTGCTCACCGCGCTGGTCGGCGGTGGGCTGCGGGACCGACATCGAGGGGCCTCCTGGTGCAAGACTGTTCATGACAATTGGGACAGGTGTTCTGCGTCTCTCAACGCGCGACCGTACCCCTGAGTGCCCCACCCCTGTCAGTCCGGAGACGTAGACTTCCACGCTGTCCCCTCAGACTGTCCGCAGCCTGTCTCCCACCCGTCGCCCGACCACCACCCCTGTACGAGGCGCTGCGCGCCGCAGACTTTTCGGAGGCCTTCCGCCGTGACCAAGCCGCCCTTCACGCACCTTCACGTACACACCCAGTACTCGCTGCTGGACGGTGCCGCGCGGCTCAAGGACATGTTCAACGCGTGCAACGAGATGGGCATGACCCACATCGCCATGTCCGACCACGGCAACCTGCACGGGGCGTACGACTTCTTCCACTCGGCCAAGAAGGCCGGCGTGACGCCGATCATCGGCATCGAGGCGTACGTCGCCCCCGAGTCCCGGCGGAACAAGCGGAAGATCCAGTGGGGCCAGCCGCACCAGAAGCGGGACGACGTCTCCGGCTCCGGTGGCTACACCCACAAGACGATCTGGGCGGCGAACGCGACCGGCCTGCACAACCTCTTCCGGCTCTCCTCCGACGCCTACGCCGAGGGCTGGCTCCAGAAGTGGCCCCGGATGGACAAGGAGACCATCTCCCAGTGGTCCGAGGGCCTGATCGCCTCCACCGGCTGCCCCTCCGGAGAGCTCCAGACCCGGCTGCGCCTCGGCCAGTTCGACGAGGCCCTGAAGGCCGCGTCCGAGTACCAGGACATCTTCGGCAAGGACCGGTACTTCCTGGAGCTGATGGACCACGGCATCGAGATCGAGCGCCGGGTCCGTGACGGGCTCCTGGAGATCGGCAAGAAGCTCGGCATCCCGCCGCTGGTCACCAACGACTCGCACTACACGTACGCCCACGAGTCGGCCGCGCACGACGCGCTGCTCTGCATCCAGACCGGCAAGAACCTCTCCGACCCGGACCGCTTCCGCTTCGACGGCACCGGCTACTACCTGAAGTCCACGGACGAGATGTACGCCATCGACTCCTCGGACGCCTGGCAGGAAGGGTGCCGCAACACCCTGCTGGTCGCCGAGCAGATCGACACCGAGGGCATGTTCGTGCAGCGCGACCTCATGCCGAAGTTCGACATCCCGGAAGAGGGCTACACCAACACCACCTGGTTCAAGGAGGAGGTGCGGCGCGGCATGGCCCGCCGCTTCCCCGGGGGAGTGCCCGAGGACCGGCAGAAGCAGGCCGAGTACGAGATGGACGTCATCATCCAGATGGGGTTCCCCGGCTACTTCCTCGTCGTCGCCGACTTCATCATGTGGGCGAAGAACAACGGCATCGCGGTCGGCCCCGGCCGAGGCTCCGCCGCCGGCTCGATCGTCGCGTACGCCATGGGCATCACCGACCTCGACCCGATCGAGCACGGCCTGATCTTCGAGCGGTTCCTCAACCCCGAGCGCGTCTCCATGCCCGATGTCGACATCGACTTCGACGAGCGTCGGCGCGGCGAGGTCATCCGGTACGTCACCGAGAAGTACGGCCGGGACAAGGTCGCCATGATCGGTACGTACGGAAAGATCAAGGCGAAGAACGCCATCAAGGACTCCGCCCGGGTCCTCGGCTACCCGTACGCCATGGGCGACCGGCTCACCAAGGCGATGCCCGCCGACGTCCTCGGCAAGGGCATCGACCTCAGCGGCATCACCGACCCCTCGCACCCGCGCTACAGCGAGGCGGGCGAGATCCGGGCGATGTACGAGAACGAGCCGGACGTGAAGAAGGTCATCGACACCGCCAAGGGCGTGGAGGGCCTGGTCCGGCAGATGGGCGTGCACGCCGCCGGCGTGATCATGTCCAGCGAGCCCATCGTCGACCACGCCCCGATCTGGGTGCGGCACACCGACGGCGTCACGATCACGCAGTGGGACTACCCGCAGTGCGAGTCCCTCGGCCTGATCAAGATGGACTTCCTCGGTCTGCGCAACCTCACGATCATGGACGACGCCGTCAAGATGGTGAAGGCCAACAAGGGGATCGACCTCGACCTCCTGGCCATCCCGCTGGACGACCCCAAGACGTACGAGCTGCTCTGCCGCGGTGACACGCTCGGCGTCTTCCAGTTCGACGGCGGGCCCATGCG
Source organism: Streptomyces sp. NPDC090127 (assembly GCF_044746945.1). NCBI lineage: Bacteria > Bacillati > Actinomycetota > Actinomycetes > Kitasatosporales > Streptomycetaceae > Streptomyces > Streptomyces sp. NPDC090127. The sequence goes on along the minus strand of NZ_JBIVDE010000004.1, from coordinate 319,590 downwards.
GTCGCTGCTGCGGCTGATGAAGCCCGACAACTTCGAGGACATCTCCGCCGTCTCGGCCCTGTACCGGCCGGGCCCGATGGGCATGAACTCGCACACCAACTACGCCCTGCGCAAGAACAAGCAGCAGGAGATCACGCCGATCCACCCGGAGCTGGAGGAGCCGCTCCGCGAGGTCCTCGGCCTCACCCACGGCCTGATCGTCTACCAGGAGCAGGTGCAGAAGGCCGCCCAGATCGTCGCCGGGTACTCCCTCGGCGAGGCCGACATCCTCCGCCGCGTGATGGGCAAGAAGAAGCCCGAGGAGCTGGCGAAGAACTTCACCATCTTCCAGGAGGGCGCCCGCGGCCGGGGCTACAGCGACGAGGCCATCCAGGCCCTCTGGGACGTCCTGGTCCCCTTCGCCGGCTACGCCTTCAACAAGGCGCACTCCTCCGCGTACGGCCTGGTCACCTACTGGACGGCGTACCTCAAGGCGAACTACCCGGCCGAGTACATGGCCGGTCTGCTGACCTCCGTCAAGGACGACAAGGACAAGTCCGCGGTCTATCTCAACGAGTGCCGCCGCATGGGCATCAAGGTCCTGCCGCCGAACGTCAACGAGTCCGAGTCGAACTTCGCCGCCCAGGGCGACGACGTGATCCTCTTCGGCCTCTCCGCCGTCCGTAACGTCGGCACCAACGTCGTCGAGTCGATCATCAAGTCGCGCAAGGCGAAGGGGAAGTACTCCACGTTCCCCGACTTCCTCGACAAGGTCGAGGCCGTCGTCTGCAACAAGAGGACCATCGAGTCGCTGATCAAGGCCGGCGCCTTCGACGAGATGGGCCACACCCGCAAGAGCCTGGTCGCCCACCACGAGCCGATGATCGACAACGTGGTGGCGGTCAAGCGCAAGGAGGCCGAGGGACAGTTCGACCTCTTCGGCGGCATGGGCGACGACACGAGCGACGAGCCCGGCTTCGGCCTGGACGTGGAGTTCTCCGACATCGAGTGGGAGAAGTCCTACCTGCTCGCCCAGGAGCGCGAGATGCTCGGCCTCTACGTCTCCGACCACCCGCTCTTCGGCATCGAGCACGTCCTCTCCGACAAGACGGACGCGGCGATCTCCCAGCTCACCGGCGGGGAGCACGCCGACGGCGCGGTCGTCACCATCGGCGGCATCATCTCGGGCCTCCAGCGCAAGATGACCAAGCAGGGCAACGCCTGGGCGATCGCCACCGTCGAGGACCTGGCCGGCTCCATCGAGTGCATGTTCTTCCCGGCCACGTACCAGCTGGTCTCCACCCAGCTCGTCGAGGACACGGTCGTCTTCGTCAAGGGCCGCCTCGACAAGCGCGAGGACGTGCCCCGGCTGGTCGCCATGGAGCTGATGGTCCCCGACCTGTCGAACGCCGGGACCAACGCGCCCGTCATCCTCACCATCCCGACGGTGAAGGTCACCCCGCCGATGATCAGCCGGCTCGGCGAGATCCTGGGGCACCACAAGGGCAACACCGAGGTACGGATCAAGCTCCAGGGCCCCCGCAAGACGACCGTCCTGCGGCTCGACCGGCACCGGGTACAGCCCGATCCGGCGCTCTTCGGCGACCTGAAGGTGCTGCTCGGCCCGTCCTGCCTGGCCGGCTAGCGACCGCGTACGACCTCGTTCGTACGCCCTCACCGGTACGCGCGGAAGGGGCGCGCCCGTCGTCACGGGTGCGCCCCTTCCGGGGTCTCGCGCGGTCAGTTGTGACCGAAGCGCTTCTGCCGGCCCTTGCGGGCCATGTCACCGGGGGTCACCTGCGAGGCGCGCTGTTCGGCCTGCGACTCCATCGACGACTGCTGCGCCTGCTGGGCGCCGCGCTCGGCCGGTGAGGACTGCTGCTGACTGCGGTTCTGCTTTCGGTTCTTGGCCATGGTGATGCCTCCTCTTCAAGGAACTCGGGGCCAGGGCCGCTGTCAGACTCACACATGGGGTGAACCGCCGCATTTTGGATCATTACCGACAGTGAGGGGGGTGCCGACAGGTCGCCGATTGACATCCGCCACGCCGATGATCCAGTTCCGGCCGTCAACCTCCCGACGTTCGGGCAGACTCGAAGGAAACCCGAAGCAACTTCCGATCCCGAGGTTCCCGAAAGAGGGTGGAACACGTGGACCGCTGCGTCGTTCTGGTGGACGCCGGCTATCTGCTGGGCGCCGCCGCGAGCCTTCTCGCCGGGGAACCGGCCCGCTCCAGGATCACCGTCGACCACGCCGCGCTCATCCAGAACCTGCGGGAACGGGCGGAGGCGGACACCGAGCAGCCCCTGCTGCGGATCTACTGGTTCGACGGCGCGCCCGACCGGGTCCCCCAGCCCGAGCACCGCAGGCTCCGGGTGATGCCCCGGGTGACCGTCCGGCTGGGCGCGCTGACCCGCAGCGACGGCCGCTGGGCGCAGAAGGGCGTCGACGCGGCCATGCACGCCGAGCTGACCGAGCTGGCCAGGAACCGGGCCTGCTCCGACGTGGTCCTCGTGACCGGCGACGGCGATCTGCTGCCCGGTCTGATGTCCGCCAAGGAGCACGGCGTCGCCGTCCACCTCTGGGCCGTCCAGGCAGCCGACGGCGACTACAACCAGTCCGAGGACCTCGTCGCCGAGGCCGACGAGCGGCGCGTCCTCGACCGGGCCTGGATCACCCGCGCCGTCCGCGCCAAGGATTTCAGCGGCATCTGCGCGCCGCCGCCCGCTCCCCGCCCCGAGATCGCCGCGATCCTTTCCGCGCCGCTGCCGGAGTCCGCGCTCGCCGCCTCGGCCGAGCGGGCCGCGGAACGGGCCGCCGAGGCGGCCGGCGCGTCCGCGGCCGCCCACGCCAACGGGGCGGCGGCGCCCACGGCCCCCGCCGCCGAGCCCGGCGAGGACGGTGCCGCCTCCGGCGCGCCCGCGCCGGCGGCCGGCAAGGGCGTCCCCACCCCCAAGGACCTCGCCGGTCTGCGCGGCCCGGCGGGAGCGGCCGCGTCCCCCGCCCACCCGCCCGCCGCGACCCTCCGCTGGTCCTCCGACAAGGGCTGGATCGACCGCCCCACCGCCGCCCTCGGCGAGCCGCCCGAGACCGCGTCGCTGCCCACCCTCGCCCAGCTCACCAGCGCCGAACAGCGCTGGGCGGACCGCGAGGAGGACATCACCACCGTCGGCGGCGACCCCTTCGAGGTCGGTCAGGTGTTCGCGCGGCGCTGGATGGAACGGCTCCCCGAGCAGAGCCACGTCCAGAAGCTCTCCCTCATGTACCCGCGGATTCCGCACCGCATCGACGGTGAACTGCTGCGGTACGCGGCCAGGTTCGGCCTGCTCGCGCACAAGGACGACCAGATCGACGAGCACGACCGGTATGCGATCCGGGCGGGGTTCTGGCGCGAGATCGACGTCCGGGCCGCCGCGGAACGCGCCCCCGCGGGGGAGTAGGGCGAGGGACCCCGTAGGCTCTTCCCCCGTGAGTACGGTGTGCGTGGTGCGGGATCTGGTCAAGACGTACCCCGCCGCGCGCGCCCGGCGGGGGACCCCCGCGACGCCCGAGATCCGTGCCACCGACGGCATCAGCCTCGATGTCCGGGGCGGCGAGATCTTCGGCCTGCTCGGGCCCAACGGCGCCGGCAAGTCCACGCTGGTCCGCCAGCTGACCGGGCTGATGCGCCCGGACTCCGGGACGGTCGAGCTGCTCGGCCACGATCTCGTACGCCACCCGGAGCGCGCCGCGCGGCTGCTCGCCTACCTCGGCCAGGAGTCCACCGCGCTCGACGAACTGACGGTCGCGCTCGCCGCCGAGACCACCGCGCGACTGCGCGGGCTCTCCGCGCGGGACGCGCGGGCCGAGCGGGACGCGGTCCTGGACGAGCTGGGACTCGGCGAACTGGCCGGGCGGCCGCTGAAGAAGCTCTCGGGCGGGCAGCGGCGGCTCGCCTGCGTCGCGGCGGCGCTCGTCGGCGAACGGCCGGTCCTGGTCCTCGACGAGCCCACCACCGGGATGGACCCGATCGCCCGCCGGGCCGTCTGGGCCGCCGTCGACCGGCGGCGCGCCGAGCACGGTGCGACGGTGCTGCTCGTCACCCACAACGTGATCGAGGCCGAGACCGTGCTGGACCGGGTCGCCGTCCTGGAGCGGGGCCGGGTCATCGCCTGCGACACCCCGGCCGGGCTCAAGGAGAAGGTCGCGGGCGAGGTCCGGGTCGACCTGGTGTGGCGCGAGCGCGCCCCGCTGGAGGTGCCCGAGGTCGCGGCGCTGCGCGGGCTCGCGCAGGAGTCGGGACGGCGCTGGACCCTCCGGCTCGCTCCGGACGAGGCCCGCGCGACGGTCGCGGCGGTGACGGGCGGGGCCGCCTTCGCGGCCCTGGACGACTTCACGCTGGCGACGCCGAGCCTGGAGGACGTGTATCTGGCGCTGGGCGGGGAGACGCAGGGGTTGGTCAAGGCGTGAGGAGCTGTACGGAGTGAGTATCGTGCCCGCCCAGGCCGCGTCGGGAACGGCCGCGTCCGGGGCTGTGTCCACGGCCCGGGCCGCCGGCTCCGGTGCGGCGGCGGGGAGTGCGTCCGCCCTGCCGCTCGCGCCGCTGGCGCCGCGCGCCCGGCTGCTGCCCGCGCTCGCCGCCGTCTACCGCGCGCAGCTCTCCCGGGCCCGGGTCTCCCGTATCCCGCTGCTCTTCGTCGCGACGTTCCAGTCCGTCGGGATCATGGTCCTGATGCGGGGCGTCGTCGACGGCGGGTCGGAGGCGCGGGCCGTGGTGGCGGGCTCGGCGGTGCTCGTCGTCGCGTTCGTGGCGCTCAATCTGCTCGCCCAGTACTTCGGACAGCTGCGGGCCACCGGGGGCCTCGACCACTACGCCACGCTGCCGGTGCCGCCGGCGGCCGTGGTGCTCGGGGCGGCCGGGGCGTACGCGTCCTTCACGGTGCCCGGGACGGTGGTGACCGCGGTGATCGGCTCGCTGCTCTTCGGGCTGCCGCTCGGCCACCTCTGGATCCTCGCGGCGGTCGTACCGCTGGCGGGGGCGGCGCTCGCCGGTCTCGGCGCGGCGCTCGGGCTGCTCGCGCCGCGCCAGGAACTCGCGACGCTGCTGGGGCAGCTGGGTATGTCGGCCGCGCTGCTCCTCGGCGTGCTGCCGGCGGACCGGCTGCCGGGGCCGATCGGCTGGGCACGGGACCTGCTGCCGTCGACGTACGGGGTGGAGGCGCTGGCCCGGACCTTCGACGCGCGTCCGGACTGGGCGGCGGTCGGTCTGGACCTCGCGGTGTGCGGGGCGGTCGGGGTGGCGTCGCTCGCGGTGGCGACATGGGCGTATCGCCGGGCGGCGGTCCGCTGAGGCGGGTCGTTCGCGTACCTGGCACGATGGCGGGGTGACCGCACCTCTGACACCGCCTCACCAGCCTCACGAGCCTTCGAACGAGTCGCCGAACGAGCCGCCGAACGGCTCGGTGCCGCCGAACGACGCGGTGGGGCCGCAGGGATGGCCGACGCCCTACCCGCCGCTGCCCGCCGACGACGGGGGCCCGAGCATGGCCACGGAGCTGCGGCAGGCCGCCGTGGTCGCCGCGGTCTCGACGGTGGCCGGTGCGGCGCTGGGCCTGCTGTGGCTGTGGCTCGCGCCGCGGGTTCCGCTGATCTCGGACGGCAAGGCGGTGTTCCTGCGGGACAGCGAGGGGGAGGCGGCGGTCGGGGCCGACGGGACGTTCGTGCTGCTCGCGCTCGGGTTCGGTGCCGTGGCGGCGGCGCTCGTCTTCCTCTTCCACCGGCACGGCGGGGTGGCGCTGGTGCTCTCCCTGGCGGTGGGCGGTGTGCTGGGCTCGTCGCTCGGGTGGGGCGTGGGCACGTTCCTGGGCCCGACGCACGACGTGGTCGCGCACGCGAGGGAGGTGGGCGCGAACGTGGTCTTCGACGCGCCGCTGAAGCTGGAGATGTGGGCGGGGGCGCTGTTGGCGTGGCCCTTGGCGGCGATGATCGTCCACCTGGCCCTGACCACCCTCTTCGGCCCCAGGGACCCGGAACCGACGTGGCCCCCGGCCCCGGACGCCAGGGCCTGACGCACGGGGCGGGTCGTCCGCGGGCGGCGGCTGTGGTCAGCCTCGGCCGATGGGGGCCAGGACCGCGGTGGTCAGGCTCGTCAGGGCCGCGGGGGTGAGTTCGACCTCCAGGCCCCGGCGGCCTGCCGAGACGCAGATCGTGGCGTGGGTGGAGGCCGACGCGTCCAGGACCGTGCGGAGGCGCTTGCGCTGGCCCAGGGGGGAGATGCCGCCCCGGACGTAGCCCGTGGTGCGTTCCGCCAGGGTCGGGTCCGCCATCGTCGCGCGCTTGCCGCCGACCGCAGAGGCCAGCGCCTTCAGGTCGAGCTGGCCGGCCACCGGGACGACCGCGACCGTCAGTTCGCCGTCGACGTCGGCGACCAGGGTCTTGAAGACGCGGTCGGGTGAGACACCCAGGGCCTCCGCCGCCTCCTCGCCGTAGCTGGGGGACGCCGGGTCGTGGTCGTAGGCGTGGAGGGTGTACGGGACCCCGGCCGTGGTCAGGGCCACCGTCGCCGGGGTACCGCCCGCCTGCTTCTTCTGCTTCTTCGCCAACTGCGTTCCTCCGTCAGTTCGGGCTCGTCGGCGCCCGGGTCAGATCCACCGCCGGGAGCGACGGCAGGTGCCGCAGCACCGCCGTCTCCGAACGCAGCAGCGTCAGCTCCTCGCGCAGCCGGGTCGCCGTGTCCGGCGCCTGCAGCAGCCGCTGCTTCGCCGGCGTGTCCAGCACCGCGGCCGCCGCCACCAGGTACGACACCACCGACGGGTCGTCCGGCAGGTCGCTCGTCGTCAGCGACCGCTCCCGCGCACCCGCCAGCCGCTTCTGGTAGCTGCGGAACGCCCGCAGCACGCCCTCCGCGAGCGTGCCCGCCTCCTCGCCCTGCTCCTCCGGGATCTCCTCGATCTCGGCGACCAGGAACGGACCGCTCGCGTCCACCGACAGCAGCTTCACCCGGGTCGTCCCGGTGGCCATCACCTCGAAGCTGCCGTTCGCCCGCTCCCGGATCGTCGCCGCGTCGGCGATGCAGCCGACCCGGTGGAACGCCTGGATCGGGTCCGGGCCGAAGCCCGCGGCGGGCCCCTTCTCCGGCACGGCCGTCGGGTCCGGCATCCCCGGCTCCGTCGGCGCGACCTCACGGCCGTCGCGGATCGCGACGACGGCGAAGCGGCGGGGCTCCGACTCATCGGTCTTGAGCAGTTCGCGCATCATGGCGCGATACCGCTCCTCGAACACGTTCAGGGGCAGCACGAGGCCCGGGAACAGCACCGCGTTGAGCGGGAAGAGAGGCAGGCGAGCGGTGGTCACAGCGGTCAAGCGTAATGGCCGCCGGGGCCGCTTCGTCCGGCCCGTCCATGTCCGGTCCGCCGCCCCGCGCCGTGCTCCGCTCCGTGGCCCGTTCCGTGACCCCTTCCGCGGAGCGGAATCGACCGTGACACCTCGGCCCGTACCGCGTCCCGGGTGTCCAGGAAACCGGCGAGCGGATCCTCACCGAGGAGCGCCCACGGGAACGACGTGGCGTACGGGCCGATCTTCCGGAACTCCTCCCACGCCTCCTCCCAGCGCCCGCGCCTGACCAGCACGTACACCAGCAGATTGCGGACCTCGGCGGTCCAGGGATCGCCCTCCGGATACGCCGCCGACAGCGCGAGTCCGCGCTCCGCCGCCGCGTCGATCCGGTCGTCCGGCATCGGCCCGGAGCCCGTGAGGTACTGGGCGAAGGCGGCGTTGACCGGGAGCACCCGGGCCAGCGAACCGGGCGGGGCGTCCTCGGCGGCCTGCTCCGCGAAGTCGAAGCACTCGCGGTGCGAGCCGTACCACTGGGCGGACAGATACCGCAGCGCCGCGATGTGGCAGCCGTAGTGGTGCGGGGAGCGGCGCACGGCCTGCTCCCACAGCGCCTCGAAGGCCGCGTGCCCGGCGTGCGTGCCGCGCGCGTGGTCCAGGGCGAGACGCCAGGGCACCGGGTCGCCGGGCGAGGCCTCGGCCGCCGCGTCGATCAGCGGCCCGAGCTCCCGCAGCCGCTCCGCGCGGGCCGGCGACTCCCAGGCCCGGCGCACCGCGAGCTCGGCCTTCACCAGGAGCGCGTCCGGGTCGCGCGGCGCGGCCTCCAGCCAGTGCGTCAGCCACTCGTCACGGCTGTACGCGAAGGTGGCGAGCCGCGCCACATACCGGTCCCTGGCCTCCCACTCGGCGCCGTCCCGGGTCGTCGCGAGCAGCTTGGCCGCCGGCTCGTAATCGGCCAGCGCGGCCGCGATCAGCGCGGGGGCGAGTCGTTCGTCCGGCACGTCGAGCAGCACGTCGTCGTCCGGCGGCAGGGCGGCCGTGAGCCGCGGTGCGTGCCGGACCAGACGGGCGGTGCCGATCAGGGCGCGGAGCAAAGACATGGTGCGGACCATTGAAAACCGCAGGTGGGAGCGGCGCCAGTGGGGGACTGTGAAGCTTTGGTAGCGGCGGGAAAGTTGTCCTGCGGTTGGTCAAGACAGCGTAAAGAAAGGGGCGAGGGTTGGCTGAATCCGTCACTTCAGTCTCACCATCCCCACGCACCTCGGCAGCCTCACCGGCCACCTCTCACCCCCGTCGCAGCAGCCTCGACGCCCCCGCGGCCACCGTCGTCGCCAGCACCCAGCCCAGCAGGATCAGCGCCGTCGCGGCCCACTGCCACAGGCCTTCGAGCCGCCAGTAGCCCTCCTGGCCGAGATTGATCACCGGCAGCAGCAGATCGAGCGCGTACAGCGTGGCGTTCCAGCTCGGCGACTCCTCCGGCTTCAGCGGCGGGGGGTCGTGGCGTGAGAACGCGAACGCCCCGGCCGCCCACAGCACCGCCATCCACAGCGCCGCCCGGCCCGGTCGGTAGCCGTACGCCACCGTCCAGTCCTGGAGATAGCCCCAGAGCTTCCCCGCCACCGGCAGCGTCTCCCGGCGCCTGCGCTGCTTGGCGAGCAGCACCACCCGGGCGTCCGCGTCCTCCCCGCTGGTGCGCAGCACCGTCGCCAGGCGTTCGTACGGCTCCGGGGCGTACTCCGGGGTCGCCGCCGCCACCCACTCCAGGCGGCGGGCCAGCGGGAAGTGGCCGTACGGCACGAGGTTCTCGTAGACGAAGCCGTTCATCGACAGGCCGCCGGGGCCCGGCCAGCTCGTGGAGAGGTCGATCAGCGTCACCACCCGGGCGCCGTTGAGCACCACCCGCCCCTCCTCCGGCTGCTCCCCGTTGAACCGCAGCTCCGGCGTCACGATCCGGCGCAGCGACACCTCCTCCCGCTTCGCCCCGTCCAGCACGAACCGCGCGTAGTGCAGGTCCACCGCGTCGCCGAACCGCCCGTCGTCCAGACGCACCCCGCCGTGGCACTCCACGGGCTTGCGCCGGGCCCCGCGCACCGGGGTGTACCCGATGCCGTACGGGGGAGTGGCCGTCGAGTTCCCCGTGCTCTCGTACACCCATGCCGCGTTCAGATAGAGCGAGCGCTCCACCGTCAGCTGCGGCGCGTTCAGCGCGCGCCGCAGCTGGGCGCCGCGCAGCACGCTGCCCCGCAGGCTCAGCGACACCCCCACCTTCGCCCCGCGCAGACTCAGCTCGCCGTACGTCTCGATCAGCTCGGCCTGCAGGTCCTGCGCCACCACCAGGCCGTCCGCCGTGATCGCCCGGCCCCGCCGGTCCGGCCACACCTGGATCTGGTTGATCAGCAGGTCCGTGCCTATCTGGGCGTCCGTCAGCCGGATGCCCCGCTGCACCCGGCACCGGGGCAGATGCAGATCGCCCTGCGTGTGCAGCCGCGCCGCCTCGATGCGGGGTATCGCGCACTCCACCATCCGCACCGTCCCGAACCGCGCCTCCGGCAGCACGATCTCCTGGTCGAAACGGCAGCGGTTCCACTCCACGTACGGATCGACCGTGCCGCCGGCCAGGTCGAGCGCGCCGGTGATCCGCACCCCGCGCAGCTTCAGCGCCGCGACCCGCCCGGAGCGCGGCGACGGCCCGTCGAGCAGCAGCAGCGCCACGACCTCGGCGCGCACACTGCGCGCCTCGCCCCAGACGTGCGTGCCGAAGGGGTCGTCCCGCCCCGCGTCCCCCTCGCTCAGATCGCAGATCCTGCCGATCCGGAAGGCCCGCCACATGACCCGCTCCGGGCCCGTCAGACCGTCCGGCATTCCGTCCTCGTGCGGCTCGGTCACTGCCGCCCCCTCGCTTTCCACGAACCCGCTTCCCTGGATTCGTACAGCCGTTCTTCCCGCTGAGTGACGGAGTGAACGCTAACGGTCAGCTGTGGCGACAAGACGCCAGTGTGGCTCGTATCAGCCAGTGATACAGGCGTCCGGCGCCCGTGGGGCGTCTGCGAGAATTGACCCGTGATCTCTCGAATCGACCTGCGCGGCGACGCCCTCCCCGAGGGTGGCGCTCTGCGCGACCTGCTGCCCCGTGCCGAGTTCGACGTGGAAGCCGCCCTGGAGAAGGTGCGGCCCATCTGCGAGGACGTCCATCATCGGGGCGACGCGGCGTTGGTCGAGTACGCGGAGAAGTTCGACGGCGTGAAGCTGGAGCACGTGCGGGTGCCCGCCGCCGCGCTCGCCGAAGCCCTGGAGCAGCTCGACCCGGCCGTCCGGGCGGCGCTCGAGGAGTCCATCCGGCGCACCCGGATCGTCTCCCGCGCGCAGCGCCGCGCCCCGCACACCACCCAGGTCGTGCCCGGCGGCACGGTCACGGAGAAGTGGATCCCCGTCGAGCGCGTCGGTCTCTACGCGCCCGGTGGCCGCTCGGTCTACCCCTCCTCCGTGATCATGAACGTCGTTCCGGCGCAGGAGGCCGGCGTCGAGTCCATCGCGCTCGCCTCCCCCGCACAGGCCGAGTTCGGTGGGCTCCCGCACCCGACGATCCTCGCCGCGTGCGCACTGCTGGGCATCGACGAGGTGTACGCCGCCGGCGGCGCCACGGCCGTCGCGATGTTCGCGTACGGCACCGAGTCCTGCGCCCCGGCCAACATGGTCACCGGCCCGGGCAACATCTGGGTCGCCGCCGCCAAGCGGTACTTCACCGGCCGCATCGGCATCGACGCCGAGGCCGGCCCGACCGAGATCGCGATCCTCGCGGACTCCACCGCCGACCCCGTGCACGTCGCCGCCGACCTCATCAGCCAGGCCGAGCACGACCCGATGGCCGCCGCCGTCCTCGTCACCGACTCCGAGGAGCTGGCCGCCGCCACCGAGGCCGAGCTGAAGACCCAGGTCGCCGCCACCAAGCACATCGACGACCGGATCGTCCCGGCCCTGGCCGGCAAGCAGTCCGCGATCGTCCTCGTCCGCGACCTGGACGACGGCCTGAAGGTCGTCGACGCGTACGGCGCCGAGCACCTGGAGATCCAGACCGCCGACGCGTCCGCCCGCGCCCAGCGGGTCCGCAACGCGGGCGCCATCTTCGTCGGCCCGTGGGCGCCGGTCTCCCTCGGCGACTACTGCGCCGGCTCCAACCACGTGCTGCCCACCGGCGGCTGCGCCTGCCACTCCTCCGGCCTGTCCGTCCAGTCCTTCCTGCGCGGCGTCCACATCGTGGACTACACCCGCGACGCCCTCGCCGACGTCACCCGCCACGTGGTGACCCTCGCCGAGGCCGAGGACCTCCCCGCGCACGGTGCCGCGCTCAAGGCCCGGTTCGGATGGAAGGTGCCCGAGCCCAAGTGACCCCGTACGACACGATCGGCATCGACGATCTCCCCATCCGGGACGAGCTGCGCGGCAAGACCCCGTACGGCGCGCCCCAGCTCGACGTCCCCGTCCAGCTGAACACCAACGAGAACCCCTACCCGCTGCCCGAGCCCCTGGTGGCCCGGATCGCGGAGCGGGTCGCCGAGGCCGCCCGCGGCCTCAACCGCTACCCCGACCGGGACGCGATCGAGCTCCGCACCGAGCTCGCCCGCTACCTCACCCGTACCGGCAAGCACCCCGTCGCCGTCGAGAACGTCTGGGCCGCCAACGGCTCCAACGAGGTCCTCCAGCAGCTGCTGCAGACCTTCGGCGGCCCCGGCCGTACGGCCATCGGCTTCGAACCCTCGTACTCGATGCACGCGCTCATCGCGCGCGGCACCGGCACCGGCTGGATCTCCGGCCCCCGCGACGAGGACTTCACCGTCGACGTCGAGGCGGCCGAGCGCGCCATCGCCGAGCACCGGCCGGACGTCGTCTTCATCACCTCGCCCAACAACCCCACCGGCACGGCCGTCGCGGCCGAGACGGTCCTCGCCCTGTACGAGGCCGCCCAGGCCGCGAAGCCCTCGCTGGTGGTCGTCGACGAGGCGTACGTCGAGTTCAGCCACCGGGACTCGCTCCTGCCGCTGATCGAGGGCCGCCCGAACCTCGTCGTCTCCCGCACGATGTCCAAGGCCTTCGGCGCGGCCGGCCTGCGCCTGGGCTATCTGGCCGCCCACCCGGCCGTGGTCGACGCCGTGCAGCTCGTCCGCCTGCCGTACCACCTGTCGGCCGTCACCCAGGCCACCGCGCTGGCCGCCCTGGAGCACACCGATACGCTCCTCGGGTACGTCGAACAGCTCAAGGCCGAGCGGGACCGCCTGGTCACCGAGCTGCGCGCGATCGGGTACGAGGTCACCGATTCCGACGCCAACTTCGTCCAGTTCGGCCGCTTCGAGGGAGCCGCCGGCTCCCACGAGGCCTGGCAGAAGATCCTCGACCGGGGCGTCCTGGTCCGGGACAACGGCGTACCGGGCCGACTGCGGGTCACCGCCGGCACCCCCGAAGAGAACGACGCGTTCCTCGACGCGGTCCGTGAAGTCAAGAAGGAGCAGAGCGCATGAGCCGCGTAGGAAGAGTCGAGCGCACCACCAAGGAGACCTCCGTCGTCGTCGAGATCGACCTCGACGGCACCGGAAAGGTCGACGTGGCCACCGGTGTGGGCTTCTACGACCACATGCTCGACCAGCTCGGCCGCCACGGGCTGTTCGACCTGACCGTCAAGACCGACGGCGACCTGCACATCGACTCGCACCACACCATCGAGGACACCGCCCTCGCCCTGGGCGCCGCCTTCAAGCAGGCGCTCGGCGACAAGGTCGGCATCTACCGCTTCGGCAACTGCACCGTCCCGCTGGACGAGTCGCTCGCCCAGGTCACCGTCGACCTCTCCGGCCGCCCCTACCTGGTGCACACCGAGCCCGAGAACATGGCGCCGATGATCGGCTCCTACGACACGACGATGACCCGGCACATCTTCGAGTCCTTCGTCGCGCAGGCGCAGATCGCGCTCCACATCCACGTGCCGTACGGGCGCAACGCCCACCACATCGTGGAGTGCCAGTTCAAGGCGCTGGCCCGGGCCCTGCGCTACGCCTCCGAGCGCGACCCGCGCGCGGCCGGCATCCTGCCTTCCACGAAGGGCGCGCTCTAACTCCATGACCGGCCTCTCCACCGTCCTCATCGTCGTCGGGCTCTTCCTCGCCGGCGGTGTGTACTCCTTCTCCAAGCAAGGGCTGCCCAAGGGCGTCATCGCCGTCCTCGCCATCGCCTCCGTGATGTGCCTGGTCGCGGGCGTCCTGCGGATTCAGGGAATCTGGGAATGAGCACGGCGAACACCCCCAAGAAGGTCGTCGTCTTCGACTACGGCTTCGGCAACGTCCGCTCCGCCGAGCGTGCCCTCGCCCATGTCGGCGCCGATGTCGAGATCACCCGCGACTACGACCGCGCCATGAACGCCGACGGGCTCCTCGTCCCCGGTGTCGGCGCCTTCTCCGCCTGCATGAAGGGGCTCAAGGAGGCGCGCGGCGAGTGGATCGTCGACCGCCGCCTCTCCGGCGGGCGCCCCGTGATGGGCATCTGCGTCGGCATGCAGATCCTCTTCGCCCGTGGCATCGAGCACGGCGTGGAGACCGAGGGTCTGCACGAATGGCCCGGTACGGTCGAGCCGCTGAAGGCCCCGGTCGTGCCCCACATGGGCTGGAACACCGTCGACGCGCCCGGGGACAGCGAGCTGTTCGCGGGCCTCGACGCCGACGCCCGGTACTACTTCGTGCACTCCTACGGCGTGCGCGAGTGGACCCTGGAGGTCGGCAACCCGAACATGCGCGCCCCCAAGGTCACCTGGGCCACCCACGGCGAGCCCTTCGTCGCGGCCGTCGAGAACGGCGCCCTGTGGGCGACCCAGTTCCACCCCGAGAAGTCCGGCGACGCCGGAGCCCAGCTGTTGAAGAACTGGATCGGAACGCTGTGACTGTGTCTTCTGGAAACGTCTCCTCCGGGAGCGTCCTCGAACTGCTGCCCGCCGTCGACGTCCGCGACGGCCAGGCCGTCCGCCTCGTGCACGGCGAGTCGGGTACGGAGACGTCCTACGGCTCCCCGCTGGAGGCCGCCCTCGCGTGGCAGCGCTCCGGTGCCGAGTGGCTGCACCTGGTCGACCTGGACGCCGCCTTCGGTACCGGCGACAACCGCGAGCTGATCGCCGAGGTCGCCCGGGCCATGGACATCAAGGTCGAGCTCTCCGGCGGCATCCGCGACGACGCCTCGCTCGCCGCCGCCCTCGCCACCGGCTGCACCCGCGTCAACCTGGGCACCGCGGCCCTGGAGACCCCCGAGTGGGTCGCCAAGGTCATCGCCGAGCACGGCGACAAGATCGCGGTCGGCCTCGACGTGCGCGGCACCACGCTCCGCGGCCGTGGCTGGACCCGCGACGGCGGCGACCTCTACGAGACGCTCGCCCGCCTCGACTCCGAGGGCTGCTCCCGCTATGTCGTCACCGACATCGCGAAGGACGGGACCCTGCAGGGCCCCAACCTGGAGCTCCTGAAGAACGTCTGCGCGGCCACCGACAAGCCCGTCGTCGCCTCCGGCGGCGTGTCGTCCCTGGACGACCTGCGTGCCCTGTCCGGGCTCGTCCCGCTGGGCGTCGAGGGCGCGATCGTCGGCAAGGCGCTGTACGCCGAGGCGTTCACGCTGGAGGAAGCGCTGGAGGCGGTGGCTTCCGTATGACCGACGCGGTCCGCAAAGTGGTGACGGGCGCTCCCTGGGAGGAGCAGTTCGGCTACTCCCGCGCGGTGGAGCTGCCGAACGGCCTGGTCCTGGTCTCCGGCTGCACGTCGGTGGTCGGCGGCCAGATCGCCGGCGGAGGCCCGTACGAGCAGGCGGTCAACTCCTTCAACGTGGCCTTCGACGCGCTGGGCAAGCTGGGCCTCGGCCGGGAGGACGTCGTACGGACCCGGATGTACATCACCCACGCCCGGGATGTGGAGGAGGTCGGCCGCGCCCACAAGGAGCTGTTCGACGCCGTCCGCCCGGCCGCCTCGATGATCATCGTGTCCGGCTTCGTCGAGCCGAGCCTGGTCGTCGAGGTCGAGGTCGAGGCGTACCGGAGCGAGGCCTCATGACGCTCGCCATCAGGGTGATCCCCTGCCTCGACGTGGACAACGGCCGCGTCGTCAAGGGCGTGAACTTCCAGAACCTGCGCGACGCGGGCGACCCCGTCGAGATGGCGAAGCTGTACGACGCCGAGGGCGCCGACGAGCTGACCTTCCTCGACATCACCGCCTCCTCCGGCAACCGGGAGACCACCTACGACGTGGTGCGCCGCACCGCCGAGCAGGTCTTCATCCCGCTGACCGTGGGCGGCGGGGTGCGCTCGGCGGAGGACGTCGACAAGCTGCTGCGCGCCGGGGCCGACAAGGTCGGCGTGAACACGGCCGCGATCGCCCGGCCCGAGCTGATCCGCGAGATCGCGGAGCGCTTCGGCCGCCAGGTGCTCGTGCTGTCCGTGGACGCCCGGCGCACCGCCTCGGGCTCCTTCGAGGTGACGACGCACGGCGGCCGCAAGGGCACCGGCATCGACGCCGTCGAGTGGGCGCACCGGGCCGCCGAGCTGGGCGCGGGCGAGATCCTGCTCAACTCCATGGACGCCGACGGCACCAAGGACGGCTACGACACGGAGATGATTGCGGCCGTGCGCACGCACGTGACCGTGCCCGTGATCGCGTCCGGCGGCGCCGGCCGGCTGGCGGACTTCCCGCCGGCCATCGAGGCGGGCGCGGACGCGGTGCTCGCGGCGTCGGTCTTCCACTTCGGCGACCTGCGGATCTCAGAGGTCAAGGACGCGCTGCGAGGGGCGGGCCACCCGGTTCGCTGAGCGGAGTCCGCGTTGTTCGGTGAAGGGCCCCCGGTGCTGCCGGGGGCCCTTCCGTCTGCCCGGATCCGCAGGATCGTGGGCGCGCGCAGCGGGAACGACCCCATTACGCAAGGAAAGTTGCGCAATTTCTCTTGCGCAAGATTTCTTTCGCATCTACGGTCGCTCCATGACCTCGCCCGACAGCCGCCGGATCACCGATCTCGGCACCCTCAAGGCCATCTCGCACCCGCTGCGCATGCGGCTCTACCGAGCCCTCTTCGTCGCCCGCACCGCCACCGCCTCCCAGCTCGCCGACCAGGTCGACGAGGCCGTCTCGCTCGTCAGCTACCACCTGCGCAAACTCGCCGACCACGGGCTGATCGAGGAGGCCGCCGCGCAGTCGGCCGACGGTCGCGAGCGGTGGTGGCGGCCCAGCTCCTACGGGCTCAGCGTTCACGACGAGGACATGCGCGACGCACCCGAACTGGTCGCCGCGAGCGACGCCCTCGGCCGCACGTTCAACGACCAGCGCGCCGCGCTCCACGCGCGTTTCCTGGACGAGCGGCTCACCTGGTCGGACGAGTGGCGCTCGGCCTCCATCGGCGCGGAGTGGCTGCCCCGCCTCACCGCCGCGGAACTCTCCGCCCTCGGCAAGGAGCTGGAGGCCGTCCTGCGGACGTTCGACCAGCGGGCCCGCGCCGCCGAGGAGGCCGGCGACACCGAGGGCCGCGAGAACGTCGCCATCCACCTCTACGGCTTCCCCTACCGCCCGTGACGGCGCTCGTCGAGGCCCCGCCCGCCCGGCCCGCCCACCGCGACCCCAACGTGCTGCGCTGGCTCGGGGCGTACTCCGCCTCCGCCGTCGGCGACAGCCTCTATTACCTCGCCCTCTCCTGGACCGCCGTCCGCAGCGGCACACCCGCCGAGGCCGGGCTCGTCATGGCCGTCAGCGCCGTCCCGCGCGCCCTGCTCATGCTCGGCGGGGGAGTGATCGCCGACCGCTTCGGCCCGCACCGGGTCGTCATCCTCTCCGACACCGTCCGCTGCCTCGTCGTCCTCGGCGTGGCCGGGGCGCTCCTGCTCAGCAGCCCCGGCCTCTGGGTGCTCGCCGCCGTCGCCCTGGTCTTCGGCACCGTCGACGCCCTCTTCCTGCCCGCCGTGGGCGCCCTGCCGCCCCGGATCGCCGCCCGGGACCAGCTCGCCCGGGTCCAGGGCATGCGCGGTCTCGCCCAGCGCGCCGGACTCGTCCTCGGCGCCCCGCTCGGCGGCCTCGCCGTCGCCCTCGGGGGGCCGGCCGCCGCCTTCGGGGCGGCCGGGCTCCTCTTCGCGGTCTCCCTGCCGCTGCTCCTGGCACTCCGGCTCGCCCCGCTGCCGGGCGGCGGGGCGAGACGGGAGGGCACGGCCCTGCGCGACCTCGCCGACGGCCTGCGCTACCTCCGCCGGCACCGCGTCCTCGGCCCCCTGACGATCGTCGTCGCCCTCAGCGACCTCGGCTTCGTCGGCCCCGCCAACGTGGGCCTCGCCCTCCTCGCCGACGAGCGCGGCTGGGGCGCGTCGGGTATCGGCTGGGTCCTCGCCGGATTCGGTACGGGAGCGGGCGCCGCCTCCCTGCTGCTCACCGTGCGCGGCCGGATACCCCGCGCGGGCGCCGTTCTCGGCGCGGCGATCGCCCTCAGCGCGGGCTCGGTGGGCGCCCTCGCGTACGTACCGCAGCTGCCGGTCGCCGTGGCCCTGGCACTCTCCGTCGGCCTGCTCGCGGGCCTCAGCGGCGCCCTGTGCGGGGCGCTCACGCAGACCGAGTGCGACCCCGCGTACCTCGGCCGGGTGACCGCCGTGACCAGCTTCGTCAGCCTGGGCCTCGCCCCGCTGAGCTTCCCCCTCACCGGCGCGGCGGTGGGCCTGTGGGGCCTCGGACCGGTGTTCGTGGCGAGCGCGGCGATCTGCGCGGCCGGCGGGCTGTACGGACTCTCCGTACGCAGCCTGAGGCGCGCGGAGCTGCCCGTGGCGAAGGGCTGAGCCCTCGGAGAGGCTAGATCCCCAGCTGCTTCGTCTCGTGCAGCCGCTCGATCGCGTCCTGGTCGCCGTCCAGCTCCACCTTCGCCACGTCCTGGCGGCCGAACACGAACATCGTCAGCTCGCCCGGCTCCCCGGAGACCGTCACCACCGGGGTGCCCTTGTGCGCGACCGCCGTCTGGCCGTTCGGGCGGCGCAGCACCAGGCCCACCGGGGCCTTGCGGCCGAAGAGGCGGGCGCCCTTCTCCAGGCGGCTCCAGAGGGCGTCCGAGAAGACCGGGTCCAGCTCGCGCGCCGACCAGTCGGGCTGGGCACGCCGTACGTCCTCCGTGTGGACGTAGAACTCGACGACGTTCGCCCCCTCGTCGACCTGCTTGATGGTGAACGGCGACATCCGTGGCGGGCCGGTCCGGATGAGCTGGATCAGCTCCTCGTACGGCTTCTCCGCGAACTCCGCCTGCACCCGGTCGAGCCGCGCCTTCAGCGCCGGTACGAGGGATCCGGCGGCCGCGTCCGGGCGGCGCTCGCGCACCACCACATGGGCCGCGAGGTCGCGGGTCAGCCAGCCCTCGCAGAGCGTCGGGGCTTCGGGCCCGGCCGCCTCCAACAGATCGGCGAGCAGAAGGCGTTCACGCTTCGCATGGGTCGACATGCCCGCCAGCGTACGACCGCGGCCCGCGGTCCGCCCAGTGGACGCCCGCCCGGACGTGTCCCCCGGCCACGGCACAATGGCCCCATGAGCAGCAATCTCGACCCGGCCATCGCCGCCCGCCTCAAGCGCAGCCCGGACGGACTCGTCCCGGCCATCGCCCAGCAGTACGACACCGGCGAGGTGCTGATGCTCGGCTGGATGGACGACGAGGCCCTCCACCGCACCCTCACCACCGGCCGCTGCACCTACTGGTCCCGCAGCCGCCAGGAGTACTGGGTCAAGGGCGACACCTCCGGCCACGTCCAGCACGTCAGGTCCGTCGCCCTCGACTGCGACGCCGACACCGTGCTCGTCAAGGTCGACCAGGTGGGGGCCGCCTGCCACACCGGCGCGCGGACCTGCTTCGACGCCGACGTCCTGCCCCTGGGCAAGTAGGGTCTGGCGCCATGGATCTCGAGACCTTCCGCAAGCTGGCGGCCGACCGCCGCGTGATTCCCGTCAGCCGTCGGCTCCTCGCGGACGGTGACACCCCGGTCGCGCTCTACCGCAAGCTCGCCGCCGAACGCACCGGCACCTTCCTCCTCGAATCCGCCGAGAACGGCCGCTCCTGGTCCCGGTACTCCTTCATCGGCGTCCGGAGCGACGCCACCCTCACCGTCCGCGACGGGCAGGCCCACTGGCTCGGCACCCCGCCCGTCGGCGTCCCCACCGACGGCGACCCGCTCGCCGCGCTGCGCGCCACCGTCGAGGCCCTGCACACCCCGCGCGACCTGTCCTCCGGGATGCCGCCCTTCACCGGCGGCATGGTCGGCTACCTCGGCTACGACATCGTCCGCCGCCTGGAGCGCATCGGGGACTCCACCCGTGACGACCTGGAGCTGCCCGAGCTGACCATGCTCCTGACCAGCGACCTCGCCGTCCTGGACCACTGGGACGGCTCCGTCCTGCTGATCGCCAACGCGATCAACCACAACGACCTGGAGACCGGTGTCGACGAGGCGTACGCCGACGCCGTCGCCCGGCTCGACGCCATGCAGGCCGACCTGGCCCGCCCCGTCGCCACCGTCCCCGCCGCGCTCCCGCCCTCCGAGCTGCCGGAGTTCTCCGCGCTCTGGGGCGGCCCGGCCTACCAGGACGCCGTCGAGGACATCAAGGAGCGGATCCGGGCGGGCGAGGCCTTCCAGGTCGTCCCCTCGCAGCGCTTCGAGACCCCGTGCCACGCCTCCGCGCTCGACGTCTACCGGGTGCTGCGGGCCACCAACCCGTCGCCGTACATGTACCTCTTCCGGTTCGAGAACGGCTTCGACGTCGTCGGCTCCAGCCCCGAGGCCCTGGTCAAGGTCGAGGACGGCCAGGCGATGGTCCACCCCATCGCCGGCACGCGGCACCGCGGGGCCACCCCGCAGGAGGACCACGACCTCGCCGAGGAGCTGCTCGCCGACCCCAAGGAGCGCGCCGAGCACCTGATGCTCGTCGACCTCGGCCGCAACGACCTCGGCCGGGTCTGCGAGCCGGGCTCGGTGGAGGTCGTCGACTTCATGTCGATCGAGCGGTACTCGCACGTCATGCACATCGTCTCCACCGTGACCGGCCGGGTCGCCCAGGGTCGCACGGCGTTCGACGTCCTCACCGCCTGCTTCCCCGCGGGCACCCTGTCCGGCGCCCCGAAGCCGCGCGCCATGCAGATCATCGAGGAGCTCGAGCCCTCCCGGCGCGGACTGTACGGCGGCTGCGTCGGCTACCTCGACTTCGCCGGGGACTCCGACACCGCCATCGCCATCCGTACCGCCCTGCTGCGCGACGGCACCGCGTACGTGCAGGCCGGAGCCGGTGTCGTCGCCGACTCCGACCCGGTCGCCGAGGACACCGAGTGCCGGAACAAGGCCGCCGCGGTCCTCCGTGCCGTACACACCGCCAACCGGATGAACGGCACGTGACGGCGTAAGGGATAGTGGGGTGCGTGAGTGCTGTTCCCGTACCCCAGCCCCGAGCCGCTCGCGCGGGCGGCGCGGCCGCCACGCCCGGCGGCCGCCGCAGCCTGGCCGCGGCTCTCCTGCTCGGCGCCCTCGGCGCCACCGTCGTGCTGCTGTCCGCGGGCCAGATCTGGGCCCAGGGCACGGCGTCGGTCGGCGGCGGCACGGTGCCCGTCGAGGCGAACGGCGGCGCCGTCACCGGAGTGCCGACGGCGCTCGCGATCGTCGGCCTCGCCGCGCTCGTCGCCGTCTTCGCCGTGCGCCGCGCCGGTCGCACCCTGGTCGCCGGTCTGCTCGCGCTCAGCGGCGCGGGCGCGGCGGTGGCCGCGTTCCTCGGCGCCTCCGACAGCGACGCGCTGGACGCCGAGGCCGCCCGGATCTCCGGAGACACCGCTGCGGCGGTGGAGGGCCTCACCCACACCGCGTGGCCGTACGTGACGGCGGGCGGCGCGCTGCTGATCCTCGTCGCGGGGCTGCTCGCGCTGCGGTTCGGCACGAGCTGGCCGGCGATGGGCGGACGCTACGAGCGCGCCGGCGCCCCGCGCGCCGGACGGCCGGCCCCCCGGGCGACGGCGACCGACCGCCCGGAGGACCTCTGGAAGGCGCTGGACCGCGGCGAGGACCCGACACACGACTGAGCCGGCGGCGGAACGGACGCGCGGGCGCGGGGTCCGGCGCGGCTGTGTCGTGGGTGGAGCACGCGCGGGGCGTAGAGCCCGGCGGGCGGAGCGGCACGCGAGGGCCGTGCGTGGGTCGGACGGCGACGCGTGATCGTCGGGCCACCCCGATTCATCGTCGCGCCCCTGTGTGCGGGACAATGACCACGAGTGTCCGCGCACGCGTGGGACCTCACCATCGAGCCACCACCGAGCAACAGCAACGAGGAGCAACTCATGGCGGGCAGCGCCCACGGACACACCCCGGCCGCCTGGACCGGTGTCATCATCTCCTTCATCGGCTTCTGCATCGCCGGAGTCTTCATGGTGGCGGCCAACACGGCCGGCTTCTGGGCCGGCATGGCCGTCATCGTCCTCGGCGGTGTGATCGGCCTCGCGATGAAGGTGGCGGGCATGGGCATGCCGAAGCAGTCGGCGGCGGTCGTCGCGGCCCGCGAGGCGGCGACGGCCAAGGCGCGCGCCTGACGGCAGCGGCGGCACACGACACGCGCGAAGGCGCAGCCCGGCGGGACCGGGCTGCGCCTTCGCGCGTCAGGGGCGACAATCACCGCGTGGAAGCGAAGCCGACGACCCCCGCGAAGCCCGACGACGCCATCGAGGGCGGGCAGCCGCCCCTGGCCCCCGCCGCCCCTGCCGTGCCCGCTGCACTCGCCGCCCCCGCCGCCCCCGTCGTGCCCGCACACCCCGGTGGGGTGGCCGGACCGGCGACGCGGTCGCTCGGGGTGCGGCTGCTCGCGCCGCTCGGGGCGCTGGCCGGCGTCGGCGCCGCGTTCGCGTACGTCGCGGCCGTCGACCCCAACGAACCCGGCCACTACCCGGTCTGCCCGCTCCTGCGCTTCACCGGCCTGTACTGCCCCGGCTGCGGCGGGCTCCGCAGCGCCCACGCCTTCGTCCACGGCGAGCTCTCCACCGCCTTCGGCGCCAACGCCCTCGCCGTCGTCGGCTACGGCCTCTTCGCCGTCGTCATGGCCGTGTGGCTGATTCGCGCCGTACGCGCCGTGCCCATGCGGGTCGCGATCAGTCCCGCCTGGTGGTGGGGGATCGGCTCCGTCCTGGCCCTCTTCACCCTCGTACGGAACCTCCCGTTCGGCTCCGCCCTTGCCCCATGACCCCTCCCCGGAAGTCCCAGCAGGTGGGACGCACGGCGGCCGGATGCGAGACCCGAGCGCTCGGGCGGATACCATCGACATGGCTGAACCTGGTTCATCCGCACGAACGTCACCATCACCGTCCCGGAAGGGGGCCTCTCGCGTGAGTGTGCTCGACGAGATCATCGCAGGCGTGCGCGCCGACCTCGCAGAGCGGCAGGCGCGGGTCTCCCTCGACGAGCTCAAGGAGCGCGCCGCCAAGGCGCCGCAGGCCAAGGACGGCGTCGCCGCACTGCGCGGAGAAGGCGTCACCGTGATCTGCGAGGTCAAGCGCTCCAGCCCGTCCAAGGGCGCACTCGCCGCGATCGCCGACCCGGCCGCCCTCGCCGCCGACTACGAGGCGGGCGGCGCCGCCGTCATCTCCGTGCTCACCGAGGAGCGCCGCTTCGGCGGTTCGCTCGCCGACCTGGAGGCCGTCCGCGCCCGGGTCGACATCCCGGTGCTGCGCAAGGACTTCATCGTCTCGGCGTACCAGCTGTGGGAGGCCCGCGCCTACGGCGCCGACCTCGCGCTCCTGATCGTCGCCGCGCTGGAGCAGGAGGCCCTCGTCTCGCTCATCGAGCGGGCCGAGTCCATCGGCCTCACCCCGCTGGTCGAGGTCCACGACGAGGACGAGGTCGAGCGCGCCGTCGACGCGGGCGCCCGGATCATCGGCGTCAACGCGCGCAACCTCAAGACCCTCAAGGTCGACCGCTCCACCTTCGACCGGGTCGCCCCGGAGATCCCGGCCGGCATCGTCAAGGTCGCCGAGTCCGGCGTCCGCGGGCCGCACGACCTCATCGCGTACGCCAACGCCGGCGCCGACGCGGTCCTGGTCGGCGAGTCCCTCGTGACCGGCCGCGACCCGAAGGCCGCCGTCGCCGACCTCGTCGCCGCGGGCGCCCACCCGGCCCTGCGTCACGGGCGGGGCTGACCCCGCCATGACCGCGTACCGCGCCACGCCGACCACCCGGGGCCTCGCCGCCCCGGGTGGTTTCGGCGCGGCCGCGGTGACCCGCGCGATGCGCACCCGGCTCCGTACCGCCGCCGCGCCCGCGCACGCCCCGCTGGCCCGGGGCTGCCGCCCGCGCGGCTGCCGGGCGCCGGCGCGGCGGGTCCACGGCCGCCGTGTGCGGTACGTGATCGGGAGCGAGCCGGGCCAGGTCAACGGCATGCGATGGCGCCCGCGCCCCGCGCGCACCTTCACGAACGTCACCCACGTCACCCACGCCTAGCCGAGGCGTCGCCCCCCGCCCACCCCCGTGTGCCCCGCCACCACGAGGGCGCGCCCCTGTGCACCGTACGCACCGCGAGCCTCGGCCCGGCAAGGGCGCCGTCCGTCGCGCCCACCCGTTCCGCCCCGGCGGAACGCCTGTCCACAACGCGGGCGGGCGGGCCTGGCGGAACGGTCACGGCGCCGTCGCCGTAGGTGACCGGAACGCCACGGCGTTGCCGTACGTGGAGGGCTCGCGCGCCTACCGTGACCACACAACCGCACGTCACCCGGGGCACCGCCCCGCGAGAGGCAGTCGCATGTCCAGCGAGTTCTTCCTTCCCGACCCGGAGGGTCAGGTCCCCTCCGCCGAGGGCTACTTCGGCGCCTACGGCGGCAAGTTCATCCCCGAGGCCCTCGTCGCCGCCGTCGACGAGGTCGCCGTCGAGTACGACAAGGCCAAGAGCGACCCCGAGTTCGCGCGCGAGCTCAACGACCTGATGGTCCACTACACCGGCCGTCCGAGCGCCCTCACCGAGGTGCCCCGGTTCGCCGAACACGCGGGCGGCGCCCGGGTCTTCCTCAAGCGCGAGGACCTCAACCACACCGGCTCGCACAAGATCAACAACGTGCTCGGGCAGGCCCTGCTCACCAAGCGCATGGGCAAGACCCGGGTCATCGCCGAGACCGGCGCCGGCCAGCACGGTGTCGCCACCGCCACCGCCTGCGCGCTCTTCGGGCTCGAATGCACCATCTACATGGGCGAGATCGACACCCAGCGCCAGGCGCTGAACGTCGCCCGGATGCGCATCCTCGGCGCCGAGGTCATCCCGGTGAAGTCCGGCAGCCGCACCCTCAAGGACGCCATCAACGAGGCGTTCCGCGACTGGGTCGCCAACGTCGACCGCACGCACTACCTCTTCGGCACCGTCGCGGGCCCGCACCCCTTCCCCGCCATGGTCCGCGACTTCCACCGCGTCATCGGCGTCGAGGCCCGCCGCCAGATCCTGGAGCTCGCCGGCCGCCTCCCCGACGCGGCCGTGGCCTGCGTCGGCGGCGGCTCCAACGCCATCGGCCTCTTCCACGCCTTCATCCCGGACAGCGACGTCCGCCTCGTCGGCTGCGAGCCGGCCGGCCACGGTGTCGAGACCGGCGAGCACGCCGCCACCCTCACCGCGGGCGAGCCCGGCATCCTGCACGGCTCCCGGTCGTACGTCCTCCAGGACGACGAGGGCCAGATCACCGAGCCGTACTCCATCTCGGCCGGCCTGGACTACCCGGGCATCGGCCCGGAGCACGCGTACCTCAAGGACACCGGACGCGGCGAGTACCGCGCCGTCACCGACGACGCGGCCATGCAGGCCCTGCGGCTGCTCTCCCGCACCGAGGGCATCATCCCGGCCATCGAGTCCGCGCACGCGCTCGCCGGGGCCCTGGAGATCGGCAAGGAGCTCGGCCCCGAGGGCCTGCTCGTCGTCAACCTCTCCGGACGCGGCGACAAGGACATGGACACGGCGGCCCGCTACTTCGGGCTCTACGACACCGACGCGGCCCCCGTCGAGGCCGACGCCGCCGCCGAGGACGGCGCGGGCGAGATCCGGAGGGACACCAAGTGAGCGGCACCATCCAGCTCCTCAGCGACACCCTGGCCAAGGCCAAGGCCGAGAACCGCGCCGCGCTCATCGCCTACCTGCCGGCCGGGTTCCCGACCGTGGACGGCGGCATCGCGGCGGTCAAGGCCGTCTTCGACGGCGGCGCCGACATCGTCGAGGTCGGCCTCCCGCACAGCGACCCGGTCCTCGACGGCCCCGTCATCCAGACCGCCGACGACATCGCCCTGCGCGGCGGCGTGCGGATCGCCGACGTGATGCGGACCGTCCGGGAGGCCTTCGAGGCCACCGGGAAGCCCGTCCTGGTCATGACGTACTGGAACCCGATCGACCGCTACGGCGTCGAGCGGTTCACCGAGGAGCTGGCCGCGGCCGGCGGCGCCGGCTGCATCCTGCCGGACCTGCCCGTCCAGGAGTCCGGCCAGTGGCGTGAGCACGCCGAGAAGCACGGTCTCGCGACCGTCTTCGTCGTCGCCCCCAGCAGCAAGGACGAGCGGCTCGCCACCATCACGGCGGCCGGCTCCGGCTTCGTCTACGCCGCCTCCCTCATGGGCGTCACCGGCACCCGCGAGTCGGTCGGCGCCGAGGCGGCCGACCTCGTCCGCCGCACCCGCGCCACGGCCGCGCTGCCGGTCTGTGTCGGGCTCGGCGTCTCCAACGCCGCACAGGCCAAGGAGGTCGCCGCCTTCGCCGACGGCGTCATCGTCGGCTCCGCGTTCGTCAAGCGGATGCTCGACGCCGACAGCGAGGCCGCCGGACTCGCCGCCGTAAGGGAACTGGCGGGCGAACTCGCCGAGGGCGTCCGTCGAGTTTCGTAACCCGTTCGGGTGGATCTGTGACCGGGGAGGCGCGGCCGCGCCTCCCCGGTTCGTTGCTGAGGGCGTGAGCAAGAACAGTGACGATTTCGGTAATCGGAGCGCGCGGGAGCGGCTCCAGCAGCAGCGTGAGCGTGACAAGGCACGGGAGAAGCAGCGGCGCGTCCTGATCGTGTCGGCCGCGGTCGTCGGCGTCCTCGGACTGGCCGCGGTGGTCGGCGTGATCGCCGCCAACACCGGGGGCAAGGACGGCGGCTCGGACAAGGCGGGCCCGGTCGTCGCCCCGACCGGCTCGACCGAGGGGGACAAGCCCTCCATCCCCACCGGGAAGGCGGACGCCCCCTCCACGCTCCAGATCTGGGAGGACTTCCGCTGCCCCGCCTGCGCCTCCTTCGAGAACGCGTTCCGGGACACCATCCACGAGCTGGAGGCCTCGGGCGCGCTCAAGGCCGAGTACCACCTCGCCACCCTCATCGACCGGAACATGGGCGGCCAGGGCTCGCTGCGCGCGGCGAACGCCGCGGCGTGCGCCCAGGACGCCGGGAAGTTCACGGCGTACCACGACACGCTGTACATCAACCAGCCGCCCGAGCAGGACGACACCTTCGGGGACAACGCCAAGCTGATCGAGCTCGCGGCGAAGGTGCCCGGCCTCGACACCCCGGCCTTCCGCAGCTGCGTCGAGGACGGCACGCACGACAGCTGGGTCGGGAAGTCGAACGAGGCCTTCGAGAAGGGCAGCTTCCAGGGCACGCCCTCGGTGCTGCTGAACGGAGTGTCGATCTTCCCGTCGAAGGGGAACGAGCAGATCTCCCCGGAGAACCTGAAGAAGTGGGTCGCCGAGGCCAACAAGGGCAAGAAGCCGGGCACGGCCTCGCCGTCGGCCGGCTGACGTCGCCGACCGGCCCGCCGGTGAGATCCTCGGTGAGATCCTCTTAGTTACGCAGACGTTGCCGGGTGGGCTGCCGCGACGCCCACCCGGCAAGGTAGCGTCGGTCCTGCCATGGACCTTGCCTTCATTCCCAGCCCGTCGACCGGTGTCCTCCACCTCGGACCGGTACCGCTGCGCGCCTACGCCTTCTGCATCATCATCGGTGTCTTCGTCGCCGTCTGGTACGGCAACAAGCGCTGGATCGCCCGGGGCGGCAGAGCCGGCACCGTGGCCGACATCGCCGTCTGGGCCGTGCCTTTCGGCCTCGTCGGCGGCCGGCTCTACCACGTCATCACCGATTACCAGCTGTACTTCAGCGAGGGTGAGAACTGGGTCGACGCCTTCAAGATCTGGGAGGGCGGCCTCGGCATCTGGGGCGCCATCGCGTTCGGCGCGGTGGGCGCCTGGATCGGCTGCCGCCGACGCGGCATCCCGCTCCCCGCGTACGCGGACGCCATCGCGCCCGGCATCGCCTTCGCCCAGGCCATCGGCCGCTGGGGCAACTGGTTCAACCAGGAGCTGTACGGCAGGCCGACCGACCTCCCGTGGGGCCTGGAGATCAGCGCCGGCGCGAACCGCGAGGCCGGGATCTACCACCCGACCTTCCTCTACGAGTCGCTGTGGTGCGTCGGCGTCGCGCTCCTGGTCATCTGGGCCGACCGTCGCTTCAAGCTCGGCCACGGGCGCGCCTTCGCGCTGTACGTCGCCGCGTACTGCACGGGCCGGGCCTGGATCGAGTACATGCGGGTCGACGAGGCGCACCACGTGCTGGGTCTCCGGCTGAACGTCTGGACGGCGATCGTCGTCTTCGTCCTGGCCGTCGCGTACATCGTGATCTCGTCGCGGCTGCGTCCGGGGCGCGAGGAGATCGTGGAGCCGGAGCGGGACAAGCCGGCGCCGGTCGGTGGCGACGAGGAGTCCGCGTCCGCCTCGGGCCCGGACGACTCCGAGACCGCCGAGGGCGAGACCGGCGCCGAGGGCGAGACCGGGGCCGAGGGGGGCGCCGCTCGGCGCGAGGCCTCCGCGGACCAGGCCGCGGACGTGCCCGCGAAGGGCGCGGAGTCCGCGGCCAAGGGCTGACCACGGGATCCCGTACGGGATGCCGCACAGGGCCGCCGGGACCGAGAGGTTCCGGCGGCCCTGTGGCGTACCGGGCCAGCGGTCAGCAGGTCCGGGCGGCGAGGGTGAGGACGCGGCGGGCGCCGTCGACGACCGCCGCGTCGACGAAGCGGCCGTCGGGGAGGGCCAGGGCGCCCTCCTCGTTCTCGGCCGCCTTCACGACCTCCTCGGCG
Source organism: Streptomyces sp. NPDC090127 (assembly GCF_044746945.1). NCBI lineage: Bacteria > Bacillati > Actinomycetota > Actinomycetes > Kitasatosporales > Streptomycetaceae > Streptomyces > Streptomyces sp. NPDC090127. The sequence goes on along the minus strand of NZ_JBIVDE010000004.1, from coordinate 291,194 downwards.
GCGGCCACCTCGTCGGGCGTGGGGAGGTAGGCCTGCTCGATCACCGGGAGCTGGCGGGGGTGGATGGCGGCCCGGCCCAGGAAGCCGAGGGCGCGACCGCGCGCGCAGCTCGCCGCCAGGGCGTCCAGGTCGCGGATGTCGGGGTGGACCGACTGGGCCGGTGGCGGGAGGGCCGCCGCGCGGGCGGCGACCACGAGGCGGCCGCGCGACCAGTCGAGGCCGCTGTCGTCCCGTACGCCCAGATCGGCGCGGAGGTCAGCCTCGCCGAGGGCGATGCCGTGGACCGCGGGATGGGCGGTGGCGATGGCGTACGCGCTCTCGACGGCCAGGGCGTTCTCCAGGAGCGGGTAGAGCGGGACGCCGGCCGTGGACGCGGCGATCCGGTGGATGTCAGTGGCGTGTGTCACCTTGGGAACACGAAGACCGCGGAGGCCGGGGAGGGGGGCCAGGGTGGGGATGTCGCGTGCGGTGTGGATGCGGACATGGATCGGTACGGGGTGGGGGTCGGAGAGCAGATCGGCCGTCGCGGCCAGCGCGTACGCCTTGCGCTCCGGGGCGACCGCGTCCTCCAGATCGACGATCACCACGTCCGCACCGGAGAGCAGGGCCTTCTGGACGACGGCGGGGCGGTCCCCGGGGGCGTACAGCCAGGTGAGGGGGAGGGGCGTGCTCCTCATACGGCTCCTTGGTCGCGCAGGGCGCAGATCTCGGCGGGACTGAGTCCGGCCTCGGCGAGGACGTCCGCCGTGTCCGCCCCGTGCGGGCGGCCGGCCCAGCGGATCGAGCCGGGGGTGTCGGAGAGCCGGAAGAGGACGTTCTGCATACGGATCGGCCCCAGTTCGGGGTCCGGGACCTCGGTGACGGTGTTCAGGGCGCGGTACTGCGGGTCGTCCATCACGTCCCGGACGTCGTAGACGGGCGCGATCGCCGCCTCCGCCTTCTCGAAGGCGGCCATCGCCTCGTCCCGGGTGTGGCGGGCGATCCAGGAGCCGACCGCCTCGTCGAGGACGTCCGCGTGGGCGGCCCGGCCGGCGCCGTCGGCGAACCACGGCTCGTCGATCAGTTCGGGGCGGCCGACCAGGCGCATGACGCGTTCGGCGATCGACTGGGCGGAGGTGGAGACGGCGACCCAGGAGTCGTCGGCGGTGCGGTACGTGTTGCGGGGGGCGTTGTTGCGGGAGCGGTTGCCGGTGCGCGGCTGCACGTAGCCGAGCTGGTCGTACCAGAGGGGGTGGGGGCCGATGACGGAGAGCATCGGTTCGATGATGGCCATGTCGACGACCTGGCCGCGGCCGGTGGTCGTCCTGGCGGTGAGCGCGGTCATCACCGCGTACGCCGTGGCCAGGGCGGCGATCGAGTCGGCGAGGCCGAAGGGGGGAAGGGTGGGCGGGCCGTCGGGTTCGCCGGTGAGGGCGGCGAAGCCGCTCATCGCCTCGGCCAGGGTGCCGAAGCCGGGCCGGTGGGAGTACGGGCCGAACTGGCCGAAGCCGGTGACGCGGGTCAGGACCAGACGGGGGTTGACGGTGGAGAGCTCCTCCCAGCCGAGGCCCCAGCGCTCCAGGGTGCCGGGGCGGAAGTTCTCCACGACGACGTCGGCGTCGGCGGCCATCCGCAGCAGGGTGTCCCGCCCGCCGGGGGTGGAGAGGTCGAGGGTGATCGTCCGCTTGTTGCGGCCGAGGACCTTCCACCACAGACCGACGCCGTCCTTGGCCGGGCCGTGGCCACGGGACGGGTCGGGCGTGCGGGGGTGCTCGACCTTGATCACGTCGGCGCCGAAGTCGCCGAGCATCGTCGCGGCGAGCGGGCCCGCGAAGAGGGTGGCGAGATCGAGCACGCGCAGCCCGTGGAGGGGAGGCTGGGCGGTCGGCTCCTGGTGGGGCGTCATGTGAGGGGGCGTGGGGGGCGTCATGGGGGGCGTCATACGGTGTCGACCTCCCGGCCGGTGAAGGAGTCGTGGGCCGCGTCGATCTCGGAGCGGTACGGCATCGAGGACGAGGCGCCCTCGCGCTGGACGGAGAGCGCGGCGGCGGTGGAGGCCCAGGCCATCGCCTCGCGGGCGGGGAGGCCCTCGCCGAGGGCGACGGCGAGCGCGCCGACGAAGGTGTCGCCCGCGGCGGTGGTGTCGACGGCGCGGACGTGCGGGGCGGGGACCGTGAACGGTTCGCGGTCGCGGGCGGCGTAGAGACTGCCGGCCGCGCCGAGCGTGATGACCACCTCGGGGACGTGCGCGAGCAGGGCGGTGGCGGCGGCGCGCGGGTCGGCGAGCCCGGTGAGCGCGGCGGCCTCGTGCTCGTTGGGGACCAAGAGGTCGGTCGCGGCGAGGAGTTCGGGGGGCAGCTGCCGGGCGGGGGCGGGGGTGAGGACGGTACGGACGCCGAGCCGGCGGGCGGTGACGGCGCCCTCGATGACGGCGGAGAGGGGGAGTTCGAGCTGGAGGAGCAGCGCGTCGGAGGTGGCGATCAGGGCCTCGTCGCCGTGGTCGAGGGAGGTGACGGTGCCGTTGGCGCCGGGGACGACGACGATCGCGTTGCCGCCCTCGTCGTCGACGACGATGTGCGCCGTGCCGGAGGGGCCTTCGGCGGCGCGCAGCAGGTCGGTGTCGACACCGGCGCTCTCCAGGGCGGCGTGGAGGCGCGCGCCGAACTCGTCGGTGCCGACGGCGCCGATCATCGAGACGTCGGCGCCGGCCCGGGCGGCGGCGACGGCCTGGTTGGCGCCCTTGCCGCCGGGGATCGTCCGGAACTCCCGTCCGGTGACGGTCTCTCCGCGTGCGGGGGCCCGGTCCACGAAGGCGACGAGGTCCATGTTGGTGCTCCCGAGCACCACGATGCTGGTCATGGGCGTACTGCCTCCAGATACGTCAGTTCCGCGAGGGTGTCGAAGCCGATGCCGTCGAAGGACGGGATCGAGGTGGCGAGCCGGTTCTTGAGCGGGGCGGTCCAGCGCTCGGGCAGCCGGTCGGGGTGGCCGGCGAGGAGACCGGCGACGGAGCCGGCGGTGGCGCCGTTGGAGTCGGTGTCCCAGCCGCCGGAGACCGCCGCGCAGATCGTGCGGGAGAAGTCGCCGTCGCCGTGGGTGAGGGCGGCGGCGAGGAGAGCGGCGTTGGGGACGACATGGACCCAGTGATACCCGCCGAGGGTGGCGTGGAGCCGGTCCACGACCGCCTCGAAGTCGGGGGTGGTGCGGGCGGTCCCGATGCCGAGGCGGACGGCGTCGGCGAGCCGGGAGCGGGGCGGGACGACGGAGAGCCCGGTGGCGAGGGCCTGGTGGACGTCGGCGGTGCCGGTGGCAGCGGTGGCGATCGTCGCGGCGACGAACCGGGCGCCGTGGAGGCCGTTGGCGGTGTGGGTGAGCGCGGCGTCCCGGTGGGCCTGCTCGGCGGCGGCCCCCGGGTCGCCGGGGTGCGTCCAGCCATGGACGTCGGCGCGGATCAGGGCGCCGATCCACTCGCGGAAGGGGTTGCGGTGGGAGGCGGTCAGCGGGGGTTCGATGCCGTCGAGGAGGTTGCGGTAGGCGACGCGCTCGGCGGTGAAGGTGCGGCCGGCGGGGAGTTCGTCGAGCCAGAGGCGGGCGACGTCGGCGGTGGTGAAGTCGCGGCCGTAGCGCTGGAGGAGGAGCAGGTTGAGGAGGGGGTAGTTGAGGTCGTCGTCCTCGGGCATCCCGTCGATGTTCTCGGCGAGGGAGGTGGTGGCGGAACGCCGGTTCCAGGGGTGGGCGGCGAGGAGGTGCGGAGGTACGCCGCGCTCGGTGAACCAGCTGGTGAGGGGCCAGTTGCCGGCGGCGCGGGCGAGACGACGGATGGCGTCGAGGGGCAACTTCTCGACGGGCTTCCCGAGCAGACACCCGGCGGCCCGCCCGAGCCACGCGGCATGCAACCGCTCCCGCAGCGCGGCCCCTCCCCCCACCCCGCCCCTCCCCGAAACCCTGACGAGCCCGGGGACTCCGCCCCCGTCCCCCCGGACCTGCGGCGCTTCGGGGGCGGTGGGGGTGGGCGGGACCGCCTCGGCGCCGACGGGGGACCGCGGCGCTTCGCGCGCGGGCGTGGTGGGCAGGGTCGCCAGTTCGGACAGGAGGGTTTCGGCCAGGGGGCGGAGGTCCGGGCGGGGGGTGGGGGAGGCGCCCGCTGTCAGGGGGGCCGGGGGGCCTCCCGCCGCTTGCCAGCGGGCCACCAGGGCGCCGGCGTCGCGGCCGTCCTCCGCCGCCTGGCGGAGTTCGTGGCCGACGAGGTCCTCCGGCTGGACCCAGGTGACGCGCAGGTTCATCGCGGGGTCGCGTTCGTCAGGGCCGCGTACGCCGACTCGTGGGCCCGGCGCCGGGCCGTGTCGCGGGCGAAGACCTCGTGCGCGACCGCCGTCAGGGCTCGCGCCGGAGCATGCAGGTCCAGGCGGCTCGCCTCCGCGACCTGCTTCGCCCAGCCGGCGGGGACCGCCGGCTCGCCGCCGAGCGCGCCCACGATCGCGCCCGCCATCGTCGCGATCGAGTCGCAGTCACGGCCGTAGTTGACCGCGCCGAGCACCGTACGCCGGTAGTCGCCCGCGCCGACCAGCAGCATGCCCAGCGCGACCGGGAGCTCCTCGATCGCGTGCAGGCGCGACGGGCGGCGTGCGCCGAGGCCCGGCGCCCGGTAGTCCGCGCCCACCGTGTCGAACGGCTCCACCGCCCTACGGAGCGGGACCAGCGCCGACTCGAAGTCGCTGTGCCCGGAGGCCACTTCGGCGACCGCCTCGATCGCCGCGCGCGTGCCGTCCTTCGCCAGCGCCACCACCGCCCCCACCACGGATTCCGGCGTCGCCCCCGGCGCGCACGCCGCCGCCACCGCCGCCGCGAAGGCCCCCGCCGCCTCCCGACCGTAGGACGACTGGTGGGGGGCCGCGATGTCGAGTGCCTCCGCGTACGCCGCTTCGGGGTGGGCCGCGTTCACCAGACCCACCGGCGCCATGTACATCGCCGCACCGCAGTTGACGATGTTCCCGCTGCCCGCCTCGCGCGGGTCGACGTGTCCGTAGTGGAGCCGTGCCACCAGCCACTTCTCCGCCAGGAAGATCCGCTGGAGGGGGAGGGCCCGCGACTCCAGCTCCGGGATCCAGACCGGCGTGGAGATCAGGTCCGGCACCAGATGGTCCGCCACCGCGTAGGCGTCGAGGTGGTCGCGGACCTTCTCGTAGACCCTGATCAGCGCGTGGGTCATCAAGGTGTCGTCGGTGACGTGCCCGTCGCCCTTGTGGTACGGCGCGATGGGGCGGGCCGTACGCCACGCGTCGCCGTTCCAGGGACCGACGATGCCCATGACACGGCCGCCGTGGCGTTCGAGGATCTGGTCGGGGGTGTAACCCTCGACCGGGCCGCCGAGGGCGTCGCCCACGGCGGCCCCGATCAGGCTGCCGGTGATGCGGTCATCGAGTGATGGTGTGGGGGTCATGTCGGAATTGTCCACCCTGGCTGGCCAGTTCCGTGTCTCCGAGGAGCCCGGCGAGTTCGACCAGGTCCGTCCCCGCGAGCCGGGGCAGCGCGCACCCCGCGAGCGTGCGGCAGGCGTCGCGCCAGGTCGCGGGGAGGGAGTCGGCGCCGCCGAGCGCACCGGTGAGCGCGCCCGCGAGCGCCGGGGCGGAGTCCGCGACACGCGAGAGGCAGGCGGCGGCGGGAACCGCTCCCGACACCTCACCGCGCGCCGCGAGCGTCAGGGCGAGGGCGACGGGGAGCGTCTCGGCGGCGGCGATGCCGTAGCTGTAGACGTGGTCGACGATCTGGTGCTCCAGGAGGGGGACGAGCTCGAAGGCGCTCGTCGCGTCCTGGGCCATCTTGACGGCCTGCGCGGCGTTGCGGCCGATCTCGGTGGTGGGCGGGAGTTGGGCGAGCGCCGCGTCCACGGCCTCGTCGACGGTCGCCCCGCCGAGGGCCGCGGCGACGGCGGCGGCCATCGCGCGGGCGCCGTGCACGCCGTCGCCGTCCTGGGTGTACCGGGCGTCGAACTCGGCGAGTTCGGCGGCGGCGACCGGGTCGCCGGGGTGGACGATCGCCAGCACGGCGGCCCGTACGCAGGCGGCGTCGTCGAAGTAGTGCGGGTTGTCGTGGCCGGTGGCGGGCGGGCGGAGGCCGGTGGCGAGATTGCCGAGCCCGGCGCGTACGGAGATCCGCGCGCGGAGGGGGAGGACGGCCGACTCGACCTCGGGGGCGCGCTCGGAGGCGGCGGCGATCTGGCTGGCGAGGGAGTTCCAGGCGAGATCGACGGCGGCGCGGAGGCGGCGGTCCGGGGGGAGCGTGGCGAAGAGGGGGCCGGTGGCGGCGAGGACCGCCTCGGCGGTGAAGACCGCCCATTCGGCGTCGTCGGAGGGGCCGAGGCGGAGGGGTTCGGGGGGCTGGTTGAGGGCGATGGGGACGGGGAGGGTGGTGGTGGCGTTCTGTTCGGCGAAGGTGTCGAGTTCGCGGGTGAGGCGGCGGGTCCATTCGGGCATGCGGGCGGCTCGGTGCCTGGCCGCGGGCCAGCCGGCGGCGTCACCCGCGGCGAGGCCGAGGAGGAGACCGGCGATGGCCTCGCGGCGGGCCTCGTGTGCGGCCCCCGGGCTCCCGTGCGCGCCGACCTTGTCCCGGGCGCCCGGTCTCGTGGGCTCTGCCCACCCGATCCGCCCTGCGGAACGACTGCCCACAGCGGCAGCGGCGGGGGTGGGACGGTTGCCCACGGCTGGAGCGGCTGCGGCGGGGGTGGGACGGTTGCCCACGGCTGGAGCGGCTGCGGCGGGGCTGGGACGGTTGCCCACGGCTGGAGCGGCACCGGCGGGGGTGGGACGGTTGCCCACAGCGGCAGACGCGGTGGCAGCGGTCGAGGGCCGGTCCGTGGTCATGCCGCTTCCTCCTCGTTCGTTGTCAGTAGGTCAGCGATGTCCAGGACGTGGTAGCCGCGCATGGAGGGCAGGCAGCTGCCCGTCACCGGAGCGATCGCCGTCGCCCACTCCTCGGGGATCGCCGAGACGCCCGAGGCCGCGCCCGCGAGGGCGCCCGCGACCGCCGCCGTCGTGTCGGCGTCGCGGCCCATGTTGACCGCCGTCAGGACCGCCGTACGGAAGTCACCGCGCGCCGCCGCGAACGCGCCGAACGCGAGGCCCACCGCCTCCGGGGCCAGGTCCGTCCAGGGGTAGCCGCCGATCACGACCGCCGAGCGGACCGTGCGCTCGCGGACCAGGGCGTCGGGCTCCACCCGCTGTGCCGCGACCACCGCGCGGCGCATCGAGCGGGCCGTCCAGGAGTCCATCGGGACCACCGAGAGGGCCGCCGCGATGACCGAGGTCACCGACGCGCCGCCCATCGCCGCCGCCACGCCCGCCGCGACCGCCTGGCCGCCGTAGATGCCCTCTCCGTCGTGGCTGACGGTGCCGTCGATGGCGACGAGCCGGGCCGCCTCCGCCGGGCGGCCCGCCGCGAACACCCCGAACGGCGCCGCCCGCATCGCCAGGCCGTCCGACCAGGCGTGCCGGTGCTGGGCGGAGATAGGAGCCGCGAGGCCGCGCCGCAGGTTCTCCAGGGTGCCCCGCTCGCTGAAGCCCGCGCCCCGGAACGGGCCCTCGTCCAGGTCCGCGATCCAGTGGTGCCAGGCCCGTTCGACGTGCTGGACCGTCAGCGCCGAGCCGTGCCGGGCGAGCAGCAGCCCGGAGAAGATCGCGTACTCCGTGTCGTCCGTACCGGCCGGACTGTCCGTCACGAAGCCCTCGATCCGGCCCCACCGGCGGCGGATCTCCGACGGGCGCATGTTCTCGGCGGGCGCTCCGAGCGCGTCACCGACCGCGAGGCCCAGGAGCGCGCCCCTCGCGCGCTCGCGCGTGTCGCATGCAATCGACGTTCCCGTCTCGCTCACCATCTCGCACCCCTTTTCACCGTTCCTGGATCTGTGCCACGCCGGGGATCCGATGACGTCGAAGAAACGTCTCTGTCACCCGGCTGACACCCCGCCAGGTGAGCAAGGTGCGCCTTACTAAGTACGGCCTGCCTTGCTGGCGCGCCCCTTACATCGCGCGTATTTTCGAGGGTGTCGGGGGCGGCGGGAGCGATCCGGCCCGCTGGAACGAACAGGGGAGAGGCATGTCCATCATCGAAGCGCACGCACCACTGCACGAGGCCCACCGCGACAACCACACGCACCGCGATGTGAACGGCGGCTGGCTCCGTCCCGCGGTCTTCGGCGCGATGGACGGACTGGTCTCCAACCTCGCCCTGATGACCGGTGTCGCGGGCGGCGCGGTCTCCCAGCAGACCATCGTCATCACCGGGCTCGCCGGACTGGCGGCGGGCGCCTTCTCCATGGCGGCCGGCGAGTACATCTCCGTCGCCTCGCAGCGCGAGCTGGTCCAGGCGGAACTGGACGTCGAACGCCGCCAGCTGCGCAAGCACCCGGTCGACGAGATGGAGGAGCTCGCCGCGCTGTACGTCTCGCGGGGCGTCGAGCCCGCGCTCGCCCGCGAGGTCGCGATGCAGCTCTCCCGGGACCCGGAGCAGGCGCTGGAGATTCACGCCCGCGAGGAGCTGGGCATCGACCCCGACGACCTGCCGTCGCCGGTGACCGCCGCCGTGTTGTCGTTCGGCTCGTTCGCGCTCGGCGCGATGCTTCCCGTCCTGCCGTACCTGCTCGGCGCGAGCGCGCTCTGGCCCGCCGTGCTGCTGGCGCTCCTCGGCCTCTTCGCCTGCGGCGCGCTCGTCGCCCGGGTCACCGCCCGCAGCTGGTGGTTCAGCGGGCTGCGCCAGCTCGTCCTGGGTGGCGCAGCCGCTGCCGTCACGTACGGGCTCGGCATGCTCTTCGGTGCCGCGCTCTGACCCTGCGGCGCCTCAGCGGAGACTCCGCACGAAGGCCCTCGCCCTGCGGCGGGGGCCTTCCACGTGCATGCTTGCTGTGATGTATATCCCCTGGGCGGATCGGTCGCCCGATGAGACACTATGCACAGCGCGACATATGTAGCCGTTACCCGGCGGTTTCGAACGCTTAACCACCGGGCATGAGGCGTAAGCGCCGCGGGCAATGAGGCCCGCACAGCGACGGGCCCTCCGTCCCCTGGGGCCGACATGGATCGATCGACGTTTCGACCCATGGAATCGACCGTGAACCGGCCCCGAGCTCCACCCGGAACCACCTCTTCACGCGTGAACCACCATCACCGCTCAGTGTCAGCGGTGTCCGCATGCTGGAATGTGCTATCCACTTCGCGAGAAGCCAGCCATCATGTAACCTGCACGAAATTTCGCGGAGGGCCAACGTCGTCCCTCGGCAGCTGCATATGCCACGACGACGACGGGAGAGCCGATGCGTTCCGACGCCTGGTCGCCCATGGACGGTCGCCCCGCTCCGCAGGGGATGTACGACCCCCGTAACGAACACGACGCCTGTGGTGTCGGGTTCGTGGCCACCCTGACCGGTGTTGCCAGCCACGCGCTGGTCGAGCAGGCGCTGACCGTACTGCGCAATCTGGAGCACCGCGGCGCCACCGGCTCCGAGCCGGACTCCGGAGACGGTGCCGGCATCCTGCTCCAGGTCCCGGACGCCTTCCTGCGCGAGGTCACCGACTTCGACCTGCCCGCCGCCGGCTCCTACGCCGTCGGTATCGCCTTCCTCCCTGCCGACGGCTCCGCACAGGCCGTCTCGCAGATCGAGACGATCGCGTCCGAGGAGGGTCTCGACGTCCTCGGCTGGCGCGAGGTCCCCGTCGCCCCCGAGCTGCTCGGCGCCTCCGCCCGCGCCACCATGCCCGTCTTCCGTCAGCTCTTCGTGGCGGACGGGAGCAGCGAGGGCATCGCCCTCGACCGCAAGGCGTTCGTGCTGCGCAAGCGCGCCGAGCGCGAGGCCGGGACGTACTTCCCGTCGCTCTCCGCCCGCACCATCGTCTACAAGGGCATGCTGACCACCGGCCAGCTGGAGCCCTTCTTCCCGGACCTGTCGGACCGCCGCTGCGCCACCGCCGTGGCCCTGGTCCACTCCCGGTTCTCCACCAACACCTTCCCGAGCTGGCCGCTGGCCCACCCCTACCGTTTCGTCGCGCACAACGGCGAGATCAACACGGTCAAGGGCAACCGCAACTGGATGGTGGCCCGCGAGTCCCAGCTCGCCTCCGACCTCTTCCGCGAGGGCAGCCTGGAGCGGATCTTCCCGATCTGTACGCCGGACGCCTCCGACTCCGCCTCCTTCGACGAGGTCCTGGAGCTGCTCCACCTCGGCGGCCGCTCGCTCCCGCACAGCGTCCTGATGATGGTCCCCGAGGCGTGGGAGAACCACGACTCCATGGACCCGGACCGGCGCGCCTTCTACCAGTTCCACTCCACGATGATGGAGCCCTGGGACGGCCCGGCCTGCGTCACCTTCACCGACGGTACGCAGGTGGGCGCGGTCCTCGACCGCAACGGCCTGCGCCCCGGTCGCTACTGGGTCACCGACGAGGGCCTCGTCGTCCTCTCCTCCGAGGTCGGCGTCCTCGACATCGACCCCGCGAAGGTCGTCCGCAAGGGCCGCCTCCAGCCCGGCAAGATGTTCCTCGTCGACACGGCCGAGCACCGGATCATCGAGGACGACGAGATCAAGGCCGGCCTCGCCGCCGAGAACCCGTACGCCGAGTGGCTGGAGACCGGGGAGATCGAGCTCTCCGACCTGCCCGAGCGCGAGCACATCGTGCACACCCACGCCTCGGTCACCCGCCGCCAGCAGACCTTCGGCTACACCGAGGAAGAGCTCCGCATCATCCTCGCGCCGATGGCCCGCACCGGCGGTGAGCCGCTCGGCTCCATGGGCACGGACTCGCCGATCGCGGCCCTCTCCGAGCGCCCCCGGCTGCTGTTCGACTACTTCACCCAGCTCTTCGCGCAGGTCACCAACCCGCCGCTGGACGCCATCCGCGAGGAGCTCGTCACCTCGCTGCTCTCCTCGCTCGGCCCTCAGGGCAACCTCCTGGAGCCGACCGCCGCGTCCTGCCGCAGCGTCACGCTGCCCTTCCCGGTGATCGACAACGACGAGCTGGCCAAGCTCATCCACATCAACGCCGACGGCGACATGCCCGGCATGAAGGCCGCGACCCTGTCCGGCCTGTACCGGGTCTCCGGCGGCGGCGACGCGCTCGCCGCCCGCATCGAGGAGATCTGCGCCGAGGTCGACGCGGCGATCGAGGGCGGCGCCCACCTGCTCGTCCTCTCCGACCGGCACTCCGACGCCGAGCACGCGCCGATCCCGTCGCTGCTGCTCACCGCGGCCGTCCACCACCACCTCATCCGCACCAAGCAGCGCACCCAGGTGGGTCTGCTGGTCGAGGCCGGCGACGTCCGCGAGGTCCACCACGTGGCCCTCCTCATCGGCTACGGCGCCGCCGCCGTCAACCCGTACCTGGCGATGGAGTCCGTCGAGGACCTGGTCCGCGCCGGCACCTTCATCGACGGCCTGGAGCCCGAGCAGGCCATCCGCAACCTGATCTACGCCCTCGGCAAGGGCGTCCTGAAGGTCATGTCCAAGATGGGCATCTCGACCGTCGCCTCCTACCGCGGCGCCCAGGTCTTCGAGGCCGTCGGCCTGGACACGGCCTTCGTCGAGAAGTACTTCAACGGCACCGCGACCAAGATCGGCGGCGCCGGCCTCGACGTCGTCGCCAAGGAGGTCGCCGCCCGCCACGCCAAGGCGTACCCCGTCTCCGGCGTCCCCTCCGCGCACCGCGCGCTCGACATCGGCGGCGAGTACCAGTGGCGCCGCGAGGGCGAGCCGCACCTGTTCGACCCGGAGACCGTCTTCCGTCTCCAGCACGCCACGCGCAACAAGCGGTACGACATCTTCAAGAAGTACACGGACCGGGTGAACGAGCAGTCCGAGCGCCTGATGACGCTCCGCGGGCTCTTCGGCCTCAGCTCCGACCGGGAAGCGATCTCGATCGACGAGGTCGAGCCGGTCTCCGAGATCGTCAAGCGGTTCTCGACCGGCGCCATGTCGTACGGCTCCATCTCCCGCGAGGCGCACGAGACCCTCGCCGTCGCCATGAACCAGCTGGGCGGCAAGTCCAACACCGGTGAGGGCGGCGAGGACCCGGACCGCCTGTACGACCCGGCGCGCCGCTCCGCGATCAAGCAGGTCGCCTCCGGCCGCTTCGGTGTGACGAGCGAGTACCTGGTCAACGCGGACGACATCCAGATCAAGATGGCGCAGGGCGCGAAGCCCGGCGAGGGCGGCCAGCTGCCCGGCCACAAGGTCTACCCGTGGGTCGCCAAGACCCGGCACTCCACTCCGGGTGTCGGTCTGATCTCCCCGCCGCCGCACCACGACATCTACTCCATCGAGGACCTGGCTCAGCTGATCCACGACCTCAAGAACGCCAACCCGGCGGCCCGCATCCACGTGAAGCTGGTCTCCGAGGTCGGTGTCGGCACGGTCGCCGCCGGTGTCTCCAAGGCGCACGCGGACGTCGTCCTCATCTCCGGCCACGACGGCGGTACGGGCGCCTCGCCGCTGACCTCGCTGAAGCACGCGGGCGGACCCTGGGAGCTCGGCCTGGCCGAGACCCAGCAGACGCTGCTGCTCAACGGCCTGCGCGACCGGATCGTCGTGCAGACCGACGGCCAGCTCAAGACCGGCCGTGACGTCGTCATCGCCGCGCTGCTCGGCGCCGAGGAGTTCGGTTTCGCGACCGCGCCGCTCGTCGTCTCCGGCTGCGTCATGATGCGCGTCTGCCACCTGGACACCTGCCCGGTCGGCATCGCCACCCAGAACCCGGTCCTGCGCGACCGCTTCTCCGGCAAGCCCGAGTTCGTCGTCAACTTCTTCGAGTTCATCGCCGAGGAGGTCCGCGAGCTCCTCGCCGAGCTGGGCTTCCGTACGCTCGAAGAGGCCGTCGGCCACGCCGAGCTGATCGACACCAGCCGGGCCGTCACGCACTGGAAGGCGCAGGGCCTGGACCTCGCCCCGCTCTTCCACGTGCCCGAGCTGCCCGAGGGCGCGGTCCGCCACGCCCTGATCGAGCAGGACCACGGTCTGGAGAAGGCCCTCGACAACGAGCTGATCGAGCTCGCCGCCGAGGCGCTGGGCGCGGCGACGGCCGAGGAGGCCCAGCCGGTCCGGGCCCAGGTCGCGATCCGCAACATCAACCGGACGGTCGGCACCATGCTCGGCCACGAGGTGACGAAGAAGTTCGGCGGCGCGGGTCTGCCGGCCGACACCATCGACATCACCTTCACCGGCTCCGCGGGCCAGTCGTTCGGCGCCTTCCTGCCGAGCGGTGTCACCCTCCGCCTGGAGGGCGACGCCAACGACTACGTCGGCAAGGGCCTCTCCGGCGGCCGTGTCGTGGTCCGCCCGGACCGGGGCGCCGACCACCTGGCCGAGTACTCGACCATCGCCGGCAACACCATCGGGTACGGCGCGACCGGCGGCGAGCTGTTCCTGCGCGGCCGCACCGGCGAGCGCTTCTGCGTCCGCAACTCCGGCGCGCTGGTGGTCTCGGAGGGCGTGGGCGACCACGGCTGCGAGTACATGACCGGCGGCAGCGCGGTCGTCCTCGGCGAGACCGGCCGCAACTTCGCGGCCGGCATGTCGGGCGGCGTCGCGTACGTCGTCGACCTCGACCGGGACAACGTCAACTCGGGCAACCTGTCCGCCGTCGAGCCGCTCGACGACGCCGACAAGCAGTGGCTGCACGACGTCGTGCGCCGCCACCAGGAGGAGACCGGCTCGACGGTCGCCGAGAAGCTTCTTGCCGACTGGCCCGCGAACGCGGAGCGCTTCAGCAAGATCATCCCGTCCACGTACAAGGCAGTGCTCGCCGCCAAGGACGCCGCTGAGCTCGCCGGTCTCTCCGAGGCCGAGACCACCGAGAAGATGATGGAGGCGGCGACCAATGGCTGACCCCAAGGGCTTCCTGACCACCGGGCGCGAGGTCGCCAAGACCCGTCCGGTGGGCGAGCGAGTCAAGGACTTCAACGAGGTCTACGTTCCCGGCTCCCTGCTGCCGATCATCAGCAAGCAGGCCGGCCGCTGCATGGACTGCGGCATCCCGTTCTGTCACAACGGCTGCCCGCTCGGGAACCTGATCCCCGAGTGGAACGACTACGCCTACCGCGAGGACTGGTCGCAGGCGTCCGAGCGGCTGCACGCCACGAACAACTTCCCGGAGTTCACCGGGCGGCTCTGCCCCGCTCCGTGCGAGGCGGCGTGCGTGCTCGGCATCAACCAGCCGGCCGTCACCATCAAGAACGTCGAAGTCTCCATCATCGACAAGGCCTGGGACGCCAACGACGTCAAGCCGCAGGCGCCCGAGCGGCTCTCCGGCAAGACCGTCGCTGTCATCGGCTCGGGTCCGGCGGGTCTCGCCGCGGCCCAGCAGCTGACGCGGGCGGGCCACACGGTCGCCGTCTTCGAGCGGGCGGACCGGATCGGGGGCCTGCTTCGCTACGGCATCCCCGAGTTCAAGATGGAGAAGCGGCACATCAACCGCCGTATCGAGCAGATGCGCGCGGAAGGCACCAAGTTCCGTACCGGTGTCGAGATCGGCCGCGACATCACGGCGAAGGACCTGCGCAAGCGGTACGACGCCGTGGTCATCGCCGCGGGCGCCACGACCGCGCGCGACCTGCCGGTCCCGGGCCGTGAGCTGTCCGGCATCCACCAGGCGATGGAGTACCTGCCGCTCGCCAACAAGGTGGTCGAGGGCGACTTCGTCTCCCCGCCGATCACGGCCGAGGGCAAGCACGTGGTCGTCATCGGCGGCGGCGACACGGGCGCGGACTGCGTGGGCACCGCCCACCGCCAGGGCGCGGCCTCGGTCACGCAGCTGGAGATCATGCCGCGTCCGGGCGAGGACCGGGCGGCCGGCCAGCCCTGGCCGACGTTCCCGATGCTGTACAAGGTCACCTCCGCGCACGAGGAGGGCGGCGAGCGGGTCTACTCCGTCTCCACCACCCACTTCGAGGGCGACGAGGACGGCAACGTGCAGTTCCTGCACCTGGCCGAGGTCGAGTTCGTCGAGGGCAAGCTGACGCAGAAGCCCGGCACCGAGCGGAAGATCCCGGCGCAGCTGGTCACGCTGGCGATGGGCTTCACGGGCACGGACGTGGAGAACGGCCTGGTCGCGCAGTTTGGTCTAGACCTCGACGAGCGGGGTAACATCGCTCGCGACGCGGACTTCGCCACCAACGTCGGTGGTGTGTTCGTGGCCGGTGACGCGGGTCGCGGCCAGTCGCTGATCGTCTGGGCGATCGCCGAGGGCCGCTCGGCGGCCCGCGGTGTCGACCGCTTCCTGACGGGCGCGAGCGACCTCCCGGCCCCGATCCGCCCGACGGACCGAGCCCTGACGGTCTGACCGACCGTCCGTCCCGTCCCCAAGACGTCCCGTACAACGACGTACGGAACTGAGCGCGGCGCCCCCCGAATGTCCCCGACCGGACGACTGGGCGGGCGCCGCGGTGCGTCCGCGGTGCGTCCGCGGTGCGTCCGCGGTGCGTCCGCGGTGCGTCCGCGGTGCGGGGCGGTGGGGTGGAGGGCGGTCGGGTGCTACTGGATGCTCATGCGGTGCGGGCGGGTCGGGTTGGACGGGCAGGTGAAGGCGCGGTATTCGCCGTCCCGCCCGACCGTGATGCCCGTCGGCCGGTCGACCGGCGGGTACGGGCCCCAGCTGCCCCCGGAGTCGTACGCGTCCATCGTCAGCAGCACCCGCATCTCCGTGCCGCACTCCCGGCAGAAGACCCGGACCAGGTCCGTCCTGTGCCAGGAGTCCCAGCCGCCGATCTTCCAGCCGGGCGCGAGGGACAGGTCGTCCTGGTAGCGCGGCGCCGCTGCCCCGGCCCGCTCCGCGAGGGCGTCCTCCCAGGCCTGGATCCGCTCGTCCAGCTCCCGGGGCAGACAGTCCCCGAAGGGGTGGTCGACGACCTGCTCGGGGAAGAGCACGCAGGGCCGCGGCAGATAGTGCGTCCGCTCCACGATCGCTGGTTCCGGCTGCCGCGCCAGCGGCTCCGTCACGTCCGCCGCCCGGCGCCAGCGCAGCCGCGTCGACGGGCCCATGTCGCTGAACGCCCCCTCGTCGTCATGGCCCGTGAACGGGCACCACAGCACCTGGAGCAGGTCCGTCCCCGGCGGCGCGAACCCTGCCAGGTCCGGCACGTCCCGGGCGTAGAACTGGGCGACGGCCAGCAGCGGGAGCGGCGTCCCGTCGTGCCGGTCCGGCTGGTGACCGGAGGACGACATCGCGTCCAGTTCGACGCGCTCCGCGTCGGTGTACGGCAGGCCCTCCGCGTCCGCCGGCCGCGGCCGCGCCCAGGCCTCCTCGACCATCCGCTCGTACCGCCGCGCCCGCTCCGTCCGTACCCCCCGCACCCGCCCGTGCGCCTCCCCGCACACCGGCCACGCCTCGTCCGTCGGCCAGAGCAGCGGCCCGCCCACCGAGCTGTCCGCCGCCGTCGGCGTGCCCCGGCGCGGGTGCAGCCGGGTCGCCGTGCGGGCGTAGGCGGTCAGTTCGGGGAACGGGATCGTGATGTCGAGCGGGCGGTACGGGGTGGTGGGCTTCACCCGCACACGGTAGTCACCCAGGCCGCGGCGCCGTCGAGCGCCTTTTCCGCTTCCGGCAGCACGCCCCGCGCTCCGAGGAACCCGTGGAAGACACCGGTGTGCAGGTGGACCTGGGCCTGGACCCCCGCCGCGGAGAGGCGGCGGGCGTACGCGAGGCCCTCGTCCCGCAGGGGGTCGCAGTCCGCGAGGACCACCAGGGCGGGCGGCAGCCCGGCGAGTTCGGGCGCGAGACCGGGGGAGGCGGCGACCGGGTCGCCGGCCGGGCCCAGGTACTGCTCCCAGTACCAGCGCATATGGGCCGCGGTGTGGAAGAAGCCCTCGGCGTACGTCTCGGCCGACGGGGAGTCCAGGCGGTGGTCAAGGGCCGGGTAGAAGAGGAGTTGCCCCGCGACCGGCGGGCCGCCCGCGTCCCGGGCGCGTCGGGCCGCGCCCGCCGCCAGGTTGCCGCCGCTGGAGTCGCCCGCCAGGATCAGCGGGCCGTCGTGCCGCGCGGCCGCCCACCGCAGGACCGCGTACACGTCGTCCTCGGCGGCCGGGAAGCGGTGTTCCGGGGCGCGCCGGTAGTCCACCGAGACCACGTGCGCGCCGGCGCGGGCGGCCAGCTCCCGGCACAGCCCGTCGTGCGTGTCGAGGTCGCACAGGACCCAGCCGCCGCCGTGGGCGAAGACGACGACCGGGCGGCCGGCCTCCGGATCGGCGCCGTACAGCCGTACGCGTACGCCGTTCGCCGTCGTCTCGCGGGAGGGCGGCACGTCCCGTACGCCCGCCCGGGCCGCCGCCCTCAGCTCCTCCGGGGAGCCCGGGCCCGGGAAGCCCGCCGACATCGCGTCGCACAGGGTGCGGGCCGCCGGGGTCAGGGGATCGGTCCGCTCCGTCATCCGGTCGTCAGCCCCCCGTCCACCGTGAACTCGGCCCCCGTCATGTACGACGACGCGTCCGAGACGAGGAAGGCGATCAGGCCCCCGACCTCCTCCGGCCGGCCCATCCGGCCGAGCGGGACGTGCGACCAGTCCTTGTCGGCGACCGCCGCCGTCATCGGCGTGTCGACGGCTCCCGGGTGCACCGAGTTGACCCGGATCCCGTACCGCGCCAGGTCGAGTGCCGAGGAGCGGGTCAGGCCGCGCAGTCCGAACTTGCTCGCCCCGTACGCCGCGTGGCCCGGGATGCCGACCAGGCCGGCCGTCGACGACACGTTCACGATCGAGCCGCCGCCCGCCTCGCGCAGCGCCGGTACGACCGCCTGGATGCCCAGGAAGGGGCCCAACAGGTTGACCCTGAGGAGGAGTTCGAAGTTCTCGTACGTCTCCGACTCCACCGGGGCCGTCCGCCACAGCGCCGCGTTGTTGACCAGGGCGTCCAGCCGGCCGTACGGGGTGAGGGCCGCCGACACCGCCGTCCGCCACTCCCGCGCCGACGTCACGTCGTGGCGCACGAACCGGCACGCGTCGCCCAGCTCCGCCGCGACCGCCCTGCCCTCCTCCTCCCGTACGTCCGTGCAGACCACCCGCGCGCCGGCCGCCACCAGGAGCCGGGCCTCGGCCGCGCCCTGGCCGCGCGCCGCGCCGGTGATCAGGACGACCTTGCCCGTCAGGGAGGTCACTTGCCCTCCAGCGCACGGAAGTGCGGGATGACCTTCTCGCCCCACTGCCGGATGGTCTCCATGCAGACCTCCTGCGGGACCGTGCCCATCTGGATCAGGCACATCACCTCGTCGACGCCGATCCGGCGCAGTCGCTCGACGTACGCGATGGCGGTCTCGGCGTCCCCGTAGGCGTGGTCGGTGTTGTACGTGCCCGTGTCGACCGGGCGGGCCGGGATGTTCGCCTCGTGCAGACGGGCCACCAGCTCCTCGCGGCGCCGCTCCAGCGCGCCCGTGTGGTCCTCGTCCTCCGCGTAGCCGGTCGGCGCGGGGGCGTTGCCGTACCAGTGGGCGATCGACTCGGCGAAGAAGCGCTGACCGCGCGTGCCGAGCCGCAGGGCGCGCTCCGCGTCGTCCAGGACGATCGTCGGGCAGAGCGCCGAGAAGTGGTCGTTGACCTCGGAGGAGACGAGCCGGGAGCCGTCGCGTGCGGCGATGGCCTCGTCGTACACCGTGCGCATCGCGCGCACGTCGTCGGCGCCCGCGAAGCCCATCACCAGGGCGCCGATGCCGAGTTCGGCGGCGAGCCTGAGGGTCTCGTGCTTCGAACAGGCCATGAAGAGCGGCGGGTGCGGGTCCTGCACGGGGCGGGGCAGGATGGCGCCCGGGCCGATGTCGATCGAGCCGTGCCACTCGAACCGCTCCTCGCGCCAGGCGTGCGAGAAGATCCGCAGCGCCTCCTCCATCTGCGGATAGGTGTCCTCGGGGCGCACCCCGTACATCCGCATCTCCTGGCGGGTCGCGCCCCGGCCGGCGCCGACGTCCACCCGTCCGCCGCTGAGGACGTCGAGCATCGCGGCGCGCTCGGCCACCCGCACCGGGTGCTGGTAGCCGAAGGGCATGGTGACGACGCCGTGGCCGATCCGGATGCGTTCGGTGCGGGCGGCGACCCAGGTCAGGAAGATCTCGGACGCGCTCATGTGCGCGTACTGGGTGAGGGAGTGGTGCTCGACCGCCCAGACGCGGTCGAAGCCCATCTTCTCGGCGTGGACGGCCTGTTCGACGCAGTCGTGGATGACCTGGCGCTCCCGCTCGGGGGTCGGGTCGACGAGCTGGGCCTCGAAGATCATGGAGAACTTCACGTGAACTCCTCTATTTCGAATAGGAATACTTCTAGCAGGCATACCTAGGGTGCGGAAGGGGGGTCGTAGACTTCGCTCCGTGGCGGACATGACGACGGCGGACGGCAAGGGCCAGGGGGGCGATCCGGGGATCCCGGCGCTCCCCGCGACCAGCTGGGCGGTGCTCGGGCTGCTCTCCTTCGGGGAGGAGCTGTCCGGCTACGACCTCAAGAAGTGGTCGGACTGGTCCCTGCGCTTCTTCTACTGGAGCCCCTCGTTCAGCCAGATCTACAGCGAGCTGAAACGGCTGGAGCGGGCCGGTTACGCCACCTCGCGGATGGTCGCCCAGGAGACGGGCAGCCGTGACAAGCGGGTCTACCGGATCACGGACGAGGGGATGGCCGCCGTCCGCACCTGGGCGCGCACCGCGCCCGTCGACCCGCCGGTCCTCAAGCACGGGCCGATGCTGCGGCTCTGGCTCGGGCACCTCCTCGAACCCGAGCAGATGCGGGACGTCCTCGCCCGCCACCGGGAGTTCGCCGAGACCATGCGCCTGCGCGCGCAGACCGACGTGGACGGGTCGAAGGCCGAGGAGGCGTGGGCTTACCCCACGCTCACCCTGAAGTGGGCCGAGCGGTACTACGCCTCCGAGCGGGACCTGGCGGACGCCATGCTCGCCGACATCGAGGAGCTGGAGAGGGCGCGCGCGGCGAAGGGGGCCGCTCCGGCCTCCGGTGAGGGCAAGCGGCCGTAGGTGCGGCGGAAGTAGAGCAGCGGGCCGGTGTCCTCGGCCCGGTGCGCCGTCAGCCCGTCGACCCGGCCCAGGGCGATGGCGTGGTCGCCCCCGTCCAGTACCGCGTCCAGCGTGCACTCGACCGTGGCGAGCGCCCCGTCGAGCAGCGGGGCTCCGTGGGCGCCGGGTCGCCAGGCCGTGCCCGCGAACTTGTCGCCGCCCGTCACCGCGAAGCGCCGGCAGAGCTCCTCCTGATCGGCGGCGAGCACGTTCACCGCGAACCGGCCCGCCGCACGGATCCGCGGCCAGGTCGACGAGGTGTGCGCCGGGCAGAAGCAGACCAGCGGCGGGTCGAGCGAGACGGACGAGAAGGACTGCACCGCCATGCCGACGGGCCGTCCTTCGGCCGGGTCGAGGGCGGTGATGACGGCGACGCCCGTGCAGAAGCCGGCCAGGGCGGACTTCATGCCGGTGGGATCCATGGGACCTCCTGAGGAATGTTCCTACTAGGTATATGCCTAACCGAAACAGCTGTGATTGGATACCCGGCACGCTCGCACGTCAAGTAGGGAGGGTCAGTGATCAGCCCCCAGCAAGTGCCACGGCAACTACCCCGCACAATCGGCGAGTTGCCCGCGTGGGCCGCCGCGACGCACACCGGTCGGGGCCGGGAGGCACTCGTCGACGGTGAGGTCCGCTGGAGCTTCGCCCGGCTACGCGACGAGGTCGCCGCCGGCGCGCGGGCCGCCGTCGCCCACGGCGTACGGCACGGCGACCGGGTCGCGATCTGGGCCCCCAACAGCCGTCGCTGGATCGTCGCGGCCCTCGGCGCGGTCGCGGTCGGCGCCGTGCTCGTACCGGTCAACACCCGTTACAAGCCCGCCGAGGCCGCCGACATCGTGCGCCGCAGCGGCGCCCGACTCCTCTTCACCGAACACGACTTCCTCGGCACCGACTACGCCGCCGCCCTGCACGGCTCCGGCGAGGACCTCGGCGCCCTGCGCTCCACCCTCACCCTGCACGGCCCCGACGGGGACGCCTACCTCGCGGCCGGGGCCGCCGTGCCCGACGCCGAGCGGGTCGCCCGCGCCGCCGCCGTGGGCCCCGACGACCTCTGCGACATCCTCTACACCTCGGGCACCACCGGCCGTTCCAAGGGCGTGATGACCACCCACGGCCAGACCCTGCGCGTCTACGCCGACTGGGCCCGGCTCGTCGGACTGCGCGCCGGCGACCGGTATCTGCTGGTCAACCCGTTCTTCCACACCTTCGGCTACAAGGCCGGGGTGCTGGCCTGCCTGCTGGCCGGCGCGACCATGCTGCCCGAGGCCGTCTACGACGCCGACCGCGTCCTGGAACGGATCGCCGCCGAGCGCGTCACCTGCCTCATGGGGCCGCCGACCGTCTTCCACGGCCTGATCCACCACCCCCGCCGCGCCGCGCACGACCTCTCGGCGCTCCGCCTCGCCGGGACCGGCGCGGCCACCGTCCCCGCCGCGCTCGTCGAGGAGATACGCGGCGCACTCGGCGCGCCGGAGGTCTTCACCGCGTACGGTCTCACCGAATCCTGCGGTGTCGTCTCCGTCTGTCCGACGGACGCCGACGCCGCCACCGTCGCCCACACCGTCGGCCTGCCCCTGCCGGACACCGAGATCCGGATCGCCTCCCCGCTCGGCGCGGTCCTCGGTCCCGGAGAGCCGGGCGAGATCCAGGTCCGCGGCCACCACGTCATGCGCGGCTACCTCGACGACCCGGCGGCGACCGCCGAGGCGGTGGTGGACGGGGGCTGGCTGCGCACCGGCGACATCGGCACCCTCGACGCGCGGGGCTACCTCGCGGTGACCGACCGGCTCAAGGACATGTACGTCGTCGGCGGCTTCAACGCCTACCCGGCCGAGATCGAGCACGTCCTCCTCGGCCATGACGCGGTGCGCGACGCCGCCGTCGTCGGCGCGCCGGACGCCCGCCTCGGCGAGGTCGGCGTCGCCTTCGTCGTGACCGACCGCGCCCTCGACGAGGACGAGTTGACCACCTGGGCCCGGGAACGGCTCGCCAACTTCAAGGTCCCGCGCCGCTTCGTCGTCGTACCGGAGCTGCCGCGCAACGCGGGCGGGAAGCTCCTCAAGGGCGAACTGCGCCGGGCGGCGAGAGGAGAGGACGCATGAGGACGACACCCGAACAGGACCACCTGCGCGCGGCGGTACGGTCCGTGCTCGCCCGCCACGAGGGCGCGGCGGCCTGGGCGCCGCTGACCGGGCAGGTCGGCGTGGCGGCCCTCGCCGTACCGGAGGCGTACGGCGGGCTCGGCTGCGGGCTGCCGGAGATCGCGGTGGTGGCGCAGGAGCTGGGGCGGGCGCTCAGCCCGGTCCCGTTCCTCGGCTCCGCCGTCCTGACCGTGACCGCCCTGCTCGCCGCCGCCGACTGGGACGCCTGCGCCCGGCTCCTCCCCGGCCTCGCCGAGGGCACCCGGACCGGCGCGCTGGGGTGGGCGGAGGCCGGCGGCTGGGAGCCGGAGCCGATCGCCGCGACGGCGACGGGGGCGGCGAGGGGGGCGGGTGCGGCGACGGGAGCGGGGGCCACGGCGGGGGACGCGTACCTCTCGGGGTGCAAGGAGTACGTCCTCGCCGCGCCCGAACGCCCCGATGTCTGCCTCGCCTTCGCCCGCGACGACCGCACCGGCCGCCTGGGACTCTACGAACTGCGCGACCGAGCGGGGGAGTTCACCCCCGTCCCCACCCTCGACCGGACCCGCCCGCTCGCCAGGATCCGGCTCGACCGGGCACCCGCCCGGCTTCTCGCCGCCGACGGGGAGGGCGTCCTCACGCGGGTACGTGACGTGGCCGCGACCGTCCTCGCCGCGGAGCAGGTCGGGGGCGCCGCGCGGGCCCTGGAGATCACCGTCCGCCATGTCGGCGAGCGGGTCCAGTTCGGCCGGCCCATCGGCTCCTTCCAGGCCGTCAAGCACCGCTTGGCCGACCTGCACACCGCCGTCGAGTCCGCGCGCTCCCTCGCCCTGGCCGCCGCGCACGCGGACGCCGAGCCGCTGGCCGCCGCGGCCGCGAGATCGGCCTGCTCGGAGACGTACGAGACGGTGGCGGGCGAGATGATCCAGCTCCACGGCGGGATCGGCGTGACCTGGGAACACCCGGCGCACGACCACCTCAAGCGCGCGCACCAGTCCGCCCGTCTCCTCGGCCCGCCCGCCGCGTACCGGGGCCGTATCGCCGCCGCGCTCGGCCTCGTTCCCGCACCCTGATCCCGTACGCTCGGCACTCCGGGGGGAAAGGGGTCCCCCTGGACAGAGGGAGGGGGGCCGACCGTGGGGCTGAGTCTGCGCAAGGTCGAGGAGACCGCACCGGCGCTGGTGAGTCTGTACAAGTCGGCGGGGGTGTCCCTGCGCAAGCACGGGATGGACGGGCAGCGGGTCGCCGTCTACCTGGTGCTCGACTACTCGGGCTCGATGACGCCCTACTACCGGGACGGCAGCGTCCAGGCTCTGGCCGACCGGGTGTTGGGGCTCGCGGCCAACCTGGACGACGACGGACGCGTGCCGGTGGTCTTCTTCTCCACCGACATCGACGCCGAGACCGACATCGAACTCGCCGACCACCAGGGGCGGATCGACCGGATCGTCCGTGGACTCGGCCACATGGGCAAGACCAGCTACCACCTGGCGATGGACGCCGTCATCGACCACTACCTCGACAGCGGCGCCACCGCCCCCGCGCTCGTCGTCTTCCAGACCGACGGCGGCCCGATCAACAAGCTCGCGGCCGAACGGTACTTGTGCAAGGCGTCCGAGCTGCCGATGTTCTGGCAGTTCATCGGCTTCGGTGATCCCCGCAGCCGGCAGTTCGAATTCCTGCGGAAGCTGGACGAGTTGCCCGTCCCGGAGAAGCGGTGCGTCGACAACGCCGGCTTCTTCCACGCCGGTACGGACCCGCGCAGGGTCCCGGACGACGAGCTGTACGACCGTCTCGTCGCCGACTTCCCCGCCTGGCTCGCCGCCGCCCGGGCCCGGTCCGTCGTCCGCTCGTAGGCCGACGATATCGGCTGGCACGGCCCCCGCCCGGTGCGCGAGGCTGACGCCATGGCATCTCTCGTGCGGCACGTGACGATCGACAGTTCCGACCCCTACACCCTGGCGACCTTCTGGGCCGCCGTCCTGGACACCAAGGTCTCCGACGACGACCGGCCCGGTGACCCGGAGGCGCTGGTGGAGACGGCCGGCAGCGGCCTGCTCTTCGTCACGGTGCCGGAGGCGAAGTCGGTCAAGAACCGGGTGCACCTCGACCTCCAGCCGCAGGACCGCAGCCGCGACGAGGAGGTCGAGCGTCTCCTCGCGCTCGGCGCCACGCTCGTCGACGACCGCCGGAACGCGGACGGTACGGGGTGGGCCATGATGGCGGACCCGGAGGGGAACGAGTTCTGCGTGGAGCGGTCGGCCGCCGAGCGCGCGCAGTCATCCGGACAGGCGGAGTGATCGAGACAGAAGGTGTCGGGAATTCGGTGTTTCCTTGAACCATGGGAAACACCGACACCGGAGTCACCTGGGCGGCCTTCGCGGCCGCCGAACCCGCGTTCGCCGAGACCGTGCGGGAACGCTTCGGGCAGTTCACGCACCACGCTCTGGCCACCCTGCGCACGGACGGCTCGCCCCGGCTCAGCGGCATCGAGGCGGGGTTCCGCTTCGGTGAGCTGTGGCTCGGCATGATGCCGAACTCCCGCAAGGCCTTCGACCTGCGGCGCGACCCGCGCCTCTCGCTGCTCGCCAACCCGGGCGCGGGGACCGACATGGGCGGCGGCGACGTCCGGGTCTCCGGGCGGGCGGTCGAGGTCACCGACGCGCAGACCGTCGCGCGGTACGTGGAGGCGGCCGGCGAGCCGCAGCCCTTCCACCTCTTCCGCGTCGAGCTCACGGAGGTGGTCCGCACCTTCGTCGACGGGGACGAGCTCGTGGTCCGCACCTGGGCGCCGGGGCGCCCGGCGCGGACGCTCCGGCGCGGCAACGACGACAGCGCCCCGCGCGAGGAGTCATGACCCGCCGTGGGTCTCCACGGCCGCGTCGTCGTACGTCTCGACGACTCCGCCGTAGGTCTCCATGACCCGCGCCCGGCACCAGGACGGGGTGCCCCAGGCGTCCCTGAGGGGCCGGGCCTTGCGCAGCCAGAGGGAGAGGTCCAGCTCCTCGGTGTAGCCGACGGCGCCGTGGATCTGGAGGGCGGTACGGGCGGCGGTGTACGCGGCCTCGCCGGCGGCGACCTTGGCGGCCGCGAGATCGGTGCTCCGTAGCGTGACCGCTGCTCCGAGGACGAGGGGGCGGGCGAACTCCAGGGCGATGAGGGTGTCGGCCAGGCGGTGCTTCACGGCCTGGAACGAGCCGATGGGCGCCCCGAACTGGCTGCGCTGCTTGGCGTACACCACCGTGCGGTCGAGCAGGGTGAGCCCGACACCGAGGGACTGCGCGGCGGTGGCGAGCATGGCCCAGTCGCGCGCCTGCGCGACGGCGGCCGCGACGGCGGGCCCGGCCGCCAGCACCTCTCCACCGGACGCGGGCCGCGCGAGCCGGCGCGCCGGGTCGGCCGACGCCCGTACCTCCTCGTGCCCGGGGGCGAGCCGGAGCTCGTCGCCGTCCACGACGAGGATCACGTCGGCCCGGTCGGCGTCGAGGGCGAGGCCGCTCGTTCCGGCCCCCGACCCGGCAGCCGCGGCCCGGCCCCCGGGCCCGCCTTCCGCCCGGCCTCCAGCCATCCGGCCCCCGGGCCCGCCTTCCGCCCGGCCTTCAGCCATCCGGCCCCCGGCCCGACCTTCAGCGCCGCCTTCAGCCATCCGGCCCCCGGCCCGACCTTCAGCGCCGCCTTCAGCCATCCGGCCCCCGGCCCGGCCTTCAGCGCCGCCTTCAGCCATCCGGCCCCCGGCCCGGCCGACGGCCAGCGTCGTCACCGACTCGCCCGTCGCCATCCCCGGCAGCAGCCGCTTCGCCGGGCCCGGTTCGCCTCGGTGTGCCAGCTCCGCCAGGAGCGCCGACGCGGCCACCGTCTCCACCAGCGGGCCGGGCACCCCGTGGCGGCCCGCCTCCACGAAGGCCGTCGTCAGTTCGACGGGCAGGGGGCCCAGGCCCTCGTACGGCTCCGGGACCGCCAGGGCGAAGAGGCCCGCCTGCGCGAGGCGGGACCACAGGGCGCGCCCCGGTGCCGGGTCGCCCGTCGCCCAGGCCCGTATCGCCGCCGGCGTGTCCGCCGCCGTCAGCATCGCGTCCAGCGAGCGCGCGAAGTCGCGCTGCTCCTCCGTCGGCAGGAATCGCATCAGCGCCGCCCCTTCGGCAGGCCGAGCAGCCGCTCGGCGATGATGTCGCGCTGGATCTCGTTCGTGCCCGCGTAGATCGGGCCCGCGAGGGAGAAGACGTACCCCTCGCCCCACGCGCCGTCCGCGGCCTCCCGCTCGTCGCCCAGCAGGTCGAGCGCCGTCTCGTGCAGGGCGATGTCGTACTCCGACCAGAAGACCTTGTTCAGGCTGGACTCCGCGCCGATCCCCCCGGCCCCCGCCGCGAACCGGGCCGCGCCGCCCGCCGTGAAGAGCTGGTACGCCCGCGCGCCGATCACCGCGTCCGCGACCCGGTCCCGCACCCCCCGGTCCTCGCCCGTCTCCCGCCACAGCCGGGCCAGCCGGTCCGCCGCGGCCAGGAAGCGGCCGGGGGAGCGGAGCGTCAGGCCGCGCTCGTTGCCGGTGGCGGACATCGCGATCCGCCAGCCCTGGCCGGGCTCCCCGATCACGTCCTCCTCCGGCACGAACACCTCGTCGAGGAAGAGCTCCGCGAACGCGGGCTTGCCGTCGAGGCGGCCGATCGGCCGGACCGTCACCCCCGGCGCCCGCAGGTCGAACATCAGATACGTCAGCCCCCGGTGCGGCCGCGCGGGGTCGGTCACCGGGTCGGTGCGGAAGATCCCGAAGGCCCGGTCGGCGAAGGCCGCCCGCGAGGACCAGGTCTTCTGTCCGGACAGCAGCCAGCCGCCGTCCGTCCGTACCGCCCGTGAGGTCAGCGACGCCAGGTCCGAGCCGGAGCCGGGCTCCGACCAGGCCTGCGCCCAGACGACCTCGCCGGTCGCCATGGGCGGCAGCACGCGGGCGCGCTGTTCGTCCGTCGCGTGGTCGAAGAGCGTCGGGGCGAGGAGGTTGATGCCGTTCTGCGAGACCCGGCCGGGTGCCCCCGCCGCGTAGTACTCCTCCTCGAAGACCAGCCACCGGAAGATGTCGGCGTCCCGGCCGCCGTACCGCTCGGGCCAGGAGACCACCGACCAGCGGTCGGCGGCGAGTTCGGCCTCCCAGGCGCGGTGCGCGGCGAAGCCCTCCGCGGTCTCCAGCGAGGGCAGGGGCTCGGCGGGGACATGGGCCCGCAGCCACCGCCTGGCCTCCGCGCGGAACTCCGCCTCCCGTGGGGTGTACGAGAGATCCATCAGGCCCCCGCCTCCTTCATCGCCGCCACGTCCATCCCGCCCAGCGGGTCCGCCGCGGTCTCCGCGTTGTGGGCGTGCGCGAGATGGTGGAGGCCGAAGACCGCGTCCATGCCCGCGTGCAGGCCCTGGAGGTCCTCCGCCTGGTTGACGGCCCGCTTCGTCAGGGCGAGGCCAAGGCGGGGCATCTCGGCGATGCGCAGCGCCAACTCCGTCGTGGCGGCGGCGAGTTCGTCGCGCTCGACGACCCGGTTGACCATGCCGAGCTCGTACGCCCGGCGGGCCGTCATCCGGTCCCCGGTGTAGAGGAACTCCTTGGCGATCCGGGGTGGCATCACCCACGGGTGGGCGAAGTACTCGACGCCCGGGATCCCCATCCGTACCACCGGGTCGGCGAAGAAGGCGTCCTCGCTCGCCACGATCAGGTCGCAGACCCAGGCCAGCATCAACCCGCCCGCCACGCACGCCCCTTGGACGGAGGCGACGACCGGCTTGGGCAGTTCGCGCCAGCGTCGGCACATGCCGAGGTAGACCTCGGACTCGCGGGCGAAGCGGGACTCGGCGCCGCGCTTGTCGGAGTGGTCCCACCACAGTCCGGCGCGGCGCTCGAAGGGGAGGTGGGCGTCGCGTTCGGGAGTGCCGATGTCGTGGCCCGCGGAGAAGTGCTCGCCCGCGCCGGCGAGCACGACCACCGCGACCTCGGAGTCGTCCGCCGCCCGGTAGAAGGCCTCGTCCAGGGCGTAGGTCATGGCGGAGTTCTGGGCGTTGCGGTAGCGGGGGCGGTTCATCGTCACGTACGCGACCGGGCCGCGACGCTCGTACAGCACGGGCATCTCGCTCCTTCCCTAACAAGTGTTTGGTAGGTTAACGTACGGCCATGAGCAGCGCCATGAGCAGCGTCGAGGAGTTCCGCACCGAGATACGCACCTGGCTGCAGGCCCATCTCGACGGTGAGTTCGCCGCCCTCAAGGGCCTCGGCGGGCCGGGCCGCGAACACGAGGCGTTCGCCGAACGCCTCGCCTGGGAGCGGCACTTGGCCGCGCACGGCTGGACCTGCGTCGGCTGGCCGAAGGAGTACGGCGGGCGCGGCGCGAGCATCGAGGAGCAGATCGCCTTCCACGAGGAGTACGCCCTCGCCGACGCCCCCGCCCGCGTCAACCACATCGGCGAGCAGCTCCTCGGACCCACCCTCATCGACCACGGCACCGAGGAGCAGAAGGCCCGCTTCCTGCCTCCGATCCGCGCCGTCGAGGAGCTCTGGTGCCAGGGCTACAGCGAACCCGACGCCGGCTCCGACCTCGCCGCCGTCCGCACCCGCGCCGTGCGCGAGGGGGAGGAGTGGGTGGTCACCGGGCAGAAGATCTGGACCTCGCTCGCCCACGAGTCGCAGTGGTGCTTCGTCGTCGCCCGCACCGAGCCCGGATCGCGGCGGCACGCCGGACTCTCGTACCTGCTCGTCCCGCTGGAACAGCCCGGCGTCGAGGTCCGGCCGATCGTCCAGCTCACCGGCACCAGCGAGTTCAACGAGGTCTTCTTCGACGGCGCCAGGACCGACGCCGCGCACGTCGTCGGCGCGCCCGGCGACGGCTGGCGGATCGCCATGGCCACCCTCGGCTACGAACGCGGCGTCTCCACCCTCGGCCAGCAGGTCGGGTTCCGGCGCGAGTGGGAGGGCCTGGTCGCGCTCGCCCGGCGCAACGGCGCCCTCGCCGACCCGCTCGTCCGCGACCGGCTCGTCCGGGCCTGGACCGGCCTCCAGGCCATGCGGGCGAACGCCCAGCGCTCCACCGACCCCTCGACGGCCAAGCTCTACTGGTCGCACTGGCACCGCGACCTCGGCGAACTCGCGATGGACATCTGCGGCGCCGCCGCCACCGTCGTCGCCGCCGAGCCGTACGAACTCGACGAGTGGCAGCGGCTGTTCCTCTTCTCCCGGGCCGACACCATCTACGCCGGATCCAGCGAGATCCAGCGCAACCTCATCGCCGAGCGGGTGCTCGGCCTCCCGAAGGAGCCGCGCCCATGACGCCCCCCGCCTACGTCCCCGGGCACGGCCTGCTGGCCGGCCGGTCCGCCGTCATCACCGCCGCCGCCGGCGCCGGTATCGGCGGCGCCACCGCCCGCCGCTTCCTGGAGGAGGGGGCCAGGGTCCTCGTCAGCGACGCCCACGCGCGCCGCCTCAAGGAGACCGAGGCCGCCCTCGCCGCCGAGTTCGGCGCCGACCGGGTCGACGCCCTCGCCTGCGACGTCACCGACGAGACCCAGGTGCAGGCCCTCTTCGGCACCGCCGTACGGCTCCACGGCCGCCTCGACGCCGTCGTCAACAACGCCGGACTCGGCGGCACCGCCGCCCTCGTCGACATGACCGACGAGCAGTGGAGCCGCGTCCTGGACGTCACCCTCACCGGCACCTTCCGCTGCACCCGCGCCGCACTGCGCCACTTCCAGGGCGCCGGCCACGGCGGGGTGATCGTCAACAACGCCTCCGTGGTGGGCTGGCGCGCCCAGGCCGGGCAGGCCCACTACGCCGCCGCCAAGGCCGGCGTCATGGCCCTCACCCGCTGCGCCGCCGTCGAGGCCGCCGCCCACGACGTCCGCGTCAACGCCGTCTCCCCGTCCCTCGCCATGCACCCGCACCTGGTCAAGGTCACCTCCGCCGAGCTGCTCGCGGACCTCACCGAACGAGAGGCGTTCGGGCGGTACGCCGAGCCCTGGGAGATCGCCAACGTCATCGTCTTCCTCGCCAGCGGCTACTCCTCCTACATGACCGGCGAGACGGTCTCCGTCAGCAGCCAGCACGCGTAGGACGAGAATGGAACGGTGCCGACCACCAAGAAGAAGACCCAGGTGACCGCCTCGCCCGAGCGGCGCCGAGAACTCCTCGACACCGCCGCCGAGGTGTTCGCCGCCCAGGGGTACAACGCCACGACCGTACGCAAGATCGCCGACGCCGCCGGCATGCTCGCCGGCAGCCTCTACTACCACTTCGATTCCAAGGAATCGATGCTCGACGAGATCCTCTCCACCTTCCTGACCGAGCTGTGGGAGGGGTACGACGCCGTCCTCGCCGCCGGACTCGGACCCAGGGAGACCATCGAGGCCCTCGTCACCGAGTCCTTCCGGGAGATCGACCGGCACCGCGCCGCCGTCGCCATCTACCAGAAGGAGTCCAGGCACCTCACCGACCAGCCCCGCTTCCACTACCTCTCGGACTCGCAGCAGAAGTTCGAGAAGGCGTGGCTCGGCACGCTGGAGCGCGGAGTGGAGGCCGGGGCCTTCCGCGCCGACCTCGACATCCGGCTCACCTACCGGTTCGTGCGCGACACCGTCTGGGTCGCCGCGTCCTGGTACCGCCCGGGCGGACAGCACAGCCCGGAGGAGATCGCCCGCCAGTACCTGTCGATGGTCCTGGACGGCATCGCCCTGGACACCGCCGTGGAAACAGCCGCGGACACCGCCGTAGATTCGTAACCAGCTGGAGGAGTCGTCATGGCCGAGGCCTACATCGTCGAAGCGGTCCGCACCCCGGTGGGCCGCCGCAAGGGAGGCCTGGCCTCCGCCCACCCGGCGGACCTCGGCGCGCACGTCCTGAAGGCCCTCGTCACCCGCTCCGGCATCGACCCCGCCGCCGTCGAGGACGTCGTCTTCGGCTGCCTCGACACCGTGGGCCCGCAGGCCGGCGACATCGCCCGTACGGCCTGGCTCGCCGCCGGGCTCCCCGAGGAGGTCCCCGGCGTCACCGTCGACCGCCAGTGCGGCTCCTCCCAGCAGGCCGTGCACTTCGCGGCGCAGGGCGTCCTCTCCGGCACCCAGGACCTGGTCGTGGCCGGCGGCACCCAGAACATGTCGATGATCCCGATCGCCTTCGCCTCCCGGCAGGCCGCCGAGCCCCTCGGCCTGACCGAGGGCCCCTACGCGGGCTCCGAGGGCTGGCGCGCCCGCTACGGCGACGCACCCGTCAACCAGTTCCACGGCGCCGAACTGATCGCGCGGAAGTGGGGCATCACCCGCCGTGACCAGGAGGAGTTCGCCCTCCGCTCGCACCGGCGGGCGCTGCGCGCGATCGACGAGGGCCGCTTCGCGCGGGAGACCGTCGCCTACGGGGACGTGACCGTGGACGAGGGCCCGCGCCGCGACACGACGGCGGAGAAGATGGCCGGCCTCAAACCGGTCGTCGAGGGCGGCACCATCACGGCGGCCTGCTCCTCCCAGGTCTCCGACGGCGCCGCCGCGATGCTCCTGGCCAGCGAACGGGCCGTACGCGAACACGGCCTCACCCCCCGCGCCCGCGTCCACCACCTCTCGGTGCGGGGCGAGGACCCCATCCGGATGCTCTCCGCGCCCATACCGGCGACCGCGTACGCGCTGAAGAAGACCGGCATGACCATCGACGACATGGATCTCGTCGAGATCAACGAGGCCTTCGCCCCGGTCGTCCTGGCCTGGCTGAAGGAGACCGGCGCCGACCCCGCCCGGGTGAACGTCAACGGCGGTGCCATCGCCCTCGGCCACCCCCTGGGCGCCACCGGGGTGAAGCTGATGACCACGCTCCTCCACGAGCTGGAGCGCACGGGCGGCCGCTACGGGCTCCAGACCATGTGCGAGGGCGGCGGCCAGGCCAATGTGACGATCATCGAGCGGCTCTGACCACCGCTCGCGCGCCTCTTTCCGCCCCTCGCGGTGTGACGTGCGTCGCCGCTCCGCCCCTCGGGCGGGGCGGCGTGCTAAGGTCTGAGAGTTGCTAGTTGGTACCCATGAACTTTATGTGCGCCTGACGGGAATGTTCCTCAGGCGCAATTTTGTTTTCCGGACTCTCCGGGATGGGACCCTTACCTATTCAGGAGAAAATTATGGCCACCGGAACTGTGAAGTGGTTCAACGCCGAAAAGGGCTTCGGCTTCATCGAGCAGGACGGCGGCGGCGCCGACGTCTTCGCCCACTACTCCAACATCGCGACCTCCGGCTTCCGTGAGCTGCAGGAAGGCCAGAAGGTCACCTTCGACGTCACGCAGGGCCAGAAGGGCCCGCAGGCGGAGAACATCCTCCCCGCCTGATCGCCGTACGCGATTCTCGCAGCCGGGGCCCGCACCGCGCAGGTGCGGGTCCCGGCTCGCGCTGTGCTCAGGCGCTCTGCTCGGGCGCTCTGCTCAGGCCAGGAAGGTATTTCCCATGACTCGCTCCGAAAAGCGGCCCCGTCGGGCCGCCGAATCCCGTTCCGGAACCATGTCCGGAAATTCCCGCCGTGGCTCCGCCGCCCCCCAGGGCAGCGGCAGGGCGAAGTCCGCAGGCCGTGGCCGCGGACCGGCCACGCCTCCGCCGCCGCGTGAGTTCACCCTGCCCGAGACGCTGACGCCCGCGCTCCCCTCCGTCGAGTCCTTCGACGCCCTCGACATGCCCGCGGCCCTGGTCAAGACGCTCAACGCGCAGGGTGTGACCGAGCCGTTCCCGATCCAGGGCGCCACGCTGCCGAACTCGCTCGCCGGCCGGGACATCCTCGGCCGCGGCCGCACCGGCTCCGGCAAGACCCTCGCCTTCGGCCTCGCGCTCCTCGCCCGCACCGCGGGCCGCCGCGCCGAGCCCAAGGCGCCGCTCGCCCTGGTCCTCGTGCCCACCCGCGAGCTGGCCCAGCAGGTCACCGACGCCCTCGCCCCGTACGCCACCTCGG
The DNA here is from genome assembly GCF_044746945.1 of Streptomyces sp. NPDC090127. NCBI lineage: Bacteria > Bacillati > Actinomycetota > Actinomycetes > Kitasatosporales > Streptomycetaceae > Streptomyces > Streptomyces sp. NPDC090127. The sequence continues at coordinate 258,147 of NZ_JBIVDE010000004.1, read as the reverse complement.
TGCAGCTGCGGCTCGCGACCGTCGTCGGCGGTCTGTCGATCACCAAGCAGTCGAACTCGCTGCGCCGTGGCGCCGAGGTCCTCGTCGCCACGCCCGGTCGCCTCAAGGACCTCATCGAGCGGGGCGACTGCCGGCTCGACCAGGTCGCGATCACGGTCCTCGACGAGGCCGACCAGATGGCCGACATGGGCTTCATGCCGCAGGTCACGGCGCTGCTGAAGCAGGTCGAGCCGGACGGCCAGCGGATGCTGTTCTCGGCCACCCTGGACCAGAACATCGACCGCCTCGTGAAGATGTTCCTGACCGACCCGGTCGTGCACTCCGTCGACCCCTCGGCCGGCGCCGTCACGACGATGGAGCACCACGTGCTCTACGTCGCCGACGAGACCGACAAGAAGGCCGTCACCACCCGCATCGCGGCCCGCGACGGCCGCACCATCCTCTTCCTGGACACCAAGCGGGCCGTGGACCGGCTGGTCAAGCGGCTCCTCGCGAGCGGTGTCCGGGCGTCCGGTCTGCACGGCGGCCGCTCGCAGCCGCAGCGCAACCGCACCCTGGACCAGTTCAAGACCGGCCAGGTCACCGTCCTGGTGGCGACCAACGTGGCGGCCCGTGGCATCCACGTCGACGACCTCGACCTCGTCGTGAACGTCGACCCGCCCATCGACCACAAGGACTACCTGCACCGCGGCGGCCGCACCGCCCGGGCTGGCGAGTCCGGCAGCGTCGTCACCCTGGTCCTGCCCGAGCAGAAGCGCGACATGAGCCGCCTGATGTCGAACGCCGGGATCTCCCCGCGCACGGCGCAGATCAAGTCGAGCGACGAGGAGCTGACCCGCCTCACCGGCGCCCGTGAGCCCTCGGGCGTCCCGGTCGTCATCGAGGTCCCGCAGCCGACCCAGCCCGCGAGCGCCCGCAACGGCGGACAGCGCGCGCGCCGTGGCGGTGGCGGCGGCGCCGGTGGCGGTGGCCGCTCCCGTTCGGGCGCGGGCGCCCGCACGGCGACCGGCGGTTCGCGCACGGGCGCCGGTGCGGGAGCTTCCCGTACGGGTACGGGCGCGGGCGCTTCCCGCACCGGCGCGGGTGCCGCCGGTGCGCGTACGGGCGCGGGCGGTTCGTCCACCCGTGGCCGCGGCGCCGGCGGTGGCCGTGGTCGCCGCGCGGGCGGCGCCGTCTAGTCGACGAGCCGGTCCTGGAGCTCCGCCAGCGTGCGCGGCTCCAGGCCGAGGCCGACGGTGAGGTAGCGGAAGAGACCGCCGTAGCCGCGCCGCACCTCGGCCAGCGCGGCCTCCAGATACGGCAGCCGTACCTCCTGCATCGGGATGAGCAGCTCCGGGTTCCGCATCAGCCCGGACTGCCGCAACCCCTCCCGCAGGTGGGCGTCATGGGCGGCCCGGAAGGTGTTGGAGGCCAGGAAGTCCTCCACGACGTACCGCTCCGGCACCCCCACCACCGTCAGGAGCAGGTAACTCAGCCAGCCCGTACGGTCCTTGCCCGAGGTGCAGTGGTACAGCAGCGGGCGGCCGCCGGGCCGTGCGACGTCACGGATCGTGGCGGCGAACCGCGCCCGGTTGTCGGCGCTGGTGACGAACGAGCGGTAGACCTCCGCCATGAACGCGGGCGCCCGGCCGCCGCCCAGCATCTCCTCCTGCTTCACCGGGTCGCCGGAGCCGATCGCGGACCGGATCAGCGCGTTGAGACCGTTGTCGGTCACCGGCCGTGCGACCGGGACGAGCCCGCCGGGCAGCCGGTCGGCGCCGTCCGACCGCACCTCCAGCGGAACGCGGAAGTCGACGACCGAGCCGAGGCGCAGTCCCGAGAGCGTCGTCAGGTCGGCGTCCGTGAGCTTGCCCAGGGCGTCACCCCGGTAGACCAGCCCCCGGCGTACCCGGTCGCCGCCGTACGTGAGATATCCGCCCAGGTCACGGACGTTGACCGCGCCCTGGAGCGGGATCAGCTCGGCGGTCGTCGCGCCGCGGTGCCGACGGTGGGGCGCCGCGACGGCCGGGGGAGGGGCGAGCGCCACCAGGGCGGTGGCGCCGGCGGTGCTCAGCAGTGCGCGTCTCGAAAGGGGCATGGCGGAACTCCCTGTGCTGAACTCCCGTACGGGGAGAGCGGTTTCACCCTGGTGTCGGCAGGGTGCGGAGCACTTTCTCGGCCTCGGACATGACCCGCAGGACGAGGTCCTCGCAGCTGGGCAGGTCCTCGATGACCCCCGCGACCTGGCCGGACGCCATGACACCGAGGTCGGTACGGCCCTCGACCATGGACGCCCTGAGGAGCATGGGCGTGTTCGCGGCGAGCAGGACCTGGCTCCACGACAGGTCCTTGCCGTGCTTCATCGCGAGACCGTCACGGACCATGGCCGGCCACGACAGCCCCGAGACCGCGCGGAACCCCGCCGCCCTGCGGACCGCCTGCGCCAACGCCCGTACCCGGCCCGCCCGTTCGAGGGCGACGACCAGCTCCGTACGGAGCATCCGGTGCGGCAGCCCGTCGACGGCCGTCGTCACCGTCACGTCCTTCACGGTGGCGGCGAGGTACCGCGCCTTCACGGCGTCGGGGACGGTGGAGTCGGAGGTGAGCAGGAAGCGCGTGCCCATGGCGATGCCCGCCGCGCCGTAGGCGAGCGCCGCCACCAGACCACGGCCGTCGTGGAAACCGCCGGCCGCGATCACCGGAATGTCGACCGCGTCCACGACCTGCGGCAGCAGCACCGTCGTCGCCACGTCGCCGGTGTGGCCACCGCCCTCGCCACCCTGCACGATCACCGCGTCCGCGCCCCAGGCCGCGACCTTCTCGGCGTGCCGCCGCGCCCCGATCGAGGGGACGACGACCACGCCCGCGTCCTTCAGCTCCGCGATCAGGTCGCGGGACGGGGCGAGCGCGAAGGAGGCGACCCGCACCCCCTCGTCGATGATGATCCGCACCCGCTCGCGGGCGTCGCCCGCGTCCGCGCGCAGATTGACCCCGAAGGGCCGGTCCGTCCGCGACCTCACCTCGCGGACCGCCGCGCGCAGCTCCTCGACGGTCATCGTCGCCGAGGCGAGGATCCCGAGGGCCCCGGCGTTCGCGGTGGCGGAGACCAGGCGGGGGCCCGCGACCCAGCCCATGCCGGTCTGGACGATCGGGTACCGGACGCCGGTGAGCTGGGTGAGCGCCGTCTCCATCAGACCCGTACCTCCCGGTCCCGCAGCCCCCTGGGGTCGATCACCTCACGGATCAGCCGCAGCTCCTTTGGCGTCGGCTCGCGGGTGTACGGGACGTCGTCGCCGATCACGAGGTCGAAGCCGGTCGCCTGCCGGACCTGCGCCACGGTGACGCCGGGGTGCAGGGAGGCGAGGCGCATGGCGCGGCCGGGCGTCTCGAAGTCGAAGACGCCGAGGTCCGAGACGACCCGGGGGATCCGGTGGAAGCGCTCGGCCCCGGCGGCGGCCGCCCGGTCGTAGCCGACGCCGCTGACCATGTCCACGCGCTCGACGAAGACCCTGGGCGAGTGTTTGGGGATCCAATAACTGACCGGATTGTTCAGGGTGTTGACGGGCGCGCCGCGGACGCCGAGGAGCTGGCGGGCGGGCCGCGACCAGTCGCCGACGCAGGAGATGTTCTGGTTGCCGTGCCGGTCGATCTGGCTCGCGCCCATCATGACGTGCCGCTTGCCGCCGGTGACCATCGTCAGATGGCGGCGGTACGGCAGCCAGCCCTCGGGCTCTCCGTCGAGGCCGACCAGCATCGCCTCGCCGTCGGTGAGCAGCAGGTCGGGGGCGAAGGAGCGCTTGGCCAGCCGGGCGCCGAAGGAGGAGACGGGGGCCATGGCGGCGGCGAGGACCTCGCCGTTGTCGCGCCAGGCCTCGGCGCAGGCGACGACACAGTATTCCGAACGGCTGATCATCGCTGCTCCTCGTGCCAGGTCCGGACGGCCTGCTGGTAGTCGTCCTCGCTCTTGCCGGACAGGAAGCGGGCGGAGAACGCGGGCCAGGGGGTGGTGGCGTACATCCTCTGGAAGGGCTCGTCGCGGTCGTGGTCGGGGACGCAGGAGGTGAAGTGCGCGCCGTTCGGGGTCTCCACGACGCCGGTGACGCTGTGCCGGCTGACGAGCAGGGACTGGGGGGCGGTGCCGGCGTCGAACCGGTCCACGAGCTGTTCGCAGGAGACGTACGCGGTGTCGGCGGCCTCGCAGAAGAGGTCGTCGAAGTACGGGTCGGGGCCCAGGTACTGGCCGTTGCCGAGCCGGTCGGCGCGGTTGAGGTGGACGAAGGCGGCGTCCATGCGCAGGGCGGGCACGGCGACGAACGTCTCCCCGTCCTCGTACGGCGAGGTGACCGTCCGCAGTTCGGGGTTGACCGTCATGACGTCCGAGCCGAGACCGGCGCGGACGGGCAGGAAGGGCAGCCGGTTCGCGGCGGCGTGCAGGCCCCACATGAACATCGCCTCGTCGAGCTCGGTCATGGTGAGGTCGCCGCGTTCGCGGGCGGCACGGAAATGCGGCTCCAGCGGGATGGAGTCGAGGGTGGTGAAGGCGGCGACGAGCCGGCGGATCCGGCCCGCGGCGGCCAGCAGACCGACGTCGGGGCCGCCGTAGGACACCACGGTGAGATCGGTGATCTCGGACCGGAGCAGCGCTCTGATCAAGGCCATCGGCTTACGGCGGGAGCCCCAGCCGCCGATGCCGAGGGTCATGCCGGAGCGGAGACGGCCCACCACCTCGTCGGGTGTCATGGTCTTGTCGGTCACGGGGTGCCCTCCTTGCCGAAGGTGTCGCGGACGCGGTCGGCGACACCGCTGAGGTTGGCCTCGAAGGTGAAGCCCTGCTCGAAGCGGTAGCTGCGGCGTACGTCGACGGGGTCGATGCCGTTGAGGGCGGCCTTGGCGAGCCGGATCAGATACCCGTCCTTGCGCGCGATCTCGCTCGCCAGCTCCAGTGCCGCGTCGAGCAGTTCGGCGCGCGGGACCACCTTCCAGACCGAGCCGTGGGCGTGCAGCTCGGCCGCGGTGGCGGTGCGCGAGGTGTAGTAGAGCGCGCGCATCAGGTGCTGCGGGACCAGCCGGGCGAGATGGGTGGCGGCGCCGAGCGCGCCCCGGTCCAGCTCCGGCAGGCCGAAGGTGGCGTCCTCGGAGGCGACGACGGCGTCCGCGTTGCCGACCAGCCCGATGCCGCCGCCCAGACAGAAGCCGCCGACGGCCGCGACGACCGGCACCTCGCAGTCGTAGACCGCCGCGAACGCCTCCGCGCAGCCGTGGTTGGCGCCGATGAGGCTGCCGTGGCCGGGGTCCCGCTGCATCTCCTTGATGTCGACGCCGGCGTTGAAGCCGCGGCCCTCGGCGGTCAGGACCACACAGCGGGTCTCGGGGTCGCGGCCGGCGGCGCGGACGGCGTCGGCGAGGTCGTACCAGCCGCGTACGGGCAGGGCGTTGACGGGTGGGAAGTCGACGGTGACGAGTGAGATGCCCTTGGCGGGGCTTGTGGTGGAGACACCCATGAGCGGATCAGCTACCTTTCCACCAAACATTTGTTAGGTGACTGCTTGGTCAGGAAAGGTAGCAGCCGATGGAGCTGGACGGGAGGGTGGCCGTCGTCACCGGCGGCACGCGGGGGGTCGGCGCGGGCATCGCGCGGGCCTTCCTCGGGGCGGGGGCGCGGGTCGTCGTCTGTGCGCGCCGGCCACCGGACGAGCCGGTGACCGGCGCCGGCCGGCGGGCCGACTTCGTCCCGGTGGACCTGCGGGATCCGGTGGCGGTCGGCGCGTTCTTCGCGGACGTCGGGGAGCGGTACGGGCGCCTGGACGTGCTGGTCAACAACGCGGGCGGCACGCCGTACCGGCTGCTGGGGGAGGGGGAGGCCGAACGGCACGCGCGCGTCGTGGAGTTGAACCTGACCGCCCCGCTGACCGCGTCGCTCGCCGCGCACGAGCTGCTGCGGGACGCGCGCGGCTCGGTCGTCATGATCGGCAGCGTCAGCGCGACCCGCCCGTCGCCGGGGACGGCCGCGTACGGCGCGGCGAAGGCCGGGCTGGAGAACCTGGCGCGGTCGATGGCCGTCGAGTGGGCCCCGTACGTGCGGGTGAACACGCTGGTCCTCGGGATGGTGCGGACCGAACTCGCCCACCTGCACTACGGGGACGAGGACGGGGTCGAGGCCGTCGCCCGGACCGTGCCGCTAGGCCGGCTCGCCGACCCGTCGGACGTGGGGGAGGCGGCCGTCTTCCTCGCGTCCGACCGGGCCGGATACGTCTCGGGGGCCTCGCTGTTGGTGCACGGGGGCGGCGAGCGCCCCGCGTTTCTGGATGCCGCGACCGTCAACAAGGGGAGCTGAGATGGGACTGCGTGAGGGACTGTGCGACGGCCGGGTCGTGATCGTGACGGGCGCCGGGCGGGGGCTGGGGCGGGCGCACGCCCGGGCGTTCGCCGCGGAGGGGGCGCGGGTGGTCGTCAACGACCTGGGGGTGGGTCGTGACGGCTCGGCGGGCTCGGGCTCGCCGGCCGGGCAGGTGGTGGAGGAGATCCGGGCGGCGGGCGGGGAGGCGGTCGCGCACGGCGGCGACATCGCCACGGAGGAGGGTGCGGCGTCGCTGGTGGCCGTCGCGCTGGACACCTTCGGGCGCCTGGACACCCTGGTCAACAACGCGGGCTTCCTGCGGGACCGGATGCTCGTGAACCTCGGCGAGGACGACTGGGACGCGGTGATGCGGGTCCACGTGAAGGGTCACTTCCTGCCGCTGCGGCACGCGGCCGCGTACTGGCGGGCGGCGTCGAAGGCGGGGCGCGAACCGGTGGCGCGGGTGGTCAACACCACGTCCGGAGCGGGCCTGTTGGGCAGCGTGGGGCAGGGCAACTACGCGGCGGCGAAGGCCGGGATCGTCGGCCTGACCCTGGTCGCCGCGGCGGAGATGGCCCGTTACGGCGTCCAGGTCAACGCGATCGCCCCGGCGGCGAGGACCCGGATGACGGAACAGGCCTTCGCGGGCCTGGAAGGCGTCCCGGAGGACGTCTCCCCGCTGGTGGTCTGGCTGGGCTCGGCGGCCTCCGCCGGCGTCACGGGCCGCGTCTTCGAGGCGGAGGCCGGTCGCATCACCGTGATGGAGGGCTGGCGCCCGGGCCCCACGGCCGACAAGGGCGCCCGCTGGGACGCGGCGGAGGCGGGGGAGGCGGCCCGAAAGCTCCTGACGGCGTCGGAGACGCCGTGGCCGGTGTATGGGTCGGGGGGTTGAGGGGTTGAGGGGCCGGGGGTCGGGGGCTGAGGGGGTGAGGGCTGGGGGTCGAGGGGCTGGGGGTCGGGGGCTGCCCGGCGCCCCGCCTCCTGCTTGTCCGGTCACGGCTGGTCCGGCGGCGTGGCGCTGCGCAGCGTGCGGATCGCCGGGGTCGCGAACAGGGCCACACAGCCCGCCAGGCAGGCGGCGGCCGAGACCAGGAGCAGTCGGTCGGGGGAGGCCAGGGCGAGCGCCGGTCCGGCCAGCATCTGGCCCAGGGCGATACCCGACACCGAGCCCGCCAGTTCGTAGGCGGAGACGCGGTTGAGGGCGGCGGGAGGGGTGTGGGTCTGGACGGTCGTGGCCCACATCACCGACCAGAACGCCAGGGCGCCGCCGCCGATGACATGGCCCGCCAGCAGCACCGGAAGGCCGGCGCTCAGGGCCACGCCGAGCGGCAGCACGGTGTACAGCGCCATCGCCACCGCACCCGCGGCCAGCGGGCGGGCCGGGCGGACCCGCAGAGCCACCAGGCCACCGAGCACCGTACCGGCGCCGAGGAAGGAGACCGCGAGGCCGTAGGCGTCCGGGCCGAGGCGTGCGCCCACCAGCGCCGAACTGAGCGGGACCACGGGCCCGAAGAGCAGCACGCCGTAGCCGACCCAGATCAGGATCACCGCCCACATCCAGGTGCGCGCGCGGAACTCCCGCCAGCCCTGGCGCAGGTCGGCGCGGAGCGAACCGGCGCCGCGGACGGCGGAGTCGGCGGCGGCAGGGGCGAGCCGGACCAGCGCCAGGCACAGGGCGCTGAGCAGGAAGGTGCCGGCGTCGATCGCGTACACGGTCCCCGCCCCCGCCAGCGCGATCAGCAGCCCCGCCAGCGCCGGGCCGAGCAGGTGGGCGAGCGCGTCGGCGACCTTGAGGGTGGCGTTGGCCCGTTGGGGCTCGCGCGCCACCAGCGGGACCATCCCGTTCGCCCCCGGCAGGAACATCGCGACGGCCGCACCGGCCAGCGCCGCCATCGTCACCAGCAGCCAGAACGGCGGCGTCCCCACGAAGAACGCGGCGGCCAGCACGCCCTGGGTCACCACCCGCACGAGGTCCGCGCCGATCATCATCCGGCGCGCGCCGAACCGGTCGGCCCACACCCCGCCGAACAGGACCAGGACGACGAACGTCCCCGTCCACGTGCCGAGCACGTAGCCGACCCCGGAGATCCCGTACAGCGCTCCGACGGCGAGCGCGGCCGCCACCGGCATCATCGCGTCGCCGACCATCGAGACGGTGCGGGCGGCGAAGAAGAGGGTGAAGCGCCGGTCCCACAGGGGTGGTCGGGCGGTCGGCTCGGCGGTGCGGGCGGTCGGTCCGGCGGTGCGGGCGGTCGGTCCGGCGGTGCGGGCGGTCGGTCCGGCGGTGGGGGCGGCGGGCTGGGTCCGGGTGTGCGGCTGCTCGGTGGTCACGCCCCGATAATGGTATGGACCAATCGGGCCGTCCCAGTGTCCTGAACGACATGATGGAGTACTTTCGCGCCATGACGTCTCGTCCGCTGCCGAACTCCCCGGCGCCGCACCGGGTGGTGGCCCTGCTGCGGTCCCCGCAGGCGACCTTTCCGCTGGCCTGCGCGACCGAGGTGTTCGGTGATCCCGGCCCGGCGATCCCCGTCCGCTACGCCTTCGAGGTCTGCACCGAGCACCCGGGCCCGGTGCGCACCGAGGCCGGCTACGACCTGCTGGTGACGGCCGGCCTCGACGCGCTGGAACGCGCGGACACCGTGCTCGTTCCCGGCTGGCCCCAGGCCTCCGACGCATCCGGAGCTCACGCCCCGCCCGCCCCTTCCGGCGCACCCGCCCCACCCGGCGCCGACGTGCCGCCCGGCGCACCCGCCCCACCGCGCGTCGACGTGCCGCCCGCCGTGGTCGCGGCGGTTCGGCGGGCGCACCGGCGCGGGGCCCGGATCGTGAGCATCTGCTCGGGCGCCTTCGTCCTCGCCGCCGCCGGGCTGCTCGACGGCCGGCGGGCCACCACCCACTGGGCCGGTGCCGCCGCGCTGGCCGCCCGCTTCCCGCGGGTCCGGGTCGACCCCGCCGTGCTGTACGTGGACCACGGCGACGTCGCCACCAGCGCCGGAGCGGCCGCCGGCGTGGACCTCTGCCTGCACCTCGTGAGCGCCGACCAGGGCGCCGCGTACGCGATGCGGGTCGCCCGCCGGATGGTCATGCCGCCGCACCGCGAGGGCTGCCAGCTGCAGTACGCGGACCTGCCCACCTCCGGTCCCGTCACCGACTCGCTGGCCCCGCTCCTCGAGTGGCTGGAGGCGCGGCTCGACCAGCCGGTCAGCGTCGCCGACATGGCGGCCCGCTCCCAGGTCTCGGCCCGCACGCTGACCCGGCGCTTCACCGAGCAACTGGGCATCAGCCCCGGACGCTGGCTGCTGGACCGGCGGATCGCCGCCACGCGGGCGCTCCTGGAGGAGACCGACCTGCCGGTGGAGACCATCGCCCGCCGGGTCGGCCTCTCCTCGGCCGTCAACCTGCGCCGCCGCTTCCACGAGGCCCTGCGCACCACCCCGGCCGCCTACCGGCGCGCCTTCCGCATGGCCGGCACCCGGTAGGGCCCGGGTTCGGACAGCACCCCGGCGACCGGAGCGACGCGAATCCCGCACAGTGGGAAACCGCGCTCCCGCCCCGCCCGCCGCCCTGCCTAGCCTCCCCGCATGCTCACAGAGACCGCGCGGCGACGGGTCGCCGATGTACTCGCACGGGCCGAGCGGGCGCGGCGGCCGGTCGAGCCGCTGGGGATCGGGGTCGAGGACGCGTACCGCGTCCAGTTGCTCACCATCGCGGACCGGCAGGCCGCCGGAGCCACCGTCGTCGGGCACAAGGTCGGCCTGTCCTCGGCCGTCATGCAGCGCATGATGGGCGTCGACGAGCCGGACTACGGCCACCTCCTCGACGACATGGAGCTCCACTCCGACCGGCCCGTCCCCGTCGCCCGCTACTGCGCGCCCCGCATCGAGGTCGAGACCGGCTTCGTCCTCGGCGCGGACCTTCCCGGCGCGGGCTGCACCGCGGCCGACGTCCTCGCCGCGACCGAACGCGTCGTCCCCGCCCTCGAGCTGATCGACAGCCGGATCGCCGACTGGCGCGTCACGATCGGCGACACCATCGCCGACAACGCCTCCTCCGCGGGTTTCGTCGTCGGCGAAGGCCGTCCACCGGCCGAGGTCGACCCCCGGCGGGTCGACGTCCGGCTGTACGAGGACGGGGCGCCGATCGCCGAGGGGCGCGGCGACGCCGTCCTCGGCGACCCCGCGCGCTCCGTCGCCTGGCTCGCCAGGACCGTCGCCCGCTTCGGCGTCGCACTGAAGAAGGGCCATCTCGTCCTGCCCGGGTCCTGCACCCGTGCCGTCGACGTCGCCGAAGGACGTACGTACACCGCCGAGTTCACCGGGCTCGGTTCCGTCTCCCTCTCCTTCTGCTGAGGCACGATGACCACCCCGACCACCCTCACCGCCGCCATCGTCGGCTCCGGCAACATCGGCACCGACCTCCTGTACAAGCTGCTGCGCTCCCCGCACATCGAGCCCCGCTGGATGGTCGGGGTCGACCCCGGGAGCGAGGGGCTCGCCCGGGCCCGCAGGCTCGGCCTGGAGACCTTCCACGACGGGGTCGATCGGCTCCTCGACGGCTCCGGGGACCTTCCCGACCTCGTCTTCGAGGCGACCTCCGCCGCCGTCCACCGCGCCAACGCCCCCCGCTACCGCGCCCTCGGCATCAGGGCCGTCGACCTCACGCCGGCCGCTCTCGGGCCCGCCGTCGTCCCGCCCGCCAACCTCACGGCCCATGGCGACGCCGACAACGTCAACATGATCACCTGCGGCGGCCAGGCCACCATCCCCATGGTCCACGCCGTCTCCCGCGTCGTCCCCGTCCGCTACGCCGAGATCGTCGCGTCCGTCGCCTCCGTCTCGGCCGGACCCGGCACCCGCGCGAACATCGACGAGTTCACGCGGACGACCGCGCGCGGCATCGAGACCATCGGCGGCGCGGACCTGGGCAAGGCGATCATCATCCTCAACCCCGCCGACCCACCCGTGATCATGCGCGACACGGTCTTCTGCGCGATCCCCGAGGACGCGGACCGGGAGGCGATCGCCGTCTCCGTGAAGCAGGTCGCCGAGGAGGTGCGGGAGTACGTCCCCGGCTACCGGCTGCGCGCCGAGCCGCAGTTCGACGACGCCTCCGACGTCAACGGCGGCATGGCCCGCGTCGGCATCTTCCTGGAGGTCGAGGGCGCCGGTGACTACCTCCCGCCGTACGCCGGGAACCTCGACATCATGACCGCCGCCGCCACCAGGGTCGGCGAGGAGTTCGCGAAGCGGAGCCCCCGATGACCCACCCGACGACGCCTACCCCCCACCCGACGACGCCGACGACGCCGACGACGTACGACATCCGGATCACCGACTCCTCCCTGCGCGACGGCTCCCACGCCAAGCGCCACCGCTTCACCGTCGAGGACGTACGCTCCGTCGTCGCCGCGCTCGACGGCGCGGGCGTCCCCGTCATCGAGGTCGCCCACGGCGACGGTCTCGGCGGCTCCTCCTTCACGTACGGCTTCTCCAGGACCCCCGAGCAGGAGCTGATCAAGGCGGCCGTCGAGACGGCGCGCAGCGCGCGGATCGCCTTCCTCATGCTCCCCGGCCTCGGCGTCAAGGACGACATCCGCGCCGCCGAGGCGAACGGTGCGAGCGTCTGCCGGATCGCCACCCACTGCACCGAGGCCGACATCGCGGTCCAGCACTTCGGCCTGGCGCGGGACAGGGGCCTGGAGACCGTCGGCTTCCTGATGATGGCGCACTCCACCACCCCCGAACTGCTCGCCCGCCAGGGCCGGATCATGGCCGACGCCGGCTGTCAGTGCGTGTACGTCGTGGACTCCGCGGGCGCCCTCGTCATGGACGAGACCGCCGACCGGGTCGCCGCCCTCGTCGCCGAGCTCGGCGACGACGCGCAGGTCGGCTTCCACGGCCACGAGAACCTCGCCCTCGGCACCGGCAACTCGATCGCCGCGATCAAGGCCGGCGCGCGGCAGATCGACGGCTCCACCCGGCGCCTCGGCGCGGGAGCGGGCAACACCGCCGTCGAGGCGCTCGTCGCCGTCTGCCACAAGATGGGGATCCGTACCGGCATCGACGTACTGAAGATCATCGACGCGGCCGAGGACGTCGTCCGGCCCGTCATGGACGAGGAGTGCCGGCTCGACCGGCTCGCCCTGCTCATGGGCCACGCCGGGGTCTACTCCAGCTTCCTCAAGCACGCCTACCGGCAGGCCGAGCGGTACGGGGTCTCCGGCGCCGAGATCCTGCTGCGCGCCGGGGAACGCCGCCTGGTCGGCGGCCAGGAGGACCAGCTCATCGACATCGCCGTCGAACTCGCGAAGGAGAAGGTGACCGCCCCATGACCACCGTCGACCTGCCGGACGCCGCCGACCAGGGGCCCCGCGTGATCCGCGCCGCCGCCCCGCCCACCCGGTTCGCCCGCGGCTGGCACTGCCTCGGACTCGCCCGGGAGTTCAAGGACGGCGAGCCCCACGAGATCGAGGCATTCGGGACCAAGCTCGTCGTCTTCCAGGGGCAGGAGGACGGGCGGTTGCACGTCCTCAACGCCTACTGCCCCCACATGGGCGGCAACCTCGCCCACGGCACCGTCAAGGGCGACGCCGTCGCCTGCCCCTTCCACGACTGGCGCTGGTCCGGCGACGGCCGGTGCGCGGGCATCCCGTACGCCCGCCGCGTCCCGCCCCGCGCGAGGACCCGGGCCTGGACCACCCTGGAGCGCAACCGGCAGCTCTTCGTCTGGCACGACCCCGAGGGCAACCCGCCGCCGCCCGACGTCACCATCCCCCGGATCGAGGGCCTCGACAGCGGCGAGTGGTCCGACTGGTCGTGGAAGACCGCCCGCGTCGACGGCTCGAACTGCCGCGAGATCGTCGACAACATCGTCGACATGGCGCACTTCTACTACGTGCACTACGCCTTCCCGACCCGCTTCACCAACGTCTTCGAAGGCCACGTCGCCACCCAGTACCTGGAGTCCACCCCGCGCCAGGACATGGACCTCGGCAACCTCAGCGCCCCGCTGCGCTCCGACGCCTCCTACTACGGACCCTCCTACATGATCGACCGCGTCTGGTCGGACATCGGCGGCGGTGTGGAGATGGAGAGCGTCCTCATCAACTGTCACTACCCGGTGAGCGCCGACAGCTTCGTCCTCCTCTACGGCACGATCGTGCGGAAGCTCCCGGGTATGACCGACGAACAGGTCGCCGACGCGGCGGAGTTGTTCACCGGCGGACTCGCCGTCGGCTTCGAGCAGGACATCGAGGTCTGGCGGAACAAGACCCGTGTCGACAACCCGCTGCTGAGCGAGGAGGACGGCCCGGTCTACCAACTGCGGCGGTGGTACGAGCAGTTCTATGTCGACGTGGGCGACGTGAAGGAGGAGATGGTCGAGCGGTTCGAGTTCGATATCGACACCACCCGGGCCAACGAGGCCTGGGAGGCCGAGGTCGCCGAGAACCTGTCGCGGCGCGCGCGATGACGCGGCCGGTGGAGTGCGCCACCTGCGGGAACCGGGTGCTGTGCGAGAAGTTCAGCCCCGCGCACACCTCCGTGCGGTGGTCGGCCCCCTCGGCCGCCGTGTGCCCGGTCATCCGGGCGCGCGTCGCGGCGGGCGAGCCGGCCGGGCGGGTCCGGCGCTGCGAGGAGCTGCGCGGCTCGATCGAGGCGGCGGTGGCGAGCGGCGCACTGGAGGTGACCGGTGCCGACCTTCCGTGACGTCGCCGGGGAGTCCGGTGCGGTCGCCGGGCCGGAGGGGGCCGTCCGGGCCGGGGGAGCCTCCCAGGACGCGGGGGTCTCCCAGGCCGGGGGAGACGTGGGTCCTGGGCGCGGCGTGCGGGTGCGGGTCGCCGAGGTCGTCCCCGAGACGGCCGACGCCGTCTCCCTCGTCCTCGACGCCGACTTCCCCTACCGCCCGGGCCAGTTCCTCACCGTACGGCTGCCCGACGGCGGCGCCCGCTGCTACTCCCTCGCCAGCTCGCCGCACACCGGCGAGGCGCCGAAGATCACGGTCAAGAAGGTCCCGGGCGGGCGCGGCTCCGGGTGGCTGTGCGAACGGGTGCGTACGGGGGACGAGTTGGAGGTGTTGCCGCCCGCCGGGGCCTTCACCCCGGCCTTCCCCGGCCGCGACATGCTGCTGGTCGCGGGCGGCAGCGGCATCACCCCCGTCATCTCGCTGGCCAAGTCGGCACTGGTGGCGGGCGCGGGACGGGTCGCGCTGCTGTACGCCAACCGGGACCAGGACTCCGTCGTCTTCCGCGACGAACTGCGCGAGCTGGCCGAGGACTTCGCCGGACGCTTCGCCCTCACCCACTGGCTGGAGTCCCTCCAGGGCCTGCCCACCACCGAGCTGCTCGCGCCCGCCCTGGCCCCGTACGCCGCCCGCGACACCTATCTGTGCGGCCCGGTCCCGCTGATGGACGCGGCGGAGGCGGCCGTACGGTCGGCGGGCGGTCGCCGGGTCCACCGGGAGCGGTACTTCTCGCTGACCGAGTCCGTCTTCACCCGCGAGGACGCGGTCGAGGGCGACGTCTCCTACACCGCCGAGGTCCACCTGGACGGCCGGGCCCACCGGGTCACCGGCGGACCGGCCACCCCGCTCCTCGACGCCCTCCTCGCGGCCGGCGTCGACGCCCCGTACTCCTGCCGCGAGGGCGCCTGCGCGGCCTGCGCCTGCCGGATCACATCGGGGGAGGTCACGATGGCCCGCAACGAGGTCCTGGACGCGACGGATCTGGCCGAGGGCTACGTCCTGGCCTGCCAGGCGGTGCCGCTCGGCGAGCGGGTGGAGGTGACGTACGAGTGAGGGCCGCACACGCCGATCTGCTCCTCCGGCCTCCCCGCGGCCGGACCCTCGTCCCCGCCCCGGCCGGCCGCGGGCCGGGCACGACGGTGTCCATGACCTCCCGGCCCTGCCGCCGGAGGTCCCGGTCGGGCTCCTGCGCGACCGGAAGACCGCCGTCCACGCGACGGTGAACCCCGCCCTGCCCGTCCCCGTGATGCGCCGGAATGGCCGACCTGCCGGCCGAGCCGGTGGCGGAACGGGCGCGTGATCGAAACGACAGGCGCTACATCCACTCGCTGAAGCGCAGCCACCCCATCATCGCGTCCATCTCCCCCTCCGAGACCCGGTTCTTCGGCGAGGGCGCCACGGGCCTGGACGGTGCCGGCGCCCGCCCCGGGCCGAAGAGGTCCTGCCACACCCCGCGCGTGCACGTCCGCACCGCCGGGGCCAGCCGGTCCAGTTCGCGGTGGATCCCGTGGCCCGAGACCGAGACCGCGGCGATCGCCCGGCCCGCCCCGCGCAGGGGCGCGGCCACACAGGAGACGCCCCGGTAGGTCTCCTCCCGGTCGAAGGCCACGCCCCGCTCGCGGGCCGCCGCGAGCTCGGAGCGCAGCGCGACCGGGTTGACCAGGGTCCGCGGGGTGAGCGGACGCAGCCGGTGGGCCAGGACGGCGGTGAGCGCGGCCGGGTCGCCGAAGGCGAGCAGCGCCTTGCCCGCGGCCGTGGAGTGCGCGGGCATCCTGCCGCCCGTGCGGGAGGGGACCGTGGAGTCCTCCGATCCCCCGATCCGCTCCAGGCAGACGACCTCGGTGCCGTCGAGGACGTACAGCTGGACCAGGTGTCCCGTGGACTCGTGGAGCGCGTGGAGGCGGGGGAGCGCGGCCCGGCGCAGCCGGTTGTGGTGCGCGGCGAGCGCGCCCAGCTCCAGCATCCGCATGCCCATGCGGTAGTCCCGGCCCTCCCGGTCCAGCCAGCGCAACTGGACCAGCTGGTCGAGGATGCGGTGCGCCGAGGAGCGCGGGATGCCGGAGCGGCGGATCACCTCGGTGAGCGAGAGCCTCGGCTCGGGCCCCTCGAAGGCCGCGAGCACCCGGGCGGCCTTCTCGAGCAGCGAGGGCGCAGGAGTCGGTACGCCGACGAGCTCAGCGGTCATGGACGTCTCCCGTGGTTCCGTGACGGTGCGCCGACCCTGCCACGCGGTGCGCGCCCGGGGGAAGACAGCTGCATCGACTATTTCTAATAGGTATATACGGGGTGGCTGTTGGGCTGCCCGTAACCCCTCGGTCATCCACGGCTGCGAAGCTCCCCCGGAAACAGAGTTGTCTGTACAACATGGAGTGCCCATGGTGTCCCTCGCCACCGCGCCGCCGTTCTGGCTGCGCGACAACTGCCCCTGCGCGGACTGCCGCGACCCCCGCAACGGCCAGAAGCTGTTCCAGATCACCGAGCTCCCCGCCGCGCTCGCCGTCGACGCCGTCCACGACACCCGCACCCCCGACGGCGCCCCCGCCCGCGAGGTCGTCTGGGCCCCCGACGGCCACCGCTCCGTCTACGCCGAGAGCTGGCTGGGCGCCCACCTCCCCGGCGCGGCCGCCGTACCCGGGGACGGCCGTACCGAGGACGACAAGGAGCTGTGGGCCGCCCACCGCTTCGACGACGGGCTCCCCGAGGCCGACTGGGACGCGTACACCGCCGACCCGGCCGTCCGCGCCACCGCCCTCGACGCCGTCCTGCGCCTCGGCTTCGTCCTGCTGCGCGGAGTCCCCGTGCGCGACCGCCAGGTCCTCGACGTGGCCCGCACCTTCGGCTTCGTCCGCGAGACCAACTACGGCGAGCTCTTCGAGGTCCGTGTCGAGGCCGACCCCAACAACCTCGCGTTCACCGGCGCGCGGATCACCCCGCACACCGACAACCCCTACCGCGACCCGGTCCCCACCCTCCAGCTCCTGCACTGCCTCACCAACGCGGCCCAGGGCGGCGACTCCGGCCTCGTCGACGGCTTCCACGCCGCCGCGCTGCTGCGCGCCGAGGACCCGGAGGCGTACGAGATCCTCACCCGGGTCCCCGTCCCCTTCGCCTTCGCCGACGAGCGCACCGAACTCCGCGCCCACCGACCCCTGATCGGCACCGACCCGACCGGCAGGCTCCGAGAGATCCGCTTCAACAACCGCTCCATCGGCACCCTGAGCCTGCCCACCGACGTGCTCGGCGCCTTCTACGCGGCGTACCGGCGCTTCGGCGAGCTGCTCCTGCGGCCCGCGCTCCAGCTGGACTTCCGGCTGGCCCCCGGCGACTGCCTGATCTTCGACAACACCCGTCTGCTGCACGCCCGTACGGCCTTCGCCGAGTCCGGCGACCGCCACCTCCAGGGCGCGTACGCCGACATCGACGGACTGGCCTCCACCCTGGCCGTCCTGCGCCGAGAGGAGAGCACCCAGTGAACCCCGTGGCCCCCACGGACCCCCTCGACACCCTCGCCGGACTCTTCGAGGGAGAGGGCAGCGCCGAGTACTTCGGCGAGGCCGTCACCCAGGCCGAGCACATGCTCCAGGCCGGCGCGCTCGCCGAGGCCGCCGGTGCCCCCGCCCACCTGGTCGCCGCCGCGCTGCTGCACGACGTCGGCCACTTCCAGGGCGCCGTCACCGGCCGCGACCTGATGGAGAACGGCACCGACAACCGGCACAGCCACACCGGGGCCGACTGGCTCGACCAGTGGTTCGGGCCCGAGGTCACCGAGCCCGTACGGCTGCACGTCGCCGCCAAGCGTTACCTCTGCGCCGTCGAACCCGGCTACTTCGCCCTTCTCTCCGAGGCCTCGGTCCACACCCTGGCCGTCCAGGGCGGGCCGATGACCGACGAGCAGGCGCGGGCGTTCGAGACCCACCCGGGCGCGGCCGACGCCGTCGCCGTACGGCGCTGGGACGAGCAGGCGAAGGACCCGGAGCTGCCGACGCCCGGCTTCGAGCACTTCCGGCCGCTGCTGGCCGACCTGCTCCGCCCGGAGGCGGCCGGCCGACCGGTCTGAGAAAGACCCCCGTACACGGCTGAACCCGGGGCACCCGGCCCCGGGTTCAGCCCATGTCACACCGCGAAGGCGCCTCACATGCCCAGTCTGCGGCCCAGCGCGCTCGTCGCCGTCGAGCTCTGCATCGTGAACGCCACCGTCCCCGGCAGATAGCGGTCCTGCGACCACTCCACCGGCGTCCCCGCGGGGTCCGTGGAGTGCCGCCGCTCCCGCAGCAGCGACGCGCCCACCCGGCAGCCGAGCAGCTCCGCGTCGTCGGCGTCGGCCGGCACCAGGTCGATGGTGTGTCGCGCGTCTGCGAACAGCACACCGTGCAGCGCCAGTTGCTCCGAGTGGGAGACCGTGTCCAGCGGCATCCGCGCCACCAGCTCCCCGATCCGCTCCGGATACGTCGTCCGCTCCACCATCACCGGCGCGCCCGCCAACGTCCGCAGCCGACGCACCCGGTAGACCGGCGATCCCTCCGCGACGCGCAGCTTCTCCGCCTCCTCGGCGTCCGCCGGGACCCGGTCGACGGCCACGATCCGGCCGCCCGGCTCCTCGCCGAGGGAGCGCGCCCAGCGCGTGAACGAGCGCAGCTCGCCGAAGCTGTGCAGCCGCGGACCGCCGAGCACCACCCGACGCGAACCGCGCCGCGAGGTGATCAGGCCGTCGGTGCGCAGCGCGGCCAGCGCCTGCCGGACCGTCCCCCGGGACACCCCGTAGCGGCGGGCCAGTTCGTCCTCCGCCGGAAGCTTCGCCCCCGAACCGTACTCACCCGCCGTGATGGCGGTCCGCAGATCCGCGGCGACCTTCAGATACAGCGGCGTCCTGCCCCGTTCCTCGCTCACAGCCCCACCCTGTCATGCACGCATCTCACCCGACCAGGGAGTTCAGCAGCTCGGGATCCACGTCGGTCAAGGAGTCCGCCAGCGTGACGCCTTCGGTTCCGGCGAAGTCCACCAGCGGTTCCGTCGACGGCACCGCGAGCACCCGGCAGCCGGCGGCGACGGCCGAGGTGACCCCGGTCGGACTGTCCTCCACCGCCACGCACCGTGCGGGCTCGGCGCCCAGGGCCACGGCCGCCGCCAGGTACGGATCGGGCTCGGGCTTGGTCCGTACGGTGTCCTCGGCGCCGAACAGCGCGTCGAACCGGTGGCCGTCCAGGGTGCTCGCCACCTGGGCGACGACCGCCCGGGGCGAGGCCGAGACCAGCGCCGTCGGCACCCGGCTCGCGCGGAGCGCGGCGAGCAACCGCAGCGCGCCCGGACGAGGCGCGGCCGCCACCGCGAGCCGGGCGGCGAAGTCCGCGCCCAGCTCGGCGGCGAGCTCCTCGGCCGGAGCGTCCAGATAGGCGTGCAGCAGCCCGGCGGTGTCCTCGACCGACCGGCCCGTCACCGCCGTACGGCGCTCCGCGTCCAGGGCCCGCCCTCGGCGCGCGGCCGCCGACTCGACGACGTCGAGCCAGACGCCCTCGGTGTCGACGAGCGTGCCGTCCATGTCGAAGAGGACCGCCTGCAACCGGTTGGCGCTCACACCGCACCGCCCGTCGGGGCGGCGGCGAGCAGCACGGGCCGCTGCCGGGGGCGCACGGAGACGGCCGTGCCCGGGGTCAGACCGGCCGCCGCGTGGGTGGAGACGTCCGCCTTGACGTCCGTACCGTCGGGCAGGGCGATCCGCAGCCGGGTCGTCGGACCGTGGAAGGAGACGCCGGTGACACGGGCGGGGCCGTCCGTGGTGACCTCCAGGGCCTCCGGGCGCAGCAGCACCGTCACGTCCCCGGAGCGCCCGTCCGGTTCCTGGACCGGCAGGGTCACGCCGAGCGCCTCGACCCGGCCGCCACCGTCGACGGCCCGGCCCGGTACGCGGTTCATGGTCCCGATGAACTCGGCGACGAAGTCCGTCGCGGGACACTCGTACAACTCCGTCGGAGTGGCGCACTGTTCCAGCCGTCCGCCGTTCATCACCGCGACCCGGTCGGCCATCGACAGCGCCTCCTCCTGGTCGTGCGTGACGAAGACGGTGGTGATGCCCAGCTCCAGCTGGAGCCGGCGGATCTCCTCCCGCAGCGTCACCCGCACCCGGGCGTCGAGCGCCGACAGCGGCTCGTCGAGCAGCAGCAGCCGGGGCCGCAGGGCGAGCGCGCGGGCCAGCGCGACCCGCTGCTGCTGACCGCCGGAGAGCTGGTGCGGGAAGCGGTCGCCGTAACCGGCGAGCCCCACCAGGTCGAGCAGCTCGGCGGCGCGGGCGCGCCGCTCGGCGCCGCGCACCTTGCGCATCCTCAGTCCGAAGGCCACGTTGTCGGCGGCCGTCAGGTGAGGGAAGAGGCTGTACGACTGGAACACCATCGCCGTGTCCCGGCGGTTGGCGGGCACCGGCACGATGTCCTCGCCGTCGAGCAGCACCTGGCCCTCGTCGGGGCGCTCGAAACCGGCCAGCACGCGCAGCGCGGTGGTCTTGCCGCAGCCGGACGGGCCGAGCAGGGCGAGGAATTCGCCGGGCGCGACGTCGAGGTCGAGGCCGTCGAGGGCCACGGCGGAGCCGAAGGACCGGCGCAGACCGCGCAGGCGGAGGGCGGCGCCGGTGCGGGTGGAGGCGCGGGTGCCGGTGTCGGTGCCGGTGTCGGACACGGCCAGGTTCGCGTTCTCGGTCACGGTCATCGGGAGGTCTTTCCTGGGGAAGCCGCGAGGGCTTCGGACGTAGGGGACGTGGACGGGCGGGACGTACGAGAAGGACGGGAGGCGCGGGGCCCACGGGCGGCGCGCGGTGCGCGGCGGCGGCGGTTGCCCACGGTGGTCAGCGCCAGCAGCAGCACCCAGGTCAGCAGCAGGCTGAGCAGCGACACCGCCACCGAGAGCCGGGCGTCGGAGCCGGACGCCTGCACGATCCACACGGCGAAGGGCTGGAAGCCCAGCAGCGAGGCGACCGTGAACTCGCCGAGCACCAGCGCCAGCGTCAGGAACGAGCCGTTCAGGAGCGCGCCGCGCAGATTGGGCAGCACGGCCGAGACCAGCGCGCGCGGCCAGGACGCCCCGCAGTCACGGGCGGCCTCCACCAGCGTGCGGACGTCGACGGAACGCAGCCCCGCGTCGAGCGCCCGGTAGACGAAGGGCAGCGCCATCACCGCGTACGCGAGGACCAGGACGACGGGGAAGTCCGGGTTCTGCACGGCCACGAAGGTCTGGTAGAGCGGGGTCGTGGACAGCTTCTCCGGACCCCAGCGCAGCACGGTCCCGAGCCCGGCGGTCAGCGCCACCGGCGGCACCACCAGCGGCAGCGTGCACACGATCTCCAGGACCGGCCGCAGCCGGGGCGCGGAGAGCCGGGCCGCGACCGCCGCCGGGACGGTGACCAGCAGGACGAGCGCGACGGTCGCCGCCGCGAGCCCGAGCGACAGCAGCAGGCTGCCGGTGAAGCCGGGCGCGGCGAAGATCCGCGTGTACGAGGAGAGGGTGAGCCCCTGCCCGGGGACGTCCAGGGTGAAGACGGCGGACGCGAGCAGCGGGACCAGGAAGTAGACCCCCGCGACCAGGAGGACGACGGGACGTCCAAGGGCGTGTTTCGAAAGTCCCGTCTGGCCGGGGGCGTCTGGCACGCGCTCCCCCGTAGCCCTTCGGGCACGGGAGGGGCCCCCACGCCGCGTTGTCGGTCGTCGGCGCAGCCCGCTGCGCTCTCCTCCCTCCGCCTTGCGATCGCACGCACCGGACGCCCCCGGCCCCGCCCTCCGGGCGGACGACGCTACTGTCGAAACACGCCCTAGGCGAGCCATCGGGTGCTCCTTCGCTGGAGGGGGAGGTGGACGGCCATCACGAGCGCCGCGACCACGACCATGTCGAGGCTCAGCGCGAGCGCGACGTTCTCCTGGCCGACCAGGACGTTGCCGGAGAGCGCGTCCGCGATCTGCAGGGTGACCAGCGGCACGGAGCTGCCGACCATCGCCGCCGCCGTCGCGTACGCGGCGAACGCGCTGCCGAAGAGCAGCACGAAACCGCCGAGGAGCGACGGCAGCAGGACGGGGATGCCGACGTGGCGCCAGTACTGCCAGGCCGTCGCGCCGTTGTCGTGCGCCGCCTCGCGCCACTGCACGCGCAGTCCGTCGAGCGCGGGCGCCACGGTCAGCACCATCAGCGGCACCAGGAAGTACAGGTAGGTCAGGGCGAGGCCCCAGAACCCGTACAGCGACCAGCCGTGGTCGTCCAGACCGAGCCCGGTGGTGAGCACGCCCGCGTTGCCGAGGGTGGCGACGAAGGCGAAGGCGAGCGGGACGCCGCCGAAGTTGGCGAGGACGCCGGAGGCGGTGAGGACGGCCTCGCGCAGCGCCCGGCCGCGCGAGGAGACCACGGCCTGGGCGAGCAGCAGCCCGAAGACCGTGCCGGCGGCGGCGGTGAGCGCGGAGAGCTTGAGGCTGCCGAGCAGGGCGGTGGCGTACGCGCCGTCCACGGACCGCGACAGGTTGTCGAGGCCGTACCCGCCGTCGGCGACCGTGAAGGCGCCGTCGGCCATGGCGAGCGCGGGCAGCCCGAAGGCGAGCGCGACGAGGAGCAGCAGCGGCAGCGCGGCGAGCGGGCCGAGCGCCCGCCGCTTCGGGGTGCGGGCGCGGGCGCGGGTGCCCCGGGTGGCGGCGGGTGCGGGGGCCGGGGCGGGTGTGGGACCCGCCGGACGCGCCGGCCCTGCCAGCCCCGCCGGACCCGCCGGGGCGGCCGGACCCGCCAGTCCCGCCGGCCCTGCCGGCCCCGCCGGACCCGCCGGGGCGGCCGGGCGCGTGGGGGGCGCGCCGGCGGTCCCGGGCGGGGTGGGGGAGGAGTGCGGAGTCATCGAGGCGTCACCCGGAGACGGCCGCGGCCCAGCCCTGCGCGAGGGTCTCCTTGGCCTTGGCGGTCTGCGGCTCGGTGGGGAACGTCGGAGTGCCCGCCACCTTCGGCAGCGCGGCGGCGGCCGTCTTGTCGAGGGTGCCGTCGGCCTCCATGGCCGGCATCAGGACGGGCCGGGCGTGACCCTTGAGCCACAGGTTCTGGCCCTCGGCGCTGTAGAGGTACTCCTGCCACAGCCGGGCGGCCGCCGGGTGCGGGGCGTCCTTGTTGATCGCCTGCGAGTAGAACTGCGCGTAGACGCCGTCCGTGGGCACGGCGACCTTCCAGTCGATGCCCTTGGACGCGAACTGCTCGGCGTAGCCGGAGTTCAGGTAGTCCCAGTCGATGGAGATGGGCGTCTCGCCCTTCTCGATCGTGGCGGGGGTCGACTCGACCGGGTTGTAGTTGCCGTTCTTCTTCAGCTTGCCGAAGAAGTCGATGCCCGGCTTGATGTCGTCGAACGAGCCGCCGTTGGCGAGGGCCGCCGCGTAGACGCCGCCGAAGGCAGAGCCCGACTTGGTCGGGTTGCCGTTGAGCGCGACCTTGCCCTTGTACTCGGGCTTGAGCAGGTCGGCGAAGGTCTGCGGGCAGACCGTGACGCGCTTGGCGTCGCAGCCGATGGAGACGTAGCCGCCGTAGTCGTTGAACCAGCGGCCCTGCGGGTCGGCCTGCGTCGCGGGGATCTTGTCGAAGGCCGCGACCTTGTACGGCGCGGTCAGGCCCTGCTCGCCGGCGGCCTGCGCGAAGGAGGCGCCCAGGTCGAGCACGTCGGGGGCGCGGTCCTGGCCCTTGCGGGACTTCACCGCGTTGATCTCGTCCTGACTGGAGCCGTCCGGGTTCTCGACGTTCACCGTGATGCCGTACTTCGCGGTGAAGCCGTCGATGATCGCGCCGTAGTTCGCCCAGTCACGCGGGATGGCGATCGCGTTGAGCGTGCCCTCCTTCTTCGCGGCGGCGATCAGGGCCTCCATGCCACCGGCTTCGACGGCGGAGGTCGCGGTGGCGAGGTTCTTCCCGTCGGCGCCGACGGCGCCCTTCGTGGGGGCGGCGCCACAGGCGGTGAGCGTCAGGGCGGTGAGACCGAGGGCGCCGAGCAGGACAGCGGCGCGGGCAGGGGAGGTCACGCGTACTCCATGAGGGAAGGGGAGCGGGGCCAAGATGTATGAACAACTGTTGTCCATACAACTCCTGCATTACGGGGGGTCGCGGTGACCCGTCGGTGAACACGAGACGAAGGGCGCCCAGCGATTCCCCGGCGGAACGGCTCCCCCGCCAGCCGGGCGGGCGCGGCGGGCGGAGGGGCCCCGTTCCCGCTCAGCGGGAACCTCCTATGCCGTTCCGGAACACCCCCGTCGTACGGTGCCGCCACTCCCGATTCCCTCCGAGAGAGGACACGCGATGAGCGACGCCACCGGAGCCGTCCTCGAGGCCGTCCGCGCCCTCGCCCCCGCCCTGCGCGAGCGGGCCGCCGACGCCGAGGCCGCCCGCAAGGTCCCCGAGGACTCCGTCAAGGAGCTCGCCGCGACCGGATTCTTCAGGCTCCTCCAGCCCCGCGCGTACGGCGGCCTCGCCGCCGACCCCGTCGCCTTCTACACGGCCGTCAAGGAGATCGCGAAGGCCTGCGGCTCCACCGGCTGGGTCGCCTCGGTCGTCGGCGTCCACCCCTGGCACGTCGCCCTGTACGAGCGAGCGGCCCAGGAGGAGGTGTGGGGCGCCGACCCCGACACCCGGATCTGCTCCTCGTACGCCCCCACCGGCAAGGTCACCCCCGTCGACGGAGGCTTCACCCTCAGCGGCCGCTGGCACTTCTCCTCCGGCTGCGACCACACCGACTGGGCCCTCCTCGGCGGTCTCGTCACCGACGCCGACGGCCGCCCCGTCGACATGCGCACCTTCCTCGTCCCGCGCACCGCGTACCGCGTCGACGAGGTCTGGGACACCGTCGGCCTGCGCGGCTCCGGTTCCAACGACGTCGTCTGCGAGGACGTCTTCGTCCCCGACCACCGCGCGCTCAGCTTCGGCCCGGTCACCGCGCTCGACGCGCCGGGGCTCGCCGCCAACCCCGAGCCGCTCTACCGGCTTCCGTACGCCGCCGTCTTCACCACCACCATCTCCACCCCGATCGTCGGCATCGCCGAGGGCGCGTACGAGGGCCATCTCGCCGCCACCCGCGAGCGGTTCCGCGTCTCGTACGGCCAGCAGGTCGCCGAGGACCCCTTCGCCCAGGTCCGCATCGCCCGCGCCGCCGCAGACATCGACGCCTCCTGGCTCCAGCTCACCCGCAACATGGCCGAACTGTACGAACGGGCCCGCGCCGGTGAGCCGTTGCCGCTGGAGCTGCGCGCCCGTGCCCGCCGCGACCAGGTCCTGGCCACCGAACGGGCCGTCGCAGCCGTCGACCTGCTCATGGAGAACGCGGGCGGCAGCGCGATGCGCACCGGCGCCGACCGCGTGCAGCGAGCCTGGCGCGACGTCCACACCGGGCGCGGCCACGCCGCCAACGACCCCGAGCGGGCGCTCGTCCTCTACGGCCAGGCCGCCCTCGGCCTCGACATCCAGGACACGATGCTGTGACCGCCGCCGCGACCACCCTGACGTACGAGTCGACCTCCCGGACCGCGAAGGCGGGCGCCCTCACCCTCCACTACCACGAGGCGGGCCCCGCCGACGTGCGAGCCGACGCGTCCGCCGACGTGCGAGCCGACGCGTCCGCCGACGCGCGAGCCGACGCGTCCGCCGTGATCATGCTTCACGGCGGCGGGCCCGGAGCCTCCGCCTGGTCCAACTTCGGCGCCAACCTGCCCGTCTTCGCCGGCCACTTCCGCACGCTCCTGATCGACCAGCCCTGCTTCGGCCGCTCCGACAAGACCGCCCCGGACCGCGACTACTTCTCCTTCAGCGCCCGCGCCGTCGCCGCCCTGATGGACGAAATCGGCCTGGAGAAGGCCCACTTCATCGGCAACTCGCTCGGCGGCGGCACCGCCACCCGGCTCGCGATCGACCACCCGGACAAGGTCGGCCGACTGCTCCTCATGGGGCCAGGCGGGATCTCCGTCAACCTCTTCTCGCCCGACCCGACCGAGGGCATCAAGCGCCTCTTCGCCTTCAACGCCTCGCCCGCCCCCAGCCGCGAGCAGATGCGGGACTTCCTGCTCACCATGGCGTACGACCCGGCG
Organism: Streptomyces sp. NPDC090127; assembly: GCF_044746945.1. Lineage (NCBI taxonomy): Bacteria > Bacillati > Actinomycetota > Actinomycetes > Kitasatosporales > Streptomycetaceae > Streptomyces > Streptomyces sp. NPDC090127. The sequence goes on along the minus strand of NZ_JBIVDE010000004.1, from coordinate 232,026 downwards.
ATCGTCACCGACGCCTTCGTCGAGGAGCGGTACGTCCAGGCGACCGACCCCGAGGCGCGGCTCGGCGCCGCCCGGATGGGGGCGGCGTTCGCCACCTGGCCGCAGGAGTCGCAGCTCTGGCGCGAGGGCCACCGCGTCACCCAGCCCACCCTGCTGACCTGGGGCCGCGAGGACCGCACCAACCCGCTCGACGGCGCGCTCGTCGCCCTGCGGACCATCCCGGACGCCCGGCTGCACGTCTTCCCGCACTGCGGGCACTGGGCGCAGGTCGAACGGTTCGACGAGTTCAACCGCCTGGCTCTCGACTTCTTCTCGCACTAGCCCCGCCCTGACGGGCGACAGGCGCCTGCTTCTCGGACATCAGGCTCCGGCTTCTCGGACCCGAATTTCCGGCTTCCTCCGATGCCAGGCCGCCGCATGCCTCGGCGCCGGGAGCCGCTGCCGTCAGCGGCGGGCCACCGCCACCGTCTCCGGCGGCTTCCTCCGACACAGGCCGCCGCTTCCTCCGGCGCGAGGCCGTCGCTTCCTCCGGCGCGAGGCCGTCGCTTTCTCCGCGCCAGGCCGCCGCCTTCCTCGGTGGCCGTCCGCCGCCCACCACCTCCCGCGTAAGGACCCCGCATGGACATCCGATCCCTCGGCTACCTCCGCATCGAGACGACCTCCCTCGCCGACTGGCGCGCCTACGCCCTCGACATCCTCGGCATGGCCGAGGCCCAGGACTCCACCGACACCGTCCTGCACACCCGGATCGACGACCGGATCCGCCGCCTCAGCTTCGTCGCCGGGACCGCCGACCGGCTGCTCGCCGCCGGCTTCGAGCTGCCGAACGCCCGCGCCCTCACCGAGGCGGCCGAGGAGCTCGAAGCGGCCGGCTTCCCGGTCAAGCACGCCGACGCGGACACGCTCGCCGAACGCCGCGTCCAGGGCCTGATCCACGTCGACGACCCGGCCGGGAACCCCCTGGAGCTGTACTGGGGCCAGGCCCAGGACCACAGCCCGCTGTCCGCCCGTCACGGCAACCGCTTCGTCACCGCCGCCCCCTCCGGCCAGGACCTCGGCCTCGGCCATGTCGTCCTGCCCGCCCCGAACATGGACGAGACCGTCACCTTCTACGAGCACCTGCTCGGCTTCCAGCTCCGTGACCGGATGCAGCTCCCGCCGGCCGCCGTCCCCAGCGGCGAACCCGGCCACGACCGCTACTGGATGAACTTCCTCAGCCCCAACGCCCGCCACCACAGCCTCGGTCTCTACCCGGGCGCGCTGCCGCCCGGAATCGTCCACTTCATGGTCGAGGCCGACTCGCTCGACGCCGTCGGCTACTGCCTCGACCGGATGAACGCGGCCGGCATCCCCATCGCCTCCACCCTCGGCCGCCACTCCAACGACCGCATGGTCTCCTTCTACGCCCAGGCGCCCGGCGCCTTCCAGGTCGAGTACGGCTGGGACGGACTCCTCGTCGACCCGGCGACCTGGACCGCGAAGGAGATCACCTCCGACAGCCTCTGGGGGCACCGGTGGAACGGCTGATGAGGGAGGTCCTCGGCCACTTCGCGAGCGGCATCACGGTCGTCGCCGCCCTCGACGGGGAGGGCCGCCCCGCCGGCCTCGCCGTGCAGTCCTTCGCCTCCCTCTCCCTCGACCCGCCGCTCGTGCTGCTCTGTGTGGCCCGAACCTCCACCAGCTGGCCCGCGGTCAGGGCGGCCGGGCACTTCGGGATCTCCATCCTCGCCGCGGACCAGCGCGAGGTCTGCGCGGCCCTCGGCCGCCGCGGGCCCGACAAGTTCGCCGGCGTCGACTGGACCGTGAGCGAGGAGGGCGCCGTCCACATCGAGGGCGCGCTCGCCACCCTCCACTGCGCGGTCCACGCCGTCCACGACGCCGGCGACCACCACGTCGTCACCGCCCGGGTCCTGGCCCTGGACGCCCGCGACGACGGCGCACCGCTCCTCTACTACCGCAGCGACTACGCGACCGGAGTGTTCACATGACCGCGCAGACCGGTCCGACCGGGCAGCCCACGCAGACCGGTCCGACCAGGCGGCTCACGCAGCCCACGCCGACCGGGCAGCCCACGCCGGCCGCGCAGTTCGCGCAGTTCGCGCAGTTCGCGCAGTCCGCGCAGTCCGCGCACTCCACGCACCCCGCGTCGACGCCCGCCTACGACGTCGTGGTCGTCGGCTCCGGCGCCGCCGGCTTCGCCGCCGCGATCACGGCCCGGCTGCGCGGCCTGACCACCCTCGTCGTCGAGAAGACCGACCGTTACGGCGGCTCCACCGCGCTGTCCGGCGGCGCGATCTGGGTCCCGGGCAACCACCACCTCGACGCGGCCGGCCTCGGCGACACGTACGAGAAGGCCCGCGCCTACCTCGACGCGACCGTCGGCGACCGGGTCCCGGACGCCCGCAAGGACGCCTACCTCGCCCACGGGCCGCGCATGGTACGGGAGTTCCACGACCGCACCCATGTCCGTTTCATGTACACCCCCGGGTACGCCGACTACTTCCCGGAGGCCCTCGGCGGCATGGCGCAGGGCCGCTCGATCGAGCCGAGGATCGTGGACCTCAAGCGGCTCGGACCGCTCGCGGCGACCATGCGGCGGGCCGGCCTACCCACGTACGGGCTGACCATGACCTCGTACGACTTCCGCCACCTCAACATGGTCGCCCGCACCTGGGCCGGGCGGCGCGCCTCGCTCCGGGTCGGCGCGCGGGCCGTCGGCGCCCTGCTCACCCGCCGCACCCTCCTCTCCCTCGGCGAGGCGCTGATCGCCCGGATGCGGCTCTCGCTGCACGAACTGGGCGGCGAGCTCTGGCTGAACGCGCCGCTCTCCGGACTCCTCGTCGAGGACGGCCGGGTGGCCGGGGTGGAGTTGGCCGACGGGCGGACCGTACGGGCCGGGGGCGGCGTCGTGCTCGCCTCGGGCGGCTTCTCGCACGACCAGGCGCTGCGCGAGAAGCACCTCCCGGCGCCCACCTCGACGGCCTGGACACACGCGTCGGAGGGCCAGACCGGCGACGCGCTGCGGATCGGCGAGGAACTGGGCGCGGCGACCGACCTGCTCGACAAGGTGTGGGGCGCGCCGTCCGTCTGCCCGCCGGGGGAGAGACCGTTCTTCCTCGTCGCCGACCGGGGCATCCCGGGGATGGTGATCGTGAACGCGGCGGGGGAGCGGTACGCCGACGAGGCGGCGCCGTACCACCACTTCGTGGACCGGATGTACGCCTGCGACCGGCCGGAGGCGACGACGGTCCCGTCCTGGCTCGTCCTCGACGCCCGCTCCAAGGCGCGGTACCTCTTCGCCGGCCTGTTCCCGGGGCAGCCCTTCCCTCGGCGGTGGGACGGCTTCGTGCGGCGGGCCGGGACGGTGGAGGAGCTGGCGCGCCGGATCGGGGCCCCGGCCCTGAAGACCACGATCGCCCGCTTCAACGGCTTCGCGGCGAACGGACGCGACGAGGACTTCGGGCGCGGGGACTCCGTCTACGACCGCTACTACGGCGACCCGACGCTGCCGAACCCGAACCTGGCGCCGCTGGAGAAGGGCCCTTTCTACGCCGTCCCCGTGCACCCCGGCGACATCGGAACCAAGGGCGGCCTGGTCACCGACGGGGACGGCCGGGTGCTGCGCGAGGACGGCGGCGTCGTGGTGGGTCTGTACGCGGCCGGGAACTGCTCGGCGGCGGTGATGGGGGAGACCTATCCCGGTCCGGGCGCGACGATCGGGCCCGCCATGGCGTTCGCGTGGGCGGCCGTCAACGACATCGCGGGCTCGTCCACTCCAGGCGGGTCCTGACCCGGGGGTCCCGGATGTACTCGACGGCGGCGAGCGCGGTGTCGCGGGCGGTGCTCTCCGGGTCCCCGTCGGCGAGGATGCCCGCCAGCACCTCGACGGCGCGCGGGTCCTGACGCATGGCCAGTCCGCGCGCCGCCTCGGCCACGGTGTCCTCGTCCTCGTCGGCGAGCCGCGCCGCGAGCGCCTCCCGCAGGACGGGGGTGTCCTCGGGCACCTCCGCGAGCGCGAGCGTCGCCCAGTCCCGTACGCCGTGGTCGTGGTCCCGGCTCAGCGCGACCAGCGTCGCCACGGCCACCGGGTCCCCGGCGGGCACGGGCCCGGTCAGCGCGGACCCCAGGGCGCGGCGCACCTCGATGTCGGGGTGGGCGGCGAGTCCCAGCAACTCGGGCAGCGCCTGCGGATCTCCGTACCGACCGAGCGCGACGACGACGGAGAGGGCGGGCTCGCGCGCGGTCGACCGGGCCATCTCCGCCGCCATGCGGCACAGCACCGGAAGGCCCTGGCGCGCGAAGCGGTCGAGGGCGCCGAGGACGCGTGCGCCGAGGGCGCGGCGCGTCGGGTCGCCGGACCGGCACCAGGCGGACGCGACCCGGAAGGTCTCCTCGTCGTCGCGGGCGCCCAGCGCCCGCACCGCCTCCTTCCAGTCGTCCAGCTCCGGATCCGCGCAGCGCAGCGCCCGGGTGGCGAGCTCCTCGGGTGGCACCCGGACGCCCAGCGCACCCTCCAGGAGGGTGGCGATGGCCGCGTGCCCGGTCTGCTGCTCGTTGCCGCGGCTCGGCGCACCGTCCGTCCGCAGCACGTCGACGACGACGGTCACCCCACCGTCCTCACGCACCCGCCGCACGACGGTCTCGGCCCCAGCCGCCCCCTTTGAACCGAAAGAGACTCCGGTGCCGGAGCCCGTGCCGAAGCCGGCTCGCGCACCGGAGCCGTTGTCGGCTCCCGTGCCCGTGCCCGTGCCCGTGCCCGTGCCCGTGCCCGTGCCGGGACCTGTACCGGCAATGGCCGCCCACGGCCCCGCCCCGGTGCCGGAGCCCGTGCCGGTGCCGGAGCCCGTGCCGGATCCTGTGCCTGTGCCGGAGCCCGTGCCGGATCCGGTGCCGGTGCCGGAGCCCCTGCCGGCCCACGACCCCGCCCCGGCTCCGGACCCTGCCCCCGCCTCCGCGACCGCCTCCGCCTCCGCGACCGCCACCGCCCCTGCCTCGCTCCCCATCCCGGTCTCCGTGCTCGCCGCCAGGAGCCCGCGGCGGAGTTCCTCCGCGATGTCCACGCCGATCCAGCGCCGCGCCTCGCGCAGCGCGTCCTCCGCCGGGCCCGCGCCGAACTCCAGGAGTGCCCGCACGCTCGGGGTCGAGCCGCGCCGCGCAGCCGCCACCAGCGGCGGCAGCCCGTCCGGGCCCGGACGGCTCGGCGCGGCGCCGTGTTCGAGCAGGATCCGTACCGTCTCCGCGTGCCCGAGCCGGACCGCCCAGTCCAGGGCCGTGAACCCGTACGCCTCCGCCTGGTTCGCCGCCGCCCCGGCGGCCAGCAGCGCCCGCACCACCTCCGCGTGCCCGCCGCAGGCCGCCCCGCACAGCGGCAGGTCCCCGGCCTCCTCGCCGCTCGCCCGCGCGGGATCCGCCCCGGCGGCCAGCAGGAGCCGGACGATCTCCGGCTCGTTCGCGACGGCTGCCCGGTACAACACGGTCTCCCCGTCCTCGTCGGCCGTCTCGGGGGAGGCCCCGGCCCGCAGGGCCCGCACCACGGCGTCGGCCCCCTCGTGCAGTGCGTCGAACAGCGTGCTCATCCAACGACCTTCACCCGCCGGGCCCGCACGGCGCAAATGGGTTGGCGCCCGCCCGCCCCGGACGCTCGGCCCCACTCGTCTGCCTCAGCCGCTCGCCCGCCCCCGGACGTCTCACCCGCCCCGCACAACCACCCCGCTCGCCCCCCTACGCGTCGCACTCCAGAACCGTCCCGCACACCCCGCACCTGGCGCGAACCCGTCGGCCCGCCGGTACCCGCAGCCGCTGTCGGCACACCGGGCACGCGAAGGAGACCCGAGCCGAGACCCCGCTCCCCTCGAAGGCGTACGGAGCGTCCGCCGCCGCCCGCCCGTAACGCCGGTCCTTGGCGTACCGGTGCCGCGCCGCCCACCCGGCCGCCGCCAGCGGGGGCCGGCGCGCGTCCCGGCCCGCCTCCTCCCGCCCCCGGGTCCACGCCTCGTACGCCCGCGCGCTGGTGAACCACGGCGAGGGGTCCTCCCCGAACACCTCCGCCCGCTTGGCCAGCACGTACCCGAACTCCTCCGGCGTCAGGTACCCCAGCTTCTGGCTCGACATCCCGTCCTCGCGGAAGGCGTCGAGCAGCAGCCAACCGGCCCCCAGATAGGCGGTCACCACATCGGTGAGGATCTCGTTGTCCCGGGTGCCGGGAAAACCGAGGTCGAGGCGGTGCAGGAGCACGTGGGTGATCTCATGGGCGAGCGCCGCCCCCACGTCCCCGCGGTGACCGCGGAAACGGTCGTTCAGCTCGACGAAGTACTCCGGACCGGCCGCCAGTTCGACGGTCGCCGCATGCGTCATCTCCCGGAAGCTCACGATCATCCGCGCCTCGGGCAGTCGCAGGTGGTGCACCAGGGCCCTGGCCACCCGCTGCGCACCGAGGTGCAGGTCCTCCTCGTCGGAGAAGGTCACGGCGGACGCGGGCACGCTCGTCGCGTACTGCCGTACCCCGTCCGCCGAGAGCCGCCGGTACAGCGCGGTGATCGCGGCCCGGACCGTGGCGAGGTGCGGAAAACCATGAACGACTCCGCCGGCCCCGTCGGCCCCGTCGACTCCGTTTCCGTCCACCACGCCGCACCCCCTTTCCCCCACTGTACGAGCCCGCGCGGCGCCGCGGCGCTGGCCGAAATCATGCCCTTGTGGCCCCCGGCGGGCGCTGTCCATAATCCGGACCAAGCCTTGACGGGCACATGCCATCAAGGCCAACCCCCCACGAAAGGCAGACACTTGAAGAAGAACACGTTCGTTCGTGCCCTGCAGAGAATCGCCGCGGCCGGCGCCGTCGTCCTCGCCGCGGTCAGCCTCCAGCCCTCCACCAACGCCTCCGCCGCGCCCGCCCCGGTCGTCGGCGGAACCCGTGCCGCCCAGGGCGAGTTCCCCTGGATGGTCCGGCTGTCCATGGGCTGTGGCGGCTCGATGCTGACCCCGCAGATCGTCCTCACCGCCGCCCACTGCGTCAGCGGCTCCGGCAACAACACCAGCATCACCGCCACCGTCGGAGTCGTGGACCTCCAGTCCAGCGCCGCCATCAAGGTCAAGTCCACCAAGGTCCTCCAGGCCCCCGGCTACAACGGCACGGGCAAGGACTGGGCCCTGATCAAGCTGGCCTCGCCGATCACCTCGGTGCCCACCCTCAAGATCGCCGACACGACCGCGTACAACAGCGGCACGTTCACCGTCGCCGGCTGGGGTGCCGCCCGCGAGGGCGGCGGGCAGCAGCGCTACCTGCTCAAGGCCACCGTCCCGTTCGTCTCCGACACCGACTGCAAGAAGGCCTACGGCAGCGACCTCGTCGCCGGCGAGGAGATCTGCGCCGGCTTCCCCCAGGGCGGCGTCGACACCTGCCAGGGTGACTCCGGAGGCCCGATGTTCCGCCGGGACAACGCCGGCGCCTGGATCCAGGTCGGCATCGTGAGCTGGGGCCAGGGCTGCGCCCGCCCGAACTACCCCGGCGTCTACACCGAGGTCTCGACCTTCGCCGCCCAGATCAAGTCCGCGGCGGCGACGCTCTAAGGACGACGCTCCAAGCACGACGCTCCAAGCACGACGCTCCAAGAGCGACCGGGAGTGGGCACGGGGGGCCGCCCGCACCCACTCCCGCACCCATCCGGCCGGATGGATGGATGGATGGATGGGCGGGCGGGGGGGGGTCGGCCGCGGCGCGGCCCCGGCCCCCCCGGCCCCCCCCCCCCACCGCCCCCCCC